>NZ_FOMI01000002.1:16689-537878 GCF_900112595.1 Algibacter pectinivorans | reverse complement strand
TGTCAGCTCTATCTGCTAAATACTCCGCTCTGTTCTTTTGCTTTTCAAGTAGTTTAACTTGTTGTTCTAATTCTAATATACGTTGTTCTGGAGTTTTAGACATACCTTGTTGGATTGAGTATTGATAATCAAAGTTACCATATTTTTTTAACCAAGTTCGAACGGTAGAAGCAGCTTGAATGCCATATTTATTTAAAGCTCCTGTGGTGGTTAATAGACCTTGTTCTATTTCTTGAACAATTTGTAATTTTAGACTTAAACTGTAATCTTTTTGTGTGCGCTTTTTGTAATTTGAATCGAATGGTTTCATAAATAAATAATGTTAAGTGTAACACTATTTCAGGACGAGACAATTAATGGTTGAATCAATTAGGAATAAATACACTTGACTTTGTCAGAAAAAAAATGATAAATTCGTTTAACATCGGATATAAAACATTAAAACCATTTCATATCCGCGAAATTATATTAACCTCCCCCAAAACACACAATGCCTAATACTAAAACAAGAAGCTAGTAAACACTTGCCTTAGGGATTGAGCAATTGTTGGAGCTCCTCGCAGAGAGCGACTTGTAAAATATTTATAGTCATAAGTACTATTAATTAAAATATAAACCAACTAGTAAAGCCCGAACCCTTTTTCGGTAACGCCAAAAACAAAAAAAAGGACGTCTTGCATTACGCAAAACATCCTTTTTATCAAACTAAACTAAATTGTTAAAGATTAGTGCTCGTTTAACCTGAAATCTGGATAGGCATCCATTCCGTGTTCGTGGGCATCTAAACCTTCTAATTCTTCTTTTTCTGATACTCGTATTCCTGTAGTTTTCTTTAAAACAAAGAATATTATAAATGACGATACTATACAAATTCCTGCATAACAAGCCACTCCAATTAATTGTACTAAAAATGAGTGCTCTGGGTTTGTTGAAAAGATTCCAACAGCTAAAGTCCCCCAAATACCACAAATTAAATGTACTGCAATGGCCCCAACAGGATCGTCTAATTTAATAGCATCTATAAAAGCAACAGCAAATACAATGAGTGATCCCGCAATACCACCAATAATTATAGCGCTTTCTGGCGTTACAACATCGGCACCAGCAGTAATACCAACTAATCCTCCTAAAATACCATTCAAGAACATGGTTAAATCAAGGTTTTTGTATTTTAAAAAGTTAACAAACGCTGCAATTACACCACCAGATGCGGCGGCTAAACATGTTGTAACTAGGGTTAATGATGTTAATTCTGGATCGGCAGAAAGCACAGAACCTCCATTAAACCCAAACCAACCTAACCAAAGGATTAAAACGCCTGCAGTTGCTAATGGTATATTATGTCCTGGTATTGCTTGTGGCTTTCCTTCTTTATCAAACTTACCAATACGAGAACCTAGTAAGTAAACTGCAACTAAAGCTGCCCATCCACCCACAGAGTGTACTAACGTAGAACCTGCAAAGTCATAGAATCCCATTTGGTCTAAAAATCCGCCACCCCATTTCCAAGATCCAGCAATTGGGTATATAAGACCTACGTAAATTACTGTAAAAATCATGAATGCTCCAATTTTCATACGTTCGGCAACAGCACCAGATACAATAGTAGCAGCTGTAGCAGCAAACATACCTTGAAACAAGAAATCAGTCCAGTAAGTGTAACCTTCGTTATAGGTTAAATCTAAAGCGCCTTCGGCAGTTAAAGGGGCATCGAACCCAAATCCTGCAAAGCCTAAAATACCTGAAGAATCTTCGGCAAAGCCTGGATACATTAAATTAAATCCTACTATATAGTAAAGTAATAACCCAACGGTTATTATAAATATGTTTTTAAATAATATGTTTATTGTGTTTTTTTGTCTAGTTAAACCTATTTCTAAAAATGCAAACCCTGTGTGCATAAAAAAAACAAGTGCTGTACAGATCATCATCCATACATTATTAGTTGTTAGTAATCCTTCCATTATATTTATTTTAAATGATATTTTATTTTAAAGTGTCTACACCTTTTTCTCCTGTCCTTATTCTATAACATTCTTTCACATCAGAGACAAATATTTTACCGTCTCCAACTTCGCCTGTACTTGCAGATTCAAGTAGGGTTTTAATTGTTACTTCTTCAAAATCATCATTTACTACTATTGATAAATGTCTACGTTGAATATCACTAGTGCTATAAGAGACTCCTCTGTAAACGTGCCCTTCTTTTTCATTACCAAGACCGGTTACATCCCAATACGAGAAAAAGTTAACCCCAACTTCGTGCAACGCTTCCTTAACTACACGATATTTAGACTTTCTAATAATTGCTTCAATTTTTTTCATAATTCATTAACTTATATATATAATTTAGTTTGTTAAAATAGGAAAATATTTTGTTTCAATGCTACTAAATAATAAACAGAGTTATTATTCGTAGCTATAATAAAGACCAAAAGACGCCTTATTACTAAGGCATCTTTTGGTTTTTATTTTATTTTATTAAAGACTACTCTTCAATTTCTCTTTGTCTCTTACCTGGATAAGCGATAGAACCATGTTCCACCCAGTCAAGTCCAGCAATTTCTTCTGCTTCTGTAACTCTTAAACCAATGGTCTTTTTCATAATCATTAAGAAAATAAATGATAAACCAATTGCCCAAGCAGCATATGCTAATACTCCAATAGCTTGAGCTCCTAGTTGAGCAGCTCCACCACCATTAAGTATACCAATACCAGCATCGCCATCAACACCCCAAAGACCTATTACTAAGGTTCCCCAAGCTCCAACTACACCGTGTACAGAAATAGCACCTACAGCATCATCAATTTTTAATGTTCTTTCAATAAACTGCATTGAGAATACTACAAGAATACCTCCAATTAAACCAGCTAATACAGCACCACCTTCTGTCATGTTTCCACAACCAGCAGTTATACTAACAAGACCAGCTAAAGCACCGTTTAAAGTCATACCTAAATTTGGTTTTCCATCTTTAAACCAAGTAAGTAATAAAGCACCTAATGCACCTGCAGCTGCAGCTAAATTTGTTACTAATACAACTTGAGAAGCTGCAGTAGCATCATCACCACCCCATGCTAATTGAGAACCACCGTTAAAACCAAACCATCCTAACCAAAGGATAAATACACCTAAAGTAGCGTACATTTGGTTATGACCTAGTAATTCTACTGGTTTTCCGTTAAGGTATTTACCAATTCTAGGACCTACCATCCACGCAGCAACAAGTGCAGCCCATCCACCAACAGAGTGAACTATAGAAGATCCAGCAAAATCGATAAACTCAGCAGGCATAATACCATCGGTGTTGTTTAACCATCCACCGTTCCATTCCCAACCACCAGCGATAGGGTAAATGAAAGCTGTTAATATGATACTAAAAATAGCATACGTTGTATATTTTGTTCTTCCTGCAATTGCTCCAGATACAATAGTAGCAGCTGTAGCAGCAAATACAGTTTGAAAGAATAAATCTGCAGCACCTTGAGAAAAAGTAAATCCTCCCCAGTGGAAGAAACCTCCGCCCATATCGGCACCATACATTAAAGAATATCCTATAAACCAGAAGGCTAGAGAACCAACGGCAATATCTAGGAAGTTTTTCATGGCAATGTTAACGGCATTCTTTGAATCTGTCATTCCAGACTCTACTAAAAAGAATCCTGCTTGCATAAAGAATACTAGGATACCTGATATAAGCATCCACATCATTCCCATATCGCCTTCTATAGCGGCGGTATCTTGAATTATTAAAGGCATATTTAATATAGACATAATAAGTTTTTTTATTGGGTTAGTTAATTGAAAAAAACAAGTTCTCTACGTTAATAGAGAACTTGTTAAAATATTCTCTTTGTTTTGTTTTTCTCTTAGAAAGAGTAAATAGCTGCTAGAGTGAAAGCTGCTAAGTTATCTGAAGCCATTCCATCATTATCAACAAATGGCTCATCATTACTCCAAGAATCTAATCTAATTTCTGGCTTAATAATTAAGTTATCTACAGTATAACTACCTGTTAAAGTTGTAGCAAAAACAGAAGGCTGGTCATCATCATCACCATGTTCAGAAAAGTATTCACCTCTTAAACCTATAGAGAAGCTATCAGAAGTAGCAACCTGAGGATATAAAGCTGCACCGTAGAAACCAGCACCATCATTATCATTATATGCTGCGTTAATTCCCATGAAGAAAGTATCAGAAAGATCAAAACCACCAGTATAATCAATTTCGAAACCTAATCCACCATGCTCTCCACTATCGTAATAAAGGTTTAAGAATTGTCCTTTATATCCTAACTGAGCACCCAATGCATATTCTCCAGTCATTGAAGTATCATTAACATCCCATGGATTAGTAACAGCTAACATTAAGCTAAAATCTTCAGATAAAGCAAAATCTGCTTTTATACCCATATGAGAAAAAGGTCCACTAGAAAACAAGTAAGATGTACTGTAGTTAAAGTTTGCTGCAGGAGAAATTACTTCGTATCCTAAAAATGTATTAAAGCGACCAAAAGTTAATGTTGTTCCTTCTGAAACATTCCAGTAAACATAAGCTTGATTCACAATACCATCAACAATATCACTACTAAAAGTAGCACCTGCACCTCTAGGTCCAGTAACTAAATCTAACACTACACCAGCTTTTTCGCCTTCATAGCTTGCAATAATGTTACCCATACCTAAAGCAAATCCTGATTGTCCTGCAAATGCAGTTCCGAAACCAGCACCAACATTATCAGGAGCAGTTAAATAAGTTTGGTAATAAGCATCAACACTACCACTAATAGATAGTTTTGGAGTTTCTTCTTGTGCAAATAATGCTGTTGCTGCGAAAAGCATTGAAAGTGTAAAAATTTTTTTCATCATTGTTTTATTTTTAAGTTATTTAATTTCTTAGATCTAATTCTTGATTAGTTTGTTGTATTAAATTTTTCTAGATCTAATTCCCCTTAAGAATGAGGCTAAACTATATGAAAAAAACTTAACCCCCATAAAAAATAGGGGTAATTAGATAACTTTTATTAATATTCCATTTTTTACCCTATTTTTTTAGGGGTGCTTGATTAAATTATATTTTTTTTGAATTATCAACAACGAGAATAATTGAATTATTGTTAGTATTTTAGTAAAATCTCTAGAGCAATTTTCATTTATTACAGGAATCTTTACCAAAAATTCAGATATACGTATATATTAACATTATTTAACAGTTTGAATATTCATTAAAAAAATGGAGTAATATTGATATATAATTATTTTTACATCCCAATGTCCTCTAAAATCGAAATAATAAATAGTCTGTATTGTAATTCAAATTGTAGAACGTATCTTAGCTTCTCAACTCAAGTTTTTAAATTAATTTATTGTTGACTATGATTAAGAAGCAAGGACTTTATTTACCAGAATTTGAACACGAAAACTGTGGGGCAGGTTTTATTTGTAATCTTAAAGGAGAGAGAACAAATCAAATCATTCATGACGCCTTAGAAATTCTTGTAAAATTAGAGCACCGTGGTGGTGTAAGTGCAGATGGGAAAACTGGTGATGGTGCTGGACTGCTAATTGATATCCCACACGACTATTTTAAACGCGTTTGCGATTTTGATATTCCAGAACAAAGGGAGTACGCCGTAGGTATGGTATTTTTACCTAAGGTAGACAACCAATATGTGTTTTGCAAAGCAACTTTTAAAAAGGAAGTTGAAGCGCAAGGCCTTACCGTTTTAGGATGGCGTAAAGTGCCTGTAGACTCTACACAATTAGGAGCCATTGCATTAGCATCGGAGCCTAATATAGAGCAACTATTTATAGGTAAAACCGAAGCTATTGATGAGGCTACTTTTAAAGCCAAATTATACGCCGCTAGAAAAATAACAGAACATACTATTAGAACCTCTAAAATCTCTGAAAGTAGTTACTTTTATGTACCTAGTTTATCTACAACAACAATAATATATAAAGGTATTATAATGCCTGAAGATATTGGGCCGTATTATACCGATTTACAACAAATAGATTTAGTAACACGTTTGGCTTTAGTACACCAACGTTTCTCTACAAATACAATGCCTACTTGGGAGTTGGCTCAACCATTTCGTCACATGTGTCAAAATGGAGAAATTAACACCCTTCGTGGCAACGTAAGTAGAATGCGTGTTCGTGAAGAAATCATGAAAAGTGATGTTTTTGGACCGCAAATAGATAAATTATTCCCAATAATTTTACCAGGAAAATCAGATTCTGCTTCTATGGATATGGTGGTTGAATTATTAACACACACAGGACGATCATTACCAGAAATTATGATGATGATGATTCCTGAAGCTTGGGAAAAACACGCTACAATGTCAGAGGAGCGTAAAGCATTTTACGAGTACAACGCTTGTATTATGGAGCCTTGGGACGGACCAGCATCGGTACCATTTACAGATGGCGATTACATAGGTGCTTTATTAGACCGTAACGGTTTAAGACCTTCAAGATATACCGTTACTAAAAGCGGAAAACTAATCATGTCTTCAGAAATTGGAGTTGTAGAAGTTGCCCCAGAAGATGTTAAAGAACATGGTAGGTTAGAGCCAGGTAAAATGTTCTTGGTAGACATGAACGAAGGTCGCATTATTGGCGATGAAGAAATAAAAAGCAAAATAGTTTCAGAAAGACCGTATAAAGCTTGGTTAGATAAAACACGTTTACATTTAAAAGATGTACCGTACACTGGCGAAACTTGCCCTATTGAAACTATTGATATTAAAACACGCCAACGTTTATTCAATTACACTTTTGAAGATATTCAAGAGGTAATTACGCCAATGGCGCAAGTAGGTAAAGAAGCTTTAGGATCTATGGGAATTGATACGCCATTAGCCGTACTTTCAGATAGACCTCAATTAATCTCCAACTACTTTAAACAACTATTCGCGCAGGTTACAAACCCACCTTTAGATGGTATTCGTGAAGAAATTGTAACAGATATTAGCTTAAACCTTGGTAAAGACAGAAACATATTTAGTATTACCGAAAGACAATGTCGAAAACTAAGAATTCAAAATCCAGTTATCTCAAACGGCGATTTAGAAAAAATTAGAACTATTGATATTGATGGTTTCCAAGCCGAAACGATTCAAATGCTATACCCGAAAATTGAGGGTATGAATGGTTTAGAAAATGCGCTTGATGATATCATTATCCAAATTGAAAAAGCTTTAGAAAGAAAAACAAATATTATTATTCTTTCAGATAGAGGTGTAAACCAAGAATTAGCACCAATTCCTGCTTTATTAGCATGCTCATTTGTAAATCACCAACTGAATCGTTTACGTAAGCGTTCTTATTTCGATATTATTATTGAATCGGCAGAACCACGTGAGCCACATCATTTTGCAACCTTATTTGGTTATGGCGCTAGTGCGATAAACCCTTATATGGTTAACGAAATTATTAGAATGCAAGTTAAAGAAGGCTTCATTACTGGTATGGACGAGCAAAAAGCGGTTGATAATTTCAATAAAGCTATTGGAAAAGGTATTTTAAAAGTAATGAACAAAATTGGTATCTCTACACTACACTCATATAGAGGTTCACAAATTTTCGAAATTGTTGGATTCAATTCGCAATTCGTTGAAAAATATTTCCCTTACACCGCTTCTAGAATAGAAGGTATTGGTTTATATGAAATCGAAAAAGAAATTGACCAACGCTATAAACAGGCGTATCCAGATAATGCTATCGATAAAAACCTAGGTTTAAATATTGGTGGCGATTACAGATGGAGACGTAATGGCGAGCGCCACTTATTTAACCCAACAACAGTAGCAAAACTGCAACAAGCGGTTAGATTAAGTGATCAAGCAAGTTATGATGTTTATGCAAAAGCCATAAACGAACAATCTGAAAACTTAATGACCATTCGTGGTTTATTTGAGTTTGATAACCTAGACCCTATTCCTTTAGAAGAAGTAGAGCCATGGACAGAAATTGTTAAGAAGTTTAAAACCGGAGCCATGTCTTATGGATCTATTTCTCGTGAAGCACATGAGAATTTAGCCATAGCCATGAACAGAATTGGAGGAAAATCTAATTCTGGTGAAGGTGGAGAAGACAGAAAACGTTTTCAAAAAGATATAAATGGCGATAGCCGTAACTCTGCTATTAAACAAGTAGCATCGGGTCGTTTTGGGGTAACATCACACTACCTTTCTAGCGCCAAAGAAATTCAAATTAAAATGGCTCAAGGAGCTAAACCTGGTGAAGGTGGACAACTACCTGGCGAAAAGGTTTTACCTTGGATTGCCTCGGCACGTAACTCCACGCCTTTTGTTGGGTTAATTTCGCCACCACCACATCATGATATTTATTCTATTGAAGATTTAGCACAATTAATTTACGATTTAAAAAATGCAAATCGCGAAGCTAGAATTAACGTAAAATTAGTATCGGAAGTTGGTGTAGGTACAATCGCTGCCGGTGTAGCAAAAGCTAAGGCCGATGTGGTATTAATTTCTGGTTACGATGGTGGAACAGGAGCTTCTCCTTTAACCTCATTAAAACATGCAGGTTTACCTTGGGAACTTGGTTTATCAGAAGCACAACAGACTTTAGTATTAAACAACTTAAGAAGTAGAATTGTTGTAGAATGTGATGGCCAATTAAAAACAGGTCGTGATGTTGCCATTGCTGCTTTGTTAGGTGCAGAAGAATTTGGTTTTGCCACAGCACCTTTAGTAGCCTCAGGTTGTATTATGATGCGTAAGTGTCATTTAAATACTTGCCCTGTAGGTATTGCAACTCAAGATAAAGAACTACGTAAAAACTTTAAAGGAACACCAGAGCACGTTATTAATTTCTTCTACTACATTGCTGAAGAATTAAGAGGTATAATGGCGCAACTAGGGTTTAGAACCTTAGCAGAAATGGTTGGTCAAACCAATAAAATTAATGCTAATAGAGCGATTAAACATTACAAAGCAAAAGGTTTAGATTTATCTAGCATACTTCACAGACCATCAGCTTATAACGACCTTCCTGTAAGAAATACAGAAGCTCAAGACCATAACCTAGAAAACGTATTAGACTTTACAATTCTTAAAGATTCGCATAGAGCTTTATACCGTAAGGAGAAAATGACGCTTGCTTACCCTATAAACAATATAGACCGTACAGTTGGTGCTATTGTAAGTAACGAAATTTCTAAAATTTACGGGCACTTAGGATTACCTGAAGACACCTTGAATATTAACTTCACAGGATCTGCAGGACAAAGTTTCGGAGCCTTTGGCGCACACGGTTTATCATTTATTTTAGAAGGTAACACTAACGATTATTTAGGTAAAGGTTTATCTGGAGCTAAACTAATTGTTAAAAAACCTGCAAAAGCAGATTTTATAGCCGAAAACAACATTATTGTTGGTAATGTATGCTTGTTTGGTGCCGTTGCCGGTGAAGCTTACATAAATGGTATTGCAGGCGAACGTTTTGCAGTAAGAAACTCTGGAGCAACTACAGTTGTTGAAGGTGTTGGAGATCATGGATGTGAGTACATGACAGGTGGTAAAGTAATTGTTCTTGGTAAAACAGGACGAAACTTTGCAGCAGGTATGAGTGGTGGTATTGCGTATGTATACGACCCTAATAATAAATTTGTAAACGGATTATGTAATACAGAAACTATAGAGTTTGAAGATATTACAGGTGAAGATGCAAACGAATTAAAACAAACTATTGAGAAACACGCACTTTATACAGATAGTAACCTAGCTAAAACATTATTAGCAGACTGGGATACAAGTCTTGGTAATTTTGTTAAAGTGATGCCAATAGAATACAAACGTGCCTTAAAACGTTTAGAGACAGAAGAACCAATGGTAGAAGAATTAACAACAGCATAGTGTCATGGGAAAAGTAACAGGATTTAAAGAATTTGAAAGACAAGATGAGAGCTACAAGCCTGTAGAAGATCGTGTAAAGCATTATAAAGAATTTACTCAACCTCTAGCCGAGGAAGAAATAACAAAACAAGGGTCGCGTTGTATGGATTGCGGTATTCCTTTTTGCCATAGTGGTTGTCCGTTAGGAAACTTAATCCCTGATTTTAACCATATGGTTCATCAAGGAGAATGGAAAAAAGCCTCATGGTTACTGCACTCTACAAATAATTTCCCAGAATTTACAGGTCGTTTATGCCCTGCCCCATGCGAAAAATCGTGTGTATTAGGTATTATTGAAGACCCTGTGTCTATAGAAAATATTGAAAAAAATATTGTAGAACGTGCTTTTAAAGAAGGTTGGATAAAACCAC
This sequence comes from Algibacter pectinivorans, assembly GCF_900112595.1. Taxonomy (GTDB): domain Bacteria; phylum Bacteroidota; class Bacteroidia; order Flavobacteriales; family Flavobacteriaceae; genus Algibacter_B; species Algibacter_B pectinivorans. The sequence continues at coordinate 527,578 of NZ_FOMI01000002.1, read as the reverse complement.
AACCACCAAAAACTAGAACCGGTAAAACGGTTGCTGTTGTAGGTTCTGGTCCTGCTGGTTTAGCCGCGGCTCAACAATTAAACAGAGCGGGACACACTGTTACTGTTTTTGAACGCGATGACGAAATTGGAGGCCTATTACGCTACGGTATTCCAAACTTTAAAATGGAGAAAGAGATTATAGACCGTCGTTTAGCCATTTTAAAAGCCGAAGGTATTACATTTAAAACCAATGTAAATGTTGGGGTTAATTATGATGTTAAAGACCTTAAAGCCTTTGACTCCGTAGTACTTTGTGGTGGTGCAACAGAAAGACGAAGCCTACCAACACCAGGTATTGATGCCGATGGTGTGGTACAAGCTATGGATTTCTTAACCCAACAAACCAAAATATTATTTGGTAAAAAAGTTGAAAATCAAGTATTAGCAACAGATAAAAACGTAATTGTAATTGGTGGTGGTGACACAGGATCAGACTGTGTAGGAACATCAAACAGACAAGGCGCTAAATCTGTAGTTAATTTCGAAATTATGCCTAAACCACCTGGGCACCGTTCGCCAACTACACCTTGGCCTTTTTGGCCATTACAATTAAAAACATCATCGTCTCACGAAGAAGGCGTTGAGCGTAATTGGTTAATTAATACAAAGGAATTTGTAAAAGATGAAAACGGAAAATTAACAGCTTTAAAAACGGTTAATGTAGAATGGAAAATGGTTCCTGGTGAACGTCCTCAACTTATAGAAGTTGCCGGTACCGAAAAAACTTGGCCATGCGACTTAGCTTTATTAGCACTTGGTTTTACAGGTCCAGAAAGCACCTTGGCTGATAAACTAGGTATTAAAACAGATGCTCGTTCTAACTATAAAGCAGAGTACGGAAAGTATCAAACCAATATTCCAAATATATTTACAGCAGGCGATATGCGTCGCGGACAATCCTTAATTGTTTGGGCTATTTCTGAAGGTAGAGAAGCTGCTAGACAAGTAGATTTATATTTAATGGGTAAATCTAATCTACCTTCCAAAGATGTTACTGGCGATTTAGTTGCTATGTAAAATCCATAATATTTTAATTAAAAAATGCGAACTTTACAGTTCGCATTTTTTTTGTCATGATATTTTTATAAACCGCTGTATAAACTCTTCTTTACGCCTTACAGAAACATCTATATTTTTATTATCCTGCATTGTAACATAACCACCTTTACCTTTGGTGTATTTAGTAACATAATTTAGATTTACCAAGTAGGAGTTATGCACCCTAAAAAAATGATTATTACTAAGCAATTTATCAAAAGTTTTTAATGTTTTTGAAGTAGTAATTTTTTCACCATGTTTGGTATAAATATGCGTGTAATTAACATCTGCATTACAGTACAAAATATCTGAAACCTCAACAAAAACATAACCATCTGATGTTGCTATACTAATTCTTTTTAATGCATTTTTTACTTTCAAATTATGGAAAAGCACATCAATTTTGTTCTTTAAATCTGATGTTTCAACCACTTTTTGAAGTTTTAAAACCGTGGCATGAAAATCATCTTTATCAATAGGTTTTAGTAAATAATCTAAAGCACTAAAACGAAAAGCTTCAACTGCATAAGTTTCAAAAGCCGTTGTAAAAATGACGTTAAAATTTATATGTTCAATTTGTTTTAAATAATCGAACCCGGTTTGATTCCCTATCATAACATCTAGAAAGACTAATTCTGGTTGTAAAAACTTAGTACCTTCAATTCCTGCTTCAACCGTATTAAAGGTACCTAAAACATTAAAAACATCGGGGTAGCTTGATGTTAATTTTAAAACAACATCTGTACAATGTTGCTCGTCATCAATTATTATGGTTTTTATCATAATTAAAAAGCAAGTTTTAATGGCAATTTAACTTCTACTCTTACCCCTTGTTCCTTGTCAATAATACGAAGGCTACCTTTGGTTTTATTCTGTGCGTTGATAATATCTATTCTATTTTTGGTTAAATTTATGCCTAAAGAGGTATTTTCTTTAGATACTTTAATAGCCTGTTTTCTGCCCACACCATTATCATCTACAACACAAAACAGCACATTGTTTTCTTTTTTAAACGCAACACTAATATGTCCGGACCGCTCCATTTGCGCAATGCCATGCCAAATGCTATTCTCCAAAAAAGGTTGGAAAATTAATGGTGGTATTAGTGTATTACTAGCATCAATAGCATCATCAACCTTTATGGAATACGTAAAACTATTATTAAGGCGTTTGTTTTCAATATCAAGATAGTTTTTTAAAATTTCAATATCATCCTTTAATAAAACTTCTTTTTCGGTTGAGCTTTCTAAGGTTTTTCTAACCAATTTAGAAAATTTAGTGAGGTAGTTAGTGGCCGATTCACTATCATTCTTTACAATATAACTGTTAATAGAATTAAGAGAGTTAAATATAAAATGCGGATTCATTTGCGCTCTTAAAACTTTTAGTTCGGTGTCGGTTACCTTATTTTTAAGTTCAATTTCTTTTGCTTTTGCAACCGCTAATTGCTTTCTTCTAAACAAGGTAACACCAATAATTGAGGCTACTAAAACAATAAATCCTACTAGTAAGGAAGTGTTTTTAATAAGTTTTTGTCTGTTAATCTCTTCTTCGGCTAAAAGTTGTTTTTTTTCGTGTGCTGTATTTAATAGTTGCTTTTCTAAATTGTACTTGTGCTTTGCTTCTAAACTGGCCAACTCTTCTTTATTTTGCATGGCATTAAAACTATCAATAAGCTTAATATGGTTTTTGTAATAGGTTAGAGCCTTTTTGCTTTGGTTTCTAGATTCATAAATATTAGACAAGTTTTCCCATGCACTAGCTTCCCACTCTACTGCGCCAATTTCCTTTGCTAGGTTTAATGTTTGTTTAGCATACCTTTCTCCTTGAGCATAATCGCGTTTTAAAATACTAATATTACTTAGGTTATTAAACACTAAAATCTGCACATACTTATCATCATTTTGCTGTGCTAATCCTTGCACTTTTAGATAATAAAACTCAGCCTTTTTATAATCTCTTTTTCTTTTATAAGCCAACCCAATGTTTAACAGAATGCTCAACTCATACCTGTCATTACGAATTTCTTTGGCTAAGGCTAGAGCTTTTTCTAAGCTTTCAATACCATTATCTATAGATGCTTCTCTTTCTGTTAACAGTGTGCCAATATTGGTTAGTGCTATAATTTGAGAGGATTTATTATCTAGTTTTTCAGAAATAGATAACAGCTTATTGTAATACGTTAAGGCCTTATCAAACTCTCCAGAATCGGAATAAATATTTGCTAAATTATTATAAATACTAGATTCTAAAAGCGCACTATTTTCAATGGTTTTTAAAATTTCTAAAGCCTTATACCATTGCTCTGTTGCTTTTAAAATGTTCCCTTGCCTATAATAAACAACTCCCATTTGCCTTAAGGCTAATACTACACCTTTTTTCCATTTAATATCGGTAGAAATATTAAGAGCTTCTTCAGCTAACTCGTAGGATTTAGCTAGATCTTTACGCACAAATTTATTGGATGTTGTAACTAGTAGTTGTGCTCGTATGGAGTCTTTTTCCGTTTGTTTTTCTAATTGAATTATAAGAGAATCTAGTTCTTTTTGCTCTTGAGAACATAAAACCGCGCTTATTATAAAAACAAAATAACAGAAACTCTTCTTGAGTAACGCATAAATTAAACACATAGAACTTTGTTAGGTTGGTTTAAGATTTAAAAATACGAATAAGAGGCCGAATAATCTCTAATAAAAAACTTAAAATACGTAACAATTAATAACTAAATACTTACAAATAATAAATTAGACTCGCCATTTCCAAATTTAAAATGTATATTTATAGTGCTATTAATTAATTACTTACACTCATGAAATCCCTCAACCGTACATTTTTACTTATTTTACTATGCCTAGTTTTTACTATGCCAATTCAAAGTTTTTCTCAAAACAAAAGACAGTTAAAACCCAAGCGACCTTCTAAAATAGAAAGTGCAGATAAATTTGTAGACCTAACTTATAATCTATACCACAAAGTTTATGTGCACGATAGCTTAACCCAAGTTGGTATTGAAATTCCAACCGATTTGCAAGCCGAACTCTTGGAAAGTGCCCAAAACGACATCGATGAATTATTGCAAGTAATACCAGATGTTATAGACGATATTGGCAATAGTGGAGCCTCGTTTGTAAATAAAGGACGTGCTACTTTAAATTTAAACAAATCTAAAAAAGCCTTAAAATACTGTGCCCTTTATGTAAAAGAGATGGTAGTTGGAACTAAAGAAGAAGTAGACCAAGAATAAAATGCAACAGTATGAAACAGCTTATATTTTTAGTGATGCTCCTTTGGGGCCTAAATAGTTATTCTCAAAATTACGAAAGCAACTATAAAGCCGATATATGTGATTGCATTGAAGCCCAAGAAAACACCCAACAATTACCCGATAAAATTTACCATGCGTGTTTTACTAAACACATGACTACTTATGCAGCTATTATAGATGCACAAATTAAAGAAGAAGATAAAACAAAAAAATTTATAGCCGGACAACAAGTAAGACGTGATTTAAACCAAAAATTTAAATATGATCTAGCATACGTTTGTGATGCTTACCTTGATATTATTGAGGGTAAAAAGCAACACGCTTTACAACAAATGCGATCTAGAAAAATAGACTCTGCTAAAATTGAAAAGTTAAATGAAAACGTTGCTATGGTGCCACATTATTCCAGTTATTTTAATCGTGGCCAGTATTACTATTACATAGGCGACTTAAATAATGCCGAACGCGATATAAAAAAAAGTATCCAAGAAAACCCTATAAATAAAGATGAGATAATAACTCCCCAAGATCATCTTTTACTAGCGTTAATTTACGAAGAACAAAAAAGGTATAGTGAGGCTATAACTATTTATGATGCTGTTAATGCTAAAGCCCTTAATCCATCGGTAGAACTACTAAAAGCTATTGCTTATAGAAAAAGTAAAGGCTATGTTTTAAAACCTAAAGTCGTTTTAAATGAAGGTGTTGAACCTGTTGTAGCAGCAAAAGAGAAAATCGAGACATCACCTGTTAAGGCAGCTCGAAGATCTTCACAAAGAGTTTCGGCACCTAATCCAGAACAAAACAACACAACTGCTAAAAAAAGGAGAACCGCAACAAAAACGAGAACAAGCACAGAAGCGGAAACAGTAAACAAACAAGCACCTACTAAAAGTAAAGACTCAACGAAAAATTTACGCGGGCTTTTCAAACTAGATTGACAACCTAAAAAAAAGTACAACCCTTTAAACCCAACCAAATGAAGCATACTTTACTTATTTTCCTGTTATTTATATTTACTAAAAATTACTCGCAAACAGAAACTAACCTAATACATGTGCCCGAAGTTTGGGAAAATGATATCTGGAACGGCACCATGTGGAATCTAGTTTCTCAAACCACATTCACATTTAATGGTTCGTGCTTAGCTACCGAAGGCCTATCTAAATTTATTGATTACGGAGGCTCTGGAATGCTTGAAAACGCTTCTTACCTTACATTAACTTACAACGCTAACGATTTACCTGTAGAGTCTATAAATCAGCTTTGGAATGAGGATACAGGTACCTGGGAAGATCAGCTAAAAACAGAGTTTTTTTATACGGGAACATATTTAACTGAATATATAAATTATGATTGGCTTGATGATAATTGGGAACCATCTAACAGAGAACTAAACACCTACAACGCTTCAAATTTAATTACAGAAAACATAACTCAAACTTGGGATGAAACTAATATGGTTTGGATGAATAATAAAAAAACAGAATACACCTATAACCCCAACGATTCTTTTAATGTTGTTACTATTTATGATTATAATAGCTCCAACAGTTCTTGGATATATGATACGAAAGAAACATATAACTACACCGGTAATTTATTAAGCTCTAAAAAATCGGACCATTGGAACTCCTCTGCCTGGGAAAATGATAGAATAAGACATTACACCTACAATAGTAACGACTTCTTAATTGAAACCTTAAAAACTAAATGGAACGGCAATACTTTTGAAAATGAAAATCGGGTTTTGCAAACTAACAACAATGATGGCTTCCCTACCCAAATGGTTACCCAAACCTGGATTTTTGGTTCGTGGTTAAATGCTAGTAGAGATAGGCGTACTTACCCGAATTGCTCATCGCTATCTATTAAAGATGTGGAAAAACCGGAACTTAAAATTTACCCCAACCCAACTAAAAACGAATTAAATATTAAGTCTAAAACTTCCGGAGTAATATCAATAACCGATCTAAATGGCAGACTAATTAAAAGCTTTAATCATAAAAATAATACATCAAAATTTGATACTGCCAAAATAAGCAACGGTGCTTATGTCTTGCGTTTTGAAACTGATAATATCAAAGTAACCAAACGCTTAATTATTAATCATTAGCCACCTCATTATTTAACCCTAATAACAAAAAACGCGAACCATAAGGTTCGCGTTTTTTGTTATACTCTATAGCCGTTATACAAGCGTAATCCTAAAAGGTATGTTGTATTATTTTTTTTCAGCATTTCTCATAAATCCCTCTGCTTTTTCAACCATATTTTTACTTCCACAAATAAAAGGTACGCGTTGGTGCAGTTCTGTAGGATCAACATCCAAAGTTCTTGTAAAACCATCACTAGATTTTCCCTTAGCTTGTTCTGCTAAAAACGCCATTGGGTTACATTCATAAAGCAAGCGTAACTTTCCTTGCGGATTTTTAGAGCTTTGTGGGTATAAATAAATACCACCTTTTATCATATTCCTGTGAAAGTCACTTACTAAAGACCCAATATATCTTGATGTATAAGGTCTGTCGTCCTCTTCCTGTTGGCAATATTTAATATAATTCTTTATACCCTGAGGAAAATGAATATAATTCCCTTCATTAACTGAATAAATAGTGCCATCTTCTGGAAACTCCATATTTGGGTGCGATAAATAAAAGGAGCCAATCGCTGGGTTTAATGTAAACCCATTAACACCATCTCCGGTGGTATATACAATCATGGTAGAAGTACCATAAACTACATATCCTGCAGCAACTTGTTCTTTACCTTTTTGTAAAAAATCCTTAAGTTGAACCGGTGTTCCAACGGGCGTTACTCGTCGGTAAATTGAAAATATAGTACCAACCGAAACATTAACATCTATATTTGAGGACCCATCTAAAGGGTCTATAAGCACAACATACTTGTTTTGATGATTTTCGTCTTGGCTGTTTATAGTAATAAAATCATCTTCCTCTTCACTGGCAATACCACAAACAATATTTCTTTTAGTTAAGGTTTGAATAAATTTATCATTAGCATAAACATCTAGTTTCTGTTGGTCTTCACCTTGAATATTGGTATCGCCAGCAGCACCAATAATATCAACTAAACCTGCTTTATTAACCTCATGATTTACAACTTTAGCCGCCAATCGAATAGAATTTAACAGACTTGATAATTCACCTGAAGAATATTTAAAAGATGACTGATTTTCTATTATAAATTCTCCTAGAGTTTGTTTTTTATGCGACATGAAGCTAATTTTTAAAGTTTATACAAATATCTAAAAATTTTAACAAACTATAACGTTTTCGCTCTAGATATATACTTTTAAACGGGTAACTTTAAACTATATTTGACACATTAACAATACATCATGGAATATAAAATTAGAAACGCAAAGGCAAGCGATATGCCACAGGTACATCAATTAATTACCGAATTAGCCATTTTTGAAAAAGAACCAGACGCCGTAGAAGTAACCATAGAAGATTTACAAAACGATGGTTTTGGAGATAAACCAGCATTTCATTGCTTTGTGGCCGAGGTTGACTCTAAAATTGAAGGTATAGCTTTAATATACAACCGCTATTCCACTTGGAAAGGTAAAATAATTCACCTAGAAGATTTAATTGTTAGCAAAGCTATGCGAGGTTCTGGTTTGGGCACTGCGCTTTTAGATACGGTTGTTAAATACGGACACGATTTAGGCGTAAAACGCATTAATTGGGAAGTTATAGATTGGAACGAACCTGCCATAGCTTTTTATGAAAAAAAGGGCGCAACAGTTTTGCGAGATTGGGATGTTGTTCAATTAAGTGAAGCAGGAATTAAAAATTATATAGCAAACTTAAAACATGCAAGTATTTAAATTTGGTGGCGCTTCGGTTAAAGACGCTAATGGCGTAAAAAACTTAGCTATAGTCTTAAAAAAAGTAGGCTATAAAAACACACTTGTAGTTGTTTCTGCTATGGGAAAAACCACTAATGCATTAGAGCTTGTTATTAAAAATTATTTTGATAATAAAACCCAATTACAAAGCTCGCTTCAAGATGTTAAAAAGTATCATAATGCCATTTTATTAGACCTGTTCGACCATGTAAATCATTATGCATTTAAAAAAGTAAACGAGTTATTTGATGAACTTAATAGCTTTTTAAAAAGTAACAAATCGCCAGATTACAATTATGTTTACGATCAAATTATTGGTTATGGCGAGCTTTTATCTACCACTATAATTAGCGCGTACTTAAATACTATTAATATAAAAAATAATTGGATAGATGTAAGAAACCATATAAAAACCGATAATTATTACAGGCGGGCTAATATTAACTGGCAAGCCACTAAACAACTCATAACAACTGGTTTTAATACATCTATTTTAAACATAACACAAGGGTTTTTAGGTAGCGATAACAATAATTTTACAACCACACTAGGTCGAGAAGGTAGCGATTATACCGCTGCCATTTATGCCTATTGTTTAAATGCTAGTAGTGTTACCATTTGGAAAGATGTTCGTGGAGTATTAAACGCAGACCCACGTTACTTTAAAAACGCTCAACTCTTAAATAAAATATCGTATCGCGAGGCTATAGAATTGGCCTTTTATGGCGCTTCGGTAATTCACCCAAAAACGTTGCAACCGCTTCAAGGTAAAGAAATACCTTTGTATGTAAAGTCTTTTTTAAACCCAGAAGCCCAAGGCACTCAAATAGGAAAAAATGAAACCCTAGAACCAATGCTGCCATGCTTTATCGCGAAAAAAAATCAAGTCTTAATTTCGTTATCCTCCCTAGATTTCTCTTATATAGTAGAAGAAAACATAAGCGAAATTTTTAGTCTTTTACATCAATATAAGATGAAGGTAGATGTTATTCAAAATTCAGCCATAAGCTTTTCAGTTTGCGTGGATGATATTTACAACAATCTTGATGCCCTTTTGCATCATTTAAAATCTAAATTTAAAATAACAAGCCATACAAACGTATCACTTTATACCATACGGCATTACACCCAATCCGCAATACAACAAATAGAAACAGGTAAAACTATTTTATTAAAACAAATCACTCAAGAAACCATTCAAGTAGTAACTAAATAAACATTTTAGTACATTTACACCCATGACCAAAGCTCAAGACACAGGATTAGTAACAGCTAAAGAAGTTGCAAAAGCCATACAGCTAGATAAATATGGCTTTATAGGTACGTTTATAGGTTGGGTTTTAATGAAGGTGCTTAAAATATCTACTCTAAATAAATTTTATAAACGCAATAACCACTTAAAGGACGTTGATTTTTTAGACCGTATTTTAGAGGAGTTTCAAATAAAATTTGAAATACCAGACGAAGACCTAAAACGTTTACCAAAAGATGGTGCTTATATAACCGTTTCTAACCATCCATTAGGCGGAATAGATGGCATATTACTATTAAAACTAATGCTAGAACAGCGTAAGGATTTTAAAATAATTGCTAATTTTTTATTACACCGTATTGCCCCTTTAGTACCTTACATAATGCCTGTTAACCCTTTTGAAGACCGAAAAGATGTTAAATCGAGCGTAGCAGGTTTTAAAAACTCCATACTACATTTACGAGCTGGCCACCCATTAGGTATTTTTCCAGCAGGTGAAGTATCTACCTATCGCGATGGTAAATTAGTTGTTGATAGACCTTGGGAAGAAGCCGCTATGAAACTCGTTAAAAAAGCCGAAGTACCAGTTGTTCCTATCTACTTTCATGCTAAAAATAGCAAATTATTTTATAAGCTTTCTAAACTTAGCGACACCTTTAGAACCGCCAAATTACCATCGGAAGTTTTAACACAAAAAAGACGTGTTATTAAGGTTAGAATTGGTAAACCTATATCTGTAAACGATCAAAAAGAACACGGTTCGTTAAAAGAATTCTCTGAGTTTTTACGCCGCAAAACATATATGTTGGCCAATGCTTTTGAGCATAAATCTAAAATATTAGACAATATATCATCAACCTTAAAAACGCCTAAACCTCCTAAAAACATTGTAACTCCGGTTGATAATGCGTTAATAATTGCCGAAGTTGATGCCCTAAGAGAAAACGATGCTAGGCTTTTACAAAGTAAAAATTACGAAGTGTTTTTGGCCCAAGCTAAAGACATGCCAAATATGCTACGCGAAATTGGAAGATTAAGAGAAATTACCTTTAGAGAAGTTGGCGAAGGCACCAACGAGGCTATAGATTTAGATACCTTCGACAATTACTACCACCACATGTTTTTATGGGATAACGACAGTAAAGTACTTGCCGGAGCCTATAGAATGGGCCTAGGAACCGACATTTACAAACAATTTGGTATCAATGGGTTTTACCTGCAGGATTTATTTCGATTTGAACCGGAACTACATAAAATGATGAGCGAGTCCATCGAAATGGGGCGCGCCTTTATAATAAAAGAATATCAGCAAAAACCAATGCCTTTATTTTTACTCTGGAAAGGCATTGTACATACCACATTACGCTACCCAGAACATAAATACCTAATTGGTGGTGTAAGTATAAGTAATCAGTTTTCAAACTTCTCAAAATCCTTAATGGTCGAGTTTATGAAATCGCATTACTACGACCCATATATTGCACAATACGTGCATCCAAAAAAGGAATTTAAAGTAAAACTGAAAGATGCCGACAAAGACTTTGTTTTTGACGAAGCCGAAGCCGATTTAAATAAGTTCGATAAATTTATAGACGAAATAGAACCAGGTGCATTGCGCTTGCCTGTTTTACTAAAAAAATACATTAAACAAAACGCACGCCTAGTCGCTTTTAATGTCGATCCGCTATTTAATAACTCAGTCGACGGCCTCATGTATATTCGCATTGCAGACCTACCAGAAAGCACCGTAAAACCAGTTATGGAAGAGTTTCAGGCAGAGTTAGAGCGTAAATTAGAAAACAAAACCGAATAATTTACTCATTTTCTTTAAAGATAAATTAAATAAAAAAAGCCAAAGATTTAATTTTGACTTTTTTATTTATGTGTTAAAAGGGCTTAAAACCAAGGTTTTTTACCTACCTGATATGTATTATAAAATTCTGCGTCTGATTTGGTTAAATACATAATACCTTCAATCAATCCAATAACCCCCATCAAACCTGCTCCAATACCACAAGTAATTCCTCCAATAACTAAAGTAACAACAAGCATAATGATGCCCTCCTTATTGTAGCCTAAAATAAATTTATGCACCCCGAATGCCCCTAATAAAATAGCTAATATTCCGGCCAAAACTTTCTTGTTTTCACCTGTAGCTTTATCAAATGCTTCTTTGGCTCCTTCTGAAAACTCAGAAGCTGCTTCTTTAGCTTCACTGGCAAACTCCTTAGCTTTTTCTTTAGCTTCTCCAGCTATTTCTTCAGCTTTATCTGCTGCTTTTTTTGCGCCATCTTTTGCGTCTCCTAACATATCATTTAGGTCGTCGCTTAAATTTTTTTCGTCAGACATTTATTTAGTATTTTTTTGGTTAGACTGTAAAATTAGTAAAAATTAAATTGTTATATATCTATATGTAACATTACCTAACCTAATGTTACATAGTCTATTAGTTATTTTATTTAAATAACATAATTACACCACCAAGAGCGGTTACAATTAAAATAAAACGTCTGTAATTTACATTGGAAATTAGCTTAACAATTTGAGCTCCTACAAAAAACCCTATTATTACGGCCGGAATTAAAACAGAATTTAAAACCAAAGTCTCAACCGTAACGGTTTTCCAAACAAAGATGTGAAATGGCAACTTAAACACATTTATAATAAAAAACAACCATGCCGCTGTACCTATAAACTCGTTTTTAGGAAAACGCATTACCATAAAATAAATATTAGAAACAGGACCCGCCAAATTACCAATCATGGTTGTAAAACCTGCTAAAAAACCTAAGGAAATACCAAAAATTTTATTGGTTGGTACGCTATCAGACTTTTTGTTTTCGTTATAAAACATTAAGGCCACCGAACCTATAATTATAATAGCCATAAGCCTTTTAAAAAGCAATGCCGAAATATCGTTACCTACCCAAACACCAACTAAAACACCAACAATCATCCACGGGATTAGTTTTTTAATAATACCCCATTGCGCATGCCTGTTATAATAAATAACCGCAAAAACATCGGCGCAAATTAGCATGGGCAGTAAAACTCCTGTTGATGCTTTTTCGCCAAAAACAAAGGCCAGAATTACTACGATTATAATACCAATACCTTTTATACCAGATTTAGATAAGCCTAATAAAAAAACGGCAAACCCAATAGCTGCCCACTGTAATATTGTTAAGTTGTAAGATTGAAGAATTTCTATATAAGACACCTTTTGTTTTTAGAAAAACGAATTTACAAAAAAGCAGAGTCTACGGGCTCCCAAAGTTCAATTTTATTTCCGTCGTTATCTAAAATCCAACCAAACTTACCGTATTCATACTCTTCTATTTCGCCTACAATGGTAACGCCCTCTTCTTTTAAAACTTTAAGTAATTTTTTTAAGTGTTCTACCCTATAATTAAACATAAAGTCCTTTTTGGACGGCTCATAATATGTTGTATCCTCGGGAAAAGGACTCCATTGCGTTGAGCATTTTTTACCGTTCTCATCTTTCCACCAAAACGTGCATCCATAATCGTCGGTATTAAAACCTAAATGTTTTTTATACCAATCTTTTGCTGCCTTAGGATCTTTAGTTTTAAAAAATAAACCACCAATGCCTGTTACACGTTTTTTCATAATATATTTTTTTGTTCCAGCCAAAGCGGAAATTAGCCTTACTTTTTTATTGTAGTTTCATAAATATTAATCCATTCTTCGGCGCTTACTTTTGCTGTTAGTTCGCCAATTAAATCGAAAGGAATATCGTCCATTTTTTTAAAACGCATACAACTTTTACCCATATCCAATTTATATTTACAACGTTTTACATACTCTGCAGTAAACCAATCCATAACTTCTTGTTTAGAATAAATGACCATACTGTAAACCGCAATAAAATTTTTTTGAGAAGCCAAATTCATGAAAGGTAATGGTAGTTTTGTGTTACAATGGTAACCTTCTGGATATACCGAATGCGGAATTACGTAACCCAACATACCGTAACTCATGGTCTCTTCTACACCTTTTGGAAGATTATCTAAAATTTGCTGTCTTAGTTTTGTAATAGGTTCTTTTCTGTCTTCTGGCAATTCATCCAGATATTGTTTTACGGTTGTGGCTTTCGATTGCATTTTAAATGTATTTACGTTGAAGAATTAATCCAGATATTAAAGATATAACAAATCCAATAAGCACAACGGTAAAACACATTAGCAACGCCATAAAACCAGAGCCTCCATAATCTTCCATTTGTTTAACGAGTTCTGCTTTTTGGGTTTGATACGCTTCGGGCGAAAGTGTGCTTTCCATAGTTTTTAAGGTGGTTTCTAAATACTCTGTGGCAAAATCTGGGTTTATAACGGTAGTATAAATATAATCTGCAATACCAACACCTATACCAACTAAAACCGATATTAAACCACCAATAATTATTGCATTTCTTAATGACAAGATGCCATTATTTTCATGGTCGCGATAATGTTTAATCCCGAAAAACACAAAGGACAAGCATGCTATCATGGAAGCATAACCCAGAAGTTCTTGCGTGGAGTAACTTAAACCTTTACCAAGTACAATGGATGCTAAAAAAATTACAACACCCGTTAACAAACCATAAAGGCCGTATTTAATAACTGTATTTTTCATCTGTATAGTTTTAGATTTGTTACAAAGCTAGAATACCGGTAGAAAATGAGGTCATACTAAAGTACCAAATGCCTAGTACTTTTGTATAAATGTATTAAATTTTAAATAATTTGAAGCTTTTGTGCTATTTGTAATGCCTGCGTTCTGCGTTTTGCATTTAGTTTTACTAAAAGATTGGAGACGTGTGTTTTTATAGTACTTTCTGAAAGAAACAATTTATTTGATATTTCTTTATTTGATAAACCCTCTGAAATAGCCTGAAGCACCTCGTACTCCCGCGTTGTAATTTCTAAATCTTTTATTTTTTGATAATTAATACCTTGTGAAGCGTTTGCTGGCTTTTGAAGACTCTTTTTATTTATATAAATGCCAACTATTAAAAATATAACGGCAATTATGGTAATTGCAAATTCCATTTTTAAATTTCCAGAAATAATAGAATAGGTACTTATTTGAAACAGTAGTAACAATGCTATTATTAATCCTGAAAAAACTAAGATGGTTTTCTTCATGCATTAAATTTAACAAAATTTCGCTTTAATTTTATCTACAATGGTTTGTGCTAATTTCTCTTTACTTTCAACAGTCCAACCAGCAACATGAGGGGTTAGCAGCACCTTTTCTGAATTAATTAAATATTGAAAAGCCTCTGGCATTTGAGATGAAAACAAACTTTCGAAAGATGCTTTTTCGTACTCCAAAACATCTAAGCCTGCACCTAAAATTTTACCAGATTTTATGGCCGAAACCAAATGGGTTGTAACCACACTTTTACCTCGTGCCGTATTTAAAAACCAAAATGGCTTTTTAAATTGGTTTATAAACGTTTCATTAATCATGTTTAAGGTTAATGGCGTTTGCGGCGTGTGCATACTTAACACCTCTACTTTGTCTTGAAACTCGGTTAGCGACACTTGTTTTGCATTGGCATCGCCAACATTGTTTTTTATATCGTAGCAAAGCACCTCAACATCGAAACCGCGTAGTTTTTTAGCAAAAGCTTTACCCATGTTTCCGTAGCCAATAAGCCCTACGGTTCTGCCATCTAGTTCGATACCACGGTTATCTTCGCGCAACCATTTGCCAGATCTAACCTGGGCATCGGCTTTATTTAATTTATTAAAAAGCGACAGTAACATACCTAAAGTGTGCTCGCCTACGGCATTCCTATTACCTTCGGGAGCAGAAATTAAATACACCCCTTTTTGTTCGGCGTAATCACAATCTATATTCTCTAGACCGGCTCCTACACGACCTATAAATTTTAGGTTTTTTGCGGCATCTAAGAATTGCTTATCTATGGTGAAACGGCTTCTTATAACAATACCATCATACTCATGTATTGAGGCTTCAACCAGTGCTTTTGAAGAGGTAAAATCTTCATGATTAGTGAATCCTAAGTCGTTTAATTGACGGATTAATAAATCGTGGTTGCTATCGAGGTGGAGTATTTTCATGTTGTAAAATTACGGCGTTTTAATTTGTGTAAAAATATGAAAAGATGGTTGTAAATAAGCACTAATTTTGTTTTTGAACACCTTAGTTTACAGATTAACCCGAGTTAGAGATTGCAGTGGAAAGCCCACAGCCTGACGAAGGAAGTGCGAGGACTTGAAACCTTTCGACTTCGCTCAAGACAGGCTCCAAGCCCGACCCTTTTATGGTAACCTGCCTTCCGGCAGGCAGGCGCCCAAAAACTATATACCTAAAATAGATTTCGCTATTAAGAAATAGAGTAAAATACCCAAAATATCGTTGCTTGTTGTAATAAATGGTCCCGTTGCAATGGCTGGATCGATGCCTCGTTTATTTAGAAATAACGGTACAAATGTGCCAATTAAGCCTGCAATAACTATAACGGCGACTAGTGATACTGAAATAGCGAAAGCGACTAACATCTCGCCTTTTACTGCCCAAACAAATAGGAATAAAAATAGGGCTAAAATGGTACCATTTAGAGCGGCAAGTAGCATTTCTTTTATTAAACGGCTGTTTACACTGCCACGAACATCGTCGTTGGCAAGACCTTGCACGATTATGGCGCTTGATTGAACACCTACGTTACCTGCCATGGCCGCGATAAGTGGCGTAAAAAAGAATAGTACAACGGCTTCGCCTGTAAAAAGACCTTCGAAACCTTCCATGATTAAAAAAGCGCCAATACCACCTAATAATCCTAAAAATAGCCATGGTAAGCGTGCTCTAGTAAGTTCGAGAATACTATCATCGGCCTCGACATCGCCGGTAATACCCGCTGCCATTTGGTAATCTTTTTCGGCTTCTTCTTTTAAAACATCAACAATATCATCGATTGTGATACGGCCTAACAGGATTTTATTATCGTCGCTTTGAATTACGGGAATGGCTTCTAAATCGTACTTTGCCATGATTCGGCCCACTTCCTCAACGTTTTCGTTAACGTTTACATAGTCGACGTTTACTTTTACTATTTCGGAGATTTTTTGATCGCTTTTGGCTACTATTAAATCTTTTAATGATAGGCGGCCAACAAGTTTTTCTTCTTTATTAACTACGTAAATGGAATGCACCCGGGTTACCTCTTTGGCTTGCCCACGAATTCTGCGCATACAGCCTGCAACAGTCCAGGTTTCGTAAACTTTTACAAGCTCTTTTGCCATAAGTCCACCAGCAGTATCCTCATCGTAAGCTAAAAGCTCGGTAATTTCTGCTCGGTGTTCCTCATCTTCAATTTGAGCAATTACATCTTTTTGACGCGATTCTGATAACTCTGCAATAATATCGGCAGCATCATCGGTATCAAGCTCTTCAACTTCTTCGGCAATTTCTTTTGCTGAAAGATTTTTTAAGACTTTTTCTCTGTTATCCTCATCCAGCTCCATTAAGATATCGGAAGTGGTTTCAGAATCTAGAAGCTTTATAACATACATAGCCTGTTCTAGATTTAACTCATCTAGAATTTCGGCAATATCGGCGTAATGAAACTCGTCTAAGAACTTTTTGAGTTCCTTATCGTTTTCTTGTTCGATAAAAAGCTCAACTTGCTCAATAAGATCATCAGTTAATTGAAATTGTATGTTTTCGTTTTCTTCTGACAAATGGAAGGATTTAAAAAATTTACGCGTCGTTTTCAAGTAATTGCGTTAGCTCAATAAAGGCTTGAACGCTTAATTGTTCCGGACGTTTGCCAAATATACTATTTGCTTTTAAATTATCGGATAAATTGAATGTTTTTAAACTGTTACGAAGTGTTTTTCTACGTTGCTGAAATGCTGCTTTAACCACCTTGAAAAAGAATTTTTCATCGCATGGTAAACTATAATCTGCTTTTCTGGTAAGTCTTAAAACGCCAGAATCTACTTTGGGCGGCGGATTAAAAACATTTGGCGGTACTGTAAATAAATATTCGGCATCGTAAAAGGCTTGCGCTAATACCGATAAGATACCATAAACTTTACTGCCTTCTTTTGAGCAAATACGTTGTGCAACTTCCTTTTGAAACATGCCTGAAAATTCGGGAATTTGATCGCGCATTTCTAAGGTTTTAAACACAATTTGTGTTGAAATATTATAAGGAAAATTACCAATTATAGCGAATGGCTCCTGATTGAAAACCTCGTTTAAATCGTATTTTAAAAAATCTTTTTCTATAATGCGTGGTGCCAGGTTTAAATAATTGGCTTGCAAATACTCCACTGATTCGGTATCAATTTCAATAACGTAAGTCGTACAGTCTTTTTTTAGCAAGTACTTGGTAAGCACGCCCATTCCTGGACCAATTTCCAGAACATTTTTATAATCTTTTAAAAGGAGTGTGTCTGCAATTTTTTCGGCTACAGTCTCATCATTTAAAAAATGTTGACCTAAATGCTTTTTTGCTTTTACTTGATGATTGTTTGATTTGTTTGACACAGAATTTTTCCTTTTAGCTTACAAAGATACAAAAGACCTTTTCGACTAAGCTTAAGCTAGCAAAAAGTTTTAAAACTGTAATTTAAAACCCTCGTGAGAGGCTATAAAACCTAAGTTTTCGTAAAACTTAATAGCTTCGGGACGTTTTTTATCGGAAGTTAGCTGAACAAGTACCGCATTTTTTTCTTTAGCTCTATTTATAGCCCAAGTAAACATAGCTTTACCTAAACCTTTTCCTTGCTGTTCCTTCTTTATATGAACCGATTCTATTTGCGCTCTTAAGCTCCCTAAACGATTTAAGTATTGTAAAAAGGTAAGTTGTAAGGTGCCAACAACATCGTTAGCCTCATTAACAACAACTATTAGCTCGTGGTTTTTATCTTCACTAATGTTTTTAAAAGCATCTAGATACTCCTTGGGCAAAGGTGTTTGAAACTTTTCTCTGCTTTTACCAAGTTTATCATCGGCATACATGGCAACAATTTCTGGTAAATCATCTGGAGTCGCTTTTCTATAAATCATTACTAAAGGTTATTTAAAGTTTACCGTGTACTCGTCTACAATTTCAAGTTCGGTCCTAAACGCCAGCATTTTATCTGCGAACTTTTTTAATCCTTCTTGTTGTAATCTATCGGCATCTTCTCTATAAAAAGCATCCAAAGCCTCGCGAGAATACGAGCGGTATTGTACCGAATAGGTAACACCTCCCATATCTTCTTCTACTAAAACTTGAGTTAAGGTCGCTTTTTCAAATTTTCCAGTTCCTAAAACTTTTGGAATGTGTTCTTTTATCCAAATAAGCCATTCGCTGTGAATAGATTCGTCGATATTTAATGTTTCGTTATATATAATCATAGCTTAAAAAATTTCAAATTTCAACTAATCACAAACAGCTATTACCTTCTGGAATTTAAATTTGATTGTTTGGTAATTGATATTCGATTTCGTTTATAATGTTTTTGCAAATAACAGGAGTTCTTCATCATCTGCAAAAGGTTTTACGAGTTTTTCGAAGGTAAAACCCAATTTTTCAATCAATTTAATAGATTTTTTATTGTCTGGATTAATAATAGCTATTAGCCTTTTTAGTTCGAATTGTTGTTTAGCTAGCTTTATAACTTCCTTTGAAGCCTCGTGTGCTAAACCTAAACCCTCATAACCTGGTAGCATTGCAAAACCAATATCAACATCATCTAACGTATCTCGTTTAATTAAACCACAAGTGCCAATAGGTTTGTTATTTTCTGTTTTAAGCAGTAGTTTATAAAACCCAAACCCCGTGGATTGATAGCTTTTAAGATGTCCCTCTTGTATTCTTTCTTCGGCTGCTTTTACGGTTTTAGTATTGCGGTCGCCAATATATTTTATCCAATTGGGCGCGTTTACAAGCTCTAAAAAAAAAGGCGCGTCTTTTAATGTGAATTTTAAAATAAGAAGCCTGTTGGTTTCTGCAACTATCATATTAATTTATAGCATCGCCACGCAAGGTTCGGTAGCGTTTTCTCGCATCTACAAAGTAAATACTATCGGCATGATTAAAAATAATTTGCTCGTAGAGTCCCTTTGCTTTTTCGGGAAGGTTTAATTGCTTTTGATATATTTCTGCTAAATGAAAAAGTGCATCGTCCATTAAAATACCGTCTTTATAATTATCTATCATAGCCTGATAATTTACGGCAGCCTTGTCGTACTGCAATTTCAATTCGAATAATTGTGCTTGTTTGTATAAGGCTTGAGCGATAATTGGTTCGGTTTTATGTGCTTCTAAAATATTATCTAGCAATGTTATAGCCTCGTCATTTCTATTTTGAAACGCTAACAAATCTGCTTTAGCATAAAGCTTTAATGCGGTTTGAAGGGAATCTTCGTATTTATTATCGGTAATTAAAAGTTTTAAGTCCAACGCATCATTTGCTATAAGTTGCGATGTTGATGCTTTTAAAATTTTAAGTTGCGATTCTGCCCATTTAAAATCGCCTTTATAATAACTTGCTTTAGCTACTTTAAAACGAGCTTGTTGCGAAATGGTACTGTTTTTAAGGTTTCGCTGAATTTGAGTATAATAAATTAAGGCCTTATTAAATTTTTCTTGAAGAATTAAAATATCACCTAATTCTAACTTTACTTGTGCTTTTTCTAGGGTTGATAAAGGCTGCTTTAAGGTAGATTCCAAAAAGCTAGTAGCCGCTTTAGTTTCGTTTAAATAGAATGCCAAAAAGTGGCCGTAAGCAATTTGTAGCTCTAGTGTTTCTGGTTGCTCGCCATAGGTTCTTAATAACTCTAGATACTTGCTTTTTATAGCCCCATAGTTTGCACCCGATTTTAAATCTATTTGTATTAAGTTTTGATGCGCTTTAAGTTTGGTTTGGGCATCTGGTGCCGTTTCAATAATATAGTTTAAAACATCTTGAGCGACTTCGTTTTCATTATCGTTTACAGCAATTAATGCCAACTCTTCAATACGACTTAAACTTTCTGGTTGCCTTTTATAAATAGCCTTTTCTTGGGCAAAAGCCTTTTTTAAATCTTTTTGTTGAATAAATAACCAACTTAGTAACTCATTCCAGAGCGTGTTAGGTTCTTGCTGCATCTTTTTTAGTAGCAATTTGCGTAACAACACGTTGTTTTCGTTAGTACTATCCTCACTAATAAAATCGTTTATAGCACGTTTAACATCTCTTAAAACAAGCGGGTTGGATTCGGCAAAATTTAAGTAACTATTAAACATTTTTTCAATGTTACCTTGCTCGCCATAAATTTGAGCTAACTGCACATTAAAATTAAGATCTGGATTTAAAACAACTGCTTTTTCGTAGGCTATTACAGCTTCGTTTAAAAGCGAATGGTTTTGAAAACCTCTAGCTACGGCATAAACATTTGTTGCTCTTTCATCTATTTTTGAAATTGCAAGTTTATAGTATTCATTAGCTTTTTCTAAGTTATTTTTTAACTGATAATTATACCCTAACTCCACAATAAAAGCAGGATACTGAATACGCTGCATTAATTCTAGAATAAATTTTTCGGCCTCATCATATTGCTCGAGTTGCTGATACGTGCTTATAATTTGAGTGATATAAGTAATATTGGAAGACGATTTTGCATATAACTTTTTGTACTCAATTAAAGCTTTTTCGTATTCCGCTTTTTCAAAATAATTTTTAGCTATCGTTGCATTTTGTGCGCACAAAACACCCGAAATTAAGAAGCAAAAAATGAGAATATATCGCATACGGTAAATATAATAAAAGTAATGTTTTGAAATTGTACTAACACAAAGTAATTCATGGCAGTGCTAATAAATATCCTAATTAACTCAACCAACACCTAACAGTATTACCTAAACAAAAAAGTGCTCGATAAATCGAGCACTTACCAATCAAAAATAATTTTTTATTAACTACTAGTTAACTAAATACTTGGATTGGGGACAGTATTAAATTCTTAATAACACACCAAACAAAACCAGCTTAACGGCTAGCTATTGGATTTACTTAGAACGCCTGTTTTTTTAAATTATTACTTTAAAATAAAATTCTATTTACTAGCAATTACAGTTGAAGTACTTTCTGATTCAAACAATTCGAAATCTGAAGACAACACCTGAGATGCCACAAATATTAAAGTAATTAATAGGATAATACGCTTAAAATTCTTCATAATCAGTAGGTTAATAAGATTAGGTTAAGCGAACTTGCAAAATATTCCTTAAAAAATAAAATAAAGCATGCTAAAATCGTTAAACAACATAAATAATACGCATTTCATCGATAAAATAAACATAAAACACTAAAATTTGTAGTATTTTACTTTAGTTTATGATTTTAAATCCTGTATAAGGCTGAAGTACTTCTGGTATTACAATACCGTCTTCGGTTTGATAATTTTCAAGAATTCCGGCCAACACTCTAGGCAATGCTAAAGAGCTTCCATTTAAAGTATGTGCCAATTCGTTTTTACCTTCGCTATTTTTAAATCGTAGTTTTAAACGATTGGCCTGAAACGTTTCGAAATTTGAAACAGAAGAAATCTCTAACCACCTATCTTGCGCAGTAGAAAACACCTCGAAATCGAAAGTTAAGGCTGCGGCAAAAGAGGTGTCGCCACCACATAAACGTAAAATTCTGTATGGTAATTTTAATTCTTTTAAAATATCTTTTACATGGTCTATCATACCATCGAAAGCTTTATAAGAATTACTTGGGTGCTCTACGCGTATAATTTCAACTTTATCAAATTGATGCAATCTATTTAAACCTCTTACATGAGCACCGTAGCTTCCCGCTTCGCGACGGAAACATGGTGTATACCCAGTAACACCAACCGGAAGTTCGCTTTCGCTTAAAACCACATCTCTAAAAATGTTAGTTCCTGGTACCTCGGCTGTTGGTATTAAATATAAGTTATCTTCTGTAACATGATACATTTGACCTTCTTTATCGGGCAATTGCCCAGTACCAAAACCAGAGGCTTCGTTAACCATAAGTGGTAATTGATATTCGGTATATCCTGCCGCAGTATTTTTATCTAAAAAATAAGCAATTAATGCACGTTGTAATCTTGCGCCTTTACCTTTATAAACTGGAAATCCTGCACCGGTAATTTTATTACCAAGCTCGAAATCTATAATATCATATTTTTTAGCTAATTCCCAATGTGGTAGTGCTCCATCATGTAATGTTGGTATATCGCCTTCCTTATAAATTTCTTCGTTATCCTCTTCTGAGTTTCCTTTTGGAACAGAACTATGCGGTACGTTAGGTATTTTATATAGCAATTGGTTTAAAGCTTCTACCTTAGTATTAAGCAGGTCTGAAAGATCTTTTGAAGTCTCCTTTAAAATGCTTGTTTTTTCTTTTAAAGCATTAGCCTTTTGCGCATCTCCAGATTTGTACAAGTTCCCTATTTCTTTGGATAGGCTATTAGATTCGGCTAAAGTATTGTCTAATTCTGTTTGAAGACGTTTTCTGTCTTCATCAAAAGTAAGAACATCATTAATCATTTCAACCGCATTAATATTTCGTTTTGCTAAGGCTTCAACAACTAATTCTTTATTTTCTCTAATAAAAGCAACTTGTAACATGACATGAAAATTTAAGCGACAAATTTAATAAAATGAATATATAATCACTCTACTTTAATGGTAAAATCCAATCGCTATGTTTAAAAACATCCCACTCTACATTTGCAATATCAATAGCCGGATTTATAAAGGTTTTATAGGGTTTTCCGTTAATGCTTACTTTACTATCTATATACACCGCTACATCTACACCATCGGCCTTAAATTTTTGCTTTAAGTGTTTAGCAAACTGCCACATAACATCTGGTTTTGTGCTTGCCGTTCTTATTTGTTTTTTAGATAAACAACTACTTAAATTTACCACGTGTCGTTGCCCTGTTTCCTTATTTTCAATCCAATATTTTGTAATTCCGCTTTTAGACCTCAACATCATACGCCATGATAATCGGTGGCCTTCTTCTGTCCAGAGTACATTGTCCTCTATAAAATGATGTCTTAACGGCAACCCAATTTGAATAATAAAATAGACTATAAACGCTATTAAAACAGGTGTTTTTAACTTCGGCATTATTACAGCTTCGGCATTATAAAAAGGTTTGTTTTTAAGAAATAGTTTTTGAATTTTTCTAGATGAAAAAAAGAATAATGAAAATGAAAGTGATAAATATGGAAAAATACCTATTTGAAAAATTATGGAATTAAACAGATGAAAGAAAATAGAAATTACAAAAGCATATTTTCGTGTTGGTTTAAATAATAATAATGGAATAATTAACCCATCGAACAAAATACCGCCGTAAGCCAAAATATAGTGTAACCATTTTTGCTGAAGAAACTCGCCTACTAGCCAATAGTTTTTTTTACCTTTCATTAATACCTCAATAAATGTAGTATCTAACCAATCTGGGTAAAATTTTGCTATTGATGCATAGCTATACACAATAAAAAGCTGCAGTATTATTACCCAACGGCACCATTGTGGCATGGAAAAACGCTTTATTTTAGGGTTTAATTTAGCATCTACCGAAGCATATGTATTAGCTGGTAAAAACACCATGATACTGCTTAATAACATTAATAAATAATAATGATTGTTATAGGACGATTTTTGCATTAAATACGTTGCCGACCACATTAAGGTAAAAGCGAGTATACTAAACCGGTATTTATAACCAACCATAACAAGCAAGCCAAACATTCCCATAACGGCATAGTAATAATACATGCCATTACCAGGTAATGGTTGTAAAAACTCGAAACCTATAAAGTTGAATGTAAAACTAGGGTCTACTAAAGTGCGTTTTATCCATCCTGTAAAGATGGCACCCACAGATTCTAAAAAACAAAGCAGGCCAAAAATAATCCTGAATACTATTAAAGCAGAATTATCTATATGTTTAAATAGCCAATTATTCAGCATTATTATTTGTAAAGTATGCTTGCGCGGTAATTTTATCGTTTGCTAATTGGTGTTTTAGGGCTTCAACCGAGTCGAATTTTTGTTCATCACGAATTCTTTGCAGCAAATTTATTTTGATAGTTTGGTTGTAAATATCGGCTTCAAAATCAAAAAAGTGGACTTCAATAGTTTGTGTAACACCGCTTACAGTTGGGTTCATGCCAATATTCATCATACCATAAACCTCAATATCATTAATAGTAGAGCTCACAATATAAGACCCTTGTTTAGGTATAAGTTTATAATCTTCTTCAATATGAATGTTAGCCGTTGGGAATCCTAATTGTTTACCCAATCCTTTCCCTTTTATTACAGTTCCGGTAAGCATAAACGGATAACCTAAATAGCTATTGGCACGTTCTACATCGCCATCCATCAGTGCGGTTCGTATTTTGGTAGAACTCACAGCTACATCGTCGATATCTTGTGCCGAAATTTCTTCGACGGCAAAACCATAACTTTCACCAAAGGCTCTTAAATTATTAATATCGGCATTTCTGTTTCTACCAAATCTATGATCGTAACCAATTATAACTTTTTTGGCATTTAATTTTTCTACTAAAATTTGTTTTACAAAATCTTCGGCAGAGAGTCTTGAAAACTCGTGGGTAAAGGTTTTAATAACTAAAAAATCTAGACCCGAATCTTCTAAAATATCGTGGCGTTCGTCAATGGTATTAATCAATTTAATATAGGAGTCTTTTTGCAAAACCATGCGCGGATGCGGAAAAAAGGTGAGTATTACAGATTGTAAGCCTTCTGCCTCTCCAGTTTTTATTAAACGTTTTATTATTTTTTGATGGCCAATATGCACACCATCAAAGGTACCAATAGTAACAACCGTTGATTTATCTGGTAAGGAATTTAAATTACGCCTTGTTTTCAAGCTTTTTCTTTTCTACAAAACTAGTTATAATGGCATTCAAATCAAATTTATAAACAGCTATTGTAAACTAAAGGTGTAATTTATTTCATTTATAATTTGAGGAACTTCTGGGATAGTAAATTCGAAATGAAGCTTATAACTGTTTTTATCAATTGTAGTTACGCTTAACTTCCCTTCGTTAATTTTATAATATCCGGTTTGTCCTTTGCAATAACACCAACGGGCAAAAAAAAGCTTTTTAAATTTTAAATTTGTGGTTTCAAAATCAAGCTTATTTTTATTGAGTTCTATAAACACTTCTTCGCGGTATTCACTGTCTTGATGTTTGCCACTACTATTTTTTTTGTATTCGAATTTTACTACAAAATTATCACTGTCTGTCATTTCCAGATACACACTACCCAGATTATCCGTTTTAACATTAAGTGCTTTATTTTCAATAATTTGATAAGCACAAACACCGTTTTCAGGACATACAGTTTGCTCTAAATGGCTTACTACAGCTGAATTAAGACTACTTTTAGCTTTACACGATACCAAGCTAAATAATACACAAAACACATATAAATAATTCATAAACAAATATATGTTATTTTAAAATGAGAGTTAAATTTTTGCAAATGATACTTTTACAGCCTATTTTTAGCATCCCGTAAAAAATCTAATTTAAACTATTATGAAACATTTTTACCTTAAAAATTGTTTTTACCTACTACTTTTCATCTTTTTAACGACTTCTGTTTTTGCACAAAACACAAGTACTATTTGGTCTCAGGTTTCGGCTAAAGAAGCTTTAGCAGGAAAAAAAATAAACAGAAAAACCGAACCTAGAAAATCGGTTATTTATACATTAGATATAAACCAACTTAAAACTAAGTTAAGTCTGGTTTCAAAAAAAAACTCGGGTAAAATTACTGAAAATCAAATAATTGAATTTCCAAATAGTGAAGGTGGATTTGATAAATACAGCATTAAGGAGTCTTCTATTTTAGAACCAGCGTTTCAAGAAAAACATCCAGAAATTAGAACTTATGTGGGTAAAAATATTAAAAACCCAGCATCTACAATAAACTTTAGTGTTACACCACAAGGTTTGCATGCCATGGCACTATCTACAGGTAAAGGCACTCAATTTCTAGACCCATACACTAAAAACAACACCTATATAGCTTATAGCAAAGGTGATTTACCAGCTTTAAAACAAGGTTTTGAGTGTTATGTTCCAGATGATTTTACGCTAGCAAAGGACACGAACCATAGTGCAAAATTACTTAATGCTAACGATAGTAAATTAAGAACTTTTAGGTTAGCCCTAGCTTGTACTGTAGAGTACTCTGAATACCATTGGACAGCCGCAGGATTAAATGCTGCCGATTCTGAAGCGGATAAAAAAAATGCTGTTTTACAAGCTATGGTTACCACTATGACTCGTGTTAACGGACTTTTTCAAAAGGATTTAGCCTTAAAAATGGTTATGGTAGATAATACAGATCTTATTTTTATTGACTCGGATAACTTTACTAATGACGATGCCGACCTTTTAATAGATGAAAGTCAGGTTGAAATAGATAATGCTATTCTAACTGCTAATTACGATATAGGCCATACATTTAGCACTGGCGGTGGTGGTTTAGCCTCTTTAAATTCACCATGTGTTACCGCTAGCAAAGCAATGGGTATTACAGGATCGGCGCTACCAGTTGGCGATGCCTACGATATAGATTTTGTAGCGCATGAAATGGGACATCAATTTGGAGCACCACACACATTTAATGGTAGTACTAGCAATTGTGCTGGTAACCGAGAAGCTAGTAATGCCTACGAACCTGGAAGCGGTAGCACAATAATGGCTTATGCGGGCTTATGTTCGCCGCAAAATATACAATCGCAGAGCGATGTTTATTTTCATCAAAAAAGCATCCAAATGATTTGGGATAATATAACCACTGGTGTTAGTACTTGTGGTACTGAAACCACACTAACAAACAGCGCACCGACGGCAAATGCCGGGGCAAATTATACCATTCCTATTTCTACACCTTATAAATTAATAGGATCCTCAACAGATGCCGATGGTATAGCATCGCATACCTACACCTGGGAACAATACGATTTAGGAGCTGCAGGTTTGCCTCAAGAAACTAATACTACCGGTCCTTTAGTACGCTCTTTTGAAGGAACAACTAATACAACGCGATACATACCTAATTTACAGGATTTAAAAACTAGTGCCGGATCTACAACCTGGGAGAAATTAGCCGCTGTTGATAGAGCTATAAACTTTCAGTTAACCGTAAGAGATAATATTGAAGATGGCGGACAAACGGCAACCGATGGCATGACCGTTACCACCACCTCAAACGCTGGACCTTTTTTAGTGACCTCGCAAAACACAACTGGTATTAGTTGGTCTCCAGGCACAACCGAAACGATAACGTGGGATGTAGCCGGAACCACAGGAAATGGTGTTAATACAGCTAATGTAAACATACTACTATCTACCGATGGTGGCTTAAATTATGATACGGTTTTAGCCAATAACGTTCCTAACAATGGATCTTATGATATTACTGTTCCTAATGAATTGTCGGCTTTTTGTAGAGTAATGGTTGAGGCTGAGGGCAATATATTTTTCGCTATAAACACCGAAGATTTTGCTATTGGTTATAGCATTGTAGAAACATGTACAACATACAACTCTACAGATCCTAATTTACCACTAACTATAACAGATAATGGAAGTGACTTTACCGAAGTATCATTTGTAAATGTGCCCGCCACGGGAACTGTATCGCAAATTAAACTTAGCGTAAACATATCGCATAACTGGCCTGGTGATATTTTATTAGGTTTGCAAAGCCCGGAATTGAACTTAATAACCGTTTTAGAATCTTATACTCCTTGCCAAGATGAAGACACTAACCTAGTTGTTACATTTGCCGATAACGGATCTGAATTTGATTGTAACTCTACAGGTGATGGCTTAACTATGAAATCCCCATCGGTTTCGCTCAGCTCATGGAATGGTGAGTTAGCTAATGGAAATTGGTTGTTAGCAGTTGGCGATTCCGGAGCTGCGGACGTAGGAATATTAAACAGTTGGTCTATTGAAGTTTGCACCTTAGAATTAATGCCGCTGCATACCAAAAGCTTTACGTTTAACGACTTAATGGTTTACCCAAATCCAAACAAAGGTGAGTTTACCATTAAGCTAAATAGTGCCGAATCCAATAGTATTAAAGTAAATCTTGTAGATTTAAGAGGACGCGTTATTTATAACAACACATACGCAAGTGGCAGCAACTTTGAAGAAACTTTAAAATTAAACAACGTACAAGCCGGTATGTATATTTTAAATATTACCGATGGTATTAAACAAGCAACCAAAAAAATAATTATTGAGTAATACAGGCGCTTTAGGCCAACCTAAAAGGTGTTATTAAATAAAAAAGGAAGATTTAAAAAACCTTCCTTTTTTATTTACCATTAAACGTATTCATGGTATTATTTATGCCCGCTAAACCAAACGATTTTATTATTTCTGATGCTTTATCTAGGCGCTCTTTAAGTTTTGCTGTTTCTTCGGGTGTCCATTCTCCTAACACATAATCTACTTGCCTGCCTTTACTAAAGGCGTCGCTTATACCAAACCTAAAACGGTTATACTTATTAGTGTTTAAGGTGTTTTGTGTATCCTTTAAACCATTATGACCGCCATCGCTACCTTTAGTTTTTACACGTATGCTTCCAAAGGGCAGGTTTAAATCGTCTGTTATTACAAGTAGGTTTTCTAAAGGTATTTTTTCTTTTGTTAACCAATACTGGATGGCCTTTCCGCTTAAATTCATGTAAGTACTTGGTTTTAAAAGCAAAAAGGTTCTACCTTTTAATTTATACGTGGTAACATCGCCTAATTTTTGGGTTTCGAAGCTTAGGTTTTCTTGATTTGCAAAATGATCGAGCACTTTAAACCCGATATTGTGCCGTGTGTTTTCGTACTTCTCGCCAATGTTGCCTAAACCAACGATTAAAAATTTTTTCATAGGATTTTGTTCTTCTATATAATTTATCTTTTTAAATATATTTAAGAAAGATTGCCACATATTTTTAAAAGCTAAAATACATTAAACATGCCAAAAATAAGGGTTTTTTTAAAATTGAGTGCTATGTAATTAGTGTGCTTTAATGTTTTTTAGAAACCTCTTTTAATTCGAAAACCTTACAGGTAAAAGCAAACTAAATATTTGTTGGTATAATTTTGATAACCTACACGCGACGATTATAAGGAAGGGGTTTTAACACTCCTTTTCTTCCAAAAAAAAATTATCTTTACAAGATAACGCTAATACAAAAATTGCTATATCAAATTTATTTACGGGATATGAGTGATATAAGAGCGTATATTACTAGTTGTAACACATTTGAAAATGAGAATACGATATAAAAAAAGACATCTGAATATTAATTTAATTGTAGGAATTATATGGTTAGCTTGGTTCTTTATTTCTGATTTTACGAAAGAAAAAATGAATTGGACTGATTATGGTTGGCTTGTGATTTCACTAGCGTATCTTTCAATCTATTTTTATCAGAAACAAAATAAATACTTGACTATTGAAAACGGAATTATTAAAGTGAATAGTCCGTTCGGAAAAAAACTAAATTTAACTGAAATAAAACGGATTAAAAAGTTTGCGGGAGATTACATCTTAAAAACTGACGAAAAAGAATTAACCATCAATACACAAATAATTGACCCGAAATCACTCACTGAATTGAATACGAAATTGGAAAAACTGAACGTAGAATGGAATTAAAAAAACGTTTTAACACACCTATAAAACAAATAAACGTATTAAACACTTAGCCAAACTATTAAAGTTAAAAATTTTAGAGATAAGTATTAAGTGCTTCCTGAGCATAAACACAGCAGGTATACCCGCGCTAGGGATAGTAATGGAAAGCCCACAGCCCGACGCAGGAGGTGCGAGGACTTGTATTGGATAGCCCGACCGCTTACCCTGAGCATAAACGAAGGGTACGGTAGCGCCCTAATTAAAATGTTGTAAAAACAAAAAAGCATCCCAAAATATTGGAATGCTTTTATATTAATGTGCTATACTTGTTTATTCTTGTACTGCAGCTGTATCATCAGTTTCTGTAGCTGGTACATCTCCTGCTTCTACTTCTTCTTCATCATCGTCTGCTACTGCTGTTCTAGATGTTCTTACTTGACATACTACTGTATTGTCTGAGTGCAGGAATGTGTAATCTCCACTTGGTAAATCGCCTACTGCAACTTTATCTCCAATTTTAAGAGGCGTAATGTCGATCTCTATAAAATCTGGTAAGTTTGCTGGTAAAGCTTTAATACGTAATTTACGGTTGTTTTTTCTTAATACACCACCGTTTTTAACACCTCTAGAGTTACCTACAAGTTGTACTGGTATATCTAAAGCTATTTCTTTATCATCAAACAACTGATAGAAATCTATGTGTAAGATTCTGTCTGTTAATGGATGAAATTGAATGTCTTGAAGTACTGCATTTAATACCTCGCCACCTTCTAAATTAATCACAACTGTATGCGCATTTGGCGTGTATACAAGTTTAGAGAAAGCTAGTTCTGGTGCAGAAAAATGCACTGGCTTGTCTCCTCCGTATAATACGCAAGGAACCTGACCAGCATTACGTAAGGCTTTTGTTGCTTTTTTGCCCACGCTTTCTCTTTGAGATCCGTTGATTGTAATTGATTTCATTTTATTTATTTATAATTATTAATTAATACTCTTTTTTGATGCGCTTAAGCTTTTTACTTAGCGTCTTTTTACATTACAAATTTTGAACTTATAGATTGGTTGTTATGTACTTTATCCATAACCTGCGCAAATAAATCTGCACAGCTTAATACCTTTACTTTATCGCTTAAAGGCTTTACAGGAATAGAGTCTGTTACTATAAGTTCTTCTAATTTTGAGTTGTTTATATTATCGTAAGCTTTACCAGATAAAATAGGGTGTGTACAAATGGCTCTTACGCTAAGTGCACCACGCTCCATCATTAAATCGGCTGCTTTTGTTAGTGTTCCGGCTGTATCAACCATATCGTCTACTAACACTACATTTTTACCTTCTACATTACCAATAAGCTCCATATGCGAAATGATATTGGCTTTTGCTCGTTGTTTATAACATATTACAACATCGCTTTTTAAGGCTTTAGAATAGGCATAGGCTCTTTTTGAACCTCCCATATCTGGTGATGCAATAGTTAAATTATCTAGGTTTAGGCTTTTTAAATATGGTAAAAAGATGGTTGATGCAAATAAATGATCTACTGGTTTTTCGAAAAACCCTTGGATTTGATCTGCATGTAAATCCATAGTAATAATACGTGTTGCTCCTGCGGCTTCTAGCATTTTTGCCACTAATTTTGCTGCAATTGGCACACGAGGTTTATCTTTTCTGTCTTGTCTTGCCCAACCAAAATACGGTAATACCGCTGTTATGTGTCTTGCCGATGCTCGTTTTGCTGCATCTATCATTAACAACATTTCCATTAAGTTTTCTGGTCCTGGATTGGTAGATCCTATAATGAAAATACGAGTTCCTCTAATAGATTCTTCGTAAGAAGGTTGAAACTCGCCATCGCTATAGGTAGATGTAATAACCTTACCCAGTTCTGCACCAAATGCTTTGGCTATTTTTTCGCCTAAAACTTTACTTTGTGTACATGCAAAAATTTTGGCTTCTGTAATTACAATTGGCATAGTTAACGTGTTGTTATTTAGTGCGCAAACACTAGCTATTTTTTAACGAGGTGCAAATTTATGCATTTATTTTTATCTAAAATGTATAATGCGTAGTATTTTTGCGCATAATATCGAAAAAAACTATATTTTTGCGATCCTATTACTGCTCAAGTGGTGGAATTGGTAGACACGTCGGATTCAAAATCCGATTCTTCGGAGTGCGGGTTCGATTCCCGCCTTGAGTACAAAAGGCTATGACATTACTGTTGTAGCCTTTTTTTCTAGTAATTTATTAGCTACTAAACTAATGTTACAAAAAAATAACAACTAAAAAACAGGATTAATACTCGAAAATTATAAGGTTTGCCTAAGATTACATTTAAAACTTCTTAAATTGTATTCATGCAATAAAATATAACTTCGGTTTTTGAGCACCAATTTTTATGAAAATTATTTTAAAAATAGCTTTTACTTTTTTCATTGTTTTACTAGTGAACGCTAAGTTAATTGGACAAGAATTACCACCCATTCAAAAATTTTCACCTGTAGATTACAGTGCCGATAGCCAAAACTGGATGGTTTCTCAAGGCGCCAACAATTTTATATATGCCGCAAATAATAAAGGACTACTTGAGTACAACGGAAACAATTGGACGGTATACCCATCGCCTAACAATACCATAGTTAGATCGGTAAACGCTATTAAGGAAAGGGTTTATACGGGTTGCTATTCAGACTTTGGGTTTTGGCAAAAAAATAACTTTGGCGTTTTAGAATACACATCATTAGTATCAAAACTGGATAGTAATGTATTGATTGATGAGCAAATTTGGGATATTATTGAATACAAGGAATGGGTAACTTTTCAAGGGAGAAAACACATCTATTTTTATAACACGACTACAGAAGAATTTAAAATAATAACCTCGAAAAATTTAATTTATAAAATATTTAAAGTTGATAACCGCATCTATTATCACGTAGATAACGAAGGCCTATATACCATTGAAGACGGCAAACCAAAACTATTAGTTAATGATGCTATTACGTTAAACGATAGAGTTATTAATGTTTTTGAAAACAATAAAAACCTATTTCTTTTAACCAGAAAATCTGGTTTTTATAAAATTGAAGGTCATACATTAATTTCATGGCGCATTCCGTCCTTAAATACTCTAAAAAATTTAAGTGTGTTTAGCGCTATACAATTAAGTGATAAGAGTTATATGCTTGGGACTATATCTAAAGGCATTTTACACATAACCAAAGATGGCCAAATAGATTATATAATAAATCAAAAAAAAGGGCTTAGTAACAATACGGTATTATCTTTATTTGAAGATAGTAACCATAATGTTTGGGCTGGCTTAGACAATGGTTTAGATTGCATAAATGTAACCTCGCCAATTAAAACGTTTATTGATTATGATGGTGTTTTAGGAACCGTTTATGCCTCCAAAGTATTTAAAGACTATTTGTATTTAGGAACAAACCAGGGATTGTTTTATAGAAAATTAGGCGCTGTAAATGATGGTTTTAAATTTATAAAAGGTACTGCTGGTCAGGTTTGGAGTTTATATAATTACAATGACGACCATTTACTTTGTGGGCACCATCTGGGTGGATTTTTAGTAAATAAAGACAAGGTTGAAAAAATAAGCGATTATTTAGGAGTCTGGAATTTTAAAAACGTGCCTAACCAAGATAACTTACTACTACAAGGTAATTATGATGGTATTTATGTCTTAGAAAAGACCAACAACAATTGGACACTAAGAAATAAAATAAAGGGCTTTAATAATTCTTCTAGATATTTTGAATTTACCAACTCTAATCAAATATGGGTAAATCATGAATACAAAGGTGTCTATAAACTTACATTAAACAACAGCTTAACCCAAGTTATAAAAGTTACTAAAGAACAAGGTTTACCCAAAGGCAAAAACTCTAGTTTAATAACATACAGAGATCAAATGCTATACATGTCCAATAGTGGTGTTTTTAAACTTAATGATAGCTTGCAAACATTTAAAAAAGACTCTACATTAAGTAAATTAGCCTTATCAAACCATTACATTTCTGGCAAAATGGTAGTTGATTTAAACAAAAGGCTATGGTTATTTTCAAAGGAAAACTTAAGCTTTATAAACAATGATAACCTTACTAATAACATTACAATAACAAATTTACCTTTACCTTCTAAATTTAGAAGAGGCGCTCTAGGATTTGAAAATATTGAAAACATTACACATAACACTTATATTTTAGGAACCGCCAATGGTTATTTAAAACTTAACCTCGATAACGTAACATATAGCGACCACTATGCTGTTCATTTAAACTCTGTTTTAAACACCGATATAAACCAAGATTTAACAACAAAAATATCGCTTCAAGATTCAGGAGATTTTAATTATAAATACGGCATATTAACATTCAATTATTCGGTTCCAGAATATGAAAAGTATGTAGATGTGGAGTACCAATTTAAATTAAATGGAAATATTAATAAATGGAGCGAATGGTCCAATAAAGCAGAAATAAGTTTCGAAAACCTCTCGCATGGCGATTACCATTTTCAAGTAAGAGCAAAAGTGGGCAACAAACTGTCTAGTAATATTGCCTCTTATAAATTTACTATTAACAAACCCTGGTACATATCTAATTTAGCTTGGTGCATATACCTTTTATTACTTATAACCATTGCTATTTTAACACATAGTATTTACAAAAACTATTATAATAAAATGCTTAAAAACAAAGAGTTAAAAAACAAGCAAATTATTATGCAAATGAAAAATGAAAAATTAAATCAAGATATTGAGAATAAAAACAGAGAGCTTGCAATATCTACCATGAGTATTATTAAAAAGAATAGGGTATTAAACAAAATAAAAAAAGAATTAAAGAAAAGTAAAGACGCTAATAATGCCGAAGCCATAAAACTGGTAGAAAGCAATTTAAACGACTCCAAAGATTGGTCCTTTTTTGAGCAGGCATTTAACAATGCAGATAAAGACTTTTTAGAAAAAATTAAACAAGTACACCCAGATTTAACACCAAACGATTTACGTTTTTGTGCCTACTTACGTCTTAATTTATCTTCAAAAGAAATGGCTCCTTTATTAAATATCTCTGTAAAAAGTGTTGAGACTAAACGTTACCGATTAAGAAAAAAACTGGGTTTAGAGCACGACAATGGCCTTGTTAACTATATCTTAAAGTTCTAGTAACACTACAAAAACTCTTTTTACCACGACATTACCACTACAAGCACACAAAACCCTTTGTTTTAAAGGGTTTAAACCAAATTTTATGGTTTTTTTACCATTATAGTATTTACAGGCTTTTTGGCTCATTATTTTACAATTAATACACTTTATAATTACAATGTTCGTTTTTTATCGGCTTAAAAATTATTGAATTATTGGCCTCTACAGATAACTTTAACAAACAGTTAATTTTGAATATCTTCTTAAAATTCTATCAAACTATAATTTTGACACTAAACTAAAACAACCATTGTATGAAATTTAAAATTTGTTATCAAAAAATTAAAGTACTGTTCTGTATATTATGTTTTTCTGTTTCTACAGGAATCATTGCACAAACAGAACAAACAATAACAGGTACTGTGCTATCGGCAGCAGATAACATGCCTTTACCAGGAGCAACTGTACTTATTAAAGGAACTAGTAATGGCTTATCCACAGATTTTGATGGAAACTTTTCATTAAGCTTAAACAATAACGCAACTCTATTGGTTGTTTCTTATGTGGGTTATAAAACAAAGGAAACTCCAATAACCTCCAATCAAATAACTATTCTGTTAGAACAAGATGAAAACATCCTAGACGAAGTTGTAGTGGTAGGTTACGGTACTCAAAAGAAAAGCGATATTGTAAATGCGGTTGCTATAACCGATTTATCAAAAGCAACACTATCACCAACATCCGATGTTAATGAAATGTTGAGGGGTAGAATTGCCGGTCTTCAAGTAAATGTTGGAGGTGGTACATTAAGACCAGGTGGAACATCAGACATTATTTTTAGAGGACAAGGTTCTATTGAAGGTAATTTAAGTGCTATTTATGTGGTTGATGGTATAATAAGAGACGATGGTATAGAGGATATAGATCCAGACGATATTGAATCTATAGAATTCCTTAAAGACGCATCGGCACAAGCTATTTACGGGTCTAGAGGTGCTAACGGTGTGGTATTAATAACTACTAAACGTGGTAAAGCAGGCAAAGTAAGTGTAAGTTACCATGGTTTTGTTACTACAAAAACTATAGAACGTAATTTTGATGTTTACAGCGGAGAAGAGTTTACACAATTAAGACGAGAAGCTGTAAGAACTAACAGAGACGATGATACTTACCCTAATGATGAAGATATTTTTTCTGAAATAGAATTAGAAAACATAGCCAATGGCAATTTTGTTGATTGGGAAGATGAATTAATGCGTAACGGTTTGGTTAATAGTCAAGCCATAAGTGTTAGTGGCGGTACAGAATTAACAAAGGTTTTTGGTAGTATTAACTACTTTAAAGAAGATGGTTTAATACCTACTTCTAGTTATACACGAAAAACGTTACGCTTAAATGTAGATCAGAAAATAAACGACAAATTTTCTGTTAATTTCGATTTAAACCTTTTAAACGATAATACAGACAGAGCTGCAAACGTAAACGTTATTACAACCTCTCCTTTAGGTAGCGCCTATAACCCCGATGGTAGTATAGCACGTTTTCCAAGTGGCGAAGAATTATCGGCAGTAAACCCATTATGGAACTTACGTGAGCAAAACAACGAAGAAACAGGGAACGACTTTGTAATAAACATTACTCCAATCTGGAAAATTACAAACAACTTAACCTACCAATTAAAAGCAAACATGACTAGACGTACTTCTGAGAGAGGACAGTACCAGTCGTCTTTAAGTTCTGCCGGAGACGATGTAGGTGGCATTGCACGAATAGATAGCAGGTTAAGAGAATCATTCTTAGTAGAAAACATTTTAACCTATGATAAAGAAATAAATGAAAATAATAAGCTTAATGTTACACTCGTTCAATCTGCACAAGAAGATGATGTAAGAAGAACTTTTACCGAAGGTCAAGGATTTACAAACGAAGACAACGGGTATAATGGTATTGCAAGTGCCATTGGCAACCTTAGTGTAGAACGCGATTCCGATAAAATTAACTATCTATCCTATATGGTCAGAGCACGTTATACCTTAATGGATAAATATTTATTTACGGGTACCATAAGAGCAGATGGCACATCGTTAAACGGGGTAGGTAAAGAATGGAGCTATAACCCTGCAGGTTCTTTTGCATGGAAAATGCATAATGAAAGCTTTTTAGAAAATGTAGATGCTATTCAAGAATTAAAACTAAGATTAAGTTACGGTTCTTTAGTAAACGATTTAGGAATTCCTTATACATCACTTTTTACTGCCGATCCAGAACCTTATATTTTTGATAGCGAATCGGCATCCGGTTTTTCACCTTCAACAATTTTACCAAATCCAGATTTAAAGTTCGAAAGAATTACAACAGCAAATATTGGTTTAGATTTCTCTCTCTTTAAAAGAGGTTTAACTGGTAATATTAACTGGTACGATGCCAGAACAAAAAACCTTTTATTAAGAAGGGCCGTACCTTCTACAACAGGATACACCTTTACATACTTTAATGCAGGCGAATTACAAAACACAGGTATCGAGCTAGGTTTAACTGCAAATATTATTAATAACGATAAGTTTAAATGGTCGGTTTCTACAAACTGGTCTAACAATAAAAATAAACTTATTGAACTTTACACCGATGGTAATGGCGATAACATAACCCGAGACGACACATACAATTATTATGTTGGACAACCTGTAGGTGTTATTTACCAATACGCATTTGATGGTATTTGGCAAGAAGGCGACGATTTTGAAAACGCCGCTCAAGCCAACCCAGAGTCTTCTCTAACTCAAGATAATTTAAGCCCTGGAGATATTAAAATTAAAGATGTTAACGGTGTAGATGAAGAAGGTAATATAACCTCTGGTCCCGACGGCAAAATAACTCCAGAAGACAGAGTTTTTATAGACCAAAACCCAGATTGGTTTGGCTCATTCTCAACAACGTTCGAATATAAAGGTTTCGATTTATTAGTCGATTTCTATGTTGTAGAAGGTGCCACAAAAGTAAACCCATTTTTATCCGATTTTAATAACGGAGGAACAATATCTGGTAAACTAAATGGTGTTAAAGTAGATTATTACACACCAGAGAATCCCTCTAATTCATACCCAAGAGCAAATTTCGATTCTACACCATTATACTTAAACTCTTTAGCGATTAAAGATGCATCTTACGTAAGATTAAGAACCTTAAGTTTAGGGTATACCTTACCAGAAAAAGCATCAAGTAAGTTAGATTTAGACATGATAAGGTTTTATGTAACAGGAACTAACTTATTTACAAATACAGATTACATAGGCTACAGCCCAGAAGTAAACATAAGACCAACATTTTCTAGTGCAGATACTGGGTATCCAGATGCCACAAGTTTCACCTTTGGTGTAAGAGTTAAATTTTAAAAAAAGAAATGATGAATACAGAAAATTTTTATAAAAAATTAAAAGGATCAGGTTTGCTACTTATACTATTAATTTTTGCAGTTTCCTGCGAAGATTTCTTAGAGGAAAACCCAAGCACATCCATTGATGCAGACTATATTTATACTACAGAAGAAGGTTTAAAATCTGGCGTTGTAAGTTTATATAAATTTGAAAGAGACCGTTACCAAAGAAGCACAGAAGATTTTATGGGCGCTGTACTTATGTCGTCTAGAAGCGACTTGGCGTTTAGCAGAACGGGGTATACCGGATTAATGGGCAGATACGAAAGAGGTGTTTCGCCAGTAGATCAAGGCGCCAATTTTGTTTCTTCACTATTTTGGAAACACTTTTATAACATGACTAATAAAGCTACAGCCATTATTAATGCAGCCGAAGTTGCTAATGGAATTGATGAAGATGTAAAAAACCAAGTACTTGCCGAAGCTAAATTTTTTAGAGCGCACTCTTATTTTTATTTATATAGAATGTTTAACAACATTTATGTTAACACAGAAACAGTTACTGTGGAAAATGCATTTAATGTTGTAAACGACAAATCTTCTGAAGAAAACATATTTGCCCTTATTAATAGCGACTTAGATTTTGCAGTAGAA
Organism: Algibacter pectinivorans; assembly: GCF_900112595.1. Lineage (GTDB taxonomy): Bacteria > Bacteroidota > Bacteroidia > Flavobacteriales > Flavobacteriaceae > Algibacter_B > Algibacter_B pectinivorans. The sequence continues at coordinate 488,218 of NZ_FOMI01000002.1, read as the reverse complement.
CATTTAGAGTGGACAGATACCTTTGGACGTGTTACTAAAGGAACCGCTAAACATGTAAAAGCCAAGGTTGCCATGTGGCAAGGCGATTGGGTAGAAGCTAAAAATCAAGCTTTAGATGTTATTGAAGGTCCAGACTCACCACACAGCTTAGTATCTAGCACAGCGGGGGTTTTTGCTGGCAACAGAAACAACTCGGAGTCTTTATTCGTAATTCAAGCTGAAGACGATTTGTTAGGCGGTGGCAATACTACAATGATGAATGCTAATTATGTAACTCAATATTTTCAAATTTCGGGTATTGAAGCAAATATAGAACAAGGCGGAAGAGGGTTCTCTCGTATTTTACCTAATCTATATTTATTAAATCTTTTAGCCGAAGACCCTAATGACACTAGAGATGATGATACTTACTTCAGACTTAAATATTATTATACTTCTGGAGACAGAATTGGCGAAGAACTAGATGACTATGCGCCTATAACAGATCTAGATAACCCTAGCACTGATTACGCAAGGTATTACCAAAGAATGCATCCATCATGCATAAAATTTGCCCAAGAAGACGATAATCCAGACTCTTACCTAAACAGAAGTAATATTACAGTTTATAGGTTAGCAGAAACCTACTTAATTGCAGCCGAAGCTATTATGAGATCTACAGGAGATCCTTTACCTTACATTAACGCAGTAAGAACGCGAGCTGGTGCGCAACCAGTAACATCTGTAAACCAACAAACTATTTTAGATGAACGCGCTAGAGAATTAGCCTTTGAAGGGCAGCGTTGGTTTACCTTAAAACGTATGGGGCAAGAGGTTATAGACTTTCAAATAACAAATTATGCAGGCGATGGAGAATACTTTCCTGCTAATTTAGGCTCTAAAGATCCAAGAACAAATTGGCAACCACACTATATTAATTGGCCAATTGCTCAAATAGATTTAGATTTATTAGGTCCTAATTACCCTCAAAATGATGGCTATTAAACCTTAATAACACCTTATTTAAAAACACCTAAGGGCAACTACAAGTGTCCTTAGGTGTTATAATTATTTATATTTTTTAAACTTATAATTCTGTATTTCTTTATGAGCATTTGCAAAAACATATGTATTTCAACATTAATTTTTATAAGTCTTATGGCTTGTAAGTCGAGCTCAAAAAAAAATATAGCGTTTGCCAATAATGTTGTAATTGCACACCGAGGTGCATGGAAAACTAATCAATTACCACAAAACTCCATTGCAGCACTAAAAAAAGCCATTCAGTTAGGTTGTACAGGATCAGAATTTGATGTTCGGATAACTAAAGATAGTGTGCTTGTTGTAACTCACGATAAAGATTATAATTCTTTAATTATTGAAGAATCTACCTATGCCGAACTTTCAAAATTTAAACTTTCAAACGGCGAAACCTTACCAACATTAAAAAAATACATTTCTGCTGGCATTAAAAACAACGATTCTACCGGCTTAGTCTGCGAATTAAAACCAGCAAAAACCAAAGAAAAAAATCTACTTATAGCAGAAAAAACTATAAAATTAGTAAAAGAACTTAAGGTCGAAAACCACATTTTATCCTACATAAGTTTTAGTTATACTATATTAAAAAAAATAAAGGAATTAGACCCTAATGCTAAAACCCAGTATTTAGATGGCTCAAAATCCCCTAATCAATTAAAAGACGATGGAATTTCAGGGTTAGACTACTTAGTTTACAAATACAAAATACATCCAGAATGGATATCTAGTGCTAAAGAAAACAACTTAAAATTAAATGCGTGGGTAGCCAATAACAATGACGACATCAATTGGCTTTTAGCTAATAATTTTGATTATATCACTACAGACGAACCAGAACTTACTTTTAAAAAAATAAAGCAAAGTCCAACAAGCAAAGGGTACCAATTAGTTTGGAGCGACGAGTTTAATTATAAAGGCAAACCAGACAGCACCAAATGGGCATATAATGATGGTTTTTTAAGCAATAGAGAAAAACAATACTACACAGACAGCTTAAAAAATGTTAGAGTTGATAAAGGGCATTTAATTATTGAAGCGCACAAAGAAAAAATAGCAAATAAAGATTTTAACAACCCCGAAATTAAAAAGAAAAGCTGGATAAAATATATAACAGAAATTGATACTGCCCAATACACCTCGGCACGATTAAACACCAAAGGATTAGCCTCATGGAAATATGGCAGAATAGAAGTTAAAGCTAAGCTACCAAAAGGCGTTGGCTTATGGCCCGCTATATGGATGTTAGGTAACAACAGAAAAGAAGTGGGTTGGCCAGAATGCGGAGAAATAGACATTATGGAACATGTAGGTTTTAATCCAGATTCTATATTTGGAACTATACACACCAAAGCCTTTAATCATTTAAAAGGCACCCAGCGCGGTAAAAAGATTTTTATTGATAAACCTTACGACACATTCCATGTATTTGCAATAGAATGGACCCCCGAGAAAATAGATTTCATCTTGGATGGTGTTGTGTATAATCATATTGAAAACGAACATAAAACAACTGCAGAGTGGCCTTTTGATCAAGAATTTTATTTAATTCTAAATGTTTCAGTAGGCGGTATGTTAGGCGGAAGAAAAGGTATTGACGATAGCGTTTTCCCGCAGCAAATGCTAATAGATTACGTTAGGGTTTTCCAAAAAAAATAAAGTAAAATGAAACATTATTTAAAAGTATTATGGGTGTCTGTTTTAGCTTTTTCTAGCTGCAAAACAGCAATAAAAAGTCAAAACCTTAGTGTAATGACCTATAACATACGGCTAGATGTCGCCACCGATGGTGAAAATGCATGGAACAACAGAAGCCAGTTTTTAAGTTCGCAAATATTATTCTACAGCCCAGATATTTTAGGTGTACAGGAAGCGAGACCTAACCAAATGGCAGATTTAAAATCGGCGCTTTTAGATTATAAAGCCTTCGGAATTGGTCGCGATGGTGGAGAAAAAGGAGAGTTTTCATCTGTTTTTTACAACTCTAAAAAAGTTAAAGTTGAGTACCAAAACACGTTTTGGTTGTCTAATACACCAAATAAAGTGTCTAAAGGTTGGGATGCCGCCTACCCTAGAATTTGCACTTACGGCCTGTTTACCACACTCAGTAACAACCAAAAAATATGGGTATTTAATACACATTTAGATCATAAAGGAGAAGAAGCTCAAAAACAGGGTATGCAATTAATTCTTAATAAAATAGAAGAACTTAATACTCAAAATTATCCTGTTATAATTATGGGAGATTTTAATGTGGAACCAAATAGCGATTTAATTAACAATTTAAAGCATTCTATGCAAGACTCTAAGGAGATAGCCAAAGTAACTTTTGGCCCTAACGGAACTTTTAATGGGTTTAAATTTGCAGACCCTGTAACACGAAGAATTGATTATATAATGCTTTCTAAAAATTCTGGAATTCGGGTTGAAAAGTATGGCGTTTTATCAAGCAACGTTAATTTAAAATACCCTTCAGATCATTTCCCGGTATATGTTCAGCTAAACTTAGAATAAATACTGTTAAACAACCATTAAAACTCGCTTTAAAAGACCTATTTAACACATTTCAAATGAAAAAAATCTTATCCTATTTTCCCATAGTCTTACTCGTTATATTTCTAACTAGTCTTACAAAATCTAGCATAAACGATACTTTAACAACTCCAAACAGCGATAAGATTATAGAACAAAAAGTAGATTCGGTTTTAGCCTTAATGCATTTAAACGAAAAAATTGGTCAATTAGTGCAGTACAGCGGTAAATGGGATGCTACCGGACCATCATCTTCAAATAACGACCAATTTAAACTCGAAAAACTAAAAAAAGGTGAAGTTGGTTCTATGTTAAATATTGTTTCTGCAGCTACTACGCGCGAAACTCAAAAAATTGTTATGGATCATTCGCGACTCAAAATTCCTTTAATTTTTGGGTATGATGTTATCCATGGTTATAAAACCATTTTCCCTATTCCTTTAGGAGAAACTGCTAGTTGGGATTTAAATAGTATTAAAAAAACGGCAGAAATTGCAGCTAAAGAAACAGCCGCATCGGGTATACATTGGACTTTTGCACCAATGATTGATGTTTCTAGAGATGCCCGTTGGGGAAGAATTATGGAAGGTGCAGGAGAAGATGTTTACTTAAACAAAGTGGTTGGAGTAGCACGCATAAATGGATTTCAAGGAAATAATTTATCCAACACAAATACCATAGCAGCCTGTGCTAAACATTTTGCAGGCTACGGTTTTGCCGAAGCTGGACGAGATTATAACACCGTTAACGTAGGCGAATTTGAGTTGCACAATACCATTTTACCGCCATTTAAAGCAGCTGCTAAAGCTGGTGTTGCAACTTTTATGAACTCATTTAACGAGATTGATGGTATTCCTGCAACCGGACACAAAGTGCTACAACGCGATATTTTAAAAAGAGACTGGAATTGGGACGGCTTTATAGTTTCCGATTGGGGTTCTATTGGAGAAATGAGAAATCATGGCTATGCTAAAGACAAAAAACATGCCTCTGAAATTGCAATGAATGCTGGTAGCGATATGGATATGGAATCGTATGCCTATGAAGCCCATCTAGAAAGCTTACTAGAAGAAAAGAAAATAACTTTAGCGCAGTTAGATGAGGCCGTTAAAAGAGTATTACGAGTAAAATTCAAATTAGGCTTATTTGAAGACCCATATAAATACTGTAATGAAGAGCGCGAAAAAAATAATGTATTTACAAAAGCCCATTTAGCAATTGCTCGCGATGTCGCAAAAAAGTCGATAGTATTATTAAAAAATGAAACTAATATATTGCCCTTATCAAAAAACATTAAAAGTATTGCCGTTATTGGTCCATTAGCCAACGATAAAGATACGCCATTAGGAAATTGGAGAGGAAAAGGAGAACAAAACTCTGCAGTTTCTCTACTGGAAGGCATTAAAAACGCAGTAGGACAAAATACTACAATACATTACGAAAAAGGTATTAATTTAACTGTACCCAACATTAAACCAGGCAGTAACCAATTTTTACATCCACTAGAATTTAACAATACAGACCAATCTGGAATTGCTGCTGCGGTTAAAGCTGCAAAAAAAGCAGACGTTGTATTATTAGCTATTGGTGAAAATGCCTATCAAACGGGTGAAGGTAGAAGTCAGTCTAATATTGGTTTTTTAGGACTTCAAAATGAGTTATTAAAAGCGGTTTACCAAGTGAATAAAAACGTGGTTATTGTTTTAATGAATGGAAGACCAATGGATATTTCTTGGGCAGCAAACCACATACCTTCCATTTTAGAATGCTGGTTTTTAGGCTCCGAATCTGGAAATGCCATTGCCGATGTAATATTTGGAGATTACAATCCTTCCGGAAAATTACCGGTTTCCTTTCCGCATAATGTTGGTCAAGAACCCTTATACTACAGCCAAAAAATGACGGGAAGACCGTCAAGCCCAAAACATGTTACATATTCCGGCTATCAAGATGCTCCTAAAACAGCTTTGTACCCTTTTGGCTATGGTTTAAGTTATACAACTTTCGAGTATAAAAACCTTATGCTTGATAAAACCGAAATGCCAACTAATGGCGAAATAAAAGTATCGGTAGATGTAACCAATACAGGACATAGCGATGGCGAAGAGGTCATTCAGCTTTACATTAAAGACTTAATTGGAAGTATAACTCGCCCTATTAAAGAACTAAAAGGTTTTAAAAAAACAATGATTAAATCTGGCGAGACCAAAACCATCCATTTTACCATAAACGCAGAAACATTACAGTTTTACACCATAAATAAAATGTGGGAGGTAGAACCTGGCGATTTTAATGTATGGGTAGGTGGAGACTCCACAACTAACTTAAAAGCATCATTTACAGTCGTAGATTAATTCGATATGTATTCACAAAAAGGGATAACTAAATTTTATTTAACCAACATCTCTGGAGTTGCAACCGTTCTAAACCCTACGTGTTCTGCAGACGAGTCTAAACTCGTGCCCATTCTAGCAGATACACGGTAACTTGCACAATAGGAATCGCTACATAAAAACGAACCGCCTTTTATTACTTTCTCTGGTGTGTACGGCATATTTGGGTTATATGCCTTATCGGCGCCTTGCGGATTAAAAATATCTTTATTGCTAGATTTTAGCTCTTGGTAGTAATTAATGTTATACCAATCGGTAGTAAACTCCCAAACATTTCCTGCCATATCGTATAATCCAAAATCGTTTGGGGGATAACTTTTTACTGGTGCCGTTCTTTCAAAACCATCTTGCAAGGTGTTATTTACTGGAAACTCGCCTTCCCAACTATTTACCATTTTTGAAAGCGCAGACCTATCATCGCCCCAAAAATAAATAGCACTTGTTTTTTTGCCTCTTGCAGCGTATTCCCATTCGGCCTCGGTAGGTAAGCGTCTGCCTGCCCATTTGCAATACGCTTGCGCATCTTCAAAACTAATATGAACTACTGGGTGGTTTTCTTTACCTTCAATAGAGCTTTCTGGACCACTAGGGTGTTTCCAATTTACACCAATTACCCAGCGCCACCATTGTGAGAAATCATACAAATTAGGAACCGATGTTTTTGTTTTTTTAAACATTAACGAGCCAGGTTGTAAAATACTATCATGTGGTTTTGGTGTGCCCTCCGGTAGTTGTTTTTTCATCTCTTCCCAATCAATCTCACGTTCAGCTACTGTTATATAATTGGTTTCGTTAACAAATTTGGTAAATTCGGCATTGGTAACTTCTGTAATATCCATAAAAAACCCATCTACCGATACGGCGTGTTGCGGTTTTTCATGACTCATAGCCATTTCATCTTGATCTACAGCGCCCTGTAAAAAGGAACCTCCAGGAATCCAAACCATACCATTTGGCGGATTAGACATTAACTTTTCTTTTACCTCGTTAGGTATTTGGTTGTTAACATCTTTGGTTGACTCAACAACATCAATTTCCCTTTCAGTTTGCTTGTTTTTGCACGAAAACAAAACTAGTAAGCAAACCACAAATACAGCTAAACCAGAATTTTTACTCATTATTATAATTGTCAATTTATATTGGTAAATGTATTTATTTAATGGCTTATAACCCAAAATAATACATTTAAACTATTTTTTTTAACATTAAGTAATTACCTTTTCAGTCTTTTAGTTTTAATTACCTTTGCACAACTTAAATACGAGCATTTATGATATATTCAATGACAGGTTATGGTAAATCTGTTTTGCAATTGCCAACAAAAAAGATAACTATAGAGCTTAAATCATTAAATAGTAAAAATTTAGATTTAAATGCTAGAATGCCCTCTATATATAGAGAAAAAGAATTATCTATTAGAAAAATTCTTGCCGATAAACTAGAACGCGGAAAGGTTGATTTCTCTATTTATGTTGAAGCTACTGCCGAAGACACATCGACCCAAATAAACACGCCTGTTGTTAAACAATATATGAAGCAACTAAAACAAGTTGTTGATGGAAACGACTTGGAATTACTTAAAATGGCTGTTCGTTTTCCTGATGCTTTAAATACTGTACGTGAAGAAATAGATGAAAATGAGTGGAAAAGTATTGAAGTTGAAATTCATAAAGCTATAGACGCCTTAAACCAACACAGATTAAATGAGGGCAAAGTATTAGAGCAAGACTTTAACAATCGTGTGGTTTCAATAGGAAATATACTTGAGCAAATAATAACTATGGACCCCGAGCGTGTTGAAGGTGTTCGTGAGCGTTTACTTAAAGGTGTTCAAGAATTAAAAGAAAAATACGACGAAAACAGGTTTGAGCAAGAACTGGTATATTACATTGAAAAATTTGATATTACAGAAGAAAAAGTACGCTTAAAAAACCACTTAAATTACTTTACGGAGTCTATTAATACTAAAGATTCTAACGGAAAAAAACTAGGTTTTATAAGCCAAGAAATGGGTAGAGAAATAAACACTATTGGCTCTAAAAGTAACTATGCACCAATGCAACAACTGGTGGTGCAAATGAAAGACGAATTAGAAAAAATTAAGGAACAGTTATTGAACGTACTTTAAAAAAGCTGGCAGCAGTCAGTCTTTAGTCGGCAGTAATTTGTAAAATATTAGCGTACAAGTGGCAGAAAAAGAAACAAAAAAACAAGGCAAACTCATCGTGTTTTCGGCGCCTTCAGGCTCTGGTAAAACTACCATTGTTAGGCATTTATTAGGCAAAGAAAATTTAAATTTAGAGTTTTCAATATCGGCAACCTCAAGAGAAAAAAGAGGTACGGAAGAGCATGGTAAAGATTATTATTTTCTATCGGCCAAAGAATTTAAAAACAATATTAAAGAGGATAACTTTTTAGAATGGGAAGAAGTGTATCGCGATAACTTTTATGGCACTTTAAAAACCGAAGTTGAACGTATTTGGGCACTTGGTAAAAATGTTATTTTTGATATTGATGTTTCTGGAGGATTACGAATTAAAAGAAAATTTCCAGAACAAACGCTTGCTATTTTTGTTAAGCCACCAAGCATAGACGAACTGAAAATACGTTTAAAAAAGCGTAAAACCGAAAGTGCCGATAAAATAAATATGCGTGTTGCAAAAGCATCGGCCGAATTAGCCACCGCTCCGTTATTTGATACTATAATTATTAATGACGATCTAGAAAAAGCACTACTTGAAGCTGAAAAACAAGTAGCAGACTTCTTAAACTCCTAGTACAATAAAATGAAAATTGGTTTATATTTTGGCTCTTTTAACCCTATTCATATAGGGCATTTGGTTATTGCAAACCACATGGCAGAATATAGCGATTTAGACCAGGTTTGGTTTGTAATTACTCCACATAATCCGTTTAAAAAGAAAAGTAGTTTACTTGATAATTACCAGCGTTTAGAAATGGTTTATGAAGCTACTAAGGATTACGATAAGTTAAAAGCCAGTGATATTGAGTTTAACTTACCGCAACCAAACTACACCGTAAACACGCTTGCTCATTTACAAGAAAAATATCCAGATCACAATTTTTCTTTAATTATGGGCGAAGACAACCTAAATAGTTTTCATAAGTGGAAAAACTATGAAGTTATTCTAGAAAATCATCACATTTATGTTTACCCTCGAATATCAAACACTACGGTAAACAACCAGTTTAATGGGCATAAAAAAATACATCCTATCGATGCCCCTATTATGCAGCTCTCTTCAACATTTATTCGTAAAGCTATAAAAGACGGTAAAAACATCAAACCTATGTTACCGAAAAATGTTTGGGAGTATTTGGACGAGATGAATTTTTACAGGTAATATTTTCGAAAGAAATTTCTACAAAAAAAGTAGGTTTTATTGAGGTTGTTTTTTACTTTAGCATTTATAAACTTTCTAATGCATATTAGTAAATCAAATTTTTACGTTGTTGGCATTGGCGCTTCAGCCGGAGGTTTAGATGCTATACAAACACTCTTTGACCACGTACCTAGCAATACAGGTATGGCGTTTATAATTGTACAACATCTTTCACCAGATTTTAAAAGTTTAATGCCAGAGTTACTTAGCAAGCACACGTCTATGCCAATTTACACGGCAGAAGATAAGCAAGTTATAAAGCCAAATTGTATTTATTTAAATCAAAGAAACAAAAACCTTCATATTAAGGGTAACCAATTATATTTGCTGGACAAAGGGCCAAAAAACAATTTAAACTTACCAATAGATATCTTCTTTCATACTTTAGGTGAGGAATATAACACCAAATCAATGGGTGTTATATTATCTGGTACCGGTTCAGATGGCTCACGAGGCATACATACTATTAAGGAACAAGGAGGTACAATAATCGTTCAGGACCCCATCTCTGCGCAATTTGATGGTATGCCAAACTCTGCGATAGCAACTAATTTAGCAGATTTTATCGCGCCACCCGAAAAAATTGCCGAATTAATACACAGAACACCTATAAATAATTCCTTATTAATAAAAAACTTAAACACGCCAACATCTAGCGATAACTTAATAAATAATATATTAACTATCGTTTTTAAATTTTCTGGAATCGATTTTAGAGAGTATAAAAAAAACACGCTTATCCGCAGGTTAGAAAAACGAATGAGCATTAATAACATTGATCATCTATTCGATTATGTTACCTTTTTATCTAGCAACGTAGAAGAAAAACAAGCGCTTAAAGAAGATTTTCTAATAGGGGTTACCCGCTTTTTTAGAGACACCGAAGCCTTTAGTAGTTTAAAAACCAAGGTTATTCCAAAATTATGCGAATCCAAACAAGTAGATGAAACGGTTCGTATCTGGATTGCCGGCTGCTCTACCGGTGAAGAAGTTTACTCGATAGCCATTTTATTGGACGATTATATTAAAAGTAACAATCTTAATATCAATTTTAAAATATTTGGCACAGATATAGATCCAAGAGCTTTAACATTTGCGGGGCTTGGTATGTACAATATTAATATTTCTAATGAAATTGATAAAAAATTCTTAGATCGTTATTTTATAAAAATTGGCGATAAAATACAAATTATTAAAACCCTTAGAGAGAAAATAGTTTTCTCTAATCATAACTTAATAAAAGACCCACCATTTATAAGAATGGATTTAATTTCCTGCCGAAATTTACTCATTTATTTTGACACTAAAATTCAAAAGAAAGTGATGCATAATTTTCAGTTTGCCTTAAATCAATATGCTTACTTATTTTTGGGTAATAGCGAGTCGTTAGGAACGGTATCAAAGCATTTTAAAACTATCGATGTAAAGTGGAAAATATTTCAAAATATTTCGAGCACAAAACAATATCCTTCGCAGAGCAACAGTTTAGAGCGGGTTTCAACCATTTCATATAAAACACCTACAACTAACATTCAATCACCTAATTTTAGAGTTAAAGAAAACCCAGAACTAGTATTCCATAAGTATTTAAGTAAAAAGTTTAGTCCTGCATCCATTTTTATAGATAAAAGTTTTAATATCCTTTTTATTAAAGGCGATGCCGGAAAACGTTTATCCCATAACGAAGGTCTTTTTCAAAATAATTTATTAAAAATAGTAAATACCGACATTGCAGGACTTATAAGAAGTGGTATTCGCAGACTAGAAAGTGAAAACCAAGATATTATTATAAAAGGCGTTATAAATAAAACCAAAACCCAAAATTTTTCTTTTGATTTAAAATTCCATAAACCAGATATAGATGATGCGCTTAATGGTTGTTATTTAATAGAATTTACAAATGATAAAGTTTTAGATAAGGAAGCACCTGTAGTACTTAAAAATATAGATGTAGAAGAGGTATCTAACCAACGTTTGGAGGATTTAGAAAACGAACTAAAAGCTGTAAAAACAGAATTACAAAATGCTATTGAAGAACTAGAAACTAGCAATGAGGAGCTACAATCGTCTAACGAAGAACTCATGGCATCCAACGAAGAACTTCAAAGCACTAACGAGGAATTACAATCTGTAAACGAAGAATTGTATACTGTAAATTCTGAAATGCAGGAAAAGAACAAGGAGCTTACAAACTTAAGTAACGATGTAACAAACCTATTAGATAACACCGAAATTGCCACCCTGTTTCTAGATACCGAGTTACGCATTAGAAAATTTACACCGGCACTTAAGGAAATTTTTAATTTACACGAGTCTGATTATGGCAGACCACTTTCAAGCTTTACATCCAATTTTTTAGAAGATACCAGGGCAGGAATTATTAAAGACTCGAGTTTAGTATTAGAGAAACTTATAACTATCGAAAAACAATTAAGCGATAAAAATAATAACTACTATTTATTTAGAGCGAGTCCTTTTATTACATCTGCAAAAAAAATAAATGGCATTGTAATTACATTAAATAATATTAATAAACTTAAAGAAACCGAAAAAGACCTAAAAATAGTCGAACTAAGGTATAAAAACCTCTTTCAAAATTTAAACGAAGGCTTTTTACACGGCGAAATAATAACCAATAACGAGGGCCAACCTATAGATTGGATATATTTAGATGCCAATCCTACCTTTGAAAAGATAATAGGTTTAGAACGACATGAATTTTTAGGAAAAAGACTAAAAAAAATAGCGCCTTACATACAAGACGACCCAACCACTTGGATAAAAACCTTTGGAGAAACAGCCTTATCTAATAAAGAACACTATATAAAAGAATACTCTACCAAAGATGGCAAGCATTACCAAGTACATTTATTTTGCCCCGTTAAAGGAGAGTTTGCTGCAACCTTTGCCAACATTACCGAACTTAAAAATAAAAAAGAAGAACTTGCTAAAAGTCAAGAAGAGCTATATCGCGCTCAAGAAATCACACACGTAGGCAGTTGGTATTTAGATTTAGAAACCGGCAGTGTACGCTGGACAAGAGAGCTTTATAAAATTTATGGGTTCGATCCTAATTTACCGCCTCCAAATTTAAAATCGAGTAGTAAACTTTTTACAAAATCTAGCTGGAAAACAATATCCAAAGCTATAAACGACTGCCAAAACCAAGGTATACCATATAATCTCGAATTAGAAATTATAAGACAGGGCGGAACACCCGGTTGGCTTTGTATTATGGGCGAAGCTGTAAAGGACGAAAATAATACCATTATAGCATTAAAAGGAGCTGTACAAGATATTACTCAGCAAAAACTATACGAAGAAGAACTTATAAAAGCTAAAAAAGAAGCCGAAATAGCAAACCTGCATAAAAACTACTTTTTGGCCAATATGAGTCATGAAATTAGAACGCCAATGAATAGTGTTTTAGGTTTCTCGGAATTACTTAAAAACGATAGTTTAACAAAAAAAGAACGCCTTAAATATCTTGAGATTATAGATGGAAATTCCAAACAACTTTTAAATCTAATTGATGATATAATTGATGTTGCTAAAATGGAATCCAATGAGATTAAGTTGGTGTATAAAGAGTGCCACGTACCAAATCTTATCGATAATTTAGAAATCACCTATAATCAACTAAACACCAACGAATATAAAAAAGATATTACTTTTAAAACGGTTATTCCAGATACCTATAAAGATTTAGTAATTATTACAGATAGTCATAGGTTGCAACAAGTGCTTCTAAATTTATTAAATAATGCCTTAAAGTTTTCTGATAAGGGCGAAATATCTTTTGGTTTTGAAGTGGAGGAGGATAACATAAAATTCTTTGTTAAAGACCAAGGTATAGGAATTAAAAAAGAAAAACAGATTGAAATATTTGAACGCTTTAAACAAATTAATTACCAAAACAATGCAAAATATGGAGGCACGGGCTTAGGTCTTGCCATTTGCAAAGGTATCATAACTCTAATGGGAGGTAATATTAACGTTAGTTCTAATTTGAATTTGGGCACTACATTTAGTTTTAGTATACCTTTAAAACTAACTCAATTTAAAAACGCAAAAAAACCGAAACTGCCAATAAAATGTACAAGGTTTTTAAAAGACAAAACTATTTTAATCGCGGAAGACGACGCCTTAATCCAATTGCTTTTTAAAGTAGTCTTAAAAAACACAGGTGCCTATTTACTATTTGCAAAAACAGGTACCCAAGCCGTAAACACCTACCAAACTACTCCAGAGATTGATGTTGTTTTACTGGATATTAGAATGCCAGAAATGAATGGTATAGATGCTTTAAGCGCCATTCTAGAAATAAACCCAAAGGCTAAGGTAATTATGCAAACTGCTTATACCATGCCAGAAGAAAAAGAAAAATGCTTTAATAAAGGCTGTGTCGATTTTCTGTCTAAACCCGTTATTAAAGACGAATTATTTAAAGTTTTAAATAAATGGATTTCAAAATAAATGGCTTATAAAAACAATAAAGACCAACTTTTGCAAGTTGGCCTTAGAACATAATAATGTAATTAGCTATTAATTAAGTGCTCATGTTCTTTTCTAAATAAATTTTACACGAATGTGTTTTTTCTTCTTTTTTACTATTGCTAAAAATTGTAATTCCTTGTATTTTCAATAACTAAAACAATTCCTAATTAGGACACCTTAAAAACTAAAAAGTCACATTACAAACCAATAAAAAAAAGAAACCGCTTAAAGCTGAGTGCTTTAAGCGGTTTCTAAACTAAATAACCAACCAAAATTCTTAATTAAGGCATCCTGTAAGAATGCTAATTCTATCTTTTCTTAAACCCTTGTATTTTCTCTCGGGTTTGCTACTTTATCTTTTCTATGCTTGCGCATTTTATCTTCTTTAACTTCGTTTTGTTTCTTACTATCAGATTTTAAATACTGTATATATCCGCGTCCTTCAAATTCATATACCGTTTCAGAGGCAGCGTGAAACAACTCTATCTTACTATCATTAATAACGCTCAACTCAAAATATTCATTGCCTAAGTAATCATAATCTAATGTTAAAATTTTTAAAGTTTCATTACCACTTACATCTCCTACACCGTAAACACCTGTGTAGTCCCAATATAAGTTATTAGCGTTATTAATATTAGTGTCTTGCGAACTTCTAAATTCAGAATCATTCCCTCCAGCTAAAAACTGTAAATAATTTTCGTTATCAAACTCATTTATAGCGCCGTAATCACTAGTATATGTTTTTTCCCAAGCATCGTATTCTTGTAAAAAGTAATGGATGTTATCATAAAACACAAAATCATAATCAAAATTATTACGTTGGTAACCATCTAAAAAATACGAGGTATCGTTGTTTGGATTATATAACTCAATAGTATTATAATCTACTTCGTAAACATCAAAAGTCGAAAAACCATCAATATCATGTTGCACATCTAAAATCATATTATAAGCATCGTAATTAGCAACATCAATTCCATATCCATTACCATTACTACCTAAACCAGCAATATTATTATTAGCGTATAACACACCATTAATAAACGATACTGTAAACGCTTTTTGTAAAAAAGGAGTTTCGCCATAACCAACAGTGCTATTAATATCTACATACCACAGCTCGTAAGAGTTTAATAATTGGTTTACTGTAAGTGGAGGTGCCTCATTAAAATCATCAACTATAACCTCTGTATAACAAGATGTAAAAAGAGTTGCTATTAAGGCAAAACTTGAAAGTAATTTTATCGTCTTCATAATCTAACATTTTAGGGTTTCTGTTTAGTGTAGTTTCAAAACGCGTGCCAAACATTTTAAACCGCTCTTTTTTAGGCCCTGTAAAAAACCTTAAACCATTATAAAAACGCTTTAATTACGGCGCTTTACCCTCATTTCCAGATTCTTTTACAACAGCTCTTTAAAATGAAAAATATTTATGTATTTTTGAACTAGAAAACGATATTAAACCTATGGATAAACCTTTAAAATATGCGGTTTTTGGAGCAGGAAGTTGGGCTACAGCTATTGTAAAAATGCTTAGCGAAAACTTAAATGAAATTGGTTGGTATATGCGCAGTGTATACACTAAAGAGCATTTATTAAGAGAGCAACACAATCCTAATTACTTAAGTTCGGTAGAGTTTCATTTAGAGCAATTAAAACTTAGCAACGATATTAATGAAATTGCCCAATATGCCGATGTTTTAATTTTTGTAATCCCATCGGCCTTTATCCATAGCGAATTAGAAAAACTAACTGTCGATATTTCTAACAAAACCATAGTATCTGCAGTAAAAGGCATAATGCCCGAAACAGGACTGTTGGTAGGCGAGCATTTTCATAAAACCTATAAAATACCTTACGATAATATTGCGGTAATTGCAGGACCTTGTCATGCCGAAGAAGTAGCTCTAGAGCGTTTATCCTACTTAACCATTTCATGCTCTAATACAGCCAAAGCAGAGGCCATTGCCAACACTTTATCTAGCGATTATATAAAAACAAAAACTAGCGACGATGTTATAGGCATTGAATACGCCGTTATGCTTAAAAACATTTACGCCATTGCAGCCGGAATAGCGCATGGCTTGGGCTATGGCGATAACTTCCAGAGTGTATTAATGAGTAATGCCATACGCGAAATGAAACGTTTTATTAAAAAGCGCCATAAAATGAAACGTAACATTAATAATTCGGCGTATTTAGGCGATTTACTAGTAACCGGTTACTCGGTGTTTTCGCGAAACCGTATGTTTGGAAATATGATTGGTAAAGGCTACACCGTAAAATCTGCACAAATGGAAATGAGCATGGTTGCCGAAGGGTATTACGCAACAAAAAGCGCCCATACACTAAACGACAAAAACGTTAAAAAAACTCAAACTCCTATTATAAACGCGGTTTACGAGATTTTGTACGACAATAAAAACCCTAAAAAAGTATTTAAAAAACTTACCGATAAATTGGATTAAGTAATACCTGCAAAAGCAAGAATCTAATACCATTAATTTATAGCAATAATGTGGGCGTTACCCGAAAAGGGTCGGGCTTTACGCTATATCTTTTTTTTGCCATTTATGGCAGCAAAAAAAAGGATGCCGCTACAATCCCTAACGCAAAAACCACCGTGTCTTTTATTATACAACATTAAAATAGAATCCAATCTAGCCTACAAAAGGCGCAGCATTACTTTTCCGTTTATTAAAACCGTTAATTATATTGTATTTTAACAAAAATCTTAAGTTAAAACGTAAACTCAATTCCTTCCCTTTTTTTTAAGGGAAGGTGGCTTTAATTCCAGTAAAAGGAATTAAAGACGGAAGGGTTTTAAACACAAAATGAAAAATATCCATAATTATAAATATTTAGAACAACGCAGAAAAGAACTTCGAAAAAGTTTAACTTCCGCCGAAGCTACATTATGGAAACACCTTCAAAAAAAGCAATTAGGAGGCCGCAAATTTAGGCGACAACATAGTATCGAAAACTTTATAGTAGACTTCTACTGCCCTAAAGAAAAACTTATTATTGAACTAGATGGAGCATACCATTTCGATTTTGCTCAACAAAACTATGATTTAGAACGAACAAATAGATTAGAGCGCCTAGGTTTCAAACTTATAAGATTTGAAAACAAATTAGTTTTCGAAAATCTTGAATTTGTATTAAAAGAAATATGTTCTCATTTCAAAAATTTATAAGCAACCACCTCGTCTTTAATTTTCGAGGTATCGAAATTAAATCCACTCCTCCTTTAAAATGAGGAGAGTTCCTTCAAGTATATTAGCACTAAAACTATAAACAATTAATTCCTTCCCTTTTTTTTAAGGGAAGGTGGCTTTAATTCCAGTAAAAGGAATTAAAGACGGAAGGGTTCTTATTATGAAATTCCTACCTCAGCAGGACTATGCTATTTTACCAAAACACCTTTAACATCCATTAAGGGTACAGGCTGCAAAGCCTTAAGGTTAATAGTGTTTTTTCTAAACAAATAGGTTTTATCAAACATTTGGTTACCCTCGAAAAAAGACACTTTAAACTGGTTATTTAAAGCAAACAACTCCTCTTGTATAAGCTCTATTTTAGCATAACTCTTTTTAGGAAGCACATCAATTTTTTTTCTAAACTTCGATGTTGTTTTAGTTTCAGAATAGCCATCGGTAACAATAATAACCATTTCTAAATCAACATCTTTATTGTTAATAATATACGCGTTCCAGTCTTGCGTTTTATAAATATCGTTATACTCGTTTACCACAGCAACGTACACATCTTTTACAACAGGAATTTCAATATCTCTTTTCATGCTGCAAAAATAGTAAACTATTCAAAAATAAGAATTAGAATAATTAGGTGTAATTATTCCTTTTAAATTATAAACTACTAAATGGTTAAAAAGTTCTTCTTTTGGGTACAACTCGAATAAGTTATTCTTTTTAAAAATGAGCTTATCTATGCGTAAAAAGTAAACACTAACTATCAGTTTTAAGTTAACTTCCGCTTTAATATGTCCAGATTCTTGAGCTTGTATAAGTAATTTATACACTGTGGTGTTAGACAACGCTTCAATAAAACTTTCAAATATGGCATTTGCTTTAGGGTAGTACTTTTCTAGACCAAAAAGAAAAGAGGGCTTAAAGTATTTTAAATACTCAAACCCTCTCTGGTAAATTATTATAACACACAAAACAGGATCTTTACCATTGCTATTAACAATCCCATTTATATCGTCTTTATACTCGTTTAATAAACTTTCAATACTAGCCGAAACCAGCGCTTCTTTGTTTTTATAAAAAGCATAAATTGTTTTTTTTGATATACCAAGTGTATTTGCTATGTCGTCTAAAGTTACATGCTTGCTTCCGCATTGCGTAAACTTTTTAATAGAACATTTTAACAAAGTTGCCTTAGTAATCATAGTTATTTATTTTATCTCCATCCGCCACCAAGTGCTTCATATAAATCTACAATAGATACTAATTGTTGTAATTTACTATCTATAACATTAAGCTCTGCACTTAAAGCACTTTGTCTTGCCGTTAATAAATCTAAGTAATTGGCATAACCGTTTTTAAGCAATTCTTCGGAGTTTGCTTCGGCTTTACGTAAAGCTTCAACTTCATTTTTTCTAAATTCAAATTTTTTAGTTTCGGCGTTATAGCTATATAAAGCATTAGATACTTCGCTACCTGCAACCAATAATGTTTTCTTAAAGTTTAAAAGTGCACTTTCCTGGTTTGCTAAAGCCACTTCTTTTTGAGTTTTAAGCTTACGCTGATTAAAAAGCGGTTGCGTTAACCCACCAACAACTGTAGCAAAAAGTGAATTGGTATTAAATAAATTATCCAACTCTAAACTTTGTAAACCTCCAGACGCTGTTAAAGTTAAACTCGGATAAAAACTGCTATTAGCAACATTGGTTAACTCAAAATTCTGAATTAATGCAAACTCTGCAGCCATAACATCTGGTCTATTACTTAATAGAGTAGAAGGTACACCAACGGTAATTTCCTCATTTATTTTTTGAATATTTAAGCTGCTTCTTTCAAAATTTTGAGGTGCTTTACCCAATAAAATACTTAAAGTATTTTCAGTTTTAAAAATGGCAACCTCTAAATCTACCTGTAATGCTCTAGCGCTATTATACTGCGCTATATTTTGATCTACAGCCACTTGTGTTACTTGGCCAGCATCTTTTAAGGCTTTAATGGTTTCAACCCCAATTTCTCTAGTTTCAATAGTTTGCTTTGTTATTTCTAACTGCGCATCCAAGGCTAACAAATTATAATACGTGTTTGCAATGCTAGAAACCAACTGTGTTTTTACAGCTTGATGTCCTGCTACGCTTTGTAAATAAGCCGCTTGCGTTGCACGTTTATTACTTCTTATTTTACCCCAAATATCGGCTTCCCAAGATAAATTGGCGGTTACATCGTAAGTATCTAAACCACCGCTAAATATAGACCCAAATTGGCTATTAGCTGAGTATTCTTGATGCGTATAGTTAGGCCCAACACTTAAGGTTGGAAAGTACCCTGCTTTACCTTGTTTAGCATAAGCTTCGGCCGAAATAATTTGCTGTAAAGCGCTACGAACATCCATATTATTTTGCAAACCTTCTTCTATATAATCTTGAAGATATTGGTCTGTAAACAACGTTTTCCATGATACATTTGCAATAGATAAACTATCTGTTGGCAAATTATCTGTGCGGTAAAGTGCTTCTGTTTCAGTTTCTAAATTTGGTCGTTCATAATCTTTAGCCACAAAACAACTTTGTAACGTTAATGCAACTACCAATACTAAAGCACCTTTACTAAAATTTCTATGTTTTATGTTTGATTTCATCGTGTTATTCTTCAATAGTTTGTATTACTGGTTTCCCTGAAATTTTTTCTTGTAACCACTGGAATAGTATAAATAAGATAGGAATTACAAAAACTCCTAAAAGCGTACCTATAAGCATGCCACCAGCAGCACCAGAACCAATAGAGTTATTCCCTTCGGACCCAACACCTTTTGCTAACGCTAATGGCATTAACCCTAAAATAAAAGCGAATGAGGTCATTAAAATAGGACGTAAACGCGATTTTGCTCCGTGAATTGCGGCATCTACAATACTCTCGCCGTTCTTTCGTCTGGCTAAAGCAAACTCCACAATAAGTATGGCGTTTTTAGCCAATAACCCAATAAGCATAATTAAGGCTATTTGGAAATAAATATTGTTTTCTAAGCCTAAAAACTTAGTACTTATATAGGCTCCAAATACACCAAATGGTAATGAAAATACTACTGCAAATGGCAATAAATAACTTTCGTATTGCGCACTTAATAAGAAATACACAAATAGGATACTTAATATAAAAATGAACGTTGTTTGGTTTCCTGCATTTACCTCCTCACGTGTTAAACCAGAATAGGCAACAGTATAATTACTTGGTAATTTTGCAACCTCTTCTTCAATTACTTTAATAGCATCACCGGTACTAAACCCTTCGTTTGTGGCCCCTGTAATTGTAGTTGAATTAAATAAGTTAAAACGCGTTACCGATTGTGGTCCATACACACGCTTTAAGGTTACAAACTGCGTAATTGGTGTCATTTCGCCAGAATCTGTTCGAACATACATACTATTTAAAGCATTTTCGTCTGCTCTATCTTCTGGTAAGGCTTGTATATATACTCTAAACTGTTTTCCAAATCTAGAGAAATCGGACGCATAAATTCCACCTATATAGCCTTGCAACGTAGAGAAAATACTAGTAACCGACACTCCTTTTTCTTTTGCTAAAGGCACATTTACTTCCATCTCGTATTGCGGATAGCTCGTATTAAATGAAGATGTTGCATACTTAATTTCTGGGTGACTCATTAAGGCCATTGAAAAATCTTTGTTTGCTTGATCTAAATCTGTAAACTCGCCTCCAAACTTGTCCAATAAGTTAATTTCGAAACCAGACGAGTTACCAAAACCACGAATACTAGGTGGCGAAAAGAAAATAATATTAGCCTCTGGAATGGTAGCTCCTATACCAAATAATTTTCCGGTAATGGCCTGTGCTGAAAGTGCAGGACTTGTACGGTCTGACCAATCTTCTAATTTAATAATACCAAAACCAAAGTTACTACCAG
This sequence comes from Algibacter pectinivorans, assembly GCF_900112595.1. GTDB lineage: Bacteria > Bacteroidota > Bacteroidia > Flavobacteriales > Flavobacteriaceae > Algibacter_B > Algibacter_B pectinivorans. The sequence goes on along the minus strand of NZ_FOMI01000002.1, from coordinate 467,244 downwards.
CTCCACTAATTAAACTTCTACCTTTAATAAAGTTTACTGCCGAAATACCCTCTATGCCTTCGGCTTTAGCATAAAGTTGTCTTGCTACTGCATCTGTTCTATCTAATGAAGCTCCTGGAGGTAATTCGATATTAGCGAAAATAATGCCTCTATCCTCATTAGGTACAAACCCTGTTGGTGTTGTTGTTGCAGCCCAATATATACCTACAACAGCAATGATTAATAATAAAACAGAAACAAATTTTCTTCTGTATAAAAACTGAAGCGATTTACCATATCTATCAACCGTAGCGTTAAATCCACGATTAAATAATGTGTAAAAACGTTTTAGCGGACTTTTTCCTTTTAACTCTTCATCATCCTTATGCCCTTTTAATAATAAAGCACATAATGCGGGACTCAAAGTTAATGCGTTTACTGCCGAAATTAAAATGGCAATAATTAACGTTACACCAAACTGCTCATAAAATACTCCTGTTGGACCCGTTACAAAAGTTACCGGAATAAATACCGCTGCCATTACTAAAGTAATAGAAATAATTGCACCAGAAATCTCGTTCATGGCTGTAAGTGTGGCTTTTTTAGGGTCTCTTTCGCCTTCATCTAGTTTGGCATGTACCGCCTCTACAACTACAATGGCATCATCTACCACAATACCAATGGCGAGCACTAACGCAAATAGGGTTAATAGGTTTATAGAATACCCAAAAATATTCAAGAAAAAGAACGTACCAATAATAGAAACAGGCACTGCAATTGCTGGAATTAAGGTAGAACGGAAATCTTGTAAAAAGATAAACACCACTAGGAATACTAATAAAAAGGCCTCTAATAAAGTGCTAATTACTTTTTCGATAGATGCGTTTAAGAACAAACTCGTATCGTAAGGTACAAATACATCTAATCCTTCGGGAAGATCTGCTTTTATTTGCTCTAGAGTTACTTTTATGTTTTCAATAATCTCTTGTGCATTAGAACCTTTGGTTTGAAAGATCCCCATAAATACTGCCGGATGCCCTTTACTCATGGCGTTAGACGCATAAGATTGTGCATCTAACTCGATAGTTGCGACATCTTTTAAACGCAAAAACTCTCCGTTTCCTAAAGCTTTAATAACAATATCGCTGTATTGTGCTTCATCTTTAAAACGACCGCTATAGGTTAAAGTATACGAAAAAGATTCACCGTTATTCTGACCTAAAGATCCCGCAGCAGCTTCTAAATTTTGTTCTGCTAAAACTGCCGAAATATCTGAAGGAATTAAATTATAAGATGCTAATTTTTCTGGGTTTAACCAAATACGCATGGCATAATCTTGTTGGGAGAATACACTAACATCACCAACACCACTAATACGTTGCATAGCTGGAATAACGTTAATTTTTAAGTAATTCTGAATAAATGTGGCGTCGTAATTTTCGCTTTCAGAATACATAGAAATAAACATCAGTGCACTCGTTTCTTGCTTTTGTGTAGTTATACCTGTTTGTATTACCTCTTGTGGTAATAAAGGTGTTGCTCTAGACACACGATTTTGCACGTTTACAGCTGCTATATCTGCATCAATTTCTTGATCGAAGTACACTGTAATTTCTGCTGTACCCGTGTTTGACGCGGTAGAAGTTATGTATGTCATACCTTCTACACCATTAATTTGTTCTTCGATAGGTATAATTACACTCTCTAAAACGGTTTCGGCATTGGCTCCTGTATAATTTGCAGTAACCTTAATGGTAGGCGGCGCAATATCTGGATATTCTTCTATTGGTAAGCTAGTTATACTAATAACACCTAGCATAACTATGATAATAGAGATTACTGTTGAAAGCACTGGTCTTTCAATAAATGTTTTTAACATGATAAATTATGTTTGGTGGTTATTTAATTTCTAAATAAAGTTGCAACGGGTTTAATAGCATCTTCAAAAGAGGTGTTTTGCGGTGAGATTACCATGCCATTTCTTAGTTTACCTACTCCTGAAACTACAATTTTATCGTTAGCCTTTACCCCAGATTCTACAACATATAAGTTATCTACGGTTCCTTTTACTTTTAAGATAGATGTGGCTACTTTATTGTCTGCAACTAACTTATAAATCATAATATTTCCTTGTTGCTCGAAGGTTGCAGACTGTGGTACTACTACAGCATCTTTATACTCGGTAGGAATTCTAATTTTACCGCTGTTTCCATTGGTTAAAATTTCGTTAGGGTTATTAAAAGCGGCTCTAATTTGAATGGTTCCTGTACTTTGATTTATTTGACCTGTACTAGTTTGAATGCGTCCTTTTTCAGAATACATTTTTCCATTTGCAAGAACTAAACTTAAGTCTGGCGAATTTTTAATACGTTCTGCTTTATTTTGACCTTCAGAGCGTTGTAAATGGTCGATATATTGTGCTTCGTTAAAACTAAAAAAGGCATATACTTGGTCTATTTCGCTTACCGTAGTTAATGGCGTGGCGTCGTTAGGACTAATTAACGCCCCTTCTCTAAAATTTATAGCACCAACATAACCATCAATTGGACTTTTAATAGTGGCATAACCAATATTAGCAGTAACACTACTATAATTTGCTTTGGCTTGTGCTAAATTAGCTTTGGCAGTTTCTAATTGTACTGGACTAATTATATTTTTTTCTACTAAAGGAATTAACTTATCTACCTCAACTTGTGCCACATTAACACGCGCTTTGGCTGCTCCTGCATCTTGACTTAAAGACTGTGTTTCTAGCTTAAATAAAGCTTGCCCTTTACGTACTTTTTGTCCTTCGTCTACAAATACTTTCTCGATATAACCAGATGTTTTTGCTCTTACATCACTGTTTACAATCCCTTCTATGGTTGCTGGATAATCTTGATAACCTGTTACGGTTTTAGTTTCTAATTGCGACACAGGAAAAGGTGCAGGCGGTGGTGCCGCTGCCGCTTGGTTTTGGTCTGAATTGCCACAACTTACAATAACTAAGAATAGACTTAGTACTAGTGCGGTATATAGTTTGTTATTTTTCATTTTGGTAAAACTTTAAATATGGAACTTGTTGCTTATTAATTTTTCTCTTAATTCTTTAACTGATGCTGTTGCTTCGTCTACAAACTTTACATAATCGTTATGAAAACTTAAATCGAACTTCTCGTCGTTATTTTCAATTTTTAGTTCGTTTTGGGTTTCTTTATATGCCTTAATTTCTAAATGAATAGCGCGCTCTTCATCCCAATGACTTATCATCCTATCCACATGCTGAATAATGGTGTTTTTATCGATGATGAAATACTTTTTACGATCGCCAGTTTTTGTGAAATATTCAATTTTATTTAAATCTTGTAAATGGTTTAAGTGTGTAGAAATGGTACTTTTACTGGCACAAAGCACACTTACCATATCTTCAAAAGTGGCACCTCTTTTTCCCGTAAGAATTATATATGATAAAATACGTGCAGCTACTGGCGCCAATTTTTCTCTTGCTTCTAAATGAACGCCTAGTTTTTCAACAAGACTCATTTTTTTTTGGCAGCTATCTTTTTTCATGTTTACTATTTTAATACCGTTGTATTGAATATATTGTTCATGGACGGTAAAATTCTCTGCAAACATATAACAGGTTCGGAACAAACCGAACTAAACGAAGTTAAATTGTTGTTAAATAAAAAAAGCTCTTAGGCTTTTTTTAAGTCGATAAAGAAATAAACTATGTAACCGCGTTTGTCTGGGCCCCCATACGAAGTATAACATATCCAATTATTGCCGATATAAACGAACCTATTAGAATACCTATTTTAGCAGAATCTATAAATTCTGGGGTAGTAGAAAAGGCCAAACTACCTATAAATATAGCCATAGTAAAGCCAATACCTGCTAAAAAAGAAACTCCAATAATTTGTTTAATACTTATATCGCTTGGTACTTCTATCCATTTTAATTTTTGAACTAGTAATACTATTGATGTAATACCTATACCTTTTCCTAAAACTAAACATATAACAATATTAATAACTAAAGCAGTATCTAAGTTTCCGGAACCGGAAATTAGCACGCCTGCATTTGCAAGAGCAAAAATAGGTATAACAAAATATGCCACCCAACCATGTAAACTATGCTCTAAATGTTGTAAAGGCGATTGGAACTTAGCTGACCAATCGTTTAAATTATCTATATGTTGTATTTGCTCATGCGAAAGAATAGGCTTTTTAAGTATACTAGCATTTTTAATATTACTATATACGTTCTCTAATTCTACTAAAAATTTAGAGGTATCTATTTTTTGTCTAATAGGAACAGAAAATGCCAATAAAATACCAGCAATAGTTGGATGAATACCCGACTTTAAGAATAAAAACCAAATTACAACTCCAAAAATAAACATTATAAACTTAGAATAAATTCCTTTATAAGATAGGACGTATAAAATAGCAAGCATAAAAAGCGCCAATAATAGCAACGTTATATTAATATTACCGCTATAAAAAATAGCGATTACCAAAACAGCGCCTATATCATCTACAATAGCAAATGCGGTTAAAAATATTTTAAGGCTTAAAGGCACTCTACTACCCAGGGCGTTTAAAATAGCTAAAGAAAATGCAATATCTGTTGCCATGGGTATACCCCAACCTTTTGCGGTTTCTGGATTTTGATTTATAAGTAAAAAGAAAATTACGGGTACCAACATACCACCTAAGGCGCCAACTAAGGGAAATGCTATTTTTTTTGGTGTATTAAGCTCACCTATTAATAACTCTCGTTTTATCTCTAACCCAATAAGAAGAAAAAATATAGCCATTAACCCATCGTTAACCCACAAAATTAAGGGTTTCTTAAACTCAAAAGTTTCTGTTACTACCCCTAAATCATATTGCCAAAGCGCTCTATAAACATCTCCATAAGGAGAGTTAGCCCAAACCAAGGCTAGCACTGTAGCAAACATTAATAAAATACCACTAAAACTTTCTATTTTTACAAATTTCTGGAATGGTGTTAAGAAGACTCTTCTAATCATTTTAATACTTTTTATTCTAATTGAGGTTAACTTCAAATATAAGCTTAAGCCATATATTTAAAGAACTCTTAGTGCACTTTAAAGAATCTTTAACATTGAAGTTTCTTTAAAAAAAACGTGTGTTGCAGGTTATTTAAAAACATTAATGAACAAAAAAAGCCAACCGTTATGTACAGTTGACTTTAAAGTATATTTCTATAAAAATTTAAAGTGCGCTTTTAAATTGCTCTAAGAACCGCACATCGTTCTCGCTTAATAAACGGATATCACTAATTTGATGTAGTAACATGGCTATACGATCTATACCAACACCAAAGGCAAAACCAGAATATTCCTCTGGGTCTATACCACAGTTTTTTAACACGTTAGGATCTACCATGCCACAGCCTCCAATTTCTAACCAGCCTGTACCTTTAGTAATTTTATAATCGGTTTCTGTTTCTAGTCCCCAATACACATCTACTTCTGCACTTGGCTCGGTAAATGGAAAGTAAGACGGACGTAAACGAATTTTAGCTTTTCCAAAAAGCTCGGTTGTAAAGTGTTGTAAGGTTTGTTTTAAATCGGCAAAACTTACATCTTTATCTATATACAACCCTTCTAATTGGTGGAAAAAACAATGTGAACGTGCTGATATGGCCTCGTTTCTGTATACTCTACCTGGAGATATTGTACGAATAGGCGGTTGATTATTTTCCATATAACGTACTTGTACCGAACTGGTGTGTGTACGTAATAAGATATCTGGATTGGTTTGAATAAAAAACGTATCCTGCATATCGCGTGCTGGATGGTATTCTGGCAAGTTTAGTGCCGTAAAGTTATGCCAATCATCTTCTATTTCTGGACCTTCGCTTACATTAAAACCAATGCGCGAAAAAATATCTATTATTTGATTTTTTACAACAGAAATAGGGTGTCTTGCGCCTATTTGAATAGGCTCGCCTGGGCGCGATAAATCCCCATAAACGCCTTTTACTTCTTCTTTACTTTCCAGCTCTTCTTTAAGGGCATTAACCTTAGCCTCGGCAGTGCTTTTAAGCTTGTTTATGGTTTGACCAAATTCTTTTTTTTGATCGTTTGCTACATTTTTAAACTCTGCAAAAAAGTCGTTTAATAATCCTTTTTTACCTAAATATTTAATACGAAATGCTTCTACTTCCTCTTTAGATTGGGCTTTAAAAGCTTCGGCTTCTGCTATGAGTTCTTTTATCTTATCTATCATGACCTTTTACAAAATGATGGCAAATTTACTATTTTTTACGTGAATTGCGTTAGGGATTGAACGGTTTGTTTGAGCTCCTCGTAGAGAGCGAGTAGTGAAAGCCCGACCCTTGTGGTAACGCCCAACTTCTTGATACATCCAGAAATAAATTCGGGACACTTGAAGTGATGGGCATTTTAATGGATATATTCTGTTTCTATAAAGTAGTTTACAATGGCCTCTTTCATTAAAATGCTTTGCTCGCCGGCTTTTAAATTTGGCAATTCTGCGAGCGCTTTATAATGTGGCCAACCGTCGTTATCGACAAAATCGAGCTCGTAATAGCCGTAAGGCACCAACAACTTGCAAATAGCAATATGCATGAGGTCTAGTTTTTGGTCTTTTTTAAACTCCCTATCTAATTGCCCTAGTTCTTGCACACCTATTAAATAAATTATAGCATCTAGATCTAGCGTGTCGCCATCGGCAAATTGATTGGATAGTTTTTGTACTACCATTTCCCAGCGTTCTTTTAATTGTTCGTCTCTAGCCATTAAACTTTTTATAATTAAGATGAGTTCCCGATATTACTTGGGATTAGTTGCCCTAAAAATTCTTTGCTTAGCCATACATGCCAGAAAATATTAGCTTAACTAATTTTAAAGCTGCAAAGTTAGTAAACCTAAGTGTTAGTATTATTTTATATTTGTTTTAAATTACTTTAAATATGGGTGTTATTGATATTGTTTTAGGTGCATTAATTTTATTTGGTCTTGTTCGTGGTTTTATGAAAGGCCTTTTTGTTGAAGTGGCCTCTTTAATTGCTTTAGTTGCCGGTGTTTATGGCGCTATACATTTTAGCAACTTTGCTGCCGAGTTTTTGCAAACTAAAACTGCTTGGGAAGAAAAAACCATTAATATTGTTGCCTTTGCCATAACGTTTATAGTTATCGTTTTGGCCATTGGGCTAGCAGGAAAAGCACTTACTAAACTAGCCGATTTTGCCGCATTAGGCATAATAAATAAATTGGCTGGCGGTATTTTTGGAGCCTTAAAAATAGCTTTAATTTTAAGTGTTATTTTGAATGTTTTTGACAAAATGAATAGTACCATAACGTTTGTGGATGAAGAAAACATTGATAGCACAATACTTTACAAGCCGGTAAAAAGTTTAGTACCTATGATTTTTCCGAATATTTTAACCCCGGAAGACGACCAAGAGGAAAACGACACTTTAGAACAAGAGGCATAAAAAAAAGCCGCTTTTAAAAGCGGCTTTTTTTTACTATACTTATGTTTTTGTATTTTAGAGGTTACAAATCCTTTTTTAAATTGATTTTAGTACATTTAAACCTCGTCTTTAACGTTTTCCTTAATCCATGTCATACATTTTTTAAAATTACTGAAGATATGCTCTTTTGGTACCATATCTGGGATAATATCAATACGCTCCATCATATACTTTGGTTGGTCTAATAAACCAACAAATAAGACTTGTACTTTATTTTTATTTAACTCTTGGAGCATATCTTCCATAGCGTATAGTCCGGATTGATCCATGTATTGCATACGACCTAGCCTTAAAACAACGGTTTTTGCCGTATTAGGTATTTGTTGGGTTAATACTTGAAAATCGCTTGTTGAACCAAAAAATAATGGGCCTTTTAAGTGTTTTACAAAAACTTCTTCTTTTAAATTTTCTGGAAATCCTATTTCATCATCCCAAGCTTCTTCTTTAAGGGCTTTAACATCTGATCGTTCTGCGGTTAAATCTCCAATTTTTTTCATGAACATTAAAGACGCTATAACTAAACCTATTCCTACTGCATAAACTAAATTCCAGAATGTAGACAGGAATAAAACTACAAGCATTATTAATACCTCTGAGCTCATTTTTAGTGGCCCAATTTTAATATCTTTAGGTAAAGCAGGAATAGCTTTTAAGCCTTTATAATCCATTACGCCAATACCTACAGTAATTAATATACCTGCCAATACCGCTGCTGGAATTTGGGAGGCTATTGGCCCTAGCCCTAAAAGGATTATTAATAACATGATACCGGCTATCATTCCTGAAAGCTTTGTTTTTCCGCCCGAAGTAATGTTAACAACAGTTCTAATAGTTGCTCCTGCTCCTGGAAGACCGCCAAACACCGCTGCAATGGTGTTACCAATACCTTGCCCCACCAATTCTTTATTTGGTTTGTGTTTGGTTTTAGTCATATTATCGGCAACTACACTTGTTAGTAACGAATCGATAGCACCTAAAAGCGCTAAGGTTAAGGCTGTAAATATGTACGGACTAACACTTGCCAAATTAAAATTTGTAAAAATCTCTAAATTAGGAAGAGGCAAACCGCTAGGGATTTCTTCGATGGGTCTGTAGTTTAAACCAAAACCAACGGCAATACCAGACATAACAATTAAAGCCACCAAAGTACTTGGTACCGCTTTGGTAATGCGCTTAAAACCATAAATAATAAATATGGTTCCTAAGGCTAAAATTAACTCTAGCCAATTAATATTTTGAAGCGCTTTAGGAATTGATTTTACCGCACCTAATGCTCCCGAAGCTTCTTTTGCTGCTAAGGTTTGAGACTCCTTTAAAATATCGGCTTGCGAAATTTGGTCGGCACGATTAATAGTTTCTTTAAAGTTTTCAAGAACTAAAACACCTTCGCCAGCTTCTTCTTTTAAAATATTTTCTAAAATAACCTCTTGGGCTTGCGCCTTAAAGGTATTAACAAATTCCATATCTTCTTTTGGGTAATACCCCAACGAAGGCAAAATTTGAGTTAATAGGATAATTACGCCAATAGCGGTCATAAACCCGGAAACTACTGGATACGGAATGTACCTAATGTATTTTCCTAAACCTAAAACCCCTAAACCAATTTGCATTAAGCCGGCAATTAAAAATACGGTTAATATAACGGGCAGTGCTTTGTTTACATCGCCATCGTTAGAGGCTATAATACCTGCAATAACTACCATACTAACTGCTGTCATTGGTGCAGTAGGCCCAGAAATTTGAGTACTAGTGCCACCAAAAAGTGCAGCAAAGAAACTTATAAAAATGGCTCCGTATAGTCCTGCCGTAGGACCTAAACCTGAAGAAACTCCAAAAGCTAGTGCTAAAGGTAATGCAACAATACCTGCGGTAATTCCGCCAAAGGCATCCCCTTTAATGTTTGAAAATATATTTTTCATGTTTAGTTTATTGTTTTAGTAACTAAGTTAACTCTTCTTTATTCAAAAAAAAAATCAATACTTAAAGTATTGATTTTTTTTAAAATTATCCTTTTAAAAATTGACAAAGGTTATAATATTAAATTGATCCCTACCCGAAGTTTCAAAGAACTGGTTCATATAACCAGCCTCGATTCGTATATTTTTATTGAGATGGTAGCCAAGGCCTCCATAAACCCTGTTCCTATCGAAAACGGACGATTTTGTATTTAAAAATATCTCGTTATAAGCCGAAAAATATAATTTAGTAAGGTTTTCTTCCTGAATGGTTAACGGAATGCTTAACCCTAAAAAATACCTGAACCTCATTTTAAAGTCGGCTTCAACAAAACGCTGCTCGAAACGGTAGCGATGATTTAATTTTACCCGTCCTACACTTTGTTTGGATGTAAATTGCTGAAAAATTCGATGCTCATTTACAGAGATTTTTTCATCGGTATTATTAATATAGTTTTCTGATAGTATATACCCATAACCCAATAAAAAATTATTTTTACCTTCGTTAAAAGTATAGCCTAATCCTGTACGCAAAAGCAATTGCTCTAAATCGCCAACAGCATTATAATTTCGGTATTGTACCTCGTTATGAATGTTCCATTTAGAATCGAGCTTTTTATTACCAATATAAATAAGCCAATTTCCAAAATCGCTATCTTGAGCAATAACAAAATTTGGTAGTACAAACATGACTGTTAATACTACCAAAGCTATATTCTTTTTAATACTTTTTATTATCATAAAAGAGTTTTAATAAAAACTTACTGCTCCTGTATTAATATCGTACATAGCACCAACAATTTTTATCTCTCCGTTTTTTTCCATTTCAGATAACACTGGGCTTTCGGCATGTATTCTATCAATGGTTAACTCTACATTCTTTTTAGAAACGTTATCTACAAAATCTAAATTTTTAGAGTTTCTTAAACTCGTATCGGCAGGTTCTGCAACAGCCGAAACTGCAGGTTTAATTTTGCTTAACATAGCTGTTAAATTTCCTAGTTTAGCATCGTCGCAAGCACCTTTTACCGCACCACAACTAGTATGACCTAAAACTACAATTACTTTTGTTCCTGCTAATTTACATGCAAATTCCATGCTTCCTAAAATATCTTCGTTTACAAAGTTTCCTGCAATACGAACGCTAAATATATCGCCTAAACCTTGATCGAATACTAATTCGGCAGAAACTCTAGAATCAATACAACTTAAAATAGTTGCAAAAGGGAATTGCCCTTCGCTAGTATCGTTAACTTGCTCTAAAAGGTTTCTGTTTGCTTTTAAGTTACTTTGAAATCTTTGGTTCCCTTCTTTTAAGAATTGAATAGCTTTTGCTGGCGTCATTGTAGACTGCGTTTCTTTTGTATGTGCTTTCATAATATATTTTTTATTTAATCTAAACGGCTTGTTATGGTGTATTACTAGTTATAAACAACGACACGTTTACATTATTAATTATTTGTTTAATTTCGGAGTTATTATTGATTTTTGTTCCTTTATTATCCGGACGATTAATCAATAACAAGTTAACCTTATTTTGCTCTAAATACTGATCTATTTTTTTAATCGTGTTATCGTTTTTTTCAAAAACAAAATCGACAGTGTTTTCATTAAGCGTATTACCTAATGTACTAGTCGTACTTTTGCTATTAACAATATTAAAGGACTTTAAGGGAGCACTTGTGTTTTGAAACAAGCTACTATTAAAATCTTGATTAAAAACTTGCGATTGCCCATTAAGCAAACCAAGATGTAAATCGGTTTCTGGTGTTATTCCATTTTGTTTGGATACTATTAACACCGGGCCGCTATAGGATTTTAAAATAAAATCTGTTAAATGATCGCCAGTTAAATTTATAATTTTAGTGTTACGCTTACCCAATACAATGCAATCGGGCTTAGTGTTTTCAATATAAGTTTCAATTTCCGATTTAATATTACCTATACCATAATTAAAAGTAATATTTACGTTATAATCCTCTATAAACGGATTAATGAGCTTTTCAATTTTATTTTTCGATTGGTTTAATGCTTGATTTATTGTTCTGATGGCAGACAATTGACTATCGCTAGCAACAACATCAGTTGGTTTCTTAACATGAAACACATCAATTTCTGCATCTACCATTTTTGCTAAACCTACAGCACTTTTTATGGTACTAGCAGTGTGCTTTTTTAAATCTGAAAGAACCAATATTTTATATTTACTTGCTTTCATATCTATTAACTTAAACTTAAACTCGATTTTGGTCTTTCATTAAAAAACTCTATAAAACTTTCAGGGTTTTGAACAATACCACGTTTAGAAACTAATTTAATATCTATATTTCTTTCTTCAGCTTTTAAAAGAAAATCTTCTAAGATTTCGATAATATCATTATCCAAAAACCTCGTATTAATTAAGTCTAACTCTAACATGGTATCTTTAGGTAAACTATCCAATTCTTTAAGGATAGCACCTTTATTAAAAAAGGTAACCTCTTCGGCTAAAGTCATTTTAATTCTGTGTTTACCGTTGCTTTTGTCTTCGATATGTAAGAAGTGAGAGTTTTGGTAACTCTTTAAAAGAATTACAACAATACCAACCGCAAGACCTAAACCAATACCCCAAAGTAAATCGATAAAAACAATACCTAAAACCGTTACCACGAAAGGCACAAATTGTTTCCAACCTAAGTCGAACATTTTTTTGAATAAACTAGGTTTAGCCAACTTGTAACCTACAACTAATAATATAGCTGCAAGTACCGATAACGGAATCATGTTTAAAAGTTTAGGAATAACTACAACCGAAATTAAAAGGAAAAAACCATGAAGAATGGCAGACATTTTTGAAACCCCTCCAGATTGAATATTTGCAGAACTCCTAACAATTACTTGCGTAATTGGAAGACCACCAATTAAACCTGAAACAATGTTTCCTGTACCTTGAGCTAATAACTCTCTGTTGGTTGGTGTTACGTTTTTATGCGGATCTAATTTATCTGTTGCTTCGACACATAAAAGTGTTTCTAAACTGGCTACTAATGCCATTGTAAAGGCTACAATCCATATATCTGGATTTGTAATGGCTCCAAAATTAGGAAAACTAAACTGGCCTATAAAAGATGAAACATCGTCTGGAATTGGCACACTAACGAGGTGAGAAGAAGCTATTGATAAGCTACCACTATCCTGAGTAGCTGCATAAAAAATTATACCCAATACTACGGCTACAATTGGCCCTTGAATAATTTGAAATATTTTAGCTTTTTTAGAAAGTACTTTATCCCAAAATAAAATAATGGCTAGAGCCACAACTCCAATAATTAAAGATCCTAAAATAATATGGTCTGATATGTTAGCTAAAGCTGAAAAGGTATTTTCTCCAGAACTTTCAACAAAACTATCGGCACCTTCTGCTTCGGCATCATAGCCAAAAAAGTGAGGAATTTGTTTTAAGATAATAATAATACCTATACCAGTTAACATACCTTTTATAACAGAAGACGGGAAATAATAACCGATAACCCCGGCTTTTAAAACTCCAAAAATAATTTGAATAATACCCGCTAACACTACAGCAACTAAAAAGTTTTCGTAACCACCTAAGTTTCCAATTGCAGTTAATACAATAGCTGCTAAACCTGCCGCAGGACCACTAACTCCAATTTTAGAGCCACTTAATGCTCCTACAACTATACCACCAATAATTCCAGCAATAACACCGGAAAATAAAGGTGCTCCACTAGCTAATGCAATACCTAAACATAAAGGTAAAGCGACAAAAAACACAACTATACTTGCTGGTAAGTCATTTTTAATATTTTTAAACATATAAAATAATTTTCCTTCTGGTTATATTTTAAACCAAAAGCGATTAAACTTAATTATAAAGCCTATAAATACAGGCTAAAAACCGGAATTATATAATGATAAAGTCGGGTGGTGGTGAGATTAAATTAAGATGTGGTTTCGGGTAATTTTTAAAATAATAACCGAATTTTTGAAGATCTGTATAATCGAAACCATCTAAAAAATCATGATTTTCTAAAGAAAAGGGAGACAGCATGTTTTTGGTTTTGCCACTTTCTTCTTCTTCAGCTATAGAATAAAAAATAGATGTATCAACAGAATCATCTAACACAGCAATAACAGATGGGGCTGACATGAGACCCATAAATAAAACTAAAAAGAATATTGCTGTAATTTGTTTTTTCATCAAAAAAATAAAGAGTAAAGATAACACATAAACCCATTAGTATAGTTAAATTTTAATTAAAACAAATCTACAACATCCTTATTAGCTTTAAATCTTCGGCTTTTACCCAGCCTGTTTTACCATCAGAAAGTTCAATTTTATTCCAACCATTATAAGTTTCAACAACCTGAACTTTAGTTCCTTCATGCAGTCTAAAAGCTTCTTCACCTCGTGCATTTGGATCGTTTTTTACTTTAGTTTCCTGAGCAAAAATAATAGCCGGATTATCTTTATTATCTAAATTAAATCTATGAAAAGCAAAAGCCAATGTTATAAACACAAATAGTAAAGCTGCAATACTGCCAATAAATGATAAGCGTTTATTTAGCGTTGAATATGCAAAATAATACACTAAAAACAGTACTACAAAACAAAATACTAAAACTACTGACGCCTTTGCCCACCCATCAAAAGACAGTTTTTTGGTTGTACTATTTAATAGTTTGGAAAACCCTGCATCTGGAACCACATCAATGGCATCGATAGTCATATTTCGAGCAAAAGCTATATTGTTTTTTATCTCTGCGTCATTAGGTTTCAATTGTAATGCTTTTTCGTAATAAAAAATACTTGGCGCAATATTATTGAGTTTATAATGGGCATTTGCTAAATTAAAGTACAACTCTGCCGAATGCTTTTTGCTTTCTAAAATCAAACTATAGTTATCTATAGCTTCGGCGTATTTCCCTTGGTTGTACAAATTATTTGCCTTTTCAAATAGCGTTTGGTTTTGTGCAAAAACCCAAAAACTCACCAAAAACGATAGTATGTATAAAATCTTTTTCATATTAACGTGCTTGTTTATCGATTAATGAAATAGTTTTTGCTGCCTTATCGTAATCCTCTTGCATAGTCACAATATCTATTGGCGTATATCGCGCTAACTCACAACTTTCTAAAATTCCTTCAAAATCTTTAATAACGCTTCTTTCTACGCCTTTTTCGGCTAATAAACTCTTAATTTTATCCTTACTAAGCTCGTTAGTTTCAATTTGTAACTTCGCCTTTAAATAATTATGTAACGCTTTCTCTAGAGCGATATAAAAGGCCTCTTTTTTACCTAAAGCCTTTTTGGCATTGCTTAAATATTTACGTGCAAGCTTATTGGCTTTTCTAATTTTATTACCAGATACATCGGCATCTCGTGTTGCCTTCTTTTTACGAATAAAAATAGCCAAAGGAATTGCTAAAAATGGTAAAAGCAGTAAGCCCCAAAACGTGCTAGACTTAAAAAAGTATTCTGGCTGTACTGCCGAAAAGTTAGTTTTTGTTTTTATAAATGCAAACTGATCGTTATTTAAAACTACAGCCTGCTTATTACTATTGGCCGCCTGATTAGCATTAGATGCTATTGCGTTGTTTGACGGACCGTTTAGCACATTAATAACAATTTCGTTGGATGTGAGCCTTTTGTAGCTTTTAGATTTTAAGTCGAAATACGAAAATGAAATACTCGGTATTGGGTATTTACCTTTAAACTGAGGCACTACCGTATAACTATCTAAAATACTACCTTGCATACCAGATAAGTTAGTAGTAACATCCTCTTTATGCTCTGGCTCGTAAACTTCTAACGAGCTTGGTAACGATATTTTAGGAAGTTTAAATAGCTTTAAATTCCCGTTTCCAGATACTTTTACGTTTAACAATAAGGACTCTGTGGCATCTAATTCTGTTTTAGAAGAAGATACATTAAGTTTAAAATCGCCAACAGCACCTGTAAAATCTGCTGGTTTACCTTCTTGAGGTAAGGCTTTTACATTTATGGTTTGGTTACCTGCAGATACGGTTCGGTTAACACGCGTCATTAAAAAACTACCAAAAATATCGCGTCTGTTAGACGGCACACGCATAGACAGATCTAAGGTTAAAGGCTCTAAATTTAACTTGCCTGTTTTTTGAGGATATAAAACCGTTTTTCTTAACACCAAATAACGATAATCTTCACCCTTGTAGGTTCCGTTTTGTACTTTTTGACCTTGCGTATTTATATTTTGGCTCCAAAAATCGTTATACCTAGGCGAATCGATTTCATTCCAATTATCTACCGCTATTTTAGGCGACACATAAAGCTTATACACAACTGTAATAGCCTCGTTAAGGTATGGGTTTGTTTTAGATATTTCGGCAACTAAATGTATGTTTTCTGACGCTAAATAATTAGGATCGTTAGGATCCTTAGGAATATCTACTGCAGCTGTAACCTCTATTTTTAAAGGTGTTGTTTTAAAGGTTTCACCATCAATAGTTATAGTAGCTTGAGAAATTGTAAAACGTCCGCGCTTTTTAGGTGCTAAAAAATAAGAGTATGTTTTTTTAAAGGAGCGTTTACCATTAATCCACGAATTACTTACCGATTGGTTTGGGCCACCTACAACGGTAAATCCATTAAAATCTGGCGGATTAAAGTTATCGCCATCTTGATTCATTTCAAAATCAATACGCAGGCGCTCGTTAATCCCTAATTTGGTTTTACTAGGCTTTGCATCAAACTTTACTTGTGCCGATGCCAAAGTTGAAACCAATATGAGTAATATGTATAAATGTTTTATAATTTTCATTTGTATTAAATTGAGATGCTTAGGCTATGCCTTTTGCACGACAAAATGATTTTTATTTATTCTTTTTAATCCCTACAAGGTTTTTAAAATCTTGCACGAAACTTATAGCTCAAACTTACCAATCTTTATCGGTTTTAATTTTAACACCTTTTTGTTTTTCGGCATTCATTTTTTCTTGAACTTTTTGTTCTTGATTATTCATGGCTTCTAACAAACTTTTAATTTGCTGAGGCGATAATTGTCCTGGTTGCTGTTGTGGCTTTTTATTGTCTTCCTTCTCCTTGTCTCCTTCATTGCCCTTATCTTCTTTTTCATCTTTAGGTTTACCATCCTCATCTTTCTCGTCTTCACCTTCTTTTTTATCGTCGTCGCCCTCGTCCTTTTTATCCTTTTTATCCTCTTTATCTTCGCCTTCTTTATCTTTATTATCCTGGTTTTCCTTTTGGCCTTGGTTCTCTTTATTATCGTCTTGCTTTTCGTCTTTGTTATCTTTATCCTCCTTATTTTGGTCGTCTTGCTGTTGTTGCTGTTCTGCACAAACTTTTGCTACACCTAAATTGTATCTCGTTTCATTATCGGTAGGATTGTTTCTTAATGCATTTTTATAAGCTTCAACCGCTTCCTTACATTTTTCATTTTGCATTAAAATGTTTCCAATGTTATGAAATGCTTTATGTTTTTCAGACTTTGTACTTGCTGTTTTTACAGCTTGTTCCAATCGATATAAGGCTTCGTTAAAATTACCACTTTTGTAATACGATGTACCTAAATTATATGCTCCTGTAGCTCCTGTAGGTTGTTCTGAAATGGCTTTGCGGTAAGCCATTTCTGCCGAAACAAAATCTTCATTGCCAATTAGCTCATTACCTTCATAAACATAATTATTTGCCTTTTTTGCAGCTAACAATAACGCTTCGTTTTCTTCTTGCGAAAAAGAAAAAATCGAGGTTAATGTTATTATAATAAGAATTATATGCTTCATTTTTTATTTCTAATTTATAGAATCTTATGTGTTTTTGGCGTTAAAAAAATTATAAATATTTATTACCCTTAGTAATAAGGTTTACGCTTTCGCGGACATTAAAAATTTTCATTAAATAGATTTAACTTCTTTAACCAACCTGTTTTTCTTTCTAATAGTAAAACATCTAATAATAAAAAGAAAATTCCGAAACCTAAAAACCATTGAAACTGATCTTTAAAATCTGCAAATTCTTTAGCTTCAAACTCCGTTTTATCCATGGTATTTAATATCTCACGAATATTTTCAACTACATTGTTTGTATTTTTACCGTTAATGTAAACACCGTTAGCCTCTGATGCTATATTTTTTAGTGTTTCTTCATTTAGCTTGGTAATTACGGTTTCGCCTTGGCTATCTTTTTTATAACTTAATACAACACCGTTTCTTTTTTCTGGAATTGGTCCTCCTTTTACATCGCCAACACCAATGGTGAAAATTCTAATACCTTCCTCGCTAGCTTCTTCTGCAACCACGGCTGCTTGTTCGCTATGATCCTCGCCATCGGAAAGTATTATAAGTACACGATTGGTTTGCTCCTCGTTATCAAAATAGGTTTTAGCCAATTTAATAGCTTCGTTTATGGCGGTACCTTGCGATGATAGCATATCGGTATTCATGCTTTGTAAAAACATTTTAGCCGATGCATAATCTGTTGTAATTGGCAGTTGCGGAAACGCTTTTCCGGCATAGGCAATAATACCCACACGGTCGCTTGCTAAATTATTTATAATTTGAGTAACTAATTGTTTGGATTTTTCTAGTCGGTTTGGAGCAATATCTTCTGCCAACATACTTTTAGAAACATCGACTGCAAACACAATATCGACACCTTCGCGCTTAACCGTTTCTAGTTTTGTACCAATTTTAGGATTTACCAAAGCAATTGTTAAACATAAAAATGCTAAACTTAATACAATGACCTTTAAAACGGATTTAAAAACAGACCTATTAGGACTTAATCGCTTAAGCAATGCGGCATCAGCAAACTTTTTTTGGGTTCTATACCTCCAAAATTGAAGCACCAAAAAAAGCAGGATTATTACTGGAATAACTCCTAATGTCCAAAACCATATTTTTTCTTCTAATTGAAACATTTTATTGTTTAGTTGTTTGTCGCGGATTTGTTTAAATCTGTTTCCACGAATTCACTAATATTTTTATTCTTAGGGTTCTTTTTTTATGATTTCCGCCTTTGCGAAAATAAAAAAACATCTAAATAAAACTTCTAAAAACGGTGTAACGCAATAGTAATTCCATTAGCAGTAACAAGCCTGCAAGAATGACTAATGGTCTAAATTTTTCTTCGTAATTATAATATTTAAACTCTTCGATTTCTGTTTTCTCTAACTTATTTATCTCTTCGTAAATCTCTTCTAGCTTTTTATTATTGGTGGCTCTAAAATATTTACCTCCTGTAACCTTGGCAATTTCTTTTAGCAACTCCTCATCAATTTCAACTTGAATTCTACCATATTGAAAATTACCATTTGGTAAAATAGCTACTGGCGATAAGGCCATTCCGTTGGTTCCTAAACCTATGGTGTACGTTTTAATACCATACTCGACAGCCAACTCACTTGCAATTTTAGGATCTATAAACCCAGAGTTGTTTACACCATCGGTTAATAAAATAATAACTTTACTTGATGCTTTACTATCCTTTAATCTATTTACAGAGGTTGCTAAACCCATGCCTATGGCAGTTCCGCCTTCAATAATATTATTGTATTTAATGCCTTTTAGCGAACGCAATACAATAGACTTATCGCTTGTAATTGGTGTTTTGGTGTAACTCTCGCCGGCGTATTCTACTAGACCTATCCTATCGTTTGGTCTGCCCATAATAAACTCTGAGGCTACTTTTTTTAAGGCTTCTAATCTATTTGGCGATAAATCTTTAGCCAGCATACTTGCAGAAACATCAATAGCCATAACAATATCTATACCTCGGGTGGTTTTCGTTTTTGTAGACACATCTACCGATTGTGGTCTAGCCAATGCCATTATTAAAAGAGTTAATGCCAATAAACGTAAGCCAAACAACAAATGCCTAAGTTTTGGCAACCAAGAACTGGTTACTTTAAAACCTTTTAAACTTGATATTTTAAGTTCGGCTGTTTGTTTTTTATTTTTTAAAATGTACCATAGTACAACCAATGGAATGACTAACAGCAACCAGAAAAATTCTTTATTTACAAATTCAATACCTTCTAACATTATTCTTCTGCAGGTTTAAGTTCGACTGAATTTAATATACGATCTACCATTTGTTGGGCATAAACATCTTGTTCTTTATAAAAAAGCATAACCTGTTGCACCACGCTTTCTGCGGTAAATCCTAAAATAACATATTTACCTTTTTCAAGTTTATCGGTTCCAAGAACCGGAGAATCCATGGTGCCATAAACCTTTAATCCTTCGGCACCATTTGGTGTTACAAACTTTTCGTTTTTAGTAATTATATTTTGTGCTCCAGCGTTTTCAAACACTTTTAATGTGCCTTCCATTGCCTGCTCCAAATTAATTTTATTCTCGCCTAAATTTTTAATGTTTGTTGTGGCTACTTGTATTTGAAAATTATCAATTAAGCTTCCATAGCTAAATTGCGTTAATTCTATTTGTTGTGCCATTTCTTCTGGCAACTGTGGCGTGCTACGTTTTAAAACTTTAGGTGTAGAAATGGTAATTGGCGGAAAACCATAGGCACTACGTACCCAATCGCCCTCTAAAAGCTCTTTACTATCATGACCAATTATAGTGTCTTTTACTAAATCGAATCCGTATTTTACAGACAAACCTGTTAAAGTTGCAAGCAATAAAAACACACTAATACCTACGGTTAGCCATATCTTTTTACGTTTCTTTTTGCGTTCTTGCTCTTCTCTATATTTTTCGTCTAACAGCTTTTCTTCCTCGGTAGGTTCTGGTAAGGCTTCTTTTACATGATCAATTTCTACATCTATGGTATCTCTATCAATTTTTGCCAACTCGATATCTGGAGCAGATTTTGCAAATTTTACTAAATCGGCACGTTTTAAGATGTCTTCTAAATTCTTAATATCGTCCTGACTTAAATCGACTTGATTGCCTTGTTTTAGTATTTTTAATCTTGTAATTAGCTCGTCGGTGGTACTCTCTAAAGCTTTATCGTATACTTTTTCGTCTAGATATTTTCTAATAATAAAAGTTAACTCTGAGTAGTAATCCTTTAAATTTTTGTTTTCTAAATACGTACTTTCATCCAACTTACGAATGGCTAATTTTGCTCTATCATAAGGTGGTAATAAGGCTATTTTTTCATCTTCGGTTAACGGCTTTTTTCGCCAAATAAACCAATATAGTAAAAACGCTATTGCACCTATGATTAGTAAGGTTAGCAATAGATACTTCCACCAATCGCTCCCGCTTTTCTCTACAGCAATAATGGGTTTAATATCGTATAAACCTTGCGTGGTATCTACCACAACATTATTAACCTCAACCCTTAACGAATCGGTGAAAAAGGTTTTATCGCCAATAATTATTTTTTGCCTTGGAATGGTGTACGATCCAGAATCGAATTGGGTTAATCCGTATTTTTTAATTAGGTTATATTTATCGCTTTTTTTTAGCGTATCAATATCATAGGATTCAATCATCTCTAAAGGCGAAAAAGTTTGCCCTTCCGGAAAAACCACTAAATCGGTAGAGTCTGCTTCAACTTGAACGTAATATGTAATTTGCTCTCCAATTTTTATTGAAGTAGAGTCGATCGTTGATGAGACTTGACCTGATGAAACAAGAGAAAATAGAATAAAGAATATAGAAAAAAAGACCGCAGACGGAAGTCCGATGACGGTGTGTTTTCTATTCATATATCGTAAATCGTTATTCATAAATTGTAAATCTTTTTATCCTCTTCTTTTAAAATAGCCTAAAAGCTTTTTTACATAACTTTCGTCTACGCGACAATCTATAGCGCCGGCACCAGATTTTGTAAAACTATCTTTATAATATGCTACTTTTTGGCTGTAGAACTTCCCGTAATTAATTCGCACTTTTTTTGAAGCTGTGTTAACTAGCATGAGTTCGCCAGTTTCCTCATCTTGCATTTGTACTATACCTAGATTTGGAATTTCTTCTTCTCGCTTATCGTAAACCCGAATACCTGTAACATCGTGTTTTCCAGAAACTATTTTCATGGTTTGATGGTAATCGTCTGCAATAAAATCGGAAAGCACAAATACAATGGCTTTCTTTTTCATGACGTTTTGCAAAAACTTTAAGGCCTCGGCAAAATTTGTAAGTTTACTTTCTGGCTTAAACTCTATAAGCTCGCGAATAATACGTAGTACATGCGATCGTCCTTTTTTAGGCGGAATATATAGCTCTACTTTATCTGAAAATAAAATAAGCCCTATTTTATCGTTATTCTGTGTTGCCGAAAAGGCTAAAGTTGCAGCAATTTCAGTAACCACTTCGTTTTTAAATTGCTGGTTGGTACCAAACATCTCAGACCCCGAAACATCTACCATAAGCATCATGGTAAGTTCGCGTTCTTCTTCAAAAACTTTTACGTAAGGCTCGTTATAACGTGCGGTAACATTCCAGTCTATATTTCTAACATCATCGCCAAATTGATACTGACGCACCTCACTAAAAGTCATACCACGACCTTTAAAGGTAGAATGGTATTCTCCTCCAAAAATATGATCAGACAAACGCCGTGTCTTAATCTCAATTTTTCGTACTTTTTTTAGTAATTCTTTAGTATCCATCTATTCAGTAAACAGTTTTCAGTCGCAGTAATCAGTTATCAATAAACCGTTAAGTTTTTTAGTATTCAGTTAAGTAAGCAACTGCTCACTGAAACTGAATACTGGAAACTCATTTATGGTACCTCTATTTCGTTTACTATTTTGTTTATAATATCTATTGAAGTAATATTTTCTGCTTCAGCTTCGTAAGTAATTCCAATTCTGTGTCTTAATACATCATAAACTACAGCACGAACATCTTCAGGAATTACATACCCACGGCGCTTAATAAATGCATAACATTTTGCCGCTGTTGCTAAGTTTATACTACCACGAGGTGATGCTCCAAAAGATATTAATGGTTTTAAATCTGGAAGTCTAAATTTTTCTGGATAACGCGTAGCAAAAATAATATCTAGTATGTATTTTTCTATTTTTTCATCCATGTAAACATCTCTAACAGCATCTTGTGCTCTAAGAATCTGTGCTATAGACACCACAGGGTTTACTTTATCCCAAGCTCCTTTTAAATTGGCACGCATAATTAACTGCTCCTCGTCAATTTTTGGGTAATCAATAACTGTTTTTAGCATAAATCGATCCACCTGTGCTTCTGGTAGAGGATAAGTTCCTTCCTGCTCAACCGGATTCATAGTTGCCATTACTAAAAAAGGTTTATCTAACTTAAAGGTTTCATCGCCAATAGTTACCTGCTTTTCTTGCATGGCTTCTAAAAGCGCCGATTGCACTTTTGCGGGCGCTCTATTAATCTCATCTGCTAATACGAAATTTGCAAATATTGGCCCTTTTTTAATTGAAAAATCATTAACCTTCATATTGTAGATTAATGTTCCTGTAACATCTGCAGGTAATAAATCTGGAGTAAACTGTATTCTACTAAAGCTACCATCTACAGCCTGTGCCAAAGTGTTAATTGCTAAAGTTTTTGCTAAACCCGGAACACCTTCAAGCAAAATATGCCCTTGTCCCAACAAACCAATTAACAAACGCTCTACCATGTGTTTTTGACCTACGATGACTTTATTCATTTCTAGCATCAGTAAATCAACAAAAGCACTTTCTTTTTCAATTTTCTCGTTAATTGACTTAATATCAATTGTACTGGTTTCTTCCATCATTTTTTGTTTTATTATAAATCCAAAAATACAGTAGTTATTTTCGGTTTGCAAAGTGTTAAAATTTTTGCTGATACCATGTTAAAAAATGGTTAAAAAAATTAAGGAAACCCAATGTTTATACCATTTAACAAATAATTATTATAAGTTTATCTTAAATAGTTAAAGCATCCTAACTTATATCTTTTAAAAAGCTTCTATTTTAAAATAGCTTTTAAGTATTTTTAGGGTGTAGACAAATAAAACATAATATGAAAAAAACAGCACTAATTACTGGGGCTACAAGTGGAATTGGAGAAGCTACCGCCTATGAGTTTGCAAAACAAGGGATTAACTTGGTACTTTGTGGCAGACGGTTACAACGCTTAAAAACCATTGAGAAAGCATTAGCACGATTAACCGATGTTCATGTTTTAAATTTTGATGTTCGCGATAAGGACGCGACGTTTAAAGCCATTGCAAACCTTCCAGAAGATTTTAAAACTATTGATATTTTAATAAATAATGCAGGTAACGCTCATGGTTTAGACCCAATACACAACGGAAGTACAGACGATTGGGATGCCATGATGGACATTAATGTTAAAGGTTTGCTATATGTTAGTAAAGCCATAATACCACAAATGACGGAGCGTAAATCTGGTCAAATAATAAATATTGGATCGTCGGCCGGTAAAGAGGTGTACCCAAAAGGCAATGTGTATTGCGCTAGTAAACATGCCGTTTTAGCTATTACAGAGGGCATGCGTATGGATTTAAACCCGTATGGCATTAAAGTTGGAGCCATTAACCCTGGTTTGGTAGAAACCGAATTTTCTAAAGTACGCTTTAAAGGCGATGCTGTGGCCGATAACGTGTACAAAGGCTTTAAAGCCCTACAAGCTAAAGACATAGCAGAAATTATTTATTTTGCCGTTTCTAGGCCACCACATGTTAATATTGCAGATTTATTGGTATTTCCAACGGCTCAGGCTAATTCTTCTATGGTGAAAAAAATTGGTAAACAAAATAATTAAAATTTTAAAAAACACAGAACACTACTTAATTACACTATTTGTCATAAATTTACAACACTTTTACCTATGCAATACCACTAATTTAAAAAACACTTTTTACAAATTATAAACAAAACACTCATCTTTAAACACAATTAATTATACTAAATATAGTGATCAATAAATTCTTAATTATGAAAACCAGTCTAAAACCCTCAAGCTTTTTTATTTTAACAATTTTATTATTTATATGTTCCTGCGGCAGCGACGACGACTCTAGTGCCAGCAATAAAATAATCGTTAATAACCTAGTTACTAATTTTGATGAAAACCCTGCAGTAGATGCGATTATTGCCACTATCCAAGCCTCAAGCACAAACACCTTGAGTTTTAGTATAAGCTCTCAAACACCTTCTGGAGCATTAAAAATTAACCCTAGTACAGGTGAGTTGTCGGTAGCAGACCCTGAGGCCTTTGATTATGAAACTAACCCAATAATAAGCGCCTCAATTTCTATTGTTGATGCCATTGATACAGCAAGTGCTACGGCCACAATTAACATTAACAATCTAGATGATATCAAGTCTTTTTTAACAGCCTCTCAAGCAAATTATTTAGCTGCTGCTGATGGCACATGGGTTATTATTGAAGAAGCAGAATATAATGCACTAGCTAATAAATTAAATAATGTTACTAAAGTAGCAACTTCCGATGATGATTATATAGCTTACGAAAGCTCTAACCTAAATGCACCTACATCCTTTTCTGGCGCAAATAACAATGGCATAACAATGCCGGCTAGTAGTTATGTTTTTGCATTTAAAATGAACAACCATGCCGTAAGTACAACAAACAAAGTAAAGCAATCAAGCACAAGTGCCTCCGATGGGTTCGTAGATATTGGTGGCTTATTACCCGCTAACGAGGTAGGTACTAATTGTTATGTTTTAAAAGGAAGTAATACACCAACTACCGACATAGGATATTTAGGCATTTATGCAAATAAAAACATTAGTTATAAGAATGTCGCAGAGCGAAATGTTGTTACAGGACCGGGTGATGTAAACAGTTTTCCAAACTCAGCAAATCAAGTAGTGTTATATCAAGGCCTGAGCACAACTCAAAAGCAATGGTAATATTTGCTTAAAATATGGATTTAATTAGGAGACTATTGTATTCGCGTAAAAGAAACTTGACAATATCGAAATGATTAACAAACGCCTCCTCATAAAACATTTACTTGCCCACAACGACGAGAACAGCTTTTATGATAAAAAGCGAAAAGTTGATATTAGCCATAAGGAAGGAAAGGCTAAGTTTTTAAAGCATATCTGCGCCCTTTCCAATAGTAATCCAAAAAACAATTCGTATATAGTTATTGGAGTTGAAGATGAAGATAACACTATTATTGGAGTCGATTTTTTTGATGATAGCAAAATACAAAACCTCATTAATGCCTATTTGAGCCATCCGCCAATCGTGCAATATGAAAACATCCCGTTTCCACATTTACCAGACGATAAAGTAGTTGGCTTAGTAACTATTAGACCTACAGGTAAAATAACATCTCTTAGAAAAAACATTTGGAAATACTATGGCGGCTCTGTCTTTTTTAGAGATGGCAGTATAAGTATGCCTAAGGTTTTTGATATTGAAATTAAGGATGTAAATTCTAAAATAGTTGAAGCTATAGAAAACCATGCGCAAAACAATATAGAGCACACTCTAAATGGTGTTTTCCATTTTATGAATAGCCGTAAAGACTATAATGCACAATACAAAGTATTTAAAGAGTATTTTGTTGTATGTTGGGCAGGACATAAAAAGAAAGTTAAAGAAAATACATTTTACTCTAGAGTGGATATAGAATTAATTAACGAACAGGTGCGTTTGTTTTTTTCGGCTTTAGACGAAGTTGCCATATCGATTAACGATGATAGCTTTAAAATTATTGAATACGTAAATCTGGGCCTTCAAAATTTAGCTAAATATTATCCTTTGGAAGAGACAATTATTAAGTTTGAAGATAATGCCAATTACTCTATTGACACCCATTTACTTTTTGCGCCTCCGCAGTTTAATAAAAAAGATTTACACCATGTTTACAATACAAATAATGCCATTTTAGAAAAACTAAAAAAAGGTCAACCACTAACTACGAGCGAAGACTTAGATTTAAGAAATCTACCATCAACTTACCTAATTTGTTACCTCAACTTATTTCATGAGGCTATAGACAAACTACACGAAGCCAAACCTTACATAAAGGCTTACAACAAGGAATATTACAACCTCTACAAAGAGTCTTTAAGAATTTTAAGAAAAGTTAAGTACAGCTAATTTTCTGCCTTAAGTGAAGCCTAAAAACCTAAACACGTAGGCTTACTTATTTCTTAAAACCATGGTCTATTGTATATCTAATACATACAATAACCTTGATAACCCTTTGATTATCTAGATAAAACAAACATGTTACATATGTGATATACTTTGTTACATATGTGATGTAAAGTCAATTAGTTAAGGTATAATTTGCATGCAATTATTAACATAACTTACAAATTTAAAACATGAAAACAGTATTTAAAAACTACAAATTACTAGTCGTATTACTTTTAATGACATCATTTTGCGCTTGCTCCAGTGATGATAACAAAGAAGATGAACCCACTGTAACAGAACTATTAGAAAATAAATGGTTTGCAGCAGGAGTTTGGGATACAACTACCAACCCTGAAACCTATGAAGAAGCAAACGATTGTACTAGAAACATATATCTTAATTTTTTAAGCGATGGCACATTACTGTCTCAGAACTATTTTCTTAATTCCGACGATGTCTGCGAATCGGGAGTTATCGAAACATACACCTACATTTTAAGCGCTGATGGCACACAAGTTATAATAGAATCTGAAGACGACACATCAACACTAATTATTACCACTATTGATGATACTACTTTAGAACTTTATAATAAAAAGTATCCTGAATTTAGGACTAGATTAAGCAAATAAATTAGTGTTATTTTTATAATTAGTTAGTCTCGAAAGCCCTAAATTTTATCGCCTAATAAAATTTGGGGTTATTCTGTATTTTTAACATTATTATAACATTGTAAGACTATATTTATTTATATTTGCAATGCTATTAATCATTTAATTAAACCTTGCGCCCCAAATCGTTAAGATTGGTTCAGGGTTTTTTTAGTCCCTAAATTTTCCTGAAAAACCTATCGTTTATTTAGTATAGCAATTAATACACTACACTCAAGACGTCTTTATTTGAAGGAAACCTGTTGTATCTAAATTTCCAATAAATTATTATTATCACGTCCTTTATCAGAGGCACCCGCGTTAGAGATTCCAATGGTAACCTGCCTAAAGGTATGATAGCGCTCATAAAATTTAAATGAGCTTTAAATAAAATCTAACTGATTAAAGGCTTTATTAAGCACTTTTTTATTATCTACTTCTAGCCATTTATCTAACACGGTGGCGTAAATAGTTCTAAAATCTATTTCGAATTTCAAATCGCCGTTATCGTCTAAATTACTTAAACTCGCCATATTATTATATAACCCTTGTTTCTTTAAGTTTTCTCCAATTATAAATACATTGTTTGCTGTACCATGATCTGTACCAACACTAGCGTTTTGTTTTACACGGCGCCCAAATTCCGAAAAGGTTAAAATTAAAGTATCTTTAAATGTGTTATTATCTTTTAAATCTTCCACAAAAGCCTCTACACTTTCTGCATAATTACCTAATAATCGTTTTTGGGCATTTAATTGATTTACGTGTGTATCGAAACCGCCTAAAGAGGTATAAAACACCTTAGTATCTAAGCGCGAATTAATAAATTGTGCAGTGGTTTTCATCTGCTTTCCAAATTTATTATTTGGATATTCTTTTTTACTAGTAACGGTTTTACTGGTTTCGAAAATATACTTAGCTGAAGACTCCGCAGCAATCATAGATTTGTATAAATAACCCAAATTGTGCTCGCTTAAATGTGCATCGTTTTTATGCTTATGAATGTTTTTAAAATATGGATCTTTAGACAGGTTATATAAAGCCTTTGCATCTTGTGTTGCAATAGCGTTAAACTGTTCGCCTTTCATGGCTAGGGATAAACTTTCGTCCACCTCGATAGCGCTGTGTGGTTGTTTACCATAATGATCTAAATAACGACCAATCCATCCACTTTGCGAATATGTATTAGCATCGGTAGCAGTTTGCCAAATATCCATAGACCTAAAATGAGAACGTACTGGATTTGGGTACCCTACGTTATTAATAATAGATAAATAACCCTTATCGTACAGCCTTTTTAATGGCTTTAAACTAGCGTTTAAACCAACCTCATCGTTTAACTTAATAATATCTTTTTGTGGAATTCCTAATGTAGGACGCGCTTTATAATACACATCGTTTCTGTAAGGAATAACAGTATTTAGCCCATCATTACCTCCAGATAGCTGTATAATTACTAAACGTTTATAACCTAATGTACTACTTGCAACCTCCTCGAATGCTCTAACAAAACTAGGAACAAAAAATAGGCTACTTGCTAAAGACGACTGTTTTAAAAATTTTCTTCTGTCCATAATTAACACATTTGATATTCGGGTAACGACATGAGCTGCACACAGTATTCTTTTTTAGAGACTTTCTCTAAAGATTGCAAATACGCTTTTGCGCTTTCACTAACCTCGCACGCCAAGACATGTTTTTGAAAATCACTTATCGCAACATTTTTAAATTGTGTATTAAAATACTCCCAATTAGCAACTGTTTTAAATCGTTTACCATATTTTTTCTTAAAAGCCTCTTTTTTAGCCTGAGCATATTCATCAACCTCACCTAGTTTTTCTTTAGATATATAGGCGTTATTTAATAATAATGATGGTAATTTTAAACGCAAAACAATAGTATTGCTATCTATCCAGCTTTTACCACCTTTCCAACCAGCTACATTTGGTGGATTTAAAAGTATTTGACCTAATAGTTTTTGAATATATAAAAGTTGTTTCGGGTTTTTAAAATCTGTAGGCACTATGGTTTTAAGACCTACTATAAATTCTATTGGCGACTTAATTTTTGAACCTATATTTTGATCATTATAAAACCAGCCAGATGTAAGCATATAACGCATTACATTCTCAATATTATAGTCTTTATAAAAAACATTAGCCATTTCATTAACATGATTTTCATCAATCAAATCATTTACAAAATAGCGGTATATCTTTCCGCATATATACTTTGCGCATTGTTTTTGCTCCAGGATAATATCGATAATATCTTCGCCCGAGAAACTACCTGTTTTTCCAAAAAAGGTTTTTTCGCCTTGGTCGTGTGCTCGTTTTCTAAATACAAAATCACCTTGTAAATTATGACTATAACCTGTAAACGCTCTAGCACTTTCTTTTATATCTGCTTCGGAATAATTACCAACACCTAAGGTGAACAATTCCATGAGTTCGCGAGCAAAATTCTCGTTAGGTCTTTGTTTTTTATTCTGCTTTGTGTTTAAATATTTTGTCATAGCTGCTTCTTTAGAAACTGCATTTACAAATGCTTTAAAATCGCCTAAGGCATGTTTTCTTAGCGTATTATTAAACTGTTGAATATAGGTAATACTATTGTCCTCGCATACAAAATGGTTGGCCCAAAACAGGGTCATTTTTTCCCTTAATACATCTTGAGAGTTTGCAAGTCTTTCAATCCAAGCCACATTTAACTCAAGCTGTTTCATGCGACTTAATTTTTGAACTTTTCTGCGTGTTTCAGCATCTAGTTTTTCACCCTTCATAAAAGCACTTTTATAAATAGCTTTTATTTCCGAAGTATCGACTTCCAGAGGTATAAACTGTTTCGAAGCCTTAAACAGCTCATTAATAATTGCTTTTTCGCTCTTTTTTGACAACTTATTTAAAGTTGCGGGTAAAATCCCAAAACCAATACGTCTGTATAAATGTTGTATATGTTTTGTTTTCATAAAGCGATAATATTAAGACATAAAACCTATTAAGTAGCAACACGGTATACCATTAGACCTAAATGTTTTAAAATAGTTTAATATGAATATACAAAAAAACCGTTTCTTTACAGGAAACGGTTTTTATTAAAATATGGTAACACTTATTTTCCGCCATCCAATTCGTCTTGCCATTTAAGCAATTCGGCCCATTTGCCTTCGTAAGCAAACTTAGCTTGTTTTGGCCATGTACCTGGTTTGTGCATTTTAAACCTATCGCCTCCACTAATTAAAACGTCTTTACATTTTTCAATGGAACACTCTGATAATGCTTTCCATGTTTTTACACCATTATTATGAAATAACTCCTGAATTTTTGGGCCAATACCCTCCACAACCGTTAAATCGTTATCTTTTATTTTCTTTCCAAACACAGCTTTAGCCGCAGCTGCATCAAAAGGAATTAAAACAGCACTGGACACAGAAGCCGCAGGAGCAGCAGGAGCGGCTAATGATGACGCTAAAGACGCTTTAGTTGATTTTAAATCGCCCTCTATAGACACTTTACTTAATTTACAGGCATCTAGCTCTGCTTGTAGTTTCCCTAATTTTTCATTACAGTCATCATGAGTTCCTCCACCTAAGAGTCTTCCTAATAAATAACCTAATATAGCGCAAATAGCACCGACTAATAATGGAATTAATATACACCAATTCATAATTTTATATTTTTTTTATTTTAGTTAATTGTAATTTCTGTTCTTCTATTTTTTGCGCGTCCTGCTTCGGTGGCATTGTCTGCAATAGGCACGTTAGGTCCTTTAGATGATGTTTCTATATTGCCTTCCAATAGTCCATTTTTAACTAAATAACCCTTAGCAAAATCGGCACGCTGCTGGCCTAAAACAATATTTTTTGCGGCATCTCCTGTATTATCGGTATGTCCTACAACCTGTATTTTAACCCCTAATTTATCTACACAATGAGAAATATCTGCGATTTTCTGGCGCTGTTCTGGAGTTAAATTTATTGATGCTTGCCCAGTTTTAAAATGTAACACTAATGGGTTTGACCTAATGGCATCGCAAGCTGTTTTTAAAGCTTCAATTGCCGAGGTATCTGATGCATCTGTTGTTGCAACAACAAACTCCACTGGTCCAAACAATATATTACTATCATCTGCATGAATAGCATCGTTTAATTTGCCATAAGTATCTATTTGTTTAGAAGAGATGCCATGTAAAACCAAGTAATTTTTAACCGAATTTGCTCTTGCTATCCCAAGATTTGGATAGGCAGAATTGTTAACTTCATCACTTTTATAAAAACCTGTAATATCTACTGTTTTTAAAGGATTTGCTAAAAGATAGTCTTTAAGCTTTACCACACCGTTTTCAACATTAGCAGAAACAGGTTGTAAAATTGAAAAATTAGACGATTTAAAATTGAAATTCTCACTTAAGTTAAGATTAAAGTCGCCGTTAGCATCTTTTATTACAAGTGCATTTTTAGTGGCATCTTTTTTTTCTGGAGTTACAACACTTTTAGTTTCGTCTACTTTATTTTTACAAGATTCTTTGCCACAGCATACGCTACAACAGAGAAAGTAATACAAAATAGTACCGATAATAATAGTGAGTATAATTCCTAAAAGATAGGATGATTTTTTACTCATTAGATTTTAGTTTTTGGTTAATAAAATATAAGTATCTACAAGATAACACTTTAAGCTCGTAAAATATGAACCAATAAAACCAAAAAAGTCACATTAATACAAATATGACTTTTAAATGCGTAAATCGAGGATAGATTATAAATTGAACTTAATTCCCTGAGCTAGTGGCAATTCTGTAGTATAATTAATGGTATTGGTTTGTCTGCGCATGTAAACTTTCCATGCATCTGAACCCGATTCGCGTCCGCCACCTGTATCTTTCTCACCTCCAAAAGCACCTCCAATTTCGGCTCCAGAAGTTCCAATATTTACATTTGCAATGCCACAATCCGACCCTTGAACAGACAAGAAACGTTCCGCCTCGCGTAAATTATTCGTCATAATAGCAGAACTTAACCCTTGCGTCACTTCATTTTGAATGTCTATAGCATTTTCAACCGTTCCAGAATATTTTAACAAGTATAAAACAGGTGCAAAAGTTTCGTGTTGTACAATCATAAAATTTGGTTTAGCTTCTGCAATTGCAGGCTTTACATAGCATCCGCTTTCATAACCTTTTCCAGAAAGCACACCACCTTCAACTACAAGGTTTCCGCCTTCTTCAACTACTTTCTCTAAAGCATTTTGATACATTTTAACAGCATCTTTATCTATTAACGGCCCAACATGATTGTTTTCATCTAGCGGGTTTCCAATGCGCAATTGTTTATACGCATCCACAACAGCAGTTTTTATCTTATCGTAAATCGATTCGTGAATTATTAATCGACGTGTACTTGTACAACGTTGTCCTGCGGTACCAACGGCCCCAAAAACAGCACCTATAACCGTCATTTTTATATCGGCATCTGGCGTAACAATTATAGCGTTATTGCCACCTAACTCCAATAAACTTTTACCTAAACGCGCAGCAACTTCTTGAGCTACCAATTTTCCCATTTTAGTAGAACCTGTTGCAGATATTAATGGAATGCGCGTGTCTTTACTCATAAATTCGCCAACCTTATAATCGCCATTTATTAAACATGAAATACCTTCTGGCAAGTTATTTTCGGCAAAAACTTCGGCAGCAATATTTTGGCACGCCACACCACACATAGGTGTTTTTTCCGAGGGTTTCCAAATACAAACATCGCCACAAACCCAAGCTAAAGCCGTATTCCACGCCCAAACAGCTACTGGAAAATTAAAAGCCGAAATAATACCAACCACACCTAGCGGATGGTATTGCTCGTACATGCGGTGTCCTGGACGCTCAGAGTGCATGGTTAAACCGTGTAACTGACGTGACAATCCTACTGCAAAATCGCAGATATCAATCATTTCTTGAACTTCGCCCAAACCTTCTTGATAACTTTTACCCATTTCATAGGACACTAGTTTACCTAAAGCCTCCTTTTTTTCTCGTAATTTATTACCAAATTGGCGTACAATTTCCCCTCGTTGTGGCGCTGGCATTGTTCGCCAAGTTTTAAAGGCCGATGTAGCAGCTTCCATAACTTTCTCGTAATCTGCCTTTGTAGTTTGTTTTATTTTACCCACCAATAATCCATCAACAGGCGAAAAAGATTCGATAATTTCACCAGAAGAAAAGTTAGTTAATCCTATAGATGACCCTTCATTTAAACCGGTTACACCAAGTATTTTAAGCGCGTTATCAATACCAAAATTCACTTCTTTATTACTCATTAATTATTGATTTATGGTTTATACTGAATATGTTTACGAATATACCAATTAAAAGTCGTTTTTACTGAAATTTACGAATTATATAATGATTGATTTCAGTTTTAATTAACAATAGAAAAACTACCGTTAATAGAGACTAAATAAGGCCTCTTTATATTCAACTTAAAACAGAGTTATCATCATAAAACATCTAACAACCAATCCATTCTATGAATAGTATTATCAACTGAAAAAAAAATATTTCATAAAAACTCGTGCTAATTATAAGAACATTTTTAAACTTACTAACTGTATTTTTTGGGAGTACTTTAACAAATACTAATAGTCTAAACTTAAAAAAATGAACGTAATTTTATTAACGAGAAACACCTTACGCTTTCTTTTTTACCTAATTTTGTTCATATAAATTCGTCTATCCATGTCTCTAAAAAAGCTTCTTGCGTTCATTTTTATACTTTCAATTATTGTTTCTTGTAAAAAGAAAGTTGTAGAAACCGATAACCTTTTTAAGTTTCGAGACTATATAAGCTACACCACTTCTGGCATAACATCGGTAGCAAATCCTATTCAAATTAATTTAGCTAATGAGGTTGAAGGCTGGGAAATGGGTCAGGACATTACAGATAACATTATAAGTATTAAACCTCATGTAGAAGGCAAATTAACAGCCGGAAATAAGCACACGCTCCTTTTTACACCCGATGAAAATCTAGAACCAGATACCGAATACACTGTTACCGTTAAACTTCGCGACATTTATAAAAATATGCCCGACGGTTTTAGCGATTACACCTTTCAGTTTAAAACAATAACACCAAGTTTTAATATAGATACCAATCATTTACAATCGTATAGCAAAAATTGGCAGTACATGGAAGGCGTAATAAAATCTGCCGATATCATTTCGCTTAAAGATGCCAAAACCTTAGTTAAAGCGACTCAAAATGGTGAAAACCTATCCATAGTTTTTAACGAAGCCAATACATCTTCAAAGTATTTCGAGTTTAAAATTGACAGTATTAATCGTAAAATAGACGACGATAACATACTTGTTAAATGGAATGGAAAAGCCATAAAAGCATCAAACGAGGGCGAAAACACCATGGCTATTCCAGGTATAAATAATTTTAGCATTGTAAACGTAGACGTCATTCAATCGCCCGAACAATATTTATCTATAAACTTCTCAGATCCATTAAAAAAACAACAAAATTTTGATGGTTTAGTCACTATTCAAAAGGTAAAAAACCCAAAATACATTGTGGATGGCAATGTATTAAAAGTATATCCAGACACTAAATTAGTTGGCAACATTCAAGTTGATGTATTTCAAGGCATAAAAAACACCGATGGTTTTAAGCTGAAGAAACCTTTTTCTGAAACCATTGCTTTCGAATCTTTAAAACCACAAGTTCGACTAATTAGCAATGGTACTATTTTACCAAATTCCGAACAACTAAAATTCAATTTCGAGGCGGTTAATTTAAGTGCTGTTGATGTTCGTGTTATTAAGATTTTTGAAGACAATATCCTTCAGTTTCTACAAGACAATAATTTAAGCAGCAATAACACTTACGATATTAAAAAGGTTGGTCGTCGTATTGCAAAACAAACTATACCACTACAAACCGCAGCCGAAAATTCTGGAAAATGGAAAGCCTATAGTATAGATTTATCTCAATATTTTAAAGCAGATGCTGGCGCCATTTACCGTATAGAATTAAGTTTTAATAAAAGTTATTCATTATACGATTGCGAGGCTAATGCCGGCATTTCAAATTCTGAAAGCGATGATTACGATGATTATTATGAAGATGATTACTATGAGGGTAATTACACCGATACAGATGGTGAAGATGAAGAATTACGCGAAGAAGCATATTGGGACAATAAGGCTTACCGCTACAAAAACTATACATACAATTGGCGAGAAGAGCAAAACCCTTGTCATGATGCCTACTACGGCGAAAATAAAATAGTGTCTCAAAATTTATTGGCTTCAAACTTGGGTGTTATTGCTAAACAAGGCGCTAACAACTCGTATTATTTTGCAGTTTCCAATATACTTAATACCAATCCTGAAGCTGGTGCTAAAGTGGCTATTTATAATTTCCAGCAGCAAGAATTAGCCAGTAGAAATACCGACGAGCAAGGTTTAACCTTAATCGATTCCGATAAAAATGCAGCATTCGCCATTGTTTCAAAAGGGAAAAATAAAACCTATGTAAAACTTCATGATGGTAACTCATTATCCTTAAGCAAATTCGATGTATCTGGAAATCGTTTACAACGCGGACTTAAAGGTTATATTTATGGCGAACGCGGTGTTTGGCGACCAGGAGACACATTACACTTAACCTTTATGCTAAATGAT
The DNA here is from genome assembly GCF_900112595.1 of Algibacter pectinivorans. GTDB lineage: Bacteria > Bacteroidota > Bacteroidia > Flavobacteriales > Flavobacteriaceae > Algibacter_B > Algibacter_B pectinivorans. The sequence continues at coordinate 431,389 of NZ_FOMI01000002.1, read as the reverse complement.
AGAGCAAATCCGCTCCCAAAAAACCATCCTGTAAAACTCGAAATTACCGACCCCAATGGTAAATTGGTACATAAAAACGTTACTACCAATAATATTGATAATTTCTACAAGTTCACAGTAACAACATCCACCGAAGATAAAACAGGAAATTACAATGCTAAAGTATCTGTAGGAGGTGCTACATTTTACAAACCTTTAAAAATTGAAACTGTAAAACCTAATCGCTTAAAAATTAAAGTCGATTTTGAAAACGAGATACTTTCTAGTAAAACTCCTCTTGAAGGGCACTTAGATGTAAAATGGCTTCATGGCGCTCCAGGAAAAAATTTAAAAGCCGAGGTAAAAGCTAAATTTAGTACAGCCTATTCGGCGTTTAAAAATTATAAAGATTATACGTTTAACGACCCAACACGCAACTTTCAAACCGAAGAAATAAATGTTTTTGAAGGCAAAGTAAATAACGAAGGCTTAGCCACAATAAATAAAAACCTGAGTGTTGGTAAAAATGCTCCTGGTATGCTTAACGTTCAATTTTTAGTCCGTGCCTTCGAAAATGGTGGTGACTTCTCAATGGACGCCTTTACAAAACAATACGCACCTTACGAGTCTTTTGTAGGATTGCGTTCGCCAAAAGGCAATGCGTACGGTTCGTTTTTTACAGACGAAAATCAACAGTTTGATGTCGTTGTAGTCGATAAAAATGGCAAGCCTATAAAACGAAACAATCTAGAAGTTAAAATTTATAAAGTAGAATGGCGTTGGTGGTGGAATTCCTCTTACGATAATTTGTCTAGCTACGTGTCTAGCAACTACCACAGGCCTTACACCACAACAAAAGTAAACACAGATGCAAATGGCAAAGCCACTTTTAACATTAAGGTTCCTGATAATGATAGAGGCCGCTATTTAATAAGAGTTTCCGATCCTGTAAGTGGTCATGCCACAGGACGAACAGCCTATTTTTATAAAAACTGGTGGCAAAAATCACCATCTAGCGATAAAGAAGCCGCTAAAATGCTAGTCTTTTCTGCCGATAAAGAAAACTATAATGTTGGCGAAACCGCTAAAATTACCTTTGCATCAGGAAGCGAAGGGCGTGCTTTGGTAAGTATAGAAAATGGTACCGAAGTTTTAGATTATAAATGGGTAAAAACAGCCAAAGGAGAAACCGTTGTGGATATTCCAATTAGTAATGATATGGCACCAAATGTGTTTGTAAACATTTCATTACTACAACCGCATGCTATTACGGCCAACGATTTACCAATTCGTTTATATGGCGTAATTCCAATTATGGTAGAAGACCCAAACACTATATTACAACCTCAATTGCAAATGCCAGATAAATTACGCCCAGAGCAAACCTTTGAGGTTAAAATATCTGAAAAAAACAAAAAAGCCATGACCTATACCATTGCTATGGTTGAAGAAGGCTTGCTAGATTTAACACGTTTTAAAACCCCAAATGCTTGGGATGAATTTTATAAACGTGAAGCTTTAGGTGTAAAAACTTGGGATGTTTTCGATGATGTTATTGGTGCCTATTCTGGCAGCATAGACCAAGTATTTGCTATTGGTGGCGATGGTAGTGCTGCTGGCGGAAAAAACAAAAAAGCAAACCGTTTTAAACCTGTAGTTACCTATTTAGGACCTTTTAAATTGGATGCAGGACAAACCAAAACACATCAAATAAAACTACCAAATTACATAGGTTCGGTACGCACCATGGTGGTTTCAGGAAACAACAGCAATGAAGCTTACGGAAGCACAGATAAGGCTGTAGAAGTTAAAAAACCGCTTATGGTTTTAGCAACGCTTCCGCGGAAGTTAAGCCCAGGTGAAAAAGTAACCTTGCCAGTTACTGTTTTTGCTATGGAACCTAAAATGAAAAATGTAAACATTAGTTTAAAACTGAGCGATGGCATTTCGATTGTTGGAGAAACCACTAAAACCTTGAATTTTGCCCAACCGGACGAACAAATGGCTTATTTTGAATTAGATGTTAGTAAAGCTAAAGGCATTAATACCGTTGAAGTGATTGCTACTGGAAATGGTGAAAAATCGACTTACAAAGTAGAGTTAGATGTTTTAAACACCAACCCAATAACATCCAAAGCTATAGATAAAACCTTAGCAGCAAATGCTTCTGAAACTTTAGACTTTACAACCTTTGGTGTGGCAGGAACAAATGCTGCAACCATTGAGTTTTCAACCCTTCCGCCGATGGATTTTTCACGCAGGCTGCAATACTTAATTCAATATCCGCATGGTTGTGTAGAGCAAACCACATCCAGTGTGTTTCCTCAATTATTTTTAGCCGATATTTTTGATTTAACTTACGATAAAAAGAAACAAATTCAAACCAATGTAGAAAATGGCATTAAGCGTTTAGGACATTTTCAGCGTGCACATGGCGGACTAAGTTATTGGATTGGAGAACAAAGCGCGAATGATTGGGGAACAAGTTACGCTGGTCATTTTATGCTTGAAGCCGAAAAGAAAGGCTATGTATTGCCACTTACCTTTAAAAGCAATTGGTTAAAATACCAAAAGCAAGCGGCTAGAAATTGGCGCCCTAGCTATAGAAGCTATAATTCCGATTTGGCTCAAGCCTACAGGCTTTACACATTAGCATTAGCGGGAAGTCCGGAATTAGGAAGCATGAACAGGCTTCGAGAATTCTCCGAAATTTCTAACGAAGCCAAATGGCGATTGGCAGCAGCTTATGCTTTAGCAGGACAGCAAGAAGCTAGCGATAAAATTTCGCAGTCGGCAAATATTAATTTTAAACCTCAGCGCTATAATTATTATACCTATGGATCTGTAGATAGAAACCGTGCTATGGCTTTAGAGACTATGGTACTTACCAAAAACGCTAAAATGCGAGAACTAGCCGAAACTATTGCTAAAGATTTATCGAGCGACCGATGGATGAGCACACAAACCTCGGCATACAGTTTATTGGCTATGGCTAAAATGGTTAATGCCAATGGCGGAAAAGCGTTAAACGTAAATTACACCATAAACGGAAAAACTGAAAATATAGAAACCAAAAGTGCCATTGCACAACGGGAGTTACAAGTTGTTGATGGCGCTAATAATTTAACTTTTACAAATGCGAAAGACAATGTGGTTTATGTTCGTGTGTTAAATTCTGGAAAATTACCGCTAGGTCAAGAATTGGTCGAGCAACGTGGTTTAAGCGTATCTGTTAAATACAAAGATTTAAAAGGCAATCCAATTGAAATATCTAAGCTTATGCAAGGTCAAGATTTTATGGCCACTGTAAGCGTAAGTAATTTAAAAAATGCGGCTGTAAATGATGTGGCTTTAACCCAAATTTTCCCGTCGGGTTGGGACATTGTAAATACTCGTTTTACGGCCTTTGGAAGCACAGTAACAAGCGCCGCAAGACATACCGATATTAGAGACGACCGCGTAAATTTCTATTTTGATTTACCAGAAAAAGGCAAACACAGCACCAAAACGTTTAATGTGATGTTGAATGCCTCGTATTTAGGCACCTATTATTTACCTGGTGTACAAGCCGAAGCCATGTACGATAATGAATTTTTAGTTAGAACTAAAGGAGAATGGGTTACGGTTGAGAAGTGATATGAAAGCAAAGGACATATTAAAACAAAAATCGCACAGACCTTTTGCATACCCAAAACGTTCTTGGAAATTTTACCAAGAATGGAATAAGGCTGTTTTTTTACATTGGGAAGTTAACCCAGAATTAATTAAACCGCTAATTCCTAAACCTTTAAAAGTAGATACTCTTAACGGTAAAACATGGGTAAGTTTAGTGGCTTTTAACATGAATAATATTGGTGTTAGGAGCTTACCAAAAATCCCTCACATTTCAGATTTTCAAGAAATAAATATTCGTGTTTATGTGGTTTGTAATGGCAAGCCTAGTGTGTACTTTTTAAGTATGGAAGGCAGTAAAAAAACTTCTTGTAAGGTTTTAAAAACACTTTCTAAATTTCCATATAGGCATTCTAAAATGAGTAGAAACGCATCTACTTTTACATCAGAAAATAATATATTTAATGACACGTTTTATATAAAATATGAACGCAATGAAACGCCTGTTAAAAAAGATGAAACCGATTTATGGCTTACTGAACGTTATGCGGTATTTCAAGATTATAAAAAACATATTATTGAGTACGACGTGCACCATGTGGAATGGCCCATGCAAAATATAAACATTAGTAGTGTAAAATTAAACTATGGGCGTTTTAACCATTTAATAAATAACCAACCAGATAGAATGCATTACTCTAGCGGCGTGCAAGTTTTAACTTGGAATAAGAAGAAAATGCCACTTATTAGTAATTAAATACCTTTTGAGCAATGACAAATGACTTTAAACCGTATTATGCGGTAATCTTTACATCAACTCAAAATGAAATTATTGAAGGTTATGCAGACATGGCTGATAAAATGGAACATTTAGCCAAACAGCAACCTGGTTTTCTAGGTATGGAAAGTGCAAGAGATGGTATTGGAATTACTGTTAGCTATTGGGAAACTGTTGAAGCCATTAATAACTGGAAACAACAAACGGAGCATTTACAGGCACAACAAAAAGGAAGACAAGATTGGTACAGTTGGTATAAGGTAAGAATTTGCAAAGTAGAACGCGAATATGAGTTTCTAAGAAACCAAGAATCTTAATAAAACAGCTTCTTTTTTAGTTTCCTTTAGCAAAACTAAATCTGCTCCTGCTTGTAATGGATGAGCGTTAAATTAAAAATATTAATAAATTAAAACTAAACTCCTACACAATTCCTTGCCTTCATGAAGGGAAGGTGTCCAAAGGACGGAAAGGTAAATGACAGGCCTAATAAACACCATAAAGAAACATAAAATTAAATCGGCAATTATTGCTGTACTATGTTTTGCTTATATGTTTTGTCTGCCAAAACAACTTTTTAAAGACCCTACAGCTACTGTAATTACAAGTTCCAATAATGAACTTTTAGGTGCACAAATTGCCAAAGATGGACAATGGCGTTTTCCGCACAACGATTCTATTCCCGATAAATTTAAAACTTGTATTCTACAATTTGAAGACGAGTACTTTTATAAACATCCTGGGTTTAACCCAATTTCTATTTTTAAGACCATACGAGATAATTTAAAATCTGGAGGTATTAAACGTGGCGGAAGCACCCTAACGCAACAGGTTATCAGACTATCGAGAAAAGGACAACCTAGAACCTATTTTGAAAAAGTAAAAGAAATAATTCTAGCCACACGTTTGGAGTTACGAGAGTCTAAAGATAATATTTTAGCGTTTTATACCAGTAATGCCCCTTTCGGGGGAAATGTGGTAGGGCTTGAAGCAGCTTCGTGGCGGTATTTTAATAGACATGCTAACGATTTATCGTGGGCAGAAAGTGCCACCTTAGCAGTTTTACCAAATGCACCTAGCTTAATTTACCCCGGGAAAAACCAAGAGCGCTTATTAAATAAACGAAATCGCCTACTGAAAAAACTTTTAGATAATGCGATTTTAGATTCACTTACCTATAAACTTTCTATTGCCGAAGGTTTGCCTCAAAAACCTTATCCGCTGCCGCAAATAGCACCTCATTTATTACAAAAAATAACTAAAAAGTATTACGGACAACGCATTTATACTACCATAAACACAAAGCTTCAAGACCGTGTAAACCGTATTGTAAAAACGCATTACAATCAACTTAGCCAAAACGAAATTCATAATGCAGCGGTTTTAGTTTTAAATGTAAAAACCAGACAAGTTTTAGCTTATGTAGGTAATACACCAACAGATAAAGCACATCAAAAGGATGTGGATATTATTGATAAACCTAGAAGTACCGGTAGTATTTTAAAACCCTTTTTATATGCTGCTATGCTAGATACTGGCGACTTACTACCTAATACTTTGGTAGCCGATGTACCCACACAATTTGGAAGCTATAACCCAGAAAACTACGACAAAACCTATGATGGCGCTGTACCTGCAAGTCGCGCTTTATCGCGCTCTTTAAATGTGCCTGCGGTTAGAATGTTGCAAAGTTTTGGTTTAGATAGATTCTACCATTATTTAAAACAACTACATCTTAAGGATTTAAAATATAATGCCAATCATTACGGATTATCCTTAGTTTTAGGAGGTGCCGAAAGTAACCTTTGGGATTTATGTAAAAGCTATGCTGCTTTATCTTCAACCTTAAACCATTTCTCTGAACATTCTAGCGAGTACTTTTCAAATGAATTTTGCGAACCTACGTTTTTGGCTTCTGAAGTGGTTGATTTTGGAAACAAAACTACGGATAAAACGCTTTTTGATGCCGCCTCTATATATCTTACCTACGAAAGTTTAAAAGAAGTAAACCGACCTGAAAGTGATGAAAGTTGGGAGTTTTTTGATGGCTCGAAGCAAATAGCTTGGAAAACCGGTACCAGTTTCGGCTTTAGAGATGCTTGGGCCATTGGAACCACAAAAGATTATGTGGTTGGTGTTTGGGTTGGAAATGCCGATGGCGAAGGCCGACCAGGATTAGTTGGCGTGCAAACCGCTGCCCCAATTTTATTTGATGTTTTTGATGCTTTACCAAATTCCGATTGGTTTGCTAAACCTTTTGATGAAATGCAAAACGTTACTATATGCAAACAAAGCGGCCATAGAGCTTCTCCAAATTGCAATGATACCCAAGAAAAATACATTCAAATTAGCGGACTAAAAACCAAACCATGTCCGTATCATGTTTTAATTCATTTGGATAAAAATAACTCCTTTCAAGTGAACGCTTCGTGCGAGGATTTAAGTAATATTAACCATAAGTCTTGGTTTGTGCTGCCACCATTAATGGCTTATTATTACAAAACTAAAAATCCATTTTATAAACCTTTACCAAAATTTAGAAGTGATTGTTTAGGCGAAAATAGTGTGTCTATAGATTTTATTTACCCAAAAGCCAATAACAGTATTTTTTTACCGAAAGATTTTGATGGCAATACCAACAATCTTATTTTAAAAATTGCCCATTCCAAGCCAGAAACTACAGTGTTCTGGTATGTTGATGAAAGGTTTATTGGAAGCACAAAAGATATTCATGAGTTAGCGGTTAAACCAACATCAGGGCAACATATTATTACGGTTGTTGATGCATTTGGAAACGAGGCAAAACGACAATTTGAAATATCAGAATAATTACCATCTAATGGTTGTTCTAATCATACAATGATCGCTTTTAAACGTGTTTATTTTTTTTGTAGCTACAACCTGCAAGTCTTTTGAAACCCAAATATGATCTAAAGAAAGCAAGGGCATATTCCAAAACCACGTTTCGCGAAATCCATTTCCTTTTTCATTAAAAGCATGATTAAAATTAGATTTAATGGCACTAAAAAATTTCGACTCAAAAGGCACATTAAAATCCCCTAGCAACACAGCGCGTTCTTTTTCTTCTATTTGTGCATCAATAAAATCTAAACCCCAAGCTCGAGGAACATCTAAGCTTCCTACACCATCAACAGCATAAAAACGAATATCTTTCACTTTAAAGCTTACAATAACGGTTCTGAATTTGTTCTGATTTACTTCAATATTTTCGATAGGTGTTCTAGAAAAAATGGAAATTTCTTCACCAGAAAAATAAAAATGATACTCAGGAAAATCAAGCTGAAGCCTTTTAATATTCATTCTACGAGCTTCAACCAAAACAAAAACATCAGGAATATTTTCGTTTTCTATAAAAGCTTCTTTAAAATTATTTTCTCGAGATGCGTTCCATAAAACAACTTCTAAATCGTTTTCTTGAGCGTCTTCCGGAATATTAATTTTAAAACTTCGGCTTAACCAAATTACCAATAACAATCCGGTTAATATGAGGTTATACCTTCTATATCTTTTAGATAAAAAAACACTTAAAACTAAAACTGCAACAATTATAATGGGTAAAGGCAACATGTAATAAAGCAAGGAGCTTTGATGGCTACTTTCTTTAACCACAAAATGAATGGCTAATAAAGCAATAATAATTGCCATATTTAAAACGAGGTAAAGCCCTCTAATAAACTTTAGCATTAGCGTAATTCAAAACCTTTTGCGGCCCACCAAGGGTGTACTTCAATCACTAATCTTCCGGCCTTAACCATTGGATCTGAATTTGCTAAACTATCGGCCATTTTTAAAGTTGGTACATTGTAAATGGTTATACCGCGAATATCGCCATCATCACCAAAAGGACCAGAAATATCAGCATAACCTAACTGGTACATTTTTTTTAAATGTGCCAAATGTTGTTTTTGGAGTTTTGCAGATTCCTCTTCGTTTTGCATACGAATAGCACCTTTTTTTAAAAACGCCATAAAATACTGCTGCATTATGATAGTATCTTGAGTGGCTTCATCTACATAATCGAAAATTTGAAAACCTTTAGCCGTAAGTTCTTCCTTAATTTCCTTTATAGTTTTCGGAACTTCTGGTTCTATTTCAGCAACATCATTTATAACATTACTAACCTCATTAACAACCTCTTCTGTTTCCGGTTTTACTGAATTGTCTTTACATGCAAATAGCACGAAACTAAGCGTAAATATTACTAGAATTCTTTTCATTAATTTCATTTTTTATAAATTATTACAGGACGTATCCCACGTGTTAAAAGGGGTGTTACTTAACTGCGAGTTATAATATTTTATTTGGCCAGAAACCTCTTCGCCTAACCAATTTGGTTTTTCAAAAGTTTCATTTTCGTTTTTTAGTTCGACTTCGGCTATAATTAAACCTTCATTATCGCCATAAAACGTATCAACTTCAAAAATATGAGGTCCTACTTTTACCTCGTAACGCGTTTTATCAATAACACCAGGTTCGCACAAATTTAACAATTCTTGAGCTTCTTTACGGGGAATTTCTTTTTCCCATTCAAAACGGGACAATCCATTTTTTGATGAGGCCCCTTTTATGGTTAAAAACCCTTGCTCACCTTTAATCCGTACTCTAACAGCTCTATTCTTATTGGAATTTAAATATCCTTGTATAATACGTGTAGATTTAAAAGCCTCTGTTTTAAAAGCATTTGAAGTCACCAAAAATTTACGTTCAATTTCTATCATTTTTATCCTAATCTTATTTTAATAAACAGGCATTTAATGCCTAAATTTACGGTATGTCTAGCAATTTTCCAGTAAGAAAAATTATTCATGTTGATATGGATGCGTTTTATGCCTCTGTAGAGCAATTGGATAACCCAGAACTTAAAGGCAAAGCAATTGCCGTGGGTGGTGGCGGAAAACGCGGTGTTATTAGTGCTGCGAGTTACGAGGCTAGAAAATTTGGAGTAAAAAGTGCGATGTCTGGCTCATTGGCTATAAAACTATGTCCGCATCTTATTTTTGTGAAAACAAATTTTGAACGGTACGCCGAAATATCTAAAAAAATTAGAAAAATTTTTCATGATTATACCGATTTGGTAGAACCACTATCTTTAGATGAAGCGTATTTGGATGTTACTGTAAACAAAAAAGGAAACCCAAGTGCCTCGAAAATTGCTGAAGAGATTAGAACTAGAATTTTTGAAGAAGTGGGTTTAACAGCCTCTGCTGGTATTTCAATTAACAAATTTATTGCTAAGGTAGCAAGCGATTACAATAAACCAAACGGACAAAAAACGGTAAATCCCGAGGAAGTTATTGAGTTTTTAGAACAATTGGATATTCGAAAATTTTATGGTGTAGGCAAAGTTACGGCCGAAAAAATGTACCAAAAAGGCATTTTTACGGGTTTAGATTTAAAAAACAAATCATTAGAATATCTGGATAAAAACTTCGGAAAATCTGGACGATACTATTATAACATAGTTAGAGGTATTCAAGATAGCGAGGTAAAACCAGATAGAATTAGAAAAAGTTTGGCTGCCGAACGGACGTTTAGCGAAAATTTATCGTCGGAAATATTTATGCTAGACAAACTAAAACAAATTGCAGAAGAGGTATCGCGTAGGTTACTAAAAAGCAAAGTGGCCGGTAAAACCGTAACCTTAAAAATAAAATACAGCGATTTTACATTACAAACACGCAGTAAAACATTACCATATTACATAAGTGATAAGGATGTAATTTTAGAAACAGCAACACAGTTGCTCTACCAAGAAACTTTAAATAATTCTGTTAGGCTGTTGGGCATTTCTATGTCTAGCTTAAACACAGAAAAAAAAGAAAAGCCACAACCAACTGCAAGTGTGAGTGTCCAGTTAAAATTCGAGTTTTAGCCAAAAAACAATCCTTTTCGCTGTTAAAATTCATTTTTTTAATGAAAATCACCTTAAAAATGCAATTTAAATTCAATTTCTTCTATTTAGAATTATTAAAAATAACAGATTTTTTTGATTACTATTTAAAATAAATAATTATAAATTTTGATATCAATAAAATTTTAACACTATAAACTAGATATGTGAAAATGTTATATCTTTATTTGGACTAAATCTAAATAAGGCTACTTTTGTAAAAAAAAACAACCATGTTTCTTAACAAAAGTCCATTTTTACTTTTACTGCTACTTAGCAGTATTACTTTTAGTCAGAATTGCACACTAGAAGGACTTGTTACTTTTAATAATAACGAACCCGTTCTTGGAGCCTACGTAACTATCCAAAACAAAACGCTTAAAAAAGAAACGGCAACAGGTATAGATGGCGAATTTAAATTTAATACTATTCCTTTTGGAGAGTATCATTTAGAAATTTATTCTATTGATGCTAAACCCAAAAAAATTAAGGTGGTTTTAGATGCGAATAAAAAAACTATACACACAACCTTAACATTAACCGATTATCAAGATTTAGACGAGGTTCAAGTAATTAGAAAATCTAATAAAACAATAAAAGAAACCCAAGGCTTTGCAGTAAGTGTAATTAAAACCAAAGAAGCTGGTCTTAGAAACATGCAAACTAACGAATTGCTAAACGCCACGGCCGGAGTTAAAATTAGGCAAAATGGTGGCTTAGGCTCTAGCGTTAGTTACAGCTTAAATGGCTTGTCGGGCAGTGCAATACGTATATTTATAGATGGCATACCTATATCTGTTTATGGAAACTCCTATAACTTAAACAGCATTCCACCTTCAATGATTAAAGATATTGAGGTTTACAAAGGTGTAGTTCCAGGACATTTAGCAGACGATGCCTTAGGTGGCGCCATTAATATTGTACTCCACAAAGGCACTCGAAGCCATTTAAATGCCTCTGTGTCCTATGGTTCTTTTAACACCGTCCAAACACATATTAATGGTTTATATCGGTTTGATAAGTCTGGCTTTACAGTAAAGGGCTCTCTATTTAACAATTATTCCGATAACGACTATAAAGTTTCAGGACGAAGCATAGTTGTTACCGGCTTAGGCGGTGTACAAACTCCAATTACAGCAAGACGATTTAACGACACTTATCGCTCTACCGGCGGAATGGCACAAATTGGGTATACCAATGTAAAATGGGCCGATCAATTTTTAATCGGATTTAATGCCTCAGAAGATTATAAAGAAGTGCAACACGGTGCTTTTATGACCATTACACCTTACAAAGGTCGTTTTTTAGAATCTGATGCTTTACTAGCAAATTTAACCTACCAAAAGAAAGACCTTTTTACCGAAGGGCTAGATGTAAATATTAACGGTGTTTATGGCAAAAGAAACCGTGCCGTTAACGATACCGTTGCTGCAGCTTACAGCTGGAATGGTGAGCGCGCCATTGATTTTAGAGGTGACGAATACGAATACACATGGGGTTCGCAACAAGAAGGTGGCCCAACGCTAGCTAAAATAAAACGTCATGTAGCCTCTATTAGAACCGGAGTGTCTTATGAAATTAATGAGCATCACAAAGTATTAGTAAACTATGTGTATAGCGGTATTGATAGAGAAGATAGCGATGCTTTACAATCGTATTTAGAAAACACCTTTAAAGGCACTAGAAATTTCGATAAAAATATTTACGCTTTAACTTACGAGATATCGGCCTTCGAAAACAAGTTTAAAGCCAGCCTATTCGGAAAACACTACCAACAAAAAACAACTAGTATTGATCCTGCTATTGAAACGGATTCGGAAGGGAATAGTACAGTTGTAGACGAGATAGTTAGCAGTAACAATACATTTAATGGTTATGGCTTTGCCACCTCGTATGCTATTACTCCAAAACTAACCGTATTGGCATCAGCAGAAAAAGCAATTCGACTACCAAACGAAACCGAAGTTTTTGGTAACGATGGCGATAATGTAGTTGCCAACCCAAGTATTAAACCAGAACAAAGTAACAACTACAACTTAGGATTTCGTTTTGGTAAATTTAATTTTAATAAACATGGCTTAACGGTTTCAACCAACCTGTTTACTAGAAATATTAAGGATAGAATTGGCTTACCTATTGAAAACTCGTTTAATATTGATGACGAATTAATACTCTATGTAAATCAAGGTAGTGGAACTTCTAAAGGTATCGATGCCCAATTAAATTATACGTATAACCGAAACTTTACACTTAATTTTAATGTGTCTAAATTCGAATTAAACATTGTAAATAGCGGCATCGAAATAGATGTACCCAACACGCCTTTTATGACCATGAATGGTAATTTACGCTATTCGTTCAAAAATTTAATTCAGCAAAAATCGCGTTTAAATTTATTTTATTCATTTCATTTTACAGAGGATTTCTCATACTCACCGAAACAAGGTAGTAATACGGTTGGCGACGATTTTTTTAAAGTTCCTGAACAGTTGGCTCAAGATTTCGGACTTAGTTATGCCTTTCCAAACAAGCAATTAGTGGTTAGTTTCGACATTAAAAATATATTCGATAAGCCTGTTTACGATAACCTATCTGTACAAAAACCAGGACGTGCATTTTACTTTAAACTCAATTATTCAATTCATAAATTTTAACCAAATAAATAAATCACAAATGAAACGTAATTTTTTAAATATCCAAACCTTAGGGCTTTTAGCCATATCAATTGGACTTTTTACAGCTTGTACTAGCGACGACGATAATGGTGGAACTACAGACCCTAATCCAGAACAAACAAATTCTAGATGGATAACGGTTGCAGCAGCTAAAATGGGAACCAATCCAGGAGATGGAAATGGAGGGACATTAATTTACTCGGTAAGTACTGAAGATGCCAAAGACCCTACTATTTCAATTAACGCTTTCGATAATGGTTTTATAGCACCATCAAACAGAACTGCAAGATTACAATCTTCTGAAGATGGAAATACTATTTTTAATATTAGCTACGCTGGAGATACTGGTGGAAATTATACAAAATACACTGTTGGAGGCGGACAAAACTTTACACAAACTGGTTCTGCAATTAGTATTGCACCATACGTTGGTACCGCTCCAAGATGGATTAAGCTATTTGATGGCGATAATACAGGTGCTGCAGTTTATGTAGATACAGAACATCAATTTGACGATAATGGTACTCCAGATGATGAAACCGATGATTTCTACACCCATACCGAAGCAACAATAGGTGTAGTAACTTTAGATTTAGTAAACTCTGCAATAAATAACTTCGAGGAGCACGTTGTACCATTAAGCGCTGAAGAAGAAGCACAAGGTTACTACTTTTCTAGAATTGATATGCCTACTTTAAACGCTGCTGGCGATAAACTTTATATAGGAGCACGTTTAAGCAAGGTGGATCCTGCTACTGCAGAAAGCGACAGCGATTTCGAAATTTTAGGGTCTAAAACCATTGTATTAGATTATCCGTCGTTATTAAACCCTCAAGTAATAACCTCTACTGTAGGACATGGAAACACTAATGGTTACAGAAGTATTAACTCTTTTGAGTATAACGGAAGCGTTTACCAAGCCAACCAAAGTGATCCTGAAGGGTCTCATATTTTAAAGATTGATGCCAATAACCAATATGATGATACTTACGATTTTAATTTAGACGATGCTTTAGGCGTAGAAGGTGCATATATTCTTGCATGGAGACCAGCAGCAAACGGAAAAGCTGTGTTAGCTTACCGTCATAATGGTTCTGCCGAAGGTGTAGCCGGTGCACAAGGCTTTTTTGCTTTAGTAGATTTAAACGCTAAAACAGCCGTAAAAATTAATGGTATTCCTGATAATACAGATTTATACTTGTTCCAGTACCAAGGTTTTGTGGTACAAGACAACGACATTTACGTAACTCAAGCTCCAGTAGGGCAAAATGGTAATATTTATGTTGTAGATACCGAAACTGGAAATGTAACCAAAGGTGCAGAGTTAGTAAACATTACGGGAAGCCACTTTATTGGAACGTTCTAGTAAAGCAATTATTTATATATTTATAAAAAAGGCGAGCTTTTAAAGCTTGCCTTTTTTGTTTACAAGGTATTTGGCACACCAGGATTTGTCAGAAAATTTGTCTAGATTTGTTTAACGTCATCCGTGAAACATTATATGCCAAATGAATATAACCAAAAAACCACATTTTGTACCTGCAACTTATCTTCAATTTTGGAGTGTGGATAACATTCCTAATGGAAGAAAATCTAAAATATACGTTACAGACATAAATGGAAGTAGAATTACTTCGGCATCTAAAACAGGAGTCGCTAGACATTTCTATTCAAAAACAGATCCAAACAAAGCAGAGGAATACTTTCAAAAATTCGAAAACGCGTGGACGAAATTGGTTAAAGAATTATTAGAAAACAAAGGACCTAAACCTGAAATATTAAGTTGTTTATTTCTACTCCATTCTTCCCAATTTTTAATAAGAAATAGATGCTTTGAAAATTTATCTGAAAAAGAAAGAATAGAAATCTATCACAATTGTATTGAAACTTATTGGACAAAAACAATAATGAACAATAAAATTGGAAAAACACATGAAGAGTCTCTTAAACTAATAGAAAAAAACTGGACTTGTTTACTTATAAGAAATAAAGACGAAAGGTTTATTACTTCTGATAATCCAACATTAACACTTAATGCAAAAGGAAAAAACCCAGCGATAATTTATATAGCTATAAATCCAAAAATTTCTCTCCTTGCTTTGAGCAATCAAGTTATTAAATTAAAAAGCAATAATGTAACCGAACAGGATATTGATTATCTTAACAATTATACAATTGGAAATTGCAACCGAGAAGTATACTCAAATAAACCGCTCGAAAAAGAATCTTTATCAAAGATTATAGAATATATGAAAATAAGACCTGAAAGGAATAGTACTTACAATGATAAAACATTACACTTAAAATCATATGATTATCCTATTCTTGGAATGGAATTCTCATTTATTGAATAAATACGGCATATAACATCGTTTATGTTTTATTGCTATTTCGCGCTTGCTTACGAAAATCCTTAGGGATTTCATATTCTGTTTGTATTTAACAAACCGTTAAAAAACCCTTTTCCAAAACAAAACAATTTTTCGAATTAAGCCATAAACTAACAAACACCTGCCTTAGCGATTGAAACGGCATCAGTTTAAATAGAAAAAACTGCCTTTTACGGCAGTTTTTTTTTATTTAAAAGTTATAATGGAAAGCGCGACCCATTTCGGTTAACCTGCCTACTGGCAGGCAAGCGCCCAAATATATATTACTATAAATTACAAGTTTCTATTTCTGTAACACGTAGCGTGTTTACCATACCTTTATCTTTCATTGGCATTGCAGCTAAACTAATAACCATATCGCCAACATTTAAGTATCCTTTTTTACAGGCTATTGCGTTAACATCTTCTATAGTTTCATCGGTACTTACAAACTTATCGTAATAGAATGCACGAACACCCCAAAGTAAGCTTAAACGCGTTAAAATACGGTGGTTTGATGTAAACACTAAGATATGACATGAAGGTCTCCAAGCCGAAATTTGAAATGCTGTGTATCCACTATTTGTTAACGTAGAAATGGCTTTCGCATTAATTTCGTTTGCCATATTAGCCGCGTGGTAACAGATTGATTTTGTTATGTAACGGTTAGTACGAATATGTGGAGGTAATTGAGGTACTTTAATTAAATTTGAATTTTCAACATTTTTTAAAATGTCGGCCATTTTCTTGATAACTTGCACAGGATATTGACCTACCGATGTTTCGCCAGATAACATTACAGCATCGGCACCATCCATTACCGAGTTGGCAACGTCATTTACTTCTGCTCGTGTTGGCGTTAAACTATCAATCATAGTCTCCATCATTTGCGTTGCAATAATTACCGGAATTCTTGCTCTTTTTGCACGTAATACCAATTGCTTTTGGATAAGTGGTACTTCTTCTGCTGGAACTTCTACACCTAGATCGCCACGAGCTACCATTAAACCATCACAATGTGCAACAATTTTATCGATATTCTCTACAGCTTCCGGCTTTTCGATTTTAGCAATAATTGGAATTTTATGATCACCATGTTTTGCTATTAAATCGCGCAGTTGCATTAAATCTTCTGCATGACGCACAAATGAAAGTGCTATCCAATCTACATCTAAACTAATAGCGAAAATAGCATCTTCAATATCTTTTTCTGTTAAAGCAGGTTGTGATATATCTGTATTAGGAAGGTTTACCCCTTTTTTAGATTTTAACGGTCCACCTTGTACTACTTTAGCCTTTACTTCAGATTTTCCATCTGTAGAAACCACCGTAAACAATAATTTCCCATCATCTAAAAGAATACGTTCTCCTGGTTTTGCATCTTGAGGAAAACTATCATAAGTCATGTAAACACGCTCTTTTGTACCTTCAAACCGCTCTCCGGTAGCAAAAATAATCTCATCTCCTGGGTTTACAACAACCTCATCTTTCATAACACCAACACGAAGTTTAGGACCTTGTAAATCGGCAAGTATTGCTGCTGTAAATCCATATTCTTCATTTAACTCACGTATCATTTGTACGCGCGCTTTTACATCATTATAGTCGGCATGCGAAAAGTTAATTCTAAATACGTTAGCGCCTTGTTCAAGCATTCCTTTTAAGACTTCCTTGGTACTGGTAGCGGGCCCTAGAGTGGCTACTATTTTCGTTTTTTTATCTATTGACATTAGTTAAAAATTAGATTTTCTTTTGATTTCAATTGACTAGAATCTACACTGTAAGCGGTTGCAATTTGCGGAATACTTAATATACTGTCTAATATATATTTTTCTTTACTTAAACTGATTTCGCTGTCTATTTTTAAAAAATAGTTAACAGTTTTATATTCAGGTAATAACTGAAACGTTTTAGTTATTTTTTCTTGATTGTCGAATAACGACGTATTATCTGATTGCTTAAGTTCGGTGGTTTTACAAATATTAGACACTAAGCTCCAAACTGTTAGTTGTTTTTTATCTTCCCATTCGAAAATCGAATAAGACACGTGTCCGTTATAAAAATCTAAATCTGACGCTTTTCTAGAAAGCACAATACCTAAACGTTTATTTAGAAGATAAGCTAATCGATAGTCTTCAAGCCTGCAATGTATTGCAATTAAGGTATATAATGCATCATCAAAAGCATCATCAAGAATAAGTTTGTGAACCGCCATAACTTATTTTAATTTGCGTAAATATAATATTAAAAACGTTCGGTTATAGTAAGTTTAAGGTAATCTTAAGAAGAAATGCGACTAAAACGTTGTAGTGAACCGCAATAAAAATTTAATACTTAAAAAGAACTTTTAATTCTTAAAGCATTCTAGACATTTTGTTTTGAAAGGCAAAGAAGGCTCGCTTTGATGCTTTTTCTTCAGCCTTTTTCTTAGAGGTTGCCCTAGCTTTTGCAATAACCTTATTATCGATAGATAGTTTTACCGAAAAATGCCTAACATCATCATTACCGGTATCTTCGTATACATTATAACCAAAGGTTTTCTTTTCTTTTTGGCACCACTCTATTAGTAAACTTTTATAACTTATTACTTTACCTTCTAGCGTTTCAATATCTACATGAGGTATTATAATGCGTTTAAAAATAAACTTTTCGCAGTATTTATAACCTCTATCTAAAAATATGGCGCCTACTAAGGCTTCAAATAAGTTACCATGAATATTATCGCCAAATTGCCCTGGCGGAATTTTACTTTCAACTAAATCTATTAGTTTTAACTCTTTTCCTAAATCATTAAGATGCTCTCTACTTACTACTTTAGATCGCATTTTGGTTAGGTAGCCTTCATCTCCACTGGGTACCTCTAAGTATAAATGTGAGGCAATTACAGAACTTAACATGGCATCACCTAAAAACTCTAACCGCTCGTAATTAAACGGATTGCCTTTAGTGTCTTTAATATTCATAGACCGATGGGTAAAGGCCTTTTTAAAGTACTTGATTTTCTTGGGTTTAAAACCAAGAATTTTGGTTAATTCCATAAAAAAATTCCCGTTGCGTTTAAAACGGGAATTTAATATGTTACGAATGCTTTCCATTCGGGATTTAATCTAGTTTTTTGAATAATACACAAGCGTTATGACCGCCAAATCCAAATGTATTACTCATTGCTACTTTTACGTCTCGCTTTTGAGCCTTGTTTAAAGTTAAATTTAATTCTGGATCAATGTTTTCGTCTACTGTAGCGTGGTTAATAGTTGGTGGCACCATACCGTGCTCCATAGCTAAAATAACCGATATCGCTTCAATAGCGCCAGCTGCACCTAAAAGGTGACCTGTCATAGATTTTGTCGAATTAATATTTATGTTCTTAGCGTGACTTCCAAATACTTCTGAAATTGCTTTAAGTTCTGCAACATCTCCTAAAGGTGTAGATGTACCATGTGTATTAATATGGTCTACATCTTCCGGCTTTAGGCCTGCATTTTCTAAACAATTTTTCATTACTGCAATAACTCCAATACCTTCTGGGTGTGGCGCCGTCATATGGTAAGCATCAGAAGATAAACCTCCTCCAATACATTCTGCATATATTTTAGCTCCTCTTGCTTTAGCATGTTCGTATTCTTCAAGAATTAATGCCCCTGCACCTTCACCTAAAACAAAACCATCTCTGGTAGCGTCAAAAGGTCTGGATGCCGTTTCTGGACTTTCATTTCTAGTAGATAGTGCATGCATAGCATTAAAACCACCCATACCAGCTATGGTAACCGCTGCTTCACTTCCTCCTGTAACCACTACATCTGTATGTCCTAAACGTATAGAGTTTAAAGCATCGAACATAGCGTTTGCAGACGAGGCGCATGCAGAAACCGTTGTGTAATTAGGCCCCATAAAACCATGTTTTATAGAGATATTACCTGGTGCAATATCAGCAATCATTTTAGGAATAAAAAAAGGATTAAATCTTGGTGTTCCATCTCCAGAGGCAAAGTTTAAAACTTCATTCTGAAAGGTTTCTAAACCACCAATACCTGCTCCCCAAATAACACCAACACGTAACTTATTGACTTTGTCTAGATCTAATTTAGCGTCTGCAATAGCTTCGTCTGCCGCTACCATAGCGTATTGGGCAAACTTATCCATTTTACGGGCTTCTTTTCTATCTATAAAATCGGTAACGTTAAAGTTTTTTAACTCGCAAGCGAATTTTGTTTTAAACTTCTCGGTATCATAATATGTTATAGGCGCAGCTCCACTTTTCCCACTAATTAAGCCTTCCCAATATTCGTCTTTGGTATTGCCAATTGGTGTTAAAGCGCCTAAACCTGTGACTACAACTCGCTTTAATTCCATAAAGTATTTTGATTGTTTTTTTTACTTATTTAGCTGCTTCGATATAAGAAATAGCTTGACCTACTGTAGCGATGTTTTCAGCTTGATCGTCTGGTATTTGAATATCGAATTCTTTTTCGAATTCCATAATTAATTCTACAGTGTCTAAAGAGTCTGCTCCTAAATCGTTTGTGAAGCTAGCTTCAGTAACAACTTCGTTTTCATCTACTCCTAATTTGTCCACGATAATCGCTTTTACTCTTGATGCAATGTCTGACATAATTTTTTAATTTAAATGTTTTAATTAGTTGGCAAAAATAAAAAACTTTATTTTATAAATCACCTTTAGTTTAAAAATGTGATGGTAATTTACTAAAATTAGTTTTAAGTATTTAGTTTTTACCTTCTAATTGTTAATAATTATTCTTTTTTTTGTTCGAATAATCTTTAACATTATAGTCTGTAAAATGAAACGTATTGTAATTTTTGCGTCCGGGAGTGGTACTAATGCTGAAAATCTAATTAAGTTTTTTCACAACAGCGATAATGCGTCTGTTATTCAGGTACTAACTAACAATCCTCATGCCAAAGTTTTGGAGCGTGCAAAAAAACTAAAGGTTAGCGCCCTATCATTCAATAGAATAGCGCTTTCCCACACAGAAGACGTGCTTAATATTTTAAAAGCATCCAAGCCAGATTTAATTGTTTTAGCTGGTTTTTTATGGAAGTTTCCTGAAAATATATTGAATGCTTTCCCTAATAAAGTAATAAATGTACACCCTGCATTATTGCCAAAATTTGGAGGCAAAGGTATGTATGGCATGAACGTTCATGAAGCCGTTGTTAATAACAAGGAAACCGAAACGGGTATAACAATTCATTATGTAAATGAACATTATGATGAAGGCGCCATCATTTTTCAAGCAAAATGCGATGTAAATCCTAATGATTCAGCTGAAAATGTTGCCGCAAAAATTCATGAATTGGAAATGGAACACTTTCCTAAGTTGGTAGCAGAAATATTAAAATAAAAATCAGTTCTAACTTAATCGATAAAAAATTTAGAACTACTATTTAAAAGATTCCCATATTCACTGGAATAAAAATAATGAGTAAAAAGAAAAAGAAATACTATACCGTTTGGCAAGGACATAAAACTGGTGTTTTTGAAACTTGGAATGCCTGTAAAAAGCAAATTACAGATTTTCCGGGAGCGCAATACAAATCTTTCCCAACAAAAGAAGCTGCAAACGAGGCGCTTGAGGGTAATTATTTCGATTATATTGGAAAAAAATCTCAGTTTACAAGTGAGTTATCGCACGAGCAACTTAAAAAAATAGGGCAACCCAACTACAACTCAATATCGGTTGACGCCGCATCAAGTGGAAATCCGGGTGTTATGGAATACCGAGGTGTAGACACTAAAACAAAAAAACAAATTTTTATTCAAGGTCCTTTTGAGCAAGGTACCAATAACATTGGAGAGTTTTTAGCCTTAGTTCATGGATTGGCTATTCTTAAAAAAAACAATAGCGACCGTATTATTTATACGGATTCCAGAACCGCTATGAGTTGGGTAAAGAAGAAAAACTGCAATACCAAACTAGAACGTAACGACAAAAACAAACCCGTTTTTAATTTAGTAGATCGTGCTGTAGAATGGCTTAAAACCAATACCTACAAAACTGTTATTGTAAAATGGGAAACCAAAGCTTGGGGAGAAATTCCAGCAGATTTTGGCCGTAAATAAACAAACACCTCTAAAATTATTTATTTTAACCTTAATTATTTCTGCAATTACCAAGCGGCTTAAATACTTTTATAGTGGTATTCAACTAAAAACTAGCGCCCAGATACACACTTCCAATAGAACACTGTTAATACCACAATCTTTATTATTGAAAAAAATATAATCGCAGTAAACTATAAAAAGACTTATATTTGTAGCTTAAATTCACACCTCATTTATGAGCAAATTAGTAATAGTAGGTACCGTAGCTTTTGATGCTATTGAAACACCTTTCGGTAAAACCGATAAAATTCTTGGTGGTGCTGCAACGTATATAGGACTTGCTGCCTCTCATTTTAATGTTGATGCTGCTGCAGTTTCTATAGTTGGTGGCGATTTTCCGCAAAAATATTTAGACTTATTATCAGATAAAAATATTGATGTTTCTGGAATTGAAATTGTAAAAGATGGTAAAACATTTTTTTGGAGTGGAAAATATCATAACGATATGAACTCGCGCGATACTTTGGTTACCGAGTTAAACACTTTAGAAGACTTTAACCCTGTTGTACCAGAAAATTATAAGGATGCCGAAGTGGTTATGTTAGGAAACCTACATCCGCTTGTGCAAGCTAGTGTTCTAGATCAAATGACAAGCAAACCAAAATTAGTAGTTTTAGATACTATGAATTTTTGGATGGATATTGCCTTACAAGATTTAAAAAACGTTATAAAACGTATTGACGTTATTACCATAAACGATGAAGAAGCAAGACAATTAACCGGCGAATACTCGCTAGTTGTTGCTGCGCAAAAAATTCATGAAATGGGCCCAAAATATGTGGTTATTAAAAAAGGAGAACATGGTGCATTGTTGTTCCATAACGATCAAATGTTTTACGCACCAGCTTTACCTCTAGCCGAAGTTTTTGATCCTACAGGAGCAGGAGATACTTTTGCAGGTGGATTTGCAGGTTATATTGCTAAAACAGGCGACACCTCTTTTGAAAACATGAAGAACGCCGTTATTTACGGATCGACTTTAGCCTCGTTTTGTGTTGAAAAATTTGGTACAGAACGTATGGAAAACCTATCAAACCAAGAAGTACATAAACGATTGCTGCAATTTAAGCAATTAACACAATTTGAAATAGAATTAACATAAACTGACGCGCTCTAAAATAGAGTGCGTTTTTTGATTAAAATACTGTTTACCTCTTAAAAATCGAATAATCAAGATTTTAACCGAGAAAAAATAATTAGTTAGTAAAGCGAAAACATTTACAAATTATGAGTGATGCCTTAAAACACGAATGCGGAATTGCAATGATTAGACTTTTAAAACCATTAGAGTTTTATAAAGAAAAATATGGCAGTGCATTTTACGGTGTAAATAAAATGTATTTAATGATGGAAAAACAGCACAATCGCGGACAAGATGGTGCAGGTTTTGCCAGTATAAAATTAGATACAAAACCAGGAGAACGTTACATAAGCAGAGTACGCTCTGTGCAGCAACAACCCATACAAGATATTTTTGCTCAAATTAACGATCGTATAAACAATGAGTTTAAAGCGCACCCAGAATATAAAGATGATGTCGCTGCGCAGAAAAAAAACATACCTTATATAGGCGAAGTATTATTAGGACACGTACGTTATGGAACCTTTGGAAAAAATAGCGTAGAAAGTGTACACCCGTTTTTAAGACAAAACAACTGGATGCACAGAAACCTAATAATGGCAGGTAACTTTAACATGACCAATGTTAAAGAACTTTTTAGCAACCTTATTGAGTTAGGACAGCACCCTAAAGAATATACCGATACCATTACTATAATGGAAAAAATTGGTCATTTTTTAGATGATGCCGTTAGTAAAATTTACAGAGACTTAAAAAAAGAAGGGTACAACAAGCAAAACGCTTCGCCACAAATAGCCGAACGCCTAAAAGTTGGTAAAATATTGCGTCGTGCAGCAAAAAACTGGGATGGTGGTTATGCTATGGCAGGATTAATTGGACATGGCGATTCGTTTGTATTAAGAGATCCAGCAGGAATTCGCCCTGCGTATTACTATAAGGATGACGAAATTGTAGTAGTTGCATCAGAGCGTCCAGTAATTCAAACCGTCTTTAATGTCGATTTTAATGCTGTAAAAGAACTAGAACCAGGACACGCTATTATTACTAAAAAATCTGGTAAAGTTGCCATTAAAAAAATATTAGAACCTTTAGAAAGGAAAGCTTGTTCGTTTGAGCGTGTTTACTTTTCTAGAGGAAGTGATGCCGAAATTTACCAAGAGCGTAAAACTTTAGGAAAGTTATTAATGCCTAAGGTTTTAAAAGCTATTGATAACGATACTAAAAACACCGTGTTTTCATACATTCCTAATACTGCAGAAACCTCGTTTTTTGGAATGATTGAAACGGCAGAAGCTTTTATAAATAAAACAAAAACGGCAGCCATTTTAAATGGTCAGCGCTCCCTATCGGCAGAAAAAGTTACCGAGATTTTATCTGAGCGTGCTAGAATAGAAAAAATAGCAATAAAGGATGTAAAACTTAGAACCTTTATTACCGAAGATAGCAGTAGAGACGATTTGGTTGCACACGTTTATGATGTTACCTATGGCGTAATTAAGCCTACAGATAACCTAGTTATTATAGACGACAGTATTGTACGCGGTACCACTTTAAAAATGAGTATTTTAAAGATGCTAGATCGTTTAAATCCTAAAAAGATAATTGTAGTATCTTCTGCGCCGCAAATAAGGTATCCAGATTGCTACGGCATAGATATGGCTAACCTAGAGAGCCTTGTGGCCTTTAGAGCAGCCTTAGAGCTACTAAAAGAAGCAGGGAAATACGATATTGTAAAAGAAGTGTACCAGAAATGCTTAACACAAACCGATTTAGAAGATAAATTGGTAAAGAATTTTGTAAAAGAAATTTACGATCCTTTTACAGACGAAGAAATATCGGATAAAATAGCTGAATTATTAAGTCATGAGTCTATTAAAGCTGAAGTAAAAATTATTTTTCAATCGGTTGAAAATTTACACAAAGCTTGTCCAGAACATTTAGGCGATTGGTATTTTACAGGAAATTATCCTACCGTAGGAGGAAATCGAGTTGTAAACCGAGCTTTTATTAACTTTTATGAAGGTAATAAAGAACGTGCTTATTAATTATTAAATTAATAATTTGGATGTGGTTATACCGTAAAATACGTATTTCAACCCATAAAAACGCTTTTCATCTAAAAAATATTTTTAGTACTTAAAATACACATAAATTGGACTCACCATAACATAAGTAGGTTAAGTTCATGGTAGATTTGGGGCAAAAAAAGCTGAACTTCTGTTCGGCTTTTTTTATGCGATAAAACGAATACCAAAACACCGTTTTATAATCTTACACACTAACCGTAATTAACTAATTATATATCGTTTAAGCCAATAATTGCGTAGTTTAACTAAATTATTTCTACGTTGGCCAATCGTACTTTATATTTGCATCACCATAACATAAGTAGGTTAAGTTTATGGTAGATTTGGGGCAAAAAGGTGGACGCTAGTTCACCTTTTTCATTTTCTATAATTTCGGTTCTTACAGGAAATTATTTTTTGTATTACATATCTTTCAAAAAAAATTATCTTTACAATACAACAGTAGCAAAAAACTTTCCATATCATGCTTTGTTTGCGAGATATGAGTAGTAAAAGTTTTTGTATAGCGAGTTGTGCGTAATATGAGAAAAACGATAATATTTATATTTGGAGTTATAATTTTACAATTGAATTTCTCTTGTAAAATTCAATATTCTGTGACTGAACTGAACAAAAATTTTACGGCAGAACAAATAGCTGATTTGAACAAAATAACGGAATTCTTCAAATCGGAAATGTGTTTACAAATGGATTCCGATTTCAAAACTTGTTACGAACGAACACCACACGAATATTTAGAAGCAACAGGAAATGGATTTTGGGCTAATATAAATTTCGAAAAACAAAAGAAACTATATGAACAAATTTCCGAATCTACTTTCAAGGAAATTTGGATGTTTTGTAAATCAAAAGAGTACCCAAGCGAAAATGAGTATAAGAGTATTTGTGCTAATGCAAATGGAAAATATCAAAAATTTTTGACAGATTTAGGAAAAACTAATCCAAGAATAGCAAAATATGCTAAACGGATTTGGGACTCGGGAGATTTTTATTCTATGGACATTCATTATACTCATATACTCATGGATAAAAAATTATTTGATTTAAACGACCCAAATATCCAATTGACTTTAGCAATTCATTATTTGTCGCTAAATGATACCGAAAAGCGAAAAGAAAAATGGATTGCAGAATAAAAAATACTGCACCTAATACGCGTATAAAACATATAAAAACCTCAAATTTACAGAACCTGTAATAGCTTATTACTAATTACTAAATTCAGCAAATATGCCCGCGTTAGGGATTGCCGCGGCATCCTTTTTATTGCTGCTACAAATGGCAAAAAAGACCTGCCTGCCAGCCGGTATAGCATAAAGCCCGACCCCTGTGGTAACCTGCCTATCGGCAGACATGCGTTCTAAATATTATCGTACTGATACCATTGTGCGAACGAGGTATCAGTTTCTTGAAGTTTTAACGAATGTAGTTTGATGTGTCCTGGTAATCGCTTACCTATTTTTTTAGCAAAGTCTAAAACCATCATCTCACTAGTGGGCTGATAGTCTACCAACAATACATTATGCCCGCGGTCTTGCAACTCTTTTGCTAACTCGACATGTGGCGTATTTTTATTAAATACCGTGGCGTGGTCGAATACGTTTACAATTTCTTCTTTAACGATTTTTTTAAGATCGCCAAAGTCTATTACCATACCATACTTTACGTTATTAGTATCTGTAATAGGCTGTCCAATAACGGTTACAGACAGTTTGTAGCTGTGTCCATGTACGTTTTTACATTTTCCGTCGTAGCCATAAAGTGCATGACCGGTTTCGAAAGAGAACTGTTTTGTAATACGAATGTTATTTGCCATTATCTTCTTTTTCTTTTATTTACAAAGTATACAATTACTAAAACGATTCCTAATATTAGGAATAATCCGCTTCCGCTTAAAAAGGACAAGATGCTCGTGATATCCATAGGGCTTAATTATTTCTTTTTTTGTTATAATAGTAAACTACATAGGCTAATGTTACAAGCACTACAAATGGAAGTATAGAACCAATAAAAACACCTATTTCGTAGCCTTTATCTGGTGCATTATTAATTTTTTCTTCAATATCTACTTGCTGAAGTAAAGCAATGAATAGATTCATATTAGTTTATTATGCTATGGTGCAAAGTTAATTGTTTTGAGCTAGTGGCAAAAATAGTTGCCTGAATTTTATAATTAATGGCACACCTCGTGCTATTATCCAAAACGTAATAGCAATAAAAATGGCATGCAACTTATAATCTAAATGATCTAACCAAAACAATATGGGTATAAAAACAATAAAGGTAGAAAACAACAGAACGTTACGTAAATATTTCATTTTGCCCAGGCCTTTAAAAATACCATCGAAAATAAATGCCAACGTACATAAAGGCTGCATAACAAGCACCAGCCAAAAGACGTTATAGAACGCAGCTAAAACTTCGGGTTCTTGGGTAAATATTCGCCCTATAGGATAGTATAACATACCACCTACAACTCCTAATATAACGCCAATAACTACGCCATATTTAATAAGTTCGTTACTTAACGCTATAAGTGTTGCGTATGCTTTTTCGCCAAATAATTTACCTGATAAAATATTGCCTGCACTAGCATAACCATCGACAATAAAGGCTCCTAAAAACCATAAGTTTATGGCTATGGTGTAAGCCGCTATATATGCTGCGCCATAGCTGGTTGCAAAAGAACTTGCATAATACAACGTTACGTTTAAAGCAATGGTGCGTATAAACAGGTTTAAAATCATTAACAAAAACCGTTTAATTTCTGGATTAAAAGGAAAACTTGGTTTTAGTGGAATCTCGGTTTTTTTAAGCAGGAAATAGGCTGAAAACAAAGCCATTAAAATTTGAGCTATAACACTGGAATACGCTGCTCCTTCTATATGCATAGGCTTTATAAAACCATTTATTCCGTACACCAAAATAATATCTAAAATAATATTTGATGTAGCACCTATAATAGCTATTAGCATAGGATGGTAAGTGTTTTGCAAACCCCTAAATGCACCAAAAACGGCAATTGTAAATAAGGTAAAAGGAAACCCTATTACGCGAATTTTATAATACACCACAGCATAATCTAAAATTAAATCTGTGGCGTTATATAGTTTAAAAATATATTTTGCAAACGGATAGGTGCTAATAATAATAAGTATACTAAGCGAGGTTATAATAAAAATAGCCTGAGCCGGCAGGTTTTTAATTTTATCTAGCTTATTAGCACCAACGTATTGCGACACTATTGAGGAAATGGCACTTCTAGTTTGCCCCAACACCCAAATAAGCATAGACATAAAGGTGGTTACAATACCAACAGCAGCTAAAGACTGGGTGGCATTTACAGGAATATTTCCAACAATGGCCGCATCGGTTAACGATAAAATGGGCTCTGATACTCCGGCAATTAATGCCGGAATAGCCAATTTATTGATATGCTTTAAACTAATGTTTGTATTCATAAAACACATTGGTTACCGCAAATATAATCCTCTACTATTCAAAATGAGTTTTAAAACTATTTAGTTTGCTTTTGTAAGCATTAAAATGTTTATTTTTGAACCAGAATTATTGTAAATTTCGGTTTATAAGTTTAAGTCGTTAGGATTCTTTTTAAAAATTGAATTAGCAAAAACGGCAAATTATACACAAGGGGATGTAGCTCAGTTGGCTAGAGCGCTTGACTGGCAGTCAAGAGGTCGTGGGTTCGAATCCCATCTTCTCCACAGTTTTAACAAGGGTTTCAAGAGATTGAAGCCTTTTTTATTTTTATACTTGCCCACAATTTGCCTGCTTTTAAAGAATTAGCAATATAATAGTTAGTCTTAAAAAAAATAAAATGTTTTTAAAAAGGTGCATATTTTACATTTTTTGCACAACCTTAATAATATGTAGTAACCTAATTATTTAATATTATCATTTGCCGCTAAAAGTTTTTTGAATACTTATCTAGTAGATAGCCAGTTTTAAAACTGTTTATTTCTGTGATCTTGTTTAAGTTAGAGTTATAAACCACCTCAACAAAAAATAATTCGATTGCATAAAGATTACATTTTTCCGATTCTGTGATATGATTATTTAAAAATACACCGTTTTGGTTTACGGCTTCCATACGATCGTTTAAATCAAGTATATTAAATTCGTATAGAGTCATTTTAAAAGCATTTTAATTAGCTCGTAAAGACCAATACAAGCCCCTACTATTGCCATAAGTATTAAGCCAGTTATTAATTTTTCACGTACCCACCAGTTAGGGTCGTATTGCTTGTACTCCTTTTTTTTCTTACCAAACATACACTAAATATAGTAATAATTTTTTATTTAGATTATAGCTCTTTTAAGCGTGCTATATAACTATGTGATAAACTATATAAGTATTATATATTAAGTGGATATAAAAGGCTGTAAGTACTTTGTATGGTGGTGGTGTTCATAATGTAGTAATACATGATTAAAAGGTCTAAACGCTTTATATATTGGTGGCTGTGGGGCTGCTGTTCCTGTTGTGGTGGTTATAATACCAATACATATATAAAGGCTCTCAAATGCTTTGTATGGTGTTGGTGTGGTGGTGGTGCTTTGCTTATGGCTAATGGTTAATACTTTTTAGTAGACTAGATTAAGCGTAACTACTTGATAACGTGATAGTTAAAAAGGTACTTAGAAAAGTACTCAATATTCCGCAATGTGTTCTGCTGCTGCATTTTATATACAGTCCGCATATATTTCAACCTTGTTACATTGATAGTTATTTGTAATGATTATAAATAAGATTTGCTATTAAGAATAGTTATAAATAGTCTAGGGTTTACAAGGGTTTAACGCTGGGGTTTATTAAAATATAACAACTCAATATAACAAATGAAAAAAGCGCATACCATTAAGATACACGCCTTTAACGACAAACAGAAAATACTAACTACCTTTTATAAAGTAACGCTATTAAATAGCCCTCAAAAGGTGTTAAATGTCCTTTTAACTTCCAACCCTTTTTTGCAGCTTCATTTATTGCCGCTTCAAGGTCTATGATGCACACATCTTTTATATTCCATGTTTCACCATCTGTATTTCAAATAAACCGTTTTGATTTTTTACGACGTTACCAACTGGTAAAAAACCAAATTCAGCATTTTTAACCATTTGTATTTCTAATTCGGCGCGCGTATGTTCTTTTAGTGTTATCTCTTGCATCTACTTAATATTTAAAATTTGTTCATTATCGAAAGTTATTTTATAATCATTGCTTAGGCTCTTAACAATTGATCCAGTCATTTTTAAAGTATCATTTATATTAGTTTTGCGCTTCTTAGCAATTTTTACTATTTCTTTGACCTCATCAATTTGCGTGGCCTGATTTTCATTTGTTAAGTACAGTTTGAAAAATTCAGGGTTTACAGTTACCTTATAAGTGTCTTTTGAGATTTTCAAAAAGTCATCCAAATTGTATTGCTTTTGGTTTGGTGCTTCTTTTAGCTTCTCTATTAAACTAGGATTTAAGCGGCCAGCTCTGTCTTCAATACCTTGCCAATAATCGTGGTTGTGAGTGTAAAAGCTATAGGCCACATTTAAACGGTGATTGTAAAGTGTTTCTAATTCTTCAAGTTGAGCGGTGTTAATTTTACATAGCTTTAAATATTCGCTAAAATCTGCATCTGGTAAACACTTATTTTGTTCTGCTTCGTGGTAGCTGGTGAAATGTTTAATAAACTCACCATCTTGTAACTCTGATAATTTTAAATTATGCTTTACTTTTTGTTTTGAAAGCTCGTTTTTGACTTCGTTAAGCATTTCAGCAATAGAGGAAATATTTTCAATAAATCTTTGCTCAGCTGCTATGTCATGTTGTAATAGTATCTTTGTCATCTTGTTATATTTTAGTGCCGCTTTGGGCGTATTAATTGTATTTATTGTGGGGATTAGTGGCAAATGAAATGCCTTTTTATGCGTTCAGATTTAAGCATATAAAACCTAGGGGGCGTTAACCCATATATTGAATTTCATAATATTAATAGGTGTTATATTGCCGCGCTAACCACGTAACCAGCGGCCGCACGTTTAACATATAATTTATGATGATTTAAACGCTTTTTAAAATTGGTTTTATTAACCGACTTAAACCCATCCTCGAAACAATAATTTCGGTACTGGTCGTACATAGTTTTAACAAGTGTAGTCCTGTTTAAACTAGACTTATAACCATATTCATCAATAAACGATTTAACGCTATCCGATTCATTTTCATAAGCCTCTTTCATTGATTCAATAGCCTTGCTATACGTAAAACCTTTTTGTTTTAAAACTCTCTGTAACCCATCTAGAACCCAATTAAAAACGCCGCTTAATTCGTTGTTAATGATTTTATTAGCTAAGTCTTTATCTTGGTCTTTTTCTGCTATGGTTTTATCAAAGTGAAGTATTAAGAAACGCCTAAAAAATGCGTTAGTATGCTCCACGTCCTTTGGTAGTGTATTGCAATTAAACATTAGTTTAGCGTATTGAGTTAATGTAAAAGGCTCTCCGTATGGTAAACGAGCTTCAAGAGGTTCTCCGCTAATCATTTGCTTAAACACGTCTGTTTCCATTTTCCCGTTTAACTCACTAGCATAATTTAAACGCTTATCTCCAATTTTTGCACGATAATAACCGTTATCATTTGTTAAGGATTGTAAAGAGTAATTACTAATATTTTGCCGACCTAACAACGCGCTAACTATCTCAAAAACAACGCTTTTTCCATTAGCACCTGATCCATACAGAATTAAAACTTTCTCTAATTTTAAAACACTAGGATTTATAAAAATGTAACCTAAATATTCGGCTAAAACTTTTTGTTTTGTTATATCCGTTAAAACCTCATCTAGGAACTTTTTAAATAGTGGTGCTTTTGCTTCGCGATCGTATGCAATCGGTAATTGATACGTTAAAAAATCTTTAGAATTAAAATCTCTTAATATTTGCTTTTGAGGTGTAATTTCAAAAGTTCCATTTAAGAAATTTATAAGCGTTGTTCCCTCTTCGATTTTAGGTGGCTCTAAATATGCAGCACTTACAAACTGGTTATATAATTGCTCTTTAAAAGCGTAATATTTAGCTGTGTTTAATTCAATACCGGACTTTATAGCTGCACGTCCTAAGAAGTTTTGAAATTTAGCTTTATCTATTTGCTCCCAATAATGGACGTTATACAAATAAATAACACCGTTTTTAATACAGATATTACAATTATTTAAAGCTACCGTTTTTAAAAACTCATCAATTACAGTAACTATATAATCACTCTTATTTAATTTTGCACCTTTAACCTTGTTATCCTTGTACTTAATTTTAAAAAAATTGAGTTTTGGAAATGTTTTAATAACCTCTGTAACTATCTCATCTTGAGATTTTTTCGTATATTTAGCTTGTAAATCCTCTGAAAGATTTTTAAGGCTATGTTTGTTTTTTACATTCATAGTCTTATTTGTTTGTGTTAGATAAAAACTCATCATTTTCAGCTTTCAACTCTTTTAAGGTTTTCTGCTTTCCTGTTTTTATCCAGTCTACAATTTCAGATTTAAAGAAATAAAGTCTATTGCCTTTTTTATTGTGTGGTATTTCATTACGTTGCACATAACCGTAAAGAGTAGGCTTTGTTAAGCCTGTGATTTCTGAAACTTCATTAAGATTAATAGGTGTTTCAATTTCGGGCTGAGGTTTTGCTTTTTTAGATAGTAAGGCCAAAATTTCGCTTTGCCCTCGTTGTAGTTCAGCGACTACGTTTGGTAATTGATCGAAAGATAATGTGTTCATTTTGCACTTGTTTTTTTGTTACAAATGCTAAATTATTTGTTTGTTACGTTGTTTTATACACTTCCGTAAAGTGCGTATTCAAATACGTAAATCGGTATAATTTAAGTGTGTTTTAATAACCCTCTGCAAAATTATTCATCACTTTTTCAGTTGTGAAACTGTTAAAATACCCTCCTAAAAGATTAGCATATTCCTTTTTTTTGCCAAACGGTTTATTTGCAACGTCAACAAAGTATTTATAAAAAATAGTTCTCACTTTTCCAATGTGAAGATTTGAAAATGAAAATTTTTCTTTTGTTAAATCTAAATCTTGAAACGCTAATAAAAGATAGTTTTCAAGCTGTTCAATAGTTAGATATTTTTTGTCTACTAAATTTATTTTAAAGTAATTGAATACTTTTAAAGGTTCTACTTTATCAAAGTTATTAATAAATGTAAATTCAGGTTTAGGTGTAATTCCTTTATCTTGTGTCGCTCCAGGTTCCACCAAAGAAGTATGCGTTAGATTTTTTAACTCATTCAAAACATCAAATAATAAATTATCAAAAAATATCTGATAGATGCTTAATAAATTATAATATTCTTTTTTTGATAAAGTTTTATCACTTACAAAAGAGTGAGTTTTAAAATGTGCATCTTTAGTTATTATAGCAAAATAATTTATAAATATGTTTTTATCCTCAATTGGCAGCTTATCAAATACTTCATAGATTAAATAAATTTTAGATGTTAAAGAAATAAACCCATTCCAATTTTCAGAAATATTAAATTTTTGTAGGCTAGAAAAATGATTTTCAATTTCTGAAATGCTTAAATTATTCGGGTTCCATCTTTTATTTTTTATAGGATAATAAGCAGCAAAGTCTTCAGGTGAAATATTCCTAATATCTGAAATCAATAAAATAAACTCATCTATATTTTTATGTAAATCCATAATGTAAAATTCTATTGTGTGCAAAAAATGCAAAAAATGATGCTTTTTAAAAACCTTTTTTTTAGTTAAAAATCGAGTAAACTGTTTGCGAAATCTTTTTTTGCCTCATCTTCAAAACCTGCAAAATAATTTTTTGTAACACTTAGATCACTGTGATTTAATGCCTCGCTTATAAACTCCATACTAGCACCTTTACGGACTGAATTAGTGGCAAATGAATGTCTAGCCCAATAAGTAGAAATATCGTTCGGTAAATCGTTTGCTTTTGCTATTCTTTTAATATGGTCGTTAATTAATCGAGTGAAGTTTTTAATTTTCTTGTACTGTGTTTCAGGTGTATCTTCTTTAGATATGATGTTAAACACAAAACCAGTTTTTAACTCACTACCATACTTTGAAATAATGCTTTTTGTAAAGTCTGTTAAGTAGATTTTAATTTCTGTTTTTTCGGCTGTTTTATCAAAGGTTTTAGCTCTGTAATAAGTGAAATAATCTTCTTTAATATCTGAATATTTTAAAAGCGCAATATCTTTTAAATTCATTCCGTTGCTAGCATAACTAAAAAACCAAAAATCTTTGGCTTGTTGTTCGTTATCATTTGTAACCTCAGTATCAAACAGCGTTTTTAACTGAGCAGAATTTAACGCCTTTTTTACTTTCTTACTTCGTGGTATCTTGTATTTATTATCTTTTGTTAATCCAAAAGGGTAATATTCTCTGTTTAAGTCATTTGCTCTAATAGCGTTGTTAAAAACAGCCTTTAAAGTCCTTGTGTAAATTCCAACGGTTGTAAAGCTTTTGCCTTTAGAGATCATAAAATTTTGATATTCTTTTAACCAGTCAGCCGTAATAGTTGTAAAAGTTAGTTTATCAATTTTACTTGCATCCTCTTTTGTATTGTCTTTGTCAATAAATTGCGTTAATGATTTTAACGTGTATTTGTAGCTTTCGGCCGTTCCGATTTTATCATTTTTTAAATTCTTCTGAATAACTAAATCAAAATGATACTTAACATTCTTTTGGTCGGTAGATTTACGAAAATATTTAGTTTCAAATTTAGCGAAATCAAAAACACTCATTTCCTTAGCAACTTTATTTGCTCTTGTTTCAAATTCTTGAAGTTTTAAACGCATCTCCTTATTTGCACCTCTTAAACTTTTGTTTTCAGCGTTTACCCAAATTTTTTTAAACTCATCATTTGTCAAATGAACACCTAAACTGTATCGCTTATCTTTTTTAAATGCTTTACTAAACACCCTTAATTTAACAGGGCATTTTTCGTCTTTATATTCATCACTGGTCTTTCCTCTACGATCTAATACTATTGATATTCTGTAAATCATTGCCTTTTATTTAAAACAAATATAACCATTTGCCCACGATTTGCCCACAAATAATATTAATAAACAAATAACAGATATTAACAAAAAGCACTATATTTACACCAAACAACTATTTTTAAGCTTGTTAAACAACAAACATATATATAACATATAAGCAAATTCATGACTGGCAGTCAAGAGGTCGTCGGTTCGAATCCGATCTTCTCCACCATAAAGCGTTAGTTTTAATTATTTAAAAACTGAATACTTATTATTAACGCTTCTTTTAACGCCTTTGGCAAAGTATCTTTTGGCCAAGGATGTGAACCTCCAAAAACATGATTAGCGCCTTCAATTACTTTTAAAAGGTTGTTAGAATTCCATTTTTTAAGATGATAAGCCTCGTCAATTAAAACACTTGTATCGGCATCGCCATGAATAATTAAATACGGTATTTTTAAATTGGAAACCGCCCGTTTAATTGTTAATCGCTCTTCGTTGGCTACAAAATTTTCATAAAACTGATAGAAGTGAGGCATTTGTTGTTTGGTACGACCGTTTAATACGTATTTAACACCATCTCTTTTCCACTCTTCTAAATTCCCAATGGTAGCTGTCCT
This sequence comes from Algibacter pectinivorans, assembly GCF_900112595.1. Lineage (GTDB taxonomy): Bacteria > Bacteroidota > Bacteroidia > Flavobacteriales > Flavobacteriaceae > Algibacter_B > Algibacter_B pectinivorans. The sequence goes on along the minus strand of NZ_FOMI01000002.1, from coordinate 396,112 downwards.
TTTTCCGAAATCGCAAACACCAGCAAGACTTATTACCTTATTAATTCGATTGTCTTCTTCGGCCTTTATAGTTACAATACCTCCAGCTCTACTGTGTCCTACCAAATTAATATTGTTGGTATTAATTTCTGCTTGACATTTGGTATGCTTACTAATCCAATCGATAACCGATTCTAGATCATCTAACTCTTTGGTGTAGTTATTATTCCCAAAGGCTTCTAAATCGGGAAAATCTATAGGTTGCTCTACCGTTCCACCGTTATACGAAAAGTTAAATTTTATAAAAAAGAAACCTGCCTTTGCAAACGCTTTTGCCATTAAGTCCCAACAGCCCCAATCTTTAAAACCTTTATAGCCATGGCAAAATATAACCACAGGTTTTTGCGCATGGTCTTGGTTATAAAAAACATCGGTAAGGATAGGTTTATTGTGCTTTCCAGGAATAATACTATTCTTTGTTATAATCATTTTTATACTTCTTTTTCGGTAAAATCTATCTCAGGATTACAAATTTCAATTATTAGGTTTTTAAGTTCCGCTTCAAAACAAGCTAAAGTATCAATGGTAATTAAAGCATCTTTACTTCTACTAGAAACACTTTCTTTTTTAGCAAATTTTAAAAATCCTTTATTCAAATTTTTAAATGATATAATTCCAGCTTCAATAGGTAAATTAATTGCTCCAGATTGATTCATCATATAAGCATAAGTAAGCACTTGAAAACTCTTACTGTATTTTTTATAATCTGTTGTAAGATCTTCCCAATAAGCAATTTCCACTTGATTTTGCTCTACTTTACCCGTTTTATAATCAATAATTCTAATAATACCGTTGCACTCGTCTACCCTATCAACCTTACCTTTTAATCTAACAGGATAATTAAGCTCTGGGATTTTAATTTCAATATCGTTATCGGCCTCAATAGCTATAATCTTTATTTGATCTCCAGCCTTTAATGCTTTTATTTCAAGATCTAAAAAGTTATTTACATAGCGCTTAGCAATCTCATAGATAATAAGGTTTTTACCTTTTGTTATATCGCCTTCCTTATATTCATTTTTAAAATGATAAGTGACTCTTTTTTCTATACCGAGTTTTAATTTTTTAACCGCTTCAATAGTCAAAAATTTACCAACAAAAGGTTTATAAAAATCCTCCAGGGTATTATGAACAACCGTTCCCAATGTATTTGCAGCAACCGTTTCTTCAACATCGTTATGCTCTCTAATTTTTAACACTTTCTGATAATAAAAATCGATAGGGTTTCTAATATAATTGGTTAACGATGAAGGTGAAAATCCGCTTTTAGCGACTTCTATTAATTTCTGTTGTAAATCACTATTCTTTTTTACCACGTTTAATTCCTTTTCAATTTGCGGAACTTGAGGTGTTATTATTTTACTATTAATTTTATGTATACCCTCTAACTCTAGTTGCGTAATAAACCTACTTTTTTCTCCTCCAGTTAGCACATCGGCCTCGGTGTTATAAGTAATATAAATATTTTTAGCGCGTTGTAAAAGCTTATAAAAGTGATAGGTGTACACAGCGTCCTTTTCTTTAAATGTGGGTAACTTATTTTCTAGTTTAACATCAAAAGGAATAAAGGAGTTATTGCTTTTTCCTGCGGGTAAAATACCTTCGTTTACTGAGGCTATAATTACGGTTTCAAAATCTAAAACACGAGATTCTAGCATGCCCATAATTTGTAAACCTTGTAATGGTTCGCCTTGAAAATCTAGCGTTTCGGTACTTAACAGCTCTTTATAAACACTAAATAATGTAGCAATATCTTTAATATGCTGATGCTCCTCATTTAATCGCTTAAGCTCGGTAAATAATTCGTTAAAACGGAAAACATATTCCAATTGTAATAAATTAGATGCTTTCTCCTTATCCAGATTAGCCTTTATAGCAAGTATTAATTTAAATATATTTTCTAGCGCAAATGAAATAGCGTTATCCCAATTAGAAAATAGTAAATCTATGGTAGTATCGCACGATTTAGCAATTTTATATAAACGTTCCTTGTTTAAGTATACTAGGTTATTTTTATCGATAGTTTGAATTATTAAAGCTGCATTGTCTACACCATCAATAAAAAATAATGGCCTTATAAATTGATGAGATATTATTTTAACAACATCTTTAAAATAAAATAAACTTGAATTGGTTTTATGCGATTGAAAAAGAACTTCAAAAAGGGAGGTTAAGGGAATTGACTTTAATGGAAATCCCATAGTAACATTTAAAGCATCAATGCTTAATGGCAATGAATTAAGCACAGGTATTAACAAGTTTTCATCGCCTAGTACAACAGCCGTATTTTTTAACGAACCGTTGGTTTTTTGTAAGGATTCTAAAATACTGCCAATATGTTTCGCTTGCCCTATATTTTTAGGAACACCAAATACAGAAATATTTTTTTCCTTAGAGTAATTTTCGGCAATCCAATTAAACGGATTTTGCTTAAAAAAGGGCCAATTATTTTTGTGTTGCCTTGTAAATAGGCCGGCATCATGTTTTTTATTATCCATAAAAACACGATCTACATCCCAATAAATGCTTGCTAGCTTATTTTTTAATAACTCTTGAATTATGGTTTCCTCGGATGTGTTTAACGCATTAAAGCCCAAAAAAACGTGCTTCCTTTTAGCGTTGTTCTTAATATAGCTTTCTAGATTATTAACCGCCTTTCGATATATTAAACCTTGATAGCCTATTTTTTTGTTTAGTAAGTGCTTTGAAAACGCATTGTAATAACCATAAAGTTTTTTCCAAAAGGCTAAATAATTTCTAATAAAATCGGTTTGAGGTTCCTCTAACGACCAATGATTTAAATCTTGGATACTACTTAAATAATTGAATATTTTTTCTTGAGGAATAAGATAGCGGTCTATTTCGTTAAAATCTTGAAGTAAAATTTGTCCCCAATTTGAAAAAGACTCAAAAGAATCTGCTTGTTCTTTTTTTGTTAATTGGATGTAAATGGAATAAAACTCGAAAAGAAGCTCTGTATTAGAGGTTGATTTTATCTGTGCTAAATCTTCAACAAACTCTTCTATACTTAATATCTCGGGCGCAAAAATGGTTTGCTCTACAACCTCAGCAAGCTGATGCTTTAAAAAGAGTCCTGCTCTTTTACTGGGTAAAACAAAAGTCAATTCAGAAATATTCTGATTATCGTTTTGTAAATCTTTTAAAACATCGTGAATGAAAGTTGTCATTGTATAAAAATAAAAAACGCTTCGGATATCCGAAGCGTTTTTTGTAAACTTATTTGTTTAAAATTTAACTAGCTATTCTTATTTAGCTAAATTAATTTCTACACGTCTGTTGTTTGCTCTACCAGCTCTAGTTTTGTTAGAATCGATTGGTCTAGACTCTCCATATCCAAGTGCAGATAATCTGAAAGCATCAATACCGTTCTCTACTAAATATTCTTTTACAGAATTAGCTCTAGAATCAGATAATCTCTGGTTTAAAGTATCGCTACCAACGCTATCAGTATGACCTTCAACTGTAAATTTAGCAGTTGGGTATTCTTTAAGGATAGCAATAATATCAGATAATACAGCAGCAGATTGTGCTTTAATTGTTGATTTACCTGTATCAAATAAGATTGTTTTAGCGTAAGCGTTAAGTGTTGCTTGAACAGCTTGAGTTACTTCTGGACAACCGTTGTTTGCAACAGTACCTTTAACTTCTGGACACTTATCATCTTTATCTAGTACACCGTCACCGTCTTTATCAGCCCAAGGACATCCTTTGTTTGCAGAAGGACCAGCTTCGTTAGGACATTTATCATCAGCATCAGTTACACCGTCACCATCAGCATCAGGACAACCGTTTAATGCTTTTAAACCAGCAACTGTAGGACAGTTATCTTTGTTATCAGCAATACCATCACCGTCAGTATCAGGACATCCGTTAAGCTCAGCTAAACCAGCTTCGTTAGGACAATCATCTTTACTGTCTTCGATTCCATCACCATCAGTATCAGGACACCCGTTGAAAGCTTCTAAACCAGCAACCTCTGGACAAGCATCATCCTTGTCGTATATGCCATCTCCGTCAGTATCAGTTCCACCAAATTTGATAGAGATACCAGCAGAATGTTGGAAGTGTGTATCTAAGTAATCTTCAAAAGCATGTTTGTAAGATGTTTGAACAGTTAAACCTATGTTTTCGTTAAACCATACGTTTAAACCTAAAGTTCCATTTAAAGTACCAGCTCCAATTTCATCAACCCAAGTGTAACCACCACCTAGACCAACAAAAGGATCTAAAGTCGTACCTTCAATAAAATTGTATTTAATTGTACCATCTACACCATAGTAAGAAAAATCTGAAACCTCATTGGTTACATCAGGATTTACACTAATATCACCATATTTTTCAATTTTATTTAAAGAACCAGTAATTCCAAAAGAAAAACCATCACTTAAATATTTTGATACAGAGATCGTTGATAAAGAAGGTAAAACGTTCCAGTGATCTGTTGCATTTGCAAATTCTTCTCCAAAAGACTCACTAGCGAAACCGCCTTTAGAAAGTGCTCCTTCTCCAGTAGGATAGAAATCAACTGCGTTTACCCCTATAGAAATTTGCCATGGGTTGTTTTGGTCTTGCGCATTAACGTTGCTATAACCAAGTACAAGCAACATAGCGAACAATAATCTGCTAAGATTTTTCATATTCAAAAGTTTAATTTTAAGTGTTAAATTTACTGCAAAAGTAAGTTGTTAAATGTTATTAACAAAGACAAATATATAAAAAAATAGGATAAACAAGTAGTTCGTCGATAGTTCATAATGAATTTAGATAACTTTAGGTACTTCATCTACACTAACTAACACCTACAACATCTTATGTAAGTCTTGTTTTACGAGGGCTACCATGAGTTACAGTACATTTCAAGCTGCACTAAATTTACCCTAAAAAAAAGATTCCTACAACAAAGCCCACCTAAATAAAACGCATATAAACAATAAATTAAAGCCCTTAAACGACATAAACCAGCTAATTCGTGATCTAAAATATCAAAACATTTTAATTTTGTGCACAAGCATAGCATTTTGCTTAGTCCTTATATATTAATAAAATTTTTAAACAACAGGTTTTCTTTAAAAACCGGATTGTTTTGTAAGTTACACAACTACAACTCCTTAACTAATATAGTATCATTTACATATACAAGAACTTTCTTTTTAACTCGAATACCCATTTCTTCTAGCACATCTTGATAGGATTGTAACTGCTGCGCATATTTTATATCTTCAGAACCCGTTTTATAATCTATAATTACTGCTTCATTTTCAGAATTTACAATAACCCTGTCTGGTCTTATAATAATGCCATCTTTAGTAATAATATCGCGCTCATTATATATGGTATTACTTTTTGTATAATATGTTTTTAGTTTTGGGTGATTAATTATCTGTAAAACAGTATCCTTAAGTAGCTTAATTTGTTCTTTTTGTATTGCAGAATCCTTTACAAAGTCTTGCAGAACTGCATTTACATCATCTACAGTTTCAATTTTCGCCATAAGGTTATGGATCAAATTTCCTTTCTCGATGGCTTCCTGCTGGTTAGTATCCCATAATAAACCAGACTTTGTAACGACATTTATATTATGGTCTTCTTTAGCTGTTGATATAAAAGACTCTTGGGTAAATGTTTCTTTTTTACGTTCAACAGGTTCCAATGTCTTTTCAGGCTTGCCAAAGCTGTATTCAAGTTCCGAATCTTGCCACAAGCCCAAATGTTGCAAATAACTAATTAATAATCCGGAATACTTTTTATTGCTAACCTCGCCTTTGGCCGAAATATCTTTAGAAGATATAATATGTAACTGCTCTACAGGTCGCGTTAAAGCCACATACAGCACATTTATACTATCCAACTCTTGTTCGGATTGATGCTTATTAAAAATTCGTAGACCTTCTTCTCCAAAATGCTCGAAATCTTTATTATAATTTAAAAGTGTGCTAGAAAAACCATTATACTTTTCCTTATCTAAACTAAACCATTCTTTGGGTTCTAACTCTCGGTACATATCCAAATCGGCATAAGGGAAAATAACCACAGGAAACTCTAAACCTTTGGATTTATGAATAGTCATAATCTGCACCGCATCTTGACCTTCGGGAGATATAATACTTAAATTATCCTTTTTCTTTTCAAAATAATCTAAAAACCCCGAAACATCAGAGCCTTTTTTCATTGAAAAATCTAAAACAACGTCCAAATAAAACTGAATATAAGCGTTGGATGTTTTAACCAAACCAAAAGCTCTTACAATCGTTTCGGCTACATCGTAAAGCGGACGTTGTAATAACATGTTAGCATCTATAAACACATTATAAGTCTCCAGGCTTTTAAACAACTCATCGGTTGGCATACCAATATGTGCAGTGAAAAAATCGTGCTTTTCTTCAATATTAAAAAGTGCGGTTAAATGGTTTAAAATTTGAATTTTAATATCGTTGTTTTCTGGCTGCACTAAAAGCGCTAAAACGTTATTTATAAAAACAACTTCGGGGGAATTATTAATCAATAACGTTTCAGAAGAAATTATAGATATTTTGTGCTGACTCAAATAATCGGCAATCATAACACCTTCTTTTTTCTTTCTTACTAAAATGCAAATATCTTCCAATTTAAACCCATTCTCTAAACATGAATTTATGGTTTTTAAAACCGCTTCAGGAAACAGTTCATCTCTTTGATCATCTGCTTCTAGGTCTAAAAAAGACAATTTAACAAACCCTTCATTTTCACTGGTTATATGCTGTGAAGAATTTTGGTAAAGCTCTTGATGATCTACCTCATTAAAAAAGCTGCTTGCCAAAAATTTAAAAAACCCATTATTAAAATTTACTACAGCTTTAAAGCTTCTGTAATTAGCTTCTAAATGTTTAACAACTTGGTTTATTTGAAAAGGCTTGTCCTTTAAATTAAACAAGTCCATAAATTGCTCCGCCTTACCACCACGCCATCGGTAAATGGCCTGTTTAGCATCACCAACTAACATGGTACTACCGTTTATACCAGAAAGCGAGTTATCTAACAAGGGTTTTAAATTTTCCCATTGCATAACCGAGGTATCCTGAAACTCATCAATAAAATAATACTTAAACTTTTCGCCTAAGCGTTCGTAAATAAACGGTGTAGGTTGTCCCGCAATCTCTTTGCTAATAATAGCATTAAACTCCGAGATTAGCATTTTATTCTGCTCCTCCTTTAAAGCCGTTAACTCAGTATTTATGGCATTTAAAACCGAAAGCGGCGTTATATTTCTATAAAAAGCTCTTAAAAACTTAACATGAAAAACATTTATTTTATTCGTTTTATATCTCAATTCTATTTCAGGTAATAAAGCATCAATGGCATTTGATATTTCAGGTTTTGCAGTTTTTGCATAAATTTTCTGTCTTTCAATAATATTTTCCTCTAGATTATTATTGTAAATACCCGAAAACTCTAAATTCGAGGCTTTTAAAAAGTGGTTTGGTAACGTGCTTCTCGAGAAATCTTTAAACTCTAGGCCAGATTGCGCTATTAAGTCGAGCACCGTTTTGGCATTTTCAACAATATCTTTTTCTACCGTAGCAATTTCCTTTCGTAATTGCACTTTAAGTACCTTAAATTCGGCTAAGGTTTTATCTTTTAGCGTATCAATAAAAGGCAAATCGTTTTCCTTTACTAAAAGTTTAGCAATTTTATTAAAATCGAAAGCCACATCGTAACTCTTATCATCATCAGCTTTTTCAATAGCAAAATCAACCAAAATTTTGGTAAGCTCATCATCATTTCCTGCCTTAGCTATTAAACTATCTACAGCTTCGGTTAATAAAGAATCTTGGTCTAACTCAACTTCAAAATTTAAAGGCAATCTTAAATCATGGGCAAATGTTCGTATTACTTTATGGGTAAAACCATCAATGGTCGAAATATCAAAAGCGGCATAATTATGTAAAATTGTATTTAATAACTGATCCGATTTTTCTCGAAGCACACCAGGTTCCATTTGCAATTCCTCACAAAGATCCTTAAACATTGGAGTTGGCTCATTTAAAACAGCAGGATTAGAAAACGCTTTAAGCATCTCCACAATACGCCCTTTCATTTCGGCAACCGCTTTATTGGTAAACGTAATAGCCAGTATACGTTTAAAAGGCTCTGGGTGGTTAGACTTAAAAAGTATTTTTAAGTACTCTTTAACCAAGGTATAGGTTTTCCCGCTACCGGCAGAAGCATTATAAATACTAAAAGGATGTGTTTCCTGCATAAAGAATGATTTGTTACAATATAAAAACTATCAATGAGTTGATAACAATTAATTATTTTTTATTAACCTGTTTTATCCGTAAATTTGAATTAAAATAAATATAAATACTAAAAACAAAAAAAATTATGGCTTTCGAATTACCGAAATTAGGATATGCTTATGATGCTTTAGAGCCTCATATTGATGCTAGAACCATGGAAATACACCACACTAAGCACCACCAAGGATACACAAACAACTTAAATAATGCCATTGCAGGAACAGATTTAGAAGGAAAATCAATTAACGATATTCTAGAAAATTTAGATTTAGATAACGGCGCAGTTAGAAATAACGGTGGTGGATTTTACAACCACTCTTTATTCTGGGATGTTTTAAATCCAGAAGATAGAGGACGATTATCTGGCGAATTAAAAAACGCTATCGATGCTACTTTTGGTTCTAAAGACGAGTTTATAGCGGCCTTCTCTAAAGCTGCCGGAACACGTTTTGGTTCTGGATGGGCATGGTTATGTGTACACAAAGGTGGTAAATTAGAAATTTGCTCTACACCAAACCAAGACAATCCATTAATGCCAGGAATTGGTTGTGGAGGAACTCCAATTTTAGGGTTAGATGTTTGGGAGCACGCATACTACCTAAACTACCAAAACCGTCGTCCAGATTACATTAGCGCATTTTTTAATGTAGTTAACTGGAACGAAGTAGAAAAACGTTACGCAGAAGCTAAATAAACCCATTTAGCATTTTAAAATAAAAAAGCAAATCTAGAAATAGGTTTGCTTTTTTTGTTACCTACTTACAAACATGCAGGCTTCTAGATCCCTCACCTAAACATAAGAATAACCGTTAGGCTTTTCTGCGACCCGTTCTGAATAAAGACCACCTAATTTAAAACATTACACACAAAAACGACAAAATAATTAGTTGGTATTCAGAACCTTTTAAATTAAAGTAGATTTTAGATAAGTACTTAAACTTTACAAAAACATAAGACAGTAACCAACTTCAATTAAAAATAATAACTTAGCTTCATGAACCTTTCATATTGGGAAATAAAATCATGGCTCTCAAATATCGATTACTGCATAGTTGGTAGTGGTATTGTAGGTCTTAACTGTGCCTTACAATTAAAAGCTAAGTTTCCAAAAGCCAAAATTCTAATCCTCGAAAAAGGAACCTTACCACAAGGTGCTAGTACCAAAAATGCAGGATTTGCCTGTTTTGGAAGTCTAAGTGAAATACTCGACGATTTAAAAACACATACCAAGCCAGAAGTCCTTCAACTCATTCAAAAACGTGTAAAGGGCTTAAACGTATTAAGGCAAACCCTAGGCGATCAAAAAATTAATTTTAAGCAATTAGGCGGTTACGAGTTGTTTTTAAACTCTAATCAAACCCTATTTCAAGATTGTATATCCAAAAGAGAAGCCATTAATACATGGCTAAAACCGCTTTTTAAAAGCGATGTTTTCAGTATAAAACACAATAGTTTCAATTTCAAAAACATAAATAACCAATATGTTTTTAATAAGTTTGAAGGGCAAATAGATACCGGAAAAATGATGGAGGCCTTATTGGAAAAAGTGTATTCTAAAGGCATAAAAATTTTAAATAATGTGCAAGTGGAGCAGTTTTTAGAATTTGCCAATTCGGTAAAAATAAAAACCAATCAGTTTGAGTTTTCATCATCAAAACTGCTTATTGCTACCAACGGGTTTGCATCACAGTTAATCAAAGAACATGTAAAGCCAGCAAGAGCACAAGTGCTAATAACCAAACCCATAAATAATTTAAGACTAAAAGGCACGTTTCATTTAGATAAAGGTTATTATTATTTCAGGAATATAGATAATAGAGTTCTACTTGGTGGTGGCCGAAATTTAGATTTTAAAACCGAAGAAACCACCGTGTTTAAACAAACAGCCTTAATACAAAACCACTTAGAAACTCTACTAAAAACCACCATTTTACCAGAAACAGCTTTTGAAATTGAACACAGATGGAGCGGCATTATGGGTGTTGGAAGCCAAAAACGAGCCGTTGTAAAACGACTAAGCACTAATGTGTTTTGTGGTGTAAGACTTGGCGGTATGGGTGTTGCAATTGGTAGTTTAATAGGTAAAGAATTAGCGGAGTTGGTATAATGGCGTTAAAAGATAAAAAGCATCGCGAGAATTTGCTAAAACGATTTTTTCGATTTGTTTTAAAAACGATCTTCTGGTTGGTAGTACTTTCTATAGCTATAGTGTTCTTGTATAAAAAGGTGCCTGTTCCGGCTACGCCATTAATGGTAATTAGAAGTATCGAGCAATATCAAAACGGTGAAGATGTAGTTTGGAAACACCAATGGGTGGCCATGGAAAATATTTCAAAAAACGCCCAATTGGCTGTGGTTTGTAGCGAAGACCAATTGTTCTTAAATCACAATGGTTTCGATTTAAAAGCCATAGAAAAAGCATACAAAAACAATAAAAAAGGAAACGCTGTTAAAGGCGGAAGTACCATAAGCCAACAAACGGCAAAAAATGTGTTTTTATGGCCACAGCGTAGTTGGTTGCGCAAAGGCTTGGAAACCTATTTTACGTTTTTAATAGAAAAAATTTGGACTAAAAAGCGCATTCTAGAGGTATATTTGAATAGTATAGAAATGGGAAATGGTGTTTACGGTATAGAAGCCGCTTCGCAATATTGGTTTAAAAAACCAGCATCTCAATTAGCTAAACAAGAAGCCGCCGCAATTGCTGCTATTTTACCAAATCCGCGTAAATACATTGCACATCCAGCAACTACTTATATAAGCTCTAGAAAACACTGGATTGTAAAACAAATGGTTTATTTTGGAACCTTAGATTTTAAAACAAATGAGTAGTCCTTTAAATATAAAGCAAAACCTATATAACGCCTGTTTTCAGTTTATAGAAAACAGACTGTTAACGGTGCAAAAAACCATAACCGAAATTCAAGAATCCTTAACTAGCGAAACTAAAAGTAGCGCAGGCGATAAGCATGAAACCGGTCGTGCTATGCTTCAGCTAGAGCGCGAAAAAGCAGGAAATCAACTGGCCGAAATAGTAAAGGTTAAAGAAGCGCTGTCTAAAATTAGTACCGAAAAAAACTCTAAAACAATTGGTTTAGGAAGCGTGGTATATACCACAAAAGCTAATTATTATTTGGCTATTAGCGCAGGAGAATTAACAGTTAACAAGGACAAATTTTACGCTATTTCTCCTAATACGCCTATTGGGCAGTTATTAATGGGGAAAGAGGTTAACGAGTCTATTGCTTTTCGAAGCATAGGGTTTGTTGTTAAAGAGGTGTTGTAAAGCTGGTTTATCGCTCTAGTCTTTCTGGTCCAGAAAAAGTATTTAGTTGGGCTTCTACAAGGTTTCTTTTAATAATTGTGTTTCTTACTATTTTGTAAATGGTTATTAAAAAAGCCATAACTAGTACTGCACAAATGCCAACAAAAACGAGAATGTTTTTAAGGTCTTTTTTTACTTTATCTTGTTCTTCAAAACTTAAAATGGTTTTAGTTTTTGGGTTATAAAAACCACTAACTACAAATGTTTTTTCTAAACTAGCTTTAATAGAATACGTGCTTTCCTCGGGTGCATTAAAACAATTGTCGTATAGTTTAAAAAGGGGTGTTTTGGGTTTTAAAACGTTTAAAATAGAATCTAGTCTTTTGGCTTTATATAAGCGGTTATTAAAATCTCTTAACTGTATTTTATAAGCTTCATCCAAAGATTTTTCCCAAAGGCTAGAATCTATATTTTTTTTAAACCCGAATTTATCCATATTATTTTTTAGCTGGTTTTTGAAGCTTTCTCTCTCGGGCTTTTTAAGGTGTTTGGGGTTAAAATAATAACGATAATATGCTCCAGAAGATGGATTGTTATAAATGTGGTCGCGTTCTGCTTGAGTAAGCACATAGTTTTCGCCATTAAAATCGTAAGGGCGTTTAAACTGGTAAACCCAAGCGTTATGTAGTTGTATATACCTTGATCCTTGAAGTGTGGTTAACTCTTGGGCATTATTTAAAATAAGAATGTCTTCCTTTGTTTGTGTAAGTTGCCAAATGTCTTTAAGGTATTTTATATCTCTATTTGCAAAAAGTGCTATAGTTACAGGAATAATTAATATAACGCTTACTATGTTTAAAAACGAAAGTGGTTTGGCTTTTTTAAGACCATTTTTAATTTCATAATCCAAAGACAAGGTGTCGTTAATAGTAACGATATAATTTGCAGCGCCTTCATTAATAGCCACAACCCCATCTCTAACAATATACTCATAGCTAAAGGATTCGTTTTTTATTGATTTTAAGTATTTCCGCCAATGCCATGGTATTTTTACTTTGGCTCCGTTTATGGTGTCGTAATATCTTCCATATTTCCCGTGTTGCTCATAAATACGTTCGTAATAACCAGTTGCTTTATATATTGTAGGGTCTATTACATGTTCTCTATAGCCTTTTACAAACCAATTAATACCATATAAGAGCATTATTAAAACGCCAAACATGATGTTAATAACCACATGATTTTCGTCTTCTTCGCTATAAATTACTATCGCAACAATAGTTATTATTACAGCAAGTATAACGAACATGCCTAATAATAGCTTTTTGGTTCTGTTTATTTGGCTAGAAACAAAAGCTAATTCGTTATGGTTTAAAGTTCTTTTAGCAAACATGTATAGGGCTCTATTTGGCTAGATATGGTAGTCTTCGATTACCTTTAGGAATAATATACTGCCTTCGCTAACTTGCTTGCTATATTCAAAAAACAGGGCTTTACCGTGTAAGTCGGCTTCAATTAAATAATAATGCCCTTTAAAATAGGAATGTTTAACAACCACTTTTAAATTTGAATGCTCAACTACTTTTAATTGGTGTGCATAAACTATGTTGTTGTTAATGACATTAAACTCGCCAAAAAAGGACGCAATTAAAGGTGTTTTAGGGTTTTTATAAAGTGTTTCGGGGTAATCGTTAACTGCAATTTTATGATTGTTTAAAACAATCATACGGTCTGCAAAACCTAAAACATCTTCTTTATCATGCGTGGCAACAACGCAGGTAATATTGTTTTGTTTTAAGTATTTAAAAACACTTCTACGAAGACTTTGTTTTTTAAAATTATCGATGTGGCTAAAAGGCTCGTCTAGCAAAATAATTTCGGGTTGTTTGGCTAAAGCGCGTGCTAAAGCAACACGTTGTTTTTGGCCGCCGCTAAGTGTTTTTACTTTTGTTTTAGCAAACTTAGTAAGCTCGACAACTTCTAGTAATTCGTCAGTACGTTTTTGTTTTTCTTCTGGATAAAAACGCGACAGGAATTTACCTATGTTTTCTTCAACCGTTATAAATGGCATTAAATCAAATTCTTGTGCGACATATTTCATGAAATCGTAACCAACAACAAGGTTGTATTTTGGACCTAAAATTTCTTCATCATGCCAAAAAATATGCCCTTCATCTAAATCGTACTCTCCATATAAAACCTTTAATAAGGTGCTTTTTCCAGAGCCACTTTCTCCTATAATAGCCACATGTTCGCCTTGTTTTGCCTTAAAAGAAATAGCTTTTAAAATAGGGCTTTTGTCATAAGAAAAGGTTAGGTTTTTTACGTGTAGCATAGGTTAACAAAAATAACATAAAAAATGCTTTGGCTAAATTTAGCAGGTATTATTAGTGTTTAATTTTTAGGCGTATACCCCATATTGTATAAGGTAAATCCAAAAATATCTGCATATTGGGCTATGGTTTTACTAACAGGTGTTCCGGCACCATGGCCAGCATTGGTTTCAATTCTAATTAAAGTAGGGTTGTTGCCGGTTTGTTTAGCCTGTAATTCGGCTGCAAATTTAAAACTGTGGGCTGGCACCACTCTATCGTCATGATCGCCTGTTGTTATTAGTGTGGCAGGATATGCAACACCTGTTTTTATATTGTGTAAGGGCGAGTATGCTTTTAAATAATCGAACATGGCTTTGCTGTCTTCGGCAGTGCCATAATCGTACGCCCAACCTGCTCCCGCTGTAAAGGTATGGTAGCGCAACATATCTAAAACACCAACTGCTGGTAAAACAACTTTAGCTAAATCTGGGCGCTGTGTCATAACAGCAGCAACTAATAACCCACCATTTGATCCACCACGCAATGCTAAATATTTAGAGGTGGTATAATTGTTGGCTATTAAGTATTCCGCGGCAGCGATAAAGTCCTCAAATACATTTTGTTTTTGCAATTTCGTACCGGCATCGTGCCATGTTTTACCGTATTCGCCACCGCCACGAATATTAGGTACAGCTAATACGCCGCCTTGTTCTAGCCAAACCGCATTAGTTATGCTAAAAGCAGGAGTAAGGCTTATGTTAAAACCGCCGTAACCGTATAAAATAGTGGGGTTTTTGCCATTTAAGTTAATCCCTTTTTTGTGGGTAATTATCATAGGGATTTTAGTGCCATCTTTGGATGTATAAAAGACCTGATGACTTTCAAAATGGTTACTATTAAAATCTATTGAAGGTTGCCAATACAGTGTGTAATTGCCAGTTTTTAAATCGAGTTTATAGATACTACTAGGCGTGCAGTAGTTGGAGAAAGAGAAGTAGCACGACAGTTCGTCTTTTTTGCTGCCAAACCCACTTGATGTGCCTAAACCTGGTAGTTCAATATCTCTAATAAATTCGCCGTTGTAAGTGTATTGTTTTACTTTAGAAATGGCGTTTACCATGTAATGCGCAAAAAAATATTCTCCACTTTTGGCAATGGTTAAAACCTGTTTGGTTTCTGGAATGACATCTTCCCAATGTTTAGGGTTTGGAGTATTAAAATCTACTCGAACTACCTTTTTATTAGGAGCGTTTAGGTTGGTTAATAGAAATAGCGTGTCTCCCGCATTGTCAATAAGGTAAGTGTCTGTTTCTGTATTGTTAATTATTGTTTTTAAAGCACTATCTGAGTTAGAAAGATCTTTTATAAAAACCTTGTTTCCGGATGTGGATACGCGTGGGGTTAAGACTAAAAACCGATTATCCTCGGTTACTTTTGCATAAATATAGCGGTGTTTTTCTTCTGGTTTATCGCCATAAATTATAACATCATTTTCTTGGGGTGTTTTTAATTTATGATAATATACTTTATGCTGGTCTGTTTTAGCCGAAAGCTCGCTGCCTTCGGGTTTGTCGTAGCTAGAATAATAAAAGCCTTCATCTTTATACCACGAAATTTGAGAAAATTTTACATTAGTAAGAGCCTCTTCAATTATGGTTTTGCTTACCGCATCCATAACAAAAACTTTTCTCCAGTCGCTTCCACCTTCTGAGATGGTGTAGGCTAGAAACTTACCACTTTTAGAAAAACTTATGGCGCCTAATGAAATAGTACCATCTTTAGAAAACGTATTAGGATCTAGAAAAACTTCAGCTTGACTATTTTCATTTTGCTTTCGGTATATAACGTCTTGGTTTTGTAAACCATCGTTTTTTGAAAAGTAGATAAAGTCGCCTTCTTTAAAAGGGGCGCTAATTTTTTCGTAATTCCATAAGGTTTCTAAGCGGTTTTTTAACTGCGCTCTATGCGGAATTTTATCTAAATACGCATTGGTAACCTCGTTTTGTGTTTCAACCCATGTTTTGGTTTCCAGGCTTCTATCGTCTTCTAACCATCGGTATGGATCTTTAACTTCAGCCCCAAAATAGCTATCGGTAACATCAACTGTTTTAGTAAAAGGATATTTCACGTGGTATTTTAAAATTTTAAAAAATAATGATTACATAGGGAGAAGTATGCTTTTTACTACAAAGCTATAATAAAAAAGCCTCTTTACGTTAATTAAAGAGGCTAAAATTGGTTTGTTTAATTGATAAAGTATATTATACTAGTTTGTTTTCAATTAAATATTCTGCAATTTGAATCGTGTTTGTTGCAGCACCTTTACGAAGGTTATCGGCAACAATCCACATATTTAATGAGTTGGGTTGCGTTTCGTCTCTTCGTATTCTACCCACAAAAACTTCATCTTTATCGTGCGCAAAAATAGGCATTGGGTAGGTGTTAGTTGCTGTATTATCTTGCACTACAACACCTGGAGTGTCACTTAATAGTTGTCTTACTTCAGCTAAATCGAAATCATTTTCAAACTCAACATTAACAGATTCCGAGTGCCCACCTGCGGTAGGAATTCTAACTGCAGTTGCCGAAATAGAAAACGATCTATCGTTCATAATTTTTTGAGGTTCTCTAGCTAATTTCATTTCCTCTTTAGTGTATCCGTTGTCTTGAAAAACATCGCAATGTGGTAATGCATTTCTTCCAATTGGGTAAGGATATGCCATTTCGCCTTCAATACCAGCAATTTCATTTTCTAATTGACGCACAGCTTTAACACCTGTACCAGAAACCGATTGGTATGTAGATACCACAACGCGTTTCATTTTATATTTTTTATGAAGCGGGTTTAACGCCATAACTAATTGAATTGTAGAACAATTAGGGTTGGCAATAATTTTGTCTTCTTTAGTTAATTCGTTAGCGTTAATTTCTGGAACTACTAATTTTTTAGTTGGGTCCATTCTCCAAGCCGAAGAATTATCAACTACTGTTGTTCCTACTTCTGCAAATTTAGGAGCCCACTCTAATGAGGTATCTCCACCTGCAGAAAATAGAGCGATATCTGGTTTCATAGAAACGGCTGTTTCTAATCCAACTACCGTATAATCTTTTCCTTTATAGGTTAATGTTTTTCCAACCGAACGTTCTGAAGCAACAGGAATTAACTCTGTTACAGGGAAATTACGTTCTGCAAGAACTTTTAACATTACTTCGCCAACCATTCCAGTGGCACCTACTACAGCTACTCTCATCGTTTTATAGATTTAAAAAATTTTGTGTGGACAAAACTAACTATTTATTCTATTTTAGAATATAAAAAAAGCCCTCATTTTATTAAAACGAGGGCTTTTTAACAAGAAATAACAGCCTGTTATTTAATTAACATTTTGTTATTTTTTAAGTAAATCTCTTATTTCTGCTAATAACTCTTCTTGAGAAGGTCCAGCTGGTTCAGCAGGTGCCTCTTCAACAGGTTTTTTAGTTTTGTTATAAGCTTTAACAATCATGAACATAACGAAACCAACAATAATTAAGTTTACAATGGTGTTAATCCAAGATCCCCACATAATAGCGTTTTCTGGAGTTGTAACCGCTCCTTCAGCGTTTACTACAGCCTCAGAAAGTACTATTTTTAACTCTGCAAAGTCCATTCCACCAGAGAAATGACCAACAATTGGCATAACAATATTATCAACAAATCCTTTTACAACGCCTCCAATAGCTCCCGCCATTATTACAGCAACTGCAAATTCCACAACGTTACCCGTCATGATAAAATCTTTAAACTCTTTTAACATAATTTTAAATTTTTAGTTAGTATTTAATAGGACACAATTTACATAAAAAGTCACAAAATGTTTAATCTTCTATTTGATTAATTTATAATTAGACGTTTTACACGTTGCGAAATGGAGGTTACAAGCTCGTAAGAGATGGTATTGGCACTAGCAGCAAGGTTTTCGGCGGTGGCGTGTTTACCAAAAACAATAACCTCGTCGCCCTCATTACATTCAATATGAGTGATATTAACCATAATCATATCCATACAAACATTACCTATAATAGGTGCTTTTTGTCCATTTATGCTTACAAAACCCTTTTCGTTACCGTAAGGTCTTCCAATACCATCGGCATGACCAATAGGAAGTGTAGCTGTTTTTAAAACACCTTCACTTTTATACGCCCTATTATAGCCGACCGAGTCGCCTTTATTAATGGTATGAATTTGAGAAATAATTGTTTTTAAAGTGGCAATTGGCGTTAAGTGCTGGTTTTCTTTTACAGAATTGCCAAAGCCATATAATCCAATACCGCTTCTAACCATATCAAAATGCGCCTCGGGGTAATTTAGTATGCCCGAAGTATTACACATATGCAGTATAGGTTGGTAACCTATCTTTTTTGTAAACCCTTCAGCAATGGTTTTAAAGGTTTTTATTTGGTTTAAAGAGAATTCTTTTTCGTTTAAATCTTCGCTAGCAGCCAAATGAGAAAATAGCGATGTAACATGTACAGCCTCCGTTTCTTTAACTTTAATAACTATAGAGTTAACTTCGTGTTCTGAAAACCCTAAGCGGTTTAATCCTGTATTAAATTTAATATGAATGGGATACTTAGTTTGTTTTTCCGCGTAAGCGAACCCTATAAATTCGTTTAAAATTTTGGTGTTATATAAACTAGGCTCTAAGTTATAATTTAATAAGGCTTTAAAGTTTACAGATTGCGGATGCAGCACCAAAATAGGCTTGGTAATACCAGCTTTTCGCAGGGTAATACCCTCGTTAATATAGGCTACAGCAAAATAGTCTGCGTTTAAACCTTGTAAATAATTGGCTATTTCGCAGGCATCACTACCATAGGCAAAAGCCTTTACAACGGCTAAAAATTTGGTGTTAGGTTGTAGCTTAGATTTTAGGTGGTTAAAGTTCTGTTTTAGCGCTTTTAAATCTATTTCAAGCACTGTTTCTTGTGCTTTAGGCATCGGAGTTTTTTGGTTTAGTGTTTACTTCTTCAACCTCATTAACCTTCATGTTTTTTACCTTTTCGCGTAACATGGCTTTGTAATATGCTGCTCTGCTTAAAGGCTCGTACTCATTAACCTCGCCAAGTAAAACAAGATTTTCATTTTGATTTTTTCTGTAACTATACTGGGCTAAATTGCCGGTTCTAGTACAAACGGCATGTACTTTGGTAACATACTCGGCAGTGGCCATTAAATTAGGCATTGGGCCAAATGGGTTGCCTTTAAAATCCATGTCTAAGCCAGCTACAATTACACGAATGCCTTTATTTGCTAAGTCGTTGCAAACACGTACAATTTCATCATCGAAAAATTGGGCTTCATCAATACCAACAACATCGCAGCCATCGGCCAAAATAGGAATGTTGGCTGCTGCAGGCACTGGTGTAGAGCGTATTTCGTTAGCATCATGCGAGACCACCATGTCTTCATCATAGCGCACATCAATTGCAGGTTTAAAGATCTCTACTTTTTGCCTTGCAAATTGAGCCCGTTTAAGTCTACGAATAAGTTCTTCGGTTTTTCCAGAAAACATAGAGCCGCAGATTACTTCTATCCATCCAAATTGTTCTTTATGATTTACTGTATTTTCAAGAAACATTTCGTAATTTTAACACTAATTCGTAGTCGATTATCATTTGTATAAAGGTGACGTAAATTTATTAAAAAAACAAAAGGCTAAAGTGCAATAATTTAAAATTTATAAACAATGAAGAAGAAGGTTGAATCTGAACTCGTTAGTATAGCACACAGGATTCTTAAATTAAAAGGTAAAGAAGATGTTTTAAAAATGCATGCTGAGGTTTCTGCGCTTTATGAGAAGCTTTCGGTTATGAAATTTGCACACGAAAATTTTGAAGGCGATTTGCCAACCATTGGCAACGATTCGTCCTTTTTTGGTATGTTAGACACGGCTTTCAACAATAAAGTAAGCGATAATATAGAAGTTGAAGATAAAATTTATGTAAACCTCGATGCTGTTGAAGAAGATGATATTATGGAGCCTGTAATGAATAAAATTAAAGATATGGTTGCTTTTATGCCAGAAGAAACCGAAGAGGCCGAACAAGCTAATGCGGCAGCCGAAGAGGATATTTTTGTACCTAAAACCCCAGAAAAACAACAAAACATAGAAGATATTACTGCAGGGTTTGGAGATATTCCTGTTTTTGAGCCTGTTTCTAATTCTCAAAATGGCGTACCACCTAATGGAAAAAAATCCTTGAATGATAAGCTTAAAGTTGGCGGGTTAAACATTGGGTTAAATGATAAAATTGCATTTATTAAGCACTTATTTGATGGTAAAAGTGAAGATTACGATCGTGTTTTGTCGCAATTAAATACATTTATAACCTATGAAAATGCCAAAAACTTTATTGTACAAATGGTTAAACCAGATTATAATAATTGGGAAGGAAAAGAGGAGTTCGAAGCCCGTTTTATGCACATTATAGAAGCAAAGTTTAATTAATATTTGGGTGTTACCGCGCAAAAAAAGCGCGGTCGTGCTTTTCATTCATAGTTTTGGCTCGATGCGCGCCTCGCCAAAAGCTAACCATTTCAATCACTAACACATGAGTAAACTATATATAGTTCCAACACCCATTGGAAATTTAAAAGACATCACCTTAAGGGCGCTTGAAGTTCTAAAAGATGTCGATTTAATTCTAGCCGAAGACACCAGAACCTCAGGAAAACTCTTAAAACATTTCGAAATTTCAACTCACATGCAGTCGCACCATATGCATAATGAGCATAAAACGGTTGAAAGTATCATTCAAAAAATAAAAAGCGGAACTACCGTGGCACTAATTAGCGATGCGGGAACACCAGCCATTTCAGACCCTGGATTTTTATTATCACGAGCCTGTATTGAAAACGGTATAGAGGTAGATTGCTTACCCGGAGCCACAGCATTTGTGCCGGCATTGGTAAATTCTGGATTGCCAAACGATAAGTTTGTGTTTGAAGGTTTTTTACCTGTTAAAAAAGGGAGGCAAACACGGCTATTGCTTTTAGCAGAAGAAACTAGAACTATGATTTTTTACGAAAGTCCGCATAAACTAGTAAAAACCTTAGGGCATTTTTGCGAGTATTTTGGAGAAGATAGACAAGTATCGGTATCGAGAGAATTAACAAAACTATTTGAAGAAACCATTCGAGGTACAGCCAAAGAAGTATTAGAATATTATACCAATAAACCTCCAAAAGGCGAAATTGTTGTTATTGTTGGAGGAAAAGTTAAATAGAATTAAAGTATCACAATGAATTTAGAATCGTTCAAGAAGAAATTAAAAGAAAACCCAACCGCCATAGCGTTCACCGAAACCATGAGCGTTATTGAAGAAAATTACAAATTTGAGCCTACAGCATTTAAAAACGGAACTCTAGAAAATGCCGAAGGGCAAAATTCGGGCTCTTGTAAATTATTTGCTTTTGCTAAAGCGCAAGGCTTTTCAAAAGACGAAACATTAGCCTGTTTTGGGCAGTATTATTTTGATGAGGTTTTAAAAGACCCTAATGGAACGGGACACCAAAACATAAGAAATTTTATGAATACCGGTTTTAATGGTTTAAGTTTTGAAGAGAATCCGTTAACCGAAAAATAAAACTAACAATTAGAATTTTTAATGAGTTCTAGGAGCTAAAGCTAAATGCAAGATTTACTCGATAATATAAAACAATGTACTATTTGTGCAGAGCATTTAGCTTTAGGCCCACGACCTGTGGTTTCTGCACATCCAGAATCTAAAATTGTAATTATTGGTCAAGCTCCCGGAACCAAAGTGCATGCTTCGGGAATTCCTTGGGACGATGCTAGTGGTAAACAATTGCGTAAATGGCTTAATGTTTCAACTAAAGATTTTTATGATGAAACCAAGTTTGCCATAATTCCTATGGGGTTTTGTTATCCCGGAAAAGGAAAAACGGGCGATTTACCACCGCGACCAGAATGTGCACCACAATGGCATAAAGCGCTACTTAACGAGCTTAAAAATGTAGAACTCGTTATTTTAATTGGTATGTATGCTCAAAAATATTACTTAGGCAAAGGAGCTAAAAAAACCTTAACAGAAACTGTAGATAATTTTCAAGACTACCTGCCCAAATATTTGCCGTTGCCGCATCCTTCGCCTAGAAACAGGTTTTGGCTAACTAAAAATCCTTGGTTTGAGGTTGAGGTTTTGCCGGTGTTGAGGGAAAGGGTTAAAAAATTGTTGATTACTAGTTAAAACAACTAACACTTATAACAATCTTATAATACTATTACTTAGAGTTAGCATACCATACATTTGTCTTAAATATAGACCCCTAAGAACAGATATTTCGCAAACAATATACCTATTTACTTTACACAAAGTTAATATAGTGTTCTTTCCGTAAATTACTAAAGTAGCATTTTTAAGATTAAGGTTTTAGCTTTTTAGAGGCTATATAAAACATGATTTTAAAAGTTTAGATTGTTGTTTTAGGTTTTTATGTAGTATTTTTGGTACTTACACAAAACAAAAAATACAATTTAAAAATGGCAGTTGAGGTTACCACAACATGGTTAGGAGATATGAGGTTTGAAAGTACAAACCCATCAGGACATAACTTATTTATTGATGCAGGAGAAGAAAGCGGAGGCAAAGGCGAAGGGTATAGACCAAAAGCTTTAATGCTATCGGGATTGGCAGGTTGTTCTGGTTTGGATGTAGCAGCATTAATTAAAAAAATGAAGCTAGAGGTTGATACTTTTAAAATTGAAACCGAAGCAAATTTAACCGATGAGCACCCAAAGTATTACGATAAAGTAGCCATGCATTTTCATTTTTATGGAAACAATCTAAACGAGAAAAAACTACAGCGTGCTGTAGATTTATCCATCGAGAAATATTGTGGCGTTATGGAAATGTTTCGTCAATTCGCAGAATTAACTATAGAAACACACTTTCATAAAGCATAAAAAGAAACTATTAACGTTTACTTTTTATAACAAAATTGCTATCTCTCAATGCGCTGGACATTAAAAACAGAACCTCCAAAAGAAAAAGTTGAAGCTTTGCAAAAAGCGCTTCAAGTAGATGCTATTACGGCAAAGTTATTAGTTCATAGAGGTGTTGATAATTATGAGGATGCTAAGCGTTTTTTCAGACCAAGTTTAAACGATTTACACGATCCATTCTTAATGAAAGATATGGATAAGGCTGTTACACGTATTGAACTTGCTATTGCTAATAAAGAAAACATTTTGGTTTATGGCGATTACGATGTAGATGGCACCACGTCTGTAGCTCTAATGTCTTCGTACTTAAAAACGAAACATAATTTAGTGTACACATACATTCCTAATAGGTATGACGAAGGATACGGTATTTCCTACAAAGGAATAAATTTTGCTTTAGAGAACGATTTTTCACTTATTATAGCTTTAGATTGTGGTATAAAATCTATTGATAAAGTAGCACATGCTAAAACACTAGGTATAGATTTTATTATTTGCGACCATCATAGACCAGGTGACCAAATTCCAGATGCCACAGCTGTATTAGATCCTAAACGCGAAGATTGTAACTATCCTTTTAAAGAGTTGTGTGGTTGCGGTGTGGGTTTTAAATTAATTCAAGCCTTAGCGTCCAAAGAAGGTAAAACGGCCGAAGATTTAACCGAGTATTTAGATTTGGTAGCTACAGCTATTGGAGCAGATATTGTTCCTATTGATGGCGAAAATAGAGTTTTGGCTTACTTTGGTTTAATAGTAATAAATACAAACCCTAGGTCTGGTATAAAAGCCATTTTAGACCAAGTAGAAAAAACCACCTTAACTATTACCGATGTAGTGTTTATTGTAGCGCCCAGAATTAATGCAGCAGGCCGTATGAAACATGGTAATTATGCGGTAACATTATTATCTGAAGAGGAGCCTGATATGGCTAAAAAGTACGCTGCCGAAATTAATGAGTATAATTTAGATAGACGTGAAACGGACAAACGCATTACAGAAGAAGCTCTTAAACAAATTGAAGAACAAAAAGAACAGAACCGCCTTACTACTGTTGTTTTTAATGAAGATTGGCATAAAGGCGTTATTGGTATTGTGGCTTCTCGATTAATAGAAACGTATTACAGACCAACGCTAGTATTTACAAAAAGTGGAAATAAATTGGCTGCCTCTGCACGATCTGTAAAAGGGTTTGATATTTATAATGCTTTAGGAAATTGTAAGGAACATATTGAGCAGTTTGGAGGACATAAATATGCCGCCGGTTTAACGCTAGAACCAGAAAATTACGAAGCCTTTAAAAAAGCTTTTGAAGAAGAGGTTTCTAAAACCATAGATAGAGATTTATTGACTCCTGAAATTAAAATCGATGCTCAAATTGATTTAGACGATATTACGCCTAAGTTCTATAGAATTTTAAAACAATTTGCACCATTTGGGCCTAGTAATATGACTCCGGTTTTTATGAGCAATAATGTAAAAGATACAGGCTATGGTAAATGTGTTGGTGCAGATAAAACCCATTTACGTTTAACAGCTACACAACCAAAATCGGGAACTAAAATAGTAGGTATTGGTTTTGGGTTAGGTAAAAAACTTAATAAAATTACCGATGGTAAATTATTTCGTGCTGCGTACTCTATTGATGAAAACGAATGGAACGGTAACATTAGTTTACAGCTAAAGTTAAAAGATATTAAGAAGCAAAAGTAATAGATTTTAAAACTTAATTATGGCTAAAACCGACCCCTATGCGGCACTACGCATAAAGGAGTTTAATATATTTTTATTGCTTCGATTGTTTTTAGTTTTTGGTTGGTCTATGCAATTTATTGTAATAGAGTGGCAAGTATATAGCTTAACAAAGGACCCTTGGAGTTTAGCCTTAATAGGAGCTTGCGAGTTTATTCCAGCTTTTTTTATGGCGCCATTTTCTGGTCATATTGTAGATCAAAAAGAGAAACGAAACCTATTAGCGGTTTGTATAGCTGCTTTTTCTCTAATTAGTTTAGGCCTTTTTTTATTAACAACCAATATGGTAATAACGACTTGGTCCACAAACTATATTTTATATTCAATTTATGCACTTGTGTTTTTTGGTGGGTTTTTGCGCTCCTTCTTTGGGCCTGTTATTTTCTCTTTAATAGCTTTAATTGTTCCTAAAAACATACATCCTAATGCGGCCACATGGAGCACGAGTACCTGGAAAACGGCAGCGGTTTTAGGTGCGCTTTTTGGAGGGTTTTTTATTAGTTGGATGGGTGTTCCAAATACCCTATGTGTTGTATTTATTTTAGTAGTTATTGCGTTTTTATTAACTTTTTTAATAAAAAGGAAGCCTATTTTAAATAAGAAAATTGGAGAACCGGTAAAAGAAAGTTTAAAGGCGGGTATTTTATTTGTATTTCATAACAAAGCGATACTAGGCGCTTTATCTTTAGATATGATTGCGGTGTTATTTGGTGGTACTGTTGCCATATTAGTCATTTTTGCACAAGATGTTTTAAAGGTAGGAAGCCAAGGTTTAGGTATTTTAAATGCATCAATATCTTTCGGAAGCATTATTACCATGTTTGTTACTACCTACATTCCTATAAGTAAAAATACGGGTAAAAAACTGCTTGTTTCAATTTTTATATTTGGTTTAAGCATGATAGGTTTTGGCTTGTCGTCTGTTTTTTGGGTAAGTGTTTTAATGTTGTTTATTAGTGGTGCAGCCGATGGCATTTCTATGGTAATTCGTCAAACTATATTACAGTTAAAAACGCCAGACGAAATGCGTGGTCGAGTGTCTTCGGTCAATTCTATGTTTGTAGGGTCTTCTAATGAATTGGGAGCGGTTGAAAGTGGTGTGGCCGCTAAATTAATGGGGCCCGTTGCTGCTGTAGTTTTTGGTGGTATTATGACCTTGATTACTGTTATCGCCATTGGAATAAAAAACCCTGTACTGCGAGATTTAGATTTAACTGCCGATATAGAGGAAAATAAAACATTACTATAGTTATTTTCTTTAATTATATTTACGCTAACAAAACGAAGATAAAAAATGAAACAGATTATCATATTTTTACTGGTTATTATTGTGTTGGCTATAGGTTACAATATCTATAAGGAACACAAGCGTTTTACGCCTCCAGAGTATGAGTATGTTACAAATAAAAATATTGATTTAAATTACCATGACAGGTCTTTTTTATTGAATTATTACAAGGCCGTTGAAGATTTAAATGGACATGTAATTACGCAATGGAGTGCAAATGGCATAGATGTAAGAAACTCGGATAGTGATGATGAAGAGGAATTAGCGGCTATTTCTAAATATACAGACAAACTGGGTGCTGTAAAGTTTTATGAAGATCAATTAGTAAAATCTAAAACTTTAAAAGATAGTGGCTTAACCAATGCTAATATTAAGTTGTTAGAAACCAAAGGTATCAGTATAGCTGAATTTGAAAAAGAAAAAGTACAAAGTAAATTAATAGCCCTTTTTAATGATAATATCTCTGAGTTAAGGGTTGGGCAAAAAAGTGTTTTCGTTTATGAACTTCAAAAGCTATTGGTAAAAAACGGTTTTGATATTCCTGTTGATGGCTTATACAAAACCATTACACGAGATGCGATTTTATCGTTTGAAGAAAAAAACGGACTGTTTCCTGATGGTAAAGTAGATTTATTAACCTTTGAAGCTTTATTGAAATAGCTTACTTATACTCTTTAAGTTCCATGTTTTCGCCATCGAAAACGCCATAGGTGTAATACTGAATCCAATCGCCTAGGTTAATATATTTTGACGTATCGTTAAGGTCGATATTTAAAGGTAAATGTCTGTGACCAAATACAAAAAAATCGCGATGTTTGTCTTCTAGTTTTCTTTTGCAGTATTGCACGAGCCATTCGTTATCCTCACCAAGAAATTTTGCATCGTCGTCGCCAGAAATAAGTTTGTTTTTTACCGATAAGTGTTGTGCCATTCGTACGCCTAAATCTGGGTGCAACCACCTAAACAGCCATTTACAAAATGGGTTTGTAAATACCTTTTTCATACGTTTATAGCCTTTGTCTCCAGGGCCTAAACCATCGCCATGACCTATAAAAAAGGTTTTGTTGTTAAAGGTGAATTCTTTTGGTTTATGGTATACGGGTATATTTAGTTCTTCTTCAAAATAGCCATTCATCCAAAGGTCATGATTACCCACAAAATAGTAAATAGGAATTCCAGAATCGCTAATTTCGGCAAGTTTACCAAAGGTTCTTGTAAAGCCTTTTGGTATTACGGTTTTAAACTCCATCCAGAAATCGAATAAATCGCCTAAAAGAAATATGGCTGCAGCATCGTGTTTAACTTCGTCTAACCAAGCTACAAACTTTTTTTCGCGAGGAAAAGAAGCCGCTTTGGTTGGTGCACCTAAATGATTATCTGAGGCGAAATATATTTTTTTCCCTTTTGGAATTTGCATGCGTAAATATACTAATTCCTGAGCATGCTAGATTATTTGATTTTAATATTTTGAAAATTACTCAAATTTATAAGTACAAAAAAGTTATATAGTGTTCGAGTATTAAGTTTTGTGTAGTAAATCAAATAATTCTACTAAAATAAAAAATAAAAATAGTATCGAAAACAAGGTGTGTTATCAAGTATAAACATAGAGTAAATATAAAGGTTGGAACAAAAAAACTCCGGAATTACTTCCGGAGTTTCATTTATTTATTCTTCAACTTGCTTTTCCATTACAAAATCTTCCATAAACTTAGTGGTATAGTTTCCTGATATATAATCTGGATGATCCATTAATTGTCTATGGAATGGAATAGTTGTTTTAATGCCTTCTATAACGAACTCGTCTAAAGCACGTTTCATTTTATTAATGGCTTCTTCTCTAGTTTGCGCTGTTGTAATTAACTTCGCAATCATAGAATCGTAGTTTGGCGGAATGGCATATCCTGCGTAAACATGTGTATCTAAACGTACACCATGACCTCCTGGAGCGTGTAATGTTGTTATCATACCTGGTGATGGTCTGAAATCATTAAACGGATCTTCGGCATTAATTCTACATTCGATAGAATGCAGTTTTGGCGTATAGTTTTTACCCGAAATTGGCACGCCAGCGGCTACAAGAATTTGCTCGCGAATTAAATCGAAATCGATAACTTGCTCCGTAATTGGGTGCTCTACTTGGATACGTGTATTCATTTCCATAAAGTAGAAATTACGGTGTTTATCAACTAAAAACTCCACTGTTCCTGCCCCTTCATACTTAATATATTCTGCTGCTTTTACTGCTGCTTCACCCATTTTTTTACGAAGTGCCGTAGTCATGAATGGCGATGGTACTTCTTCAGTTAATTTTTGGTGACGACGTTGTACAGAGCAATCTCTTTCTGATAAATGACAGGCTTTTCCGTTAGAATCGCCTACAATTTGAATTTCGATATGTCTTGGCTCTTCAATAAGCTTTTCCATATACATATCGTCGTTTCCAAAGGCTGCTTTAGATTCTTGTCTTGCAGAATCCCAAGCGTCTTTAAGATTTTCTGGTTTAAAAACACCACGCATACCTTTACCTCCACCACCGGCAGAAGCTTTAAGCATAACTGGATAGCCGGTTTCCTCGGCTAATTTTTTACATTCTTCGAAATCTTTGATTACGCCATCACTACCTGGTACACATGGTACTCCGGCAGCTTTCATGGTTTCTTTGGCATTTGCCTTATCTCCCATTCTATCAATCATTTCTGGAGATGCTCCGATAAATTTTATACCGTGCTCTTCACAAATTTTTGAAAATTTAGCGTTTTCTGATAGGAATCCATAACCTGGATGAATGGCATCTGCATTGGTAATTTCTGCTGCAGATATAATATTAGACATTTTTAAATACGACTCACTACTTGCTGGTGGTCCTATACAAACGGCTTCGTCGGCAAATTTAACATGCAAACTAGATTCGTCGGCTGTAGAGTATACTGCCACCGTTTTTATGCCCATTTCTTTACAGGTTCTAATAACACGAAGTGCTATTTCTCCTCTATTGGCTATTAATATTTTTTTAAACATACCTTTTAAATTAAAAATTACAAATTCCAACCGCCAAATTCCAAATATTGGATTTAGAGATTTGTTTATTGGAATTTTTAATAGGTTATGATGGGTCTACTAAAAATAATGGTTGATCGAATTCTACCGGAGAAGAATCGTCTACTAAAATTTTAACTATTTTTCCTGAAACTTCAGATTCAATTTCGTTGAACAGTTTCATGGCTTCAATAACGCAAAGTACATCACCTTCTCCAATAGTTTGACCTACCTCTACAAATAAAGGTTTATCTGGAGCTGGTTTTCTATAAAAAGTACCAATTATAGGTGATTTGATTGTAATATATTTTGAGTCTTCTGAAGCTGCAGGAGCTGCTGCTGCTGCTGGAGCTGGTGCTTCGGTAACTGGTGCTGCAGAAATAACGGGTTGTGGTTGTAGTTGAGCTGCAGGAACCTGATGTACGATTGTAGTATCTGAATCTGATCCTGTTCTAATGGTGATTTTTATATCGTCCATTTCTAGTTTAACCTCACTTGCACCAGATTTGGCAACAAATTTAATTAAGTTTTGAATCTCTTTAATATCCATATTATTACTAATTAGTTAGTGGTTATTATTTTGAATTATAGGCCCATTTTAAATAAATGGCTCCCCAATTGAATCCTCCTCCAAAAGCTGCAAATATAACATTATCTCCTTTTTTAAGTTGCGATTCGTAATCATTTATAAGTAAAGGCAAAGTAGCAGATGTTGTATTTCCATATTTTTGTATGTTCATCATCACCTTACTATCCTCTAGTTCAATTCGTTGTGCCGTAGCATCAATTATACGCTTATTTGCTTGATGGGCAGCCAACCAATCCACAGAATCTTTTGTTAAATTATTTCGCTCTAGAATTTTAGCGGCAGCATCAGCCATATTAAATACCGCATTTTTAAATACTGTTCGTCCTTCTTGAAAAGCATATTGGCCGCCTTGTTCTAGAATTTCGGCTGTTAATTTAAAAGATGAGCCCCCATAAGTGGCTTGTAAAAATTCTCTTCCTGTACCATCACTTCTCAAATACTCATCTTGAAGTCCTAAGTTTTCGGTGTTAGCTTCGAATAAAACTGCTCCTGCTCCGTCGCCAAAAATAATACATGTTGCTCTGTCTTTATAATTAATTATAGAAGACATTTTATCGGCTCCAATTAGCAATACGTTTTTATAGCGACCAGATTCAATATAGCCTGCAGCTACAGACATACCAAATAAAAAGCTTGAACATGCAGCATCCATATCAAAAGAAAAAGCATTTGTTGCTCCAATTTCTGAAGCCGTATAAGATGCTGTCGATGCGGCTTTCATATCGGGTGTTGCAGTTGCAACAATAACCAGCTCTATTTCTTTTGGGTCTAACCCTTTTTTATTAATTAAGTCTTGTGCCGCTTTTATAGCTAGGTACGATGTTCCCTTTCCGTCATCTTTAAGAATGCGACGTTCTTTAATCCCTGTTCTAGAGGTAATCCATTCGTCATTTGTATCAACCATAGTTTCAAGAATTTGATTGGTTAATACATATTCTGGCACATAAGCGCCTACAGCTGTAATGGCTGCTGAAATTTTACTCATACCTTTTAAGTTTGTTTGACCAAAAAATGGCTAAAATTCGGACAAAACCGCCCAATATTTCATGAAAACTACTAAATTTTGGCCTAATAATATACAAATTACGCGTTTTTGTGATTTAGAAAAAGTATTTCATAAAAAAAACGCTCATAAATGAGCGTTTTATATATGCATGCATAATATAATTATGCTACGTTTTCAATTTCTGAAGAATTGTCAATTAACACTTGACCTCTGTAGTATAATTTTCCTTCATGCCAGTGCGCTCTGTGATATAAATGAGCCTCACCTGTTGTTGGGCATGTAGCAATCTGTGGCGCAGTTGCTTTGTAATGTGTTCTTCTTTTATCTCTTCTTGTTTTCGAGATTTTTCTTTTAGGATGTGCCATTTTATATGTTTATTTATCCGTTAATAATTTCTTTAATGTATTCCAACGAGGATCGATATCCTCTTCTTTTTCTTTTTTCTCTTTAAGCTTTGGGCTTAATTCTTCTAACTTATCAAGTATTTCAGAATCTAACGTACCATCTTCAACTCCTGGATGAATTCTTTTTATTGGTACAGCAAGTATAATTAATTCATAAATATACTGCTGGATGTTAACTTCGTAAGTACCATGAGGTAAAATTAAAATATCAATATTTTCATCGTTATACTCATCGCCAAACTTAACAACCAAGTCAAATTCATTTTCTACAGGTTGATTAAACGGCTCGTTTGTTAAATCGCAGTTTATATTAACCCATCCAGAAATTTTAAAATGTAACTCTAATAATGTTGACTTTTTATCTAAAACAAGATCAACATTTATGTTTACGTCATTAAAATCTTCATACTCAAAATGTTCAAAGAACGCTTGCTCAACTTTGTACTCAAAATGATGTTTTCCTACCTTTAATCCTACAAACGGGATTGTAAACTCTTTTAATAGCTTCATAACCGCATCTATTTTGAGCCTGCAAATATATAAATTTTTATTTACCTAGCACGAGTTATCAACATTTTTTTAATTATGTTTTTACAGCGCTCTTTTTATTAACTTTTAAACTAATAATCAACCAATTAACGATGTACTTTTCTAGGGGCTTTCTTTAGTGGATTTGCAGTGAGTTGTTCATAACTCGTCCTGTTTCTATAAATACTAATGGCACTAAATACTGCTTCCTTAAATGAATTTTCGTCGGCTACTCCTTTACCTGCTATTTCGTAGGCTGTACCGTGATCTGGCGATGTTCGTACCTTGCTTAATCCGGCAGTATAGTTAACACCTTGACCAAAAGACAGCGTTTTAAACGGTATTAAACCTTGATCGTGGTACGATGCAATAATGGCATCAAAATTCTTGTAATTGTTAGATCCAAAAAAACTATCGGCAGCATAAGGACCGTAAACTAATTTACCTGTATCCTTTATTTTTTTTAATGTTGGTCTTAGCACATCGTCATCTTCGGTACCTATTACACCATTATCTCCCGTATGCGGGTTTATACCCAAAACAGCAATTTTTGGTCTTTCTATTTTAAAATCTTTTTTAAGCGAATTATAAACTGTACTAATTTTTTGCTCAATTAATTCTGGAGTTATATGAGTAGCTACATCTTTAACAGGTACATGATCGGTTAATAAACCAACCCTAAGCGTATCTGTAATCATAAACATTAAACTTTCGCCTTCTAGTTCCTGCGCTAAATAATCTGTGTGTCCAGGGAATTTAAAATCTTCAGACTGTATATTATGTTTGTTAATAGGAGCCGTTACCAAAACATGAATGTCATTTTCTTTCAAGGCCTTTGTTGCTGCTTCTAAAGATTTAATGGCAAAATTTCCGATTTTAATATCTTCTTTTCCAAATTCTATTTTAACAGGCTCTTTCCAACAATTAAGAACATTCACTTTATTATGAACTATTTGACTAATACTGTTTATTATATTGAAATTAATTTCCGACTTAAAATGCGATTTAAAAAAAGTCATAGCTTTTGCCGAAGCAAAAATTACGGGTGTGCAAAAATCTAAAAACCTTGGGTCTTCGAAAGTTTTTAAAATAATTTCACCGCCAATTCCATTTAAGTCACCTATAGATATACCTACAATTATATTTTCTTCTTCGTTCATTAGAAATGACAACTTTTGTTTGTAATTTTGAAATTCTTATACAAGCGCAAATTTAACCAAATAAACAAACAATACTATGTTTACAGGAATTATTGAAAATATTGGTGTGGTTTCAGATTTAAAAACCGAATTGGAAAACCTTCATATAACGATAAAAAGCACCATTACTCCTGAACTTAAAATAGACCAAAGCGTGGCTCATAATGGGGTTTGCTTAACCGTGGTAAAAATAAACAACGACGAATATACGGTAACAGCAATAAAAGAAACGCTTGACAAAACAAGTATTGGAACGCTTAAAGTAAATGATAAGGTAAATCTTGAACGCGCTATGAAACTTGGCGATAGGTTAGATGGCCATATTGTACAGGGCCATGTAGATCAAACAGCCGAATGCATAGCAATTAAAGAAGAGAATGGTAGCTGGGTATTTACATTTAAATATGATAGTGGATTAAACAATATTACTATTGAAAAAGGGTCGATAACGGTTAACGGTACAAGTTTAACTGTAGTAAACTCTAAAAAAGATACTTTTAGTGTGGCTATAATACCATACACTTATGAGCATACAAATTTTAACACTTTTAAAATTGGAACGCTTGTAAACTTAGAGTTTGATGTTTTAGGAAAATACGTTGCAAAGCTTGTTAGCTTAAACAAATAACAGCTATTTAGCCACGTCTACTAGAAGACAAAAGTTTTTTACCACCATATATTAAGGCAAAAACTACTCCTACAAAGATTCCTCCATCAATAGGAAGACCTACTGGTGGTGGCGGTCCTGGAACTGGAGGCTCTGGAACGGACTGAGCTGCACAAACAAAACTTATTAATACAAATAAGATTGAGGCAAAAATTCTTTTATTTTGTATTATCATTGGGTTGCAAATGTATAAAAAAAAGAGTGCTATCAAAATATATTTCGTTGAATTAACTTAAAAACATCCACGAAAACACTAAAAACATCGATGAAACGCCTGTTTTCTCAGTATTTTCATTAACATTCTGTAAGAACATCGCGAACATATTAAATAAATAGTTTCTCTCTCTTTTTATTTACAGCGTAAATATATGTATTTTAAGGTAAACCAAAAAGAATATTATACCCTTAGTATTCAAATCATTTGGTGACGGTAAATACCCTATTTTATTTAGGTTAGCTAAAAACAACTTATAAGCACACTAACACGATTTCATTTCCTTTTAACGCTTAAATAGTGGAAATATTTTATCCTCTGGTATTGTTGAAAAAAGAATACCCATGTTCTAACAAAAAAGCTAGAAATAATAAGAAGTACAAATAGTTTATATACAGTTATACTAAAACAAAAAAAGCCTTTCAAAATACATGAAAGGCTTTACAATTTCTAAGTGGTCCCACATGGACTCGAACCATGGACCACCTGATTATGAGTCAGGTGCTCTAACCAACTGAGCTATAGGACCGAAATTGGAGTGCAATATTACTACTTATTTTAATTGTTAGCAAGAAAAATTATTGCTTTATCTCTTGACACAACTCAATTAATACTCCGTTTGCAGTTTTTGGGTGTAAAAAAGCTACCAATTTATTATCGGCACCTTGCTTTGGTGTTTCGTTTAACACTGTAAAACCTTCTTGTTTAAGTCGCTTAATTTCAGACACTATATCATCAACATCGAAAGCAATATGATGAATGCCTTCGCCTTTTTTTTCTAAAAATTTTGCAATAGCGCTGTCTTTTTTAGTAGCCTCTAATAATTCAATTTTATTTTCGCCAACCTTAAAAAAAGAGGTGTTTACACCTTCACTTTTTACTTCTTCGGTTTTATAATGTGGTTTTCCAAATAGTTTCGAAAACAAATCATTTGAATCTTTAAGATTTTTTACGGCTATTCCTATATGTTCTATTTTATTCATTGTAAATTGATTTTCTTCATTTCCATGAAGGCAGAAATCTTTTAAAAATAATCTTTTTGTTATTAACTTAAAAAAAGGAAAACCTCTAACTTCAACCTAATATCCATATCAAAATACGAAAATAGCGCACTAAAAGTAACATAATCTTTAAATAACCGTTATTTTTGCAATCTAAACCTTTAACAGGTATTAAATAATGAGCGACATAGAAGAAAGTCAAAGACAAAAGAAAATAGGGTCTGTATTACAAACCGATTTGGTTGATGTATTACAAAGAGCTGCCACAGAAGGCGGTATGCGAGGTGTTTTAATTTCTGTATCGAAAGTAAAAGTTACTGTAGATTTGGGCGTTGCAAAAGTTTATTTAAGCATTTTTCCTAATGATAAAGCTAAAGAATTACTTGAAGGTATTAAATTTAACACACCTGCCATTCGACATGAATTAGCGCAACGTACCAGACACCAACTGCGCCGTATGCCTAATTTAGAATTTTTTATTGACGACTCTTTAGAATATATAGACCAGATAGAAAAATCTTTAAAAGGAAAAGAAAACCCAATTAAAGACCCTTCTATTTTAGAAAAACGAAAAAAGAAATAAGCTATATATTACCTTTTTAATGGTTTGTATTAACACTCATTTTGTAATTAAAAAATCATAATATTACAGTTATGAATGTTTCACTGTACATAGCCAAACGCTACCTGCGCTCTAAGAGCTCTAATAACGCGATAAACTTTATAACTTACATTGCTATTATTGGGGTTATTTTAGGGTCTGCATCCTTATTTGTTGTACTCTCTGGCTTTGCAGGATTAAAAGATTTTACATTACAGTTTACGAGCCAAGTGGATCCAGATTTAAAAGCTGAAACCACACTAGGAAAATCGTTTATACTAACAGAAGAAGAAACCCTAAAACTCGACGCTTTAACAGATATTGCTAGCTACTCTAAAATTATAGAAGAACGCGTTTTTTTAACTGTTGATGATAAAAACACCTTTGCGGTTATTAAGGGTGTCGATGAACATTATCAAGATGTGGTGGCTATAGACTCCACCTTAGATCATGGTAGTTGGTTTGAGCAAAAATCAAATCAGCTTGTTTTAGGCTGGGGCATTTCCAATAGTTTATCTTTAGGTGTATTAGATTTTAGCAAACCCATTTCGGTTTATGTTCCTAAGCCCGGAAAATCGCAAATAACATCTACTAAAAATGCATTTAACACTGTAAAAGCTATTAGCGTGGGTGTGTTTAATATAAACGAGCAGTTAAACGATGCATACGTTTATGCGCCTATAGATTTAGTGATAAACTTACTAAATTACAAACCAAACCAAATTACAGATTTAGAGTTTAGGTTAAAGTCTGGTGTAGATGAAACCC
Source organism: Algibacter pectinivorans (assembly GCF_900112595.1). GTDB lineage: Bacteria > Bacteroidota > Bacteroidia > Flavobacteriales > Flavobacteriaceae > Algibacter_B > Algibacter_B pectinivorans. Next base: position 360,135 of record NZ_FOMI01000002.1, on the reverse strand, counting down.
AAGCCAAAGCTAAAATAAAAGCTATTTTAGGCGACAAAGTTATTTTAAAAAACAGAGCGCAATTAAACGACGCCCTATATAAAATGTTAAACACCGAAAATTTGGCCGTTTATCTCATTTTTACACTTGTATTGATAATTGCCTTTTTTAACGTAATTGGGTCCTTAATTATGATGATGCTGGACAAAAAACGCAGCTTAAATACCTTATTTAACATAGGCGCCACAGTTAAAGACATTAAGAAAATATTTTTTTACCAAGGTAGTTTAATGAGTATTGTAGGTGGTATTATTGGTTTAATTTTAGCGCTTATAATTACAGGTTTACAAAAAGCATTTAGTTTAGTTATGATTACCCCAACGCTAGCTTACCCTGTTACCATAAAGTTTGAAAACATTATTTTAGTGTTTCTAACCATTTCTGTTTTAGGTGTGGTAGCCTCAAAAATTGCATCTGCGCGAATTACAAAAAGCCTTGTTAAAGGTTTTTAACAGCTATACTCACCTAGCCTTTTTTTACAACCCTAAACAATTGTTAGTCAATCTATTAAAAAAGAGTTAAATCAACTAAAACAGCATGGTGTTTGGTGTTTTTTTTATACTTTAAATACACGAAACCAAAATGTTTTTTTTAAACCCTAAACACGTAAACTTATGAGCTTAAATAATAAAGTAATTATTGTTACAGGCGCATCGAAAGGTATTGGTAAAGCGATTGCTACTCAATTAGCGAAAAACGGAGCTAAAGTTATAGTTAACCACTCTAATAGCGAAAAAGAAGCCCAAAACACCGTAAATACCATTATAAAAAATGGTGGTTCAGCTGTTGCTATTAAAGCAGATGTTAGTATTAAGGCAGATGTTACCCATTTATTTGACAAAGCTATAGAAACCTATGGTAAGGTTGATGTTTTGGTTAATAATGCTGGTATTATGATATCTAAATTAATTAAGGATAACACTCAGGAAGATTTTACAAACCAATTTGATGTTAATGTACGTGGTGTTTTTAACATGTTACAAGAGGCAGACAGCAAATTGGAAGACAACGGAAACATTATTAACATATCATCTAGTACGGCAAAGTTAATGTTTCCTACCTATGGTATTTACTCTGCAACTAAAGCTGCTGTGGAACAAATGACACGTGTATTCTCTAAAGAAATTGGCCGCGGCATTTCGGTAAACGCCATTGCTCCTGGTCCTACCGAAACGGAGTTGTTTTTAAAAGGGAAATCGGATGAAGTTATTGATAGATTAAGTAGCATGAACGCTTTTAATAGGCTTGCAAAACCTATTGATATTGCCAATGTGGTTGTGTTTTTAGCCAGTGATGAATCGAAATGGATTTCTGGACAGGTTATTGGTGCAAACGGCGCTATGGTTTAAAAACTACTTTAGCAGATTGGTGCAAAAGCGATAGTAGCGGCATCCTTTTTTTGCTGCCATAAATGGCAAAAAAAGACCTGCCTTCCGGCAGGCAGGTATAGCGGATAGCGCGGTGGCTTGCCATTTGCCATAAATAGAAACAAACTACTCGGTAAATTGGTGGCCTGCAAATTTTTCTAGTACCTCATCGAAGGCTGCAAAAACATCTTCGGAATGATCCGAAGTTACCATTTTCATGCGGTATTCCTTAAAATGTGGTATGCCTTTAAAGTAGTTGGTGTAGTGGCGTCGGGTTTCGAAAACGCCTAAAACTTCGCCTTTCCAGTCGATAGACATTTGCAAATGACGACGAGCCGCCTCTACGCGTTCTTCTAATGAAATGGGTGCTAAATGCTCGCCTGTTTTAAAAAAGTGTTTTACTTGCTTAAAAAACCAAGGGTTTCCAATAGTTGCTCGCCCAATCATACAGCCATCTAACCCGTAATCGTCTCGCATTTCCATGGCGCGCTCCGGACTTGTAACATCGCCATTTCCAAACACTGGAATGTGCATGCGTGGATTGTTTTTTACTTGTGCAATGGGTTTCCAGTTGGCATCGCCTTTATACATTTGTGCACGCGTCCTGCCATGTATGGCTATGGCTTTACAGCCTACATCTTGCAAGCGCTCTGCAACTTCAACAATGCGTATAGAGTTATCGTCCCAACCTAATCTGGTTTTTACCGTTATTGGAATGTTGGTGCGTTTTACCATTTCGGCAGTTAGTTGCTCCATTAAACAGACATCTTTTAAAATACCTGCGCCTGCGCCTTTACTTACTACTTTTTTAACGGGACAACCAAAATTAATATCGATAATATCTGGTTTAGACTCGGCAACAATATCGATGGTTTGTAACATACTATCTAGGTTAGCTCCAAAAATTTGGATGCCTACCGGACGCTCTTTTTCGTAAATATCGAGTTTCATAACGCTTTTTGCTGCGTTACGTATTAAGCCTTCGCTAGATACAAACTCGGTATACACCACATCGGCACCTTGTTCTTTGCACAATGCGCGAAATGGTGGATCGCTAACATCTTCCATGGGCGCTAAAAGCAATGGAAAATCCGGAAGTTCTATGTTGTCTATCTTTACCAAAATATTATTCGCTTAATTCTGTTATTTTTTTCTCGTAAAGCTTTTTGCTTTCTACAACAGCTAAGTTTAGCTCTTGCATAATACCATCTACACGGTCTTCAATGCTTTTCATTTGTCCGTTTATAGAATCGAACGAATTTAAAGCTGCAGCAACCTCAAGCGCTTTTACAACCTCCACAGCATCGTTATGTAAAAGGCGTAGTTTGCCAATGGCATCGGCCGTATTTGCCAATGTACCGTTATACTTTGTTTTTGCTTTGTTTATGGCTTTTAAAAGCGTGGTTCTGCTTTTCTGGTCGCTTAAACTATTGGTTTGGGTTTCCATGGCAGTAAAAAGGTTTGCTGCTTTGGTTTTTAAATCCTCATACTCCTTGTTTAAATTATTTACGCGTTTGTTTACTTTTTCCCAATCGCCATAAACTTTTGCAAACTCTCTGTCTTCGTTTTTTGCATCTTCTAAAGCTGCTTTTAATGCGCCTAAAGATGTTAATCCTTTAGTTACATTTTTATTAGCAACTTCCTTTTTACTCTCGAATGTTGATACTTGCGATTTAAACTTGTCTTTTAAACGAATTAAATCTTCTGGACTTTTATCTTTCCAGCAAGAACACATTACAAAAAGCACCAAAAGGAGTGCTAGCGATTTTTTAAACATAACTTTTAAATACATTAATTGGGCACAAATATACAATGAAGTATTAAAACAACACAACCAAGGCAAATACCTATTGCTTTACAAACTTTTTAACCACAAACAAATTGGTGTTTAATTGCACTTTTACAAAATAAAGACCTGGACTAAATGCGGCCACGTTAATTTTCGCTTCTTGACCTTGATAAAGCGTTTTGAACTGCGAATTAAAAATTTCGACCGACAAAAATGCGTTGTTAGTGTCAAGATTTAAAACATTTGTTGCTGGATTAGGGTATAACGAAACTACCGTGCTGGTTGAGTTTTTGGTATTGGACAAAGCCTCATCGTTAGTTGAAAATGAAATGAGTTTAGCATCGTCTGCAAATGTAAAACCACCAAAAGTTTGAGAAAAAGATTCCGAAGTTAAATAATAACTGTTTTCGTCTATAAATGTGATAGCCTCAGCTTGTTCTTGACCTAAAGAGGATAGTTGTGTTTGAAAGTTTGTTCCAGAAAACACATCTGCTTGAGAAAAACCCTCACACTGCCAAACAAAAGGAAATAAGGCTTCGGTGTAGCCAACCAAATATAATTTTTCCGTTAATGGATTATAGGTTCCACCGGTAATAAGTCCGTTACTATTTAAGGTTGTAGCTTGTGGACTTACCGAATGCGAACCCGGGAGCTTAGGTATTATATAAGCCTTGGTTACACCATCTACCCAATTTTTTGTAAACAACATTAAATTATCGGCGTTGTAAGACACCAATGCTTCGGCGTCCCAAATATTGTTATTAGGGTTTGCTGTAAAATCGGTTTGATCGGCATAGCTATATGCTATTATTTCGGCAGTAACCGTTGTAGAAGCGGTATAATCTGCTTTACTAATTTTATAGATTTTTAAATTGGTTCGGTTGCCGTTATTATTACCTATGTCGCCAATAAAAATGGATGTATCGTCTTGGGTTATATCTTCCCAATCTGCATTTGTAGCGTTACTTATGGTAACCGCTCTGCTAATTTGCTGGGTATTAACATCTACTTCGTAAAGCTTGTTTTCGCCTCCAGAATCGTTATGCGTAATTAATTTATTGTTAAAATAGATAATACCCGAAGATTCAGATAAACTAGCAGGCAGTAAAAATTCTTCTTGAACATTGCTTATTTGCGCAAAAGCTCCAAAAACGTTTAAAATAAAAAAGGGTATTAAAATTATAGCTTTCATAGGTCTTAAAAGTTCCAAATGTACCATAAAATCGCATATATTTATAAAAAATTAAGCTTTTGCAAATCCCTTTCGAGCCACAACTGTTTGGTTATAACATAAATGTACATTTGGTTTTAGAATACCTCGCCTTTTTTATAGCATTTAGGTACTATGTGTTTTTAAGACGAAAAAGTAACGATGTAATTTCGAGCAATAATAGGCTATCTATTATACTTGGCGCTGCTTTAGGGGCTTTAATTGGCTCCCGATTGGTTGGTTTTTTAGAAAACCCAATGATTGAATTTTCGCAAGAAAATGTAATACAGTTATTAAACACTAAAACCATAATGGGCGGTTTATTTGGTGGTTTGTTAGGTGTTGAGTTTGCTAAAAAACGAATTGGCGAAACGGAATCGTCGGGCGATTTGTTTACGTTTCCCATTATTCTAGGCATTTTTATTGGTAGAGTTGGCTGTTTTTTATCTGGAATAAATGAGTTTACTTATGGCAAACAAACAACTACATTTTTAGGAATGGATTTAGGCGACGGCTTGCTTAGGCATCCTACCTCTTTATACGAACTGTTGTTTTTAGTCGTATTATTTATTAGCTTAAAACATGTACAGAAAACAGAAAAGCTAAAAAATGGCGACCTTTTTAAATGGTTTATGATTCTATATTTCTCCTTTAGGTTTTTTATTGAGTTTTTAAAACCCAATGTGTTCTATGTATTTGGATTAAGTATAATTCAAATATTATGCATAATTTGTTTGCTGTATTACAGGAATACCATCGTTAAAGCTAAATTTAGCTGAGAGACACAGCGTTAGGGATTGAACGGTTTGTTTGAGCTCCTCGCAGAGAGCGAGTAGTGAAAGCCCGACCCTTGTGGTAACGCACAAAACATAAAAAAACTAAACTATGCCCGTTAGAAATTACACCTATTACGATTTTACTTTAAGCCTTTGCCCCGAATGTTTAAAGCGTGTTGATGCTAAAATTGTGTTTGAAAACAGCAATGTTTATATGCTTAAGCGTTGTAACGAGCACGGAAATAGTAAAGTGCTTATTGCAGACGATATTGAATATTACAAAAACATTAGAAACTACAATAAACCTAGCGAAACACCCTATAAATTTAATACACAAACCCACTATGGTTGCCCTTACGATTGTGGCTTGTGCCCCGATCATGAACAACACAGTTGCCTAACAGTTGTAGAGGTTACAGACAGGTGTAATTTAACTTGCCCAACCTGTTACGCGGGGTCGTCGCCAACCTATGGCAGACATCGTACTTTAGAGGAGGTAAAAGCCATGTTAGACACCATTGTTAGGAACGAAAAAGAGCCAGATGTGGTACAAATTTCGGGAGGCGAACCTACCATACACCCGCAGTTTTGGGAAATTATGGACTATGCAAAATCCCTACCCATTAGGCATTTAATGCTGAATACTAACGGGATTAAAATTGCAAAGGATATCGCTTTCGCGGAACGACTAAAAACCTACGCGCCAGATTTTGAAATTTATTTACAATTTGACTCTTTTGAAAATAGCGTATTACGCGAACTTCGTGGCGCCGATTTAAACCATATACGTAAACAAGCCATTGAAAATTTAAATGCTGTAAACCTATCGACAACCCTAGTAGTTACTTTACAAAAAGGGCTTAATGATGGCGAAATTGGAAAAATTATAAATTACTCTTTAAAGCAAAAGTGCGTACGAGGTGTTACACTGCAACCCACCCAAATTGCAGGCCGTTTAGATAACTTTAACCCCGAAACGGATAGAATGACACTTACCGAAGTACGCCGTAAAATAATGGAACAAACCAATATTTTTAATCCGGACGATTTGCTCCCTGTACCTTGTAACCCAGATGCATTGGTTATGGGTTATGCTTTAAAACTTGATAATGAAGTATTCCCATTAACACGATATATTAACCCCAACGATTTACTAGACAATAGTAAAAACACCATTATTTACGAACAGGATTCGCAGTTACAAGATAAAATGATTGAGTTGTTTAGCACAGGAAACTCGGTTGAGGTTGCCGAAGAAAACCTAAAATCTATTATGTGTTGCTTGCCCAATATTGATGCTCCTAACTTGGGTTACGATAATTTATTTCGTATTATTATAATGCAATTTATTGATGCTTATAACTTTGATGTGCGCGCCATTAAAAAATCGTGTGTGCATATTGTAAATAAAGACAATAAAATTATCCCTTTTGAAACTATGAATTTGTTTTACAGAGACGATAAAAAAGCGCGATTAGAAGAATTAAGAAAGGATATGGTATGACTAATTTAATTTTAGAAGGAGATGCAATTGGTTGGTACATTATTCTATTAATAACTCTGCCCTTTGGAATTCCTGTTCTTTTAATAATACTTGCTTTAGCTATAAGAACTAAAAGAAAAAAAGCATCAAATATTATTTTAATTTTAACAGCAATTTACGCCATTGTAGGCTTAGGATATTGTGGCAGTTTAATGTTTTAAATATGGGTTATGATTCAATTACTTACTAGTCCAAATATGAATTTAGATGGTTTGATTTACTTAATCCTTGCCATTATGTTTGGACCTGCAATTTTACTAGCCATTATTGGTTTTGCGGTACTTAAAAAAAGTAAAAAAGCAGCAAAAGTTTTATTTATACTGGCTGCCGTTTATGTCATTGTAAGCCTAGGAATTTGTGGTAGTATGATGGCGTAATGTTTCTTTTTGAATAATGCAATATTTAATTTTAACTACAATACTATCGCCTGCTATACTATTTAATTAAAATAGCAAAAAACTTTATTATTAACTAGACGTTCTTTTTATAAAATGTAATGCTTTATCCAACAAATTGGGTTGAGTTATATCTTAACTCTCAAGATTTTTTTCAATAGATACTTTTTTATTAAAACAAATATTTCCTATATTTTGCTTTACTTTAATACTATTTAGATAAATTTTTGGGAATAGGGTTCAATTAAATGAATACTTGTACTTAATTTATACAATATTTTAGTTTTCTAAGACATCTATAAATACTGCTACTACACCAGGAAAGGCCATCAATTATCAGCGCAAACTACGCATTTCTTATAGCACTGTATCTATAACTTTTATTAAACACCTTACTAATAAATTAAGGATACAACAAAGGTAATTTCGGCCTTTTTACCTCTAATAATACACGTAAAAGGGGACATCAAACAATTTCCATGTATTGCATATTAAAGCCTCATTTAAAACATCTATATTTGCAGAATCTTTTTATGAAGATTGTTGACTATGAAAAACATTAGAAATTTTTGCATTATTGCACATATAGATCACGGTAAAAGCACACTTGCAGACCGTTTATTAGATTTTACAGGCTCGGTAACTGCTAGAGAGCAACAAGCGCAATTACTAGATAGTATGGACTTGGAGCGCGAACGCGGTATAACCATAAAGTCTCACGCCATACAAATGGATTATGAATTTGAAGGCGAAAAATATGTGTTAAACTTAATTGACACGCCTGGTCACGTGGATTTTTCATATGAAGTATCTCGATCTATCGCTGCCTGCGAAGGCGCTTTACTAATTGTGGATGCTGCACAAAGTATACAAGCACAAACCATTTCTAATTTATATTTAGCCTTAGAAAACGACTTGGAAATTATTCCTGTTTTAAATAAAGTCGATTTACCAAGTGCTAATCCAGAAGAAGTTACCGACGATATAGTTGATTTATTAGGTTGCGACCCTAGCGAAGTTATACATGCCAGTGGAAAAACAGGCTTTGGTGTAGATAATATTTTAGAAGCTATTATTAAGCGTGTACCTGCGCCAAAAGGCGACCCTAATGCGCCATTACAAGCATTAATTTTCGATTCGGTTTATAACACTTTTAGAGGTATTGAAACCTATTTTAGAGTATTTAACGGCGAAATAAAAAAAGGGCAAAAAATTAAATTTGTTGCCACCAATAAAGAATACTTTGCAGACGAAGTTGGTACTTTAAAACTAACACAAGTAGCCAAACAAAGCGTAAAAACTGGCGATGTTGGTTATTTAATTACAGGTATTAAAACCGCAAAAGAAGTAAAAGTAGGAGATACTATTACCGATTTTGCAAACCCTACTACCAATATTGTTGAAGGTTTTGAAGATGTGAAACCTATGGTTTTTGCTGGTATTTATCCAGTAGATACGGAAGATTACGAAGAGCTTCGTGCCTCGATGGAAAAATTACAATTAAATGATGCCTCGTTGGTTTTTGCACCAGAAAGTTCGGCGGCATTAGGTTTTGGTTTCCGTTGTGGATTTTTAGGTATGCTCCACATGGAAATTATACAGGAGCGTTTGGAGCGCGAATTTGACATGACTGTTATTACTACGGTTCCCAATGTGTCTTACCATGCCTTTACAAACAAAAACCCAGATGAAGCTTTTATAGTAAATAACCCATCGGATTTACCAGAACCATCTAGTGTAAATCGTGTGGAAGAACCTTTTATTAAAGCTACTATAATTACAAAAGCCGATTTTGTTGGTAACGTTATGTCGCTTTGTATTGAGAAACGCGGTATGATTGTTAACCAAACCTATTTAACTCCAGAACGTGTGGAGTTAATTTTTGAAATGCCTCTAGCTGAAATTGTTTTTGATTTTTATGATCGTTTAAAAACAGTATCAAAAGGTTATGCCTCTTTTGATTATCATCCAATAGGCATGAAAACCTCTAAATTAGTTCGCTTGGATGTGTTATTAAACTCGCAACCTGTTGATGCGCTTTCTGCTTTAATTCATACGGATAATGCGCATAATATTGGTAAAAAAATGTGCGAAAAGCTTAAAGAACTTATTCCGAGGCAGCAATTCGATATTCCAATTCAGGCGGCAATTGGTGCTAAAATTATAGCAAGAGAAACCGTTAAAGCCTTACGTAAAGATGTTACTGCTAAGTGTTATGGTGGTGATATTTCGCGTAAGCGTAAACTGCTTGAAAAACAGAAAAAAGGTAAAAAACGTATGCGTCAAGTTGGTAATGTAGAAATACCACAGCAAGCTTTTATGGCTGTTTTGAAGCTGAATGATTAACGCCTTTACTAGCGGATAAGTTGCGTTAGGGATTGAAGCGGCATCCTTTTTTTGCTGCCATAAATGGCAAAAAAAGACCTGCCTGCCGGCAGGCAGGTACAGCGTAAAGCCCGACCGCCTGCCCTGAGCATAGACGAAGGGTGTGGTAACCTGCCTACCGGCAGGCATGCGCCAAAAAAATTATTCTTCTAGCCATTTTCTAAAATCGGATGTTGTGGATGAGCTGGTCATAGCCTTGTCCTTAATGCCTGTTAAGGTGATTAGTAAGCGGTTTTTAAAATGACTTTCTATTTGCTGAATGGCATCGATACAAATAATTTCGCTGCGGTTTATTTTAAAGAATTTATTAGGTTGTAATTGCTGATGAATACTGCCTAAATTTTGAGAAATGGTATGTCGTTTTCCTTTTAAATCTGTGGCTATACAAAAATCGCCATTCGCTTCTATTTTACTTATTTCTGAAACATTTAGTAACTGAATGCCCTTTGCTTTTTTAATTACAAATCGTTTTTTATAAGAGGTTGACTCGTCTTTTAAAGCCGATTTTAGCTCGTTAATTGTGCTCGTGTTTAATATATTATAGGTGCCTTTTTGAAATAGTGCTTGGTACTTTTCCATGGCTTTTTTAAAATCTGCCTGAGTATAAGGTTTTAAAATATAGGCAATACCGTTGGTGTTAAAGGCTTGAAACAAATACTCGTCGTGTGCCGAACAGAAAATTATTGGTACTTGTGTGTTTACTTCGTTATACAAATCGAAAGACAAACCGTCTAGCAATTGAATATCCGATAGTATAAAGAAGTAGGTGTTTTTTTGCAGATATAGTTTGCCTTCGGCATTGGAACGTGCCCAATCGTGCGGTATATCGTCTTGAAAATAGTCCTTTATAAAGGATACAAGTTTTTGGTATGCTGGAATTTCGTCTTCTAAAATTAAAATTCTCATAATGTTATTTTAGATTTAACTTTCTTCGATTAATTTAATAATTGGAATAGATATTTTAAATTCTTGCTCGGTATTAATAATTACAACTTCTTTGTCTGAGAGTAATTTATAACGGGTTTTTAAGTTTTCTAACCCCGTGCCAAAAGATTCGTTTTTAGATTGAATATTCGATTTTGTATTACAAATATTTAGTTCGTTTTCGCCTATAGAAATAATTGTTTTTATAGCTTTTCCGCTAAGCGGTTTATTATGTTTTACCACATTTTCTAGAAGCGTTTGTATGGCGCCTGTTGGTATAAACTTTTCTTGAATACTGGTTTGGATATCTATTTTAAAATCGTAATCATCTTGAAAGCGTGTTTTTATTAAAAACATGTAGTTTTCGGCAAGTTGTAGTTCTTCTGATAGTTCCATAACCTCGGCATCTTTTGTTTTTATTAAATAGCGATAAATTAAGGACAGTCTGTTAATATACTCTTTGGCTTTATCGGTATTGCTATCTATTAAAGAGTCGAGCGTATTTAGGTTGTTAAATAAAAAATGCGGATCTATTTGAGAGCGCAGAAGCTTAAGTTCGTTTTCTTTTTGCTGTTTTTCAATTTTTAAATATTGGTTTTGTCCTTCGTAAAACTTTTTAGTTAGCAATAAGGCAAACGGAAAAGCCATTTGTTGCGAACTTATATTAATCATTAATAACACAAAACTTAGGCCTTTAGGGTATTTGCTCCAGTCGTTATCTCCAGACCAAAAGCCAATGGTATAATCTACTGCCGAAATAGAAACCATTAATATTATAGCCAAAGCAAAAAACAGAACGTATTTTTTTTCCATTACAAACTTTGGAATTAGCCAATAAATAAATAAAAGGATTAAGCTACAAACGCAGATTAACTCGATGGTGAAATCGAAGAAATACTCGCGTAATAAGGCGCCTCTATCATAATAATCAATACCCTGAATAATAAAGGAAATACAAAAGTAAATGCCTAATATTATAAAATCTGATATGTTAAGCTTGGTATTCATTGTTTGTACAAACTTGTTTAATTATTGTCATTAATTCTGTTTTCTTCTTCTTGCGAGGCATTTTTACGCGCTTTCTTTTTTCCAAATTTAGAGCCAAAACTATAAGATAATCGCAATTGAACATTTTGTCTGGATTGGTTACTTTCTACTTCGGCATATAAATTATTATAGTCGATAACGCCAATAAACCCTCTGTTTAGTAATTTATTAATACCAAGATTTACTTTTAATTTTTCGTCCATAAACTTTTTACTAAACGATAGTCCTATATCGGCAAACCAGTCGGCATCAATACCACCTTCTAAAGCACCTGTTCCATAATGCCCATTTAATTCGGCATTAATTTCCCATGGCAATTCATAATTGGCTTGTGTAAACCACATTAAACTCCACTTCTGTAAATTTAAATTATTTGGATTAGACTCAAAATTATTATAATTAACAATAAAACCTGTATAACCTTCTAGCCCTTTTATAACATTAAGTGGTGCGAACAACCTAAAATTCCAGTTTTTACTATCGTTTAAGTTAATGGTTTTACGCTCTATTTGCGCGGTATCGTTGTCTTGCGATACAAATTGAAACATGGCGTCTTTAGTTTCGCTATAGCCAATAGTAAAAAAAGGTTGGCCATCGAAGGTTAAATTAAATTGATACCTGTTGGTAAAAGACGGTTTTAAGTTTTCGTTTCCAACCTCAGACGATAAAGGATCGTAATACGTTACAAAAGAATTTAATGTGTTGTAACTAGGACGACGAATACGGTAACTGTACGCTAAGTTTGCCCCTAAATGGTCGTTTAATTTTCTGCTAATTGATGCACTAGGAAAGAGTTTAGAGATTTTACGATTGCGAGTTTCGTTATTACTACTAGAGGTGCCTTGGGTGTTACTATTCTCAAATCGTATTCCTCCAGAAAACGACCACGCACCTTGTGTAACATTTACTTTGGTGTACAGGGCAAATATATGCTCGTCCACAAAAAAACGATTACTGGCATTGGCATCAAAATCGAAATCTCCATTATCGTTTTGGTTAAAAGATTTTAAATCGCTATCGGTATTTACTTGCGAGTCTTTAAAACCTAAGCTTAGTTTAAAATCCTCTGAAAAGAATCTAGTATAATCGGCCTTGTAAGTTTTTATTTGATATTTAGCATCTTGTAAATAACGTTGGTTTGTATAATCGATAGTGCTTTCTGGAAGCGACGAAATGGTGTTAATATTATCGTTTATATAATCTACAAAATTAAAATCGGCTGTAAACTTATGAGCGTCATTTTTAAACTCATAGTAAGGGTTTACATTAAAAACTTGTTGGTCGCGATTAAAACTGTTTTTAGACAATAATAAATCGGTTGTACTTGGTGTTGTAATCGTGTTAGTGCTTCGGGAGTCTCTATCAGAATTGGTATTGGTTTTCCTAACCGCTATACCTACCGAGTGCGCATCATTTAAATAATAATCGATACTTGCACTAGCTCTTAAACTTTTAGGATCATAAGGCTCTATGGTGGCTTGGTTATAGGTTTCATCGCCAATACTTCGTTTAAGAAATAAATCTTCTCGCCATGTTGGAGCAGAATAGCCAGCGCTTGCCTGCCAATTTAGTTTGTTTTTATAGCTCGCTATGGAGGCGCTTGTGCCATACTCGAAACCCTCGTCTTCGCCAAACCAAGTGTTTACACTACCATGTGTGCCTAGTTTAACGTTTTTCTTTAAAATAATATTAATAATTGGTCCGGAGCCTTCGGCATCAAATTCTGCTCCAGGTTGCTCTACCAATTCTACCTTAGCAATATTATCTGCTGGCATATCGCGTAATAAGGTGTCCATATCCATATAATCGGTAGTTTTTCCATTTATAAGGATTCTAATATTACTTTGCCCAGCGTAACTAATACCGTTGTTGGTAACTAAAACCCCAGGAACGCCTTTCATAACATCTTGTAGGTTGGCATTAATCATTTCAGATTTTTCTAAATCTACAATAAGCTTTTCTGCGGTTTGTCTTATTACAGGACGTTTAGTTGTTATAACAACCTCATCTAAATTTTCATTCGCTTCTATTAAGTTGAAGTCTAACGTTTTATTTGCTAAAAGCTCAAAAGGTTCAGATTTTTTTGTTTTAAAGCCTAACATAGAAACACTAATATAATAGGTGCCATTTTCCACATTGGTAAAAAGATAGGTTCCGCTTTCGTTGGAAATAACACCAGTTATAACCTCCTTAGATAAACTATTATACAAAATAACATTTGCGAACTCTAAAGGCTGGTTGTTTTCTGAAATTAAACCTGAAATTTGATTTTGCGCACTTAGTGAAACTACACTTAAAAGAAAAATTACAACGATTTTGATTTGTACATTCATAACTGTTTGTTTTACATTGATAAGACAAACCTATAATCATTATCAAGTAATTTGAAACCATTTCTGCCGAATTGGGCTAAAAAAAGGTTGAAACTTCCTTTTTTTACCTATAAAAAAAAACAGTAGTAAAAGTAAAAAATAAGATATCTAAGTAAGGAAAGAGCTATTTTATTTCGCATAACAGCAAGCTCATTTTAGAAGGTTACAATTAAAAACTAAGTTTTTTATAAAATTGATAATTAAAATGTGTATAAACGTACTATCTTCAATAAAGTTAATACTAGTATTCTTTTGTTTATTTGAATGATTAAAAGCAAAAGAGCTGTTTTCCATATTTTTTTTATTGATAATCGCTTTTAATTCTATAAACACCTAATTTTTCATAAAAATAAAACATCGCAAAAAATGTTAATAAATATTTTGTATGTTTATAACAAAGTAAACACAATTAAGAGCTAAAGGAGCCTTAAACACTTTAATAGTGCCTATTTACTTAATTTTCAAAACATGTTCTTTTAGCATTTTTTAGCAACAATTTTTATTAACAAATTAGTATTTTTTTAAGTGACTTTTGACTGATTTACAATAAACTAGCCTTTAAAAAGTAGTTTTAGTAATTTTTAAAATTAATCATATTGAAAAGTTATTACTACTAGTCAATTTTCATTTTTTTGTATAAATAGAATACTTTTTTACACTTTTTATTACTATGAAAGCACTTTTTTACACAAGAGAATTTCCGCCATATGTTTATGGAGGAGCAGGTGTACATGTTGAATATTTAGCCGAAGAATTAGCTAAATTAATAGATATGGACGTAAGGTGTTTTGGAGATCAAGATGTAACATCAAACAATTTAACAGTTAAAGGTTTCCCTTTTGAAAACCCGGTTTTTGATGGTGCCGACGATAAATTAAAGTCTGTATTTAAAACCTTGAGCACCTGTATTCAAATGAATGCAGAGCCTATTGATGCCGATGTAGTGCATTGCCATACTTGGTATGCGCATTTTGCAGGTATAGTTGCAAAACTATGCTACGGTACACCATTAGTTATTACTACGCACTCCCTAGAGCCTTTGCGCCCCTGGAAACGCGAGCAATTAGGTCGTGGTTACGATGCCTCATCCTGGGTAGAAAAAACAGCTATTGAAATGGCCGATGCACTTATTGCTGTTTCCGAAGAAACTAAAGAAGATGTTTTGAAACATTTTAATGTTGATGAAAGTAAAGTACACGTAATATATAACGGTATAAACCTGCAACAGTATGTAACCACTCCTGAAACCTCTACTTTAGATGAATACGGCGTTGATAAAACCAAACCATACGTGCTTTTTGTAGGCAGAATTACACGCCAAAAAGGTATTATTCATTTAGTAAACGCTATAAAATATATAGATCCAGACACTCAAATAGTACTTTGTGCAGGTGCCCCAGACACTCCAGAAATTGGAAAGGAAATGCAAGATGCTGTTGCCGAAGTTCAAAAAACACGTAACAATGTTATTTGGATAGATAAAATGGTAACCAAAGAAGAAATTATTCAACTATACTCGCATGCCGATGTTTTTTGCTGCCCTTCCATTTACGAACCTTTCGGTATTATAAACATTGAAGCTATGGCATGTAACACCGCAGTGGTTGCTAGTGCTGTTGGCGGCATTAAAGAAGTGGTTGTGCATGGCGAAACTGGATTACTTATTCCGCTAGAACAACAAACCGAAGCCCCTTTTGAACCTATTGATCCAAACAAATTTTCAAGAGACCTAGCTAACGGTATTAATACAGTTATTAATGATAAATCCATAAGAGAAAATATGGCAAAAAATGGCAGAAAACGTGTTGAGGATTATTTCGATTGGATAGCGATTGCAAAACAAGTTGAAGCCTTATATAAATCAATAATATAAATTAACTAAGGAAACTATAAAAACCAAAAGATATGATTAACAATAAAGTTTTATCCATTGTACTGGGTGGTGGACAAGGTTCTAGACTATATCCCCTAACAGACCGTCGATCTAAACCAGCAGTATCAATTGCGGGTAAGTACAGGCTAGTAGATATTCCTATTTCCAACTGTATAAATGCCGATATTAAACGTATTTTTGTTTTAACCCAATTCAATTCTGCAGGCTTAAACAAACATATCAAAAACACTTATCATTTTAGTTTTTTTAGTAGTGCCTTTGTTGATGTACTTGCGGCAGAACAAACACCAGAAAGTAAAACTTGGTTTCAAGGAACGGCAGATGCTGTAAGACAAAGTATGCATCATTTTTTACAACACGATTTTGAATATGCTTTAATACTATCTGGCGACCAACTATACCAAATGGATTATGATAAAATGATTGAAGCTCATGAAAAAAGTGGGGCCAAAATTACTATCGCAACCATTCCTGTAACAGCCAAAGATGCTACAGGCTTTGGAATTCTTAAAGCTAATAACGAAAGTACAATCACATCTTTTATTGAAAAACCAGACGCTAGTTTATTACCAGAATGGACATCGGAAGTGGGTAACGATATGAAGGCACAAGGCCGTAACTACCTAGCTTCCATGGGTATTTATGTTTTTAACAAAGATTTACTTGTTGATTTAATGAAAAATCCAGATACTAACGATTTTGGTAAAGAAATTATACCACAAGCCATAAAGAAACACAAAACATTAAGTTACCAATACGAAGGATACTGGACCGATATTGGAACTATAGAATCCTTTTTTGAAGCTAATTTAGGATTAACAGACGATATCCCTAAATTTGATTTATACAATAAAGATAAACGCATATACACACACGCCAGAATGTTACCTACAACTAAAATTGCTGGTACATCGTTAGACAAAGCTGTAGTATCAGAAGGTTGTATTATTGGTGCTGCAAAAATTGAAAAATCAGTAATAGGTATACGCTCTAGAATTGGTAAAGAATCTACTGTTATAAACACGTATATGATGGGTGCAGATTATTACGAATCTCTTGAAGATATGCAAAGCAATAAAATTGAAAATTTAATGGGCATTGGCGAACGGTGCTTTATAAAGAATTGTATTCTAGATAAAAATTGCCGTATTGGTGATGATGTTAGAATTAATGGAGGTAAACATTTAAAAGACACAGAAACCGATACGTATTGTGTTAGAGATGGCATTGTAGTTATTAAACACGGTGTAACCATACCAAAAGGTACTGTAATATAAATAACCTTTTATTTTTCTTATTATAATTAATCAAAATGCAAGACCAAAGAAGAGTTGTAATAGACCACGTTTCACCTAGTGTAAATTGTGGCGAGTTTTATATTAAACGTGTTATAAATGAAATTGTAAATGTAGATGCCCATATTATGGCCGATGGCCACGATGTTTTAGGCGCATCTATTTTATATAAACCAGAAAAAGCAAAAGCCTGGAGAGAAACCCGAATGGTGCTAACCTCTAATGATGAGTGGAAAGCCGCTTTTACGGTCGATACTCAAGGGTTTTATTCCTATAAAGTTCAAGCTTGGGTAGATTATGCCTTAAACTGGCGTTATGGTTTAATTAGAAAAATTAACGATGGACAACACGTGTTTTCAGAATTACTTGAAGGTGCAGAATACATTAAAGCCATTTTAAATAAAGTTTCTGGTGATGATAAAGCATATTTAGAGCACCTTTATAAACTTTTTAAAAATGAAGATTCTTATGGTGAAGCCATAACCGAAGCTACAAACGATAGGTTATACCAAATTTTCTATAACAACCCTGTAAAAATATTAGAAAACAATTCAAAAGAATATCAAGTATACGTCGATAGAAAAAAGGCAAGATTTAGTACTTGGTACGAATTTTTTCCGCGTTCTGCATCAGAGCATCCTGGAGTTCATGGTACTTTTAAAGACTGCGAGCGTTTACTTCCTAGGGTTAAAAACATGGGGTTCGATGTGGTATATTTACCACCAATTCATCCTATTGGAGAAGTAAATAGAAAAGGAAAAAACAATACCACCGAAGCTAAAGAAGGCGATGTTGGTTCTACTTGGGGCGTTGGTTCGCAATACGGTGGACATAAAGATATACATCCGCAATTAGGTACTTTAGATGATTTTAAATCATTAATACAAAAGGCTAAAGACAATAACCTTGAAATTGCCATGGACTATGCGCTACAAGCTGCACCAGACCATCCGTGGGTAAAAGAGCATCCATCGTGGTTTAAATGGCGACCAGATGGCACAGTACAATATGCCGAAAATCCACCTAAAAAATATCAAGATATACTTCCTATTTATTGGGAAAGCGAAGACTATAAAAACCTTTGGCAAGAATGTCTAGATATTTTAATGTATTGGATAGATTGTGGTATAAATATCTTTAGGGTTGATAATCCGCATACAAAACCATTCTATTTCTGGAATTGGATTATTACTAATGTAAAAGCCAAACATCCCGATGTTATCTTTCTAGCCGAAGCATTTACGGCTCCAAAGGTTATGAAACAGTTAGCAAAACAAGGTTATACACAATCTTACACTTACTTTACTTGGCGCGAAAATAAGCATGAAATTATAGAGTATGTTAACGAATTAACTACCTCAGAATTAAAAGAATACATGCAACCAAATTTCTGGCCAAATACACCAGATATTAACCCGCATCATTTACAAGGCGCAAACGAATCTAAGCACATACAGCGTTATGCACTTGCTGCAACTTTAAGTTCTAGTATTGGTATTTATGGGCCGGTGTTTGAATACATGATGTCCGAATCGCTTCTTGGAAAAGAAGAATATTTAAATTCAGAAAAATTCCAAATTACACATTACAATTGGGACATTAAAAATAAGCTCATAACCATCATAGCTAAAATAAACTATATAAGGCATAATAATCCTGCGCTACAGCAAACCAATAATATTAAATTTTGCCATATAGAAAACAACAACCTATTAGCGTTTTATAAATGGAATGACGACCGAAGCAGCCAAATATTAGTCATTATTAGTTTGGATGCGCACAACTCGCAACAAGGAACAGTACAAGTGCCATTGCACGACATTGGTGTGCATCATGGACATAACCTTGAAATGCACGATTTAATAACCGATAGTCGTTACAACTGGAATAGCGAATGGTGTTACGTAGAGCTACATCCTACTATGCCATTTCACATTTTTAAAATTAATAAATAACATTAGCACTTAAATTGCTAAAAACCATAAACAACATAACATGGCACAAGTAAAAGTTCACAGTTTATTTACCGAGTTTGATATTAACCTTTTTAAAGCTGGAAAGCATTTTAGATTATATGAAAAATTTGGGTCTCACCTTGTAACTGTTGATGGGATTGACGGTGTCTATTTTGCTGTTTGGGCACCAACAGCTAAACAAGTATCGGTAGTTGGCGATTTTAATTATTGGATGGAAGGCGAACACCAATTAAATGTACGCTGGGATTCTAGTGGTATTTGGGAAGGTTTTATTCCTTTAATAGGAAAAGGTGCTACTTATAAATACAAAATACAAAGTCACAATAACGATATTAAAACAGAAAAAGCCGATCCTTACGCTAGACGCTTTGAGCACAACCCAAATACGGCATCTATAGTATGGGATGATAATTACAAGTGGAAAGATAAGGACTGGATGAAAACGCGTAAAAAGCATAACGCTATAGACGCTCCATATTCTGTTTACGAAGTCCATTTAGGCTCTTGGAAAAGGCATCTTGAAGAAGACCGTTTTTTGTCGTATTTTGAACTAGCCGACGATTTAGTAAAATACGTTAGCGACATGAATTTTACACACGTTGAGCTAATGCCTATTATGGAATTTCCATACGACCCATCGTGGGGTTACCAAATAACAGGCTATTTTGCGCCTACATCGCGTTTTGGGTATCCAGAAGAATTTAAATATTTAGTCGATAAATTACACCAATCCGGAATAGGTATTATTCTAGATTGGGTACCATCGCACTTTCCAGAAGATGCACACGGTTTAGGCTTCTTTGATGGTTCACATTTATACGAACACCCAGATAAACGTAAAGGTTATCACCAAGACTGGAAAAGTTTAATTTTTAATTATGAACGTAACGAAGTACGCTCATTTTTAATAAGTAATGCCGTTTTTTGGATGGATCAATACCATGCCGATGGCTTACGTGTAGATGCCGTGGCGTCTATGTTGTTTTTAGATTACTCTAGAGAAGATGGCGAATGGGAACCAAATATTTATGGCGGAAGAGAAAACTTAGCCGTTATAAGTTTCCTTAAAGAATTAAATGAAGAAATATATGCATCCTTTCCAGACGTACAAACCATTGCCGAAGAGTCTACAGCATTTCCAATGGTCTCTAAACCTACATTTGTTGGTGGCTTAGGTTTTGGTATGAAATGGATGATGGGTTGGATGCACGATACCTTAGAGTATTTTGGCAAAGATCCGGTTTACAGAAAGTACCACCATAACGATATCACTTTCAGTCTAGCCTATGCCTTTACAGAAAACTTTATGTTACCACTATCGCATGATGAGGTGGTTTATGGTAAAAACTCTATTCTAGGAAGAATGCCTGGAGACGAGTGGCAACGTTTTGCAAACCTACGTTTATTATATGGCTATATGTTTACACACCCTGGTACAAAACTATTGTTTATGGGTAGTGAATTTGGTCAATATAACGAATGGAATTTCCAAGAAAGTTTAGATTGGAATTTACTAGATTTTAAACCTCATAAAGACATACAAAACTACTACAAATCGCTAAATGCCGTTTATAAAAACACACCAGCACTTTACGAAAAAGCCTTTAGTGGCGAAGGTTTTGAGTGGATTAGTCACGACGACCATGAAAACTGTGTAATCTCTTATATAAGAAAAGGTTATCAAGAAGAAGGCAATGTAGTTGTAGTTTGTAACTTAACACCAACGGTTAGAGAACAATATAAAATTGGAGTTACAACAAAAGGTAAGCTTGTTGAAATTTTTAATAGCGATGATAAAGATTTTGGTGGTAGTGGTGTTAAAAACACTAAAGAAATAGCCATAAAAAAATCATCATGGAACGGTAAAAAATATTCGGCAGAAATTACTTTACCACCACTAGCTGTTACCATTTTTAAATTTAAGTAATTAAGGTGTAATTCAAATTACCTCAGGGTTTTAACTCTCTTTTAATAAAAATAGGTCAATTAACAAATCAACCTATGAGTTAAATGTTATACTATCCATAATTTAACAAGTAAAAATTTAGCTAATATGCAATACAGTTAGCTTTTTTTTACTAAAAAGAACCAATTAAGGTCTTATAAATTTAGTAAATTCGTTATTACTAATTAATACATAATTTATATATGATATTAAATACAGAATTAGAATATAAAGGGAACTTGTTCCCTTCAAAAATAGTTTCTTACGAAAAGAATCTTAATGTGCTTTCATTCACTACTGCTAATGGAGTAATTTTAGAAGTAACGGTTCGTAGAGACAGTGTTCTTCGCTTTAGATATACAACAACAGGAATTTTTGATAACGATTTCTCTTATGCTATTACCAAATATGCAAGTAGGGGTTATAATCACTTAGAAGTTACAGAAGACGATAGTAATTATATCATTACTACATCTAAACTTATCTGTAAAATTTCAAAGTTAGATTTAAGAACATCTATGTTTGATGCCAATGATAATTCTTTAATTTGCGAAGATGAACTTGGTTTTCACTGGGAAGAAAGTTACGAACTTGGTGGCGATATTGTTAAAATGTCTAAAACCGCTCAACCCGGAGAAAGTTATTATGGTTTAGGCGATAAGCCAGTAGATAATAACCTAAAAGGAAAACGTTTTGAGAACTGGGTAACAGACTCTTATGCCTATGGTAGAGATACAGACCCTATTTACAAAACCATACCGTTTTATACAGCATTACACAACAAAAAATCCTACGGTATATTTTTCGATAACACCTTTAGATCGTTTTTCGATTTCTGTAACGAACGCCGAAACATTACCAGTTTTTGGGCACAAGGTGGCGAAATGAATTACTACTTTATTTACGGTCCAGAAATGTCCGATGTAGTAGTTAATTACACAGATTTAACAGGTAAGCCGCACGAGATGCCCGCACTTTGGGCTTTAGGATACCACCAGTGTAAATGGAGTTATTATCCAGAATCGAACGTAAAAGAAATAACAGCTAAATTTAGAGAATTACAAATACCATGCGATGCTATTTATTTAGACATCGATTATATGGAAGGATTTAGATGCTTTACTTGGAGTAAAGAATATTTTCCAGACCCTAAACGCATGGTAAAAGAATTAGCAGACGATGGTTTTAAAACTATTGTTATTATAGATCCAGGTATTAAAATAGATATGGAGTATTCTGTGTTTAAAGAAGGGCTTGAAAAGGACTATTTCTGTAAACGTGCCGATGGTCCATACATGAAAGGTAAAGTTTGGCCTGGGGAGTGTTATTTCCCAGATTTTACTAATCCTGAGGTTAGAGACTGGTGGTCAAATTTATTTAAAGAACTTGTTGAAGATATAGGTGTTAAAGGTGTATGGAATGATATGAACGAACCAGCCGTAATGGATGTTCCTGGAAAAACATTCCCTGACGATGTAAGACACGATTACGACGGTAACCAATGTAGCCACAAAAAAGCTCATAACGTTTACGGTATGCAAATGGCACGTGCTACATATCAAGGCTTAAAAAAGTTCTCTTATCCTAAACGGCCTTTTGTTATAACCAGAGCGGCCTATTCTGGTACGCAACGTTATACATCTAGTTGGACAGGAGATAATATTGCAACTTGGGACCATTTAACTATAGCAAACCTGCAGGCACAACGTATGTGTATGTCTGGATTCTCTTTTGTAGGATCTGA
Organism: Algibacter pectinivorans; assembly: GCF_900112595.1. Taxonomy (GTDB): domain Bacteria; phylum Bacteroidota; class Bacteroidia; order Flavobacteriales; family Flavobacteriaceae; genus Algibacter_B; species Algibacter_B pectinivorans. The sequence continues at coordinate 337,434 of NZ_FOMI01000002.1, read as the reverse complement.
TATTGGAGGATTTGCAGAACAACCTAATGGCGAGCTTTATGCGCGTTGGATTCAATTAGGAATTTTTCACCCATTTTGTAGAACACACTCTTCTGGAGACCACGGCGATCAAGAACCTTGGGCTTTCGGAACAACTATTACAGACGTAGTAAGAAAATTTATTGAATTAAGATATCAATTATTACCTTACTTATATACAGCCTTTTGGAGATATGCCGAAGAAGGTGTACCAATTTTAAAATCATTAGTATTATACGATCAGCATGACCCACAAACACATTACAGAAACGATGAGTTTATTTTTGGTGAGAAAATATTAGCCTGTCCTATAACTGGTCCTAACCAAAATGGCAGACGTATGTACTTCCCTGTGGGTAAATGGTATAATTTCTGGACAGATGAAATTATTGAAGGTGGTACCGAACAATGGGTTAATGCCGATTTAGATAGTATGCCCATTTTCGTTAAAGCAGGAGCCATTATCCCTAAATACCCAATACAACAGTACGTAGGCGAAAAAACCATCGATGAGCTTTCTTTAGATGTGTATTACACTGAAGGTAAAGAAACATCGCAAGTTTACGAGGATGCCACCGATGGCTACGATTATATCAAAGGAAGATATAGCTTAAGAGACTTTAATCTGTCTGGTAAGAAAAACGAATTAATCATTCAACAACATAAATCTGGTAAATTTACAACTACGTACAAAACGTTTAAAGTAAGTTTACATGGTTTACCATTCAAAATCTCTAAAGTAGAGGTTGATAATGTAATTATTCCTTTTGAAGACCTTAAACTTAATGGCAGCAACACATTAAGACTTACTAAAGAGTTTACAGAACTTCATATTATAGGGTAATACATAAAATATCATTATAATATAAAAAGGCTTCTGTAAAAGGAAGCTTTTTTTATGAGACAAAACCTCGAATATCTAAAAACTACCTCTTTCAGCATATAGAACACCGAAAGAGCCTTACATTGCAACTTTAAGATATATAACTTTGCCTCTAAAAAATTCTGAAAATTGATTGTTAACACAAGTTGATAAAAATAGGTATATAAAAAAAGACAAACTTTTTGAAGAAAAGGTAAATCTACATAATGAACCACAAAAAGATTATTAGATCTCATAATATTAACACATAATAATGATCACATAGCACTTAACGTAGCAATAGAATATTAAAAAACTTAATTCCAAATGAAACAGTTGGCTATTTGTTAAGTTTTTAAAATTTCTTTAATCCAATTGCCTTAGCATTTGCCCCATAATTTATAATTTTCAAAACCTATATATGCATTGCTAAAAGGACAGTCCACATTAATTTTGCCTTGTTCTAATACACCTACAACTACGTCATACCTTATACGATAGTCCAAAAAATGATCTTATAATGTAATTTTTTATCCAAAAACAAGATTTCACCTAGTAAAAATTCCTACTTGAATATCTGTGTTTACCTTGTATAGAATAGCTATAAACACCTTGATATTAAGAATCTTATAATTTAAAATCTTGTTATTTTTTGGAAAATAAAGAATTACCTCCTATATTAGCAAGGTTTTAACCTACAATAAAATGTAGGTATTGTTATGCATAACTTATACAAACCTTTTGTTATTATTAAAAAAACTAAACAACTTAAACTAAATACTAATTACTAATTAAACTATTATGACAATTAAAAATTTATTACCTTTATTTGCTATCCTATTGCTATTATTTACTTCGTGTGAAAGCAATGAAAACTTACAAGAAGAACAGTTAATCACAGATGAAGCTGTTGATCCAACCGACCCAGAATTAACATCTTCAAATGGTGAAGGAAGTATACACGAACTATATTATGGTTCTACCAAACTTACCGTAGAAAAAATAAAAAACACTTATGTTCTTGGTGGTGATATGGTATTTGAGCTAGACCAATTAACAACCGAACCAACCTTTTTTCCTGCTCCAGGTCTGTCTAGCAAGGGAAAAAGTGTAGGCCGTACAGGTGGAAGATGGCCTAACAACACCGTTTATTATGTAATAAGTTCGAGCCTCCCAAATCAGAGAAGGGTAACGGATGCTATTAATCATTGGCAATCGAATACCGCTGTAAGATTTGTACAACGAACAAACCAATCAGATTTTGTGTTTTTTACACCAGGAGCTGGTTGTTCTTCGAACGTTGGAAGAATAGGTGGCCAACAAAACATTACGCTTGCTGATGGATGTACTACAGGCAGTGTAATTCATGAAATTGGTCACGCCGTTGGATTATGGCACGAACAAAGTAGAGCAGATAGAGACAATTTTATTACTATTAATTTTGGCAACATTGAACCTGGAAGAGAATTTAATTTCTATACCTATGGGCAACAAGGGCAAGACGGTAGAGAATATACTTCTTCTTTTGATTTTAGTTCAATTATGTTGTACTCTCCTTATGCTTTTTCAAGAAATGGCCAGCCAACTATTTTAAGAAAAAACGGAACAGTATATAGTACGAATTCGTCTGTATTATCTTCTGGAGATATTGCTGGAATTAATGAAATGTACCCTAATACCACAACAACTGAAACAACTTATAATTGTAATGGTGTTCCGGCGTGGGGAACTAGAACCTTTAGTAAAGGAGAATTAGTGACTTACCAAGGAAAATTATATCGAATAGCTGATCCTGGTTACTGGGATTATTTAGGGCTTTGTGGAGCTGTAGCACCAACTAATATTTGTGCTGGTATTCCTGCATTTAACAGCTCTCGTATTTATTATGCTGGAGAAAAAGTGACTTACCAAGGAACGTTATTTCAACGAACAAGTACAGGCTGGATCAATCTTGGTTCTTGTAACTAAGCAATTGCATTTAATAAGGTACTAAAAAAGCGCAAATTTAAATATTTGCGCTTTTTTACATTAAGGTAAATAAATTTTAGTTATCTATTTTGTACTTTCTAACAAATAATGTGTTTAGAATTTATACGTCATCTTTAGCAGATGTAAAAATCATATCTTTATTTTAAGGTAGTTTACCCTCTTAATTATTCGGCTGTTATTAAATTAAAAGGTTTTCCTAAATACACTAGCTTATATCCTTTTTCAATCTTTTCGATGGCTTTATTATATGACGAAATTATTTCTAAAACACCTTTCTTGTCTTTTACCAATAACGGAATCATATCGCTCTCGTTATTTATAGTTTCTATAAGCGAATCATAATGTGCCCTATCATTTATTTCTATTTCGTGTATTTCAGGGTATTTACGAGCCACTTCATTAAGTAAAATAAAATCGTCAGTATGCGAAAACAATCCTTCTTTTGGATTATTTTCAGGATTTTGCATTTCTTCGTCACTAATTAATCTAAACGATCCGTTTTCTCCAAATTGATCACTAAATTTATCTATAGCATACTTATTTATATCGGCACTAGCAGTTAAAGACATTAAAAAGCCAACATCATTCAATTCTATATTATCTCCTAAACTATCTGAATAGATATCGGTATTAATAGCCTCCAAACCTTTATTTTGAGCTTTTTGAATATTACTTTGATTACTATCAATTAATACCACATGTCTCCCATTATCTTCTAAATAACGTCCAATTAAGCGTGATACTTTAGACGCTCCAACAATTAAAATACCTTCAGATCTATTTAAAAATACACCAACAACTTTAGCAAATAAACGTGCCGTAGTAGCATTAAGCAACACCGTACCTAAAACGATCATAAATACTAATGGTGTAATATATTCTGCTCCGGGTACTCCTTCTTTTAGTAATTTACTACCAAAAAGTGAAGCTATACCTGCAGCAACAATACCACGCGGGCCAACCCAACTAATAAATAATTTTTCGTTAAATTTTAATTTAGAACCTATAGTGCTTAAAAATACGGCCAAAGGTCTTATAACAAAAACAACAAGAACAAAAAGCACAACTGTTTTCCATGTGTACAACAACATTAAATCTTCAATATTTATGTTTGCCGATAATAGAATGAATAAAATAGAAATTAACAAAACGCTTAAAGATTCTTTAAAATAAAGAAGTTCTTTAATACTTTCTAACCTACCGTTTCCTAAAACCATACCCATAACAACAACAGCCAAAAGTCCTGATTCGTGAGCAAAAATTTCAGATTCAACAAAAACCAATAATACAACCGATAATGAAACTACATTTAATAAATAATGCGGGATTAATTTTTTATTAATAGCAAAGGCTAAAGCATGTGCAAATGTAAATCCAAACGAAGTACCAAATAAAATAATTTTTCCAAACTCAATTAAAGCTGTTTTAGTAAAACCGCCACCACCGCCAACACTTATAAACTCAAACATTAATACCGCCACCAAAGCACCAATGGGATCTATTAAAATACCTTCCCATTTAAGTACTGTAGAAATATCTTTTTTAAGCGGAATGTTTCGTAAAATAGGCGTTATTACTGTAGGGCCAGTAACAATAATTAAACCCGAAAACAAAAAGGATAATTCCCAACTTAGGTTAAAAGTAAAATAGGCTAATATCCCTGCGCCAAAAAATGTTATTGCAGAACCTAATGTTATAAGCTTAGTAATAACAGGACCTACTGTTTTTATTTCTGAGCGTTTTAATGTTAATCCGCCTTCAAAAAGAATAATACTTATAGCCAATGAAACAAAATAATAGAGGCCTTCGCCAGGAAACAGTCCTTTTTCACCATTCCAAATAGGCTCAATCCATTTGGTACCATCTTCACTTAAAAATTCGGCAGCAATAGGGCCAACTAGTAAACCAATCAATATTAAAGGTAAAATAGCTGGAATTTTAAATTTCCAAGCTACCCACTGCGCTAATATTCCTAAAATAATAATTCCTGCTAATTCTAACATTGTATCGATTTTTCTATAAAAAGACTAATTTAAGCAAAACGGATGGTTTATTGTTTGAACTCAACTTTAAAAAATATTATATTACCCTTCTCATCCATTAAAAGAATTCGCTTTTAAAGTCTTTTTAAAACTTTAAAAGCAAAAAAACATGAAAAAATAAAATACGCTTTTAATACTTAAATAGTAGTAATGACCGAAAAAACAAAAGGAAATATGGGAGAAAATTCAATCTTTTGATACTTCCGACTCATCAGGTTGGTCTTCTTGCGATAGTGGCTGCACCGTATGTGGTGGTTGCGATTAAAAATACAAACCTACAAAATGATAAAATCTTGTAGGTTTATAATTTCTATATAGTTAATCCTTTACTTTTTTTCCTTTCTCTCATAAACTCAACCAAAGTTATAACCAAAACACTACCTCCAAATAAAGGAAAAACAATGCCTAAAACAACTATAATGGCTACAATACCATAACCTGCTTTAAACGACACTGGTACTTTTGGCGTTCCCCACTTACCAGACTCTTTACGCTTTAAATACGATACTAAGCCCGCCATAGCTACAAAAGCTAATAATAAAGCAACAAAAAGCATTAAAGCCCAATTCCAAAGTCCAAATTGTCCTTGATGAAATGCCATAAACCACATACGGCTTCGCATTAAAACACCAACATCTTCCCAATTATGACTCACGAGCTGTTCTCCTGAATATTGATCGAAATGAAAACGCTTTTGCGCTCCCAAATTAAAGGTTGTGTTATAAATGCTATACACTCCTTTTGGGTTACTAGGCAAACCTATACTTACCTCGCCTTTTAAATGCATAGATTTTGCTAGTGCAACCATATCATCCAAGGTAATGGCTTCGCCTTTTATTTTAGACTGTACGCCTCTAGCGCTCCATGTTTTTGGAAACCCTGTTTGTGTTACCTCTTGCAACCATTTAAAATTACCGCCAAAAACATCGGTCCACGGCATACCTCCAGCCAAGGTCATTAACAATAAAATAGATACCCAAAAGCCAAAAACGGCGTGTAAATCTCTAAATAATATGCGTTTTCCTTTTTTAAAACGAATCTTGAAAAAACCTTTGATGCCTTCTTTTTTATTTGGCCAAAACACATAAATTCCTGTAATAATTAAAACAAACATCCAACTGGCAATACCCTCGACTATTTTTGTGCCAAACTTACCTAAAAGTAATTCGCCGTGGAGCTTCCTTACTGTATGCATACCGGAATATTTTGGGCTAATTTTACCAGACACCTTAGCTTTATAAGGGTTTACAAAAACGCTGGTTTTATGACTAAACATACCAGAAGAAAATGCCGTTGCTTGGTTTTCTTCTATTGGAATAACCATTGCATAAGGTGGTTTATGAAGGTTAGGTTTTGCTAATTGCCATTGCTCGTCAAAAGACATAGCTTTACCTTCAACTTTTACCGTTTTAATATGCGCTTGTTTTGGTGCTTCATATTTATCTTTAAACAAATAAATGCCCCCAGTAATTGCTAATAAAATAACAAATGGTAGACTTATAAGTCCTGCAATAAAATGCCATTTCCAAAGCCATTGATTTAGTTTTTTATTTTTCATAAGGTTGTTAGTTTAATTGCCACATTAAGCACAATTGAAAAAATAATGTCTTTTTTAAGGTTGTTTTATTTTGTGTTAAAACTTATATTTAATTCCAAAATGAAATGCTCTAGGGTTACCTATGGTATAGGTGTTTTGACTACTAAACCTATTATAACTCGCTCTAGTAGAATATAACTCATCAAAAAGGTTTAAGGCATGTCCCCAAACTTCAAAATGCTTGAAATTATACGAAACGAGTGCATTAAATATGCTGTGCCCGTCATATGCAGCTGTACTAAATGTACCATCTTGATTATCAATTTGGTTTTCAAAACTTGTATTATACGCTCCAATCAATTCGTGTGTTAAACTTACTAATAAGCCTTTTGCGTAGTTTGGCTTATAAATAATTTTTGAATTTCCTGATAATGATGGTGCCGTTTCTCTATCTGTATCCGATAAATCAAATAATGTACTACCCGCATTAGTAGAAAACTCTATATATCTGTGTTTAGCATAAGTACCATTATGACTTATAGTTACCTCATCAATAGGCTTATATGTTATACCATATTCAATACCATAAGATCTTGTTTTACCCGCATTAGCATTAAAAAACTCATCGTTCTCATCTCTTAAAGTAACTAAAGTATCGTCGCCATCTAAAACATAAAAGGCAATATCTCCGGTTATTTTACTTGCCAAACTAAAATAAGTTCCTATTTCATAATTATTATAATTACTTGGCTTTAAATCAAAAACTTCTCCTCCTACACCTACTAAACTATTTCTATATAAAGACGATGTTTGCGGTGGTGTAAATCCGTTAGAATAGTTTGCAAAGACACCTACATTTTTTGAAAAATTATAGTTTACTCCTAATTTAGGAGACACATTATTATAAGTGTTTTTAGAATCTAAAGGTCCGCCAACATTAGGCGATAAATTATTGTAATCGTACTTAAAGCCATCATAACGTAATGCTGCTGTAAGTTTTAAAGCTTCAGTTGGATTTATTTCATATTGAAAATACCCTGCATAATTAAAAATATCGGCATCATAATTAAGTATAAAATCGCCTTCATTTAAAGTAAAATCTATATTTTGCCCTGTTGCAGTATCTACAATAACATCAATAGTTTCGGCTTGGTAACGTTGCGGAGAAAAATCCGCGGAAGCGCCAACAATTAAAGATGAATTTGCGAAACCAAAATCTATTTTATGTTGAAGCAAACCCACATAACTTATAAATTCATTACTATTAATTTCTCCTGTTCCAGCACCTGTTAACTGGCGCGTATTTCTATCTCTTCCCTGTATTACACGAAAAGACGGATTTTGATCCATATCGTTTTTTCTAAAGGCAAAATTAAGCGTTGTTTTATTATTCATATTCCAACGTTTATCTAATGTACTTCTAAAACGAAATGCAAACGCAACACGCTCTGTAAACGTTTGGTCACTTTCAAAATTTCCACCTGTGTAATCAGCTTCAGATAAAGATCCAGACATATCAGACCGGTAATCAATAATATTAAAAAAGTTCGTCCAATTTAAAGTCGTCGATAAATGGTTTACGTTTTTAAAAGTCAATGCAAATTTTTCGTAATCGCTATGCTCTAAAGGGCCGTCTTCTCTTTTAACAGACTGTACACCTAAATAAAAGCCAATATTATCGCCTGCGTATTGAGACAGCTCAACATCATAGCGTGTTAAACCCAAATCGTTTGTTTGAAAACCCACACCTCCTGTAAAATCTCGGGTTGGGTTTTTAGTTAAAAAGTTAAAGCTACCGCCAATGGCTTCGCTTCCATAAATGCTTGATGCCGGTCCTTTTAAAACCTCTACACGACTAAAAGCTACATCGTTCATTTCTAACAAAGCGTTGTGGTTAAATACAGCTGTTGGTCTAATTGGTAAACCATCTTCTACATATAAAAACAAAGATTTTGTAGATATGGGAGAACGAACTGACATAAAATGCTGCTCGTTACTAGCCGCTCTAGAGGTAGACATAATAACCCCCGAAACATCATTTACTAATTGATCAATACCTAATGCTTTAGTTTCTGTAATATCTTTAGCAGAAATAACCGAAATTGAAGCTGGTACCTCTTTACGTCTTTGCTTTTCTCTACTGGCAGATATAACTATTTCTTCTAAAATTTCATCATTTTTAATAAGTTTTATAATGTTATTTGAAACAGTTAACTCCTGTACTACACTCATAAAACCCATATACTTTATAATTACAGTTTTATTGTTATCTAAAGTAATTGAAAAACGTCCTTCTGTATTAGAAATAACAGCATTATTAGAGTTTGATTGAGATTGGATCGTTGCGCCTACCAATGGGTTATTTTTTTCATCAACTATTTGTCCATTGTGCGCTTTTTGCGCATATGTAAATACACTTACTAAGCTAATAGCAAGCATTAATATTTTATTCATTTATATGTAATTTATTCTAACAATTTAAAACATCATATATTATGATGAATCTTTTTTTAAAGTAATTTTATATACTAGTTAACCCATTCAGATAACTATCTAAACAAATTAATTTGTAAGCCCGAAAAAGAAGATTAAACCTGTGGTGGTTTATCAAGCTTTACTTGATAGAAAGACATTAACATATTGGAATAATACCAATTGTTTTGAAAATTAATTGTATTTGAAAGAAATGTAAAATTAATTGTATTTATTTGAAAATAAACTGGAACAAACGTTTCAAAAAGTGTATTTAAATACGAACTCCCACTAGATTTTTCGGATATATTATTTGATAATTGTGTTGCTAAATGACATTTACCATTACACTGTAACTTTGGTTTATCTTTGTTAACACAATAGGTTTCAACTATATAATCTATATTCAACTCAAAATAAGCTATATAACCTAGATTATACATGGGTCTAAACACCAATGAAAAAAGTAAAATATAAGAAAATAAAGTTTTCAATAAACTTAAAATTACAAATCAGGAATCAAAAATAGACTAAAATTTTCTAAAGAAAGTTATTTTTATATTTATTCTTAATAAACTCTTAACCTTTTTAAGTGTTTAATATAGATTTCTTAATTTTACATCCCTATGAAATTATATCCTATAAATGCCGGAAACCTAAAGCTCGATGGCGGTGCTATGTTTGGTGTTGTGCCTAAAGTATTATGGAACAGATCCAATCCTGCAGATGCTAATAACATGATAGATATTGCAACGCGCTGCTTATTAATTGAAGACGGCAACCGCCTTATTTTAATTGATAATGGTATGGGCGATAAGCAATCCGATAAATTTTACAGTTATTATCATCCTTGGGGCGATTATAATTTAGATGCCTCATTAAAAGCCGCAGGTTTTAATCGCGATGATATTACCGATGTGTTTATGACGCATTTACATTTTGATCATTGTGGTGGCAGTATACAATGGAACAAAGACAGAACCGGCTACGAACCCGCTTTTAAAAACGCACATTTTTGGAGTAATAAAGACCATTGGAAATGGGCAACCGAGCCTAATAGACGCGAAAGGGCATCCTTTTTAAAAGAAAATATTATGCCTATGGAAGAAAGTGGACAATTAAAATTCACAGCACTTCCAGAAGATAACTTACTTAAAAACTCAGCTCTAGGCTTCGATATCTTTTTTGCCGATGGACATACCGATAAGCAAATGATTCCGCTTATAAAATATAAAGACAAAACCATTGCCTTTATGGCCGATTTATTACCAACCGTTGGTCATTTACCACTACCCTACGTTATGGGTTATGATACTAGACCGCTATTAACCTTAAACGAAAAAGAAAACTTTTTAAATATAGCGGCAGAGCAAAATTTCTATTTATTTTTAGAGCATGACGCCCACCACGAAATTATAACCGTACATAACACAGAAAATGGTGTGCGCTTAAAAGGGCTTCATACCTGCGAGGAGATTTTTAATTAAAACAAAATGACTAATTCAATATATTAAAATGAAAACAATTAATTTAATAGCAAAATCTGCTTTCCTAGCAGTTTTAATTTCAGGTTGTGGCGGTGTCGCTCCTGTATTGTCAACACCTGTTGAAAACATCGATTCATCGCCTTTAAAAGTATCTGCACTTACTGATGCCGAAGCGCATAATTGGGGCCATTTAGATTTGGTAAAAGATACCATTCCTGGAATGAGTGTTGATAAAGCTTACGCTGAAATTATAAAAAATAAAAAAGGAAGCAAGGTTATTGTTGCTGTTATTGATAGTGGAATAGATATCGATCATGAAGATTTAAACGATGTTATTTGGACCAACAAAGACGAAATTCCAAACAACGGAAAAGATGATGATAACAATGGGTATGTTGATGATGTGCACGGTTGGAACTTTTTAGGAGATGGCTATAACGAGCAATTAGAGTTTGTTAGAATTTTAGCTAGTGGAGATACTAGTAATCCGGATTATGCTGCGGCTAAAGCAGAATACGATAGCCAATACGAAACTTGGGTAGGTAGAAAAACCCAGTACGAGCAAATTTACCAGCAAATTCAAACTGCAGATGCCACTTTAACGAAACACTTTGGTAAAAAAGACTATACTAAAAAAGAAGTTGCCGCTATAAAACCTGAAAACGAAAGTTTAGCACAAGCACAACAAATAGCAAATTACATGCTAAATAACGGTATGGATTCTATGGCCGATGCCGTAAAAGAAATTGAAAATAGTTTAGAAAGTATTAACGATCGTTTAAACTATAACCTAAATAAAGATTTTAAAGGGCGTGTTAACGGAGACAATCCAGACGATATGTCTACTAAATTTTACGGCAATGGTAATGTAAAACCTGTTAAAATAACCGAAAGTCATGGTACACACGTAGCAGGTATTATTGCTGCCGAACGCAACAATGGTAAAGGCGCAAATGGTGTTGCTAATAACGTAGAGATTATGAGTATTAGAGCTGTACCAAACGGCGATGAGTACGATAAAGATGTAGCCTTAGCCATTCGTTACGCTGTAGATAATGGTGCTTCTATTATTAATGGTAGTTTTGGTAAAAGCTTTTCAACGCATAGCGATTGGGTACGCGATGCTATAACTTACGCTTCAGAAAAAGATGTCATTTTTGTTCATGCTGCCGGTAACGACAGTAAAGATGTAGATACAGAACCAAACTTTCCAGACGATAATGTAAACTATAACGAGATTTCTAATACGTATATTAGAGTTGGTGCTTTGGCTCCAAAATACGGATCGTCTATGGTTGCTGGTTTTTCTAACTACGGAAAACAAAATGTAGATGTTTTTGCTCCGGGAGCAAGCGTATACTCTACAACTCCAGAAAACGATTACCAAACAAAAGGAGGAACATCAATGGCTGCTCCTGCTGTAGCGGGTGTAGCGGCATTAATTCGTTCGCAATATCCTAGTTTAAGCGCTGCTCAAGTAAAACAAATTATTATGGATTCTGGTTTAGCCATTAAAACTAAGGTTATTGTTGGAGGAAACTCAGAAGATATCCGTCCATTTGCCGATTTAAGTAAATCTGCTAAAATGGTAAATGCTTATAATGCTTTAATTATGGCAGCCAAATTAGCTAAATAAATAATTATAAATTATAAAGGTTGTTTTGTGGTGTAAAAGCATCATTTAACAACCTTTTTTAATACACATGTCTATGAATCGTTATATCCTTTCCACACTAAGTATCGCATTATTACTGTCTTGTAGTAGTCAAAAAACCATGGCTGTATCTCCGCCACCAACACCAACGCCTCCGGCTACCTCAACATCTTGTTATTGGCAACAACATGTAGACTACAGTATGGATATCGATATGGATGTAAACAACTATCAATACAAAGGAAAACAAGAGTTAGTTTACACAAACAACTCTCCAGACGTTTTAGATAAAGTGTTTTATCATTTATATTTTAATGCCTTTCAACCAGGAAGCGAAATGGATGTACGTTCTAGAACCATTGCAGATCCAGACTCTAGAGTTGGCGACAGAATAAGCAAGTTAAGTCCAGACGAAGTTGGATATATTAAAGTAAACGCATTAAAACAAAATGGTGTAGATTTAAAATACCAAACCGTTGGTACTGTTTTAGAAGTCGCTTTAGCAAAACCTATACAACCCGGAGAAAGCGTAACTTTTAACATGCTTTTTGATGCACAAGTACCAGTTCAAATTCGTCGTTCTGGAAGAAACAGTAAAGAAGGTGTAGCGCTTTCCATGACACAATGGTACCCTAAATTAGCCGAATACGATTTTGAAGGCTGGCACGCCGATCCTTATATAGGTCGCGAATTTATTGGCGTTTGGGGCGATTACGATGTAAAATTAACCATCAATAAAGACTACGTTGTAGGCGGAACAGGTTATTTACAAGGAGAACCAAAAGTTGAAGGCAATAAAAAAACACTTCATTTTAAAGCACCTAACGTACACGATTTTACTTGGGCCGCAGATCCAGATTACATTCATGATACTAAGCAAGTACCTAATGGTCCGCTTTTAAATTTCTATTATAAAAATACATTAAGCGCAGAGCACAAGGAAAACTGGAAAAAATTACAGTCTAAAACGGTCGAAATGATGCAGTATTTCTCAGAGCATATAGGTAACTATCCTTACGAGCAATATTCGGTAATTCAAGGTGGCGATGGCGGAATGGAATACGCTATGTGTACTTTAATTACTGGGCAACGCATTTTTGGAAGTTTGGCAGGTGTTACAGCCCATGAGTTGGCACATACATGGTTTCAGTTCCTATTAGCATCAAACGAGGCTAAACACGAGTGGATGGACGAAGGTTTTACAACCTATATCAGTAACTGGGCCATGAATGATATCTTTAACGAAGGCAAAGCAAACCCAGTCGAAAATGCCTATAAAGGTTATATATATTTAGCAACCTCTGGTAAAGAACAACCACTTACCACACATGCAGATCGTTACACATACAATCAAGCTTATGGTATTTCTGCTTACAGTAAAGGTGCCGTGTTTATGTCGCAATTAGGCTACGTAATAGGCGACGATAACCTTAAAAAAACCATTAAAAAATATTTCACAGACTTTGCTTTTAAACACCCAAAACCTTTAGATATTATTAGAACTGCCGAAAAAGTATCGGGACTAGAACTCGATTGGTATTTAATAGATTTTGCACAAACAACAAATACTATCGATTATGGCGTAAAAAGTATAGACGGTAACGCCATTACCCTAGAGCGTATAGGGGTTATGCCAATGCCTTTAGACCTTACTGTTACTTACACCGATGGTAAAACCGAAGATTTTTACATTCCTTTACAAATTATGCGTGGCGAAAAACCAACCACGGCAACCATTGCTAAAGATTGGGCGTGGGCGTATCCAACATACACCTTACAAACAGCAAAACCAGTACAATCTGTACAAATAGACCCAAAAGCATTAATGGCAGATATAGATAAGGAGAATAATAAAAAATAAACCAATAATTTGGGCGCTACCACAAGGGTCGGGCTTTCCGCTACAAGTCCTCGCACCCTCAAAAACAAACTCGGGCGCTGTGGGCTTTCCACTGCAATCCCTAGCGCACTTATTTGCTAGCAAAGTTTTAAACTTAAAAGGCTGTTAGTATCCAAACCTTAAAAAAACCACTTTACTTAAAAATAAAGTGGTTTTTTTATGGATAATGTTTAAAAACTTTAAGAAATCGGTACACCGCATTTAAAACTATATTAACATAATTTAAAAATTAATATAGTTACTTCGCAAAAAGAAAACATTATGAAAAACATACTACTAACTTTAACCTTAAGCGCATCTATATTTGCTACAAGTTGTAAAAACAATACAGAAGCCAAAACCGAAACAACAACCGTTGAAACTGCTACAAAAGATTTAGCTTTAAAACCAGAATCTTGGATTAATGCTCGTGTAGAAAAAGCAAAAACAAAATTACAAAGTACCGAAGCCGGAAACATTATTTGGCAAGCCATGGAAGCACATGGTGGCCTTAAAAATTGGTACAGTAATGGACCAGTATCATTTCATTTCGATTATTTACCATTAGATGGTAAAACACGTCGTAATACCCATCAAACCATCGATACTTGGAGTAATAAAGCGCGCCACCAAAGCCTTACAGACCCAACCAATGAGTTTGGATGGACCGGTGAAAAAGCATGGAAAAAAACAAAAGACTCTTTGGCATTTCCTTTCGATATGCGTTTCTGGGCCTTAACGCCACATTACTTTTTATCGCAACCTTTTGTTTTTGATGGCGAAGGTGTAAACTTTAAAAAACTAGAAGATAAAACCCATAAAGATGAAACTTTTAATGTTGTTAAAGTCACATTTTCTCCAGGTACAGGCGATGCTCCAGACGACTATTATATCCTCTATTTTAGCAAAACAACACATAAATTAGCAGTTATACGTTACATCGTGTCTTACCCAGAATATTTTAAAGATGGTAAAATGAAACATTCTCCAGAAAAATTTATGGAAATACAAGGTTATCAAACCGTTAATGGTATCGAGTTTCCAACGGCATATCATACGCATTGGTTAACAAAAAATGAAACAGCCGGTGAGCACATTACAACCATTACGGTAGATAATATTTCGTTTAAACCAGAACTTGAAAACGCTTATTTTAATATGCCAAATGGCGCTGCTGTTATCGAGTAAACCGTTCACAAAAAATATAATTTTCAAAAACCACTTAGTAACTAAGTGGTTTTTATATTTTATTACCTTTGGCAAATAAAACAAACCTATTGAACTACACTTACGGTAATAAAGAAAAACTTAAAAGTAAAAAATTGATAGACCAGTTATTTACTGAAGGGAAATCGGTTTCGGCCTACCCATTGCGCTTGGTGTATTTAGGAACTACTTTTAACGAGGATTTAATAGCTAAAACAGGTGTTTCGGTTAGTAAGCGTAACTTTAAAACTGCAGTAGACAGAAATAGAATAAAACGTCTGTTAAGAGAAGCTTACCGGCTTAATAAATCAATCTTTTTTAACAATTTAACAACGCAGCATGCGTTTATGATTTTGTATATTGGAAAAGATAAGCCTACTTTAGATGTCGTTGAAACTAAAATGAAAATTTTATTTGAGAAGTTTTCAAGCAAAATTTCAGAAAAATAATCGAACATGAAAAACATTTTAAAAAAGAGAATTATAATTCCCATACTAGCAGGTGTTCTGTTTATTTCAACTACTGCTTTTAAAAACGATTTTTTTGAAATCGCCAAACAAATAGAGATTTTCACCACATTATTTAAGGAATTAAATATGAATTATGTGGACGAAACTAACCCTGGCGATTTAATGGATACCGCCATAAAAAGTATGCTTGCAGATTTAGATCCGTATACCAATTTTTTGAACGAGCAAGATGTTGAGGCTGCCAGAATTAACAATACCGGCGATTATACAGGTATTGGTGCCAAAATACAAACTAAAAAAGATAAATTAATTATAATTGAGCCCTACAAAGGTTACCCAGCAGATAAAGCGGGTTTAAAAGCTGGAGACGAAATTATTAAAGTTGGTAATACATTAATTGAAGGTTATGAGGATTACCCTGGCGATTTACTTAAAGGTGCTCCAGATTCCTCGGTAGAAGTGGTTTTTAAACGCCAAGGAAAAACTCAAACAGCCACCATAAAACGTGCCGAAGTAGAGATAAAAGCAGTACCTCACTTCTCTATGATTAACGATAAAACAGGTTATATTGTTTTAAGTAAATTCAATAAAAAAGCGCATGCCGAAACTAATTATGCGTTACGCGATTTAAAAGCTCAAGGTGCCGAAAATATCGTTTTAGATTTACGTGGTAATCCTGGTGGATTGCTAAGAGAAGCTATAAAAATTGTAAACCTTTTTGTGCCAAAAAATCAATTGGTAGTAACTACAAAATCCAAAGTAAAAAAATACAATCGTACCTATCTTACAACAGACGAACCTATAGATACCGAAATTCCGCTTGTTATTTTAATTGATGGTAAAAGTGCATCGGCTAGCGAGATTGTATCTGGAGCGCTTCAAGATTTAGACAGAGCGGTTATTGTTGGATCACGCAGTTTTGGAAAAGGTTTAGTACAACGCCCTAAAATATTAACGTACGGTACACAAGTTAAAATAACCATTTCTAGATATTACACGCCTTCTGGACGTTGCATTCAAGCTCTAGATTATTGGAATAGAAATGAAAAAGGTGAAGCCGTTAAAGTAAAACAAGAAAACTATAATGCCTTTAAAACTAAAAATGGCAGACAAGTATTTGATGGTGGTGGTGTTTTCCCGGATGCCCAAGTTGGATCGTATAAAATATCGCCAATTACAACTGCCATTGTTAATAATAATTTAATTTTCGACTACGCTACAAAATACCATTACAGTCATAATATTAGCGATATAAACAGTTTAAAACTAAGCGATTCCGATTTTTTAGATTTTAAAAACTACTTAAAAACTAATAATTTTTCGTTTGAAACCGATACCGAAAAAGCCCTTAAAAAAGCCTATGAAATAGCGCAAAAAGAAGAATTAAACGATAATATAGACCACGATTACAAAACATTAGTTTCTAATTTAAATTCATCGAAAACTAATATTATAGATGAGAATAAAGATTATTTATTAGAGTTGTTAACTAAAGATATTGTTAAACAATATGTGTACAGAGAAGGTTTGTATGAATATTTAGAAATACATGATAACGAAATAAAAAAAGCTACAAATATACTTGCCAACCCAACAACATATCACGGTTATTTAAAATAAAAACCAAAGCGTTTATTTACGAAAAACCGCATACATGTTGACTTCTGGCATGATTTTAGATTAAAAATAGTATATTTATCCCCTATTTTAAACCTCTATATGACTAAATTATTTGTATTAATATGTTTTACTTTATGTAGTATATTTTCTTTTTCTCAAAAAGAACTAACGCACGAAGTATATTTTAATACCGATAAATTTGAGGTTCCAAACACCGAAGAAAATCGTTTATTATTATTCATTTCTACCTTAAATGATATAGATATAGAATCTATTTCAATATTTGGGTTTTGCGATGATAGAGGTGCAGACACGTACAACTTATTACTCTCGCAACAGCGTGCAGACGCCATTAAAGCTATTTTTGCAAATAACGAAATTAGCGAAGATTTAATATCCAATGTAGATGGTAAAGGCGAAATACTTTTAAAAATAGTTGAGGAAGAAAACCTTTTAAAAATAAGAGGTTTAAACCGTAAAGTAGAAATTATAGTAAAACCTAAAGTACCAAAACCAGTGGTTAAAAAGGTTGTGGATAGCACGCCAAAACCTAAAAAAGAAAAAGGTATTGAAGATCTTATAAAAGAAGGTAATAAAGGCGATAAAATTTTATTTAAAAATATTTTATTTAAAACAGGTTATGCTTCGGTTACACCAAGTTCAAAAAAAATATTAGACTCCATTGCCAATGCGCTTTTAGAACGCGAAGATATTTACTTTACCATACAAGGGCATGTATGTTGCACGCAGTATAGTAGAGATGCTGTAAATAGACAAACTAAAAAAAGAGATTTATCGGCAGCTCGTGCCAAATACGTTTACGACTATTTTGCTAAAAAAGGTATAGATAAAAAACGTATGAGACACATAGGCTTACGCCGAAAGTTTCCTCTTGGTGGCGATCCAGAATTAGATAGACGCGTTGAAATTCTTATTACCTACGTAAATAAACCTAGCAACTAAATTTACATGGGCTCCAAAACTATATTTTTTGTAATTAGTTTCTATTTGGTTTCCTTTTGCTGCCTTTCTCAAAACACATTCATTCCAGATGATAATTTTGAACAAGTTTTAATCGATTTAGGCTTAGATTCTGGTCCTTTAGATGATTATGTACCAACTTCTAACATAACCTTTGTAACAAGCTTAGATTTAAGTTTTGATACCACGGGCTTAATGATTTCCAATCTTACCGGTATTGAAGATTTTACTAGCTTAAATCAACTCTTTGTTCAAAATAATCAATTAACAAGTATTGATGTTAGCTCGAATACTAATTTACAAATTTTATGGTGTTTTAATAACCAACTATCTACTCTTAATGTTTCGCAAAACCCAAATTTAATTTCTTTACGCTGCGAAGATAATCTGCTAACAAATTTAGATACTTTAAACAACATTAACTTAAATGTATTGATTTGCGAACGTAACAATTTATCCACTTTAAATGTTTCAAATAATACGGGTTTAAGCAGATTGCAATGTGGTAGTAATAACTTAACTAGTTTAGATGTTAGTATCAATACAAACTTATCGTATTTATCGTGCCAGCAGAATAATATAATGACTTTAAACGTTGAAAATAACAGTAAATTAACCACATTACTATGTTTTGAAAATGCAATTTCGGCTTTAAATATTTCTAATAATTTTAATTTAACCGAAATAGATTGTAGTAATAATACGCTTTGCAGTTTAAATTTAAATAACAGGAATAACACAAACATGACGTCCATTAATTTTGAATTTAATCCGGATTTAAATTGTGTTGTGGTAGATAATCCTGATGCCGACCATACCACTTGGCAACCTGTAAATTTTGCTAATTATGTAAATTCTAATGAAGCTTGCAGCGATTTTATTCCTGTTGATAGTTTAGATACAGTTTTTGGAACAAGTTATACCTTACCAACACTAAATAATGGAAATTACTATACCGAACCTAATGGTATGGGAACAGCCTTAAATGCAGGAAGTATTATTAACAGTACCCAAACTATTTTTATATACAACCAAACGTCTTGCTATAGCAATCAAACTAGTTTTTCTGTAATTATAAATAATGAAGATTACTTTATTCCTAAATACTTTACACCCAATAATGATGGTATAAACGATGTTTGGCAAGTTTACGATCGTTTAAACCTAGTTAATAACATATCCATTTATAACCGATACGGAAAATTATTAAAATTTTTACCTAATACAACTGCAGGATGGGATGGTACCTATAACGGTCAAATTTTAAATAGTGATAGCTATTGGTACGAGATTATTTTAAACTCTAAAGAAGTGTTACGCGGCTATTTTACTTTAAAACGTTAGAAAATCAGCCTTTTATCATCGCTATATGAGGTATATTGTCTTCCAAATACTCCTCGCCTGTTTCTTTAAATCCTAAATTATTATAGAATTTTAATAAATATACTTGTGCCGATATTTTAATAGTGGTTTCATTAAAATAAGTTTTTATCGCTTCCGCGGAAGCGTTCATAATATCGTAACCATATTTATACTCTCTTTCATTTTTAGCCACCACTACCCTACCAATACTGGCTAATTCAAAGTAATCGCCAGGTTTAAAAATTCGAGTATAAGCTACAATTTTTTCGTTCTTAATACCAAGTACATGAAGCGATTTTTGGTCTTTTCCATCAATATCTTGGTAAACGCAATCTTGTTCTACTACAAATACTTCACTTCGTAATTGTAATAAGTAATACAACTCGAGTGTGGTAAGTTCATTAAAAGATTTTACTTTAATATTTAACATGATAATCGGTTATTAAAGACTTTGGTAACAAGTCGTAGAAATCATTATAATTGAGGGTTAATCTATAATTTTAAAAAAAAAAAAAGCAGATTCCTGCCTTCGCAGGAACTTAATCTTGAACAATAATATCCTTGGCATCATTTTTACCAAATTCTGGTTGAATATTTACATGATTAATATCGTATTTATCGAATACCAAATCTTCTATTTGATGTAAAATAGTATCAAATTGAGATAGGGTAATATCTTGATTAAAATCGATATGAGCTTCTAAATGAACCTCGTCTTCATTAAGTTGCCAAACATGCACATGATGTATACTTTTAACAGTTTCAAAAGCATTAATTTCTTCAACAATTTGTTTTATAGGAATAGTATCTGGTGTAAACAACATTAATACTTTGGTAGAATCTTTTAATAAATTAAATCCCATCCAAACTAAGTAAATTGCTATTGCAAAGGTTAATACACTATCTACCCAAAATAGCTGATAATACTTCATTAAAAGGCCGCCAATTAAAACAGCTACACTAGCCATCATATCTGTTAATAAATGCAAATAAGCACTTTTCATGTTCATGTTAGTATGCGCATCTTTTTTAAGTAAAAGCACACTAAAACCGTTCCCTAAAATAGCCACTAAAGACAACCATATTACTAAACCAGATTCAATTTTTTGAGGATCTTGAAATCGTTTTACGGCTTCAATAATTAATAAAATAGCTACTACAATTAAAGTGGCTGCATTAATAAAAGCGGCTAAAATTTCGGCACGTTTATACCCGAAAGTTTTTTGAAAAGAGGCCTTTTTTTTAGTTAAATTATTGGCTACATAACTAATAATTAATGAAATAACATCGCTAAAATTATGCAATGCATCACTTAATAAAGCTAAACTTCCAGAAATTAAACCACCAACAACCTGAGCTGCAGTAATAATAATATTTAAAAAAATAGATATAAGAAGGTTACGACCTTTTAAGTCGCTATGAACATGCGCGTGATTATGAGCATGATGGTGCTCCATTTAACAAGACAACGGAATTTTATCTATTCTGTTTTGGTGTCTGCCGCCTTCAAATTCAGTACTTAAAAAAGTTTCTACCATTTTTAAGGTTTGAGGTATAGCTGTAAACCTAGCAGGAATACATAATATGTTAGCATTATTGTGTTGTCTTATTAATTCTACTATTTCGTTTGTCCAACAAATACCAGCACGAATTTTTTGGTGTTTATTAGCCGTCATAGCTACACCATTTGCACTTCCACAAATTAAAATACCAAAATCTGCTTTGTTACTTTCAACATCGTTAGCAACTGGGTGTACAAAATCTGCGTAATCTACACTATCAAAAACATCGGTGCCATGGTTAATTACGTTGTAACCTTTAGTTTTTAAAAGTTCTATTATTGCAAATTTATAATCCGTACCTGCGTGGTCGTTTCCTATAGAAATAGTCATTATAATGTATATTGATTTTTATACGTACAAAGGTAGTAAATTATGGATTTAGATTATCTATTTACTTAACCTGTGTTATATAAACAAGTTACATTTACTAATTAATAAATGCGCGTAAAAACAAATATTTAAAATAAGGTATACTAATTAGAGTTATAAACAATGTGCACTATTATGTGCACGACATGTTAATAACTGTTAATTAGTTTTTAAAAGAAAAACATTGAATATCCAATAAATTTTACAATCCGTAACCTTTAGTTAACATGCAAATTAGTTAATGTAAATTTATAGTTAAGTTATAAGCACTTAATATGTAGTTGTTAGCCAAAAATTTTATAATACTTATTAAAAATTGTTGTTAATAGTTGTTATTAACAATTGTTAATAGAAATTATAAATAGCTTTAAATTTAAGGACTTAAGTATTTTAAAACTGTTCATTTCGTATCAACAAAATACTATAAGATATTTATCAAAGAAAAAACTAAAAAAGTTATACCGCTATTAACACACTATAATAACCACTATTTATTTTTTTAAATTTTAAAAGAAAAATGATAGTATATATATATATGTGGATAACTATCATTTTAAACTTTTTTTTAAAATTTAATTACTAAGATTTAAATATGTTTTGTAGTTAATTCTTTTATTTGCAAATATTTAATTAATCTAAGAAATTAAAAAAATGAGAAGTTTTTTCCTTTATTTGTTACTAGCTCCCTTATTCTCTTTCTCTCAAGAACAAATAGGTTCAGATATTAATGGAGAAGCACGTAACGATAAATCAGGTACTTCAGTTAGTTTATCTGCAGATGGTAGTATCGTTGCAATTGGTGCACCCGATAATCAAAGCGGATTAAATGCACATTCAGGTCATGTAAGGGTTTATAAATATGAATCTAATAGTTGGAGACAGATTGGTAAAGATATAGATGGAATTGGAAACACTGATTTTTCTGGGAAATCTGTTAGTTTATCTGCTAATGGAAATATAGTTGCTATTGGTGCAAACGGAAATAGAGATAATGGATGGGCTTCTGGCCATGTACGTGTCTTTGAATATAAAAATAATATTTGGACGCAAATAGGTGATAATATTAGTGGGGAAAGTGATAATGATCAGTCCGGCATTACCGTAAGTTTATCCGGAGACGGGAATATATTAGCTATAGGAGCATATTTAAATGATGGTAATGGTACAGATTCAGGACATGTTAGAGTTTATCAAAATATTTCAGGTTCATGGACACAAATAGGAACTGATATTGATGGTGAATTTAGGGGTGATCAATCAGGTTCTTCCTTAAGTCTGTCTTCAAATGGAAATGTATTAGCTATTGGTTCTATTATAAATAATGCTAGTGGTACAGAATCCGGACACGTTCGTATTTTTGAAAATAATTCGGGTGTTTGGACTCAAATAGGTAAAGATATTGATGGTGAAAACCCTTATGATAGTTTTGGTAGTTCTATAAGTTTATCTTCCGATGGCAAAATAATTGCAATTGGAGCTATTTATAATAATGGAAATGGTGAAAAATCAGGGAATGTAAGAGTTTTTGAAAATAACTTAGAAAACTGGATACAAATAGGAAACGATATAGTTGGTGAAAAAGCATTTAATAGATTTGGTTCTTCTGTTAGTTTATCTGAAGATGGTAAAATTATTGCAATTGGTGCAATAAAAAATGGAGATAATGGTATTAATTCCGGACATGTTCGTATGTATAAAAATATTTATGGTAGTTGGATACAAATAGGAAACGATATAGATGGTGAAAATTCTCAAGATAGCTCAGGTAGATCTATAAGTCTATCAGCAGATGGTAAAATTGTAGCTATCGGTGCCCCTTTGAATGATGCTAGAGGAGAAAATTCTGGTCATGTTCGAGTATATGATGTAAACTTAGACACTTTTTCATCTACAAGCATAAATCAAGACTATTTTTCATATTATCCAAACCCTGTAAAAAATGAGGTAAACCTAATCTTAAATAGTGGGTTAGAACTAAAACAAGTTAATATTTACAACATACAAAGTCAATATTTATTTTCTATAAAGGAATCAAAAATAGATGTTACCCATTTATCCAGTGGTATGTATTTATTCGAAGTTGAAACCAATCAAGGTAAATCGGCTAAAAAAATACTTATTGAATAGTATTAATTTCTTCAATATTTAAAAAAGGCTCACAGTAATTTTCGAGCCTTTTTTCATAAATTAATAGTAATAAAATATCCATTTAATATTAAAAACGTAGCTTTGTAAAAAGAAATAGCAAATTCTTCACATAAATAATGCTATTTAATAACAAAATTTCCAATACCTTAGGAAATAATAATGATTACAATAATTAAATGAGTAAAAAAAGAAAAGGAAAGTCCAAAAAGAATGGCATTTCCAACCTTACAAATACAATCTTAAGTATATTAAAAAAAGAAAGAAACCAAAGTTTTAACTACAAACAAATTGCTGCAAAACTTGGTGTAAACGATGCTAGTAGCAGAAATCAAATTATAAAAACACTGGCTAAACTTACGGCTCAACAAGAGTTAGAAGAAGTAGAACGCGGTAAATTTAAAGCAGTAGTAAATACAGAATATCACATTGGTACGCTAGATTTAGGCACTAAAGGAAACGGTTACGTTATTTGCGACGATTTTGAGGACGATGTCTTTATTGCATCCAATAATATTAATAAAGCTTTACATGGTGACGAAGTAGAATTCTACGCTTATAAACGTAAAAAACGTGGTAAATCGGAAGGCGAAATTACCAATATAATAAAACGTGCAAAATCAGAGTATGTGGGCGTTATTCAAATTCACGAAAAAAAGAATTTTGCTTTTGTAGTAGTAGATGGTAATAAAATGTACAAAGATATTTTTGTGCCAAATAACAAAATTAATAAGGCCGAAGATGGCGATAAAGTATTAGTCTTACTAGAAGATTGGCCAGAAAAATCAGATTCTCCAAACGGTAAAATTCTAAAAGTATTAGGTAAACCAGGTGAACACAATACCGAAATTCATGCTATTCTAGCCGAATACGGATTACCATTAGAATTCCCGCACGAGGTTGAAGAATTTGCAAATAACATAGATACTTCAATTACCGAAAAAGAAATAGCAAACCGTCGTGATATGCGTAAAGACTTAACTTTTACGATAGATCCTAAAGATGCTAAAGATTTTGATGATGCCTTATCTTTTGAAGTTCTAGATAACGGACTCTACGAAATAGGAATACATATTGCCGATGTATCACATTATTTACAAGAAGGCACTGTGCTTGACGATGAAGCTTACGAACGCGCCACCTCTGTATATTTAGTAGATCGTGTGGTACCTATGCTTCCAGAAGTATTATCAAACAATGCCTGTTCATTACGTCCACACGAGGAGAAATATACCTTTTCGGCAGTTTTTCAAATCAATGATAAAGCCGAAATTAAAAACCAATGGTTTGGTAGAACAGTAACGTATAGCGATGCTCGATATGCTTACGAGGAAGCTCAAGCAGTCATAGAATCTAAAACAAATACCATTCCTGCCGAAGTTTCATTAACAGGAAAAACATATCAAACCAATCAAAAATTAGCCGATGCCATCTTAAAAATGGACGAATTAGCTAAAATTATGAGAGGCAGACGTATGCGCGATGGCGCCATATCTTTCGATAAGGTAGAAGTAAAATTCAATTTAGATGAGCAAGCAAATCCGGTAGGTGTATTCTTTAAAACAAGTAAAGATGCCAATAAACTTATCGAGGAGTTTATGCTTTTAGCAAACCGAAAAGTATCCGAATTTGTTGGTAAACAAGATCCTAAAAAAACCTTTGTATACCGGGTTCACGACGAGCCAGACGATAGTAAATTAGCCTCATTACAAAATGTAGTAGGGCGTTTTGGTTACAAACTTAATTTTAAAGACCGTAAAAGCACAACCGCATCTTTAAACAATTTATTAAAAGAAGTAAACGGTAAAAAAGAACAAAACCTAGTCGATACTTTAACTATTCGTAGCATGAGTAAAGCCGAATATACCACGCATAACATTGGGCATTACGGTTTAGCATTTAATTATTATAGCCACTTTACATCGCCCATACGTCGTTATCCAGATGTTATGGCTCATAGGTTATTACAACATTATTTAGATGGCGGGAAATCGGCAAACGAAGACGTTTACGAAGAGAAATGCAACCACTCCAGTAATATGGAAAATTTAGCAACAAAAGCCGAACGCGATTCTATTAAATACATGCAAATTCGCTTTATGGAAGATCATAAAGACGAAGATTTTGTGGGTGTAATAACCGGCGTTACCGATTGGGGTATCTATGTAGAAATTATAAGCAACAAATGCGAAGGTATGGTAAGCGTTCGCGACATGAAGGACGATCATTACGCCTTCGATCAAGATCTATACGCTATGGTGGGTAAAAACAACGGTTTGGTATATCAATTAGGCGACGAGGTAATCGTAAAAGTAAAAAACACCGATTTAGTTAAAAAACACCTCGATTTTAACCTATTAGGAAAACCACAACAATAATATTTTTATAACAATTTGAGGCGCCTGCTTGCCGGAAAGGTTAGTTACTATATGGGTCGGGCTTTAGTTCGTTAGTTTTCATTATAAATTAATGAACTCATGAATGTAAACATTTCGGCAGTCGCTTTTTTGTGTTGCATACGTGCAACAACACAAAAAGAGCTTCAACAAAGCCTCAATCCCTAACGCGAGCAACGTGTATAAACAAAATAGAAATCATGATATTAACAACAACACATTCAATAGAGGGTTTTAAAATTAACGATTACTTAGGTATCGTAACAGGTGTATCAAGTGTTATTAAAACATCCTTTTCATTTAAAACCGAAAAAAACAATGCTTTAATGTCCGAGGTTATTAATAAAGCCAAAGAAGAAGCATTTCAAAATTTAAAAGAGCATGCTTCAAATTTAAAAGCCAATGCGGTTGTAGGCATTCAATTAGATATGGAAACCGAAGCTGGATCCTATTTTTTTATATCTGTTACAGGAACCGCAGTAAACGTTTTGTAAAACTTTTAGTTACATCCAGGTTTTGTTATTAATTGTAAAAGCGAAGCAGCCTTAATGCTTTAATTATAAAATTTTCATAAAGTAAATAACTTATGGAATAAATCTTGATAGTTTTGCGTTAAACAAAAAACAATAACACGCATGAAAACCTTAATAAAAGTAATTGTACTGTTTGTAACAACGGTGTGTTTAGCACAAAACCCAATAGAAAAAACCGTTGGAGAGTTTGGCGAATTAAAAGTTTACGATTTAATAGAGGTAGAACTTATCAAATCAGATATCAATAAAGTTTCTATTACCGGAAAAAACGCTGCCGATGTTTTAGTAAATAATAAAAACGGTACCTTAAAAATAAAAATGAAGCTTGAAGAAGCTTTTGATGGTAATAACACTAAAGTAAAATTATATTACACCAATTTAGATGTTATCGATGCTAACGAAGGTGCAAAAGTACATTCTAATGATGTTATTGAGCAATTCGAAATAGATTTAAACGCGCAAGAAGGTGCAAGTATCGATGTAAAAGTCGATGTTAAATATACTAATGTGCGTGCCGTTACTGGAGGTTCTGTTATAGCATCGGGTAAATCAAATAAGCAGAATATTTCTATTTATACAGGAGGTATTTACAATGGTAAAGACTTAACTACTAATGTTTCCGAAGTGTCTATTAGAGCAGCTGGCGAAGCTCAAGTAAATGCAACCAAAAAAGTAATAGCTAAAGTTAGAGCTGGTGGCGAAATTTTAATTTACGGAAACCCAGAAGAAATTGAAGAAAGTAAAATTTTAGGTGGTCGTATTACTAAAGCTGAAGAATAATTTATGCTAAAAGCACATTAAAAAAATACACAAAAAACCTTCTATTTAGAAGGTTTTTAGCTTTTATAACTAGTTTTTATATGTGTTATTTACTAAACCTTTATTTATTCTACATTTAAAACTATGTACTTAGTTAATTCATAAGTTTTAAATTATTTGTTTCTTTGTATAGAAATCCTTTCACCACTATGCTAGACGATATTTTAACAGCTATTCCTTTTGGTATTATACTGGCCTTTACCATTGGCCCAGTATTTTTTGTGCTGTTAGAAACCAGTGCAACAAAAGGTTTTCGTAGTGCGTTAATATTCGATTTAGGTGTTATTCTTGCCGATATTATTTTCATTGTAATAGCATTTTACAGCACCAATAACCTAAGAGGAAAAATAGGAAACGACCCCAGTTTTTTAATCTTTGGTGGTGTTTTATTAATGGTATACGGTTTTATTTCATTTATAAAAACATCAAAATCATTTCGATCAATTGTTAAGGAATATCATAAAGTTGAAATAAAAAAAGGCTACGGAAAGCTATTTATTAAAGGCTTTCTACTTAATTTTATAAATATTGGTGTACTGTTAGGTTGGCTGGGGTTTATTGTTTTAGGAGACTCCTTAACAAACTCGGAGCATGGCGATATTATTTTTATTGCTTCTATGTTGGCCTCCTATTTTGTGGCAGATTTAGTTAAAATTCTAGTCGCAAAAAAGCTTAAGGCAAAATTAACACCACGTCTTATTTTTAAAACCAAAAAAATTATCGCCATTGTAATACTTGGTTTCGGAATATTATTGTTTGTCCAAGGACTTTTCCCAGAAGCTTACGAGAAAAACAAAGAGAAGTTAGAGCAAATTAGCCCTATATAAGATACGTTTTCAGAGTAAGCTTAAAGCCAGTAAAGTATTTTGGGCGCCTGCCTGCAGGTAGGCAGGTTACCACACCCTTCGTCTATTTTCAGGGCAGGCGTTGGGCTTTCCACTGCAATCCCTAACGCGGTTTAGTACGTAATTAAAACTATTAGCATACAAATCAAGTTAGTTTTTCCAAAAAAACACTTTATAACAAAAAAACCTCCAAGTAAAACTTGAAGGTTCTTGAGGCGTCGAGCGGATTCGAACCGCTGTACAAGGTTTTGCAGACCTCTGCCTAGCCACTCGGCCACGACGCCATTATATTTAAATTTTATAGAAATAATTTAACTACCTCATTTTAAGTAGTGTTTAACATTTCTGCAAAATTCTGATGCAAAAGTATAAAAAAAAGTGAGTTTACAATAGTTAAAATGATATTTAACGTTTTTCTGACATTTTTATTGTCACTTTTGCTACATCTCCACCAATAGGAGGATTTAGTTTACTTACCCAAACAGTTGCTTTTTTAACTAGGCTGTCTTCACTAAAGATACGACTTAATATTCGTTTTGCAACGGTTTCAAGTAACTGAGATGGAATGGCCATTTCCTCTTTTATAATGCGGTTTAAAAAAACATAGTCAACGGTATCACTAAGTTTATCTGTTTTTGCAGATTCTTGTAAATTTGCTTTCACCTCTAAATCAACACGGTAATCGCTTCCAATTTTGGTTTCTTCTTTTAAACAACCATGGTGGGCAAATACTCTAATATTTTCAACTTTTATAATTCCCATTGTCACACAATTTAAGTCATCAAAATTACCTAATTTTGTACAATATTTTTGTTTAATGGGTTTGTTTTTATTGAGCTATACCCAAAGCGTAACATATTTTATGTCTGAAGAAAGAAAATCACTCAATTTTATTGAGCAAATTATAGAAGAAGATTTAGCCAACGGAATGTCTAAAAACAGTCTTCGTTTTCGTTTTCCGCCAGAGCCAAATGGGTATTTACATATTGGGCACACTAAAGCTATAGGTATTAGTTTTGGTTTAGGCGAATATTATAACGCACCGGTAAACCTTCGTTTCGACGATACTAATCCGGCTAAAGAAGAGCAGGAATATGTAGATGCTATAAAGGAAGATGTGGCTTGGTTAGGCTATAAGTGGGATAAAGAATTATTTTCTTCCGATTATTTTCAACAATTGTACGATTGGGCTGTTTATTTAATAAAAGAAGGTAAAGCCTATGTCGATTCGCAATCTAGCGAAGCCATGGCAGAACAAAAGGGTACGCCAACACAACCAGGTGTTGATGGGCCGTATAGAAATAGAACTGTAGCCGAAAATTTAGAGTTGTTCGAGCGTATGAAAGCAGGCGAGTTTAACGAAGGCGAGCACATACTACGAGCCAAAATAGACATGCAACATGCTAATATGCTAATGCGCGATCCTATTATGTATCGTGTTTTAAAGAAACATCACCATAGAACGGCTAACGATTGGTGTATTTACCCAATGTACGATTGGACTCATGGAGAAAGCGATTATTTAGAGCAAATTTCACATTCGCTTTGTTCTTTAGAGTTTAAGCCTCACAGAGAGCTTTACGATTGGTTCTTGGATCAAGTTGTCGAGGAAGATAAATTAAGGCCTAAACAACGTGAATTTGCCCGTTTAAACCTAAGTTATACCATAATGAGTAAACGTAAGTTGCTTAAATTGGTTGAAGATGGCGTTGTAAACGGTTGGGACGATCCTAGAATGCCTACCATTTCTGGATTACGACGCAGAGGTTACACTCCAAATGCTATTCGAAAATTTGTAGAAACCGTTGGTGTGGCCAAACGTGAAAATATTATTGATGTGTCGCTATTAGAGTTTTGTATTCGCGAAGATTTAAATAAAACAGCACCACGTGTTATGGCTGTTTTAAACCCTGTTAAATTGGTAATTACCAATTATCCGGAGGATAAAGTGGAGTGGTTGGATGCAGAAAATAACCAAGAAGATGATAGTGCTGGCTTTAGAAAAGTACCGTTTTCTCGCGAATTATATATTGAAAAAGAAGATTTTAAGGAAGAAGCCGGAAACAAATTTTTTAGATTAAAATTAGGAGGCGAAGTACGACTTAAAAACGCTTATATTATTAAGGCTGAAAGTGTTGTGAAAGATGCTAGTGGCGAGGTAACAGAGATACATTGTACCTATTCTGAAGATACCGAACGTAAAATAAAAGGCACATTACATTGGGTGTCTATTGCGCATGCTTTAAAAGCTGAAGTTAGAGAATATGACAGGTTGTTTAACGACGAGGCTCCAGATAGTCATGCCGACAAAGATTTTATGGATTTTGTAAATCCTAATTCGCTAAAAATTATAGAAGCTTTTGTAGAACCTAGTTTAACTGAGGCTAAGGTAGGAGACAGGTTTCAGTTTCAACGTTTAGGGTATTTTAATGTGGATAACGATTCGGCTTCAGATAAATTAGTGTTTAACAAAACTGTTGGTTTACGAGATACTTGGGCTAAAGTTAAACCACAGCAAAACACGAATCAAAATCAACAAAAACAACCACAACAAAACAACAGACCAGCTATAGAGCAAATAAAGTCTTATGGTAAAAAGTATGATAGATTACCAGAAGATAAGCAAGCTGAAGCAAAGGCAGATATTCAAGAACTAGCCAAAAGCGTAAGTTATGATGAGGTTGAACCATTATTTAACACATCGGTTAAAAAATCTGGAACACGTATAATAACCATGATTACGCTTGGTGTTTTGTTAGAAAATGGCTTAGAGAAAAACGAGGTTATCAATGCTTTTATCTCTAAAGCTATGGAAGATAAGAATGCGCTGTTGGTTCAAGAAGCTAAGGCAGTTTCCTAATAATTTTTTTAGACCTGTTTGTTTTTAAATAAGCAGGTCTTCTATGTTATAATTTGATTAAACTAAAACTAATATTCTTCTTTCTTGTCATTTGTATTCAAAATTCAAATGCACAGGTAAAATACCCTATTTTAACCGAAATAGTAACGGATAATGCGGCTCTTTTCCGCGAAAGCGAAACCTTAGAACTTAGACAAAAGTTAACGGCTTACGAAACCGAAACGTCTCATCAAATTGTGGTTTTAACCATTAATAATTTAGGGAATAATACAGTTGAAGGTTATGCTTACCACGTGTTTAATACCAACAAGTTAGGGCAGAAAAATAAGGACAATGGTCTTTTAATTTTAATTTCGAAAACCGACAGAAAGTTTAGAATTGAGGTTGGTAAAGGCTTAGAACCAATAATTACCGATGCTTTTGCGTCTAGAATTATTAGTAAGATAATGAGACCTAAGTTCAAAGAAGGGCTTTTTTATGAGGGTGTCGATCTTGGAACTTCAGAAATTATTAAGCTTATTAACGACCCTAAATATCGCGATGAGTTTGCCCAAGTTATTGAAGATGAAGGTAAAATACCTTTATGGGTAAAAATTTTATTAGGCCTTTTTTTAACCTTGTTTTTGGGTATTTTTATTGGTGTTGGTAGTGCCTTGTTCTACTCTGGTTTTAAGCGATTAATTAATTTGTTTAGGGGTTTAATTACTGGAAAAGTAAGCGTTTTAATGTTTCCTGTTTACATGATTCATTCGGTATTAGCAATTGTTTTTAGTCTGCCATTTATTATTATGCCTTTGTTTTTTGCAGGTTTAATGATAGGCTCACAGATGGATAGCGATTTTCAATTTGATCCGTTTAAATATGTCGACAACGCATCGTTTATTAATATAACTAATGCAGTGGCTTTTGCAGCTTTAATCTTTGTAGTTATACCTTTAGGTATAGCCTATTTTACACGCTCTAAAACGCGTTATCAGCCTATTAAATTTTCACTTTTAAAAAGTAATAAAGCGTTTATTAGCAAAAACTTTTCTTCTAGTGGTACAAGCTCCAGTAGGTCGTATTCTAGCAGTAGTAGCAGTAGTTTTTCTGGCGGTGGCGGAAGTTCTGGTGGCGGTGGAGCAAGTGGTAGTTGGTAGCTTTGTAATTGCTATTTATTTTTTTGTACATTTAACTACTAACTAAATTTTTTAATTATGGATTTTCTAAATTTTCCGGCAATTTTGGTTGCCGCTGTTTCAGCATTAGTTGTTGGCTTTATTTGGTATAACCCAAAAGTATTTGGAAACGCTTGGATGCAAGCAGCAGGTTTAACCGAAGAGCAATTAAAAGGTGCTAATATGGCTAAGATTTTTATTCTAGCCTTTATTTTTGCCTTTTTATTAGCTATGACCATGATGCAAATGAGTATTCATCAAACGGGTGCTTTAAGCTTAATAGGTGGCGACGCTAGTAAAGCATTACCATCGTATACTGCGTTTATGGCCGATTATGGCGATGCTTTTAGAACTTTTAAACACGGCGCTTTACATGGTACAATGGCTGGAATTTTTGTGGCACTACCCATAATAGGCACTAATGCTTTATTTGAACGTAAAGGTGCTAAATACATTTTTATAAATAGTGGCTATTGGATTGTAACGTTAGGTGTAATGGGAGCTATTGTTTGCGGATGGAAATAATATTAATGTAATGTTTTAATACATGTAAAGACTGAGGTAATTAACTTCGGTCTTTTTTAATTTTGGTGTGATACAGCATAAAATATATAATGGAGTAGATGTACTTCCCAAAACTTGGGATGCGCTTCCTGTTAGCGATGTTTTTTTAAAAACGGGTTTTTTAAAGGGTCTTGAAACCTCTATGCCATGTAACATTACGGGGTATTACGTTGGCGTTTTTAAGCATGATGAATTGGTAGGTATTGCTATTGTACAACGTGTGGAAATGTATGCCGATGATATTTTTAGAAAAAGCAGTTCGAACAAAATAAAAGAAGTTGGTAAGCAATTGGTTTCTAAAATTGTAAAAGGAAATGCCTTAGTTGTTGGAAACCTTTTACATACTGGGCAACATGGTATGTATTTTAATCCACTTAAAATGTCGCAAAATGAATTTTTAAATGAATTAGAACGCGCTTTAAAAGCTTTAACCCTTGAAATTAAAACTAAATTCAATAAAAAAATAAGAATAATTGTTTTTAAAGATTATTTCGAGAATGATAAAATTCATGAAGCCACTCACTTTTTTAAATCTAATAATTTATACAAAGTACAGGTGCAACCTAATATGGTTTTTAAAAGTGAAACTTGGAAAACGACTAATGAATATATTTCTGCTTTTAATAAGAAATACAAAAGGCGTTATAATACTGCTAGAAAAAAAGCAGCTGATTTAAACTACAGAGAACTTGATAGTGATTATTTAAACACGAATTCTAAAGCTATTTTTAGTTTATATGAAACGGTGTCGGATAATGCAGGTGTTAATTCGTTTAAACTTCCAGAAAACCATTTTTATCAACTAAAAGTACATTTAAAAGAGCGTTTTAAAGTTTTTGGGGTTTTTTTAAATGAAGAGTTAGTTGGTTTTTATTCGCTTATTCTTAACGATACCGTGTTAGAAACCTATTTTTTGGGTTATAATAAAACGCTTCAGCAAGCGTATCAAATGTATTTAAATATGCTGTTTAATATGGCTTTTTTCGGTATAGAAAATCAATTTAAGCGTATTGTATATGCAAGAACAGCCATGGAAATTAAAAGTTCTATTGGTGCAAAACCATACGATATGCATATCTATTTAAATCACACCAATAGCTTTATTGCCAACACGGTTTTAAAGGCTATTGTAAAGTATATGAATCCTATTCAAAAATGGGAGGAAAGGCATCCTTTTAAATAATTTAATACTTCTTTAAGAGAATAATTATTTTCTTTTCACTATATTTTCGTAAGAAAAATATAACACTTATGAAAACTGAAAATGCAAATATTCTTAGCGAAATATCAACACTTACTAGAGTTATTGAAGAGCAATATCCTGAGCTTCAAAAATATTTAGATGAAGGAAGAAGTACCTTGCCACAAGGCAATATGGAAGCCTCGATAGATAATAAATCTTTAGAAAATTATAGAGACACGCTAAAAGAGTTAATACAGAATTACGATAAAAATAAGCACTAAAAATTAAAATTTGGGTTTAGCTGAAGCACTTAACATTCAACCAAACCCAAAGGTATTAATTTATTCTTTTTTCTTTTCTCTGGCTTCTTTCATAGCCTCACCAATTTGGTTACTTGCTGCAAAACTTGCCACCATATCATTTAGCATGTTGCTTCCGGCTTGTGGCGCATTAGGTAGTAAAATTAAATTACTGTTTGTTTCTTCACCTAACGATTGTAAGGTGTCATAATGCTGCGTTACAACGATTAAAGCAGAAGCTTCTTGACTGTTTATGCCAACACGGTTTAAAACCTCTACAGACTCCTCTAAACCACGCGCAATCTCACGACGTTGGTCTGCAATACCTTGTCCTTGTAAACGTTTGCTTTCAGCCTCAGCTTTTGCTTTCTCAACTATTAAAATACGAGCGGCATCTCCTTCAAATTGTGCTGCAATTTTTTCACGTTCAGAAGCATTAATTCTATTCATAGCCTCTTTTACTTGGGCATCTGGATCGATATCGGTTACTAAAGTTTTAATAATATCAAATCCATAATCAAGCATGGCATCATTAAGTTCTGCTTTTACTGCTAATGCGATATCGTCTTTCTTAACAAAAACATCATCTAATTTCATTTTTGGAACTTCGGCACGTACTACATCAAATACATAACTTGTAATTTGATCGTGCGGATAATCTAATTTGTAAAAAGCATCATATACTTTTTGACTTAAAACACGATATTGTACCGAAACTTTTAGTCTTACAAATACGTCGTCTAAAGTTTTAGTTTCTATTATAACATCTAATTGTTGAATTTTTAAACTTAAACGACCAGCAATTTTGTCTACCAAAGGAATTTTTATTTGTAAACCCGATTGGCGTATACTTTGAAACTTTCCAAAGCGTTCTATAATGGCAGCGGTTTGTTGTTTAACTACAAAAAAGGACGAGATTAAGATAAATAGTCCAATAACTATAAAAGGAATAAATGCGAAGCTCATAATGTTTTTATTAAAATGGTTAAAAAAATAAGAATTACTAAATTAAGTTATATTTGCTCACATATCTCTAAAATAGCATGAAAAAAATACAACTGTTCCTATTAGTAGCATTCTCTATATGTTTTGTTACAAAAAGTTTTTCTCAACATGGCCAATATGATATTGTTAATGGTATTGGGTTTTTTGGTGGTATTACAAAAGTGAAGTTAGCTACAGATAATTTTATAACTAAAGAAGGCGATGGTTTTATAGGTGGTTTAAGTGCCACGGTCGATATTCCTTTTAAGTGGTACAACATGAGTTATGGCATGCAGTTTTCGGAAAGTACAGTTAGTATTTTGGGTAGGCCAACAGCTTCTAGCAGCAATAACGAGTTTGTGGATTATAAACTTTTTGCGGCGCAATTAGCGTTAATGATGCATATAAAATTAGCAGGTAGTTATGTGACCTTAGATGTTGGTCCTATGTTGCAATATAATGGTCGATTAGAATTTGAGGATACTACCCAAGAAGGTTATTTTATTAATAATTACGATAATTTATTAGCTGAAGAGATTGCTAATATCTCGCAATTTAACCTAAACGGAGCCGTTGGTATTACAGCCGGTTTTAAATTTGTAAAGCTAAGAGCCCATTATATTTACGGGGCAACTAACATACTAAAAAAACTGGAAAACGAAAATCTGGATACTGCGGGAGGCGATTCGCGTTTTAAAGGAAATATGTCTATGTTATTGTTTGGGGCTATGTTATCGTTTTAATAATTATATTGGCTTTTATTAATCGTATTTTACGAGCACCAAAAAGAGGGGTCTCGTGATGAGGGTCGCCGGATTTGGGGTTTCTGAATAAAGGTTGAAGATGTTATAAATAACAACTTATACGAAAAAGTAAACGCAGGCGGGGTAAGTTAATTCCGTTGACGTATTTAACGGAAATAAAGATCTGTTTTCAGGGTGTTTTTCACAAAGTTACCTTATTCACCATCTTCATAATAGAGTTCAACAAATAGGATAAACATGCTATTTGTTGAACTCTTTCTTCTTTATGTTTTTGATTAGTTATGGGCAATTATTAAAAGCATCAACTTGTTTCTTTTTAATTTAGAGTGTTTGTATGATTCTTTCAATCCGTTTAACAGTCTCCGCTTTACCAATCATGTACATAATATCAAACACATCTGGACCTTGTAAGGCACCAACAAGGGCTAATCGTAAAGGCATCATTACTTTACCAAAGCCAATGTCGTTGCTTGTTATCCAGCCTTTTATTTCTGTGGTAAGTGTTTCTACAGTAAAATCGGTATTAGCGTTTAAAATGGCTATTAGCTGGTTCATAATAGTATCTGTACCTTCTTTTAAAGCTTTTTTAGAGGCTTTTTCATCGTACGCTGTAGGAGCAACAAAAAAGAAATGACTTAAATCCCAAAAATCGGAAACAAAGGTTGCGCGTTCTTTTATTAAAGCGACTACCATTTCAATGTAGTTAATGTCGGTTTCTTCTAATTCAGAGTTATAATTTTTAAAAGCTTCAGCTAATTCATAATTATTTTGCTCTTGCATGTAATGGTGGTTAAACCATTTTATTTTATCCGGATCGAAACGTGCACCAGACTTGTTTACTTTTTTCAAATCGAAGGCAGCAACCAATTCTTCTAATGTAAAAATTTCTTGTTCTGTTCCAGGATTCCACCCCAAGAAAGCAAGGAAATTTACCATGGCATCGGCAAAATAACCATCCTCTTTATAACCTCTAGAAATATCGTTTGTTTTAGGGTCTGTCCATTGTAAAGGAAACACCGGGAAACCTAATTTGTCGCCATCACGCTTGCTTAATTTTCCTTTTCCTGTAGGTTTTAATATAAGCGGTAAATGAGCAAATTCTGGCGCGTCCCAACCAAATGCTTGGTATAATTGAAAGTGCAGTGCCAAACTTGGTAACCATTCTTCACCACGAATAACATGCGAAATTTCCATTAAATGGTCGTCCACAATATTGGCTAAATGGTACGTTGGCATACCATCACTTTTAAACAATACTTTATCATCTAAAATATTGGTGTCAATTTTAATATCGCCACGAATAATATCGGTTAAATGTAAGGTTTCATCTTGCGGACTTTTAAAACGAATTACGTAGTCTTCACCAGCATCTAATTTAGCGTTTACTTCTTCCGCGCTAAGCGATAAAGAATTGCTTAATTTTAATCTGTTATGCCAATTGTAAATAAAGGTTTTGCCTTTAGCTTCATGGTCTTTTCTATGAGCATCTAGTGCTTCGGCAGTATCAAAAGCATAATATGCGTTTCCAGAATTTATTAGCTCTTCAGCGTAAGCTTTATAAAGTGGTTTACGCTCGCTTTGGCGGTATGGACCAAATTTTTCGTTGGTTCCTGGACCTTCATCAAAAGGCATTTCACACCAGTTTAAGGCATCAATAATGTATTGTTCTGCGCCTTCAACATATCTGTTTTGGTCGGTATCCTCAATTCTTAAAATAAAGGTTCCGTTATGTTTTTTGGCAAATAAATAATTGAATAAAGCGGTACGAACTCCGCCTATATGTAATGGTCCTGTTGGGCTAGGTGCAAAACGCACACGAACGTTTTTGGTCATGTTTTGTAAATTTGTGGCAAAGATATGTATTAAGAAAGAAGACAGAAGCCCGAACACAGAAGTTTTTTGTTTTTTTAGCCAGAAGTCCTTTATTAACACATAATTATAAATGCCGTAAAAAATAAAATTGTAGTTTAGTAAGTTGAAACACAATAATAGACAATGTTTTACCCCAAACCATGAGTAATTTTAATACCATACAAAACAAGCTGGAAGCCTTTATTAAGCGCTATTATATTAACGAATTGCTTAAAGGTGTCATTCTGTTTTTTGCCATAGGATTACTTTATTTTTTGTTTACTCTATTTCTTGAGCATGTGTTGTGGTTAAGTACCACGGCACGAACAGTTTTGTTTTGGTTATTTATAGCTGTGGAATTTGGCTTACTTGTTAAGTTTATTTTTATTCCGTTGGCAAAATTATTTAAATTACAAAAGGGAATAGATTATCATGCGGCTTCCAAAATTATTGGCACTCATTTTCCGGAGGTAAACGATAAATTATTAAATGTGCTACAACTTAATGAGGCCGATTCCAAATCGGAATTATTATTAGCAAGCATCGAGCAAAAAGCTTCCGAACTTAAACCAGTGCCTTTTAAATTAGCCGTTAATTTTAAAAAGAATTTAGGGTATTTAAAATATGCCGCTATTCCGGTGGTTATTTTATTGCTTACTTTTTTTACGGGAAATTTTAATTGGTTTAGCGAAAGTTATAACCGAGTAGTACATTATAAAACGGCTTATGAGCCACCTGCGCCTTTTCAGTTTTTTGTAGTTAATGAAAATTTACAGGCTATTGAAAATACCGATTTTAAATTGCTTGTTAAAACGGCTGGCGATGTTACTCCAGAAAGTGCGCAAATTAGTTACAACAACGAAACTTATTTTTTACAGCAAAAAGCTATTGGAGAATTCGAGTATGTGTTTACACAACCTAGGGAAGCCATTACGTTTCAGTTAATGGCTAACGATGTTACCTCTAAACCATACACCATAGATGTGGTTGAAACACCATCGCTTTTAAGTTTTAAAATGGTTTTGGATTATCCGAGTTATACCAAAAAACAAGATGAGGTTTTAAAAAGTACAGGTAATGCTTTGGTTCCTGAAGGCACACAAATAAAATGGCTGCTACAAACAAAATCTACCGATAACGTACAGTTGTTCGCCAAAGACACTATACCGTTTGTTTCAATATCTAAAGGGGTTTTTGAGGCTTCTAAGCGTTTATATTCAAATTTTGACTACACACTTAGCACAAGTAATAAAGACTTACCTAATTACGAGAATTTAGCGTTTAATATTGATGTGGTTAAAGATGAATACCCAGAAATAGATATTAAGGTTGAAAAAGATAGTTTGGATTTGCAATCCTTGTATTTCTATGGGCAGATTAGCGACGATTATGGGTTTAGTAAATTGCAATTGGTTTATTATCCTGTAGAGAATGAAGCTAATAAACAAATGGAGGCAATTCCTGTATCTAGTTCAAATATTTCCGATTTTATTAGTGCATTCCCTAATAATTTGGAAATTTCTGAAGGTGTAGCTTATGAATTGTACTTTCAAGTCTTTGATAATGACAGGGTAAATAAATTTAAAAGCGTTAAAAGTAGCGTATTTTCATACCGCAAGCGTACCGAAGCAGAGGAAGCCGATAAGAATTTAAAGGAGCAAGGTGAAACTATTAAAGATTTAAATAAGTCCTTAACTAAGTTTGATGAACAAGAAAAGAAACTT
The DNA here is from genome assembly GCF_900112595.1 of Algibacter pectinivorans. GTDB lineage: Bacteria > Bacteroidota > Bacteroidia > Flavobacteriales > Flavobacteriaceae > Algibacter_B > Algibacter_B pectinivorans. The sequence goes on along the minus strand of NZ_FOMI01000002.1, from coordinate 297,800 downwards.
CAAGAATTAACCAATACCCAAAAAGAAAAATCGGAGTTAAATTTTAATGATAAAAAGAAACTAGAAAACTTTTTTAAGCGTCAAAAAGAACAGGATCAAATGATGCAAAATTTTAACAAGAAGTTAAAGGATAATTTAGAGGAGTTTCAAAAAGATGAGCAAAAGGAAGATCAATTTAAAGAGGATTTAAAAGAGCGCTTAAAGGAAAACGAAGAGAAACTAAAGCAAGATGAAAAGTTACTTGATGAAATTGAAAAGCTTCACGAAAAAATAAATAATGAAGATTTAATTAAGAAACTGGATGAGCTCGCAAAACAGAATAAAACTAAAAAACGAAGTTTAGAGCAACTGTTAGAATTAACTAAACGTTTTTATGTTGAAAAGAAGTTAGAAAAACTTAATGATGATTTATTAAAGTTAGCCGAGGAGCAAGAACAGTTGTCGGAAAAATCTGAAGAGGAAAACACGAAGGAAAATCAGGACGAGTTAAACAAAAAGTTTGACGATTATAAAAAGCAACTTGAAGATTTGGAAAAAGAATCTAAAGACTTGAAGAAGCCAATTGAGATTCCTAGGGATAAATTGGATGAACAAGAAGTTGAAGATGAACAACAAAAAGCTTCGGATGCTTTAGAGGAAAAAGAAGCAGATAAAAAAGAAGAGGAACAAGAGAATAAAGACGGTTCAGAAGAAAAGAATGAGCCTTCAGAAAAGAAAGATTCAAATTCTGAAAAAGCTAAAAAAAGCCAGAAAAAGGCGGCTCAAAAAATGAAACAAATGAGCCAGCAAATGCAAAGTGCTATGCAAGGTGGTAGTGACGATCAAATTCAGGAGGATGCCGAAATGCTTCGTCAGATTCTAGACAACTTAGTATTGTTCTCTTTCGATCAAGAAGCTGTTATGGTTCAATTTAAAAGCATCGAGTCTAACAATAACAAGTTTGCGTCTTATTTAAAAAAGCAGCAAAATTTAAGAGAACATTTTGAACATGTGGATGATAGTTTGTTTGCGTTATCGCTTCGTCAGCCAAAACTATCTGAAGAAGTAAATAAAGAAATTACAGAAGTGTATTATAACATTGATAAGGCTCTGGCGTTATTGGCCGAAAACCAATTATATCAGGGTGTATCTAATCAGCAATTTGTGGTTACGGCTGCTAATAATTTGGCTAATTTTTTAAGCGATGTTTTGGATAATATGGAGGAAAGCATGAGTATGTCTGGTGGAAAAGGCGGACAAGGTGATATGCAATTACCGGATATTATTATGAGTCAGGAAGAGCTTAATAAGATGATGGAAGAAGGAATGAAGAAAGGCGAAAAAGGTTCTCCAAAGGAAGGTGATGGCAAGAAAGATGGCGAAGGGGAAAGGAAGGGTGAAAAAGAAGGTGAGAAAGAGGGCGACAAAGGTAAGGAAGGCGATAAGGGAAAAGAAGGCAAGGGTAAAGATAAAGACAAGGGTGAAGACGGTGAGCAAAATGGAGGTGATGGCGAAGGTAATGGCGAGGATGAAAACGGACTTCTTTTTGAAATTTACCAAAAGCAACAACAATTAAGGCAGGCGTTGCAGGAGCGGTTGGCTAAGGAAGGCAAAAGCGGAAACGGAGATGCCCTACTCAGAAAAATGGAGGATATAGAATTGGAATTATTAAACAAGGGTTTTACGCAGCAAACACTGCAAAAAATGATGGCTTTAAAACATCAATTATTGAAGTTAGAAAAAGCAACCTTTCAACAAGGTGAAGATAATAAACGGGAATCGGAAACTAATAAAAATAATTTCGACAACAATTCTAACAATCAAATCCCTACAGCAAAACAATATTTTCAAACTACCGAAATATTAAACCGACAAGCTTTACCTTTGCAGCAAGTTTATAAAAAGAAGGTTCAAGAATATTTCAAAAAAGAAAATGATTAATTTTAATTACGAAACGGATTTTAAATTAGAATCTGAAGCGCCAATTTTTAATTGGATTATAGATACTATTTCAGCTGAAGAATATAAGTTGGAGGAAATAAATTATGTGTTTTGTGACGATGAATATTTGCATAAATTAAATGTAGAATTTCTTGATCATGATACTTTAACGGATATTATTAGCTTTGATTACTCAGTCGGAAAAATTATACAAGGCGATATTTTTATCTCTGTAGAACGGGTGGTAGATAATGCCAAGGATTTTGGAGTTTCTTTTAATGAAGAATTAATGCGAGTTATTATTCATGGTGTGCTTCACTATTGTGGGTATAAAGATAAAACGGAAGCAGAGGCCAAGGTTATGCGGGAAAAGGAGAACCTGTATCTTGAACGATTAGCTGCTAAATAAATAATTCAGAGTATATTTGCAAACTTAATTTATGGATGTGTTCCACGTGGAACATGTTTGTTTTAATGATTATATAAAAGAGGAATCATGTTTAACGAAGTTTACGATGTTATAGTTGTTGGAGCAGGACATGCAGGAAGTGAAGCTGCTGCGTCTGCTGCTAATATGGGTAGCAAAACGCTGCTTATTACAATGAACTTACAAAACATTGCACAGATGTCTTGCAACCCTGCTATGGGCGGAATTGCCAAAGGGCAAATTGTAAGAGAGATTGATGCGCTTGGTGGTTATAGCGGAATTGTATCAGACACATCTGCTATACAATTTAAAATGCTTAACAAATCTAAGGGTCCTGCAATGTGGAGTCCAAGGGTTCAAAGTGATAGAATGCGTTTTGCTGAAGACTGGAGAATGCTTCTTGAGGGAACTCCTAATCTTGATTTTTATCAGGATATGGTTTCTGGATTGTTAGTAGAAAACCATAAAGTTGTTGGTGTAAAAACATCTTTAGGAATTACTATAAAAGCAAAGTCTGTAGTCTTAACTAATGGTACTTTTTTAAATGGCTTAATTCATATAGGCGATAAAAACTTTGGTGGTGGTAGAGCAGGTGAAAGAGCGGCTACAGGAATTACAGAACAGTTGGTTCAATTAGGTTTCGATTCTGGTAGAATGAAAACAGGAACACCGCCTCGAGTGGATGGTAGAAGTTTAGATTATTCTAAAATGGTAGAACAACCTGGTGATGCTAATCCTGAAAAATTCTCGTATTTAGATATTACAAAACCTTTAGAAAAACAGCGTTCTTGTTATATGACTTATACAAGTCTTGAGGTGCATGATTTGCTCCGTGAAGGCTTTGATAGATCGCCAATGTTTAATGGGAGGATTAAAAGTTTAGGACCGCGTTATTGTCCGTCTATTGAGGATAAGATTAATCGTTTTGCAGATAAGGATAGCCATCAGTTATTTATCGAACCCGAAGGTTGGAATACTTGCGAGGTTTATGTAAATGGGTTTTCAACTTCCTTGCCAGAAGATGTTCAGTTTAAAGCATTACGATCTGTTGTGGGTTTTGAAAACGTGAAGTTTTTTAGACCTGGTTATGCTATTGAATACGATTATTTTCCACCTACACAATTGAAGCATACTTTAGAAACTAAGTTGGTTGAAGGTTTATATTTTGCCGGTCAAATTAATGGAACTACGGGATACGAAGAAGCGGCTTCTCAAGGGTTAATGGCAGGAATAAATGCGGCTTTAAAAGTTCAAGAAAAAGACCCTTTTACTTTGAAAAGGGATGAAGCTTATATAGGTGTTTTGGTAGACGATTTAATTACAAAAGGTACTGAAGAACCATATCGTATGTTTACATCTAGAGCGGAATACAGAACGCTGTTAAGACAAGATAATGCAGATATTCGATTAACACCAAAAGGTTTCGAATTGGGATTAGCTTCCGAGAAACGTTTGAAACGTATGGAGGAGAAACACGATGCTGCCGAAAAATTTGTCAGCTTTTTTGAGAACCAAAGTGTGAAGCCAGAAGTTATAAATCCTATTTTAGAATCTAAAAATTCTGCTGTTGTTAAACAATCTGGAAAGCTTTTTAAAGTGTTCGCTAGACCTAATATTGAAATGGATGATATTAGAAAAGTAGATACTGTTGAGGCTTATATTCAAGAAAATAATTTGGATAGGGAAGTGATAGAGCAGGCTGAAATTCAAGTTAAATATGCAGGGTATATTGCTAAAGAAAAAAACAATGCAGACAAATTAACGAGGCTAGAGTATGTAAAAATACCTGAGAATTTTGATTACTCGCAAATTAAATCTATGAGTTTTGAAGCGCGAGAGAAACTTAAAAAAATTCAGCCAGCAACGGTATCGCAGGCATCAAGAATTAGTGGGGTTTCTCCCAACGATATTTCTGTGTTGTTGGTTTATATGGGGCGCTAAATTCCTGTGAAAACAGGAATCTTAATCATAATGTTTTCGTTACTGTATATTAAATAAATTATTTTTTTTAAACGTTCCACGTGGAACGTTTAAAATTTAAAGCTGTTTTTTTATTATTCAAACAGAAACAGGAACCCAGGTAAGGAGGTAAACTAAGTTCACTAAAGTTCGATTTATAATTAAAAAATACTTATTAATCCATTCGTGTATTCGTGGCTAAAGAAAATTTAAAAGTAAAAGATCACTCTGTTTCAGGAGAAGTATTTGAGCTTATTCAGAATTTAGAATATGGTTTTTTGGAAACAACTCCACAACCGTCTTCTGATAAATTATCTAATTATTATGAAAGCGAAGATTATATTTCGCATACAGATTCTAAAAGAAATCTATTCGAAAAAGCATATCATTTAGTTAGATCGTTTTCTTTAAAAAAGAAATTAAATTTAATCAATTCGTGTTCTTCCGAAGGCAAAAAACTTTTGGACATTGGATGTGGTACTGGCGATTTTTTAAAAACTGCGCAACAAAATAACTGGATCGTTTCTGGAATTGAACCAAACCAACAAGCAAGAGAAATTGCAAATAAAAAAACAAACGGATCTGTTTTTAATACAGGACAACTTTTAAAGTTCGAACCAAACAGTTTCGATGTTATTACGCTTTGGCATGTGCTGGAACATTTGCCAAATTTAGACGAGCAGATTGCTACTTTTAAAAAACTATTAAAAGCAAATGGAACCTTAATTATTGCGGTTCCAAATTATAAAAGTTTCGATGCACAATATTATAAATCGTTTTGGGCTGCTTATGATGTACCTAGGCATCTTTGGCATTTTAATAAAACATCGATTTCAAATTTAGTTTCAAAACAATCTTTTAAAGTAAATAAAATAAAACCCATGTGGTTTGATTCCTTTTATGTGAGTATGCTTTCAGAAAAATATAAAACAGGAAGCATGAATGCGGTTAAAGGTTTTTGGATTGGCTTACGTTCAAATTTAAAAGCGATAGGCTCAAAAGAAGCTTCGTCTCTAATTTATGTCATAAAAAATAGCTAAAACTTGTTTTTAGCGACTAAGCTTTATTGTGACGCATATAAACATCCAAACACTAGTCGTTTTTCTAATAAGCGCTTAAAACGCTTTATTTGACTTTAAATTTAATAGAGACTTCTTATTTTAATCTCTTTTTATCATAAAGAATCCTTATATGTTAAATTGAAAATAAATTCGCTTTAATTTAAAAGCTACTTTATTACATTTGTTCGGATATAAATTTCACCAACAATTAACTAATTAAAATAAAAAAATGAAAAACATAATTTATGTTGCCTTAGCGATGCTTGTATTTGCATCTTGTGAAAAACCAAATAAAATTGCTTTTATAGATAACGGAACGTTAATTAACGATTATCAAGAAAAGAAAGATGTAGAAGCAGCTTTTCAAGTAAAAGATGATGCTTTTAGAAAAAGAGCAGATAGTATTAGTCAAGCTTTTCAAGCAGAAGCACAAAAGGGACAAGCAGAAGCGCAACGTTTAGCGAGAACGAATAGAAAGAAAGCTGAAGAATTAATGACTGGGCTTCAACAAAAGCAACAACAATTGCAACAGCAAATGCAAATGGAGCAACAAAAGTTAACTCAGGAGTTTCAAGCGGAAATCGACTCGGTTATTGTTCATGTAAAAGACTTTGTAAAAGACTACGGAAAAACCAATGGTTACAACTATATATTAGGTACAAGTGATGCGGCAGCAACAGTAATGTATGGTGCAGAGCAAAGCGATTTAACGCAAACTATATTAGATGCTTTAAATGCACAATATAAAAAGGAATAATTTTATAACTAATTGATAAACAAATAATTAATCTCTGTTAAATCGAATTTAGCAGAGGTTTTTTTATTTAGTCGGCTTTCTTATGGAGTAAACGTGTAAGTTTAATAGATAAGTCTGTTAAAATAATTTTAGAATTTCCGTTTCGCTCAATATGGTAAATGGCATCTTGTAGTTCGTTGCTAATGTCCATAATGTTATTACCGTGTACAAACGGTGCAAAATTTTCAAGCTTAAATTTCTCGGTTTTAGGCTCAAAATACACCAAATCTGTAGCGTTATAATTCATTAATAAGGCTTGTCGAAAAAAGTCTATACAAAAGTTTAAAAACTGCTTTTGTGTTTCTCGACCTGTTCGAGCAATATCTTCACTCCAAGAAATTAAATCGTGTATGGCTGCCTTATTTCCTTTGGCCTTAAAGGCGCTACGAATCCAGAAAATAAACCAAGTTTCAAATTGAGAATCTTCGGTGTCTTGGTATACCAAATCGCAAGCTTTATTGTAATTTCCGTTAGATTGGTGCGCTATTTTTGTTGCTTCACTCGCATTAAGGTTGTATTCTTTAATTAAAGCGGTTTTAATAACGTCTTCTGCCAACGGCGGAAAATGTAAAATCTGGCAACGCGATCTAATGGTGTTTATAATTTGCTCTTCGTCTTCGGCAATAAGTAAAAATATAGTTTTATTTGGTGGCTCTTCAATCAGTTTTAAAAGCTTATTAGCACAAGCGGTATTCATTTTTTCGGCCATCCAAATAAGCATCACTTTATAGCCACCCTCGTAGGCTTTTAGGGTAAGCGATTTTACAATTTCATGCGCTTCTTCAACCCCAATTTGTCCCTGTTTGTTGTCTACACCAAGTAATTTATACCAATCAAAAAGGTTGCCATAAGGCTGCTGCTCTAAAAGCTGGCGCCACTCTTCCATGTAAAAACTAGACACCGGTTTGCTTTTCACCTTATCGCTGGTAGTAACTGGAAAAGCAAAATGCAAATCGGGATGCGAAAAGTTTTTAAACTTTAAATTACAAGCGTCGTTTCCGTTAGTGTTTTCCCCACCAGTATTCGAGCACAAAATGTACTGTGCATAAGCTAGCGCCATAGGTAAAGTGCCCGAGCCTTCGTTACCTACAAACAATTGGGCATGTGGTAATCTGCCATTATCAACACTCTGTGTGAGGTGGTTTTTTATATGATCTTGTCCTAAAATATCTTTAAAAAGCATCGAACAAATATACTTTTTGTTTTTCTAAGTTTTTGTTTCCAAATAGAAAAGATGTTGTCTTAGTTTTTAAAGGGCTATAAAACATGTTATTAATTTCTTCAAGGGTTTCAATTGAAATAGAATCTTGTAAGGTGTTGATTTATAGTTGTTAGTTGTGTTATTTGATAGGGATAAAGAATAATTTTAATGTTAAGCTTTTTGCAGCTGGTAAGATTTAACATTGGAAAACGATATTTATTTCTATTTTTGTTAACATTAAATTAACATTGGGATAACATTAAAAACATATTAATAAAAATTGATCATGAGTAAAAAAAACAAAAAAGACTTAGTTTTAGAACAAAAGACAGAGAAAGTTGTAGTAAAATCTAGTAAAAAAGCTAAATCTAAAAAGAAGAAAAAGGGCGCCAAAGCAAAGGCAGAAGCAAAAGCAAAAAAAGATAAAGCAAAAAAACTTGCTAAGATTAAAGCTGCTAAATTGAAGGCTAAGAAAAAAGCTGATAAAAAAGCGAAGTCAAAGGCTGTTAAAGCAAAGGCTAAAATTAAAAAGGAAAAAGCCCAAAAGGCCGCTAAGATTAAGGCTGCAAAACTAAAGGCTAAGAAAAAAGCAGAAGCAAAAGCAAAAAAGGATAAAGCAAAAAAACTTGCTAAGATTAAAGCTGCTAAATTGAAGGCTAAGAAAAGAGCTGATAAAAAAGCGAAGTCAAAGGCTGTTAAAGCAAAGGCTAAAATTAAAAAGGAAAAAGCCCAAAAGGCCGCTAAGATTAAGGCTGCAAAACTAAAGGCTAAGAAAAAAGCAGAAGCAAAAGCAAAAAAGGATAAAGCAAAAAAACTTGCTAAGATTAAAGCTGCTAAATTGAAGGTTAAGAAAAAAGCTGATAAAAAAGCGAAGTCAAAGGATGTTAAAGCAAAGGCTAAAATTAAAAAGGAGAAAGCCCAAAAGGCTGGAAAACTAGAGGCTAATAAAAAACCAAAAGTTAAAACAACAAAAGGGAAATCCAAGGTAGAATTAAAGACTAAGAAGAAAAAAAGCACTAAAGTCAAGGCTAAAAAAAACAAGTCAACTAAGCAGGTTAAAGTTAAAAAGGCGGTAACACCAAAAACCGAAAAGAAAACATTAAAAGTAGTTAAACCTAAGGTTGTTAAAAAGACTAAAACAAAGCTTAAAGAAGCTTCTTAGAATAAATTGGTTAAATAACTAATGATTAAAACGGGACGAATCTGTCTTGTATTCGCACCGTTTTTATTTTAATTTATAAGCTACATCGTTTTCGTGAAAAAAGTCATTTTTTATCGCTTTTTAATTAGTTACATTTGTGTTTCAAATAGTTAAAAAATAAATATATATATACATGAAAACGCTTAACGATTTTAATTTCGAAAACAAAAAAGCTTTAATCCGTGTGGATTTTAACGTGCCATTAAACGAAAAGTTTGAGGTAACCGATGCAACTAGAATTGTATCTGCAAAACCTACAATTATTAAAATTTTAGAAGATGGCGGAAGCTGTATTTTAATGTCGCATTTAGGGCGTCCAAAAGGATTTCAAGACGAGTTCTCATTAAAACATATTGCGGCTAAAGTATCGGATATTTTGGGGGTTGAAGTTAAGTTTGTTACAGATTGTATAGGATCTAAAGCCGAAGAAGCAGCTGCAAATTTACAACCAGGAGAAGTTTTATTACTAGAAAACTTACGTTTTTACAAAGAAGAAACTGCTGGAGATAAAGACTTTGCTGAAAAATTATCTAAACTAGGAGATGTTTACGTAAATGATGCTTTTGGTACTGCTCATAGAGCGCATGCTTCTACAACAATTGTAGCTCAATTTTTTGAAGGTAAAAAATGTTTTGGTAGTTTGTTAGCTCAAGAAATTGAAAGTATTAATAAAGTAATGGAAACAGGAGAAAAGCCTGTTTTAGCTATTTTGGGTGGTGCAAAAGTATCTTCTAAAATCACCATTATAGAAAACATTCTTGATAAAGTAGATCACCTAATTATTGGTGGTGGTATGGCATTTACGTTTGTTAAAGCACAAGGTGGAAAAATTGGTAATTCTATTTGTGAGGATGATAAAATGGGATTAGCTCTAGAGATTTTACAACACGCCAAAGACAAAAATGTTCAAGTTCATATTCCTATTGATACTATAGCTGCCGACGATTTTAGTAACGACGCTAATACACAAATTGTTGATATTAACGCCATTCCTGATGGTTGGGAAGGTGTAGATGCTGGACCAAAATCTAGAGCACAATTTCACGATGTGGTTATGCAATGTAAAACCATCCTTTGGAATGGACCATTAGGTGTTTTTGAAATGGAAAATTTTGCTCAAGGTACAATCGAATTAGGAAACTCGATTGCCGAAGCTACTAAAAACGGAGCGTTTTCACTTGTTGGTGGAGGAGACTCGGTTGCTGCAGTTAAGCAATTTGGTTTCGAAAACAAAGTGAGTTACGTAAGTACTGGTGGTGGCGCTATGCTAGAAAGCTTAGAAGGAAAAACACTTCCTGGAATTGCTGCTATATTAGAATAAAAATAATAGGCCTGCAACAGTTTTAAAGCTTTACAGGTCTTAATATATTTTGTTCTTAGTAAAATAAATACGATTTTAGCCATAACATCATTCATTAATGAATAGATTTTATGGCTTTTCGATTTTTTGTAGTACTATATATTTTAAGTTTACCATCTTGTTTTTCGCAAACGCAAGACACGATTTCTATTCAAAATACTAAGGTTAAAGATACTTTAGTTGTTCAAAATACTGTTATTCCAGACACCATTTCTGGGCCTACGGTAGTTCTTAAAAGTGCTGTTGTAGAAGATAATACTTATACTCAAAAAACTATTGAAGCTACTGTAGATAGTACATCTATAGCAAATTTAAAAGACAATGAAGAAGTTTTAAAGTTAGACCAAGCTTGGTTTGATGAGTTGTATAGCAATCGCTTATTCGACACTATTTATAAAACCGTTACAGAGCTCGATTACAAACCCGTTGATTATCCAGAACTACATACCGATACGCTTAAGGCACGCTTAAAAGAGCTAGATGCCAGAACACCTTTTAATGTAGAGTACAATCCATCTCTAGAAAATGTAATAAAATCGTATTTAAAACACAGGCGTAACTCTATACAAAACCTATTAACCTTAAGTGCCTTTTATTTTCCTATGTTCGAAGGTGAGCTAGATAAGCATAACATTCCTTTAGAAATTAAATATTTAGCGATAGTAGAATCGGCATTAAAACCTAGAGCAAGATCTAGAGTTGGGGCTACAGGTTTATGGCAATTTATGTACGGAACCGGTAAGGAGTATGGGCTGGATGTAAGTAGTTATGTTGATGAGCGTAGCGACCCTATAAAATCGACCGAAGCTGCTGCAAAATATTTATCGAGATTATATAAAATTTTTGGCGATTGGGATTTAGCGCTTGCGGCCTATAATTCTGGTCCGGGTAATGTTGGTAAAGCCATTCGTCGTTCTGGAGGTTACCGAAATTATTGGAATATACGCCATAATTTACCAAGGGAAACCGCTGGATATTTGCCTGCCTTTTTAGCCAATATGTATATTTTTGAATATGCTAAAGAGCATGGTTTTAAAAATTATAAACCTGAATTTGCTTATTTTGAAACCGATACCGTTTTAGTAAAGCAGCAAATAACACTCGATCAGGTTTCGGAAGCTGTTGGAACGCCAATTGAGCAACTACAGTTTTTAAATCCATCGTATAAGTTAGATATTATCCCATTTATAAAGGATGAAAATTATGTGTTGAGATTGCCACGAAGTGTGGTAGGTACTTTCGTTAATAACGAAGAAAGAATATATGCTTATGCCAAGGCAGAATTGGATAAACGCGAAAAGCAGATGCCTCAGTTTATTGAATCACAAAAAAACACCATCTACCGTGTAAAATCTGGAGATTATTTGGGTAAAATTTCAAGAATGTATGGCGTAAGGGTTAGCGAAATAAAAAGATGGAATGGCTTACGAAGCAATAACTTAAAAATAGGACAACGATTAACCATTTTTCCTCGTACATCTCATGTAAACGCGACGTCTTCCGCGAAAGCGACAGTAAAACCTGTACCCATAAAAGGCGATTTTATAAACTATATGGTTAAGGATGGCGACTCGTTATGGAGCATTTCTCAAAAATTTTCTGGTGTTTCTGTTCAAAATATTAAAGATTGGAACGGTATTAGTGGTACTAAATTAAAACCAGGAATGATTCTTAAAATTGCAAAGAGTTAAACCCTAACTAAACATAAAAATATTATGCGATATTTTCTATTTTCATTATTTACGTTTACACTTTTAATGTCTTGTGTAGATAAAAAAGAAAAGGCTGAAAAGTTTTTACCCGATGCTTCTGGAGCTATTAACAATGTATCTGTAGTTACAGAAAACGAATATTGGGTCGGCCGTGTGGGCGAAGTCATAAGGCAAGTACTTGCACAGCCAATTTATGGGTTGCCCCAAGATGAGCCTATGTTTACCATTAGCCAAATTCCGCCATCTGTTTTTTCCGGCTTTGTTACTAAAAACAGAACGGTTTTAAAGGTTGAAACGAATAAACCTGCGGGAATAACGTTTACCGAAAATGTGTATGCAAAACCGCAAAAAGTAATTGTAGTTTCTGGTAAAACCAAAGAAGAAATTATTGCTGTGGTTAAGGAGAATGAAGCCAAAATTATTGAAACATTTAGAAACTCGGAGTTAGATGAAAGACAACGCCAAATGGCCAAATCGCCACATAAATTTAATACTATTAAAGAAAAATTGGGGTTAACACTAAAGTTTTCGTCAATTTATGAGCAGGCAAAACAAGAAGATAATTTCTTTTGGTTTAGAAAGGACATTACGACAGGGCATTCGCATATAATGCTTTACGAATTGCCTTTTGATGCGCTTACAAGAAATGATAGTACTGTTAGCCAAATAATTAAGATTCGAGACTCTATAGGACAAGCCTATTTTAAAGGCCGATTGGATGGCACTGTAAAAGCTAATGGCGAGACTGTGAGTTCGTTTATGGTAACCGAGTCGGCTTACACACCATTTTTTGGTGAAACTATTGTAGATAATAAACCAGCTTTAGTAACTAAAGGCTTATGGGAATTAACTAACGATTTTATGGGCGGACCATTTATTAATTATATGATTGAAGACAAGGTAAATAAAAGATGGGTTGTTGTTGAAGGTTTTATTTTTGCACCTTCGGTAGAGAAAAGAAATTATATGCTAGAACTAGAGTCTGTAATAAAATCTGTAAAAATAGAATAGCATTGCGCTATGTAATAAAAAAAAACCAGCCTTTCGGGCTGGTTTTTTACTTTAAGATAATTTTAAAATTATCCTTTTTTATCTTCGGTAGTTTCTTCTTCTTTACTAGCGTCTTTAAATTCTTTAATTCCGCTACCTAAACCGCGCATTAATTCTGGTATTTTTTTACCTCCAAATAAAAGTAAAACGGCTAGAACAATTAATGCTATTTGCCAAGGTCCTATTGCTAATGGTAACATGTATAAGTTCATAATAATGATTTTAAAGTACAAAGTTAATAATTAAAGTTCAATAAAAACGTTTTAAACATAACTTTAGCATACTGATAGTAAAGTCTTGTGATAAATTTATTTATTTTTGTTTTAACATGGCAGACAAAAAAAAGAAACCCAAAAAGATAAAACGAAAATTACTCGATAAGTATCGTTTAATGGTACTAAACGAGAACACTTTTGAAGAGCGTTTATCATTTAAATTAACACGACTAAACGTATTTGTGTTTATGTCTTTATTGGCTGTTTTTTTAATTACACTTACGTATCTGTTAATTGCTTTTACGCCACTTCGTGAGTATATACCAGGATACTCATCAACAGCACTAAAAAAGAAAGCAACCGAACTAAGTTATAAAACCGATTCGTTACAACGTGTTATTCAATTAAACGACCGGTATTATGAGTCTATAAAAAAGGTGTTAAAAGGCGATGTAAATACTGTAGATTTTAATAAAGACTCTATCATTCAAGCTGTTAAACTAGAAGCCAGCGAGGTGGATTTAAAACCTATTGCAGAAGATTCTTTACTGCGAGAAAAGGTAGATAAAGAGGATAAGTATAATTTATTTGAATCGGCAACCTCCACAACTAATTTTGTGCTATTTCCTCCTGTAAGTGGCACCATTAGCGAACCCTATAATGCTAAGGAAAAACACTATGCTGTGGATGTTGTTGTGGCTAAAGACACACCTGTAAAAGCCGCTGCCGATGGTATTGTTATTTTTGCAGAGTGGACCGCAAATACCGGTAACGTAATAATTATTGAGCATAGCTATGGTCTTATTTCTGTTTACAAGCACAACGCTTCTTTAACCAAATCGCAAGGCGATTTAGTTAAATCTGGCGAGGTTATTGCCACAGCAGGTAATACGGGTGAGCTATCTACTGGTCCGCATTTACATTTCGAACTTTGGAATGATGGGTATCCAATTAACCCAACAAATTTTATAGATTTTGAATAACTCTAGTGTCTAGTAAAATTATATCTTGTAAATTGTTAAAAACAAAAGCGATAATTTAGTTATTAACTGGTTTAAAACACATTCAAAATAAATGCTATCATTAAAATCTGTTTTAGCAAAACCTTTTGCAAAGCGTATTTATAAGAAGGTCCAAAAATGGGCCAATAATCCAATTGAAACACAGGAAAAAGTGTTTCGAGAGTTAATATCGCGAGCAGCAAGTACCGAATTTGGAAAGGATCATGATTTTAAAAGTATAAAAAATCATAACGATTTTATTAAGCGTGTTCCCGTTCGAGATTACGAAGCCTTAAAGCCCTATGTAGAAAAGGTTGTTGCAGGTAAGGAAGATGTTCTTTGGAAAGGGAAGCCTTTATATTTTGCTAAAACATCGGGCACAACTTCGGGTTCAAAATATATACCTATTACCAAAGCGAGTATGCCAAGTCATGTTGAAGCCGCAAGAAATGCTATTTTGTTGTATATTCATGAAACGGGTAATGCCAAATTTGTAGATGGTAAAATGATTTTTTTACAAGGTAGTCCTATTTTAAATGAGCAAAATGGTATTCAGTTAGGGCGTTTATCTGGTATTGTGGCGCATTATGTTCCTAAATACTTGCAAAAAAACAGATTACCTTCATGGGAAACCAATTGTATTGACGATTGGGAAACTAAGGTAGATGCTATAGTAGAAGAAACTTTGCCAGAAAACATGACCATAATTTCTGGAATTCCATCTTGGGTACAAATGTATTTTGAAAAGCTACAAGAGAAAACAGGAAAGAAGGTAGGTGATGTATTTAAAAACTTTAATTTATTCATTTTTGGTGGTGTAAATTATGAACCTTACCGTAGTAAATTTGAAAACTTAATTGGCCGAAAAGTAGACAGTATAGAGTTGTATCCGGCTAGTGAAGGTTTTTTTGCGTTTCAGGATAAGCAAGATGAAAGAGGCATGCTGCTTCAGCTTAATTCCGGTATTTTTTACGAGTTTATTAAAGCCGATGAGTTTTTTAACGAGCAGCCCAAACGCATTACTATAAAAGATGTTCAAGTTGGGGTTAATTATGTGATGATAATCTCGACAAATGCAGGTTTATGGGCATACAATATTGGCGATACGGTTATGTTTACGTCAACTAAACCTTATCGTGTTATAGTTTCAGGCAGAATTAAACATTTTATCTCGGCTTTTGGCGAGCATGTTATAGGAAAAGAAGTAGAACAAGCCATGCAGGATGCTACACAGGGTTCTAATATTAGAGTTTCGGAGTTTACTGTGGCACCTCAAATTAATCCTAAAGAAGGTCTACCTTTTCATGAATGGTTTGTTGAATTTGAAAATGAACCGGAAGACATGTCCGCTTTAGCGAAAAAAATAGATGAATCTTTACAGGAACAAAACACCTACTATTTTGATTTAATTCAAGGTAAAGTTTTGCAACCGCTTAAAATTACAAAAGTTAAAAAAGATGGGTTTCAAGATTATATGAAGTCTATTGGGAAATTGGGAGGACAAAATAAAATCCCTAGATTGTCTAACGACCGCAACATTGTGGATAAATTTTAACGTATAAAAATTAACACAAATAGTGTTATATTTGCGCGACCAAATTATATTATGAGCAATAAAAAACATCATGCAAGAACCCGAGCTCAAGAAAGCTCGAATGCTATTGAACGGATGTATATAACTATGCGTCACCTGTTTAATAGAGGGTTTTACAAGCCAATGGGAGTTTCGGGCGAAACTTTAAGGCAATCCTTATTGCTTTTACGACCAGAAATTTACGGGTCTATTGGCGATGAAAAAGCCGAATTAGAAGGCTTACTTTATGTAATAGATAGATTGCCTCAAGGCATTGAGGAATGTATGTTTATTAACTTAACTAGTGATGAAGGGTACTCTACATCGCATTTTAAGCCTATAATTCCAGAAAAACGTCGTCGTAATTGTTATCGAATAGATGACGAGCAAATGAATATTGAAATTACTCGAGGTCGATCTGAGATTTACGATATATTAACCCACCTTACTTTTCTTTTTGTTGAATCTCATAAAATTAGTAAGCGTGTTTTAATTAATGAAGACGGGGCAACAACCCGAGATTGGATAAAACTTGAAAAAGCAGTTTTAGCCAAAAAGAAGCTTACACAAGAGGAACGCGAGGTAACCATTACTCATATAGCTAATATTTTAGGCAGAACCTTTAATGAGTTAACAACAGTTTACAACCAATTTGCAACCCCAACACAACCCGAACGTTTACTTCATATTGTATATTGGTTAGGGAAGCTAGCTATTGAAGAGTTGGTTAATAATAACAAACGTACCGTAACTTTTAGTCCTGTTTTAAGAGAACGAATTGGACACCATATACATGGCGAAATTTGGGCAGACACCATAAAGGATGTTTTGTTTAAAAACAATTTAATAGAGCGCCCAATACATATAATTAGTGCTAATATGCACAGTGTTATGAATACGCTTTTTACACCAAGCGCATTAAAACCAATAGTTGCTAAAAAGGATATTTTTCAAGTTTACGAAGCCTTAAGTAATAAGGATAATAGCGATTTACGTAATAAAGTATCCAAGGAAGCGTTGCAAAAAGGAATGACTTATATTAAAGATACCTCTGGAGCTAACATTGATGTACAAATATTTGATACTGCTAAAATTGATGCATCCAAATTGGATATTAAAAGTGATGATGCTGTTTTAAAGCAACAACAACCAGTTATTTTGGTTATGGATTATGCTTTTGGAGAGCAAGCCTATGAGACTATAGACGAGTTGTTAAAACCCTACAAACAAAAGGGTAAAAAAACGCATTTAAATGTCGAGTCGGTTTCCATAATGGGTAAAGCAGGTATTTTAGAAGGCGGTAAAGGGGATATTATGATTCCGTCTGCGCATATATTTGAAGGTACAGCCGATAATTACCCTTTTAAAAATGAATTAAAGCGAGAAGATTTAGAAGGGCAAGGTGTCAATGTTTACGAAGGCTCGATGATAACCGTTTTAGGTACATCGCTTCAAAATAAAGACATTTTAAAATTCTTTTACAATTCTACATGGAATGTAATTGGTCTAGAAATGGAAGGAGCACACTACCAAAAAGCCATTCAAGCTGCATCAAAAGTACGTGGTAGTATAAGCGCAGATGTAAAGGTAAGATACGCGTATTATGCTAGTGATAACCCTTTAGAAACAGGGGCAACATTAGCTTCGGGTGGTTTGGGGACTTCGGGAGTTAAACCAACCTACTTAATAACAAGAACAATATTAGAACAAATATTAAATTAATTATTTAAGAAAATGAGTAAAGATTTACAACAACCTAAGCAGTTGGAAGAAGTTGATTTAGGACAATTGTTTAATATGGTAGGGAATTTATTTCAAAGACTTTTTGACTTTATTCTATCTATTTTTAATAATATTTATAAACTAATTTTGGTTCTATTAATTCATGTTTACAAAAGAATTAAGTGGTATGCGATATCCGGGATTATAGGGCTTATTTTAGGTTTTTTCATAGATAGTAGCACTGATGAGGTTTATGGTGCAAATGCTTATATTGAAACTAATTTCGGTTCTGCTCATCAAGTTTACGAAAACTTAAAGTATCTACATCAATTAGCTTATGTCGATAAAGATTCTATAGAATTAGCTAGAAAGTTAAACATTAGTGTGAAAGATGCTGCTTCAATTAAAGGTATTTATATGAGGCCTGATATTGATGAGAACGATCGAATTAGGATGTTTGTTGCTTTTAAAAAAGGACTAGATTCTTTAAGTAGAGAAGAGTATTCTTATGATGACTACATTGAGTCTTTGGATTATTACAGTTTTAAAAGACATCAAGTAGGAGTAGCTTCTACAGATAAGTTTATTTTTCAAAAATTAAACAAAAGTTTTTCAAAAGCAATTTCGAACAACGATTATTTAAACGAACTCAAAAATGTTGAATTGCGAAATTTTATAACCCAAAAGGAAACTATAGAGATTGAAAAAAAAGAAATAGACTCGTTAGCATCTGAGTATCTAAAAATCCGTAAAAACGAATCTAAGAAACAAGCAGTTGTGGGATCGGGCACAAATTTATATATGGGTAATAGCGATCAAAATAAGTTAATAGTTGATGAGTCTGAATTATTATCTAAAAAAACAAAATTAGAAGCATTAAAAAGAGAAATTAATGTAGGTTTGGTTAAAAATGAAAATATTGTAAATGTAGTTTCCGAATTTCCTGATGCAGGTTATGATATGACTGATTGGAGAGATAAAATGAAAGTTAGACTACCAATTTTATTTTTCTTAATTACATTTTTTGGTTTTATACTTTACGGTATGGGCAAATATTTATCAGAGCAAGATCAAAAAATTAATAAAAAATAAATATGAACATTTTAATTACAGGAGGTGCAGGTTTTATAGGTGCCCACGTTGTAAGGCTTTTTGTAAATAAGTATCCAAATTATAATATATATAATTTAGACGCACTTACATATGCCGGCAACTTAGAGAATTTAAAGGATATTGAAAACAAAACAAATTATAATTTTGTAAAAGGAGATATAACAGATCAAAAATTTATTAATTCTCTATTTAAAAGCTATAATTTTGATGGCGTAATTCATTTGGCTGCGGAGTCTCACGTTGATCGATCTATAAAAGATCCTTTGGCATTTGTAAAAACCAATGTTATAGGAACTATGAACCTCTTAAATGCATGTAATGAATCATGGAAAGGTAACTTACAAGGCAAACGGTTTTATCATGTAAGTACCGATGAGGTTTATGGTACATTAGGAGAAACAGGTTTGTTTACAGAAACTACTTCTTATGACCCTAATTCGCCATATTCGGCTTCTAAAGCTAGTTCCGATCATTTCGTACGTGCTTATGGTGAAACATATGATTTACCTTATGTTATTACTAATTGTTCTAATAATTATGGTCAAAACCAATTTCCAGAAAAACTAATACCTCTCTTTATAAACAATATAATTCAAAATAAACCTTTACCAGTTTACGGAGACGGGAATTACACTAGAGATTGGTTATATGTTAAAGACCATGCTGCTGCAATAGACCTAGTATACCATAAAGGTAAAAACCATGAAACATATAATATAGGGGGATTTAATGAATGGAAAAATATCGATTTAGTAAAGCTATTGTGTAAGCAAATGGACTTAAAACTAGAACGAAACAATGGCGATTCTGAAAGTTTAATAACATATGTAAAAGATCGCCCTGGACACGATTTAAGATATGCTATAGACGCAAATAAAATAAAACAAGAATTAGGGTGGGAACCATCGGTAACATTTGAGCAAGGTTTAGAAAAAACTATAGAATGGTATTTAAGTAATAAAGAGTGGCTTAATAGTGTTACCAGTGGAGATTATCAATCATATTATAAAAAGCAATACAGCGATAGTTAATAAAAAGCGTTAAACATGAAAGGAATTATACTTGCCGGAGGATCCGGAACAAGGTTGCACCCATTAACATTATCTGTAAGTAAGCAACTTATGCCTATTTATGATAAGCCAATGATTTACTATCCGTTATCAACATTAATGTATGCTGGGATTAGAGAAATTCTTATAATATCAACACCAAAAGACTTACCCTTGTTTAAGGATTTACTAGGCGATGGTGCTAAGTTTGGGTGTAAATTCGAATATGCTGTACAAGATGCTCCAAACGGTTTAGCAGAGGCTTTTATTATAGGTGAGCAATTTATTGGAAATGACAAGGTAGCCTTAATTTTGGGAGACAATATTTTTTATGGTACAGGTTTAGCCAAACTTTTACAAGCAAACAATGACCCTAAAGGAGGTATAATATATGCATATAGGGTGCACGACCCCGAAAGATATGGTGTTGTAGAGTTTAATCAAGAGGGAAAAGCAATATCTATTGAAGAAAAACCATTAAAGCCAAAATCTAATTATGCAGTTCCTGGAATTTATTTTTATGATAATTCCGTTGTTAAAATAGCTAAGAATATAAAGCCCAGTCATAGAGGTGAACTTGAGATTACAGACGTAAATAAAGTGTTTCTTAATAATGGAGAACTAAATGTTAGTATACTAGACAGAGGAACAGCTTGGTTAGATACAGGTACCTTTCAATCATTAATGCAGGCATCACAATTCGTTGAGGTAATTGAAGAACGACAAGGATTAAAAATAGGGGCTATAGAAGCTGCTGCTTATGAAATGGGATTTATTAATGAAAATCAATTTAAAAATTTAGCAGAACCTTTAATGAAGAGCGGATACGGTAAAAACTTATTAGGACTATTGAAAAAGAAATAATGATAGTAAAAGAAACTAAATTAAAAGGCTGCGCCATAATCGAACCTACTGTTTTTGAAGACGAAAGAGGCTATTTTTTAGAAAGTTATAACCAAAAAGCATTTAATCAATTAGTAGGAAATAAAGTTACTTTTGTTCAAGACAATGAATCTTTTTCGTCTAGAGGTGTTTTACGAGGACTACATTTTCAACGTGGTGAACATGCCCAAGCTAAGTTAGTTAGAGTTATAAAGGGTAGAGTGTTAGATGTTGCTGTTGATATTAGAGAAAGTTCAGTAACGTATGGGCAATATGTGTCTGTAGAATTAACGGGAGAAAATAAAAAACAACTCTTTGTTCCCAGGGGGTTTGCGCATGGGTTTGTTGTGTTAAGCGAAACCGCACTGTTTTCTTATAAGTGTGATAATTTTTATAATAAAGCCTCAGAAGGAGGCATTTTGTATTCAGATTATAATTTGAATATAGACTGGATATTAAAAAATGACGACCTTATAATTTCCGAAAAAGATAAAATACTGCCAACCCTTGAAAACCTATAGCAATGATTAATATTTTAATAACAGGAGGAAATGGCCAACTAGCAAGTTGTATTAAAGATTTAGCTATAGATTATGTAAATTTAAACTTTATTTTTACCGATTTTTTAGATTTAGATATTACCAACTTAAACCAACTAAATAACTTTTTTAATACAGCAAGTAATGACATTCAATATTGTATAAATTGTGCAGCCTATACGGCAGTCGATAAAGCAGAAAAAGAATCAGAAAAAGCTATAAAAATAAATACAGAAGGATCTAAAAATCTTGCACTTGCTTGTTTAAAGCATAACATTACCTTAATTCATGTATCCACAGACTTTGTTTTTGATGGAAAAGGAAAAACACCATATTTAGAGACAGACCCTGCTCTTCCAATTAGTGTATATGGTGAAACTAAACTAAAAGGAGAGCAAGAAATTGAACAGATTTTAACTAAATATTTTATATTTAGAACTTCATGGCTATACTCCGAACATGGCAATAATTTTATGAAAACCATGTTAAAATTAGCAGAAACAAAAAACGAATTAAGTGTTGTTAGTGATCAATTTGGTACACCTACTTACGCTAAAGACTTAGCAAAGTTAATAGTGCATACTATTACCTCTAAATCTGTAGATTATGGTGTATATCATTATAGCAATATAGGTAGTATAAGTTGGTTTGATTTTGCTAAAGCTATTTTTGAAGAAAACAGGACACCTATAAAGATAAATGCTATTACCACAAGCGAGTTTCCAACCCTTGCCAAAAGACCAGCCTATAGCGTTTTAGATAAGTCTAAAATTAGAAAAATGCTAAATATCGAAATTCCAAATTGGAGAGAAAGTTTAAAACAAGCCTTAGATAATCATAAAAATCTGTAAATTTGAAAGTTAAGGTTTTTTTAAATTTGTTTAAGTACTTTGGAATTAAGTTTTTTGGAGTTTTAAGCAGTTCTATAATTATTTTTTACCTACAAAAAAAATACGGAAACGAAATACAGGGCTTTTATGGCGTATTATCAAATTCAATACTATTATTAACCATTTTATCTCATTTTGGTATACCTAGTTTGGTTAGTTTACAAATGGCTTATTATAATAAGCACAATGTTAATAGAGTAAAGCAAATAATTAATAATTGTTTAAAAACAATTCTAATTATTCAACCTGTTTTTATCCCTCTTTTAATATATCAATTTTATAATATTACTTATAGTTTTACAGATGTAGCTTTACTTTGCATAGCTATATTTAGTAATGTTCTTATTTATTTTTATGCATACGTACTAAGAGGTTTAAGCGAGTATGGATGGATGATATTTTTTACAGAAACATCTCGATGGGTTATTGTTTTATTAACCTTGCTTTTATTTCAGGATATTATTGAAATCAAGAAATTAATTGTTTTCTCAATTCTTCTGTCATCATTATTAACTTTTACATTAGCTTACTTTAAGACAAAATATTTAGGTTATAATTTTAGCTATCTATTTTATAAGATTAATTTAAACGGCATTAAAAAGACACTATTTAGTTCATTATCCTTAATGGTAGCCTCATTTGGGATGTTGTGTATACAGCAAATTAATATTATACAATTGTCATACTATCAACCTATTGCAGAGGTAGGATTTTTTAATTTTACTTTTAAGTATTTAATGATTACAATCATGCCCGTATCTGTTATTTCTGCAAAATATGCACATTTAACAAGTGAGTATTACTTTAATAAAAAGTATTCTGAGGTAAGAAAAAACCTTGCTTTTTCGTCCATTGCAAGCTTATGTATTACAGCAATTGCAATAACGTTTCTTTATGCTATTTCATCATATATTTATCCTTTTGTTAATCAAAAGTTTGATTATAAATTGTTTTTATTAATAGGAGGATCTATGTTACTTTTTAGTTTATACGGTTTTTGGGTTTCATTTTTAACTCAAATTAAAAAATCTAACAGTATTGTATTTACTTTATTTTTGGCAATTATTTGTAACCTAATTGTTAACTATATTGTAACCCCAAAGTATAGCTATTATGGTACAGCTATATCTGATTTAGTAAGTAATTTGATTATGTTAATTTCATGTGTATACATAATTTTTAATTTTTTAAAAAAAGATGAAAAATAGACTTAAAAGATATATTATTAGTATTCTTAATGAGATACTAGTACGTTTATGGAAAAAAAAGAGCATTAATAAAAATGAAGTTATTGATAAAGTTTTAGTACTACCGCCAGATGAATTTGGAAGTATTGGAGACGAAGCTATGATAATTTCTGTAATACAAAATGTTAAATTGGATGCAGGTTTAAATACTGATATTCTTTCGTTTGAAAAAGAATCTTGGAACGAAAGACTAAACCAGTACGAAGGCTTTAGCGAAGAAATTGTTATTAAATCTAAGTTTGCTAATCCATTTAATTTGTTTAAAGTATTAAAACTAGCCAAACAATATAAATACTTTGTAATTATTGGTGCCGATATTTTGGATGGTCACTATTCTTCAGTACAAAGCTCTAAAAGAATTTTATTAGGTAGGCTTCTATCAGATATAGGAACCAAAGTTATTGTTACGGGTTCTAGCTTTAATAAAGCTATTCATCCATCTGTAACTAAAGAATTACAAAAAGTTACTAGTAATAATTTTAAACTTAATATTAGAGATCTAAAATCCTACGAGCGTATAAGTAAAATATACCCAAAGGCTACATTAACTATGGATATTGCCTTTTTATTAAAACCAAAGTCTCCAGAACACTATAAAGATTTTATATCTTTCGAGAAACAGGGCGAATATTTATCAATTAATATAAATCCAATTCATTATGAAAAATATGGTGAGAGTTTATTAACATATTTTATAGATTATATTAAATTTTTAATTAGTACCACATCGTACAACGTTATTCTAGTGCCGCATGACGTTAGAGAGAATACTTTTGGTAAGTATAGCGACTATGAAATTTCTAAACTAATTTATAACAAGATAAATTTGCCTTCTCGAGTATTCTTTTTTGAAAACAAAAAACATATTAATGCAGCAACATTAAAACATGTAGCCTATAATTCCAAAATTGTTATTACCGGTAGAATGCATTATTCTATTGCTGCCCTGTCTAATAGTGTACCAGTATTAGTCATGACCTATCAAGGTAAGTTTGAAGGCATGCTACTTGAAATATATAAAGAAGTAGACAACTATGTAATTTCTAGTAAAGGACTAGATCTTGATGAATTAAAAACAAAAAGTTTTAGAATCTTAAATAATCTAGAACAAGAAAAAGCCTTAATAAATCAAAAAAGCATTAAAAATAAATCTAAACTTAACTTAGATATATTTTCAAGTAAATAAATGCGAATTCTTGTAGCTAGATACACACTTTTAAAGGCATCAATTCTTTGGTGCTTTTTCTGCTCTTTTATTTTAGCATTATTTTATAATTTCTTTAATCCAGATATTAATATCCTATTTTTAAAGGACTTAATTATTATAGGAATTCTTTTTGTTTCTTTAAAGTTTTCGGTTAAAGTTAACGTTTTTACGTTCTCTTTTTTTCTGTTTTTAGCTTATTTGTTTATAACAGCCCTTCTTACTGATGCTACCATTATGGCTATTGTGGCATCTATTAGACAGATGGTAGTACCATACATTTTGTTTTTAGTTGGATTAAATTTAGCCACAAAAAAATCTGAAAACACTATTAAAAAATATGTTTTTTATCTAGCTTTAATAGTTGTAGTTTTTGGTTTTATTGAAATAACCTTCAACATTTGGCACTATTTGGATGTTACTAATTATTTTGAAATAAAAAATATCCCTATCTATAATAAAACCTATAAGGATTTTTATAATTACCCCGATTTTTTTATAGAACCGATGTTTGGAGGAATAAAAAGAATGACCTCTACGCTGCTAGACCCCATAAATTTAGGACATGTTTTAACTTTTATTATTGCATTACTAATATACGACAAGGAATTGGTCAATATTAGGTGGCGTAAAGGGCTGATTATTGTTTTTTTAATAGCTTCTAGCTTTACCTTTTGTAAAGGAGCTTGGCTACAATTAATAATACTTGCCATTTTGGTTACAAATAAAATATCTAAAACTATAAAATATATAATTGTAGGGGGGATTATGTATAGCATGTTTTTAATAGCAACTTGGCACCATGGTGCAAGAGAACATTTAGAAGGTTTAATGGCTTCGTTGGAACACATTAGTATATTTGGTGTAGGCCTTGCTAGAACCGGAAATCAAGCCTATTTGTACGGCATTCAAGAGGTGAAAATTGGCGATACATATTTTGGCGCCATTTTAGGACAGATAGGCGTAGTTGGTTATTTTTTATGGGTTGCACCGTTTATGTTGGTAATGAAAAAATTAGAATTTAATTTAATTTCAAAGATATTTTTATCTCAGTTATTTATTTCACTCTTATCAGAAAACTCATTTAATTTATTAAGTGTATTTTTGGTTTGTATATTTTTAGGGTTGGAGTATAGAAAATATTTAGATAAAGTTTATGAATAAAATAGCAATTATAGATCATGTTGGTAATAAAAGCGGAATGGACTTTTATGACATTTCTTTAGCTAATGAATTATGCAATAATGTTGATGTTTCTATTTTTTCAAATTTTGAAACGACAAATAGTTTAAACACTAAAGTGTATAACAAAAAAGTATTCAATAAAAAGAAGGCTAACGAAACCAAACTAGATAAAATTATCTATTTTTTTTTAGGGCATTTTAAAGCTTTTATTAACACAAAAAAAAGAGGTATAAAAACAGTATTATTACATTCCTTTTCTTATGAAATTAAAGACGTGCTTATTTATATTATAGCAAAACTTTTTAGATTTCGAATATATTTAATCGCACATGATGTTTCTGGTTTTGCTAACTCAGACAATCAAAAAATAAAACTATTAATTTTAAAAAATATAACAACTAAAGTATTAGTACATAATGAATTCTCGAGAAAAGAATTGTTGAAAGAAAATTTAAACGAGAATAAAATTATTACTATAAGGCATGGTGGTTACATAGATCAAGTTAATTCTAATATTAGTAGTCAAGAAGCTTTTTCAGTTTTAAACTTATCAAAAGATTATAAATATATACTGTTTTTTGGGCAAATTAAAGAAGTTAAGGGGCTAGACGTACTTATTAAAGCTTTTCATTTACTAAATAACAATAAAACTAAGCTAATTATTGCTGGTAAAGTTTGGAAGGACGATTTTGGTAAATACCAAGATTTAATAAATCAATACAACCTATTAGATAAAGTGATACTCCATACGCGTTTTATTACAGATAGTGAAAAGGATATGTTTTTTAAAATTTCAGATCTAGTAGTTATACCTTATAAAAAAATATATCAAAGTGGGGTTTTATTAACGGCACTAAGTTATCCATCAATCGTTTTATGTTCTAATCTAGAACCAAATAAAGAAGTAATTATAGATAATGAAAACGGGTTTTTGTTTGACTCTAACAATAGTCAATCTTTAAGTGAAAAAATAGATTATATTTTAAAATTAAGTACTCAAGAAAAAAAAATAACTAAAGATAATGCTCTAAAAACTATAAAGTACAAGTTTAATTGGCAATATCCCGCAAGCCAAATAATTAAAAATTTGTAAAACATTATGGGAACCAAACTTAGTAATGCTTTTAAACCTAATAACCTTAGTGTTTTATTAATAGTAATGTCCTTACTAGGCATTTTTTTTAAAAGTAATATAAGTTCTATTACCCTAATAATATTGTTTGTTTTTTCTCAAATTAATTTTTTTATTATTGAGAATAAACAATTAAAAGACTTAAAAGGGATATTTAATTTTAAAAGCTATTACGTATACTTTATTGGCTACTTTGTTTTGGTATTATTATCTGTTTTATATAGCACAGATACGTCTACAGCATTAAAATATACAATTAGGCATGTAGCTTTTATCTTTTTACCCATTAGCTTTTTTTGTTTACCAAAATTAAGTCTAGAAAACCAACTAAAAATAAGAAAAGTATACGTGTATTGGGTTGCCATTTTGTTTACTTTTTTATTAATTAATGCTATAATCAATAATCATTTAAAGGGATACTCTTTAATAGATTTTTTTCAAGCTAGGCTAGAAAATTTATTTGGACTAGATCACGAAAAAGTTTTTATAGAATACTGGTTATTTACCTACGAAGGCTTAACACAAATTATAGACATACAGCCTATTTACTTAACACTTTTTGTTAACGTTGCCTTTGTATTTTTATTAAAATTAAAGGAAAACAACAAACTAAGTAACAAACTGTTTTGGTTTTTTAGTTTTTACTACCTGTTGTTTGTTTTACTATTATCTTCAAGATCAGGTTTAGGAGTTTTTATTTTATTGTTTATTGGTTATGTTAATTTTATAATGCCTAAAACTAATAAAGATAGGGTAAAAGGTGTAACTATAACACTACTTTTTTTAAGTATCGCTCTTGGAGTTATTTTTACAAATCCTATATTAAAATATAGAGTAATGTCTGTATTAAACCCTAGTGAAGAGCATAAACATTTAAATTTTTCCAACCAGTCTATTAGATTAATTAAATGGAAAAATGCTTTAGAAGAAATTAAAGAAGCTCCAATATTGGGTCATGGAATTGGAGATTATAAAAACAAACTACTCCAACGATATAGAATAAATGATTTTAAAGTAGGTTTAAAGCATGAATATAACGCGCATAATCAATATTTAGACACTATGCTTCAAGTTGGAGTATTAGGGTTGTTAGTACTAGTGCTACTATTTTTCTATGGCTTAAATAGTCCAGGTTTTGAAATTAAATTTATTTTTGGAATATTTTTAATAAGTTTTATTACAGAATCTATGTTTGGCAGACATTGGGGAGTAGTTTCCTTTACCTTATTTAGTTGTTTTTTAAGGCAAAACAACGACAGGGCTTGAGTTCATTTTAAATAATTTTAATTAAATTAATACTTTTAAATAATGGTATTTACATCTCCAACTTTTCTTTTCCTTTTTCTTCCCTTAGTTTTACTTTTATATTATTATGCAAACACTTTTTTTAGAAATATAACGCTACTAGTTTTTAGCTTACTTTTCTATGCTTGGGGAGAAGGCCTGTATCTTCTTTTAATGATTATATCAATTGTTTTTAATTATTTTTTCGGCTTATTAATTGGAAGAGATAAAAAAAATAATAAAAGAAGACTATTACTGTTTGTTGCAGTAGTATTTAATTTATCTCTAATATTTTATTTTAAATATACTGCATTTTTAGTATCTATTATTAACGATTTTTTTAATTTAGATATTAATACAACCCCCATACATTTACCATTAGGAATATCGTTTTTTACTTTTCAATCTATTTCTTATTTGGTAGACGTTTATCGACAAGAAGTCCCTTCTCAAAAAAAGATAATAAATTTGGGCTTATACATATCCCTTTTTCCACAGTTAATTGCAGGACCAATTGTTAGATACAGCGATATTAATTTACAATTAAATACAAGAGAGCACTCTTTCGAAAAATTTAGCAACGGTATTTATAGGTTTACTATTGGTTTGGTAAAAAAAATGGTAATAGCAAACCCTTTGGGGTATATAGCAGACCAGGTTTTTGCAATAGATTCCAATGATTTGTCTATGCCCTTAAGTTGGATTGGGATATTATGTTATAGTTTTCAGATATATTATGATTTTTCAGGCTATTCTGATATGGCAATAGGTTTAGGTAAAATGTTTGGGTTCAAATTTGAAGAAAATTTTAACCATCCCTATATATCTAAGTCTGTTCAAGAATTTTGGAGAAGGTGGCATATATCTCTATCATCTTGGTTTAGAGATTATTTGTATATACCTTTAGGTGGTAACAGGCTAGGTAAAAAAAGACTTATTTTTAATTTAATTGTTGTTTTCTTTCTAACAGGCTTTTGGCATGGAGCAAGCTGGAATTTTATTTTTTGGGGCTTATTTCATGGTTTGTTTATTTCTTTAGAAAGGATTCAAAAGGTCAAAACATTTTTAAAAGCTAAGGTTGTATTATCTCACTGTTATACCTTAATTATAGTAGTAGTAGCTTGGGTGTTTTTTAGGGCGCAAGATTTATCGTCCTCTTTTAAATACCTTTTTAATATGTTTAATTTTAAAAAATATTCAATTGACCTTTTTGAATTTAAAACCATTGTATCCAATGAGGCTATTTTTGTTTTTATTTTAGCTATAATATTTGCAATTCCTATTCGAAAAAAAATTGAAAATATGTTTCAATTTAACGAAGTTTTTTGGGGGGTTTCTCGTGTACTATTAATAGTAGCTTCATTAATATTGGTTATTTCTAAAGTGGCATCATCTACGTACAACCCATTTATATATTTTAGATTTTAGTATGAAAGCAATATATCATAAAATAACAATAGTAGTTTTTTTATTACTCATTTTTGTTCCATTTGTTTTTGGAATCATACAAAAAGATAAAAAAGTTAGTGTTGAAGAAAAGAGAGAACTCGCCGTTTTACCGGTTCTACCAAATAGTATAGATAGCTTAGGTATTTATTTTAATGATTTTGATAAGTATTATAAAGACCATTACGGTTTTAGAGATTCTTTTTTGAAATTTTACAGTAATTTAAAATATTCTATTTATGATTCTCCTTCAGACAATATAGTATTAGGAAAAGATAGATGGCTGTTTTTAAATAAAGGATACGGAAACCCCATCGAAGATTTTCGAGACTCTAATCCAATGACTACGTCCGAAATAGAAAATTATGCTAGTTATATCCAAACCAAAAGTAATTGGTTTCGTAATAAAGGCATAAAATACTATTTTATGATTTGCCCTAATAAACACACTATTTATTCAGATAAATTACCATGGTATGTTATTAAAAGAGATTCTTTATCTAATTATGATAGATTAATAAAACATTTAAAACTAAATACAACGGTACAAGTTATTGATGTTAAAGGTTTGCTATTAAAAGAAAAAGAAAATGCAAAAATGCCTCTATATTCTCCATTAGGAACACACTGGACTGCCTTAGGAGCCAACTATGCGCAATATGAATTAGCTAAAACTATTCAAAAAGATTTTCCAAATAAAATAGACCCTAAACTTTATACTCTTGATCGATTTTATTTAGAAAACTCTAATTATGATTCGTCTGGAGGAATTATTGGAAAACCCGATTTACAACATGCCATACCAAAAATTGATTTAAAAGCTTGTACCAACAATGTGAAAAAAGATAAAGATGGCTTTCAATGCGATTGCAACAAGAATATTAAAGGTTTAAAAGCTTTGGTTTATCGAGACTCTTATTTTATTGAAATGGTTCCATACCTTACTAACTATTTTGCACACTCTAATTTTGTAAACGGAGGTATACGTATGAGTGCTTTACAAAAACAACTTGCTAAAAGTAAGTATGATATAGTTATTGAATCGTTCGTAGAAAGGTATATTGAAGATAAAAGAGGTAATAATTTGGAATTTTCTATAGACAATAATTACATTAAAGAAGTATTTGAAAAATCTACTAATACGATATTTGAAAGTAAGTGTTTTAGTGGGTGGTGGCTTCAATTTCAAGAAAAAGAAGGAGTAACCAAAACTTGTGATAGTATAAAGTTTTCTGAAAACACAACCCCGATTACAAACTTGTACTTAAGAAAATTAGAAGGTCTAAAGGGGAATAAAGCTATAGTTTACTTTGAGTTTAATTCAACAATAAATACAAATTTTGAACTTTTTTACTCTATAATTGGAGAATCAGTAAACGGATGGAGATACGGAGAAGACAAAAAAATAACAAAAAGTGTGCATAAAGGACTAAATAAACTATATATTCCATTAGATATTGAAAATTTAAATGACTCTATGTTATTTAGGTTAGGAGGTATTGGAGGTACATATACATTGAAAAAAGTGATTGTAAAAAAAATAACTAAATGAGAATCGCAATTTTGGGTACAAGAGGTGTACCAAATAACCATGGTGGTTTTGAGCAATTTGCAGAGTATTTTTCAAAATATTTAGCAGAAAATGGACATGATGTTTATGTGTTTAATTCGCATAACCATCCTTACCAGGAGAAAACCTGGAATGGTGTAAAAATACTACATGAGTACGATCCCGAATATAAAATAGGTACAGCAGGGCAATTTATATACGATTTAAACTGTATTTTAACATGTAGAAAAGAAAACTTTGATATTATTCTCCAGTTAGGATATACTAGTAGCTCTATTTGGAGTTTTATGTTTCCTAAAACAAGTGTTATTGTTACCAACATGGATGGGTTGGAATGGAAACGCTCTAAATATTCTAAGAAAACTAGATTCTTTTTAAAAAGAGCCGAATTGTGGGGCGCAAAATATAGCGATTTTTTAATTTCAGATTCTATAGGTATACAAAACTATTTGCAAAAAACATATAATAAAACATCAGAGTTTATAGCCTATGGTGCAAAAGTGTTTAATAATCCAAATGAAGCTATTTTATTAGAGTATAACTTAACAAAACATAATTACTCTATGCTAATTGCTCGTATGGAGCCAGAAAATAATATTGAAACTATTTTAGATGGATTTCACAATTCTAAAAGCGCAACTCCGTTTTTAGTAATAGGTAAAATAAATAAATTTGGGTCCTATTTAAAAGAAAAATATAAAACCGACTCTAGGATTAAATTTTTAGGAGCTATCTACAATCAAAACCATCTAGATAATTTAAGATACTATTCTAGGTATTATTGCCACGGTCATTCAGTTGGTGGCACTAACCCATCATTATTAGAAGCAATGGCATCAAAAAGCCTTATTATTGCTCATGATAATATCTTTAACAAAAGTATTTTAAATAAAGAGTGTAAGTATTTTCATAAAGCAGGAGACCTTCAAGTTATATTTGATGACGATAGCTATTTTGTGCGAAAGGAAGATTTTTGTTATTTAAATATTGAAAAAATTAACACAAAATATAGTTGGGATATTATTAATAAGCAATATGAATCGTACCTTTTAAAAACTATCAAATAAAAAAGACTAAAAGCATAAAATTAAATTTGCTTATTATAGGCTATATTAGTTTTGTGTATAGGTTATAAGTAATAGTTAGTAGCCATGGAAATCACAACAAAAAAAAGCAGCATATATTTAGTAATTGGTTTTTTTTTAGCTACAATTTTATTCGATTTCTTAGATAAAATTAATATTAATAATGCAGACGTTGCCACTATAAAATTAAATAGGTTTAGTAAGTTAGTTTTTGTGTTGCTCTCTGGTTTATTGTGCTTCTTTAACTTTAAATTGGTAAAACAACAACTAATAAAACTAATTATAATCGCTGGTTTATTAGTTGTTATTTTTACCGTTGTAAAACCTTATAGCGAAGATTTTCTAAACTATTTAATACGTTATTTGTTTTTCTTTTTTGTAATTGCCGTATTTATAATAATTAAAACAAAAAATTTAACAAATCAACTTTGTTCAATATTATTTCCTTTAATAGATATATTTGTAGTTTTTAATTTTTTACTAATTATTTATGCTTTTATATCAAACAATAATTTATTCTTAACCTATAATGAAAATCGATTTGGGTTTAATGGCTTAATGTTAAACCAAATGCAATCACCATATATGTATATGTCGTTTTTGGCTGTTCTTATTTATCAAAAAAAAACAATACTGTTTTTAATAACACTATTTTCATGTTTAATGATTGGCGTAAAGGTTTTAATTTTAGGCATTTTTGTTTTTTTTCTAGGTTACTTACTTTTTATTGATAAAAAACATGTGATAAAAAAAATAATCTTTTTACTAGTAGCTACATTGTTTGTTTTATTTTTATTTTTGAACACACCAATATTTAAAAGAATTATTGAGCAAGAAGGTTTGTTAACAGCATTAGCTTCAATAAGAGATAAGCATTTAATTAAGGTTTTTAGTGATATATCAACTACAAATTTTAATGTTATTTTTGGCTGTAAAGATTTAAGTATATTTCGTTGCGAATTAGAGTTTGTAGATGTTTTTTTATTTTTTGGACTTTTTGGGCTTATTATTTATGGAGTGATAATGGTTAATATTTATAGGGAGTGTTGTGATAGTCGGGTTAGTAAAATTTATTTTTTTACAGTTACTACCATGATGTTTTTTGCAGGAAATTTTTTTTACTTTCCAGTAAACACTTTTATATTTATGACATGCCTATTTTTGTTAAAAACTAAAGAAAAAGAGGCTTATTTATCCAGAAGTTTTTTAAATATAAAAACCAAATTTTTTAAATGAAAAAAATACTAATAACTGGAGCAGCAGGCTTTTTAGGATCGCACCTCTGTGATCGATTTATTAAAGAAGGTTTTTATGTTATTGGAATGGATAATTTTATTACCGGAGATAAAAAAAACATTGAGCATTTATTGCAATTATCAAATTTTCAACTTGTAAAACATGATGTAACAAATTTTATAAACATAGAAGCTAATTTAGATTACATTTTACATTTTGCATCACCCGCAAGCCCAATCGATTATTTAAAAATACCAATTCAAACTTTAAAAGTTGGTGCTTTGGGTACACATAATCTTTTAGGGTTAGCCAAAGCTAAAAAAGCACGTATGCTTATTGCTTCAACATCCGAAGTTTATGGAGACCCCTTAGTACACCCACAAACAGAAGATTATTACGGAAACGTTAATACTATTGGGCCAAGAGGAGTTTATGATGAAGCCAAACGCTTTCAAGAATCTATAACTATGGCATACCATAGATTTCATGGTTTAGAAACACGAATTGCACGTATATTTAACACTTATGGCCCTAGAATGCGCCTAAATGACGGACGCGTTATTCCAGCTTTTTTAGGACAAGCCCTAAGAGGAGAGAATTTAACTGTTTTTGGAGATGGACTTCAAACACGATCTTTTTGTTATGTAGACGATCAAGTAGAAGGAATTTACAGACTATTATTAAGCGATTATTCAAATCCAGTAAATATTGGTAACCCAAACGAAATTACAATAAAAGACTTCGCAGAGGAGATAATATCGCTTACCGGAACAAAACAAAAAGTTATTTATAAAAATTTACCCCAAGATGATCCTTTGCAAAGACAACCTGATATTACATTAGCAAAAAAAGTACTAAATTGGGAACCTAAAGTTAATAGAGGTGAAGGCATGAAAATAACTTTTGAATATTTTAAGTCTTTATCCCAAGAAGAGCTATTTAAGAGCGAACATAAAAATTTTAAAGAACATATAAAAAAATAAGTGGATTATAAAAAAGGAAGATATTCTAGCCTAATTAAGCCTTTATTTGGTTTTGTAGATTTAGTCATAATAAATATGACTGTTTTTTATTATGATATAAATATAAAAGACACTTATATTTTTTGTTTGTACATTTCAGCTTCATGGGTTATACTTGCGCTTAAAAATCATTTTTATGAAGTGCAAAGACATACTCGCATAATTCAAATCGTTCCACTTTTATTTAAGCAAATAATACTTTTTACTATAGTACTTTACGCATTTATTGGGTTTTTTAAACAACCAAATGTTAGTCGGTTAGCTTTAGGAAACTATTTATTATGTGTTTTTTTATTAATTTCTATATTTAAATTTTTTGCCACTTTTCTGTTAAAAAAATATAGAACAGTTTTAAGAGGTAATAATAGAAAGGTTATTGTAATTGGAAGTAATGATAAAGCTAGACAACTTATTAAAACATTTAATACGAGGTTAGATTATGGGTATAAGTTTAAAGCTAAATTTAGTGTTAAGGATAAAGACTTCTCTTTAGATAATTGCTTTAATTATATAATAGAGAATAGTATTGATGAAATTTATTTTTCTGTTTCAGAATTATCTAATAAGCAAATTAATAGGTTAATTGATTTTGCTGATAATAATTTACGAGAACTTAAGTTTATACCAGATAATAAAGAGATATATTCTAAAAAACTCAAGTATGAGTACTATGATTATATACCAATTTTGTCTCTTCGCGCCATACCACTTCAAGAATCTGTAAATAAGATTGTTAAAAGGCTTTTTGATATTTTGTTTTCGTTGTTCATTATCGTTTTTGTACTATCGTGGTTAACACCAATTATAGCTTTATTAATTAAGTTAGAATCTAAAGGGCCTGTGTTTTTTAAACAGTCTAGAAATGGTTTTAATTACAAAGAGTTTGATTGTTATAAGTTTAGGTCTATGACGCCTAATAAGAATGCACATTTATCTCAAGCAACTAAAGGTGATTTAAGAATTACCAAAATGGGAGCCTTTATTAGAAAAACAAGTATAGATGAATTACCTCAATTTTTTAATGTGTTATTTGGTGATATGTCGGTTGTTGGACCAAGACCACACATGGTAAGTCATACCAATATGTACGCACAACGTATAGATAAGTTTATGGTGCGTCATTTTGTAAAACCGGGTATTACAGGTTTGGCTCAAGTTAGTGGGTTTAGAGGTGAGATAGAGACGGATAAAGATATTATTAACCGTGTAAAGTACGATATCTTTTATATTGAAAACTGGTCGTTGTTATTAGATATTAAAATCGCTATCCAAACATTTACCAACGCTATTAAAGGCGAAGAGAAAGCTTACTAAATAATTTCAATTAATTGTTTTAACTGTTTATTAAAATCAAAACAGTTTAAGGCTGTCTTTTGTATTTTAATTCTGTTTTCTAGAGCTAATTTGGTTTTATCTAAATTCGATATTACTGTATTTAACTCAGTATAATCACTAGCGTTAGCTACCCAACCAAGTTCATATTTATTAATTACAGTTTCACCTTCACCTCCACCAAAATAAAGCATAGGCATTCCTAAGCGTGCATATTCAAATATTTTAGACGGTACTGAACCATAAATTCTATTAAGTAAGGGAATTATGGTTACGTCGTATTGCGTTAAAACGCTATGCAGTTTTTGCCTAGAAACTTCGCCATGATAAATAATATCAAGTTCTGTGTTGTTTTTTATTAAGTATTGAATGGCAAGTTGTTCCGCTCCGGCGCCATAAATATGAAATTGAATTTTAGAGTAGTCAAGTTCTTTACATAGCTTTAAAATACCTTGGGCAATACCTAGTAAGCCCGCATATACTATTTTTAGTTTATCTGAAGTTTGTGTTTTGTAAGTTGGTAAAGGTGCTTTAAAATAGGGGTAGTTGCGGTATAGTAAGCTGTTTTTATGTTTGTATATAGAGCTTACATGAGCTAGTATCTCATCACTTTGTCCTAGAATTAAGTCGGCATGTCTATAATTAAAACGCTCTATTTTTTCTAGTATTTTATAGCCAAAGTTCTTTTTTAAGGCACCTAACTCTAATGCAGCAAGTGGCCATAAATCGCTAACATTTAAAATGAGTTTTCTTTTTTTAGAGCGTAAAAATAGAACAGATGTAAAAGCCACAAGTAAAGGTGGCGACTGTATAATTACCGTTTTAGGAATTTTGTTCCAAATAAAAAACCAAATCAAACTTAAGCTATAAGATAACATGGCTATAAGGCGCAGTAGTTTGTTTTTAGAGTTACTAGCGTAAATCCACAGTCTATGGATGGTTATATCGTTTTCAATAGAAGTCTGCTTAAATCGGCCCCTATAGCCCTCAAACACCCTGCCTTTAGGGTAATTTGGTAAGGGTGTTAAAACGGATACATTAAAATTGTATTTTTGTAAGCCTTGAGATAAATGAAAGATACGATTTGATGCAGCTCCCGTTTCTGGAGGATAATAGTTTGTTATGATAAGTAGGTCTTTCATCTCAGCTTTAAATTGATACTAGATGGTGCACTATGCGCTTTGCGGCATTACCATCCCATAAATCGGGGGTTACGCCTTGTTTCCATGTTCCAGAGAATAGAATATTAAAAGCATTTTTTATTTCTTTTGGGTCGCTACCAACTAAAATATTTGTTCCAATATCGCAAGTTTCTGGGCGTTCCGTGCTATCTCGCAAAGTTATACACGGCACATTCATAACAGTGGTTTCTTCGGTAATACCGCCAGAATCTGTTATAACCGCCATAGCATTTTTAACCAAATAATTAAATTCTAAATACCCTAATGGATTTACATAGTGCAAGTTATTAAACTTTAAATTAAGATTGCTTAAAAGCTTTTTAGTTCTAGGGTGCACCGGGAAAATAATAGGATAATCTTTTCCTAAAGTTACAATTTGTGTAATTAGCCTTTTTAATTGCCGTTCTTCATCAACATTGCTAGGTCTATGAAGCGTCATAACCATATACTTCTTTTCAGATAAATTAAATTCATCCCAAAGGTTTGGTTTTGTAAATCTACTCTTATTTTTTAACAGCGTATCAATCATAACGTTTCCAACAAAAAACACTTTGGAGTCTGGAACACCTAATGCGCTTAGGTTTTTATTCGCATAAGTGGACGTTGTAAAAAAATAATCGGTTAAACTATCAGTAACAATTCTATTAATTTCTTCGGGCATTAGCATATCCCCCGACCGAATTCCTGCCTCAACATGGGCTACTTTAATGCCTGCTTTTTTAGCAACTATTGTACAAGCCATAGTTGAGGTAACATCGCCAACAACCATTACTAAATCGCACTTGTTTACCACGAGTTCGTTTTCAAAACCAATCATTATGGCTGCAGTTTGTTCTGCTTGAGTACCGCTTTTTACTTCTAAATTACTGTCGGGTAGCGGTATGTTTAATTCTTCAAAAAAGGTGCCACTTAAGTTTTTATCGTAATGTTGCCCCGTATGTACAAGTCTATAATTAATATTAAAGCCTTTATTTTTCTTGTTTTTAATAGCTTCAATAATAGGCGCGATTTTCATAAAGTTTGGTCTGGCACCTGCAACTATAGTAACATTCATATATTTTGGTTTAAGTAGGATGTAAACTGCTTCAATTTACCACTTTTTGATCTAACTAATTGATCTTGCCTTTCAAAGGTTAAATGGAGTCCTTTTTCAAGGTAATTTTCCATTTGGGTGGTTATCATTTTAATTTTTTCTTCCAAAAGGGGTTTGGAGCTTACATAAAGAATCTTAAAAGAATTAAGTTTATGTTGTTCAATTATAAACTCTTTTACATTGCCATCATCTTCAATAATACTTTTTGTAATGTAATAAAATGTTAATCCAGCGGCCTTTTTTCCGCTTGCTAAAATAGCAATATCATTTGTTCGCCCTACTAGTTTTTCAAGAATAGGTGTTTTAGTCGTGCTGTTTTTTGATAGGATCCCAACATCGCCAATATCATATCTAATAAATGGGTGTGCTTTATTGTAAAGCGATGTTATTACAATGCGGCCTTCTTCGCCGTAAGGCAAAACAGAATTATTATCATCAAGAATTTCAACATAAAGAGATTCGCTATTAACTTGCCAGTTTCCGTTGGGGTTTTCAAAGGCAATTAAATCTAGTTCCGAAGCGCCATATTCGTTAATTATTGGCACTCCAAATTGAGTTTCCATGAGTTTTCTATCGTCTTCAAATAACATTTCGGAGGTAACAACACAGACTTTTAATGTTGGGCAAATGGTTTTTAAAACCAGGTTTTTAAGTTTAAGAAATTTGGCAAATTGCACAATTGAACTTGTATACCCATTAAGATATTCGAAAGGGGTTTTTTTAAATTTTTGAAGGTGTTTTTCGAAAGCCGACTCGCTTAAATCGAATACCGAAAACCGAAATCTACTACTAAGTTTATCCTTAAAACGTTCTTTGTAATACCCTTTTTTATCTAAAGGAATACCATAAAAACGAGCTTGTTTAGAGGTGTTAAAATCTAAATTATACCAACCAAAACGGTTTTGAATAATAGCCCAAGTTAAGGCATGACTAAATTTATCTTTAGCAAAAACAAAAGGCGTTCCAGACGACCCTGATGTTTTATTAATATAAATATCAAACTTGGTATAATGCTTTGTAAGTCGGTCCTCTAAAGGTTGTTGTAAATCTTGTTTTGTTAAAACAGGAATGTTGTTCCAATTAGAGGTGTCTGTATCTTTTATAAACGACCTATAATACGGGTTGTTTTTAAGGTGAAATGTAACTATATCTTGCTTTTTACTCTCAATATGTGCCGCATAATCTTTTTCGTTTATATCTTGAATTGATTTTAATACATGTTTAGCCTCCTTTATAGGAAAGCCATTTAATTGTAATGAAAAGTCGAATACATTCAAGTTAAAAAGAATACCGAATTATTTAATAATGCCCGAAAGTCAAAAATAATTATAAATGCTTTAGCGAAGTACACTTTTAGCAACACAATTATTTAAAGTTAGAATTTTATGTAAAGTAAATAAAAAATATTCGTGAAATAGAAGCATTAATTTTATTTTTGCGCAAACAACTTATATTATGAATATATTAATACTTGGTTCTGGAGGAAGAGAACATACATTTGCTTGGAAAATTGCTCAAAGTCCAAAATGCGATAAACTATTTGTAGCACCAGGAAATTCTGGGACTAATGAAATAGCAACAAACGTAAATATTGGTGTAACAGATTTTCCGGCTATAAAGGAACTAGTTCTTAGTAATCATATAGATTTAGTGGTTGTTGGGCCAGAAGACCCGCTAGTGCAAGGTGTTCATGATTTCTTTTTAAACGATGATGCCATTAAACATGTTTCTGTTATTGGACCACAAAAGGCTGCTGCCGAGTTAGAAGGAAGTAAAGAGTTTGCAAAAGAGTTTTTATATCGCCATAATATACCAACTGCAGCTTACGAAAGTTTTACTAAAGAAACCGTTGAAAAGGGTTATGCATTTTTAGAGACTTTAAATGCGCCTTATGTTTTAAAGGCCGATGGATTAGCAGCAGGTAAAGGTGTTGTTATTTTAAATGATATTAATGAAGCTAAAGCTGAATTAAAAAGTATGCTTGTTGATGCCAAATTTGGTGAGGCAAGCACAAAAGTAGTTATTGAAGAGTTTTTAGATGGTATCGAGTTAAGTTGTTTTGTGTTAACCGATGGCGAGCATTATAAAATTTTACCAACAGCTAAAGATTATAAGCGTATTGGCGAAGGCGATACAGGATTAAATACTGGTGGTATGGGAGCTGTTTCTCCGGTACCTTTTGCTACCGATGAGTTTCTTAATAAAATTGAAGAGCGCATTGTAAAACCTACAATTGCTGGTTTTAAAAAGGATAAATTGCCTTATGTTGGTTTTGTGTTTATAGGACTTATAAAAGTTGGAGACGACCCTAAAGTTATTGAGTACAATGTACGTATGGGCGACCCAGAAACCGAAGTTGTTTTACCACGATTAAAAAATGATTTTGTTGATATTTTACAAGCCATGGCTCATGGTACTTTAAACAACATTGACATTGAAATTGATGAGCGTGCTGCCACAACAATAATGACGGTATCTGGTGGTTATCCTGAAGCTTACGAAAAAGGCAAGGAAATTACAGGGGTAGAAACTATAGAAGATTCTATTCCATTTCATGCAGGAGCGCAAATTAAAGATGGAAAAATAGTAACTTCTGGTGGGCGTGTAATGGCTATAACCTCGTATGGTAACACATACCAAGAGGCCATAAAAAAATCTTACCAAAGTATAGAAAAACTACATTTTGATAAGATGTATTATCGTAAAGATATTGGATTCGATTTATAGGAAAGAATGAGAAGATATACTTTTATCTTCTTCATTGTTGTCACTAAATATTTTAAGTTGTAACATCCAGTAAACCATAGCTACAATACAAATAATAATAAAAATCCAAGAAATTGTATTTGCAGCAAACCAATTTTCTAGTTCTAATGCTCTTATAGCATCCATAGGAGCAAAAAGAACATTAACAAATAAATCTTGTATTGCGTTAAAGAAATCTTTCATTTTGTGTTTGTTTATTATTTACCAACCATTTTTTAGTTAGTATATTTACGTAGCAAAAATACAAAAACAGTTAATGATTACAAGCTTTTTTAATAAATCTAAACCAATATATTTTGTTGTTGTTTTTTTTATAGTGCTTTTAGCTTTTGTAAATGCTAGACTTTACACCGTAAACGATGCATTAAACGGTAGTTATATATTAAAACAAACGCTACTAATTTGTGTGGTATATGCCTGTATTTTGCTCTTAAATTTTATTACTAACAAAAACCAATTAACAAACAGAAACAGTTACGAAGTCCTTTTGTTTAGTCTCTTTTTGTTATTTATAACGCAAACAACAAATAGCAGTAATATTTTATTTTCAAACTTTTTTGTTTTACTTGGGTTAAGACGCATAGTGAGTATGCGTTCGCCTAGAAATATTAAGAAAAAACTTTTTGATGCCGCATTTTGGATTGCAATAGCTGCGCTTTTTTATTTCTGGTCTATTCTGTTTTTTCCAATAATATTGCTGTCACTTGTGCTATATACCGATAATAATATTCGGCATTGGTTAATCCCGTTTTTGGGGGTGCTTACCGTTTTGGTTATTAGTTGTAGTGCATCAATAGTGTTGTTCGATAATTATTTTTACCTCATTAACTGGTCTCCAGAAATAAGTTACGATTTTAGTAATTATAATTCTGCGTCATATTTAATTGCTATTACAGTCTTGCTATCCTTTGGTATATGGTCTTCTGTGTTTTATTTAAGCAATATAAAAAAGCAGAAAAAAGCATTTAGGGTATCGTTTAAAA
Source organism: Algibacter pectinivorans (assembly GCF_900112595.1). Lineage (GTDB taxonomy): Bacteria > Bacteroidota > Bacteroidia > Flavobacteriales > Flavobacteriaceae > Algibacter_B > Algibacter_B pectinivorans. Next base: position 256,363 of record NZ_FOMI01000002.1, on the reverse strand, counting down.
CCATCATTTTAGCTGCAATAATAGGGTTTATTGTAGTAATAATAGCTCCAGAAAAAAATGGGAGCGAGTTTTTATTTTTGTTTGCACCTTTGGCGGTAATAATAGCCAATTATATAGAAATTATACCCGACAAATGGTTTAAGGAACTCTTTTTAGGTGTGTTAATTGTGCTTCCTTTTGTCCTGCTATTGCTGTAGTTTTTCGCCAAAAGCTAAATCGCCAGCGTCTCCAAGTCCAGGAACAATGTAACCTTTGTCGTTTAAGGTGTCATCAACAGTAGCAATCCATAAATGTGTGTTTTTATCAAAATGTTGCGATACAAAATCTACACCTTCTTGCGCCCCAATAACACTAATTAAATGAATGTCTTTAGGTGTTCCAAAAGGCTTTAAAGCTTCAAAAGTCGCTAACATCGATTGTCCTGTAGCTAACATAGGGTCGGCAAGAATAAGTGTTTTACCTTCTAAATTTGGGCAAGCTAAATACTCTACAATAATTTCAAAACTTTCAGGGTTGTGTTTGTGGTGTCTGTATGCCGAAATAAAAGCGTTTTCAGCATTATCAAAATAATTAAGTAATCCGTTGTGCAGCGGTACACCGGCTCGTAAAATAGAACACAATACAATATTGTTGGTTGGTAGGTCTATGTTGTTTTGCCCTAGAGGTGTTTCAATTGTTTCAGTATTAAAACTTAAAGTTTTACTCATTTCGTAGCCCAAAATTTCTCCAATGCGCTCAATATTTCTTCTAAAACGCATGCTATCCTTTTGAATATCAATGGACCTTATTTGAGAAATAAAGGTGTTTAAAACCGAGTTGGTAAGTGATAAATTATGAATTGTCATAAGTGAAAATCTAGATTTTGATAGTAAAGTTAATGAAACACAATTAAAACTTTAATAACAACCCATTTTGGCGATTTTTTAAATTTAAGAATCTTAGATAAATTACGTAATTTCGCAGCATAAAATTTACTAAATATGTTTACAAATAAAGCTAACAAAATTTTTCAAGACGTCATTGAGAAATACCATATTATTAATACCGTAGATCAACCTTTTGAAAACCCTTATCCAGAAAGCGATTTATTAGAGCATTTACTATACAGAAAATGTTGGATAGATACGGTGCAATGGCATTATGAAGACATTATTCGCGATCCGCAAATAGATCCTGTTGCAGCATTAACATTAAAACGTAAAATTGATGCTTCAAACCAAGATAGAACTGATATGGTGGAATATATTGACAGCTATTTTCTAGAAAAATATAAAGACGTAACGGTAAAACCAGACGCAACTATAAATACCGAAAGTCCAGCTTGGGGAGTCGATAGGTTATCTATTTTGGCATTAAAAGTATATCACATGAATGAGGAAGCAACTCGTAATGACGCTTCCGCGGAACACAAAGCAGCTTGCCAGAAAAAGCTAGATATTTTGTTAGAACAACGGGTAGATTTATCAACAGCAATTGATACGCTTTTAAGCGATATTGAAGCAGGAGATAAGTATATGAAAGTGTATAAGCAAATGAAAATGTACAACGACGATGAACTAAACCCGGTACTTCGTTCGCAAAAATAAAATTCCTGTGTAGGCAGGAATCTCATCCCAATTGCTGAGATGCCAAAACCACAAAAAAACATGCTAGTTATTCGTCTCTCGGCAATGGGAGACGTGGCTATGGCGGTTCCCGTTTTAAGAGCTTTAACCCAACAGCATCCCGAACTTAAAGTAACCGTATTAACGCGTGGGTTTTTTATACCTTTTTTTAGAGATTTAGATCGTGTTGAGGTGTTTTCGGCCGATGTAAAAGGAGAGCATAAAGGTGTTTTTGGACTCTATAAATTAGGTAAAGCCTTAAATGAAAAACAGTTTTATGTAGTGGCCGATTTACATAATGTACTGCGAAGTAAAATTCTTAAAAACTTTATTACCTGTAAACGCTTCATTTCAATTGATAAAGGCCGAAAAGAAAAGCGACTTTTAACATCAAAAAAGTTAAATAAACAGCTTAAAACAACCCATCAACGCTATGCCGATGTTTTTGGCGCGTTGGGGTATAAAATAGACTTAAGCAAACCTAGTTTTCCAAAAAAAATAGACTTAAATCCCGAGTTAAAAAAGTTTATTAAAGACCCTTTAAAAAAGAGTGTAGGAATTGCTCCTTTTGCAGCACATGAAGGGAAAATGTATCCTTTAAACTTAATGGAATTGGTAATAGAAAAGCTATCGAAAGACCATAATATTATTTTGTTTGGAGGCGGAAAATATGAGTCTGAAATACTTAACGGTTTCCAAAATAGTTTTGATAATACAACCAATCTTGCAGGTAAATTATCCCTTGATGAAGAATTGGATGTTATTTCCAATTTAGATGTCATGCTTTCTATGGATTCTGGAAATGCACATATAGCAGCAATGTTAGGTGTTAAGGTCGTTACAATTTGGGGTGTTACCCATCCTTTTGCTGGTTTTGCACCTTTTAATCAACCTAAAGAGTATGCTTTGTTAGCCGACGGTGCGAAATATCCATTAATCCCAACTTCGGTTTACGGTAACAAATACCCTGGTGATTATAAAGAAGCGGCCGGAAGTATTTTGCCCAAAACAGTTGTTGAAAAAATCGTCTCCGTACTTTAAAAGCATGGAGCAATCCTAATTAAAGCACTTTTTGGATTAATAGATGATGCGTTTAAACATCATCAAAATCGACAGTAATAGTTGGTGTTGTTGGATGTGCTTGACACGTTAAAATTAAACCTTCGGCAACTTCGCTTTCAGTTAAAATATTGTTTTGTCTCATGGTAGCGTTACCTTCGGTAATACGGGCTAAACAGCTACTGCAAATACCACCTTGGCAGGAATAAGGCGCATCTAAATCTTCATCTAAAGCAGCTTCAAGAATGGTTTGTTTTTGCGACATATCAAACGTTGTGGTTTCATCGTCAACAGTTACCGTAATTTTTGTGTTTCCTTTAGCTGAGGTAATTTCTTCTTGAACTTCTGCTGGTTTTGCGGCTTTAAAAAGTTCAAAATGAATGCGATTTTCATCAATATCGTGTTCTGTTAGTACATCTTTTACAGTATGAATCATCGCTTCTGGTCCACAAAGGTAAAACGCATCAACCTCAATATGTTTATGTTTGTTTTTCATAACATAATTAACCGTGCTTTTTTCAATTCTACCAAAAATGGCATCGTCTTCATCTTGCTGGCTAAATACAAATTGAATAGAGAAACGATCTTTATGCGCATGCTGTAATTCTAGCAGCTCATTAAGAAACATGGTGTCTTTGGTTGTTTTATTACCGTAAACTAAAATAACCTTGCTGTTTACTTCTTCTTCTAAAGCACATTTAATAATACTTAAAATGGGTGTAATACCACTCCCAGCTGCAAATAAGGCTATGTTTTTAGTTTTAGAGTCGTTTGGCTCAAAAACAAATCGACCTTTTGGTGGAGCAACTTCAATAGAATCGCCAACTTTTAAAGTGTTATTGGCATAAGCCGAAAAAGTACCTTCTTTAACCTCCTTAATAGCCACTTTTATTTCGCCGCTTTTTGGAGATACACACAGTGAATAGTCTCTGCGTATTTCATTGCCATCTATTTCAGTTTTTAGAGTAATGTATTGGCCTGCTTTAAAGGTAAAAGCCTCCTTTAAATTATCAGGAAGATTAAAGGATATGCTAATCGCTTTATCTGTTTCTCTTGTTATATTTTTTACTGAAAGTTTATGAAATGATGACATAGGTAATTGTTTTCAACAAAAATAAGGAAGCCTTTAAATAAAAAGTGTTTTTTTCAATAAAAAGTGAAGCTTGTTTATCTTTTAGTTCAAAAATCTAGCCTTCTTAAAGCGTGTTATATTAAAATATTAATTTAAGTCTGTAACAATTTTATATATAGATACACTTACATTTATAAAAACTAAAACCACCAAAAATGATAAAGCGTTTTTTAAGTTTAGAATGGAAATCCTTTTTTAGGTCGGCTAGCTTTGGTAAAACTTTAGGTATTAAAATATTTATGGGCTTTTTAAGCCTGTATTTAATAGCTGTATTTTTAATGATGGGTATTGGCCTTTTTCCTGCGCTTAAAAAGCTTTTTCCGGACAGCGATCCTTTATTAATTGTAAATAGTTTTCTTTTTTATTGGGTTTTAGGCGATTTGGTAATTCGTTTTTTCTTTCAAAAACTACCTGTAATGAGCGTTATGCCTTTACTAATTCTTCCAATAAAACGAAGTAAGATTGTAAATTATGTGTTAAGAAAATCGGTGTTTTCATTTTTTAATGCCCTGCCTTTATTTGCCATTATCCCGTTTGGTGTTACTTTAATAGTTGAGGGTTATCCCGTAAGCCAAGTTTTAGGGTGGGTGCTAGCTTTAATTATAGTGGTACTTATTATTAATTTTTTAAATTTTATTATAGAAAGTTTTTCTGCTGAAAGAGAGTTGTCCTTTCTGCCAATTTTAGTTTTAGCAGGAGGGTTGTATGGCTTAAATTATTTTAATCTGGTGTCCTTTAACGAAATTATTGGCAATGGTTTTAATGCTATTTACAATCAATCCCTTTTTATTTGTGTACCCATATTAATTCTGTTTGCTTGTTATGTGATCAATTTTAAATTACTAAAACAAAACCTGTTTTTAGATAGCGGATTAAAAACAAAAATTAAGGAAGTAAGTGCTTCTAATTTGGATTGGACTAAAAACTTTGGAGATATTGCCCCGTTTTTGCAATTGGATTTAAAATTAATTTGGCGAAACAAACGGACTAAGTCTACAGTTTGGATGGTTGTTTTTGGGCTTTTATATGGGTTGGTATTTTACGTTAATCCACAATTTTTAAGCATGACACCGTCTTACATATTTGTTGGTGTCTTTTCTTCTGGTATTTTTTTAATGAATTTTGGCCAGTTTGTTCCTGCCTGGGATAGTAGTTATTACGGACTATTAATGACCCAAAACCTAAAATACGAGCAATATTTAAAATCAAAATTCACTTTAATGGCTTTAAGCGTATTAATCTTATTCGTTTTAGGCATTCCGTACGTGTATTTTGGTTGGAAGGTATTATTTGCGCATTTAGCGGCTGCTATTTATAATATAGGTGTAAATACACATGTTATTTTATTAGGCGGTTCCTTTAATCGTAAAAAAATAAACCTTAATGAAAAAGCGGCGTTTAATTACCAAGGTACTGGAGCAGTACAATGGCTAATAGGAATTCCTATATTGCTTTTACCAATGGCAATTTTTGCTGTAGTATATTTTTTAACAGGTTTTGAAATAGCGTGCTTGGTTTTAATAATTTTAGGTGTGGTTGGTATTGTTTTCCATCATAAAATAATGAAATTAATTACTAAGAAATATACAGATTCAAAATATAAAATGATTGATGCTTTCAATCAAGATAACTAATAAGTTTTAAAAACTAAATATCATGATAACAACGTCTAATTTATCAAAAAAATATAACGGAAATCAAGTGTTAAGTATAGATGCTTTAGATATTCCTAAGGGGCAAAGCTTTGGTTTAGTAGGAAATAATGGTGCCGGAAAAACCACTTATTTTAGTTTGTTGTTGGATTTAATCCAGCCAACTACTGGACACATTAAAATTAACGACGTACAGGTGGATAAAAGTGAAGATTGGAAGCCGTTTACTGCTGCTTTTATAGACGAAACCTTTTTAATAGGCTACTTAACGCCCGAAGAATATTTTTATTTTATTGGCGAATTACGCGGACAAAATAAAGCCGATGTAGATGCTTTGGTGGCACAGTTTAAAGATTTTTTTCATGGCGAAATTTTAGGACAAAAAAAATACTTGCGCGACCTTAGCAAAGGTAATCAGAAAAAGGCAGGAATAGTTGCGGCTTTAATAGGCAATCCAGAAGTTATTATTTTAGATGAGCCATTTGCAAATCTAGATCCTACAACGCAAATAAGGCTTAAAACGATTATAAAAGAACTCGCCGAAAAGCAAGGTGTAACAGTATTAGTTTCTAGTCATGATTTGTTACATGTTACCGATGTTTGCGAGCGTATTGTTGTGCTTGAAAAAGGCGAAATTGTTAAAGATTTAGAAACAAACGCAGCGACTTTAAAAGAGTTGGAAGCTCATTTCTCGGGGAGCGAAGTCCTATAAGTTTTTATACTAGATTTTCAAGATTATTTATGGCCAATGTTATTGGTGGTTTTCAAATGTAAAGTAACTTTTTTAAGGCCCTAACTTAGGGTATTCGTGTTTTTGCGCAACCATTTTATGTGTCAATATATAGCTAAATCCAAAAAGATGCTTATTTTTACCACGCTATATATAATAATAGCAAGACTTTATAGTTATTATCTAGACTAAAAATGCCAGCGTTGAAAACACCTACTAAAGCCATATTATTACTTATTTTAACTGTTTTTATTGCATTTAGTTGTTCTAGAAAGAAAGATAAATTTATTAATAGAAACTTTCATGCGCTTACCGCAGAGTTTAATGCGCTTTATAACGGTTACATTGCTTTAGAAGAAGGTAGGCAAGCACTTAACGACGCCTATTTCGATAACTATTGGGAGGTTTTACCCATAGAACGCATGCAGATTTTTGAAGATATTGTGCTTCCTGGGCAATCTAAAAACGAAAATTTTTCTAGGGCCGAAGAAAAGGCAGTAAAAGCTATTCAAAAACACAGTATGAATATTGATGGTAAGGAGCATAATCCGCAAATGGATGAAGCTTACTTACTTTTAGGTAAAGCGCGATATTTCGATCAGCGTTTCGTACCAGCTTTGGAAGCTTTAAACTATATTTTATATAAATATCCTGCCAGCGATAAAATTAATCAAGCTAAAGTTTGGCGAGAAAAAGCAAATATTAGACTTGATAATAACGAGTTGGCTATCGAGAACTTAAAGCGTCTTTTAAAGCAAGAAGATTTAAAGGGGCAAGATTTAGCTGATGCTAGTTCTATTTTAGCGCAAGCGTTCCTTAACACAAAAGTTATTGACACAGCTATTACCCAATTAGAAATTGCTGCAACAGCTACAAAAAATAACGACGAGCGCGGTCGGTACCGTTTCATTCAAGGGCAGTTATATAATCAGTTAGGGTATAAGGATAGTGCTAATATTGCTTTCGATAAAGTGATAGAACTAAACAGAAGAACACCAAGAATCTATTTAATTTCGGCACATTTAGAAAAAATAAAAAACTTCGATTTTGAAAATGGCGATAAGCTTGAATTAACCGAACTACTAACCGAGCTTGAAGAAAACCGAGAAAATCGCCCATATTTAGATAAAATTTACCACCAAATAGCTGCATACCATTTACAAAATGGTTCAGACTCGTTGGCTGTTGCATACTATAATAAATCTTTACGCACAGACACGCGCGATAAACTACTAAAAGCCAAAAGCTTCGAAACACTAGGTGATATAAATTTTGATGCTTCGGTATATGCCAAGGCAGGTCAGTATTACGATAGCACCATGAGCAACTTAGTTTTAAACTCCAAACCTTACCGTGTTATAAAGCGTAAACGAGATAATTTAGAAGATGTTATTTATTACGAAGCCATAGCTAAAACCAACGATAGTATTTTGCATTTAGTAAATTTATCGGAAGCCGAAAGGTTAACTTATTTTGAGGCTTTTGTTGAAGATTTAAAAATTAAGGCAGAAGAAGAAAAGGAAAAATTAGAAGCAGCCAATAGAAATAGTGGGCTTGCAACAGCAGGCAGTCCTGGAGGTGTACAAGTTAATCGGGTAGGTAATAAAGAGGAATCAACTCTTTTTTATTTTTACAATCCAACAACCATATCGTATGGTAAAAATGAGTTTAATAGGTATTGGGGAGACAGACCGTTAGAAGATAATTGGAGATGGTCTAGTAAAGGAGCATCAAATAATATAACCAATAACGCTAATGTTAGTATTGCCGATATTGCTTCAGATGAAGAACGTTTCGACCCTCAGTTTTATATTTCTAAAATTCCTTCAGCAGAAAAAGAAATAGATAGCATTTCTAAAGATCGTAATTATGCCTATTATCAATTAGGATTGATCTATAAAGAAAAATTTAAAGAGTATAGTTTAGCAAAAAGTAAATTTCAAGATCTATTAAAAAGTAATCCTGAAGAACGATTAATATTGCCTTCAAAATATAATTTATATAAAATTTATGAATTGTTAGGTGAAAATGCCGAGGCAGCAATTGCAAAAAACCAAATTATTGATACGTACCCCGATTCTAGATACGCAACGATTTTAAAAAATCCAGAGTTAATTACAGATCGCGATGAAAATAGTCCGGAGAGTTTGTATGAAGCCTTGTACATTCAGCATGAAAATCAAGAATACGCCGATGTAATTTCTAAAAGCGAAGAGTATATTAAAACCTTTGACGGTGATGCTATGGTACCAAAATTCGAACTTTTAAAAGCTACAGCTTCTGGTCGATTATATGGTTTCGAGGCTTATAAAAAAGGCGTAAATTACTTAGCCATTACCTATGCTAATACACCCGAAGGTAAGCAGGCTCAAAATATAGAGTCTAATATATTTCCAAAGTTAGAAAGTAAAGCATTTGTTAAAGCAAGCGATAGTATTCCAGAAAACTATAAGGTTGTGTTTCAATTTAAAAACGCACCAAAAGAAACAATTTCTGGGTTTAAAGAAACGCTAGATGAGGTTTTAGGCAATGTAAAATATTATAAATTAAGTGCATCGGTAGATGTTTATAATCCCGACACTAAATTTGTGGTAATACATGGTATAAAAACCGAGCAAGTAGCGCAAACATTTAATCAGCTTCTAACGGAAGAGGATCAATATAAAATTAACACCCCTTATTTTGTAGTATCATCTACAAATTATCAAATTATACAAATTCATAAAAATTTGGATGATTATTTGAATATCGACAATAATTAAACCTAAATCACATTATGTTCTCTGATAGTAAAAAAGTAAAACAAATGACAGAAAGCAACGGAAGTCAAAATATAATATCTAAAGGTACTCAATTGGTTGGCGACTTTACAAGCCAAGGCGATTTAAGGATAGATGGCAGTATTGAAGGAAATATTAAAACTGCGGGTAAAGTGGTTGTTGGTAAATCGGGTGTAATAGAAGGTACTTTAACTGGTACCGATGCTTATTTTGAAGGCAAGTTTTCCGGAAAATTAGTATTATCTGGCACCTTAACCTTAAAAGCTTCTGCGCATATTGATGGCGAGGTTGTGGCAGGAAAATTAGCAGTAGAACCCGGAGCAACGTTTAACGTAACTTGCGTTATGAAAGGCGCAGGAAAAGATATAAATAATGGCCAACAAGGAAAACTACCAGAAGGAAAACCAAAAACAGGGAAAACAGCTTAACCCTTATATTAGGTTTTCTTCCATAGCTATTCAAATGGGTTTAACCATTTATTTAGGTAGTAAACTGGGTGCATGGTTAGATGTTAAACTAGGTAACGAAAATCAACTTTATTATAAAATAGTATCTCTTCTGGCGGTGTTTTTTGCCATTTATTCGGTAATAAAACAAGTTATTAAAATAACCAATAAAAATTCTTAATGATTAAACGAATAGTTTTAGTAGCGGTATTGTTTATGCTATTATTTGCCTTTGGTTATGGTGTTCATAGTGCCGTAGTAGATCTTAATTTAACCTATTCTCTGCTAAATATTTACCTGTTTTTTGCGGTAAGTGCGGTTTTGGTCTATGCCACAGTGGAGGGTGTTTATAGTAAATTACCCAACCAAGCAGGCTATGCTTACCTTATGATGATGTGTTTAAAAATTGGTGCATTTGTTTTAATTTTCCAAAAAAGTGTATTTCATGAAGTCGTGTTATCGCAGGCAGAACGCATAAATTTGGTTGTGCCATTGTTTTTGTTTTTAATAGCTGAGGCGGTTGTTGTAGGGAAACTATTAAACGATAAATAGTTAGTCGTTTTTTAAGGATTAAAAACTAATATAAAAAAGAGTTTGCAATTATGAATTATTGTGTACATTTGCACAAATTTTACAGAGCATAAATTTCATTATTTAGTAAAGACGTAATGGTGGCAAAAAAATCTATCAAGTTTATAAAATTTCTAGTACTATTCTTAGTTTCTTTTAACGGTTTTGCAAACGGCGACAAAAACCCGCAAGGCAACACCATCGATACCCCCGATGAAATTAAAGAATACATTTCACATCACTTAAAGGATTCTCACGATTTTCATTTATTTACAAATAATGCTTCTGGAACACATTACAGTTTTCCACTTCCTGTTATTGTTTGGACAAGCGAAGGTTTAAAAACATTTATGTCTTCTGCATTTCATCACGACGATGCAGGTCATGTAATTGTAGAAAAAGGTGGTGTTAAGTTAACAAAAATTCACAGCAAAATATATGAGTTAGAAAGCGGAGCAACATCTGTTAGTTTCGATGAAGACCATCACGCAACAAACGCACACAAGGTTTTAGATCTTTCTATTACTAAAAGTGTATTTGGTATGTTATTAGCTGGTTTGTTAATGTTTTTAGGATTTGTTGCTTTGGCTAGAAGCTACAAAAAAGGACCAATACCAACTGGGTTTGGTCGTGTTTTAGAGCCTTTAGTAATTTATGTTAGAGACGATATTGCTAAGCCAAACATTGGCGATAAAAAATACAGAAAATTTATGGGGTTCTTACTTACCGTATTTTTCTTTATCTGGATATTAAATTTATTAGGGTTAACACCGCTAGGTTTTAACGTTACAGGACAAATAGCAGTAACCGTTTGTTTAGCACTTTTTACGGCTGTTATATATTTATTTAGTGGTAGTAAAGATTTTTGGGCGCACACCTTATGGATGCCTGGTGTTCCAGTAATACTAAGACCAATACTTGCCGTTATAGAGTTGGTTGGTTTTGTATTAATTAAGCCTTTCTCTTTATTAGTGCGTTTATTTGCAAACATGACGGCAGGTCACTTTGTTGTAATGAGTTTAATAGCATTAATGATTACTTTAAAGCAAGATTTTGGACCAGCACTTTCAACAGGTATGTCTTTAGTGTTAGCATTATTTATATCGGTTATCGAAATATTGGTAGCCTTTTTACAAGCGTTTATTTTCACGATGTTATCATCGTTATTTATAGGAATGGCAGTTGAAGAACATGACCATCACTAACAAGAATTTGTTTAATTAATATTTATAAAAACAATTATTATGTACAATTTAATTGGAGCAGGATTAATCGTAATCGGAGGAGGAATCGGATTAGGTCAAATTGGTGGAAAAGCAATGGAAGGTATTGCTAGACAACCAGAAGCAGCTGGAAAAATTCAAACTGCGATGATCATCATCGGTGCCTTATTAGAAGGTTTAGCATTCGGTGCATTAATCTTAGGGAAATAAGAATTTCCTAAAAAACAAATAAAACAGTATTCTGCAACGGTTGGTTGCAGAAGCTGTTTTAAAAAAAATTAAACAAAAAAAGTTAAGTAATCTATATAGTATGGAAACTTTATTAAATGATTTTTCGGTAGGCTTATTCGTAATGCAAGCGGTTATCTTATTAATTATTATTTTATTAATGAGAAAATTTGCTTGGAAACCAATTCTTAATGCTCTTGATGAAAGAGAAGGAGGAATTGCAAATGCTTTAAAATCTGCTGAAAATGCAAAATTAGAAATGCAAAATCTTCAGGCAGATAACCAAAGGTTATTAAAAGAAGCTAGAGCAGAGCGTGAGGAAATGCTTAAAGAAGCACGCGATATGAAAAATAAGATTATCGAAGATGCTAAAACTGAAGCTAACGATACTGCTAATAAATTAGTAGCACAAGCTCAAGCAAGTATAGAATCTGAAAAGAAAGCAGCCATTGCAGATTTAAAATCGCAAGTAGCTAACTTATCAGTAGAAATTGCGGAAAAAGTAGTGCGTACAGAATTATCTAACAAAGACAAGCAATTACAATTGGTTGAAACGATGTTGGGTGAAAAATCATTAAACTAAGTTATAATGGCGGGAGCAAGAGCAGCAATACGTTACGCAAAGGCATTATTAAGTTTAGCTACAGATCTAAAAACAACAGATGTTGTTAACACAGATATGAAGCTAATTGCTGATACCGTTGCAGGAAATAAAGAATTGAACGACATGCTTCAAAGTCCTGTGATAACGTCTTCAGATAAAAAAGCTGTTTTATTAGAGGTGTTTAAATCGTCTGATAAAAGCACTTTAGATTTAATTAATACATTAAGTACAAATAACAGAATTTCTATTTTACAGCATGTAGCTTCAAAATACAATCAGTTATTTGATGAATCTAAAGGTATTCAAATTGCAACAGTTACTACAGCAGTAGAATTAACAGCAGATTTAAAAAAGAAGGTTTTAGCAAAAGCTAAAGAACTTACAGGTAAAGATGTTGAGGTAGAAAATATTATAGATGAAAACATTTTAGGTGGTTTCATTTTACGCATAGGTGATACACAATACAACGCAAGTGTTGCAAATCAGCTAAATAAGTTAAAACAAGAATTTACATTAAACTAAGATCTTTTAGGTCTAAATAAACAATAAGATGGCAGAAGTAAAACCAGCTGAAATATCAGCAATCTTAAAAAAACAACTTTCAGGTTTTGAGGCTAGCGCTTCATTAGATGAAGTAGGAACTGTATTAACTGTAGGTGACGGTATTGTTCGTGCTTACGGATTAGCTAACGCGCAATATGGTGAGTTAGTAGAATTCGAAGGCGGATTAGAAGGTATTGTACTTAACCTAGAAGAGGATAACGTAGGTATCGTATTGTTAGGTACTTCTGTTGGAGTAAGAGAAGGATCTACTGTAAAACGTACCTCTCGTATTGCATCTATTAAAGTTGGAGAAGGTATTGTTGGTCGTGTTGTTGATACTTTAGGTAACCCTATTGATGGTAAAGGACCAATAACAGGCGAAACTTACGAAATGCCATTAGAGCGTAAAGCGCCTGGTGTTATCTATAGAGAGCCAGTAACCGAGCCTTTACAAACAGGTATTAAAGCAATTGATGCTATGATTCCAGTGGGTAGAGGTCAACGTGAGTTGGTAATTGGAGATAGACAAACTGGTAAAACAGCGGTTTGTATTGATACCATTATTAATCAAAAAGAATTTTACGATGCAGGTGAGCCTGTATATTGTATATATGTTGCTGTAGGTCAAAAAGCCTCAACAGTAGCACTTATTGCTAAAACATTAGAAGAAAAAGGCGCATTAGCTTATACTACTATAGTAGCTGCAAATGCATCAGATCCTGCTGCAATGCAAGTTTATGCACCATTTACAGGAGCTTCTATTGGAGAGTATTTTAGAGATACTGGTCGTCCAGCATTAATTGTATTTGATGATTTATCAAAACAAGCCGTTGCTTACCGTGAGGTATCTTTATTATTACGTCGTCCACCAGGACGTGAGGCATATCCTGGGGATGTATTTTATTTACACTCAAGATTATTAGAACGTTCTGCAAAAGTTATTAATAACGATGCAATTGCTAAAGAAATGAACGATTTACCAGAGTCGCTTAAGCCAATCGTTAAAGGTGGTGGTTCATTAACAGCTTTACCAATTATTGAAACTCAAGCGGGAGACGTTTCGGCATATATTCCAACAAACGTAATTTCTATTACGGATGGTCAGATTTTCTTAGATGGAGATTTATTTAACTCTGGTGTACGTCCAGCAATTAACGTAGGTATTTCTGTATCTCGTGTTGGTGGTAACGCTCAGATTAAATCAATGAAAAAAGTATCTGGTACTTTAAAATTAGATCAAGCACAATTCCGTGAGTTAGAAGCTTTCGCTAAGTTTGGTTCAGATTTAGATGCCGTTACTTTAAACGTAATTAATAAAGGTAAGCGTAACGTAGAGATCTTAAAACAAGCTCAAAACGATCCATTTACTGTTGAAGATCAAGTTGCAATAATTTACGCAGGATCTAAAAACTTATTAAAAGATGTTCCTGTAGAGAAAGTAAAAGAATTTGAACGCGATTTTATCGAATTCTTAAAAGCTAAACATAGTGATGTTTTAGCAACTTTAAAAGCAGGTAAATTAACTGATGAAGTTACAGATACATTAACAGCTGTAGCAAAAGATTTATCAGGTAAATATAGAGCATAAAAAGTGAGAGTTTAAAGTTATGAGTTTAGAGCGTTTCTAACTCATAACTTTAAATTTAAAGTGTAAAATTAATGTCACTCTAAGTGTAGCCTGTTCAAATGGCAGTCTAAGTAGCTAAGAGTCTTTATAAAAATAAAGAATGGCGAATCTTAAAGAAATACGTAACAGAATATCATCGGTATCTTCAACGATGCAGATTACCAGTGCCATGAAAATGGTATCGGCTGCAAAGTTAAAGAAAGCGCAAGATGCTATTACCGCAATGCGTCCTTATGCTGATAAGTTAACCGAACTTTTACAAAGTTTAAGTGCAACTTTAGATGCAGATTCTGGAAGTGCATATTCTGAACAACGCGAATTAAAAAAAGTACTTATAGTTGCAATTACTTCTAATAGAGGTTTAGCGGGTGCATTTAATTCAAACATTATAAAAGAAGTTAACAGATTAACGTCTGAAACTTATGCAAACCAAGAAGTTTCTTATTTCGCTATTGGTAAAAAAGCAAACGATGCTTTTAAGAAAACCAATAATGTAATTGCCAATAAAAGTGAGATTTTCGATAATTTAAGTTTTGAAAATGTTGCCGAAATTGCAGAAAGTTTAATGGAGACGTTTGTTGCTGGAGAGTTTGATAAAATTGAAATAGTTTATAACAAATTCAAAAATGCTGCCACTCAAATAGTAATGACCGAGCAATTTTTACCAATCGTACCTGTAGAAGGTGAGGTTGTTGTAAATGCAGATTACATTTTTGAGCCATCAAAATTAGAAATTGTAGAAGAGTTAATACCTAAGTCTTTAAAAACACAATTGTACAAAGCGCTTAGAGATTCTTTTGCTTCTGAACACGGTGCACGTATGACGGCAATGCATAAAGCAACCGATAATGCTACCGAGTTAAGAGACCAACTTAAATTAACTTATAACAAAGCACGTCAAGCTGCTATTACTAACGAAATCCTTGAGATTGTTGGTGGTGCAGAAGCTTTAAATAATTAATACATTCCTGCTAAGACAGGAATCTTAACAAAATCTAAAACCTAACTTTAACGAGTTAGGTTTTTTTGGTTTAAAAGCCCTATTTTTAACCTTATAAATAAGCAATTTTTTTTTGAGCGGATTAAAATCTTTATTCAAACAAACATTTATTTACGGGTTAGCTACGGTCTTACCCAGAATGTTGAGTTTCTTGTTGGTTCGCCTTCATACCGATGAAAGTGTGCTAAAATCGGTTGCCGATTATGGCGATGTATCCTTAATATTTTCCTATTTCGTAATCTTTAATGTCATTTTAGCTTATGGTATGGAAACGGCATTTTTCAGGTTTTTTAATAAGGAAGACGATAAAGCAAAGGTTATTGGCACCTCTACCATATCGCTAATCATAACATCTTTTGGGTTTTTTGTTCTTGCTTTACTGTTTCAAAACCAAATCTCCAACTTTGTAGATATTAAAGTAGAATACATCCAGCTAGTGGTTTGGATTCTGTTATTAGATGCTTTGGTAATTATTCCATTTGCATGGTTAAGAGCCAATGCAAAACCCATGAAGTATGCTATTGTTAAAATACTAAACGTGGTTATAAATTTAGGCTTAAACCTGTTTTTACTGCTATGGTTAAAAGATTTGGCATCAGAGTACGCTGTACTAGAGCCGTTGTACAAACCCAACTATCAAGTTAATTATATATTTATAGCCAATTTAGTAGCCAGTGCAGTAACTTTAGTATTAATGATGCCTTTCTACTTTAAGGTTAAATTTACTTTCAACAAGGTGCTTTGGAAACAGATGATGCAGTACGCTTTTCCGGTTTTAATTGCCGGTGTTGCCTTTTCCATAAACGAAAGTTTCGATCGTATTTTATTAGACAAATTATTACCCGAAGCTATTGCCAAAACAGAAATAGGTATGTATTCGGCGTGTTATAAGCTCGCGTTGTTTATGATGCTATTTGCTACCGCTTATCGTTTGGGTGTAGAGCCTTTCTTTTTTAGTCATGCTAAAACAGAAAACCCACAAAAAAATTACGCCATTATACTAGAGTATTTTGTCATTTTTGGATCTGTTATTTTACTGGCAGTTGTGGTTTTTGCCGATGTGTTAAAAGTTATTTTTATTGGCAATCAAGAGTATTGGGAAGCCATGTGGATTGTTCCGGTAATTTTAATAGCCAATTTTTGCTTAGGTATTTATCATAACCTTTCTGTTTGGTATAAAGTTACCGATAGAACTAAGTTTGGCGCCTATATATCTATTTTCGGCGCTGTGTTAACCTTAGTATTAAACTTTTGGTTAATACCTATATTAAGTTATAAAGGTTCGGCTATAGCCACTTTAGCAGCCTATGCGTCTATGATGTTATTGTCGTATTATTTTGGTAGAAAATATTATCCTATTCCATACAACATTAATAAAATTGCTATGTATTTAGGGCTATCCATAGCACTGTCTTTAGTATCTTTTTATCAATTTAGAGGCCAATATATTGTTGGAATTTCTATGTTAATTGTATTTTTGGCGATAGTATATTTTGCTGAACAGAAAGTCATTAAACAACTTTTAAAACGATAACATGCAAATTAAAATTATAAATAAATCTAATCACGATTTACCGCTTTATGAAACGATGGCTTCGGCAGGTATGGATTTACGTGCCAACCTTACCGAAAGCATCACATTACAACCCATGGAACGCAAAATAGTACCTACAGGCTTGTTTTTAGAGCTTCCTGTTGGTATTGAAGCACAAGTGCGTCCTAGAAGTGGTTTAGCGGCTAAAAAGGGCATTACAGTGCTTAATGCTCCGGGAACAGTCGATGCAGATTATAGAGGTGAAGTTGGTGTGATTTTAATTAACTTATCACATGAAAACTTTACCGTAGAAAACGGCGAACGTATTGCTCAATTAGTCATTGCAAAACATGAACGTGCCGTATGGGATGAAGTAGAAGTACTTTCTGAAACGGCTAGAGGTGAAGGTGGTTTTGGGAGTACGGGAGTCAAATAGTTCCTGCGGAGGCAGGAACCTCTAAGTCGATAATAATGAAATATTGGTATGTCTACATAATGTCAAATAAGCCTAATGGCGTATTATACATTGGTTTTACAGACAGTATTGAAGAAAGAGTAAAAGAGCATAAATTAAAGGTTTATCCTAAATCATTTACCGCGAAGTATAATTGTGATAAATAGATGTATTTTGAAGAGTTTGATAACGGCAATGAAACTGAAAAACGAGAAAGACAATTCAAGAAATGGAAACGAGATTGGAAAATTAAATTAATTGAAGATATGAATCCTAGTTGGTCGGATTTGAGTATTAACTGGAATTTAAATTACAATAAATTAAGAAAATAAAGTTTAACATTAAAAGATACCCCGTCAAGCGGGGCATGTGATATGAAAATAATAGTACCAATGGCAGGTCGAGGATCTCGATTGCGCCCACATAGTTTAACTGTACCAAAACCATTAATTCCAGTTGCTGGACAACCTATTGTTCACAGATTGGTAAAGGATATCGCCAAGGTTTTAAAACAACCTATAGAGGAAATAGCGTTTGTTTTAGGTGATCCGGCATGGTTTGGAGACGAGGTTGTTGCTAGTCTGGAAAAATTGGCAACAGATTTAGGCGCTAAAGCTTCTATTTACCGCCAGGATAAACCACTTGGAACAGGTCATGCTATTATGTGTGCAAAACCATCTTTGTCGGGTCCTGCAGTAATTGCTTATGCCGATACCTTAATTAGAGCAGAGTTCGATTTAGACCCAACGGCCGATAGCGTTATTTGGACAAAACAAGTGGATAACCCAGAAGCTTACGGTGTGGTTAAGTTAAATGCTAACCAAGAGATTGTGGAGTTGGTTGAAAAACCAGAAACTTTTGTGTCCGATCAAGCAGTAATAGGCATTTATTACTTTAAAGATGTGGCTGTTTTAAAAGGAAAACTACAAGAAATCCTTGATGAAAACATTATGAATGGTGGCGAATACCAAATTAACGATGGTATTAAACGCATGATGGCCGAAGGTAAAGTATTTAAAACAGGAACGGTTGATGAGTGGATGGACTGCGGAAACAAAGCCATAACCATAGAAACTAACCAACGTATGTTAGGGTTTTTAAAGGCCGATGGCGAGGAAACATTAGTAGCAGATTCGGCTAAACTTGAAAATTCTAAAATTATTGAGCCGTGTTTTATTGGTGAAAATGTGGTGCTTAAAAACACAACTATTGGACCTTTTGTATCGGTTGGAAATGGCACAGTTATTGAAAATTGTACTATTGAAAACAGCTTGATTCAAACGGATTCTGAAATTAAAAACGCTAAGTTAAACAATGCTATGATTGGTAATAACGTTAAGTATAATGGCGAATTTACTAGCATAAGTATTGGTGATTATTCGGTGTTAGAATAAATTCCTGCGAAGGCAGGAATCTCATAACACGATGTTAGCAAATAGTATTTGACCAATAACTGAAGACTGCCAACTGCAGACTGACCCGCGTTAGGGATTGAGCAACTGTTGGAGCTCCTCGCAGAGAGCGACTTGTGAAAGCCCGACCTTTAGGTAACGCCCAAGGTTTTAACCTTGTAGGCATGAGTAAAAGGTAACCTGCCTGCCGGCAGGCAGGCGCCCAAATATTGAAAATAATGAAACAAAAAATCTACATATTATTTTTTCTCTTCGGAATGCTATTGCTTCCGCAGATAAACTATGCGCAGGTAGATTTTAATAAAACGCCCGATGACGATTTAGGGAATAACGAAGATGCGTTTCAGGAGTTATTTTACGAAGCGTTGAAGCAAAAAGGTATTGAGAATTATGATAGAGCTGCCGAAGCTTTGCAGAAGTGTATTGACATGGATAATTCGGTGCCTGTGTTATATTTTGAGTTGGGTAAAAGTTACATAAAGCTTAAAAATTTTGGTGAAGCTGAAGATGCCTTAAAAAAAGCGGTGGATAAAGACCCAGATAACGAATGGTTTTTAGACGAGCTTTACGGCTATTATGCCTCGCAAAACGAGTACGATTTAGCCATTAAAACGGTAAAGCAGTTGGTGCGATTTCATCCGGATTACAAAGAGGATTTAGCATCGCTTTACATGCAAACAAAAAAGTATGATAATGCGCTAGAAATTTTAGATGCTTTAGATGCCGAATTTGGCGTTTCGATAAGTCGAGACGTTATGCGAAATCGAATTTACCAAGCTACAGGACGTAAAGAGGACCAAATAGAAAATTTAGAATCGCGCGTTGAAAATAACCCCGAAAAGGAATCGAATTATTTAGCACTTATTTTTAGGTATAGTGAAAATAACGAAAAAGAAAAGGCTTTTGAAACGGCTAAAGAACTTTTAAAGGTTAACCCCAATTCGCAATTAGTGCATTTGGCATTATACAAGTTTTATTTAGATGATAACGATGCTGAACAGGCTATTGAAAGCATGAAATTAGTGGTTAAAAGCACTAAAATTAAGCCCGAAGCGAAATTAAAAGTGCTTAGAGATTTTGTGAGTTTTGTTAAAGAAAATCCGGAGTACGAAAGCGATTTGGTTGAGGCTACAGCTTTGGTTAGCGATGCCGATACTAGTAAATCTGTAGAGGAGTTAGGACAATATTATTTAGCAAAAAACAATAAGGTAAAAGCTTTAGAACATTTTGAAGAAGCTTTAAAACTAGAACCAAATAATTTTAAGATTCTGCAAAATGTGATGCTGTTATATATCGATTTAGAAAAGTTTGAGCAGGCTAAAATAAAAAGTAGCGTAGCGCTGGAAAGCTACCCTTCGCAACCGGTTATTTACCTTATAAATGGTGTGGCTTTAAACGCCTTAAACCAACCTAAAGATGCTATTGAAGCTTTAGAAACTGGAGTAGATTATATTGTTGAAGACAGCAAAATGGAAGCCGATTTTTACAAGCAACTTAGTAAAGCTTATACCTTACTAAACAATACAACAAAAGCAAAAGCGTTTAGTGATAAGGCAAAACAAATACATCCCCAAAATTAATGCAAACAACTTCAAAAATTATTTTAGGCTTATGTACTATACTACTGTTTAATTGTAAATCTGCAAAAACAGTAAGAGGTGGTGAGGCTAATTTAAATTTATCTACACGACAAGTTATAAAGGAAAACGCTAAACAAGTTGCCACTTTTAAAACTTTGCAATCTAGACTAAAAATAAGCTATACACAAAAGGGAAAATCGCAGTCGCACACGGTTACTTTTAGAGCCAAAAAGGGCGAATCCATATGGATAAACGCGCCGTTTTCTGTTATACGCGCTTTGGTAACTCCAGAAAAAGTGAGCTTTTACAATAAGTTGGATAAAACGTATTTTGATGGCGATTACAAATATTTAAGCGATTTACTGGGCACCGAGTTGGATTTTAATAAGGTTGAGAATTTACTGTTAGGCGAAACCTTATACAATTTAAACGCTAGCGATTACACAACCAGTGTAGACCAAGAAGCTTATATTGTTCAGCCAAAAAATCAGCGAGCGTTATTCGAGATTTTCTTTTTATTAAACGCATCGAACTTTAAGGTAAAATCGCAGCAAATATCGCAACCCAAGGAATTTAGGCATTTACAAATCGATTATTTAAAGTATCAAGATGTGGATAGTCAAATTATTCCGGAGTTAATAAAAGTAATTGCTGTTGAGGCGAACGAGGAAATGCTTATAGAATTAGAAATGAAAAGTGTGTCTTTAAACGAGGCGTTACGTTTTCCGTTTAAAATACCTTCGGGTTTTGAAGAAATTGAGCTATAAATGAAAGTGAGTAAAAGTACATACCGGCTTATTTTTATTTTAGGGTTTTTGTTGTGCAGTAGTTTTAGTTTTTCGCAAAGCGATAAGCAGAAGCAACTAGAATCTCGCCGACAAGAGCTGCGCAGAGAAATTGAAAAAATTAACGAGTTACGCAACCAGACTAAATCTAAAACAAAGTCCGAGCTTAGTTTAATTGAAGATTTTAACCATAAAATTAGTGTGCTTTCTAATTTAATAAAGGTAACCAACCAGCAAGCCAATTTACTTACACGAGAGATAAACACAAACCAAAATAAAATATCTAATTTAAGAGACGAGCTAAAGCAGTTAAAGGAAGATTATGCTGCTATGATTGTGAAGTCTTATAAAAGCAAAAACCAACAGAGTCGTATTATGTTTTTGCTGTCTAGTAACGATTTTAAGCAAGCTTATAAGCGCTTGCAGTACATAAAGCAATACTCGGACCACCAGAAGCAACAAGGCGAGATTATAAAGGCTAAAACGCTGGAGCTGCAAGATATTAATGCGAGTTTATTAAAGCAACAAGAGGATAAAAAGAAATTAATTGCCGAAAACAGAGTGGTTCAAAAATCCTTAGAAGCCGAACGTAAACAGCACGAAGTGGTTATGGCGGCCTTAAAAAAGAACATGTCTAGGTATGTTGCCGAAATTAAACAAAAGCAACGCGAAGCCGATAAAATTGATAGAGAAATAGACCGTATTATTAAAGCGGCTATTGCAAAATCTAACAAAAAAGCGGGGAAAACCACCAGTTCTAAAAGTTTTGCTTTAACAGCTGAAGAAGAGGTGCTAGCCTCTAACTTTATTTCGAATAAAGGAAAATTACCTTGGCCAGTCGAAAAAGGGTTTGTGCGTTTAGGTTATGGTAAACAACCGCATCCTATTGATAGATCGTTAACCATAAATAGTAACGGTGTGCGTATTGCTACCGAAAAAGGCGCAAAAGCCAGAGCGGTTTTTGATGGCGAAGTAAGCGAGATTCTTAAAATGAAAAACGTGAACCCTATAGTCATGATTCGCCACGGAAATTACCTGACACTTTACCGAAACTTATCGCAAGTGTATGTTAAAAAAGGGGATAAGGTTAAAACCAAGCAGGTTATTGGCGAGGTGTTTACAAACCCATCAAACGGTGAAACAATATTAAGTTTTACGCTATCTAAAGGTACTGCAACCGAGAATCCTGCGAGTTGGATTTATAAAATGTAACTCACACATTCCTGCGAAAGCAGGAATCTCACGATTAAAAGCTACACCTATTATTTAAAACGCCTTAGCTATTAGGATTTTTAGTAAAACATTTACGTGACATAAAACTCCACATTTAAAAGGCGTTAATTAACGGTGTTTTTTTGTGAAATAAAACATAGAGGTTGTTGTATAACGTGTTGTACACAAGCTGAAAATTGTAATAAATCACCAACTTTTTATTTCCTAAAGAATATTATTTAATACTTTTTATATACTCACAGTAATATTTTTTACGATTTTCTTTGGAGAATCCAAAATAACTTTTATCTTTGCATCCTAAGTTCTTTGAAAGAGTATTGAAAATTGTAGTAATTAATATCCAAACTACTAAAGTGTATTAAGTTACACAACCAATTATGGTTCTATTGGCGACGACACGTAGCGCTCTATAAAGAGAACGACGTTGAAACTCGGTTTAAGCAAACGCTGAAAACTCGAAGTCATTCAACAAGGAAAGCTGTAAAGATGCATTTAGGAAAACCCCTAAAAACGCTTTAAGTCAACTTGAAATGAATAAAACTGATAACTTGCTAAAAAGTCATTATGACGCATTTATTATAAGTAGCAAGGAATAATTTTGGGGTGATAATGTGAACAACGCATATTGGATTTAATTACAAGCGTATTGCAAATGTAGCAAGGCGATATTGCCTTTAATTAAATACATAAAAGATATGCGTAAAAAGCACAATTATCAACACGTTGATGGTCTTATACTTGGTATAAGAACTATCCTTTCTGAGAACCGTTGTTCATTCTCAGACGAAGAAAAAGTTCATTTATCTAATGCAATTAGATATTTAGAAAACTCTAAAAAAGAAAGCGATAATAAGCCTATAGATTGGAGTTTAGTTTTCAAAGGAATTGATTTACTCAACAGAGTGATTACCAGTTTTGATGATTTCCCGAACATTTTCTGACCTGACACCCCATAAATTTTTTCAAATACATAACATATGGATTTAGGATTAGCAATAAAATCAATTAGAAAACAAAAAGGTTTAAAACAAAACCAATTTGCGGAACTCTGCGATATTACTCAAGCTTATTTATCACAGATTGAGAATAACAACAAGGAACCGAACCTTTCGACTTTAAAAACGATTTCGAATAAATTAGAAACACCTTTGCCTATTCTATTTTTCCTATCAATAGATAGTGATGATATTAGTCCGGAAAAAGAAGATGCTTTCAATATAATTGCACCTTCTGTAAAATCATTGATAAATCAATTTTTTACTACTCAATGATTAACACACCAAAACATTTAGCTTATACTTTAAAAGTGGATATCAAAGAGATAAATTCAATTCTCAATAATATCGACAATTTTTACAGGGAGAAAATTGAAATTAAAAAAGATAAGTTTGATAAACCAAAATTGGATGCAAAAGGAGAGCCTAAAAAAAGGGTAATAAATCCAAGTACAAAAAGACTGAAAATAATTCAGACTAGAATACACAGAAACATTCTGAGCCAAATTGAAATGCCAAGTTATGCGTTTGGTGCTGTAAAAGGGAAAGATAACGTCGCAAACGCTAAGCAACACCAGGGAAAAAGATATAAATTCACAACCGATTTAAAAGATTTTTTTCCATCTATAACGAACAAATCTGTTTTCAAAATGTTCGTAAGTCAAGGGTTTTCGCCAGAAGTTTCAAGCCTTCTAACAAAGTTAACAACCTATAAAGGCAGAATTCCACAAGGAGCACCAACTTCTTCAACTTTGGCTAATTTAGTTTTCATCAAAACTGGAGATATATTACAAGAATTTGCAAAAGAAAACAATGCGACTTTTACTTCATTCGTTGATGATATGACTTTTTCCTCTGCAAAAGATTTTAAGAATAAAATTCCAAAGATTTTAGAAATTATCACGAACGATTATAAAATTAGCCACAAGAAAACTAATTACTCTAGAAATCCAAATATTACAGGACTTCATCCAATGAATAATCATTTGAAATTACCTAAATCATTTGTAGAAAAATTGGAATCTACTAATAATAAAACAGCGGAACAAATTGCTGGACTAAAAAGGTATAAAGAAAAGGTTGACAGAGCTAATTACGGCAAAAAAGTCAGTTGCCAATGATGTAAATAAAATATTGCTATTACAGGCTTTTCGAAAGGTTTTTGTGTGTTTGTGCAGACTGCCAAATTTTTAAATTTGGCTCGTGTTTAATCTGAAAAGTTAGCGCTTTTTTATACGCCTCGTTTCATACACAAAACCCATGCTTTAAATATATCTAAATTACTAATAGCAGAAAAAAACGCTAATCGAACAGCGCTTTTAACTCTGTAGCTTCGTTAGGCTTTATTTTTCCTGCAAGTAATAGACTAAGTTGTTTTCGGCGTAAAGCGGCCTCAAAACGCTCTATTTCAAGTTCGGTTTCTGGTTTTACTTGGGGTACTTTTACTGGGCGTCCGGTTTCATCGACAGCCACAAAGGTATAAATGGCTTCGTTGGCTTTTGTTCGGGCTCCAGATTCGCGATCTTCCATCCAAACATCAATAAAAACTTCCATAGAGGTGTTAAACCCACGCGATACTTTAGCTTCTACAGTTACAACGCTTCCTAAAGGTACAGCACGATTAAACGCCACGTGGTTTACAGATGCGGTTACTACAATGCGTCTGGAATGACGACGCGCAGCAATACTAGCCGCACGATCCATACGCGCTAATAATTCGCCACCAAAAAGGTTGTTTAGTGGGTTGGTTTCACTGGGTAAAACCAAATCTGTCATGGTTGTTTTAGATTGTTCGGGTGTTTTTGCTTGCATTGTAGATTTTTATAATGCGGCAAAGTTACAAACTAATAGCATTTATTGTTTGAATTTACAGTAAAGAAAAAGGATATTGTAAACTAGTCTAGTTTTTGTACTAGTAACCAAGCGTCTCTGTTATGCGATTTTTTAATGTCTCGAAGTGCTTGTAAAGCATCTAGTCTACTTTCGTAGCTTGCATAGGCAACTTGGTGTAAACCGTATTTGTTTGTGCCAATTTTTCGGGCACTAAAACCATCGGCTTTTAGTTGTTTTACTCGGGTATCGCAGTTTTCTTCAACTCTAAAAGCACCTGCTACAATATGGTAATTACCTGTTTGTTTGGTAACGTTTAAGGTAATTGCTGGTAACGGGTTTAGGTTAAAAGTGGCTTGTTGTATTTTAGTATCTAACTGCTGTGTGGCTTGTCTTTGTGCAATTTGGTTATGTTGCTCAATTTGGCCTACATAATAATTAGAAGCTCCAAAACCACCTAAAGTTAAGGCTATTAAAGCGACTGCAGCATATTTTAAATACGATTTAGACTTGCGCTTTTCTGGTGTTACACCAATAGGAATTACTTTTTCTATGGCTTCGGCTTCTTCTTTGTAAACCTCGCGTGTTACGGCAGGTGCTACAAATTGAGAAAGTCCAAAAGAATCGGTTAAATAATTTAAATGATACGTAGGCTCAAATAAAATTTTACCTTCTTTATTAAAAACGATTTCGCCTATGTTTTTAAAAGTAAGCGTTTCGCCTTGTGTTAAATAAGACTTTAAAAGTTTAACACGTTTTGCAATTTTTTTGTTTGCTGCCTCGAAAGGGATTTTTTCTACATCGGCAATATAATGTGCCAATAAACCATCGTTTTGCTGAATTTGCTCGTTAAATGACACCACTTTTTTAGGTGCATGAAAGGTATTTGTAGCATCATTAATGCTTGCAGATACTTGCTGCGTTAAAAAGGCACCAAACTCAGGAATGGTAACGCACTCATATCTATATAGTAAGTCGCTTATGTAGGTTTCTAATTGCATAAAAACAAAGTTATAAAAAAGTAGTTTGTATTAAAATTTAGGGCGAACTTTTTATTAACAAAGTAAAAATTCTTTTATTGTAGTTTTAAAATCAATAAGATAGCATGACAGAAAATGATTTGCTTTATACTTTAGCCTTGCAACATGTGCCAAATATTGGCGATATTACTGCTAAACGACTGATTTCGCATTGTGGTTCTGCCGAGGCGGTTTTAAAAGAGAAATCGCAAAACTTACTTAAAATAGATGGTATAGGAAGCGTTACTATTAGCGATTTGTTTAAGCCTCACCATGTAAAGGAAGCCGAAAAAGAGATTCGGTTTATAAAGGAAAATAATATTGAGGTGTCTTATTTTAACGAGGCTAACTACCCTGAAAAGCTAAAGCACTGCATTGATAGCCCTATTTTGTTGTTCCAGACCGGAAATATAGATTTAAAAAACCAACCTATTATTAGCATAGTCGGTGCCAGAAAGATTACTACTAGTGGTATAGCCTTTTGCGAAAATTTGGTGGAGCAATTAGCCGTATATAATCCTATAATTGTTTCGGGTTTTGCTTATGGTACGGATATTACGGCACACAAAGCGGCTATGAAGCATAAGTTGCAAACGGTAGCCTGTTTAGCGCATGGACTAAATCAAATTTACCCGAAAGTGCATAAAAAGTATATGGTTGATATGGAAAAAAACGGTGGGTTTTTCTCCGACTTTTGGAGTACAGATACCTTTGATAAGAATAATTTTTTAAAGCGAAATAGAGTTATTGCTGGCTTAAGCGAAGCGACAATTGTTATAGAATCGGCCGAAAAAGGTGGTAGTTTGGTTTCCGCAGATATTGCGCACTCGTATAACCGCGATGTGTTTGCTGTTCCGGGTCGTACTACCGATAGCCAAAGTATAGGGTGTAATAATTTAATTAAGCACCAAAAAGCGCATATGCTTACTACGCCTTTGGATGTGCCTTATATTTTGGGTTGGGAATTGGAAAGTGAGAAACAGCCCGTTATACAAAAGCAACTATTTGTCGAGCTAGATGCCACCGAAAAAGTGATTTATAATTACTTAAAGGAAAACGATAAACAACAGTTAGATAGCATTGCATTAAACTGTAATTTGCCTATTTTTAAAGTCTCTGGAACCCTTTTAAATATGGAGCTTAAAGGCGTTGTAAGACCGCTTCCTGGGAAATTGTTTGAGGTTATTTAAGGGCGTTGTATCAATTTTAACTATTGTTTCGAGGTGGATTAATAGATTATTAATATAAACCTGTTTAATAACAATGTACATAATAATGTACATTTGGTATATCTTTTGCACCCTTTACATAAAACCTTATAAAATGAAAACGATAACATCTACATCACTAAGAAATAGAATGAAGTATTTTCTAGATTTAGTTTCTGAATCTTGTGAAACTTTATTAATACCAAGAAATTCTGAGAATGATGAGGCAGTTGTAATAATGCCTCTTAGTGAATATAATTCTTTAATTGAAACTAATTATTTAACTGCTACTGAGGCTAATCGTAAAAGATTAGAAGAATCTTTGGCTGAAGTTGAAAAAAATGAATTGAAAAAAGTTGATATTTAATGAATGTTTTTTTCTCGAGTAATGCTTTTGAGGATTTTTGTTATTGGCAAAGTACAGATAGAAAAATATTCAATAAATTAACAAGACTGATTAAAAATACACAAAGAACTCCGTTTGATGGAATCGGAACGCCTGAACCTTTAAAGGAAAATTTAAGTGGCTATTGGTCAAGAAGGATAACACATGAACATAGACTTGTCTATAAAGTTTCAGGAAATAAAGGGGAGCAGGTACTTACAATTATTCAATGCCGATACCATTATTAATAGCCAACTTTTTCGCGAACTCTAGCCAAAACATCATTAGCTATTAATTTGGCTTTTTCGGCACCAACTAAAAGTGCTTTGTCAATTTCCTCTAAGTTATTCATGTAATAATTATAGCGCTCGCGAGGTTTGGCAAACGTTTCAACAATCAACTCAAATAAGGCTTGTTTAGCATGGCCGTAGCCGTAACCACCATTTTCGTAATTAGCTTTCATTTCGGCAATTTGTGCTTCATTGGCTAATAATTTATAAATACCAAAACAGTTGCAGGTGCTCCAGTCTTTAGGATCTTCAAGCGGTGTGCTATCGGTTTCAATAGACATAATTTGCTTGCGTAGCTTTTTATCGTTTAAAAATATATTAATGGTATTGTTTTGGCTTTTGCTCATTTTTCCGCCATTAGTACCAGGAATTAGCATAATGTTTTCTTGCACCGAAGCTTTTGGTAAAACAAAGGTTTCGCCAACTTTAGCATGAAAACGCGAGGCCACATCGCGAGTCATTTCTAAATGCTGTTCTTGATCTTTTCCAACAGGTATTATTTCGGCATCGTATAATAATATATCGGCAGCCATAAGCATTGGGTAGGTAAACAACCCAGAATTAACATCCTCTAATCTATCGGCTTTGTCCTTAAAACTGTGCGCTAATGTTAGGCGTTGGTAAGGAAAAAAGCAGCTTAAATACCAAGACAGTTCGGTTACCTGAGGGATGTCGCTTTGTCTGTAAAACACCGTTTTTTCTATGTCTAAACCAAATGCTAACCACGTTGCTGCGGTAGAGTATGTGTTTTCGCGTAAGGTTTTTGCATCTTTAATTTGTGTTAAAGTATGCATATTTGCAATAAATAAATACGACTCATTTTCTGGATTTTTAGCCATTTCAATTGCTGGCATAATGGCCCCTAAAATGTTTCCTAAATGCGGTGTTCCTGTACTTTGTATGCCTGTTAGTATTCTTGCCATATTTTCATTCCTTATAATGAAGGAATTTCTTTAATTAGTATTCAATTTTGTTTTACCAAGAGCAAAGGTAAACGTTTTAATAAAATAGCTCAATACAATTATGTATTTTTGAAGCTTATGAAACTATTTAAATATATTTTCTGGCTACTTTATCGTATTTGGTTTTATATACTAGTAGCCTTGCCTATTCTTTTACTTTTTCCAATTCTTTTAGTATCAATCGCTAAAGAATCTTGGTATCCTTACTTTTTTAGGATTGCTAGGTTATGGGCAAAGTTTATTTTAGTAGGTATGGGGTTTGCCTATAGTATTAAGCGCGACGAAGTGCCAGATAAAAATAAGAGTTATATGTTTATTGCTAACCATACCTCGATGGCAGATATTATGCTTATGTTGGTGGCAGTTAAAAATCCTTTTGTGTTTGTTGGTAAAGCAGAATTGGCCAAAATTCCGCTATTTGGTTTCTTTTATAAACGCACCTGTATTTTGGTAGATAGAAGTTCGCCAAAGAGTAGGCAAGCGGTGTTTTTAAGAGCACAACGCCGTTTAAAATCGGGGCTTAGTATCTGTATATTTCCAGAGGGCGGTGTGCCAGAAGAGCATGTTATGTTAGATAGCTTTAAAGATGGCGCCTTTAGGTTAGCTATTAACCACCAAATTCCTATTGTGCCTATTGCTTTTGCCGATAATAAAAAACGTTTTTCGTATACTTTTTTTAGCGGAAGTCCAGGACGTATGCGCGTTAAAATCCATAAATTTATTCCTACCCAAGGTTTAAAGATTGAAGATACTAAAGGTTTAAATGAAAAATCTAGGACTATAATCTTAAATCAGCTAGAAGCTTTTGAAAGTAAATAGTTTTTAATACAATACTTCTAAAAATAAAAAAACTGCTCGAGGGGACGAGCAGTTTCCTTTTTTGATATGAATTTCCGAGCTTAAATGGAAACCCATACCTAGATCTAACCAAAAACCTAGAACTTAATAGAGAATCCGGTGTATACACCAATAAAAAATGGTGAAAAGTTACCGGAAGTATTGTTAAATGTGTTGAATTGATATTTAAAAATAGGCTCTAAATTCAAATCGAATGTTTTAGTAACCTTATAATTTAAACCCATTCCTAAATTGGCACTATAGCTTATATTATTTATGTTGTTGGCTTCACCAAGATAGGTTCTGGTGCCGTTTTGTTCTTCGGAATAAATCTCGTTGTTATTTAAAAAGAACGAACTAAAACCACCAATAACATTAACACCAAGTTTTTTATTGGAAAGCGTATATTGAATTTCCAGTGGGATTTCAATATAACCTAAAGCTTGATTTATAGAAGCATTAGAGGCCGCAAACGAATCTGGAGTATTGGCATTTAAATTTTCTGAACTTATAAGTGCAACATCGGCATTACTAGAATTGCCACGAGCACTTACATTTTGTAACGCACTACTTTTAGAACTAAAACCAACCGATTGAAACACAACAACATTGTTGGTGTTGTAACCTAAATTAACACGGTTAATTCCAGAACGAACGCTTAGTTTTTTGTTTACAGCATAACTTGCAGAAATACCATAACTCATATTAATTTCGCCCGTTTTAGAATTTGAATTAAACTGCGGGTCTATAGATGAGCCTTCGTTTAAGGTATTAAAATAAACCGGAGCAGCATTTGGTGCTACGCGCCATCTGTTGGTAGGTGTTTCGTTGTTATTTGCAATGTCCTCGGTGTTATTTAAGGCTTCCTCGATAGAGCGTTTATTCTCTTCTGGGGTTGCTTCTGTTTTTGAATCTTTTTCAGCTTCGTTTACTGCTGTATTATCATTAGCCTTTGCAACAGCTGTTTCCTTTTGGGAAGCTTCTTCAATAAGCCTAGTTGCTTTTTCCTTGTTTACTAAAGTGGTTTCCTTTTTTAAATTAGTAGTCGTGTTATTTGCCACGGAAGTATTAGCAACTTGTGTTGAGTTTTCCGTTGAATTTTGAAGGTTGTTGGCCTTTCTTTTTTCTTCTGAAACCGTATTTGCAACTCTACTCTTTTTGTTATTATTATTATTAGAGCTTGCTATTGTTGTTGTGTTATAAAGTGATTTAGCATTTGTTTTGTTAGCCGATTTTTGCTTATTGCTATTTAAAGGCGCATTATTAGAACTGGCTATGTTGTTTGAAGCATTTGCTGAATTGCTAATTGTATTAGATTCTTGTTTTGATACTTCTGTGCTACTATTCGTGTTGTTTTGGTCGTCTTCGTTTGAAGCGATAACAGGAGTTTTAACGGTGTTGCTAATAGGTTGGTTGTTGTCCTTTACCTCAAGATGTTCTGGGGTATTGGTTTTGGTATCTACAACTTGATTACTGTTGTTTGCGTCTGTATTATTAAAAAAGAGCGCTCCCGCCGTAATTAATAACGCTAATAGTGCAGCAACACCAGCATAACGCCACCAAACAGGAATAACGCGTCGTTTTTTCTTCTTTTCGTTCAGTTTTGCTTCAATGTTTTTCCAAACGGCATCGTTAGGTGCGGCTTCAAAATCTTTAAATCCTTCCTGAAATAATCGGTCTATATGTTTTTTATCGCTCATTTATAAGGATTGTGAACGTTGTGTTGTTTTATAATCTTCAATCGTTTTTTTCAAAATTTGTCTTGCTCGCGCTAAGTTAGATTTTGATGTGCCTATGTTTATATCTAGCATTTTAGCAATGTCTTTATGCGAATAGCCATCTAGAACATACAGGTTAAAAATTAACCGGTACCTATCTGGTAATTCTTGAATGATTTTTAGAAGATAGTCAATGGAGAGTTCGTCTTCATCCACTTCAACTTCTACATCTTCAATGGTGTTTTCGTTTATAATATCAAAAACCTTTTCGTTTCGGTAACGCTGTAACACGGTGTTTACGGTAATGCGTTTTATCCAACCCTCAAAAGAGCCCTTGTTTTTATACTGTTCAATTTTTTTAAAAATTGTTAAAAATGCGTCTTGCAAATTATCTTGCGCTTCGGCATAGTTACGCGAATACTTTAAGCATATAGCGAATAATTTACCCGAATAGAGTTTATATAATTCGCCTTGTGCTTTAGTATTATCATTCTTACAATCTTCTATGAGTTGGTTTAAACTCAATTTAAACATGTATTAATTAATACTTACTCTACAACGGGCACTTCTATGGTTAAATATTGCGATTCGCCATCGGCATCTTCACCTTGCCAAAACTTAAAAATATACGAACCGTTACTGGTTACTTTAAAATTAAAAGTAGCTTCTACTTCTTCATTTTCAAAAGTTTCACAGTTGTTTTCATCAAAAACATATGTAATTGGTGCTACTGTTCTTTCGTTATTTTCTTTTAAATAATAAAACTCTTTAAAGCTATGGCACGATGATGGATTTAAGTAGGTTACTGTTATTGGATAAATTTCGCCTAACTCAAATTCGTCTGGTATATCCACGCTTTCTACAGGTAAAATTTCAAAACTATAACGCGTACCGTCATCATCAATACTACAAGAGGCACACAGTATAAGTGTTAAACAAAGTACAAGTAATTTTTTCATCGCAAAATAAATTTTAGGGTTATCTACATGTTTGCACTATTAAGATGCAAAACAAACAGATTGGTTGCGTAAAAAATATGTTTATTTGTTTTTGTAGAGCACTAATGGTATTAAAGTTAATACTTTTTTAATGTTTTAATGCTAAGTGGAAAGGCTTTTAAACTAAAAAATCCCGAATTAACGGGATTTTAAATTTTTTATTCTTGTTCTTCTATAAACTTTCTAACCTTGGCTTCAAGCTCGTCCATAAGTTCTGGATTGTCTTTTATCAATGCTTTTACAGCATCTCTACCTTGGCCTAATTTGGTTTCGTCGTAACTAAACCAAGAACCGCTTTTCTTTATTATTTCTTGCTCTACGGCTAAATCTAGAATTTCGCCAACTTTAGATACGCCTTCGCCATACATAATGTCGAATTCTGCTAATCTAAATGGAGGTGCTACTTTGTTTTTAACCACTTTTACACGGGTTTTGTTACCCATAACGTTACCGTCTGTGCTTTTTATTTGAGTAGAGCGTCTAATATCTAAACGTACTGAAGCATAGAATTTTAGGGCGTTACCACCAGTTGTTGTTTCTGGGTTACCAAACATAACACCAATTTTTTCACGTAATTGGTTAATAAAGATTACCGTACAATTGGTTTTGCTAATTGAGGCTGTTAGTTTACGTAAGGCTTGCGACATTAAACGCGCGTGAAGTCCCATTTTAGAGTCTCCCATTTCGCCTTCAATTTCACTTTTTGGTGTTAGGGCAGCCACAGAATCTATTACTACAATATCGATAGCGCCAGAACGAATTAAATTATCGGCAATTTCTAAGGCTTGCTCGCCATTATCTGGTTGCGAGATAATAAGGTTATCGATATCGACACCCAATTTTTCGGCATAAAAACGATCGAAAGCATGCTCTGCATCAATAAATGCGGCAATACCTCCTGCTTTTTGTGCTTCGGCAATGGCGTGTAAGGTTAGGGTTGTTTTACCAGAAGATTCTGGTCCGTAAATTTCAATGACTCTACCGCGTGGATAACCGCCAACGCCTAAGGCAATATCTAAACCTAATGAACCTGAAGGAATGGCTTCTACATCTACTATTGCAGAATCGCTCATTTTCATTACGGTTCCTTTTCCGTAGGCTTTATCTAATTTATCTAAAGTTAATTTTAATGCTTTTAATTTTGCTTCTTTTTCTTTATCGCTGCTCATTTTCTTTGTTTTTTCTGAAAAATTGTATGCTAAAGTACTATATCTTTTTTCATGTTACAATAATAGTTTTCAACAGCCTTAAATGTAGTGGTAAATACTTGATTTTATGAGGTGAAAAAAATATTTTTTGGTTTTACGCAACCTTTTTTAATCTTATGCATCTAGTAATAAAAAGGGAAAAGATATTGCTATCAAATTTACCAAATGAGTTTTTGAAATAACGACTAACTCTAAACTCGATAAAAGGCACCTAAAACAACTATTTTAGGTGCTTTTTTGTTGTTAAGCAGATGTGTGTTTGGTTTTAAAACTATAACCCTGGCTGATAGTTGCGCTAGGGATAGTAATGGAAAGCCCACAGCCTGACGAAGGAAGTGCGAGGACTTGCAATGTATAGCCCGACCTTTAGGGAGCGCCCAAATTTTTAAAATTGTGTAATTGTATATTAATTGTATTTTTGCAGCTTAAAATATTCTTTAACTTAAAATTTAGTATAGCATGCAACTGTACAATACATTAAGCGCGAAGGAAAGAGCTGAGTTAATCGAAAAAGCCGGAAAGGATCGATTAACACTGTCTTTTTACCAATACGCCAAAATTACAAATCCTCAGGAATTTAGAGATCAACTATTTATTACTTGGAACAGTTTAGACGTTTTAGGACGTATTTATGTGGCTCAAGAGGGCATAAATGGTCAACTTTCATTGCCAGCAGACCGATTTAATGAGTTTAAAACACATTTAGATACTATTGATTTTTTAAAAGGCATTCGTTTAAACATTGCTATTGAGCAAGATAACATGTCGTTTTTAAAATTAAAAGTTAAGGTGCGTAATAAAATTGTTGCCGATGGTTTAAATGACGACGCTTTTGATGTGACTAACAAAGGCGTGCATGTTGATGCTGAAAAGTTTAACGAGCTTATTGAAGACGATAACACCGTTTTGGTGGATATGCGAAACCATTATGAGAGCGAAATAGGGCATTTTAAAAATGCGGTAACGCCAGATGTGGATACTTTTAGAGAATCGTTAGATATTATTGAGGACGATTTAAAAGACCATAAGGAAGATAAGAATTTGGTTATGTATTGTACT
Organism: Algibacter pectinivorans; assembly: GCF_900112595.1. Lineage (GTDB taxonomy): Bacteria > Bacteroidota > Bacteroidia > Flavobacteriales > Flavobacteriaceae > Algibacter_B > Algibacter_B pectinivorans. The sequence goes on along the minus strand of NZ_FOMI01000002.1, from coordinate 221,658 downwards.
GGCGGTATTCGTTGTGAAAAGGCAAGTGCATATTTTAAACACAAAGGGTTTAAAAATGTGTTTCAGTTAGAAGGTGGTATTATTGAATACACACGCCAGGTGAAAGATAAAGACTTAGAAAATAAGTTTATGGGGCAGAATTTTGTTTTTGACGAAAGACGCGCCGAACGTATTAGCGATGATGTAATTGCGCAATGCCACCAATGTGGCGATGCTTTTGATGTGCATACTAATTGTGCTAACGATGCTTGCCATTTGCTGTTTATACAGTGCGATAAATGTAAGGAAGAGATGAATAATTGCTGCTCTACAACGTGCAAAGAAATACATGCTTTACCGTACGAGGAGCAAAAGGCTTTACGAAAAGGTCAGGGCAATAGTAACGATATATTTAAAAAGGGTCGTGCCGACCACTTACCGTATAAAAAAGACTTGCGAAACATTTTTGAAAGTTTTAAAAAATAGAAAAAAGGCTCCAAAATTTTGGAGCCTTTTTTAGTGTTGGGTGTTTTGTGGTTTTATAAAGCTGTATAATTTTTTTGGTTTTTTGGAGTTTAATAGTGGGTAAAGGGTTATGTTTTATATATAATGAACAATCAGTTACTATGTAAAACCGATTAATTGTATACTTTTGAAGCGCAGAAAATAATTTAATGGATATATATAAACTTTTAAAACTTAATAAGAAAATAAAAAACCATAGGGTGAAATTTCTGGGGTTGTATATTTTACATAAGTTGAATAAAAGGTATTTAGCGGTAAATTTAGATCCTGTTTTGGCATGTAATTTACGTTGTAAAATGTGTTATTTTACAGATAAAGAATATGTTAAAAAGTTAAAAGGCCAGTTTAAAGAGGAAGAAATTAAACGTGTTGCCGAAACCGTTTTTAGCCGTGCTTTAAAATTACAAGTTGGTTGTGGTACAGAACCTACATTGTACAAGAAATTACCAGAATTAATAGCATTAGGTAAAGTTTATAAAGTGCCATATATATCGCTTACTACAAATGCTAATTTACTTACCGAAACGAAAATAGTGGAACTTTTAAAAGCCGGCTTAAACGAGTTTACCATTTCGCTTCATGGCGTTAAAAGGGAATCTTACGAAAGCTTCATGAAAAAAGCAGATTACGACAAGTTTCATGCTGCTTTTAATGCCTTTAAAAAACTTAAAAAACAATACGATTTTAAAGTGCGTATAAATTATACGTTTAATAAGGATAATTTTCATGAGTTAAAAGACTTTTTTAGTTATTTTGATGGCGATAGTTTCGATATTCTTCAAGTGCGCCCCATTCAAAAAATAGGCAATACAGAATATAATAATTTTGATATTTCGAGTTTAAAGGATAGCTATTCCGAAATAATACAAGGCATTTCGAAACATTGTAAGTCTAATAAAATAACCTTGTTGGCGCCTAAATCAATTACTGAATTAGCACATAAAAACGAAGCTAGTTTTATATTCGATTATACCTTTTGTTATGTGTCTCCTACTAGTTTTTGGAAAGAAAATTTTAATTGGAAAGAAGAAAGTTTTAATGAGTTTAGTAAGAAAATAGGTTGGAGTAAATTACTGTTTTCTAATATTTTTAAATCTAAAAAACAACTTGATACAACATCTAATAAGCTTAATTATGATGTGAACTTTAATTGAAAAAAAATTAAAAAACCCATTGCTTTATAGTCTCTTAGAATAATCTTATATTTACATCTTGAAGCCTTTTTTATTATAGCAGTTATATGTGGGCTTCTTAAAATTTCATTATCAGGTATTTACAGGTTGCTATGCTGTAAGATGAAATTAAAAAAAGAATAGTTACGAACCATCTTCCGCTAGATACTTTTCTATACGGAATCAATATATATAAAATATGGCTTGCGCAAGTTGCTCAACTAAAGACGGCTCTCCAAAAGGCTGCAAAAATAATGGTACTTGTGGTACAGACAGTTGTAATAAGTTAACCGTTTTTGATTGGTTGGCAAACATGTCTTTACCTAACGGAGAAAAACCATATAATTGGGTTGAGGTACGTTACAAAAACGGCAGAAAAGAGTACTACAAAAACACAGAAAATTTAACCTTAAGTATTGGCGATATTGTTGCTACACAAGCCAAATCTGGTCATGATATTGGTATGGTTACCCTTACGGGGGAATTGGTGCGCGTTCAAATGAAACGTAAAAACATTTCGGAAAACCCGGAAGAAGTTCTAAAAATTTACCGCAAAGCAAGTCAGAAAGATATAGATATTTGGTCGGCAGCAAGAGACAAGGAAGAACCTATGAAGGTTAGAGCACGTCAATTTGCAATCGATTTGAAACTTCAAATGAAAATTTCGGATATCGAATTTCAAGGCGATGCTAGTAAAGCGACGTTTTATTACACTGCAGAAGAGCGTGTTGATTTTAGAGAGTTAATTAAAGTTTTTGCACGCGAGTTTAGAACCCGTATTGAAATGAAACAAGTGGGGTTTCGTCAAGAAGCTGCAAGACTTGGTGGTATTGGTTCTTGTGGCCGCGAGTTATGTTGTTCTACGTGGTTAACAGATTTTCGTTCGGTAAGTACATCGGCGGCTCGTTATCAGCAATTATCGTTAAACCCTCAAAAGTTAGCAGGACAGTGTGGTAAATTAAAATGCTGTTTAAATTATGAGCTAGACACGTATTTAGATGCCTTAAAAAGCTTTCCTAAAAACGATACCAAGTTATACACCCAAAAGGGAACTGCAGTTTGCCAAAAAACAGACATTTTTAAGGGCCACTTATGGTATGCCTATGAAGGTGAGTGGATGAATTGGCACAAAATTACAACCGATCAAGCAAACGAAATTATTGAGCTAAATAAGCAAAAGAAAAAAGTAGCTAGTCTTGAAGAATATGCTTCTGAGCTTGTAGAGGTGGATACTAAAGAGGTTTTTGAAAACGTTGTTGGTCAAGATAGTTTAACACGTTTTGATAGTCCAAAAGGCAATAATAAACGTAAAAATAATAGAAGGAAAGGTAATCAGGGTAATAAAAAGCCTTCTAATGCCAAAGGTGCTTCAAACAATAAAAATGCGGCATCAAATAGAAACCAAAATAACCAAAAGCCAAACCCTAACAAGCCTAATGTAAAAAATCAAGGTCAAGGTGGTCAAGGTCAAAACAAACGCAGAAAAAACAACAGGAAAAAACCTCAAAACAATAATAATGCTGCAAAATAAAGTTGTATTATTTTTATTAATAGTTACTATTGTAACAGTGTCTTGTGATTCTAATGGGGTGTATGATAAATACAAATCGGTTCCTAATGCATGGCATAAAGATTCTATTATAAGTTTTAAGGTTACCCCTCCAGATTCTATAAACAAGCATAATTTATTTGTTAATTTAAGAAATACTAATGCTTATAAATTCAACAATATTTTTTTAATTGTCGAAATGGTTTTTCCGCATGGTAAAACAATAAAAGACACTTTAGAGTATAGGATGGCCGAACCAAGTGGTAAACTTTTAGGCGAAGGTTATACCGATATTAAAGAAAATAAGTTGTGGTATAAGGAAGGTGTGGTTTTTCAAGAATCGGGCACTTATACGGTAAACATTCAGCATGCTATGCGCGAAAACGGAAAGGTAAATGGTGTTGTGGAGCTGGATGGTATTACAGATATAGGGTTTAGGGTAGAACATAATAATGCAAAATAAAATGGTCTCACTTGGTTTAGGCTAAGTGTTTTTTAATACATAGTAAATGGCAAAAGCAAAAAAAGAAACTAAAGCAGTTCAAGATTTTTCAAAATATGTCCGTTGGTTTTGGATCGTATTTTTAGGAGGTGTTATTTCTCTTTTCCTGATTTTTTTTCTAACCTCTATTTTCGGGGATTTACCAGATCACACGGTTTTAGAAAATCCTAAAACACATTTAGCTACCGAAATTATTTCTTCGGATGGGCAAACACTAGGTAAATTCTATTTAAACGATAATAGAACGCCAGTTAACTATTCAGAATTTCCTCAACATTTAGTCGATGCGCTTATAGCAACCGAAGATGTTCGTTTTCATGAACATTCTGGTATCGATGCTCGAGGTACGTTACGTGCTATTGTTACTTTAGGTGGCGGTGGTGGTGCAAGTACCGTGTCTCAGCAATTAGCAAAACAATTATTTACAGGAGTGGCTTCTAGAAGTACTTTTGGTAGAATTTCTCAAAAAATTAAGGAGTGGATTATTGCAACGCGTTTAGAGCGTCAATACACTAAAGAAGAAATAATTGCGCAATATTTTAATATCTACGATTTTGGTAACAATGCCGATGGTATTCGTAGTGCAGCACGTATTTATTTTGGTAAAGAGCCTAAAGATTTAAGTATTAAAGAATCTGCTATGTTGGTAGGGATGTTTAAAAATTCGTCCTTATATAATCCAAGGCCAGAGCGTAATCCTGTAGGCGTTAAAAACAGACGTAATGTGGTGTTGGCACAAATGTATAAATACGATTTTATTACCGAAGCTGTAAAAGATTCACTTCAAAAAACCGAACTAGATTTAAACTATTCTCCAGAATCGCATCGCGAGGGTATTGCTACTTATTTTAGGGGGTATTTAGATGGTTTTATGAAAGACTGGATTAAAAACAATCCAAAGCCAGATGGCACAAAATGGAACTTGTATAACGATGGACTAAAAATCTATACAACTATCGATTCACGTATGCAAACCTACGCTGAAAATGCTGTACAGCAACACATGCCAAAGCTACAAGCCGAATTTTTTAACCAAAACACACCGCAAAGAAATCCAACAGCGCCTTTTTTAGATTTAGAAAAAGAGGAAATTGATGCCTTGTTAAAACGCGGAATGAAACAATCTGAGCGTTGGAGGCACATGAAATACGATTTAAAAAAATCTAACGATGAGATTATCAAGTCGTTTAATAAGCCAGTAAAAATGACGGTTTTTGAATGGAAAGACGGTAAAGCATCAGAAGTAGATACGCTCATGAAGCCTATTGACTCTATGCGTTATTACAAATCCTTTTTAAGAACAGGTATGATGTCTATGAATCCGCAAACCGGACACGTAAAAGCATGGGTTGGTGGTATTAACTACAGGCATTTTCAATACGACATGGTAAAACAAGGAAAGCGTCAAGTTGGGTCTACGTTTAAGCCTTTTGTTTACACCGCAGCCATCGATCAATTGCATTATTCGCCTTGCGATGAATTTCCAGATGTACCGTTTTGTATAGAGGCTAATAAATTTGGAAACCCAGAAGAGTGGTGTCCAAAAAATTCTAATGGCGACAGTGATTACGGCGGAACAAGAACTTTAAAAAATGCCTTAGCAAACTCTGTAAATACAGTAACAGCGCAGTTAATAGATAAAGTAGGGCCGCAAACGGTTGTCGATTTGGCTAAAAAACTAGGTATTGAGTCCGAAATGCTTCCGGTGCCATCCATTGCCTTAGGAACACCAGATATTAGTGTATACGAGATGGTAGGCGCATATTCAACCTTTGCAAACCAAGGGGTTTATACAAAGCCTGTTATGGTTACTAGTATTGAAGATAAAAATGGAACTATTTTATACCAGTTTAAACCAGAAACGCGCGATGTATTAAGTGAAGAAACAACGTATGTGGCTGTAAAGCTTATGGAAGGCGTAACACAGATTGGTTCGGGTGCACGATTAAGACATAGTTGGGCTAGAAACAGGCAAGAATACAAGGAGGTTATTACCGGATATCCTTACGAATTAACAAACCCTATTGCAGGTAAAACAGGAACTACACAAAACCAAAGTGATGGCTGGTTTATGGGTATGGTACCTAATTTAGTTACAGGAGTTTGGGTTGGTGCCGAGGATAGAGCAGCGCATTTTAAATCGATAACTTACGGTCAAGGTGCAGCAATGGCATTACCAATTTGGGGTGTTTATATGAAAAGTTGTTATGAAGATGAAGCACTAGATATTTCTAAAGAAGATTTTAAAAAACCTGAAAACTTATCAATTAATGTAGATTGTTCTAAGCATGAAAGTACCTCTGATGCCGATGAAGATCAAGATGAAAATACACCAGAAGATTTAGATTTTGGATAATATCTAAACCTTATAAAATTATAGAGTATAAACCATTCTGAAAAGGATGGTTTTTTTATTTGTTATTAATTTCCACTTATCATTCAATTATTCGTAAATTTATATTGCAAAAACTGAATATAATGATTAATAAAAAAGTAGCAAATGTACAAGATGCCTTAAAAGGCGTATCTGATAATATGACATTTATGTTTGGCGGTTTCGGGCTAAGTGGAATTCCAGAAAATGCCATTGCACAATTAGTTAAACTTGGTGTAAAAGGATTAACCTGTATTTCCAATAACGCTGGGGTCGATAATTTTGGATTAGGGCTGTTGCTTCAAAAAAGACAAATAAAAAAAATGGTGTCCTCTTACGTTGGTGAAAATGATGAGTTTGAGCGTCAAATGTTGTCTGGTGAGTTGGATGTTGAGTTGATTCCGCAAGGTACTTTAGCCGAGCGTTGTAGAGCAGCACAAGCCGGATTTCCTGCTATTTATACACCTGCAGGATATGGTACTGAAGTTGCCGAAGGTAAGGAAACACGAGAATTTGATGGTAAAATGTACGTTTTAGAGCATGCTTTTAAAGCCGATTTTGCTTTTGTAAAAGCCTGGAAAGGCGATGCTGCTGGTAACTTAATTTTTAAAGGAACTGCTAGAAATTTTAATCCTAACATGTGTGGTGCAGCAAAAATTACGGTTGCTGAGGTTGAAGAAATGGTGCCTTTGGGCGAATTGGACCCTAATCAAATTCATATTCCAGGGATATTTGTGCAACGCATTTTTAAAGGTGAAGTTTTCGAAAAACGAATTGAACAACGTACTGTAAGACCAAAAATTACTTAAAGTTAAGCTTACCATAGAGTGAGTAACTTATAACTTTAAATATGTATTAACTTATAACTTAAATAGATGTTAGATAAAAACGGAATAGCAAAACGCATAGCAAAAGAAGTACAAGATGGCTTTTACGTTAATCTTGGTATTGGCATTCCAACACTTGTTGCTAATTATGTGAGAGATGATATAGAAGTTGAATTTCAAAGTGAAAATGGGGTTTTAGGTATGGGACCGTTTCCTTTTGAAGGCGAAGAAGATGCCGATATTATTAACGCTGGAAAACAAAGCATAACAACGCTTCCAGGTGCTAGTTTTTTCGATTCGGCACTTAGTTTTTCAATGATACGTGGTAAGCATGTAGATTTAACCATTTTAGGTGCTATGGAAGTGGCTGAAAATGGCGATATAGCCAATTGGAAAATTCCTGGGCGAATGGTTAAAGGTATGGGAGGTGCCATGGATTTAGTGGCCAGTGCAGAGAATATAATTGTGGCTATGATGCATACCAATAAGCGTGGCGAATCTAAACTGCTTAAAGCATGTAGTTTACCATTAACTGGTGTTGGTTGTGTAAAACGTATTGTAACTAACCTTGCAGTTTTAGAAGTAACAGATCAAGGTTTTAAACTTTTAGAACGTGCGCCGGGAGTAAGCGTGGAAACTATTAAAAATGCTACCGAAGGCACCTTGATTATTGAAGGTGAGATTCCAGAAATGGATATTTAGGCAAAGTCTTTATTGCGGGTAAAATCGCTTAAATGTTAAAATTAAGTGCGTTTCATCGATTAATTGTGTTTTTTAACGATATATTGAAAATCTGTGCTATATTTGTAGAGCCCAATGAAACCAATTTAATATAAAGATTTCCCCAAATCTACCTTAAACTAACCGCTTATGAATTTTGCAACAAATCTACCTGAATTACCTACTAATGACGAAAGCAAATTCAAGGAAACTCTGAAACATAATATTCAGTTTTTTAGGAGTTTGGTTTATTTAACAAAAAAGATATTCATGCTATAATCCTTTTGGAATAGCATGAATTAATTTTTTTGTGTACTCTTTTTTCGGATTGCTATAAATAGTATCGGCGTCATCCAATTCTTCAATTTTACCCTTGTTCATTACCAGTAATTGGTCAGACATATATTTAACTACGGCTAAATCGTGAGAAATAAATATATAAGTAAAACCAAAATCTTCTTTTAGCTCATTTAAAAGGTTTAAAACCTGTGCTTGAACCGATATATCCAAAGCAGAAACCGACTCGTCGCAAACAATTAATTTGGGTTGTAAAGCTATAGTTCTAGCAATACCAATACGTTGCCTTTGTCCGCCAGAAAATTCGTGAGGATAGCGGTTATAATAATCTTCAGATAAACCTACGCGGTTTAAAATTTCAATTACTTTTTGTTTTCGTTCACTATCAGAATTATATAGTTTATGAACTATCATGGGTTCTAAAATGGCTTCGCCAACCGGAATTCTAGGATTTAAAGAGGAATACGGATCTTGAAATATAATTTGAATGTCTTTTCTAAGCGTTCTAATTTTAGATTTTGACAACTTAGTAATATCCACACCTTTATATAATATGGCACCGGCAGTAGCTTTATCTAGTTGCAGTATGGCGTTACCTAAGGTTGATTTTCCGCAACCCGATTCGCCCACCAAGCCAAGTGTTTCGCCTTCGTAAAGTTTAAAACTTACATTGTTTACGGCTTTAAAATGCTGAGGTTTAGAAAACCAACCCGATTTAGAAATATATTCTTTTTCAACATTAATAACCTCTAAAAGTGGTGGTTTTGCATATAGTTTTTCATGATTTTTTTTACGTTGTGCCGTAGTTACAATTTCTGTTGAAATGGTATCATCTAAAAAATCTTGAATAGTTGGTAGTGTTTTAAGTCGAGTATCTAAAGTTGGTCTAGAGTTTATTAAGGCCTTGGTGTAGTTGTGCTGTGGGTTATTAAAAATATCAGATACATGGCCTTGTTCAACAATATTACCTTTATACATAACCAAAACATTGTGTGCAATTTCAGATATTAAAGCCAAATCGTGCGTTATAAAAATAATGCTCATTTTTGTTTCGGCTTGTAATTCTTTTAGCAGGCTAATAATGTCCTTTTGTACCGTAACATCCAGTGCTGTTGTAGGCTCGTCGGCAATTAAAATATCGGGTTTGCAGGCAATGGCTATAGCAATCATAACACGTTGTTTTTGTCCGCCAGATATTTCATGCGGGTATTTTTGATGTGTAATGGCTGCATTGGGGAGTTTAACTTTTTCAAAAAGTAAAAGCGTTTCGTTTTTTGCTTCTTTTTTAGATAAGTTGGTGTGCTGTAATAGGATTTCTTCAACTTGTTTCCCGCAAGTCATCGATGGATTTAACGAACTCATAGGTTCCTGAAAAATCATGGCAATTTTATTACCTCTTATGTTTTGAAATAATTTTGGCGAAAGTGTTGTTAAATCATCGTTATTATAAAGTATGTTGCCAAAATTTATTTTTGATATTTTTTTAGGAAGAATACCTAATATAGCTAAGGATGACACCGATTTACCCGATCCGGATTCGCCTACTATTCCGAGTATTTCATTCTTATTTAAATTATAAGAAATGCCATGAATTACTTCGTTGTTTCCAAACGAAATAGTAAGATTTTTAATTTGTAATATAGGAGTTTCAGCCATTTAAATATGTATAATTTCGTCGTCGGTTAAAATGGAATCGCCTCTTAAGCGTAAAAATATTTGGGCAACGGCAATCGTGTCTTTTTCGCAATAGATAATTATTCTATCGATTTCCTTTTCTTCATAAAACACCCGATACACTTCACTGCCATCAATATCGTCTTTAGGCGATGGAATTCCTAAAACATTGGTTAATAATTTTAAAGAGGTATAGGTTTTATAATCGCCAAATTTCCACAATTCTAAGGTGTCTAAATGTGGTACTTCCCAAGGTTTTTTGCCAAATAAATTGAGTTTGTAAGGTAGTTCAATACCGTTAATAATCATGCGCCTTGCAATATAAGGAAAGTCGAATTCCTTACCGTTGTGCGCGCAAAGTAAATGTTTGGTTTGACTAAAATGAGAAATAATAAGATTTTTAAAGTCCTTCAATATTTTTACTTCATCGCCATAAAAGGAAGTGACTCTAAATATTCTGTTTTCACCCTGAAACGTAAAATAACCCACCGAAATACAAACTATAAGGCCAAATTCTGCCCAAATTCCAGCACGATCATAAAACTCTTCGGCTGTATAATCTTCTTTTCTTTGGTATCTCGATTTTTGCTCCCAAAGGGCTTGTTTGGTGTCATCTAAATCTGAAAAATACTGCGTTTCAGGAACCGTTTCAATGTCCAGAAATAATATGTTTTCGAGGTTTAATTTACTAATCATCTTTAATTTCCGCGAAAGCGATAATTTATTTATTCATCATTTTATAGGCTTCTTCAATATACACCGTAATATCGTTTGTAAATTTACCAATGCCTTGGTCTGGCGATTTTTTATGTCCTAAACGCACAATTATTACATTGTCTTCGGGCTCCACAATGACGTATTGTCCTAAATGCCCGCGCATCATAAAAAAATGTTTGTCTCCAACATTTTTTAACCACCAGCCATAGCCATATTCTGGACTTTCTTTAAAGCGCGGTGTAATACTTTTTTTAACAAAAGCGGAATCTAAAAGCTGTTTACCATTCCATTTTCCATTGTCCTTATATAATTTTCCAAAGCGTGCAAAATCTCTTGCGTTACTTGCTATACAGCAAAAGGCTTTTGCTAATTGGTTATCTTCATCGTCTACCTGCCAATACGCATCGTTTGCGGCTCCCATAGGTTTCCAAAAACTTTCGGATAGGTAATTGGATAGCGTTTTACCAGTTGCTTTTTTTAATACCATACCTAAAAGTTGTGTGCTTCCGCTTAAATATTCAAAAGATTCTCCTGGTGTTTTTACTACTTTCTGGTTTAAAATGGTTTCGGCTAAATCGTCATCGTAATTGGCCCTTGCGGTAACCGAAAACGGACTCGTGTAATGCTCTACCCAATCCAGACCAGAGGCCATGGATGATAGATCGCCAACGGTGGTTTTGGCGTAATTATATTGCGGATAAAAATCGCTAAGTGGCTGGTCTAGGTTTTTTATATAACCATCCATAATGGCTTTTCCTAAAAGGGCAGAGGTTATACTTTTTGCCATTGAAAACGAATTGGTTTTTGATGCGGCATTAAAACCATCGTAATATGTTTCGAACCAAATACTATCGTTTTTAATAATTACATAAGCTATGGTTCCCCAATCTTTATTTACTGTACTCAGTTTTTCGGTTGGTTGTACGCTGTTATAGTTTTTATGTATTGGCCATTCATCTACCGTGTCGCCTTTTTTTATGGTGTCGTTTTCAAAGTACGGATAGTCATCTATAAAGGCCGTTTTATGTCCTGTAAAATAGACAACTTTTACACCTCTAAGGATATATTCGTAATCGAAAATGTATAATGCAATTATGATAATGGCCAATAGAGCCATAAGCCACTTAAATAGCTTTTTTATAAATTTCATGTTTTTAAAACGTTTTTAATGTACTAAATATAGGGAATCTTTAAAAAGTATACTTTGTTTTTTTGGTAAAACTTGATGTTGGCAAATAGGTGCGTTAGCGATAGTAGTGGTTAGCTTTTGGCGAGCGGCCGCTTTGAGCCAAAACTAGTAACGTATAGCGCGACCCTTGTGGTAACGCCCAAAACTTAAAACAAACTTTGTTGTTTATAGGGACTTTCGTGTTCTAGCAACCATTTTTTACGGTGCAAACCGCCTGCATAACCTGTAAGTGAGCCGTTGCTGCCTATTACACGATGACACGGCACGATAATCCATAATGGATTTTTACCATTAGCATTGGCCACAGCGCGAATAGCTTTAACATCGCCCAATTGTTTTGATAATTCTAAATAAGAGGTTGTTTTTCCGTAGGGAATTTGCTCTAGAGTGCTCCAAACGCGTTTTTGGAAATCTGTGCCGCTAGCATTTAATTTAAGGTTGAATTGTTTGCGCTGGCCCGTAAAATATTCTTGGAGCTGAATTGCACAATCCTCTAATTCTACGGGAATAATATCTGTAATTTTTTCTTCGGAATTGAGCACGGTAACAGATGAAATGCCATCAACATCACCAATTATTTTAGTGAATCCTAAAGGTGATTTAATGATGCAGCTTTCCATCTGAATTGTTTTATTTTAAATGGTTAATTGCAACATTCATGTTGGTTTAAATATGAATATTACATTACTCTGAAGCTTTATCTTCTTCAATAATACCTAGTTTTTTAGCACGTGCTTCCCAGCTTTTTCTTGCTAAATGTTGTAGGTCTGAAACATTATCGCTCTCATCCATAATCTCTAATCCTAAAAGCGTTTCAATAACATCTTCCATGGTTACTAAACCACTTACCGACCCATATTCATCGACTACCAGGGCCATGTGGTTTCTGCTTTCTACAAGTTTTTCAAAAAGTGTAGGGATGGCTAAATCACGATTTACAATAATAATATCTCTTTTAAGGTCTGCTAATTTTTTATTACCATTACCTAAAGCCATTTCTTTAAAAATTTCGTCTTTTAAAACTAGGCCTTTTATGTTGTCTTCGGTTTCAGAAAATACTGGAATTCTAGAAAAGCGAAGGTTTAAGTTTCTATTAAAAAAATCTTCAACTGTAGTCGATTCGTTTTCGGTTTTCATAACGGTTCTTGGTGTCATGATATTTTTCGAAAATATTTCTTTAAAGGTTAAAAGGTTTTTAATGATTTTACTTTCGTTTTCTTGAAAAACACCTTCTTCATGAGCCATATCGGTCATTACCATAAACCCTTCTCTACTTAAAACGCTACCATGACCTTTACCGCCAATTAATTTTGTAGTTAATTGCAATAGCCATAAAATTCCTGTCCATTTTAAAGGAAAAATCAATACTGTAAGCGCTTTAGAGGTGAAGTTTGCTAATTGTTTCCAGTAGGTTGCGCCAATGGTTTTTGGTACAATCTCTGAGGCTACTAATATTAAAAATGTCATGATTGCCGATACTACACCTACAGTATTTATACCCCAAAGTTCAATTTTATAAGGTAAGCTTTCGGCTTCAATACCAACCATCATTGCACCTAAAGTATGTGCAATAGTGTTTAGCGTAAGTATGGCTATTAGCGGTTTGTCTACATCTTTTTTTAAGGACTCTAAAGTTAGAGCATAGTCCTTTCCTTCTTGTTTTTTAACGTTTATAAAGGTTGGAGTAACGCTTAATAAAACAGCTTCGAGGATGGAACATAAAAAAGAAAAGAAAATAGAAATGGTTGCCCAAAAAAGTAATGCGCTCATAGGTTTATTTTGTTAATGGCTAATTTACGATAATAATTTTACAACATCCTTAGCAAAGTAGCTTGCTATAATATCTGCACCAGCACGTTTAAATGCCATAGTGGTTTCCATCATAACTTGGTTGTGGTTTAGCCAACCTTTTTCGGCTGCTGCTTTTATCATGGCATATTCTCCAGAAACTTGATATACAGCCACAGGAACATCGACCTCGTTTTTAATGTCTCTTAAAATATCCAAATAAGAAAGACCTGGTTTTACCATAACAATATCGGCACCTTCGTCAATATCCATTTCGGTTTCTTTAATCGCTTCAAAACGGTTACCAAAATCCATTTGGTAGGTTTTTTTATCCTTCGGAATATCTACTAAATCAACAGGAGCAGAGTCTAAAGCATCGCGAAATGGTCCGTAAAAAGCCGATGCGTATTTTGCAGAATAACTCATAATGCCGGTATTAATAAAACCTTCATCTTCTAGAGCTTCGCGAATGCTAAGAATACGACCATCCATCATATCGCTTGGTGCCACAAAATCGGCTCCAGCGGTCGCATGAGAAACACTCATTTCTGCTAAAAACTCAGCGGTTTCATCGTTTATAATTTGTCCGTTTTCAATAATACCATCGTGTCCGTAAGCCGAATATGGATCTAAAGCTATATCGGTCATTACCAACATGTCTGGGCACACATTTTTAACGGTTTTAATAGCGCGTTGCATTAATCCGTTAGGGTTTAAGGCTTCTTTACCTTGGTTGTCTTTTAAATTATCTGGCACTTTTACAAAAAGTAACACCGATTTTAAACCCAAACTCCAAAGTTCTTTAACTTCGCCTTCAAGCAAATCTAAACTATAGCGAAAGTAATTTGGCATCGATGGGATTTCATCTTTTATGCCTTTGCCTTCAACCACAAAAAGCGGCACTAAAAAATCGTTTGGTGTTATAACGGTTTCACGAACTAAAGCGCGAATGGCTGCGTTGGTTCTTAATCTTCTATTTCTTCGTAATGGAAACATAGTTTTAATGTAAAATTGTTCTGATAATGTTTACTTTTATCAAATACAAAGTTAATCATTAAAACTCATTTTGTATTGCTAGAATCCCTAAGTGTTTTAGAATTTAAGTTCCCTTGGCGAAGTTATCAGGAAACCCTATTAAAAAATTTTGATAGTCATGTTTTAGACCACCATTTTCATGTTATTGCGCCTCCAGGATCGGGAAAAACCATTTTAGGAATCGAAATTTTAAGGCGATTAGGCAAAAAGACATTGATATTAGCACCTACGCTAACTATACGAAATCAGTGGGAAAACAGGTTGCAGGAGTTTTTTACTAAAAACAATGGTTTCGACGCTTGTTCCTTTAACATAAAATCGCCTAGTGCTATTACATTTTCAACCTACCAATCACTTCATGCGCTTTATAAGTCTTTTGAAGATGAAGAAGATTATTTTAAATTTTTCGAAACCCATAATATTGAAACCGTAGTTTTAGATGAAGCACACCATTTAAAAAGTGCTTGGTGGAAATGTTTGATGGCTTTAAAAAACCGTAATTCGTTTTTTGTAGTGGCACTAACTGCAACACCGCCTTACGATAGTAGCCGAAGTGAGCTTGCCAAATACTTTACATTGTGTGGCGAGGTAGACGATGAAATTGCGGTACCCGATTTGGTAAAAGAAAACGATTTATGTCCGCATCAAGATTTTGTGTATTTTTCGAAACCCAACGATTTAGAAATTAATTTCATTGTTGACTACCGACAAAAAATCTCGAAATTTCAAGACGATGTATTGCATGATGAATCGTTTATAGCGCTTCTTAAAAATCATAGGTTTTATAAGAATCCAAAGATTCATTTAGATGAAATTTACACAAATACAACCTACTTCTCATCCATTTTAATTTTTTTGAATGCCTGTGGAGTTTACATAGAAGCAGAAACCTTAGAAATTCTGGGTTTTAATAAAAATGAAACCATTCGGTTTCCAAAACTCAATTTAGAATGGTTGGAAATTCTGCTTCAAAACCTTTTAGTAACAGATAGAGAAACTTTGATAACTCACGAAGATTATCTTGTAACGCTCGAAAAAAAACTAAGAAGACTTAATGTTTTAGAGCGTAACCAAGTGAATTTTGTTGGCGAGCAATTGCTTTATAAATCTTTGGCGTATAGCCCAAGCAAGCTTAAAAGTATTGTAAAAATTGTGGCGTCCGAAAGGGAATCTTTGGGAGAAAATTTAAGTTGTGTCATTTTAACCGATTATATACGGAAAGAGTTTTTAAACACCTCTAAACAAGCTATTGAAACCATTAATAAAATTGGTGTTTTACCTATTTTTAAATATGTAAAAACATATTGTTCTCATAACAACGAATTAGCTGTTTTAACGGGTAGTTTGGTTATAATTCACACTTCTATTTTAAAGGCTTTTGAAGCGATAGGGAATATGGATAATTTTTCGTTTTCTACTCTAGTTAGTGATCACGAATTTTTGGAAGTAACGACTAAAGGTAAACCCGAAAAATCGATAGTCGAAATACTTACGCAGCTTTTTGAGAATGGTACAATAAAAGTTTTAATAGGAACAAAATCGTTGTTAGGCGAAGGTTGGGATGCACCTTCAATTAACAGTTTAATTTTAGCTTCTTTTGTGGGGTCTTTTGTGTCATCAAACCAAATGCGAGGTAGAGCGATTAGAAAAGATGCTAGCAAACCTAATAAAACAGGAAACATTTGGCATTTAGCTTGTGTAGACCCTACGGTAACAGATGGCGGACGAGAAGTTGATATATTAAAACGACGTTTTGAGGCCTTTGTTGGTATTACATACACCTCAATTCCTTATATATCTAATGGTTTTGATCGTCTTAATTTACCTGAAAACCTAACGGTAGAAGCTATTGATAGTCTAAATGCTGAAACTTTACAGAAATCTCGACAAAGACCATTAATAACAAAGCAATGGGCAAGCTCCATTGGGAGCGGTACAAAATTAACTAAACAAGTTAAATGGCTTTATCTAGATGAGAAACCTTATGAAGCCCAAAAGCAAATTTACTTTTTTGATGTTGTACGGTTTTTTGTTGCCGAATTATCGCTAACCATATTGTGGTTTTATTTTGAGTTTATTCTAGAAGGTCTGCAACTTATAATTAGTCGCGGGTTAACGTATTTTATTTATGCGTTTATGGGGGCTTTTGTTTTTCGTTTTGGTTTAAAATTATACAAAGCGGTGTCGTTGTATTTACGTTATGGATACTTGCATAAAAAGATTAAAAAAATAGGTTTAGCCATACTTAATACCATGTATGAGTTGAAGCTTTTAAATACTAATATTCAAAATATTGAAGTTGTTTCAGCACGCTTAGATAAAGGAGATGTGGTATGTATGCTAGTTGGAGCTAATAATTATGAGAGTGCTTTGTTTTCTAGTGCATTAACCGAAATGTTAGCTCCTGTAGATTCGCCTCGATATTTAATTATAAAGACCAGTTTTTTTAGAAAACGACTTAATGTTGAAAATTTTTATCCTGTTCCTGAAATTTTTGGCAACAAGAAGGAAAATGCACTCGTTTTTAAGAAGCATTGGACAAAATTTTTGGGTAGAAATAAAATGGTGTTTACACGACAAGTTGATGGCCGAAAACTTCTTTTAAAGGCACGATTATTTCATGCTTATAATGCGTTTAAAGAGGTGTCTAAAGAGGTGATTGTTTGGAAGTAGTTATTTACTCAAACCTAAATAAAACCAAGTATTGTTTTCTTTTACAAAAGCCGATTTTTCGTAAATGATTTCCACTTTGCCTTTCTCATAAAAATACGCTTGAAAGGTTACGGTACCTTGGGTATCGGTTTCGGTGCCTTTTGTTGTTTCTAGAACTTCTAGCTTTATCCATTCTACATATTTTGCCCATTTTACAATCGACGCTTTTTCTTTTATTGGTCGGGTAGAAGCATGATGACTTGCCATTAAATAATCGCCATCGGCTTTAACAAAAGCCGCATATCTAGAGCGCATAAGTTGCTCTGCGGTTTTGGCATCAGTTATGTTTATATGAGCCTTTTGGCAGCAATTCGAGTAGGTTTTTAAACTTCCGCAGTAACAGTCCATAATAATGTTTTTAAACCCAGTTTATGGGATTTTGTAATACTTTAATAAGTTTTTCTTCTTCGCTCCCAGCTTCCGGATGGTGGTCGTAAACCCATTGTACATGCGGTGGTAAACTCATTAAAATACTTTCTATACGTCCGTTAGTTTTTAAGCCAAAAAGCGTGCCTTTATCGTGTACTAAATTAAACTCTACATAGCGTCCGCGACGAATTTCTTGCCAATTGCGTTGGGCATCTGTATATGGTAAATCTTTGCGTTTTTCAACAATAGGAACATAAGCTTCTAGGAAACTATTACCAACTTCGGTTACAAAATTGTACCAGTTTTGCATACTCATATCATCGGTAGCTTTACAATAATCGAAAAATAAACCGCCTAAACCTCGGCCTTCATTTCGGTGTGCATTATAAAAATATTCGTCGCAACGTGCTTTGTATTTTGGGTAGAATTCTGGATTATGCTTATCGCAAGCTGTTTTACAGGTTTGGTGAAAGTGTTTAGCATCGTCTTCAAACAAGTAATATGGCGTTAAATCTTGTCCACCGCCAAACCATTGGTCTACAATGTTTCCTGTTTTATCATACATTTCAAAATAACGCCAATTGGCATGTACGGTTGGCACCATTGGGTTTTTAGGATGCAAAACCAAACTTAATCCGCAGGCAAAAAAATCGGCATCTTCTACGCCAAAATATTTTTGCATGCTGTCTGGTAATTTACCATGAACACCAGAAATGTTAACGCCTCCTTTTTCAAAAACATTACCGTTTTCAATAACACGCGTGCGGCCGCCACCACCTTCTGGTCGTTTCCAAATGTCTTCTTGAAATTTAGCTTTGCCATCAATAGCTTCTAGTTTTGAGGTTATGCTGTCTTGTAAGTTTTGTATGTATTGGTAGAATTTATCTTTCATTGATTGTTTGCCTTTCAATCCTTCAAGGTCTTTTAGATCTTGCTGGTTTTGCTTCTCGTTTTTGGTAAAAGTTTCTTGACCTGCGAGGTTTTTAAAACCTTGTAGGTCTGTGCCTAAATTATTATCAGGTAACGATAAATATTCATTATGAGCAAAAATAAAATTATTTAAGTCATTAAACTGTTGAATGACATAAGATTTATCAATGGATACTATATTTTTTAAGGTGTTATTATTGTAAATGCGAAATGATGAAAACTCGTAGTTTTTGTAATTATTACTAATTTTATGAAGCTGAGGATTTGTATGAATGTATAGAATAACATTTTTTAAATAAGCTTCGGTATCTATTTTTTTTCTTCGGAAATGTTTTTCGAACAAACTTCCTGTTCTATTTTGTTGTTTATTAAAAGCTTTTGCATAGGCGTTGAACAGGTTCGAAATAGATTGATGTGCTACCTTAGTTTCGGAAATAATTTCTAATAAGAAATGAAAATGATTATCCATTAAGCAGTAGGCTAAAATAGCTGCTTTATGGTCTAAGTGTTTTTGAACGAGATTTAAAAAATAAATTTTATTATCATCACTTTTAAAAATGGTTTCGCCATTTACACCTCGATTAAAGATGTGATAATAATTACCTTTTTCTAATATTTCGAGTTTCATTGTAACTTTTAATCTATAGGGTTTTAGTATGCTTGGTAAATGTGTTTTTAGATATGAGACCTACAAGGTTTTGTAAACCTCGCAGGTCGAATAAACTCCGCAGGTTTTCGTTACTAAATCATTTTTACTTTTTAGATAAGAGACCTACAAGGTTTTGGAAACCTCGCAGGTCTTACTTTCATTTATTCAATCTCTTTATAAAGCTCATACAACTCCATATCTAAAGGTTGTTCTCCTGGAGGTGTGTGTTCGTTTTTTAATGTTTTAATATGTGTAAAATTGTTGTTTTTGGCAACTTTTAAACTACCTATATTACTTTTATGCGCTATAATTTGAAGCGTTTGTAACCCTAAGTTCTCAAAGGCGTGATCTGATAACTGTTTTACAGCTTCGGTGATTATGCTTTTACCTTCAAAATTGTAGTCGATGCAATACGCGAATTCGCCTTGTTTGGTAGTCCAATTAACTTCTTTAATATACACTAAACCAATTAATTTATGGGTTTCAATTTCCTTAATAGTGAATAAAAATTCTTCTTCGGATTCAAAATGTTTTGCTTTTTTAGCAACAAAAATATTTGATAAATCGGGTGTTAAATTCTGTTCTAAAGTTTTTGGGAAATAGCGTTTTAATCGGTCTTCGTTAGCCACAGCAAAGTTGCATAAAGACCATCCATCTTTTTGGTGAATAGGTGTAATGCGATAAAATGCAAAATTAAGCTGCATGTATGGGTTTGTTTTTAATTTGAAGTGCTTCTACCGTTTTTGTTGAAGCTGCTGTTACCGATAAGGGTAGCACTAAAATTACACCAATTACCGGAATTAATAAAAACAGGATAAAAACAATACCGTTACCTATTGCTAAACCTTTGTGCTTGCTAACAAATTGTAGGCTATCCTTATAGTTATAATGACGCTCTAACGTATAATCCATATTACCAAAACCGGCATAATATGCTTGTAGCATAAAGAGTAAAATGGTTGAAAATATATTAACTACAGGAATAAATTTTAAAAGTAGAATAGGAATGGTAAACAATAGTTCTTTAACCAGGTTCCTTATGTTTATTCGAATACCTCGCCATAATTGTTCTGAAAAGCTTGTATTTCTATGTGAATGTGGTGGATTACCTGTAAAATTAGCTTCAATTTTTTCGGAAACGGGACTCATAAATGGCGCTGATAATGCCATAATGATGTGTTTAAAAAGAATGAGCCCAATAACCACGATAATTAAGCCACCAATAAAATTACTAATAGATGAAAATGTTTCTTTACCCCAATCCCAAATCCAGATTTTTGATATGAATGCGCCAATATTATCCGATAAGCCGTAAGCTGAACCAAAAACAGCAATTGCGGTTATTAGGCTAATTAGCATAGGAATAGCAAAATATTTCCAGAGTTTTAATTTTGAAATTAGACTGAAAGCACCGAAGTATGCTTTAATTCCTGAAATGATGTTTTTAACCATAACTAAACTGCTATATCATCTACTAAAGCGGGTTCTTTGTCGTTTTTTAAGTTTCTAGACCAAAGTGCTAAACCAAAGGTAAGTACACCTAAGCGGCCAATAAACATGAGAAAGATAATAACAATTTGTCCAAATGTATTTATTTCGGCTGTTATGCCTGTGCTAATTCCTACTGTTCCGAGAGCAGAAGCTACTTCAAATAGGATGTTTTCAAATTTAAGGTCGTTTGTAATAGTAATTAGGAATGTACCAAGTAAGATAATTATGGTATAAAAAATAAATGCAGACATGGCTGTATATAACCGTTCGTAGGGAATAACGCGTCCTAAGAACGTAATGTGTTTACTTCCCTTTAGTTGACTTTTTAAAATGGCAAATACGGCTGTTAAGGTTGTTATTTTTATTCCTCCAGCTGTACCAGATGGCGAGGCTCCAATGTACATTAAGAAAATGCAAATAAGCATCATGGCTTGAGAAAACGCTCCAAAATCTACCGTGTTAAAACCAACGGTTGTCATAGCTGTCATGGTTTGAAAAAATGATGCTAGAAAACGGGATTCTGCTGGTAGTTCTATTATTGAAGGCTCAAAAAAGTAAAAGAATAATGTACCAAACGTTAGTAGAATTAAAAATCCGTAAAAAATTATTTTTGTTGTGAAACTTAGTTTATGTGTTTTATCTTTTATTAATAAACCAAAGTCTGTTATAACTATAAATCCTAATGACCCACAAATAGCTAACATGGAAATGGTGAAATTTATAAAATGATTGTCTACATAGTCTGTAAATCCATTATTAAATAAGCTGAAACCTGCGGTGCAAAAGGTGCTTATACTATGAAAAATTGAAGACCAAAGTGCTTCAAGTATAGGCATACCCTTTGAATTAAATGCTATAAAGAACAAGACGGCGCCTATAAACTCCATAATAAGTGTAAAGAGAATTACAGATTTTAGAAAGTCTTTAATTTTTATAGTTTTTGGAAGTGTAAATTCTGTAGATAATATTTTTTTATGCCAAAGGGTCATTTTTCTGGTAGTAGATAACAACATGAAGGTGGTAAAGGTTAAGTAACCAATACCTCCAAGCTGGATTAATACCATGATAACAAACTGACCAAAAACATTATAAGTATCGAAAATAGAAATAGTCGCCAACCCTGTTGTTGATACTGCCGAGGTGGATATAAAAAGGTGGTCTAGGATAGTAGCTTCTCCTTTTTGAGAGATGGGTAAGCATAATAATATAAACCCTAGAAGTATATATGTAAAAAACCCGTAAAATAGGTTTTGTTGGGGTGTCCAACCTTTTTTTAATAAGTTGTATTTTTTTGTTAACTGTTTAAATTTGTTTGGCATGATTATCTGTTTTTACACAATTATTTGCCCTGATCATGGTTTTAATGTATAACATTTGCGTTAGGGATAAAGGCATTTGTTGGAGCTCTTTTTGTGTTGTTGCACATATGCAACACAAAAAAGCGACTGCCGAAAGCCCGACCTACTTTTTTACAACGATAATTAGATGTTTAAAACCTAATGTTACATAAAAAGTAGGTAACGCCCAAAATATTTTAGTTTCCGTATTCTTTTACGGCATCGATAAACGCTTTGGCATTATCCAACGGAATGTTTGGTAAAATACCATGGCCAAGGTTTACAATGTATTTATCTTTACCAAAATCGGTTATCATTTGGTGTACTTGTTTTTTAATTTCTGCTGGTGGAGAAAATAAACGTGTTGGGTCGAAATTACCTTGTAATGTAATGTTTCCACCGGTTAAATAACGTGCATTACGCGCAGAACAGGTCCAGTCTACTCCCAAGGCAGATGCACCAGATTTGGCCATTTCGCCAAGTGCGAACCAACAGCCTTTTCCAAAGGCGATTACCGGAGCATCGTCTTTTAGGGCATCGATAATTTGTTGGATATATTGCCATGAGAATTCTTGATAATCGACTGGTGACAGCATACCGCCCCAAGAATCGAATACTTGCACAGCGTTACATCCTGCTTTTACTTTTTCTTTAAGGTAAGCTATAGTTGTATCTGTAATTTTTTGTAATAATTGGTGTGCTGCAATTGGGTTTGTAAAGCAAAACTCTTTGGCTTTATCGAAATTTTTGCTGCCTTGACCTTGTACGCAGTAGCATAAAATGGTCCATGGTGAGCCTGCAAAACCTATTAACGGAATTTCGTCGTTAAGTTTTTCTTTGGTTGCTTTTATGGCTTGGTAAACGTAATCTAGAGCTACGGTTACATCTGGAACAATAACATTATCGACATCTTTTTGAGAGCGAATAGGGTTTGGTAAATACGGACCAAAATTTGGTTTCATTTGTACCTCAATATTCATGGCTTGAGGTATTACCAAAATATCGCTGAATAAAATGGCAGCATCCATGCCGTAACGACGGATAGGTTGTACTGTAATTTCGCTTGCTAACTCTGGCGTTTGGCAACGTGTAAAGAAATCGTATTTAGCCTTTATTTCCATGAATTCTGGAAGGTAACGACCTGCTTGACGCATCATCCATACGGGTGGACGATTAACTGTTTCTCCTTTTAATGCTCGTAAAAATAAATCGTTTTTTAACATGGTTGCTAGTTGTTCGTTACTAGTTGTTGGTTGTTGGTTATTAGTTGTTTTAGGTTTGTGGTAAGACTACTAACCAACAACCAACAACTAGTAACCATTATATATAATGTTCGTTTACTAATTCAATTACACTTTCTACAGTTGGTACTTTGGCAACCCTAACATCTTTAAAATGTTTTTTAGCCTCTTTGGCTGTGGTTTCGCCAATACAAAATGCAATAACCTCTATATTATTAGCTTTAACAAAACTTTCAACGGTTGATGGACTGTAAAACATAGCAGATTCTACCAAGTCGTTAACTTTTACACCATCGTATTTGGTTTGATACGCTTCTATTTCGTTAACTTTAATGTTGTTTTCTTCAAGAATATTAGGTAAATCGTCTAACCTTAAATCGCTACAGAAGTAAGTTACCTCGGTACCTTCAATATAATCTACTAAATATTCGGCAAGTTTTTTTGCATTCTTTTCGGTATGCTTAACCTTACCTATTTTATTTTCGACCAAACGTTTTGTTTTGCGGCCCACACAGTAAATATTTTTAAATTGTAACTCTATGGCCGAATAGTTTGTAGTTAAAGATTCTACCGCGTTTTTGCTGGTAATCACTACGTTTTCGATTTCATTTTTTAATAAACGTGGCGCAATACGATTTAGGCTTATTTTGATAAAATCTGAACTTTCTGCAACTACTTTTTCATGAAACAGTAAACGTTGGTCTTCGGTAAAGCTCTTTGTAGAATATACGTTTGTTTTTCTGTCTGAATTTTTAATGTTATCCATTAAGCGTTTACCACCACGCTCAATTACAAAATCGGCACAGTATTGAGCCATGTCATGATGTTCGCCTAGTTTTTTAACTCGGGTAACGTCTATTCTTTTGGTTCCGTCTGGACTTAACAATACACCTTTAAAGTTAATTTCTTCATCTTTAATGTATGCTAATGCACCAATAGGAGCTGTACAGCCACCTTCTAGTTTATTTAGAAATTCGCGCTCTATAGTGGTGCAAATTTCGGTCTCTTCGTGGTTTAATGCGGCACAGGCTTCTTTAACAAAATCGTCCTCATCTAAAGCCGTAATCATAATTGCGCCTTGTGCAGGAGCAGGAATCATCCAATCTAAATTAATAGCTTCTTCTGGTCGTATTCCAATTCTGCCAATACCTGCAGCGGCAAAAATAGCACCATTCCAGTCGTTATCTTCCAATTTTTGTAAACGGGAATTTACATTACCACGTAAATCGGTAATAGTGTGCGTTGGAAAACGGTTTAGCCATTGCGCACGGCGGCGTAAACTACCGGTAGCAATAACGGCTTCTTTTGCTCCTAAAAACTCCTCATTGTCTTTAAAAACCAAGGTGTCGTTAACATTGCCACGTTTTAAAACAGCAGCTTGTATAATGCCTTTTGGTAAAATTGTTGGCACATCTTTTAAAGAATGCACAGCAATATCGATGTCGTGGTTTAACATAGCGATATCTAGTGTTCTTGTAAAAATACCAGTAATTCCAAGCTCGTAAAGGGGTTTGTCTAAAACTAAATCGCCTGTAGATTTTACAGGTACGAGTTCGGTTTTATGGCCAGCTTCTTCAAGTAATTTTTTAACAATGTTGGCTTGCCATAGTGCTAATTCACTATCGCGAGTACCAATTCTTATGGTTTTAGACATTTTTTGTAGACGGTTCTAATTGGAATACTTTTTTAATAAGTTCCAGGCTTTCATCAGTAGAGACATCATCATCTTTTAAATGATGTGCAAAATGATTGGTGATTTTTTGAATGATATTATTGCTAATTAATTCGGCTTGCGCTTCATTAAAATCAGCATTTTTTTTGCGTTGTGTATTTAATTCTGCACTTGCGAAATCTGATAATTTATGTTTTAAAGCTTTAATGGTAGGTGCAAATTTTCTAGTTTCTAACCAGCCATTAAATTCTGCTTTAACTTCTTCTATAATCGCTTCCGCTGAAGGAATATGTGCCTTTCTAGCTTCTAAAGTTTCATCGGTAATTTGAGATAAATGATCTAAATGCACCAAGGATACATTATCTAATTCTTGAACGTTTTCGTTAACATTCTTTGGAATAGATAAATCTAAAATTAAAAGCGGTTTTTTTGTTTGTATAATGTGTTTATCAATAGTAGGGCGTTGTGCACCGGTGGCTACTATTAAAATATCAGACGAGCTTACTTCTTCTTGTAAGTTGGCATAATCTTTAACTAACAAATTAAATTTTCCGGCAACTTGTTCTGCCTTGTCCTTAGTTCTGTTTATTAAAGTAATGTGCTCGTTTTTGGTGTGTTTTACTAAGTTTTCGCAAGTGTTTCTTCCTATTTTTCCTGTTCCGAATAATAGAATGTTTTTTTCTGAAACATTTTCAACATTTTTAAAAATATATTGCACAGAGGCAAAAGATACCGAGGTTGCACCCGATGATATAGCGGTTTCTGTTTTAATACGTTTGCTGGCTTGTATTACAGCATTAACTAAGCGCTCTGTAAAATGGTTTAGTAAACCGTGTTTTCTAGATAATTTTGCGCTAATTTTTAACTGGCTAATAATTTCGAAGTCACCAAGAATTTGACTGTCCAAACCAGAACCTACGCGAAACATGTGCGATATGGCTTCTTTATTTTTATAAACGTAAGCGACATTTTGAAATTCTTCAACGGTACCACGCGTATTATCGCAAAGCAATTTAATAAGTTGAAAAGGGTGTTGCGCAAAACCGTAAATTTCGGTTCTGTTGCAGGTAGAAGTAACTACTAAACTTTCAATACCATTTTCCTTTGCTTGTTTAAGCAATGAAAGCTTAGAGTCTTCGTCTAAACTAAAATGACCTCTTATATCTGCATCGGCTTTTTTGTAACTTAAACCAATAGCATAAAAGGAGCTACTTTTACTTATATTATATTTCTGCATTGCTGTACCTGAAAATGTGAAGCAAAAATATAGCGATGTATTGTTAAAAAGTAACGCTTAAAGAACTTTTAGTATCGATTGTGGTTTTTTAACGTTGTTTTTTAGTAAAACATGATAAATATCATATTTTTGTAGTGAAACAGGGGTGTTTTTGCTCTTTAATTTAGAATCAATCTAAATAAAATGAATATGAATCAAGAAATAAATAACGATAAAAGTGTCGCTAAAAGTACTTTTAACGAAACCACGGTTGATGATGGTGTTTTGGTATTAACATATAAAAATGATAATAGCCAAACGCAATCTCTTGCTAAAGAAATAGATAGCGAGTATATTCAATTTCACTTTTGTGTAAAAGGCTCAAGTCAGTTTGTATTTAACGAAGGGCGCTATCGCTTAAATATTCTTGAAGAAAACTCTTTGCTGTTATACAACCCACAACGCGATCTTCCAATTCATTTGGAGTTAAATGCTAATTCATGGATGGTTTCTATATTAATTTCTATTAAGAAATTTCATGGCTTATTTTCGCAAGAAGCCGATTATATTACTTTTTTAAGTGATGATAATAAGGATAAAAAGTACTATAAAGATGGTGTGATTTCGCCCTCTATGGCTATAGTGTTAAATCAGCTCATAAATTACAATCTTAACCAGTCTATAAAATCATTATATTTTAAAGGAAAGGCATACGAGCTGTTAAGTTTATATTTTAATAGAAGCGAAGATGCCGATGTTGAGCAATGCCCGTTTTTAGTAGACGAAACCAATGTTATAAAAATTAGAAAAGCCAAAGAAATTGTTATTTCTCGTATGGCAGAACCACCAAGTTTGCAGGAACTAGCAGATGAAATAGGTTTGAGTCTTAAAAAGCTAAAGGAAGGTTTTAAACAAATATATGGCGACTCGGTTTTTAGTTTTTTATTAGATTATAAAATGGAAGTAGCACGAAAATTATTGGAAGCTGGAAACGATAATGTAAACGAAGTTGGGCTTAAGGTGGGTTATAGTACATCTAGTCACTTTATTGCTGCATTTAAAAAGAAGTATGGAACAACACCTAAAAAATACGTGATGTCATTGGGGTGATTTTTTATTGTAAGCTTTTTCTCTTATCTTAGACTAAGATAAAAACAAATGCCCTTAATACTATGAAATACCTAAGTCCAGAAATTGAAGCGCTATCCAAGCACATGGAAATTACTAAATCTTTAGCAAGAACAAATGTGTCTTGCGGTATTTTTCAAGATTTAGATTATAACGAGGAACGCCCAAAGTTATATCATCAGAACGATAAATAAGATTTTGTAATACTAAAGTTAGGATTTATAATTTTTACTTATAGTATAACAGTTAAAATATTTTATACTATACATTTTCATTGCTATTTCTATCGTATTTTTGCAATATGAAAAAAGGAATCTTATTAGTAAATCTTGGATCGCCTGATAGTCCAAGTCCTAAAGATGTAAAAAAGTATTTAGGTGAGTTTTTAATGGACAAGCGTGTAATTGATGTACCGTTATGGGCAAGAACCCTTTTAGTAAAAGGTATTATTTTAAATACACGACCAAAACAATCGGCGGCAGCTTACAAAAAAATATGGTGGGACGAGGGTTCTCCACTAATTGTATTATCCGAAAAACTTCAAGATAAAGTTCAAGAAAAACTAGAAATGCCTGTTGCATTAGCCATGCGTTATGGTAGCATGACCATAAAAAAAGGATTTCAAGAATTAGTTGATAAAGGCTGTACAGAAATAAAAACCATTCCGTTATATCCGCAATTTGCCATGGCCACAACCGAAACTATAGATGTTAAGGTCGATGAGTTGGTTTCAGAGCATTTTCCAGGAGTAAAAATAACCCGAACGCCAGCTTTTTATCATCGTGAAGATTATATAAAAGTACTTTCAAAAAGTATAGCAGAAAAACTAGAAGGTCTAGATTACGAACATATCCTTTTTAGTTATCATGGGGTTCCAGAACGCCATATTCGAAAAAGTGATATTACTAATGGTAATTGTAAAATGGATGGTAAATGCTGCTTTAAAAAAGGAAGTAAGCAACACGAGTTTTGTTACCGACACCAATGTGAAATTACCACGGTTAATGTGGCTAAAGCATTAGGCATGAAAAATGGCACATATTCAACATCTTTTCAATCTAGACTAGGTTTCGATCCTTGGTTGCAACCTTATACCGATCGTACCATAGAGCGATTAGGGAAAGCAGGTATTAAAAAAATGGCTATTGTAACTCCAGCATTTGTTAGCGATTGTTTAGAAACTTTAGAGGAGATTGCCATGGAGGGCGAAGAGTTATTCCATGAGGTTGGCGGAAAAGATTTTACCGTTATTCCCTGCTTAAACGATCGTGAAGATTTTGCTCAGGTTATTGCTAATATCGCTGAAGAATGGACGCCTGTTAAAAAATCGCTAACCGTTTAATGGCTAAAACAGCATCACAAGATTTAGGAACTTTACCCATAAGCAAACTTTTAGTTAAGCAAGCCATTCCTGCATCTATTGGTATTTTAGTCATGTCTCTAAACATTTTAGTAGACACTATTTTTGTTGGGCAATGGATAGGCTCAACAGCTATTGCGGCTATTAACGTGGTGTTGCCAGTTTCTTTTTTTATTGCAGCCTTAGGTATGTCTATCGGTGTCGGTGGTTCTTCAATAATCTCTAGAGCTTTAGGTGCTAACAATCCAGATAAAGCGTTAAAAACTTTTGGTAATCAAATTACATTAACCCTAGTGTTAACCATTTCTATGGTTATTGCAGGGTTGTGGTTTATAGATGGTATTTTACCTGCTTTTGGCGGAAAAGGCAATATTTTAGAGCCCGCCAAAATATATTATACTATTGTGCTCTATGGCGTGCCCTTTTTAGCACTATCCATGATGGGAAATACGGTAATTCGAGCAGAAGGAAAACCAAAATTTGCCATGTATGCCATGATGATTCCATCGGTGAGCAACCTGCTTTTAGATTATATATTTATAAACCTTTTAGATTTAGGAATGGCAGGAGCTGCTTGGGCAACTACCTTAGCTTATGTATTTTGTTTTGCTTTTATTTTTTGGTTTTTCTTATCTAAAAACTCCGAGTTAAAAATTAAAAAACACCATTTCGGACTCCAAAAACCAATCGTTTTAGAAATCGCATCATTAGGTTTTGTAACCTTAGCAAGACAAGCCGTAGTGAGTATTACGTACTTGTTTATGAACAATATTTTGTTCAACCTTGGTGGCGAAACATCGGTTACCGCGTATGCCATTGTAGGGCGTATGTTAATGTTTGCCTTGTTTCCGGTTTATGGCATTACACAAGGGTTTTTACCCATTGCAGGGTTTAATTATGGTGCGTTTAAATATGCCAGAGTTAAAGAAAGTATTTATACCGCCATTAAATACGCAGCGGGTTTAGCCACTTTAGTTTTTATTTTATTAATGGTGTTTCCCGAAGCTATAACTCGGCTTTTTACAGATAATGCCGAGGTCATGTTACAAACCCCTCCAGCCATGCGATGGGTATTTGCGGCTACACCAATAATTGCACTACAACTTATTGGTGCAGCTTATTTTCAGGCTATTGGTAAAGCAAAACAAGCCTTATTGCTAACTTTATTAAGACAAGGTTTCTTCTTTATTCCACTAATTTTTATCTTACCTATGTTTTATGGCGAATTAGGTGTGTGGATAGCTTTTCCAATTTCCGATGTATTAGCTACAATAGTAACAGCTTATTTTTTAAATGGAGAAATTATCAAGAATTTAAATCCAGAAAGCGAACCAATATCTTAAACCACGTATATTATGGAATACTACCAATACATAAAGGCCTTTCATCTTATTTTTGTAATCACTTGGTTTGCCGGTTTATTTTATATTCCGCGTTTGTTTGTTTACCAAATAGAAGCCTTTCATAAGCCATCACCCGAAAAAGAAATTTTAGGAAAACAACTAAAACTCATGGCAAAACGCCTGTGGTTTATCATTACATGGCCATCGGCAATTTTAGCCTTGGTTTTTGGTTTAGCTCTATTTGCAATTAATCCATATTTAGCCTATCAACCATGGATGCAAGTAAAATTGGGCTTTATAGTGTTATTGTTTATTTACCATCTAAAAACGCATCACTATTTCAAGCAATTACAAAACGGTGTGGTAAACAAAACATCTAGTTTTATGCGCATCTGGAACGAGGGTGCTACGTTCATTTTATTTGCCGTTATCTTTTTAGTTATTTTAAAAAGTGCCATAAACTGGATTTGGGGTGTTGTAGGTATATTTATTCTTGGCGTACTAATTATGTTAGGTTTTAAAGTCTACAAGAACATAAGAGACAAAAATCCCGAAGCTTAAATTAATTTGGGCGTTACCCCAAGGGTCGGGCTTTCCACTACAAGTCCTCGCACCTCCTACGTCGGGCTGTGGGCTATCCGTTGCAATCCCTAACGCAACTAACAACCAAAACTAGTTTTTTAAACAAGCGTTATACTGTTTGGTTTGATTATTGCTATATTTAAACCAATGAAATTAAAAAACTTATCCTTACGTACACGCATCTTTTTAGCAATGATACTGCTAGTTATATTTGCATCTGTACTTATTTCGGCGGTAGCTATTTACCAGTATAACGAGCAAAGTAAAGATTATCATGAAGGCCGTTTAGAGCGTAAAGAAGAAAATGTACAAACCCATATAAAACGCTATTTAAACGGGCGCCAAAATACCTGGGAAGTTAAAACAGAAAACGTTCCTTTAATTTTTAAGGACGAAATTTACAATATTGCAGATATACATAAGCTACAAATTAATTTGTACGATTTAGATGGTGGTCTTTTAATATCATCCAAACCAGGGCTGCAAACCGAGCTTGTAGATAAATGTATCTCTGCCGAAATAATGAATGCTTTAACCCAAAATATAGCCTTTAATAATGCTTCAGAAATAGCACAACATAGGCATGTGGATATTCATAAGGAAAACGGAGAAACCTTTCAGTCATCATACACCTATATTACCGATAATAAATCTAAAGCGGTCGCCATATTAAACATACCGTATTTAGAAAAAGACGATTTTCTAGATAAAGAGCTCGAAGAGTTTTTAAAACGTTTAGTATTTGCATTTATGGTGGTCCTGCTAACCGCCATAGCAATTGCCTTTTGGTTATCAAAATATATAACAAAGTCCCTAAAGATTATTAGCGATATTATTAATACTACACGACTAGAAAAGCGAAACGAACGCATAAATGTAGATGATACTAGCGAAGAGATTTCGGCACTTGTAACCTCGTATAATAGTATGATTGATGAGTTAGAGGAAAGTGCCATACAACTAGCAAAAAGCGAGCGTGAACAAGCCTGGAGAGAAATGGCAAAACAGGTTGCTCACGAAATTAAAAACCCGTTAACACCCATGCGACTAACGGTGCAAAACTTTCAGCGTAAGTTTAATCCAGAGGACGAAAACATCCATTCTAAACTCGATGAGTATAGTAAAACCTTAATTCAGCAAATTGATACCATGAGTTCTATTGCATCGGCGTTTTCAAATTTTGCAAAAATGCCAGCGCAACAAAATGAAACGCTTAATGTGGTTGAAATTATTAAGCTAGCACTAGATATTTTTAACGAGTATTATATTGAGTTTACCTTCGATGCAGAAGAAATTATAGCTAAATTCGACAGGACACAGCTTATACGTGTGGTTACAAATCTGGTTAAAAATGCTATTCAGGCCATGCCAGATAACCGAACACCAAAAATTGTAGTTCATGTGGCTAAAAGTAATGGTAATGTGGTTATTACAGTTGCCGATAATGGTACAGGTGTAGCCGAAGAAAACAAAGATAAAGTATTCGAGCCAAAATTTACAACCAAAACAAGTGGTATGGGACTTGGGTTGGCTATGGTAAAAAATATTGTAGAAACACATAACGGTACTATTTCTTTCGAATCGGAAAAAGATAAGGGTGCTACTTTTAAAGTGAGTTTTCCTAAATTTTCATGAAGTGGTTTATAGCATTTTTTTAGAGATCTATCGTCTATATCAAAAGCAAATAAAGAAGAGCATTTTTATGGCAAGGGCACTTGGAAACAGGAAGATAATCAAATTTATTTTTATAGCAAACCATCAGATTTTAATGCTCACTTTTCAGTAAATTTGAATAATTCAATAGCAAGATACATAACAAAATCGCCTAGAGATGCTTCAGCTAAAATTGTAAAAACAGCTATAAGGTTTTACCAATCAGAAACATTTCATTTAAAAGGTTTAACAGTATTTAAAGAATAAATTATGAGTTATAACAACATCATTTCAGAAGAAAATAATGGCATAACAACCATAACCATTAATCGTCCTAAAAAGCTAAACGCCTTAAATACAGAGACTATACAGGAGTTGCACGAGGCTTTTAACGATGCAGATACCGATACCGATACTAAAGTTATTATTATAACCGGTAGCGGAGAAAAGGCCTTTGTTGCAGGAGCAGATATAAGCGAGTTTTCAGATTTTGATGTTAGTGAGGGTACGCAATTGGCGGCCAAAGGACAGGAGTTACTGTTTAATTTTGTCGAAAATTTATCTACGCCAGTTATTGCAGCTGTAAATGGGTTTGCACTTGGTGGCGGTTTAGAGTTGGCTATGGCTGCTCATTTTAGAGTAGCTAGCGATAATGCTAAATTAGGACTTCCGGAGGTGTCTCTTGGTGTTATACCAGGTTATGGTGGTACACAGCGTTTACCGCAATTGGTAGGTAAAGGGCGTGCTATGGAGATGATTATGACGGCGGGTATGATTGATGCTAACCAAGCTTTAAGTTATGGCTTAGTAAATCATGTTACTATGCAAGATGAATTGCTTCCACTTTGCGAAAAAATAGCAGCAAAAATTTCTCGTAATTCAACCATTGCCATTAGTGCAGCCATACGTGCTATAAACGCCAATTTTAAAGACGGTGTAGATGGTTTTGGTGTTGAGGTTCAGGAATTTGGAAACTGTTTTGGCACTGAAGATTTTGAGGAAGGAACTACTGCTTTTCTGCAAAAGCGTAAGGCTAATTTTCCTGGTAAATAGTTGAAGTTCTTATAAATAAAAAGTGGGCTAAACTAGCCCACCTTTATCAACAGTTTCTAAATTAGGTATTTAGATGTTTATTATTTTTGTAAATTCTTTACCACCAAATTGACATACAATTCGGTATCCTCCATATTTTAAGCCTGTTAGTTTGTAGGCTTTATGTATTGCTTTTGTGTTTTCTATGGATTCCGAGTGCATTAATTCTTCAGAATAATTTCCTAAAAAATATATTTTTATGTTAACTGGCTCTTCTTTAAGGTCTAGTTTGGATACCATTACCATATCGTCTTTTACAATAAACATGGGTTTAAATACGGTAGTTTCCTTTTCTTTATCAAAAAGTACAGTGTTTGAGTTTACTGTAAACGGTATGGTGTTAATTTCCAAATCCTTTTCTAGCTCAAATATATAATTACCATCTGGTAAAGCTGTTAGGTCGAATCCTTTTGTGTAATTTCCAGATTTTTGCATGAACTCCTTGTATAACACTATACCATTTACATCCTTTACAGATAGTAAGTTTCCTTGCTTTACATTTAGTAAAGTAAGTGAGGTTCTTGTCGCTTCATTTTTAATTTTAAACAATGAAGATTCGTTTGCGAAACTTAACATGGTAGTAAACATAATTACCATTAAGATTCCTTTTTTCGAGTTTTTAATTGTGTTTTTCATAATACGGGTATTAACGTTCAACACCACAAATATAGACCTAAACATTAGTTCTTAAAACATTGATATTGGTCATTTTGTGTGTTATTTTACCTGTTAATTTTGCATCATTTTTAGGTAAAAATAATGTTACTTTTGGCCTGTAGAGGGAACTAAATATTATTTTATAACAAAAAAGTGGACAATTAGTCCACCTGAGTATAAAATTTTAAAGTTGTAGTATTTATTTTCTGTTTACTTAATTTTTAACAAATAGTTTGTTAAATAATCGTTCGGCAAGCATCCAATATAAAGAGCAATAGATAAACGTTGCAACGAAATATAAGAAGAGCCAATCTGTTTTCGAAATGAAGTGAAATAAAATTGAAAGTACTAATAAATTAAGGGTAATCCATATGGTGTAAAACACGGTTTTTTTATTCCAGTTTATTACCAATTTTGGGCTGTTAGAAGTAGTGTTAAAGGTTTTATTACTTGGGTATGTAAAATCTGTGGTTTGGTTTTTAGAATGTTGTAATTTAATATTAATATGGTTCTGGTTCTTGATATGACTACAGTAGTAAGCTTGCGAAATAAACATAATTATAAAATTTAAAGAAGTGGGCTATAAGCCCACTTATAGTACACTGGTATAGTTAGGAATTTATGCTCTTTACAAATTCGTTACCTTCAAATAGAATTACAATTTTAAATGATCCTAGTTGCTTATTTTCTAATTTAAATGTTCTTTCTATAATTTTGGTGTCGGTAATATTTTCGGAAAATATTAAATCGGACGTAGTAGATCCTTTTTGTGTGTAATACACCTTAATATTTAAAGGGGTTTCTTCTAAATTAAGTTTCGATACAAATACTAAATCGCCTTCTACACGTAAATTTGGTTTAAAAACTGTGGTTTCTTTAGCCTTATTGAAAGCTACAATATTAGATTTTACTGTAAATGGTATTGTATTGATTTCTATATCTTTATCTAATACAAAAAGATAGGCGCCGTTTGGTAATGCCGTTAAATCGAAACCTTTTGTATAGGTTCCATTTTCTTTAATAACCTCTTTGTATAGGGTTATGCCAAACACATCTTTTATAGATAGTAAGTTGCCCTGTTTTACGTTAGTTAAGGTAAGTGACGTTTTTTTAGCTGCGTTTTTAACTATTGATAAATTGGCTTCATTAGCGAAACTTAACATGGTAGTAAACATAATTACCATTAAGATTCCTTTTTTCGAGTTTTTAATTGTGTTTTTCATAGTAGTGGGTATTAACGTTCTACACTACAAATATAGGATCGTTTATTATTATGTAAAACACTGATTTTGATGTATTTGTATGCTAAATTAACTGTTAATTTTGTATTATTTTTAGGTAAATTTAATGTTTTCTTAAAAGGGGGTAGGTCTTGTTTTTTATTTAGTGTAACAATAAAAAAGGTTTGTAATAAGAGGTTGTAGTACTGTGTCTTATTTTATCAATTAACATAAAATACAAAAAGTGACTACTTAATAATGTTGTAAGCGTTTATTATTAGAGTGTATTTTAAAAAATCCTTTTGTTAATTTTTTTTTAACAGTCTAAGTGTTTTTTATTTTAATTGGAAAGTTATTGGCTAGTTTCTTCAGTATCTTGTTTTACTTATGGTTTTAAAGTAAGTGATTCATCGGTTTTACTAAAAGTTACTTTATGTGTTAAGTCTGTAGTAGGGGATACTGTTAATTTTAAATAATTTATTAGATAAAAAATATTAGCTACTTTTAAGTAAAGCTTTTTATTTTATAGGTTTATTTATCTAAAGTATTGCGGTATTGTTTTGAGGTGATGATCTAATAAAGGTATTAGTATGTTTTAGTTACTTTTTATTAGGTTTATCTTTTTATATTTTAGTATTCGGTAAATTCTACCTTTTTAGTTAGTTTTGGTTAGCCTGTTATTTAAATTAATCCTTAAATGTTTAGAAGATAAATAGTGTTTAGTGGTTTTAGAAGGTGTTTATAAATAAAAAGTGGGCCACCACAGCCCACTTTTACAAACTAAACTAAACTAAATAAGACATTAAACTAATTATTAATGAATATTGTGTGCTCGTTATTTTTTGAGCTTATTTCTATTTTATAATTTCCTTTTTTTAATTTGAATATTTTTTCGATTGACTGAGTGTTTTCAATCTTTTCAGTAAAACGTAATGTTGTTTCCGTGTCATTAATGGAATACACATTAATCACTGTTTTATCTGAGTTTGGATTAAGTTGTGTAATGTAAACTAAATCCTTTTCTTGCTTAACGTAAGG
The DNA here is from genome assembly GCF_900112595.1 of Algibacter pectinivorans. Classification (GTDB taxonomy): domain Bacteria; phylum Bacteroidota; class Bacteroidia; order Flavobacteriales; family Flavobacteriaceae; genus Algibacter_B; species Algibacter_B pectinivorans. The sequence continues at coordinate 185,620 of NZ_FOMI01000002.1, read as the reverse complement.
CTTGTAAATAGTGTTTTCTTCGTCTTTGTTTATTCCAACAACGTTGTTTGTCACCGTAAATGGAATACTGTTTATTTCTAAATCTTTTTCAAGTTCAAAAAAATATTTTCCATTTGGTAGCTCAGTTAAATCAAAACCTTTTGTGTATAAGCCTTCAGTTTTAATAGCTTCTTTATATAGTATTATACCATAATTGTCTTTGATAGTAAGTAGATTACCAACTTTTACGTCTTTTAATACTAAGGCTGTTTTTCTAGCGCCTTTTCTAATAAGAGAGTTAGAGTCTTTGGCAAATCCTATTAAGGTAGCAAATAATGCTATCATAAGGATTCCTTGCTTTGTAAATTTAATTGTGTTTTTCATAATTATGGGGGTCATAATGTTCTGGTACAAAGGTATGGTAGATGTGTAGGTATGAAAACATCAATTTTGACCAATTTATATGCTAGATTAACTGTTAACATAACGTTAATTCATTGTTAAGTTAAAATAGCATATAATTAAGGTAATTAAATATACAATGTATGTGTAATATGTAGTAAATTTGCTTTAAATTATTGCTCGCATGATTAAAAAGAAACCTACTTTAGAGAAGCTTACCCCAAGTTTTGGAAGTTCAATTTTGGTTAAACAGCACTTGAAACAGGCAGATAGACTTAATGCTTTTTGGCATTTCCATCCCGAGCTTGAATTAGTATACGTTAATAAGGGGCAAGGAAAAACGCATATTGGTAATCATTTGTCTTACTTTAATAATAGTCAGCTAATATTAATTGGTGCTAATTTGCCACATAATGGGTTTTCTGATAGACTAACAGCCAATGGAACAGAAACTATTATACAGTTTAAATCTGATTTTTTAGGTGAAGATTTTCTTAATGTACCAGAAATGGCTAACATAGTAGCGCTTTTTGAGCGAGCTAAAAAAGGCATTCGTTTTCAAATTGATACTAAAAAGAAAATAGGACTTAAAATTGAAAAACTTTTAGAACATGATGGCTTAAAACGGGTTATAAAGTTTTTGGAGATTTTGAATTATTTAGCTAAAACTGATGATTATACCTTATTAAATGCAGATGGCTTTGCTTTTGAAGCCGAAGCACAAGAAAGTGCTAAAATTGGATCTGTATTTAAATATATACGCGACAATTTTCAAAATCATATTGCTTTAGACGAAATTGCCGATATTGTGAGTATGACGGTTCCGGCGTTTTGCCGTTACTTTAAAAAGGCAACTAGTAAAACCTTTACGCAGGTAGTTAACGAGTATCGTGTGGTGCATGCTACAAAATTATTATCGGAAGAAAGTGATATGAGTATTGCCGATGTTTGTTTTGAGTGCGGTTTTAACAACTTTTCGCATTTTAATAAGGTATTTAACGATATTACGGGCAAAAGCGCGTCTAGCTACCGCAAGGAGATTAAATTAATGATTCAGTAATACTAAGGTTTACAATGTAATAAAGTATTCCTTTTTATTATGTACATTAAAATTGTATTACAGTTAGTGGCCTACTAGCTATGTATTTACTTCTGGCCATTCCACTCGCTATAAAATTGCTTTAAGAAGTCTAGCATATACTCATGGCGTGCATTTGCCAATTTTTTACCTGTTTTAGTATTCATTTTATCTTTTAGCAATAAGAGTTTTTCGTAAAAATGATTTATAGTTGGCGCAGTGGAGTTTTTATATTCTGCTTTAGTCATGTTAAGATTTGGTGCAATATAGGGATTATAAAGCGCTCTATTTTTAAAGCCTCCATAGTTAAAACAGCGTGCTATACCAATGGCGCCTATAGCATCTAGCCGGTCGGCATCTTGCACGACATTTAGTTCTGGCGACCTAAAAGCTGTTGCATTATTAGTGGATAAGCTAGTTTTAAACGAAATGTTTTCAATAATATTTACCACATGTTTTATGGTTTTGGAGTCTACATTAAGTTTAAAGAGAAATTCTCGTGCTTTTTTGGGTCCTATGGTTTCATCGCCATTATGAAATTTACTATCGGCAATATCATGAAGTAAAGCGCCTAGTGCAACAACAAAAGTGTCTACAGGTTCTGCCTTTGCAATTAATAGGCTGTTTTTATACACCCGTTCTATATGAAACCAATCGTGCCCACCTTCAGCATTAATTAATTCTTCCTGAACAAAAATTTTGGTTTTGTTTATAATATCTTCTGGTGTCATGGGTATTAAATTTCTTCTAGAATTGAGGAGCCTTTTGATAGATTGCTAGAGGTCCACTGCCAATTTTCGTAAAGTGTTATTTTTCCGTTTGGGTTAATTTTTGGGGTAGAAATACAAGTACCTGTCATTAACTCGCTTTTTTTATTTACTTGATGGTATCGCATATTGATAATGCCATCTTCATTAACCAAACCAATTAAATGCCCTTCTATAATATTACCGCCACTAAAGTTTGAAGTTAAAATAGATCCATTTTGTTTATAAACAAAAATTGTAGCCGAAGTGGTTTCGCTGTTATAAGAAGTAGAAACAGGTCTAAAACGTTTATTATTGTAATTAACCAATTGTATTGTCTATTAAACTCCTTCTCTAAACACTGTTTTTGGTGTTTAGAGTTTTATGTTTTTTGGAATTTTATTTTATAATAGCAGGCTCAACCCACTTAAATTGGAACGAGTTTTCCGGAATTTTCATGCGCTCAGATAAGCGATACATTCTTGCTGGAAGTTTCATTAAATAATCTCGAGCTTTTTCAGCTTCATCGGTTAATCCTGTAATTTTATCAATTTCCCAACGGTTAATTAGTTTTTGTAAAATATCTACGTAATCGTTCGATGTGTAAACACCAATACGCTGTGCTGTGTTAGAAAACTCCTCGAAGGCAGAACTTGCTTTACCACCAGATTCTCTTAAAAAGTGAGCAGGCATGGTAATTTTTTGTTTCATCATATAATGAAAAGCCATCATCATTTGGCTAGGGTCTACTTTAAAAATGCGCTCTACAAACTCAGAGTAGGCGTGGTGGTGGCGCATTTCGTCTCCAGAAATAATTTTACACATTTTCGATAAACGTTTATTGCCATAATCTTTTGCAATTTTAGCTACACGGTTATGCGAAATATAAGTTGCCAGTTCTTGAAAACTAGTATATACAAAGTTTTTGTATGGATCTCGGTCTGTACCAATATCAAAACCATCTGTAATAAGGTGTTGTGTGGTTTTTTCAATTTCCTTCATGTTAACACGTCCCGAAAGGTATAAGTACTTGTTAAGCACATCGCCATGTCTGTTTTCTTCTCCAGTCCATTGGCGCACCCATTTTCCCCAGCCATTTCCACCGTTTTCAATTTGGTCTACACCTTCAACATCCATTAACCACGATTCGTAAGTTGGTAGTGCTTCTTCAGTAATCATATCGCCTACTAAAACCACCCAAAAATCGTATGGTAAATCTTTAGCTAACTCGCGAATTTCCTTAACATCTTCAAAAAAAGACTCATCTGTAGTTTCAGAATTTGGTAAAAAATCCGATGGTTGCCAGATGCTGTCTATTGGAATTAAATATTTTTCCATTAGCGCATCCACGTCTTTTTCCAAAAACTTCATCACCTCTAATCTTTTATTCTTTAAAGACATATTTTACCTAGTTTAATTTTTAATGTGGTTTTTTATGGTCGATTCAACAGTTTCAATAAGATCTTCCTTATTAACAAATATAGCTAAATCTATGGGTTTATGTACAGTAAATTTAAGATGATTGCCTAATCCCATAGGGAATTTTCCATATCGTAACATTTTCCAGGAATTATTTATACTAACAGGCACTATTAACGCCGATGGTATTTTTTTAAATAAAATCTCTAAGCCTTTTCTTTGAAACGGTTTTACCGTGCCATCCTTACTTCGTGTGCCTTCTGGAAAAATAACAGCAGCATAGTTGTTTTCTTCAATAAACTCGCCAAATTTCATTAGCGCCGGTAGGGATTGTCTTGGGTTTTTTCTGTCTATTAACGCGGCACCACCGTGGCGTAAGTTATACGATACACTTGGTATGCCTTTGCCTAATTCTATTTTGCTAATAAACTTGGGGTTTCGTTTACGCATATACCAAGTTAAAGGATAAATGTCGTGTAAACTTTGGTGGTTGGCAACAATAATTAATGGGCGGTTAGGCTCTATATTGTGCTCGTTTATAAACGAAAACCGAGTGCCTAAAATATTAGCACAGCGCATTAAACAAAATTGAAGCACATAAACGCTTAGTTGGTGTATTTTTTTTCCAAAAACATTAAAACAAAACCACTGTATTGGATGAAACACAATCAGTGTTAATCCAAAAAACAAATAGTAGATAACCGATAATGGATAGGACAATAGTTTTAACATGCCCCAAAAATAATAAACTATGTTTTAGTACACAGCAACGCAAGCATTATTTTCGCAACTTACCGTAGTTGGAGGTATAGCAACAGCACAATCCGAGGCCATACCCCATGTTTTATTATAGAGCGATTCTTTTTTGTTATAATCCTCAACCAATTGCTCAAGTAATTCGGTATCAATAGATGTCGAGTAAATTAAATAACTCCAAGGGCCACCACAAGGCTTGCTGCCCAAGGCAATATATGTACATTCAAAACCATTTCCACAAACCGATGTGCTAGCTAAATCTTCAATTTCAAGTTTTAAAAATGCCAATTCTTGGGCTTCATCTTCTTGAGATAAACCCGTATCATCATCACATTGTGTAGACAATAATAATAAGCAAAACGTCACTAAAACAAATGTTGAGAAAGGCTTTTTCATCGTTTATAATTTAACTAATAGATGTTAAAGTTTAAAAAGGGTTGCGTGTAAAACTAAAAAACCACGACTAAATCGTGGTTTTTATATTTTTCTCGGCTAATCTTTCTTTGTTTTTAAAGAGCGATAAAGCAGGAGGTCTTTTTAACAGTGGTCGTTGTAAGCATCAACAAGGTTTTCTGCAATTAATTCTGCAGGACGACCTTCAATATGATGGCGCTCTAACATGTGCACTAATTCGCCATCTTTAAACAACGCCATACAAGGTGAACTTGGAGGAAACGGAACCATATGGCCACGAGCTGCATCAACAGCCTCTTTATCAACACCTGCAAAAACCGTTACAATATGGTCTGGTTTTTTAGCATTTTCTAAACTCTTTCTAGCACCTGGACGCGCATTTGCTGCTGCACAACCACAAACCGAATTTACAACTACTAATGTTGTTCCTACTTTAGCTAAGGCAGCATCAACAGCCTCGGCAGTATGTAATTCTTCAAAACCTACTTTGGTTAAGTCCTCACGCATTGGTTTTACTAATTCTGCTGGATACATATTTTTATTTTTTTTATTTTGATAATTAATATTTGTGCAAAGTTAATCAAAAATCGTGCAATTATGCTTTGGGCGTTCCCTTAAAACGCTTATGGCGTTATAAGGTCAGGCTATCCGCGGTACCTGTCTGTCGGCAGGCGGGTCTTTTTTGTAGAAAAAGAAAAAAAGGATACCGCTTATATCCTTAACGCTTTAGAAATGTAACAAAACAGTTAAATATTCGACTAACAATGTTATATTTAGGTCGTATTAAAAATAAAATAATTACATGAGTTTTTCAAAATGGATAGGCGCCTCTATAGGCTGGTCTTTTGGTGGTCCCATTGGGGCAATAATAGGTTTAGCTTTAGGTAGTGTTGTAGATGCTATGGCTGATGGAAATGGGGGATCGCTTTTAGGAGATAGACAAACCAAAACCCAAGGTAGAACAACCTACAGAACACAACCTAGGCAACGGCCACAAACCCAATCGGGCGATTTTGAAGTAAGTTTACTCATTTTAGCGTCGGTAATTATAAAAGCCGATGGTAAGCAAGACCAAAAGGAATTAGATTTTGTGCGCCAGCAGTTTTTAAATATGTACGGTAAAGAGCGTGCAAACCAAGCTTTTAAACTATTTAAAAATATAAGCAAGCAAAGTGTTTCGCTTAGGCCCGTATGTTTGCAAATTCGCCAAATGATGGATCATCCATCGCGATTACAACTTATGCACTTTCTATTTGGAATTGCAAAAGCCGATGGCGTAGTAACCGAAGATGAGGTTAAGCAAATTTATACCATAGCAGGTTATTTAAGTATTAGCTCTCGCGATTACGAAAGTATTAAAGCTATGTTTTATAATAGCAGTGATAATGCTTATAAAGTTTTAGAAATTACTAAAAGTGCTACGGTTGATGAGATTAAAAAAGCCTACCGTAAAATGGCTAAAAAGTACCATCCAGATAAGGTTATTCATTTAGGTAAAGAGCACCAAAAAGGTGCCGAAGAAAAATTTAGACAAGTGCAAGCTGCCTACGAGCAAATCCAGAAGGAGCGTGGATTCTAAAATTCCTGCCTGCGCAGGAATTTTGTACAATTAGTTTAAAAAGAAGCTAGTAGCTGCTACTGCTACAATTAATATAGCTAAAACAATAACTACAAAAGTGGTTGTTTTTTTTGTGGTTGTATCTTTTTGTAGAATATAATTTCCTTTGTCGTCATCAGATTCTTTTACAAATTCAAAATTTTCTTTTCCTTTTTTCATGGTGTTATATTTTTAAAATTAATATCTTATTTATTTACTATTAGTGCATGAATTACACCCGGAAACCAACCTAAAATTGTAAGTAAAATGCTTATTAGTAAAGTGGTTCCTACTCCGTGTTTCATAGCAACAGCTACAGGTGGTAATAAAATACTTAATACAATAGTTAAAATAGACATGTTTGTGTGTTTTTATGTTCAATACAAAGCTACCGTAAGAAAATAGTAAACATTAGTGTATATCAATTAGATGTTAACTCAAATAAAAAGTTAAATGTCGATTTAATTTAAAACTTGACTTATTATTTTTATAATTTTAGATAAAATAAATAAATTGCAGTGCATGCCTTTTAACCTACTTAATTTATTATTATGAAGAATATTTTTGATACTAAAGAAACTGAAGCCGTAGTGAATAGAATTAACAACCTGTCGCCAACAGCACAACCCTTATGGGGTAAAATGAGTGCAGACCAAATGTTAGCACATTGCAATGTAACCTACGAAATGATTTTCGATGATAAACACCCAAAACCAAAAGGGTTTACCAAATTAATGCTCAAGTTATTTGTAAAAAACATCGTTGTAGGTAATAAGCCTTATAAAAAGAATAGCCGTACGGCACCACAATTTGTAATATCAGACGCTAAGAATTTTGTGGAAGAAAAAGCACGATTAACAGATTATTTGTGGAAGGTGCAAGGTTTAGGCGAGCAGCATTTTAATGGTAAGGAATCACATTCCTTTGGGCTTCTATCTACTCAAGAATGGAACACTATGTTTTATAAGCATTTAGACCATCATTTAAATCAATTTGGAGTATAATTAAGGAGTAAAAAAACCAGCTAATCATTTAAATGAATAACTGGTTTGTAAACTATTATATATTTAGCACTCTATTTGCTTATATAGGTTTTGCTGTCTTCACCTTTTTCAAATATCATTACTAATTTTTTGTTTGCGTCGTAGTACAAAGCTGCCATTTTCCAACCTTCACTTTCAGTCGATTCTATTAAACACTTGCGTACATCTGGATTGCTTAAGTTTAAACTCGAGTTTATACGATCGTTAGCTTGCGCGCCTATAGTAACCAAAAGGGTTATGGCTACAAATAGTACTTGTAATTTGTTCTTCATTTAGGGTATATTTTTAATAATTAAAAATGCAAGGTTATAGCATCCTTTATTAACAATTAAAAATACTAGATAAGATGTTTAAATACTCGTTTTGTTTACTCGAAAACAATAGTAGAATTTGTTTTACTCACCAATAAGTTTATGGTTCTACCTAAAATTAAAGCTCTATTGTCTTTATCGTGTCCTGCCGGCATGTTAAAAGCAATAGGAAAGCTGTAATCGGCTAGAGCATCAAGTATAAGTTGCTCAACCGATGTTCCCCATAATGTAGTGTTGGTTCGCATTTTACTCATGCCACCAACAATTACACCCTTACAATTATCAAAATAGCCTGCACGTTTTAAACTTTGTAGCATGCGGTCTATGTGGTATTTATACTCGCCAATCTCCTCAATAAATAATATTTTTTCTTTGGTGTTAATACTCGTATCCGAACCTAACATTGTATGCAACAAGGTAAGATTTCCGCCTACTAATTGCCCCGAAGCTTGTCCCGTTTTATTATAGGTAGAGCCTTCTAAAGTATACTTTAAAGGTGCTCCAAAAAGGGCATTTTTAAACGTAGCAATACTAGCTTCAATTTCTAACTCATCCTTTGGTAAGCTTACGCACATTATGGCGTGTAAGCTCTCAACACCTTGGTTGTGTATTTGGTTATGTAGTGCTGTAATATCAGAATACCCAATTAGCCATTTAGGGTGTTTATTAAATAGTTTAAAATTCAACTTATCTAAAATTCTAACTGTGCCGTAGCCACCACGAGCGCACCAAATGGCACTAATTTTAGGGTCGTCCATTGCTTTTTGTAAATCTTCGCAACGCTCATCGTCCGTTCCAGCAAAATGATTTTCGGCATTAAACACATGTTTACCAACTACCGAGTGGAAACCCCAACGTTTTAAAAGGTCTTGCGCTTGCTTAATTTCGTCTTCTCTATTTTTTAAAATTCCAGAAGGCGCTACAATAGCAACAGTGTCGCCTGCCTTTAAGTATGGTGGTTGTTTCAAAGTCGTGTTTGGTTTATCTGTTCCTGTGTTTTGGGCCTTACTAAGTTGTATTCCGAAGAAAATAGCAAAGCAAAACAAGTATAAAGTTTGAAAGTTTCTTAGCATAAGGTAAAAGTACATTTTTTTTTACACGTTTAAAATTTATAAATACTCGTTTTATATGGATTTCAAATTGTGTACTTTTGCGGCTCAAATAAAGACATTACAATGCCGAAAAGATATACCATTACAACTGCACTTCCTTATACTAACGGTCCTATTCATATTGGGCATTTAGCAGGCGTGTACGTGCCAGCCGATATTTACGCACGTTATTTGCGTTTAACAGGAAACGACGTTTTACTTATTGGAGGAAGCGACGAGCATGGTGTGCCTATTACCATTAAAGCTAAAAACGAAGGGGTTACGCCTCAAGATATTGTAGATAAATACCATGCAATAATTAAAAAATCGTTTGAAGATTTCGGGATTACCTACGATAATTACTCGCGTACCTCGGCTCCAATTCATCATGATACAGCTTCAGAGTTTTTTAAGACTTTAGATGCAAAAGGTGAATTTATTGAGGAAACTTCAGAGCAATTATATGATGCCGAGGCCAATCAATTTTTAGCCGATCGTTTTGTAATAGGAACTTGTCCTAAATGTGGTAATGAAGAAAGCTATGGCGACCAATGTGAAAACTGCGGAACAAGCCATAATGCAACCGATTTAATAAACCCTAAATCGGCCATTACAGGAAATGTGCCTACTTTAAAACAAACCAAACACTGGTTTTTACCTTTAGATAAGCACGAGGCATTTTTAAAAGAATGGATTTTAGAAGGGCATAAAAAAGATTGGAAATCTAACGTTTACGGGCAGTGTAAATCTTGGATAGACGATGGTTTGCGTCCTAGAGCGGTAACAAGAGATTTAGATTGGGGTATTCCGGTACCTGCGGAAGGTGGCGAAGGCAAAGTCCTTTACGTTTGGTTTGATGCACCTATTGGTTATATATCATCTACCAAAGAATGGGCAAAACGCGAAGGGAAAGATTGGGAACCGTATTGGAAAGATAAAGAGACCAAATTAGTGCATTTTATTGGTAAAGATAATATCGTGTTCCACTGTATTATTTTTCCAGCTATGTTAAAAGCCGAAGGCAGTTTTATTTTACCAGATAACGTGCCTGCAAACGAATTTTTAAATTTAGAAGGCAATAAGCTGTCTACCTCTAAAAATTGGGCCGTTTGGTTACATGAGTATTTAGAAGAATTTCCTGGACAACAAGATGTTTTGCGTTATGCTTTAAATGCTAATGCACCAGAAACTAAGGATAACGATTTTACTTGGAAAGATTTTCAAGCTAGAAACAATAACGAGTTGGTAGCCATTTTTGGTAATTTTATTAACCGTGTTGTGGTATTAACCAATAAATATTACGAAGGTGTTGTGCCAACTCCGGCCGATTTTACAGATGTTGATACAGAAACTCTAGCAGCCATAAAAGCATACCCAGATGTTATTGCAAGTTCTATTGAGCGTTACCGTTTTAGAGAGGCTGGTCAGGAATTAATGAATTTAGCACGACTAGGAAACAAATATTTAGCCGATGCCGAACCATGGAAAATGATTAAAGTAGACGAAGCACGTACAAAAACAATTATGTACGTGGCATTGCAAATAGCATCTGCTTTAGCAACCTTAAGCGAGCCTTTTTTACCGTTTACATCAACAAAGTTAAAAGGTATTCTTAAAGTTAGTTCTAGTAATTCAGGACAGGAGAATCGTATCGAGAACACATGGAACCAAATAAATACAAAAGATGTTTTACTTCCTGCAGGACATAAAATAGGCGAAGCCGAATTATTATTCTCTAAAATTGAAGACAAAACCATTCAATTTCAATTAGATAAATTAGAAGCCAGTAAAAAAGCTAACGAAATAGCCAATGCTAAAACAGAGCCTCAAAAAGAAACCATTACTTTCGAAGATTTTACAAAATTAGATATTCGTGTTGGTACTATTTTAGAAGCCGAAAAAATGCCAAAAACTAAAAAGCTTTTAAAGCTAAAAGTAGATACTGGTATAGACACAAGAACCATTGTTTCTGGTATTGCCGAAAGTTTTACAGCAGAAGAAGTGGTTGGTAAACGTGTAACGGTATTAGTAAACTTAGCACCAAGAGCATTACGAGGTGTAGAAAGTCAGGGTATGATTTTAATGACTGAAACTCCCGATGGTAAATTGGTGTTTGTAAATCCAGACGATGCTAGTGTTAGTAATGGGTTGCAGGTTAGTTAAGGTAGGTTGCATTTATGGAAGAAACTATTGAAAATGTAAGCGAGTTCGATGCGTTCGATAATTTTGAACGAAGAAGAAAACTGCTACCCTGGTGGGTTAAAGGATTCTGTTGGTTATTTATGTTGTTCGGGGTCCTATCTGTGGTGTGTTTATTTTTGGGTTTTACAAACATAAAACCAGATTTATCATTATATGGATTCGAAACAAACGAGCCATTTTCTTTATTTGGTTTATTCGTAATTTCAATTGGTATTTTAAAAGGTATATCGGCTTTTTCTCTTTGGTTTGAGAAAGATAATGCTATAAAAATCGGGAAGATAGATGCTATAATTGGCATTGTTTTATGTGTCATTTCAATGTTAGTTATGCCATTTTTTAAAGACGGTTTTAATATCACTTTAAGATTAGAATTAGCTTTATTAATCCCATTTTTACTTAAATTAAATAAGATTCAAAAACGTTGGGAATTTAATAGAGCCTAATTGTTGTTTTCTTCTTAAAAAATAAAACCAACACACCCATATTTCTCGTATGTATTACCAAACGCATCAATAATTTTATTGAATGCATCAAGCCACCATATGGCTAATTATTAATTTTGAAATCAAATAAATTAACACTTATGAAAAATATGAAAAACTTATTATTTATACTCTGCACGGTATGTTTAATGTCTTGCGGAACATCAAAAACAGTAAGAACATCTAAAAAAGTTATTAAAGGCGATTGGGCTTTAACTAACATTACTTACAGCAAACCAGGAACCTATAATGTTACGCTTTTAAATGATGCATCAAAGGAATGTTTTGAAAATAGTACATGGAGTTTTATACCAAATAACAATACAGGCATGTACGTTATTAATGGAATAGCCTGCGATACCGGAAACAGAAATTTTGTGTTTACAATAAACGAAGTTGATGAAGTAACAGGTTTGTATAATTTTCTTTTAAAACCAACCAACGAAAAAGGTAAATCTGAAACAAATCAAGGGTTTAAATTAAATCTTACGGCCTTATCCGAAACCGATATGCAATGGCAGCAAACCGTTTCTGTTGATGGAGCTCCTTTTGTTATTAGCATGAACTTTGTTAAACAATAATTTTATTAAGCAACATATATTAAAAATTAATTTTATCTAATTATAATTAAAATACATATGAAAACATATATCAAAAAAACAAAAATAGTACTTTTTAGCATCATGATGGCTATAAGTTTTACAAACTGTAAATCGGTACAAAACGCAAATAACAAACAAAAAGGAGGCGTAATAGGAGCCACTGGCGGAGCGCTTTTAGGAGCCATTATTGGTAACAATGTTGGTAAAGGTGGTAACGGCGAGTTAGGTGCGGTTATTGGCGGTGTTATTGGCGGTGGCGCAGGTGTTATTATTGGAAATAAAATGGATAAGCAGGCACAAAAAATTGAAGAAGAAATTCCTGGTGCTCAAGTAGAACGTGTAGACGATGGTATTGTACTTACTTTCGATGAAACTAGTGGTGTGTATTTCGATACGGCTAAATTTAATATTAATAGCGCATCTCAAGAAACCTTAAATAAATTAGCTGCAGTATTTCAAGAATATCCAGATACTAATATATTAGTGGTTGGACATACTGATAGTGTAGGTTCAGAAGAGTCTAACATGACGTTATCTAAAAACAGGGCGTATGCAGTAACCAATTATTTAACCGGAAAAGGATTAAGCAGCTCAAGGTTTACAACCAATTGGTTTGGAGAAAGCCAACCAATGCACGATAATGCAACGGCCGAAGGACGTGCTAAAAACCGTAGAGTAAACGTTGCCATTGTGCCTAACGAAAAAATGATTGAAGACGCAAAGCAGGATACTCAAAACTAAAATATCCCCAAATTGATTTTAAGAGGTCTTGCCATTACGGTTAGGCCTTTTTTTTGTAATATTTTTTTGTAATGTTTCGCTTAAAAAAAAGACTCACTATTTATGATGCAAACATTCACAGAATTTTCAACCAATGCCATCTTAAAAATAGGAGATGAGGAGCTGCTTGAGCCTTATAAAAAAGCCACTCAACCACACTTATATACGTTTATTAGAACCACTAATTCTAGAACACAAATTGTGGTAGATAGCATTCCATATACCATCGAGCCAAACAGTATTTTAGCATTAACCGTTGTGCAATATTTTCAGTTTGTATCTGGTAAAGATTTGGTGGTATATCAATTTAACCCCGAGTTTTATTGCATAAAAGACCATGACCAAGAGGTAAGTTGTGCCGGCTTATTGTTTTTTGGAAACGTGCACATTCCAATCATGGAATTAAATCTAGAAGAAAGCCGTAAATTCAATACACTACACGATGTGTTTTTAGACGAGTTTGAAACTAAAGACACCATTCAAGCCGAAATGTTACGTATGCTTATGGCACGTTTCATTATAATAAGTACAAGATTGCTAAAGGCCAAAGAAGGCTTTGTAGAAACAGCTACAAATGCTAAAATAGATTTATTACGCGAGTTTAATATTTTGGTCGAAGCGCATTTTAAAACCGAGCATAACGTAGCGTTTTATGCCAGTAAGTTATTTAAATCGCCAAAAACATTATCTAATACCTTTGCTAAATTAAACACAAGTCCGCTAAAACTTATCCATGAGCGTATAGTACTTGAAACCAAGCGGTTATTAATCTACACTGATAAAACAGCAAAAGAAATAGCATACGAAGTTGGATTTGAAGATGCCTCGCATTTAAGTCGTTTGTTTAAAAAGCAAACCCAATTATCACCTTCCGAGTTCAAAAAGCAACTTAAAAAAGCATCTTAAGTTTGTTTTGGAGTTAACTAAGGGTCGGGCTTTTCAATCTACCTGCCTGCCTTAGGCAGGTCTTTTTTTTTTCCATATATGGCAAAAAAAAGGATGCCGCTACAACCCCTAGCGCTCCTATCCGCCAAAGGCATCATATAACTAAGTTTCTTATTATCTGTAAATAACCGGTCCTAAAAAATTGCTTTAATCAAATAATTCATTATAAAACGGTATTTAGGGAAAAATAGACAAGTCCTAAGGCAGTCTAGTCATTTTGTAACACGTATTCCTAATATACCTTTGTACCGAACAATAAAAATAATAACATCATGAATTTAAAACACATATCAATATTCAATTTAATTGAAATATTCAAAGGCAGAAGAAAAGAAATAGTACACACAATTTCACCAAAAACACACTGTGAGCAAAATCACCTTTCAGATTTTTATTGCGATGCCGAAAGACCGCATATCGCCTAATTATTTTGACCTTAAGTTTAAAAAGGAAAAATAGACAAGTAAAAAGGAAGTCTTTACATGGTAGGCACTTTATAACAGCACTACCTTTGTATCAACAAAAATAAATAACAATTTTAAAAATAAAATATAAAATTATGAGCGCATTTAATGTACCAACAAGAGATCAAGTAAGTGAAAATAACCAAGCTATTTTCGATAATTTAAAAAACACTTTAGGTTTTGTACCAAACTTATTTGCAACTTACGCTAATAGCGATACCGCATTAGAAAATTATTTAAATTTTACCAATGCAAAAACATCGCTGTCTGCAAAAGAAAAAGAGGTTGTTAACCTAGCAGTAAGTCAAGTAAATAACTGTATTTACTGTTTGTCTGCCCACACAATGGTTGGAAAAATGAATGGCTTTACAGAAGCACAAATTTTAGAGTTAAGAGCAGGTCGTGCATCTTTCGATACTAAATTAGATGCCCTAGCAAAATTAGCAAAAAATGTTACAGAAAATAGAGGGAAAACAGATGATAATGTTTTAGAAAACTTCTTTAGTGCAGGGTATACAAAAGGAAATTTGATTGATGCTATTTCCTTAGTAGGCGATAAAACTATATCTAACTACATTCATAGTACAACACAAGTTCCTGTAGATTTTCCGGTAGCTGAACCTCTAGAAGAAACAGTTTAAAAAACAATTAAAATTTTAAGTCGAGTATCAAATAAATTAAATAATTAACAATCAATCGCATTAGCGTAAACAAAACAATTAAAACATGAAAAAAGTAGTATCAATTTTAGCAATCGTATTAGCATTTACATTCAACTCAAATGCACAAGACAAAATGATGGATAAAGCAGTAAAAACTATTGCTTTAGAGCAAACACCAGGTGAATTTACCGAAAAAGGTTTAACTGTTAGTCCAGGAACTTATGTTTTTGAAATTTCAAATAATAATGCAGCCGAAAAAGTAGGTTTAGTATTAGTTAAAAAAGGAGACGATGCTAGCAAGCCAGAAAATCATATTAAAACGGCTTATGTTACAGCAGCAGTAGCCAAAGGTAAAACAGAGAAATCTAACCCAACAACATTAGAGGCCGGAGAATATGTATATTTCTGCCCATTAAACCCAACACCACAATATACGTTGACTGTTCAATAGAGTTTAGTATTATTAATAGCAAAAAAGGTTATTCTTTAAAAAGAATAACCTTTTTTTGTTGTAGTATTTTGAAAGCCACAAAGTAAATGTGTAACTTTACATAAACACGAAAAATTATGTTATCAAAAACTATAGAAAACGCATTAAATAATCAAATAAAAATAGAGGCAGAATCGTCTCAAATTTATTTAGCTATGGCATGTTGGGCAGAAGTTAAAGGTCTAGAAGGTGTTGCAAACTTTATGTATGCACAGTCTGATGAAGAGCGCGAACACATGTTAAAACTTGTAAAGTTTGTAAACGAACGTGGCGGGCACGCAAAAATTTCAGAATTGGCAGCGCCTAATGTTACCTTTAAGTCATTTAAAGAGATGTTCGAAAAATTATATGAACACGAAGTGTTTGTATCAGAAAGTATTAACGAATTGGTGCACATTAGTCTTCAAGAAAAAGATTATGCAACCCATAATTTCTTGCAGTGGTACGTTGCCGAACAAATAGAAGAAGAAGCCGTAGCCAGAACCATTTTAGATAAAATAAATATGATTGGCGACGATAAAGGCGGACTGTATTTATTTGATAGAGATATTGAAAATTTAACAGTTACAACGGCTGCTTCTAATATTCCTGAGTAAATTTTAACATTTAAGCTTATTTAGATTTAATTAAAATAACTTATTTTTGCCCTCATTATTAGAATAGTAGATTCTGTCGTGGGGAAAAAAAAGAAACAAAAGGCAATTAAAAAATTACAAAAATTAGGAATAGAACTTCCTGAAAAAGTAAAAACAAGTTGCTGTAAAAAATTTAAAAAAGGAGAAAACAAGCGTTGTAAAAAATGCCCGTGTTTCGATTTACTTAAAAAAGTAGCTTAATTTTAAAGCTTTCAATGTTCTTTTTTAATAGGAGGACATACATTGTTTTTGTACCTGTTTTTGGTATAACCAAATACGGTTAAAAATGCCTTAACCACGCTTCTTTTCTTCATTTTATATCATTTAGCTTTCGGGCTCCCAAAAACAACTTCTTATCTGTAAAGGGTTTAGATAGCATATCCAGAAGGCCATATGTCTTGCAAGCATTACAATCGCGAAAACCCATAGAGCTTCAGTTGCCTATAACATTGGTAATTTTATTAGGTCTAATAAAATAACAAATTCTTTTAAGGGCTAATCGCGTATTGTAATACCTTTAAATTTTTTAGATTTGGCTAAAATTTACAGCCTTAATTAGTAAAATAAACTATAGCAGATACTTTAATTCTGCGAGGTTTTTAAAACTTTTTAGGTCTAATTTGGATGTAAAGTGTTATCACGAACATTGATTTTTTTAAAGTATTACAATTTAAATTTATAGCTTGACATAAGGATGATAAAATATATAATTGCCCAAACCCAACTGCCAGAGCGATCGGTAAAAAACACCATCGCATTATTAAATGAAGATTGTACTATTCCGTTTATATCAAGATATAGAAAAGAACGCACAGGAAATTTAGATGAAGTTCAAATTGGAAATATTGTTAAATATAAAGAGCAATTTGAAGCTTTAGAAAAGCGTAAAAAAGCCATTTTAAAAGCTTTAGAGGAGCAAGACGTTTTAACGCCCGAATTAAAACTTAAAATTGAAGCTACTCAAGATTTAGTAACGCTAGAAGATTTATACTTACCCTATAAAAAAAGCCGAAAAACTAAAGCGGAAAAAGCACGACAGCTAGGTTTAGAGCCTTTGGCCAAAATTATTATGAGCCAAAATGCAAACCATGTGGAGTCTATTGCCTTTAAATACGTAAAAGGAGATGTGGCATCGGTTGAAGATGCTCTAGAAGGCGCACGACATATTATTGCCGAATGGATTAACGAGCGTACCGATATTCGTAATAACATACGCCGACAGTTAGAGCGTTTCGCTATGATTTCCACGAAAGTGATAAAAACAAAAGCCAACGATGAAAACGCTCAGAAATTCAGAGATTACTTCGATTGGGAAGAAAATTTAAGCCGAATTCCTTCGCACCGCCTTTTAGCCATTTTACGAGCCGAAAAAGAAGGTTTTATTCGGGTAAAAATAGAAATTGACAACGATCGTGCTTTAGATAATATCGAGCGCCGTATTATTAAAAGTAATAACGCTTGCGCGGAAGAAATAGAAGCCGCTATAAAAGATGCTTATAAACGCTTGTTGTTACCATCGTTAAGTAATGAAGCGCTTCAAATTGCTAAAGATAAAGCCGATGAGTCTGCTATAAGTGTATTTGCTAAAAACTTAAAACAGCTGTTGTTAGGCTCGCCATTAGGCGAAAAACGTGTTTTGGCTATCGATCCTGGATTTAGAACGGGCTGTAAAGTAGTGTGTTTAGATGCACAAGGACAATTAAAATACAACGAAACTATATATCCGCATCCACCAAAAAGCGATAGTGTTGGTGCCATGAAAAAAATAAGTTCGCTTTGCGATGCCTATAAAATTGAAGCCATAGCTATTGGAAACGGAACCGCATCGCGAGAAACCGAAGCTTTAATTAGAAAAGTACATTTTAAAAACGATGTACAAGTGTTTGTAGTTAGCGAAGCAGGAGCCAGTATTTATTCGGCATCAAAAATAGCAAGAGAGGAATTTCCAGATTACGATGTTACGGTTCGTGGATCGGTTTCTATTGGGCGCCGTTTGCAAGATCCATTAGCCGAATTGGTTAAAATCGATGCCAAATCCATAGGCGTTGGGCAATATCAACACGATGTAGATCAAACTAAGCTTCAAAAACAATTGGATGTTGTTGTAGAAAACTGTGTAAACGCTGTTGGTGTAAATATTAACACAGCAAGTAAACCGTTGTTAAGTTCGGTATCTGGAATTGGACCAAAACTAGCCGAAAATATTTTTAATTACCGAAATGAACATGGTGTATTTACCTCAAGAAATGATATTAAAAAAGTACCGCGTTTAGGCGGGAAAGCTTTCGAGCAAGGTGCTGCCTTTTTGCGAATTAAGGGTGCTGAAAATCCGTTAGACGATTCTGCTGTACACCCAGAAAGTTATGGGTTAGTTACAAAAATGGCGAAGGATTTAGGGAAGTCTGTTCAAGATTTAATTGGCAATAAAGAAACGCTTCAAAACATAAATTTAAAACCATATTGCACAGATTCTGTTGGCTTACTAACGCTCGAAGATATTATAAAAGAGCTTGAAAAACCAGGATTAGATATTCGTGAACAGGCTAAGGTGTTTACATTTAATCAAAACATAAAAACCATAACCGATTTACGCGAAGGGCAGTTGCTACCTGGTATTGTTAATAATATTACCAATTTTGGCTGTTTTGTAGATGTGGGAATTAAGGAAAGCGGACTTATTCATGTTTCAAACCTATCAGATAGTTTTGTTAAAGACGTAAATGAACATGTTAGTTTGCATCAACAAATTATAGTAAAAGTGCTAGAGGTTGATGTTCCGCGAAAGCGTATTCAATTAAAATTACATAATTAAAAGCATTAACCTGTGTTAGATTAATGCTTTTATTAAGAGAATTTATGATGCTTTTTTTAAAGCTTCGGGGTGCTGTAGTTTGTTAGAAATTAAGTCTTTCCAGTTTTTAACTCTGTTCATTTCGTAATTTTCCATGTACATCTCATCGGTGTCGAAAAAATTAATAACCAAATCTTTTTTATTAACCAATTTATAAGTTAATTTTAAGTCTAATCGAATTAATTGGTTCATTTTGTTTTTATCCGATTTGTAATTGGTAACCAATTCGCAGTTTTTAATTTCCGATAATGCTACGTTTTCATGCTGTTTATCTTCAGCTTTTAAATGAATGAAGGTAAGTATGGTGTTATCTTCAGTAATACCAATAAACTTGTTATTCCAAACTTCTTTATAACCGTATTTTAAATTATTTTGTTTTGTTATTGTTTCTACTTCTTTTTTAATACTCGTATTTAAGCCTTTTAAAACAAATATTAAAAAAGGAATGATAACGCTTAAAGTTACTAGTATAGCTAGTAATGTGAATGATATTTTCATTGTTGTAAATTTTTTTGATTTAATGTATAATAAATCAACCCCAAGCCTAAAATATAAGTTTAGTGTTGCCAAAGTTTTAATAAAACAAATGGCGTTTACGTAAATGAATGGTGTGGGAAAATAATTTGCCTTATTGGTAAGCTAATACTAATAAGTTTACATGCTTTTTGATACACCAAGTAATTTTCTTGCTGCTCTTTACAAATCTTATTTTTTAAATATAATTTTTTAAAAAATGAGAATTGGTCCTCTTTAAAGGAATTTACTGTAAAATCTAGATACGAGTTTACAATAATGCCTTGGTTATTTAAGGCGGTGCTTTTAAGTACCTTATGCTGGGTTACTGGTGTTTTTTCGGCGTAGTTATTTTGGCTTTCTGTAAAAAAGAAAGTTGACAGACCTATAACAAGCGTTAAAACGAATTGGTTGAACCTAAACACGGTACTATTTTTAATTAATACCCCAAAGGTAAAAGTTTATCTGTTAAGGATATTATAAATTTTTTCAGAAAAAACTATGAGTTTATTCGGCTAGCATGCTTCTGTTTTTAAAATCTTTTTTCATGATGGTTATGGTGCTTTTAGTAAGACGTTTAGTAATAAGGCCCTTTACTAACTTTAGTGCATTTCGTATTAGCCATTTTTCTTTAAATCGTTTATTAATTTCCGAGGTAAGAATGTTGTTAATTCTATTTTTTAAGGCAGGTTCAATAGTATTAAAATAGTTGGGTGCCAATTTTGGAAACTCATCAATGGTATACGAAAATGGATTTGTATTTCCGTTTTCTTTATCTTCTATAAAATTTAAATCTGGAATAATAGGGAAGTAGGTGGCTTCTGTACCACTATCGTTAGTGGCTTTGCGTTTAAATATAGCTAAGGCATCGTCACTTAAACCTTCAAACAATGGGTGTAAATTGTTTTTGTCGTATTCCAGCATAAAGTAGGCTCTAAAAAAATTACGTGCATTATTTCGGCCTAAAAAGAAATCATGCTTTCTAAATTCTATGTCTAAAAAGCCACCAAAACCGCCTAAAGACGCACAAGAAATAGGCGGATGGTTTTTTAAAACTCCGAGATGCTCCCATTTTACAGGAAACACTAAAAGGCGCAAATAATCTTTATAAAACGATCCGCTATGTTTTACGCTTACTTGCTCTCTAAGCGTGGTGTAAAGTTTAGGGATAACGCTCCAAATACCCTTTTGAAATAGTGTTGGCGAGAAAATATCTTCTACGCCACCAGGTTCATCTTGGTTATAAAAATTAGGGAATGGGTCTACCATAATGGTTCCAAACATAGGTAGTTTAGGGTCGTAATTAGGTATTATGCTTTCTAAAACTTGAACAACCTCAGAGTATGGTTCGTTGTTAATAGTGCCGCCATCAACATCGGTAAAATCAAAATAATCGTCGTTTATTTTTATGTCAATTACAGATTTATCTTTTTCGTCTATTTCAAGATTTCTTAAAATACAGTTTTTTAAATAGGTTGTGGTTAATTGGTCTTTAAAATGTCTTGGCGCTAAACCAATTGGGAACGCGCCAGTAGCTTTGGTGCATAGTTTAAGTAAAGCTTTAGAGGCTTCGTTGTATGGGTCGAATTTTAAATAAACATCCTTATCGGCTACCTCATCATATTTCATTTTAAAATGAGCAATTATCATATGCTCACTCATGCGGTGTCCGGGTGTGTACGGAAAATTGGCCGACGATACGTTTCCAAACTTAAACTCAAAAGGCACACCACGTAAGCTGCAAAGCGTAAGTATAATTCTTAAATCTTCAGAAATATAACGTGGTCTTTCTCTTTTTTGTACTTCAGATACTAATTCGTTAAAAACCTTGTCTGCAATACGATCTATAGGCTTAGAGTTTAATAGTGACGGTATATCATCACTAGAATCTAAATCTTCGGTGTTCAACATTTTTTCGAAGGTCTTTACCTTATCGTCGTCATCCAAAAGTACCCAACTATCATATAAAATATTACCTGTTTTAAGATTGGTAGGTAATTTTACTGGCGGTGTTTTCGAAAATGTAGAAAGTGCTGTTATCATGCCAACCATTCCGCCTGCCGATGCGCCACCAAGTGCTTCAATAGAAACATCGTGTAGCGGAATTTGCTTTTCGTAGGGCGTTAATACCTGGTTGTTACTTATTTTTTTTCTAATCACAGATTTTTGTTCTTCCCATTTTTCTAAAATTTCAAAAAGATAATCTATAAATCCCGCCGTATATGCCCCAGCAGATACAGCACCTGCCATGGTTATGCCTAAATGAAAAGGTTTATTACTCATAATATTATTATTTAAAATGTGGGTTAATAAAATTAAAGGCAATAATAGATTTCTCGCGGATATAAGGCGCTAAATTATAAACGGAATCGGTGACCTTAGAAGGTTTTACTAGCCGTTTTAATATTGAAATTAATGTCGAATTACGAGTCACTTTCATAGCACATAAATTAAGTGGTTATAAAATTGCTATGCGTCATAAAATCCTTGAAAAAGGGATGCTTTAAAAACAGATTATGACAAAAAAACTCTTAGGGAAAGGTGAAAAATTATATTATTACGATACAGGTAAATGTACAAAAAAATAAGATTAGTTTTAGATTTCCTACAAAATTGTATGTGTTAAAATTTCTGTTTTTTATCGTTTTTAATTAAAAAGTCGAAAAACTGAGGCAAAAAAAAGCGCTCTAATTGGAGCGCTTTTTTAAATATATTTTAAATATATTATCTATTCATATTTTTAATTTGATCAATAAAATTGTCTAAATCTGTACCATTACTTACTAACGTTAACGCTTTGTCTATAATGTATTTTACATTTACAGCATGAAAACCAAGACCTACAGCAATTTTATTTAAAAGCAAGTGCTCAGGGTCTCCTTTAATATTATCTACATGTACCATACGTACCAAATCGTACAAACGCTCTAAACGTAAGTCGTAAGACGCAGGCGGGTTAATGGCGTGCGAATTGTAATTTTTTAAAATAGTTTTGTAATCGCCTTCGCCAATTTCTAAACGTTGCGCCAAACGGTCTAAAAAGGCTTGTTCTTCTGGTGTAATAACACCATCGGCCATGGCAACTCGAACTATCGATGCAAAATGACTCTCATTACGCTTCTTAAAACCACTGTCAAATAAATCTGAAAACGACATAATATTTTTTTTATTTAGTGGTGCAAACCTACATATTTTTTTTAATATTTTGAATTGAAAGTTTACTTTTTTGGGTGCCTGCCTGCCTACTAGCAGGTTACCACATCCTTCGCCTGCGCTCAGCACAGGCGGTCGGGCTTTTCCTTACAAGTCCTCGCTACGTTCCTCCGATGTGGGCTTTTCAGTGCAATCCCTAACTCGGGTGTACAACTATTTATTTGGCATCACAATTATTTTTAACAGGGTTCAATCATGGCAAATCCACTAAAAAATAATTCTAAACCGTATATTTGCACTTCAAAACAAAATTAGGTGAGTAAAACGAGTATCTCTCAAACCTATTTACAGGCTTTGCAAACGCAAAATCTGCAAACTACTATGGCCCAAACTGGGTCTAAAACACATATTAAAGGGCTTGTAGGGTCGTCTTTTTCTTTTGTTATTTCTAGCATTTTTAAAGCAGCCGACAAACCATTTTTATTGGTTTTTAACGACAAAGAAGAAGCTGCGCACTATCTAAACGATTTAGAGCAGTTATTAAGTACTAAAGATGTGTTGTTTTATCCGGGTAGTTACCGCAGGCCTTACGAAATAGAAGAAACCGACAATGCCAATGTACTATTACGTGCCGAGGTTTTAAACCGGATAAATTCGCAAAAAAAACCAGCCGTAATTGTAACCTATCCCGATGCCCTTTTCGAGCAGGTAGTAACTAGAAAAGAGTTGGAACGCCATACCTTAAAGGTTGGTGTAAATGATAGTTTATCAATCGACTTTGTAAATGAAATGCTATTCGAGTACAAGTTTAAACGTGTCGATTTTGTAACCGAACCTGGTGAGTTTTCAGTACGTGGCGGTATTGTAGATGTATTTTCATTTTCTAACGATGTGCCATATAGAATTGAGTTTTTTGGCGATGAGGTAGATAGTATTCGAACTTTCGATGTGGAAACGCAATTATCCATCGAGCAAATTAAAAAAATCAACATCATTCCTAACGTGGCTAATAAGCTTCTTGAGGAATCCCGACAGAGTTTCTTAAAATACATTGCCCAAAAAACAGTAATCTGTTTAAAAAATGCCGATTTACTATTTTCTAGAATCGATGAGTTTTTTGAAAAGGCCGAAGTGGCGTATAATAAACTCTCCGGCGAAATAAAACATGCTAAACCCCAAGAGTTATTCTGTAATGCCACGCTATTAAAAAAGCAATTACTCGATTTTTCTATTATAGAGTTTGGTACGCAAAATGTTTTTTCTAAGGATTTAAGTAATCAAATTGTATTCGATACCACGCCACAACCCGCATTTAACAAGCAATTCAATTTACTTATTGAAGATTTAAACGCTAATCATAATAAAGGGTACACTAATTATATTGCCTGTGTTAGCGAACAACAAGCCAAACGTTTTCATGATATTTTCGACGATTCTAATCTAGAAGTTGCGCCTTATAACACCATAATTTTATCGCTGCATCAAGGGTTTATAGATCATGATAGTAAGATAGTTTGCTATACCGATCATCAAATTTTCGAGCGTTATCATAAATTTCAGCTTAAAAACGGTTATGCTAAAAAGCAAGCCATTACATTAAAAGAGCTTACAAATCTAGATATTGGCGATTATGTAACGCATATCGATCATGGTATAGGGCGTTTTGGTGGGCTTCAAAAAATAGATGTTGAAGGTAAAAAGCAGGAAGCTATTAAATTGGTTTATGGCGAACGCGATGTACTGTATTTAAGTATTCATTCCTTGCATAAAATTACCAAGTTTAATGGTAAAGATGGTAAGCCGCCTAAAGTTTATAAATTAGGAAGTAATGCATGGAAAACCTTAAAGCAAAAAACTAAAGCGCGTGTAAAACATGTAGCTTTTAATTTAATAAAACTATACGCTAAACGTAAAACCGAAAAAGGCTTTCAATACAATCCAGATAGCTACATGCAACACGAGCTGGAAGCTTCTTTTATTTATGAAGACACACCAGACCAAAGTACTGCAACCGCAGATATTAAAGCCGATATGGAAAGCGAACGCCCTATGGATCGCTTAATTTGTGGTGATGTAGGTTTTGGTAAAACCGAAGTGGCTATTCGTGCAGCATTTAAGGCTGTCGATAATGGCAAACAAGTTGCAGTTTTGGTACCAACTACTATTTTGGCGTATCAACATTCTAGATCGTTTGCTAAGCGTTTAAAGGATTTTCCGGTTACTGTCGATTATGTTAACCGCTTTAGAACGGCCAAAGAAAAACGAGAAACATTAGAGCGTTTAGAGCAAGGAAAAGTCGATATTATTATCGGTACGCATCAACTGGTAAATAAAAACGTAAAGTTTAAAGATTTAGGGCTTTTAATTGTCGATGAAGAGCAAAAATTTGGCGTTGCTGTAAAAGAAAAACTTAAAACCATAAAGGAAAATGTCGATGTGTTAACGCTAACCGCAACACCAATTCCTAGAACTTTACAGTTTAGTTTAATGGCGGCTCGCGATATGTCGGTTATTACAACCGCTCCACCAAATCGATACCCAATAGAAAGTCATGTTATTCGTTTTAGCGAAGAGACTATTAGGGATGCGGTAAGTTATGAGATAGAACGTGGCGGACAAATTTATTTTATACATAACCGTATTGAAAATATTAAAGAAGTTGCCGGATTAATTCAGCGTTTAGTTCCAGACGCAAAAATTGGTATAGGCCATGGCCAAATGGATGGCAAAAAACTAGAGCAACTTATGCTGGCTTTTATGGATGGCGAGTTCGATGTTTTAGTGAGTACAACCATAGTAGAAAGCGGGTTAGATGTTCCTAATGCGAATACTATTTTTATAAATAACGCCAATAATTTTGGGTTAAGCGATTTACACCAAATGCGTGGTCGTGTTGGTAGAAGCAACAAAAAAGCATTCTGTTATTTTATTACTCCAGAATATTCTGCAATGACTGATGATGCTAGAAAACGAATAACAGCACTAGAGCAATTTACCGAGTTAGGGAGTGGTTTTAATATTGCCATGAAAGATATAGAAATCCGTGGTGCTGGCGATTTATTAGGTGGTGAGCAAAGTGGATTTATTAACGAAATTGGGTTTGATACGTATCAAAAAATTCTAAACGAAGCTATCGACGAGCTTAAGGAAACCGAATTTAAAGATTTGTATGATGAAGATGAAGCCGATAAAGTGTATGTAAAAGATGTAACCATCGATACTGATTTTGAGCTTCTATTTCCAGATAGTTACGTTAATAATATTGCCGAACGATTAAGTTTATATACCCAGCTAAACAACCTGAAAACCGAAGAAGAATTGCATACCTTTGAAAAGGAATTAATCGACCGTTTTGGAGCTTTACCAAAACAAGTGACCGATTTATTAAATAGTGTCCAAATAAAGTGGTTAGCTACTAAAATAGGATTCGAAAAAGTTATCATGAAAAAAGGCAGGTTAATAGGGTATTTTATTAACGACCAGCAAAGTAGTTTTTATCAGAGTCCTAATTTTACTAAAGTCTTACAGTTTGTACAAAAAAATCCTGGGGCTTGTAAAATGAAAGAGAAGCAAACTAGAAATGGTTTACGATTAATGCTAAGTTTTGATGCTATTAAAACTATTAAACAAGCTTTAGAAGCCTTAAAGTCAATTGTGGCTTAATTATTGATTTTTAATTAGAAAATAATATTACATAAATGAAACGCTTATTACTTTTAACACTACTACTTCCAGGTTTATTAATAGCACAACATACTATTAAAGGTAAATTTACACCTGCAAAAGATTATAATTTTGCCTTGTTGTATAAAGTAAATCCAACCATATCGGATTATGTTACCAATGCGGAAATTAAGGAAGATGGAAGTTTTGAGTTTAAGTTAGATTCTACAAAAACTAAAGGCACTTACCGTTTGGTATATGCAGTGCCTCAAGAAGATTATAATTTTGATATTATTTACAACGGAAAAGAAGATATCGAACTAACGTTTAATTCTGAAACTGGGGTTGAGTTTATTAAATCTACCGAAAACAAATTATTAGCAGCTTACACCAATAGCATGTCTATGGTTACCCAAAGTATAGGTAATTATTTTAGTCAGGAGAGCGAAGATAAAAAGGCTTTAAAAGCCATATTTAAAACGCAAAAGGAAACGCAAGAGAATTTCGAGAAAGCAGCACAAGGTACAAGAGCATTAGCGTTTATAAAAGCTAATAAACCTTATGTGCCAGAAACTATCGAGCCTGTTGAAACCTATATTGCTAATTTAAAAGCGCACTATTTTGATTATGTAGATTTTAATAATCCAGTGCTTCAAAGTTCTAGTTTTTTAGAAGAACGCATGCTTAATTATGTGTTTGGAATGTCTTCTGATACTAAAGATGAGGTTGAAAATTACAAAGAAAATATCGATGTCGTTTTCGGTCATATGAAAACGGCTCCAAAAGAAGTACAACGTATTTTGTTATTTGATTTGTGGCAACAAATGGCCGATTTAAGAGAAGAAGCTGTGGCTAACTATATAAGTGAAAACTATTTAATGGATGTTGCTGTTAAATTGAATGACCAGCAATTATTAAAAGATTTAATTTTATATAAAAACCTTTCGAAAGGTACTGTAGCGCCTAATTTTAATATTGAAATAGAAGAAAAGGGCAAGGTTATAACTAAAAAACTAACCGATTTAAAAGGTGCCGAAAATTACATTGTCGTTTTTTGGAGTAGTACCTGTTCTCATTGTTTAGATGAGATACCACAATTGCAAAAGTTTGTAAATACCTTCCAAAAAAACAAAGTAAAAGTGGTTGCCATAGGTTTGGAAGACGAGCCTTATGGTTGGAAAAATTTAACTTATGATTATCCGGAGTTTATTCATGTTTATGGAAAAGGAAAATGGGATAACAAAATAGGTAATGCCTACGGCGTATCTTCAACGCCAACATATTTTGTATTAGATAAGGACAAAAAAATTACTGCTAAACCTTTAGATTTCGAGGTTCTAAAAGAATATTTTGAGGTAGGGGAAGAGTAGTTTTAAAAATGGTAAAAAGCATTTTCTAAATGCTCAATATTATAGCCTTTACCTTCTTTTACAATAGCAATAATATCAAACCGAACTTCAACATCTAAATCGTTTACGGTAACATATTCGTCAACCGCCTTTACTAAACGCTTAATTTGTTTGGGTTTTACAAAGTCTTGCGGATTTCCAAAATCGGTAGTCGAGCGTGTTTTTACTTCTATAATGGCTAAAATATCCTTTTTTTGAGCAATAATATCTACTTCAGCTTTATCAAATCGGTAGTTGCGTTCCATAATGGCGTAGTTGTTTTTCAGAAGAAAATCTACTGCTAATTGTTCGCCTTTTTTACCAAGTTCGTTGTGCTGTGCCATGAGTAACTATTTAGAGTAATCATGAATGAATGTTACATGCGGACTTCCAGCCATAAGGTTAGGGTTGGTGCCTATATCGCCTTCTGGAATAGGTTGGTTAAGTTGCTTGTAATAGTCAATCCATCCAGTAGCCGTTTTACCTGTACTGTCTTTAAAAGTCATAGGTTGATTCTTGAATGGTGTAGGGTTGTTTTTTAAATCCTGGTAAGAAAACATTTTGTAAACCAATTCAGAGCAATAGTAACTGGTATCGTCCCATAAAAAAACCTTGTCGTAAGGTAAGCCTAATCGTTTTAGTCCATATTCGATGGCTTTCGGAATATATTGGCCATAATTTTCATCCAGTCTAGCCACTGTAGTTCTAGATTTATTTTGGTCATTTTTATTTCGGTTTAAAAAATCTTGAATAGGTGTTTTGGTAATGCCTTTTTCAGGAATAGCTTCTAAAACAAACCAATTGCCTTGGGTTTGCATCGCTATTCCAACATGAGAATAGTTTTTTGCAAATGCCGTTGCTGTAACCGATTTTATAGCATTATCAATGGCGTCTGTTCCTGTATCTTGAAAAAGTAAATCGCCGTCTTGCAATTCAAAATCTATGCTTTTGTTAGCGTTTTTACAACTTGTAAAAAGAAGAATTACACTAAAAAGAAAGTAAATAAGTTTTGGTTTGGTATGTGTCATTTATAGTAATATTAGCCTCTAAACAAAAAGAAATCATCTTTCATGTGTTCAATCTTATTATCTTGATTTGTAATAATATAATCGATAGCTTGAGATGTAAATTGTTCGCCTTTTTCGGTTAGGGACACAATATTTTTATCAAACTGAATCATGTTATTTTTTAATGCTAAATCTAAAACTGTTTTAGAGCGTACTTTTTGCCAATTTATATGCTCGTTAAGGTGATTAACATGGCGCTCGCGCTCTTCGGAATGGTTTTTTAAATGCAATAAAAAGGTTAATAAAGAGACCTCTGTACGTTGTTGCTTTTCGCGATACATCACTGCAATAATCCCTTTTCTTGGTGCAAATAGATATACAACCAAAAATAGTAGTCCTAACATGGTGGTTATAGATCCTGCAATAGATGCATCGAGCACATGTGCTAACCAATATCCTGCAATAGCGCTAAATACGCCAAAACAAATGGCGTAGATAAGCATGCGTTTTAATTCGTTTGTTAGTAAATATGCTGTTGCTGCAGGGGCAATCATTAAGGCAACTACTAGTATGGCACCAACAGCATCGAATGCGCCAACTGTGGTAACAGACGAAACTGTCATTAATCCATAATGTATAACAGCTGGTGAGAACCCTAATGCCGCTGATAAGCCAGCATCAAAGGTGCTTACTTTTAATTCTTTAAAAAAGGCCAATAGTAAGCCAATGGTTATTATTAAAATACTGCCAATAATCCAAAGGGATTTAGGGCCAACATCTAATCCTGCAATAATAAGCCTATCAAAAGGAGCAAAAGCGAGTTCGCCTAGTAAAACGGCATCAACATCGAGATGCACATCGTTAGCATTTTTTGCTATCATTATTACACCAATACTAAACAGAATAGGAAACACTAACCCAATAGCGGTATCTTCTTTTACCAAGCCTGTTTTTTGAATGTATTCGACCAAAACTACGGTAATAATTCCGGTTAAAGCAGCAAGTAAAATAAGTAAAGGTGAGTTTAAATCTTGAGTAATAAAAAATCCAATAACAATTCCGGGTAAAATGGAATGGCTAATAGCATCGCTAATCATGGCCATTTTTCGTAATACCAAAAAGGTTCCTGGTATGGCACAAGCTATGGCAACCAAACTTGCAATTAGCTGTATTTCTATTTGCGCATTACTCATTGTTACTCGTTTGTTGGTTATACAAATTTGATGCTGTTTTAAAGCCTTCGTCCGTTAAACTCCACATGGTGCCATCCAGTTTTACATAGTTTTTTTCTACTAATTTTTGAAGAGTGCCTTTTGTGAAACCTTGAAAATTATTTAAAATTTTTATGGTATGCGGATGCGAAATATTTTCGTGTGTTTCTGCTATATGAAACATGAAGGAAAGGGTTTTTTGCAATTCTAAATCGCGACGGTTTTTTATAAAACGTAATTGTTTGAATAATAAGCCACGATTGGGCGAAAAAATAAAGGATACTAATACAAAAATACCCGCAACCAGAACAATAACAGGTCCGGTAGAAAGATTGTTTTGGCTGGCGCTAATTGCGGTACCGAACACGCCTGAAAATGCTCCAAATATTGCTGCTAGAAAAACCATAACACTTAAACTATTGGTCCATTGTCTTGCAGCGGCAGCAGGAGCGAGCAACATGGCGCTCATTAAAACTACGCCTACAGTTTGTAAGCCTAAAACGATGGCTAAAACAATGAATGTGGTTATTAAAACATCGATAAATTTGGTGTTAAAGCCAAGTGTTTTGGTGTAATCGGCATCGAAAAGCAGGATTTTAAATTCTTTCCAGAATAGTAATAAAACAAATAAACAGGCACCTGTAACAATCGCCATTAGCCAAACGTCGCTTTCTACTAACGTGGCGGCTTGACCGAACAAGTATTTATCTAAGCCTGCTTGGTTTGCGTTAGGTTGTTTTTGAATGAAGGTGAGTAAAAGCATACCAAAACCAAAAAAGAGCGAGAGAATTAAGCCTAATGCGGTATCTGACTTTAAATGGGTTTTACTAATAATGCCTTTTATCCAGAATGTGCCAATGAGTCCGCTAACTAATGCGCCTAATAATAGCACATTGCTGTCTTTTGCGCCTGTAATTAAAAAAGCAATGGCAATACCTGGTAAGGCGGCGTGAGAAATAGCATCGCCTAAAAGACTTTGTTTACGCAGTACAGCAAAACTACCTAGCATACCTGTAACGGCTCCCAAAATGGCGGTGCCTAAGGTAATTGTTCTTAGGGTGTAGTCTGTAAAAACTAGTTTTATGTATTCTGTTATATCCATAATTTTTGCAAAAGCAGGAATGGCTTCCTTTTTTTATAATCCACCTTTCCTATTTTAGAAAGGAATTAGTTTCTGTTTTTATGCAATCGAGTAAGTACTGTTTATTGTTATTGATTGCTTATTTTGTATTTAATTTTATACCTACAAGGTTTTTGAAACCTTGCAGGAGAGATTTGAGTTCCCCTTTTGGGGGTTAGGGGGCTGTTTACTCCTGTATACTCACTTTATAATTTATACCATAGGTTTTTGTTAAGTTATCGTCGTTAAAAATATCTTTAACAGGTCCTGTGGCTATTTTTTTTACGTTTAAAAAGGTTACCCAATCGAAATACTCTGGTACGGTTTGTAAATCGTGATGGACTACAATTACCGTTTTTCCGGCTTTTCGTAATTCTTTTAAAATATTGATTATTGCTATTTCGGTTGTGGCATCGACACCTTGAAAGGGTTCGTCCATAAAATAAATAGAAGCGTTTTGTACTAAGGCTCGTGCTAAAAATATACGCTGCTGTTGACCACCAGAAAGCTGACTTATTTGTCGGTTTTTAAAGGGTAGCATGCCCACTTTTTCAAGCGCTTCTAAAGCTGCTTTTTTTTCTTTTTGTCCTGGGCGTTTTATCCAGCCTAAACTTCCGTAAGTTCCCATGGTTACAACGTCTAAGGCTGTTGTTGGGAAATCCCAATCTACACTTCCTTTTTGTGGCACGTAGGCTACAATTTGGCGTTGTTTTTCGTAGGGCTTGCCAAAAATTTCGACACTTCCGGCTATGGGTTTTAATATGCCTAAAATAGACTTAATTAATGTTGATTTTCCGGCGCCGTTTGGTCCTACAATGGCCATAAGTACGCCTTCTGGGATTTCTAAATCGATATCCCAAAGTACGGGTTTGTAGTTGTAGGCTACGGTGAGGTCGTCTACTTTTACGGCTATTGCACCTACAGATGTTTCGTTTTTGTTTGTTTCTGATGATTGCGCCATATTCTGTTTTTTTAGATGTTCATTTTGCCTTGATGCAAAACGAACCAAAAAATCATATCAATCTGAGGAAATTGCTAAAGCACCATTCGCTCTCGGAATTTCGCGCTTAAAGCTGCGCTTTGCGACGCCATGCCTTCGCTCTTTATTTCTGCAGATTGATGATTTCGACTGTGTCGAAACTTGGGTGTTGACTTTCTTTTATTTTTTATTTTTTTTTAAATTTTCTATGCTCTATTTTGTACTCTTCAAATGGTTAATTTTAAACCGGCCTTGGCTGATGATTTAGCCCTGATAGAAGCGGCATCCTTTTTTTGCTGCCATATATGGCAAAAAAAGATATAGCGTATAGCAGGAAATAGCTTCGAATAAAATTACTTTAATGCATTTATTATGGTGTTTACATTATACTCGAACATGCCTATATATGTGCCTTCTATGGTTCCGGAATTTCCTAAAGCATCGGAGTACAAAGAGCCGCCAATGGTTACATTGTGACCTTTTGAGTTTACGGCTGCTTGAAGGGCTTCGATGGTGCGTTTTGGTACCGAACTTTCAATAAAAATGGACTTCACTTTCTTTTCTATAATGAAGCTTGATAGTTTTTGAACGTCTTGCACTC
This sequence comes from Algibacter pectinivorans, assembly GCF_900112595.1. GTDB lineage: Bacteria > Bacteroidota > Bacteroidia > Flavobacteriales > Flavobacteriaceae > Algibacter_B > Algibacter_B pectinivorans. Next base: position 153,036 of record NZ_FOMI01000002.1, on the reverse strand, counting down.
CGGCTTCGGTGGCTGTTGATATGCCTTGCAAACCAACGACTTCGAAGCCAAAAGATTTTCCGAAATAGTTAAAGGCATCGTGTGCTGTTACTAAAATACGTTGTTCTTTTGGAAGTGTTTCTATTTTGGCGGTTAATTTTGCTTTTAGGCTTTCTAATTGTTTTATGTAGTTAGCGCCATTGGTTTGAAAAGCGTCCTTGTGCTCTGGGATGGCTTCGCTAAGTTTTTGGGTTACAAAGGTTGTGGCTTGTATCCAATAATCGACGTTAAACCAAATGTGTGGATCGTAATTGGAGGCAAAATACTCTGAGCCTATTAGGGTGTTTTTGTCTATAGCATCGCTAATGGCAATGGTTTTTATGTTTTTCATTTTCTCGAAAACTTCCACCAATTTGCCTTCTAGGTGTAGGCCGTTGTAAAAAATAATATCGGCGCTGGAGAGTTTGGTGACATCGCCTTCGCTTGCTTTATATAAATGTGGGTCTACGCCACTGCCCATTAAGCCTTGTAGGTTAATGTGTTGGCCGCCTATGTTTTTAACCAAATCGGTTATCATGGAGGTGGTGGTAACGACGTTAAGTTTTCCGTTGGTTTGTTTTTCGTTTTTACAACTTGTAATTATTATAGTTGTTAGGCATATTAATATTATTTTTTTCATTCCTTTCTGGGTTGTTTAGCTGCTCTTTTTGTGCGTTTTAATGGGTTAAATTTAGTTTAAAGTATACCTTAAACCAAAAAATAATCGTCTACCTTGGTTTGGGGCGTAAACATACGACGGGTCGAAGGTTAGTGCATAAGGGTTTTGTGCTGTTGGTATTACGTTGCCTTGCGCGTTGAATTCTACGTTTTTATCGAATGGGTCGTTTGCTCTAGCTATTATAAAAGGATTTCCTTGGTTTGGTGTCCAGTTTAATAGATTTTTTACGCCGCCATAAAACTCTAAGTTGGCTTTACTGGTGTAGGTTAATTGAATGTTTTGAATGCTCCAGGTTGGCGAGTATTCGCTGCGTGGATCTAGGTCACTTATTAAGGGTAACCGCATAGGACCGTAAATATTGCCGGTGTAGTCTATGGTTAAATTAGTTGGAAAATTTTTATAGGTTAGTGACCATACTCCGGTAAATTTTTCGGTTAATATTTGTTGGGTTTTAATACCGTTGTTGGTTTGTGATACTTCTTGAATTGTAGCACCTATTGAAGCCTTTAGGCCTGCATCTATATTAGTGTCTATATTTAAACTAAAGCCTTTAGATACAGAGTTTCCATTTAAATTGGCGTATATAATTTGATTAGGATTAGTGTCGTAATCTGGTAGTATGGCATTTGTAAAATAGGTGTACCATGCCGAAGCGTCGAAGGTGAAAATTTGACCGCCTTTGGTATATAGCTTTTTAAGATAATTTAGATTGATGTTGTATGATTGTTCTGGGCGTAACGTGCCATTAATAATAACGTCTCTAGCCCCTGTAAGTGCCGCATGATCTTCGGTAAATAGATTTACAACTCTAAAACCTGTTCCGGCATTTAGCCTAATAATGTCGTTTTCTGTTGGTTTAAATCTATAGGCTAATCGAGGGGTAAAGATAGAGCCGTGTCTTTTGTCGTAATCGTATCTAGCTCCAAGGAGTAGGTTACTTTTGTTTGAAAGTTTAATTTCGTCTTGTACAAATACTGAAGGTATGGTAATTTGGTCTGGATTTATGGTGGCAGTGGTGTTGTCGTTATAATAATTATATCGTGCTGCTATGCCAAATAGTAAATCGTTGTTTTTTAGTTTTTTATCCCAAGTTAATTGTCCGAACCCTATACGTTGTTGGGCTAAGTATCTAGTATCTCCGTATACCGAATTCTGGTCGTGGTCTGAGTATGAAAACTGAAAATTAACTTTTTCTGAAATAGGTAACTGGTAGTTTCCTATAAGTTCGTAACGTTTGGTATAAATACTTTCTCCATACACTTGGTTTCCGCCTCTAAAGGTTTTATTCCATTGCATTTCGCCACCCCATCTATCTTCGTAAAAATATCGACCTGCTATTGAAAAAAGACGATGATTTTGTCGTTTAAAATTCCATTTTTGAAATACAGAAATACGATCCTGCAGGGTAACATCTGTAAAATTATCGTTATTGTTGTCTATGGCATTGGAATATTTAAAGTAGTTAGCTCCAACCAACACATTGGCTTTTTTTCCAACCCGAGATTTAAATCCTACATCAAAATTAGCTTCTCCCCAACCACTTACATAGTTATCTAATGAAAATAGTGGAGCATGTTCGGGTAATTTTGTGATAATGTTAATGAGACCTCCAACGGCTTCACTACCGTAAAGTGATGATGCTGGACCTTTTACAACTTCTACTTGCTCGATTAATGAATTGGGTATGCCTGATAAACCGTAAACTGTAGATAGCCCACTAACTATTGGCATACCATCAATAAGAACTAAAGTATAAGGACCTTCTAGACCGTTTATATGAATGTCGCCAGTGTTACAAACATTACAATTTAATTGCGGCCTAACGCCATTAACATTCTGTAAGGCGTCAAAAATGTTTGGTGTTGGATTTTTTTTAAAAAATGTTGGAGAGTATACTTCAACTGGTACAGGGCTTTCTAATCTTTTTACTGCTTTTAGCGTACCTGTAATAGTAATTTGATCTAATAGTTCAGACTCTGGTAAATCTAAATTTACAATCAAATTGTTTTTTTCTATAGTTATGTTTTTTTTCTGAGTTTGGTAACCTGTAAAAGAGGCTACTAAAGTGTATTTTCCTGGTTTTACATTTAAAATAGTATAAGTTCCGTTTTCTTTAGATACCGCTCCTTTTTGGGTTCCTTTAAGGTAAATATTTACAAAAGGAAGGTTGGTATTATTGGTGGTTATTTTGCCTGTTATGGTTTGTGCTGTAACTGAAATATTTATTAGGAAAATAAATAACTGTATTTTATGTTTCATATTATTTTTTTGTAAATATAAAAATATTTTTAGACTAGACTAAAAATATTTTTAAAACATTATTTTAATTATATTTGTGTTATCTAAAAAATAATTTAATGGTTACGTTAACAGAGGAAAACTATATAAAGGAAATATATCATTTAGCAAAGCAAGGTGAAAACAATGTAAGTACAAATGCGCTAGCTAAAGCTATGGAAACTAAGGCGTCTTCTGTTACCGATATGGTAAAAAAATTATCGGAGAAAGGCTATGTTGATTATAAAAAGTACCAAGGTGTGGCTTTAACCAAACAAGGTAAGCATATAGCCGTTGGTATTGTTAGAAAGCATCGCCTTTGGGAGGTTTTTTTAGTTGAAAAACTTAATTTTTCTTGGGATGAAATTCATGAAGTTGCAGAGCAATTAGAGCATATTAAATCTGAAAAATTAATTAAACAGTTAGACGCTTTTTTGGAGTATCCTACGCACGACCCACATGGAGATCCTATTCCAGACGAAACAGGTAAAATAAAGAGTATTGATAAAATATTACTATCTCAAGCACAAATTTACGATACCTGTATTTGTGTAGGTGTTAAAGATTCTTCTTCTGAATTTTTAAAATACTTAGATAAGAATGAAATTGCCTTAGGTACTAAGTTAACTGTTATGCATAAGGAAGCTTTTGATAATTCGGTAACTATAAATGTAAATAATAATTTGCTTATTATTTCAAACCTTATTGCGAATAATTTATTTATTAAGTTGTCTTAAATTTATTTAAACTTAACCTGTTTTTTTATTTTTTTAGGAAATTTTTTAATACCTGTTAAAGTGAATTGTTTGTAGTAGCATTCGGCAGCTTCAGATTGTAATTGTATTTGTCCTTGGTCTAAAATACTGCCATCTTTTTTTGTAGCATTTTCTATAACCATAACAATTTCGCCATTTACAAGATGAACAGCATCGTTGCCAACTACGTAAATTTCTAAATGATTCCATTCGCCATGAGGCATGTCTAGCTCTTTGGAGGCGCTTGTATAGCCTATTTTTTCTAAATATACGTTAGAGTTAGGATTGTATTTATTTCTTGGTGTTGCTTGAGTACCTCTAATTTCAACTTTAGGTTGTCCTGTTGTGCCACCAAGGGGAATAAAATCGCCTAAGTCGGTTTCTTGTACTTGATATTCTAAACTTGCTTTCCAAGTATTCCAAAAGCTTCCGTGTTCGCCGTGGGCATGATATAAAATACCAGAATCTCTAAGATCTTCTAGTCTTGGTTCCCATTTTTTATCGCCCCATTTAAAATAGATGCTTAAATGATAATTTTTGTAAGATGCTATAGTGGTTAAGCCGCCATAAATTTCGCCTGTAATTTTTAACACAGGCTCATTGTTTTCTTTAATAATTGTGAAAACATTTTTTAGGTCGTTATTTAGGCCTAAGGCTGTTCCTTTATGCACATTGTCTGATTGATAAGTGCCTTCTGGCAGGCCTTGAATAGTTTTGTGTGGTACGCCATTCCATTTCTCAAAAAGACTTAAGTCTTCATCAAATAAAGTAATTGTTTGTCCTCTTTTTTGAGCTTTGGTGCTTATTGAAAATAATACGAATGTAATTATTGAAAGTAAAAGTGATTTTCTCATTGGTTATTTAAGTTTGTTTGTAAGAACATAAAGAAACAATAAAAAGTGTAAATATGCAGAGGGTAAATGCAATTTGTTTTAAATTTATTTGTGCTTAATGGCAGCCACAACCATCGTCGCCACCACATGCTTTTTTTGGTTTGGATTTTTTCCAGAAGAATTTTTTAACCAAAAAAGTTAAGGCTAAAGCCATTGCTGTAAAAACTAATATGTTTTGAATAATGTCGTTCATGTTCTATAAGTCGAAATTAAACTAGTTTCATTTCAAAAATTGAAAAGCCATTAATGCTACAAGGTAAGCAAAAACCGTCATAATAACGAGTTGTAATAAAGGCCATTTCCAGCTGTTGGTTTCTTTTTTTACAATAGCTAAGGTACTCATGCACTGCATAGCAAAGGCATAGAATAATAGAAGAGATATCCCAGAAGCTAAGGTGAATAAAGGGCCTCCTAAAATAGGATTTACCTCGCCTGCCATTCGGTTTTTTATGGTTTCTTCTTCATCGCTACCAACACTGTAAATAGTAGCTAATGTACCTACAAACACTTCGCGGGCTGCAAAACTGCTTATTAGTGCAATACCAATTTTCCAGTCGTAACCCAAAGGTCTTATAACGGGTTCTATGGCATGACCTGCAATACCTATAAACGAGTGTTCTAACTTATGCGAAGCTATTTTATTTTGAATGTCTTCTGAAGATAGGTCTTTGGAGGCATAGGTTGTTTGGATTATGTTTTCGGCATTATTAAATTGTTCGCCTGGGCCGTATGATGCTAGGAACCAAAGTACAATAGAAATTGCTAAAATTATTTTACCTGCGCCAAATATAAAAGCTTTTGTTTTTTCTATTACCGTAATCGCTACATTTTTAAACAGTGGTAATTTGTAATTAGGCATTTCTATTACAAAAAATGTTTTGCCTTTTATTTTTAGAACTTTGTTTAAAATATATGCTGAAGTAATGGCGGTCCCGAAACCAATAAGATAAAGTAGCATTAGGGTTAGCGCTTGGTAGCTTAAACCAAAAATGCGATTTTCGGGTATTACCAGTGCGATAATTATAAGGTAAACCGGTAAACGCGCAGCACAGGTTGTAAATGGTGTTACTAAAATGGTGATTAGACGTTCTTTCCAGCTTTCAATATTACGTGTTGCCATAATTGCAGGAATAGCACAAGCTGTTCCAGAAATTAGTGGTACTACACTTTTTCCACTTAGTCCAAAACGGCGCATGATTCTATCCATTAAAAACACCACGCGACTCATATAACCAGATTCTTCTAGTATAGCCATAAATAAGAATAGAAAGGCTATTTGCGGAATAAATATTACAATACCACCTAAGCCAGGTATAATACCTTCGGCTAGTAAATTGGTAAAAGCACCTTTTGGTAATTGGTTTTTTACCCATTCACTAAGGGATGAAAACGATTCGTCTATAAAGTCCATTGGAATACCAGACCAATCGTAAATAGCTTGAAAAATGAGCAGTAAAATGGCGGCAAAAATAACATAGCCCCAAACTTTATGCGTTAAAACACGATCTAATTTAGTGCGTAAATCTTTGGCTTGAGATAAATCTACAGTTTTTCCTTTTTTAAGGACTTCATTTATAAATTGATAACGCTTTATAGTTTCTTTTTGTTGAAGCCTTTTTAAATCTCCTTTTTGCTTGGTTTTAAAATCTTCAACCGTTTTAAATTCTTTTCTAGAAATGGTACCAAAATTTACATCTTGGGTAATAACAAGCCACAATTTATAAATTAATTGGCTAGGAAATGTTTTTTTTAAGTCTTCAAAATATACAGGATCAATTTTAGACATGTCTAAACAGGGCTTAACAGATATGTCTTTGTAGTTAGAAATTAGCTGTTTTAAGGTGTCTATACCTGTGTTTTTTCTAGTACTTACTAGGGCAATTTTTGTGTTTAGTTTCGATTCTAAGTAATCGATATCTAACGAAATACCCTTGCGAGTCATGCGGTCGGCCATATTGATAACCAGTAAAGTAGGAATCTGTAAATCTTTAATTTGTGTAAAGAGTAAAAGATTTCGTTTTAGGTTTTCAACATCGGTAACTACAACTGCAATATCAGGAAAATCTTTATCGTTTTTATTTAGTAAAAGTTCAATTACAACATTTTCGTCTAGCGACGATGCATTTAAACTGTAAGTACCAGGTAAATCTATAATATGTGCTTTTACACCACGCGGTAATTTGCAAATGCCTTGTTTCTTTTCGACTGTAATACCTGGATAATTTCCAACTTTTTGATTTAATCCCGTTAAGGCATTAAAAACCGATGTTTTTCCCGTATTAGGATTACCAATTAGAGCGACATTTATTTGTTTACTCATATGCCACTTTTTCAATTAAAATATGAGAAGCAGTTTCTTTTCTAATAGCTAAGTGCGACCCGTTTATATTTAAATACATTGGGTCTTGAAATGGCGCAACTTGAACTAGTTCTACTGAAATCCCTGGTAAACAGCCCATTTCTAATAGCTTTAAGGGAATGTGGCTAGACGAAACATCAGTAATAACGGCGCGTTCTCCACGTTTTAAATGTGCTAAAGTGTCTTGCAAGCTTATTTAGATTGATTTTAAAGAGTCAAAAGTAGTGTAAAAGTTTAAAAGGAGAAAGTTTAACCTATTAAATTAAGTAAATATTTAACAGTTGTTAATTACCAAATGCTAAATACAAGTAAAATTTAGATGTTTTTTAATGGTTATAAGATGCTTTAAGTATTTCGATATCCTTTAGTAGACGTTTAATATCTTCGGTATTTGTACCATCATAAAAACCTCGTATTTGACGTTTTTTGTCAATGAGCATAAAGTTTTCGGTATGTACCATGTCAAAAGGGCCACCATCGCCTTGATCTTTTACGGCTAAATAGCTTTTTCTGGCTAGTTTATAAATTTCTTTTTTATCGCCAGTAACCAAGTTCCATTTTTTATCATTTACACCTTTTTTAATAGCATAACGCTTTAACTGTGCAACAGTATCTATTTCAGGAGTTACCGAGTGCGAGAGAAGCATAACTTCATCATCGTTTAAAATTTCGTTTTGAATTTCCGCCATATTAGTAGTCATAATAGGGCAAATGGTTTGGCAAGTTGTAAAAAAGAAATCGGCCACGTAAATTTTATCCTTGTAGTCCTCTTGAGTAATAGTTTTACCGTTTTGGTTAGTTAAACTAAAATCGGCTATTTTATGATATTTTTTTTGATGTTGTATAGTGCTATCAACAAGTTCTGTACTTACCATGGTGGGTTGGTAAATAGGTAACGGTTGGTAAACATTTAAAGTGTTATAAATAATAGTAATTATTATAATGGAAATAACGCCAAAAACTATGGCAAACACTTTATAATCTTTAAAAAACGATAGCATTTAAGAGTTTTTTTATTAAAACGTAACAAAAATACAATGATTTTTAGTGTAATACCTTTTTCTTAAGGCATAAAATAGTGTTAAAACAGAGGGCATTATGCGATTCTCTTTTTAAACTTGGTTTAAAAGCTTACTTTTGTGCGATTAAAAAAATAATGTTAAGCTATATATGGAGTTTGTTATAAAGATATCTCAGTTTTTACTAAGTCTTTCGTTGCTAATTGTACTGCACGAATTAGGGCATTTTATTCCTGCAAAGGCTTTTAAAACAAGAGTAGAAAAGTTTTATTTATTTTTCGATGTTAAGTTCTCTTTGTTTAAGAAAAAAATAGGCGGAACAGAATATGGTATTGGTTGGTTGCCCTTAGGTGGTTATGTTAAGATTTCGGGTATGATTGATGAGAGTATGGATACCGAACAAATGGCACAAGAACCACAGCCATGGGAATTTAGATCTAAACCCGCATGGCAACGTTTAATTATTATGCTTGGTGGTGTAACGGTTAACTTTTTATTAGCCATTTTCATTTATATTGGGATGAGTTATTTTTATGGTGATACGTTTTTGCCAAATGAAAATATAACCGATGGTTTAGTTATTGAAAGTACGGTTGCAAATAATGCAGGTTTACTTACAGGCGATAAAATATTAGCTGTTGATGGCGATAAAATTGAGACTTTTTCTGAAATTTCTGAAAAAGTACTATTTGGAAATGAGATTTTAATAGAGCGTGATGGTAAACAATCTACCGTTACTATGCCCGAAGATTTTTTAGCACAATTATTAGATTCTAAAGAAACCGGATTTATTAGCTTAAGACAGCCTTTTGTTGTTATTCAAGTTCCAGATACGTCTTACAATAAGGCTAGTGGTTTAAAGCAAGGTGATATCTTTTTAGGATTAAACGGTGTTAAAACTAAATATGCCGATGAGGTTAAAACGGTTTTAGAAAAATTTAAAGGTCAGGACGTTTCGGCCACTGTTAAAAGAGGTGAACAAGAAATAAATGTACCGCTTAAAGTTAATAAAGATGCTAAATTAGGTATTGTTGTAGCGGGAGCATCAACCCCTGAAACTTTAGAAACTTTAGGGTATTATAACTTTGATGTAAAAGATTATAGCTTTTTAGAGTCTATTCCTGTTGGTTTAGGTAAGGCTAAGGACAAGGTTGTTTCCTATTGGGATCAATTAGGTGCTATTTTTACCCCAAGTACAGGTGCGTATAAAGGCGTAGGTGGCTTTAAAGCTATTTACGATATCTTTCCTAGCTTTTGGAGCTGGCAAGTGTTTTGGAACATTACAGCCTTTTTATCTATTATGTTAGGGGTTTTAAATTTATTACCAATACCTGCGTTAGATGGTGGTCATGTTATGTTTTTATTATACGAAATGATATCTGGAAGAAAGCCTGGAGATAAATTTATGGAGTATGCACAAATGGTTGGTTTCTTTATTTTAATAGCGCTAGTATTGTTTGCGAATGGTAATGATATCTATAAAGCAATATTTGGCTAAATTTTTTTTAAAAAATGTTTGCAGAAACTAAAAAACAATTTATATTTGCACTCGCTAAGTAGAAAAGCACACTCCTTCTTAGCTCAGTTGGTTAGAGCATCTGACTGTTAATCAGAGGGTCCTAGGTTCGAGCCCTAGAGAAGGAGCAAAACAAAACCCGATACGAAAGTATCGGGTTTTTTTGTGGGGTTTAGTTTTTAAATTAAACCCAAAAAAAGCCTGGTATAAATACCAAGCTTTTTAGGTTTTCTTTTTCATAAAATTTTTAACTTCAAGCCAGTAGCTCGATAGTGTTTTTATTTAATTATCTTTTTTAATAACAACATACCACCAAATTTACCAGCTATTTTTACCGCGCTTTGTATCCAATTAAAAGGTTTTAAATCGTCCTTATAAGCTTCTTTTAAAGATTTTATTTCTTCAAAGGCTATTTGGCGTTCTAAATTTAAAATTTTTAAATCGCGTTCTATACTCTCTATGTCTTGGTATGTTTTCATTTTAATTAAAAAACTTTTCTGATAATAATTTTACTGTATAATTGTTAATGTGCTTTCTTAAAAAGTACGATATAAGGGATAAGCATAAAAATAGAATTCCAACAATAACAAACCCTAAGGTATAGCTTCCAAGAGCTTTACCAATTAAAAAGGCTAAGGCGATGGCCGAAAAACTTAAGCCTATTAGTAACAGGCCTCCTATAATAACAATTTTAAAAATTAAGCTTGTTGATATAGATAACTGCTGAAATATTTTAAGCTTATAATACTTGTAAGAGGTTTTTAAATACTTCTCACCAACATCGCTAGCCTTGGCATTTGTTTCGCTTATTGAATCTATTAAACTCATAAATTATGATGTTTTTTGTAATTTTTTATTCTTCTCTTTTAAGGCTTTTAATTTGCTTTCAAGAGTGTTTATAACATCGTCTGCTTTATAACTTGCACTTGAAATTAACGATTCCATTTGCTCATCTAACGTTTGCTTTTTTTCTGTAGCGGTATTTACCACTTGTTCTTTTAACTCGGTGGCCGTTTCACTAATTTTTTGTTTCGCTAATTGTGCCTCGTCGCTAATACGCTGTCTTGTATTTGCTCCTTTATCTGGTGCGAATAAAATTCCTAAGGTAGCTCCAATTGCTGTACCTGCTAATATTCCTAAAAATGTATTTCCGTTATTACTCATTGTATATTGATTTAAATTAAACATTTATTGATATACCAAATATACGTTTAGAGTGTCGCGGTGGTTGTCTCGTTTAAATTGAATATTGACTGATATGCCTTTATTAACAGATATTTAACTACTGCTAAGGTGGTTTTTAACGTTTTCGATCGTTTTTTTCGAGTTTCCTATAAATATGTGATTATCAATAATAATTACTGGTCTGCTTAAAAATGTGTAATGTTCTAAAATGTAGTGTTTAAAGTCTTTTTCAGTAAGGTCTTGATTTTTTAAATCCATTTCCTTGTAAAGTTTAGATCGTTTACTAAAAAGGGCTTCGTAACTGCCAGCAAGGGCTTCCATGGCTTCAACTTGTTTTACCGTTATAGCTTCAGATTTAATGTCTTGTAAAACAAAATCTGAGGGTAAATGGAGTTCTTTTAATATTCTAGTACAAGTGCTACAGGTTTTTAAATAGTATACTTTTTTCATAAATAATTCTGTTTACTTTATTTTCTTGAATAAGGAAATCTAAAGAATCTTACCAACAAATAAAAGCAATTACACCATAAATACTATATTTATCAAAAAATTAAATAAAATGCAATTTACCTTTAAAGTACTAAATAATATTCGTCCGATATTTAAGAAACATATTGAAGACCACGCGCTAGAAGATTTAAATAAAATTCCAGAAGGATTTAACAATAATATTATATGGAATATTGGACACGTTGTGGTTACCGCTCAATTATTGGCCTATAAGTTATCGGGATTACCAATGAAAGTTAGTGATGCATTGGTAAATAAATATAGAAAGGATAGTAAGCCAGAAGGTCCTGTTACACAGGCTGAGGTAGATGAGATTAAAGCGTTGCTAACTTCAACGATAAATGATCTTGAGTTAGATTATAAAAATGGCGTGTTCAAAGAATATAACGCGTACACGGTGTCTACAACAGGAAATACGCTAACCAATATAGACGATGCTTTACAGTTCATCCTTCTGCATGAAGCAATGCATCAAGGTTATATTTTAGCCTTAAAAAGAGCTATTAAAAACTAAAAAAGGTGCTGCAGCTTTAAAGGGAACTGCAAACTCAATTATTCCGCTAGAATATGGTGCGATTTCATAGGTGTTGTAAAGTAAAATAATACCGTCTTCGCTATAGCCAATATTTTGCGGTAATTTAAATGATTCAATGTCTAGAAGTAGACTTTTATCTATCGTGGCTGTTGTAAAGTACGATTTAGATAATGTTTTGAAGCCTTCCATGTTGGTGAACAAATCATTGTTTTTAAGGGGTTGTCCAGTTTCAGAATTAAAATTTAAAAAGGAAATACTCAAATTACCATGTGCACCACCGGTGTTTATATAGCTAGTAATAGCTATGGTAGTTAGCTCTGGAGATTGATATATAACCTCGCCATCTATTTGTGCTTCCCATTGCTCGCCAGTTTCTGGAAAATCATTTTTAAATGCCTTGAATTCTTCGGTGAAGGAAGCAATACTTTCTTCTATTGAAGTTGAGGTAATCTCATCGGGATATCCTAGGTGTAAAGCTGAAATGATTGCTTTATTAATTTCAGAATTAATTTGATTGGCTATGGTTTCGTTACCAGAAGCTTGCGGGATATTTATTTCAACAATAGTGTTGTTTTTGGTAGTAAAATTAGTATCTGTATAAATAGTTTCCACTTCCTTTTTACAACTAAAAAGAATAACAAAAAAACTTATTAAAATGAGAAATTTATTATGGTGCATACTTAAAAATTAATCCTTGATTAAAGATAATTATAGCATTTGAATTAACGCCATTAAAAGAATAAAGTTTTTGTAAAATGTATGCATGTAGCAAAATAAGAAAAGCATCCCGTTGCCATAGGTGTATGGTAATTTGCTTTTACGGCGGCCTTTAACAATTAATCTAGATAGAAAATGTAGCCAACATTTAACCATACTAGCCAATCGTTATATTTATTCGATTCTAATTGATGGTCTAATCCATCTACATTATCATCAAAATAATACTGCCATCTTAAATCTAGCATTAAATCTGATAGTTTGGTTAGTTTATACCTCACACCAACACTAGAAACCACAGACCATGTACTTCCTGGAGAGGCATCTACAGATCCAGGTTCCCAACCAGAGTAAAAGTTACTAGGATCGGTAACATCTCCAATTGCTGCGGTATTAGGATTTGCATAAGTTGTGCTTACTTCGGGTGTGTAAGAGGTGTAATGCACCCCTAAACTTACAAACGGCGCAAAATTATAGGCAAAGCCTTGAAAATCACGAATACTTAAAGGGAAAAACTCCAGTTGTGTACCAATGTCAAGATTTTCGGCAACGCCTTTATGAGTTCTTAATTGTTCTGCTTCAATAGTTGTTCTGTTAGCCGATACCCACTTACCTAAATGTTCTAAATTTGTTTTATTGTAAGAAATTTCATTTCTTATTTTAAAATGGTCATTAAAATAAGTGTCTGTAGTGTAACAGTTACAGTCTGCACGGTACGAAAAGTTTATATAATGTACAACCCCAATACCAAAGCCCGAATTGCCAATATTGGTTTTAGAATCTTCACGAACACCATAATCGGACCTAAATTGAAGTGGTCCTGCAATAACACCCAATTCATGAGAAAAGCCTAACTGAGCATGTGCACTTAAAAGTGTGAAAAGTAGGCAACAAACTGAAGCTAAATGTTTCAAGTTAAGCATAAAAAGTCTATTTTATAGAGGGCATTATTAGAGGCAAATATATAAAAACTACTAAAACAAACAAATATTAATATATTAGTGGACTTTAGCATGTCGTTTATGTTGCGAATTTCAAAAATTATCATTTAATTTTTTGAAGATAACGTATATTTGTTTTTAAAAATTACTTTTTTCAATAAATTAATGATATTATAATCATACTATGAAACAAAATATAAAAGCATTTTTGGACCAGGTAAGGAAAAGAAATGGCCACGAACCAGAATTTTTACAGGCTGTCGAAGAAGTAGCAGAAACAGTGATACCGTATATTGTAAAACACGATATTTATTATGGTAAAAATATTTTACTACGGATGGTTGAACCAGAACGACTAATCTCTTTTAGAGTATCTTGGGTAGACGATAGGGGCGAAATACAAGTTAACAGAGGTTACCGAGTACAAATGAATTCTGCTATAGGTCCATATAAAGGTGGTTTAAGATTTCATCCAACGGTAAACGCTAGCATTTTAAAATTTTTGGCTTTCGAGCAAGTTTTTAAAAACTCGTTAACAACCTTGCCAATGGGAGGCGGAAAAGGAGGTAGCGATTTTGATCCTAAAGGAAAATCGGATAATGAGATTATGCGTTTTTGCCACGCTTTTATGAGTGAATTATTTAGGTATATTGGACCAAATACAGATGTTCCTGCTGGAGATATTGGAGTAGGTACAAGAGAAATTGGATTTTTGTTTGGTATGTACAAAAAATTAAGAAATGAATTTACAGGCGTTTTAACAGGTAAGGGTATGTCTTGGGGAGGTTCTTTAATTAGACCAGAAGCTACAGGTTATGGTAATGTATACTTTGCTCAAAAAATGCTTGAAACTAAAAACGATAGTATAGAAGGTAAAAATGTTATAATATCCGGTTCGGGAAATGTGGCGCAATATGCGGCCGAAAAAGTGTTGCAATTGGGAGGTAAGGTTTTAACACTTTCCGACTCTTCGGGTTATATTGTTGATGAAGACGGTATTGATACCGATAAACTTGCCTTTGTAATGGAGCTTAAAAATGTTAAACGTGGCAGAATTAGTGAGTATGTCGAGTCTTATCCTAATGCTAAATTTGTAGAAGGAAAAACACCATGGGGTGAAAAATGCGATGTGGCTTTACCTTGTGCAACGCAAAATGAACTGCAAGAAGACGATGCAAAAACACTTTTAAAAAACGGTTGTATTTGTGTTAGCGAGGGTGCAAATATGCCTTCAACTAAAGCGGCCATAGCAGCATTTCATAAAGCTAAAATATTATTTGCTCCAGGAAAGGCATCGAATGCTGGTGGCGTTGCAACTTCAGGATTAGAAATGACTCAAAACTCTTTACGATTTAAATGGTCTAGAGAAGAGGTAGATAGTAAACTTAAAGAGATTATGTCAGACATTCATAAATCATGTACAGAGTATGGTAAAGATGATGATGGCTACGTAGATTATGTTAAAGGTGCAAATATAGCTGGATTTGTAAAAGTAGCAGATGCCATGTTAGCTCAAGGTATTGTATAATCCATAAGAATTCTTATAAATGGAAAGCTCCCTACTGTATTAGGGAGCTTTTTTTGTTTAAATCATGTAATTCTCCATAAAAGCTCGATAGTTATAAATATATTTGAAACATAAAGTTTAAGTCTTGAAAAATATAAACACTAATAATTTCGACTTTTTAAGGGTTGTTTTTGCTCTTACGGTCTGTTTTGCTCACATTATCGAGTTAAGCCAAGTTGAAATGTTCCAAGATTACATAGGGCTTTTTAATACACGATTAGCTATAAATGGATTTTTTGTTATTAGTGGGTTTTTAATTGCCAAAAGTTATGAAAATAGTCAATCTTTAAAGTCTTATCTAATTAAAAGAGTAAGGCGTATAGTTCCTGCCTACCTTTTTGTTATTATGTTTTGTGCCCTGTTTTTTTCTGTTATTTCAACATATTCCGTGGGTGACTATTTTACAGATGGCCAATTTTGGAAGTACCTCTTAGCCAACTTAGCCTTTCAAAACTATATCGAACCTTGTTTGCCAGGGGTTTTTAGTGGTAATTATTTATGTGCTGTTAATGGTGCGCTTTGGACTATAAAAATTGAAGAGGCTTTTTACCTATTGTTACCTTTGTTTTATTGGGTTGCTAAATCGAAAAAAAATAAAATCCATATTTTTAGTGTTATTGTTTATTTGCTTTCAATACTATATTTTAATTATTTTGTTTCTGTAGATATGTATCGAATAGCAAAGCAATTACCTGGTGCCTTAGCTTTTTTCATGTGTGGAATTGTACTCTACAAAAACTTCAATTTTTTTATAAAATGGAAACATCAATTAATTTTACCTTGTTTGTTTGTGTTTTTTTTAGAACAGTACGTAATAGGTACTCATATTTTTAAACCTTTAGCGTATAGTTTTATGGTTTTTTATCTAGCCTATAATTTTAAGGTATTAAATAACTTTGGAAAATATGGAGACATAACTTATGGCGTATATATTTATCATTTTCCAATCATTCAAGTATGTGTTTATTACGGCTTGTTTCAGGTGTGTAATCCATTTATTGTAAGTGGTTTAGTATTAGTTTTAATATTAATTTTAGCAACTTTATCATGGCATTTTTTAGAGTTAAGGTATTTGTCTAAGAGTAGAAAAGAAAGACAAAGAAAATTGCTGTCCAGTTAAATGCATATTTTTAGTTGTTAGCTTTAATACAATTTGATAGCCTTGTTTTCATTTTATATATTTTATAATATATTATTTTAAGATGAAGTTCGTTAGATATAATATCTTTGAACATAAATAAATTCAATTTTGAGAAAAATACTTTTTATACTGTTTTGCTTTTCGCCATTTATTCATTTTGCTCAGGATTATTCGGCGCAATGGGAAGGCCATTTTTCATATTATGATATTACAAAGGTGGTAAAGGGAAATAATAGAATATATGCTGCTTCAGGTAATGCTATTTTTACTGTGGACGTTCAATCCAATAACATCGAAGAACTTACTACTGTAAATGGGCTTTCGGGCGAAACTATATCTACAATTTATTATAGTGAAATTTATCAATTATTAGTAATAGGTTATGAAAATGGACTTATTGAAATTGTTTTCGATAACGATGATAATGTTTTAACGATTGTGGATATAGTTGATAAAACTTCGATTACCCAGGAAAACAAAAGAATTAATCATTTTAACGCATACCAAAATGTAATATATATATCTACTAATTTTGGTGTTTCTTTATATGATCTTGAACGTTTGGAGTTTGGAGATACTTATTTTATTGGGGCTGGAGGCGCTCAAATTGAAGTGAAGGAAACCACAATTTTTAACGGATTTATTTATGCAGCTTGTTTAGATTCCGGAGGTGTTAAAAAAGCAGACATTTCTAGTTCTAATTTAATAGACTATAATACCTGGGAAAATGTTACTTCTGGAAACTTTATAGACGTTGAAATTAACGAGGGAAAATTATACGTTTTAAACGCTAACGGTATACTTTATCAAGTAATAAACGATAATTTAAACCAATTAATGAGTTTCGATGATGTACCTAACGAAGTAACCTCTAATGCTTCTAATTTGGTAGTTACCACTAAAAGTAATGTTTATGTTTATAATGTAGATTTTAATTTAGTATCCAACGTTTCTGTAGTAGAGGATTTTGACACCACCTATAAATCTGCAGTTGTAGATAGTGATGAAGTTTATATTGCAAGTACCGATTTTGGAATTTTAAAAACTAAAATTACCGACCCCGTTTTATTCGAAGAAATTCACCCAGAAGGCCCACTTCGTAACGATTTATTTTCGTTAGAGTATTTTAATAACGATTTATGGTGTGTTTCTGGTGGTTATAACTTTTTTTTCAACTTTATTCGAGGAGATAGGGTTTTTACAGGGATTAGCCGTTTTAAAAATAATAAGTGGTCTAATATACAGTACGATACCATTAGTAGTGTCATAGAAAACCCTAGGTATTTAGCTCATACAGCTATTAATCCAAGACAACCCAACCAAGTGTTTGTAAGTTCATATTATTCGGGTTTAATAGAGTTTGATAATGACACGCCAATTCAATTATTTAATCAAGATAATAGTACATTAGTGCCATTTGCAGGAAATTTTAAACTTACAGGTACGAGTACTTTTGATTCAAATGGGGTGTTATGGTTAATTAATGGTAGGGTAGACTCTCCTTTAAATAAATATGAAAACGGCAGGTGGACAGCCTTCGATTTTTCGAAAATTATAGCAGAACCAACTAGCGAAAATGGCTTTAGTGAGATAGTAATTAACGAAGCTTCTGGAACCATTTTTTTGGGTTCCCATATAAATGGTTTAGTAGGTTTTAATGAAAATAATGGTAATCCCAAAATTAAAAGTTTAAGCCGTGAAGATCTTAACATGCCAGATCCTTTTGTAACCTCCGTTGCACTAGATAATAATAACCAATTATGGATAGGGACATTTAGAGGTTTACGTGTGCTTTACAATACATCCGATTTTTTTGAAAATGACGACTTACAAGTCGATGAAATTATTATTGAAGAAGAAGGCATTGCTAAAGAACTTTTGTTTCAACAATATATAACTCAAATAAAGGTTGATGGTTCAAATAATAAGTGGATTGGAACATCTGATGCTGGGATATTTTATCTTTCCTCAAATGGGCAAGAAACCATCTTTCATTTCACCACGGCCAATTCGCCTTTACCATCAAATAGTATAAGCGATATTGAGTTAGACAATAACAACGGTATAGTTTACATAGCGACAACAAAAGGTTTACTAACATTTAATTCGGGTGGATCGTCTGCGCTTCAAGACGTATCAAGCGCATATGTCTATCCTAATCCAGTGCGTCCAGGTTTCAATTTTATTGAGGATAAAGTTAAAATTAAAGATATATCTGAAAATGTAAACATTAAAATTACAGATATTGAAGGCAATCTCGTGGCTGAAGCACAATCTAGAATAAACCTAAGACACCAAGGTTATCACCTAGAAATTGATGGGGGAACAGCTTTCTGGAATGGTAAAAATTTAGCAAATAATCTTGTAGCTTCGGGTGTTTATTTAATTTTGATTTCAGATTTAGATACTTTCGAAACTAAAGTTTTAAAACTAATGGTGGTTAGATAATGCTTATTACTACAAACGCTATTGTACTATCTAAATTAAAATTTAAAGACAACGATTTAATAATAAAATGTTATACCCAAGAAATTGGAGTAGTTAGTTTTTTATTACGAGGGGTTTTAAAAAGTAAAAAAGGAAATTCTAAAGTTGCTTATTTTCAATTATTATCTCAAATAGAGATTGTTTTTACACATAAAAACACAAGATCTTTACAAAGTATAAAGGAAACGAAGCTAAAGCACATGTATTCGAGCTTGCATACCCATGTATTAAAAAGCGCTATTGTTATGTTTCTGTCTGAAGTGCTATCCAATGTATTACAGGAGGAGGAAGAGAATGAAGTTCTGTACAGTTATCTCGAATACACGCTTTTGTATCTAGATACGCAAGAAGATTATGCTAATTTTCATTTATTATTTTTATTAAAACTCACCAAGTATTTAGGCTTTTATCCAGATACTACAAATAGTGATGCACAGTACTTTAACTTATATGAAGGTAAGTTTGAATTAAAACCTAGTAATAGATATGCTATTTCGGGCGAAAATTTAGTGTTGCTTAAACAGTTGTTAGGCATAAAATTTGATGCGTTAACTAGTATTAAAATAAATGCAAAACAAAGGCAGTCTTTTTTAAGTATGATTTTGCTTTATTTTGAGTTACATTTGGGCACTTTTAAAACCCCTAAATCACTGGCAGTTTTTAACCAAGTTTTTAGCTAAACCATGAAGTTGTTTTTATTATCGCTTTGCTTAATATTACTTAGTATAGGCGTCCATTCCCAAAATATTAAAGTGCTTAATAGCCAAACTAAAGAACCCGTTTTTGGAGTGGCTATTTATAATGTCGATAAATCTAAAAGTGTTGTTACCAATTTTAATGGTGAAGCCGATTTAGCCGATTTTAACAACACCGAAACCATTTATTTTAAGCATTTATCACATACATTAAAAACCATAACTAAGAAGCAAATAGGAAAATTGAACAAAGTGTTTTTGGTTTCCAACACTCAAGGTTTGCAGGAAATAGTTATTTCAGCTTCAAAGTTTAAGCAAAATAAAAGGGATATTCCTCAAAAAATTCTTAGTGCTAATGCCCAAAGTATTGAGTTTAATAATCCGCAAACCAGTGCCGATTTATTAGAAAACACAGGGCAGGTTTATATTCAAAAAAGTCAGTTGGGTGGCGGAAGCCCAATGATTAGAGGCTTCTCTACAAATAGATTATTAATTACCGTTGATGGGGTAAGAATGAACAATGCCATTTTTAGGGGCGGAAATCTTCAAAACGTTATTGCTATCGATCCTTTTGCTATTCAAAATACCGAGGTAACTTTAGGAGCAGGCTCGGTAACCTATGGTAGTGATGCTATTGGCGGTGTAATGAGTTTTTATACGCTTAAACCTAAATTATCTTATACAGACTCTTTAATGTTTAAGGCCAATGCTGTTGTGCGCTATGCTTCGGCAAGTAATGAAAGAACAGGACACTTCGATTTTAACTTGGGCTATAAAAAGTGGGCGTTTATTACTAGTGCAAGTTACAGCGATTTTGATGATTTAAGAATGGGAAGCCACGGGCCAGAAGATTATTTAAGGCCAGAATTTGCCGTTGCAACCTCTAGCGGCGATGTTATTATAGAAAATAACAATCCGTTAGTACAAAAATACTCCGGTTACAGTCAGTTTAATGTTATGCAGAAGGCCCATTATGAGCCCTATGAAGACTTAAGTTTCGATTTGGGGCTATATTACTCAACAACGTCTAATATTCCTCGGTACGATCGTTTAGTTCGGTATAGAAGTGGTGTGTTGCGTTCTGCCCAATGGAATTACGGGCCACAAAATTGGTTCATGTCTAATTTAGAGGTTACCAAACTAAGTAGTAGGTCTAATTTATACGATAAAATTAAGGCCACGGTAGCGTATCAAAATTTTCAGGAAAGTAGAATGGATAGAGATTTTCAATCTACTGCGCGTAGTGTTAGTGAAGAGGCAGTTGATGCCTATTCTTTTAATATAGATTTAGAGAAAAAGTTGTCGCCTAAAACAGAGTTTTTCTATGGAGGCGAGTATATTTATAACAAAGTAAAGTCGGTGGGTTACAATCAGGATACCGCGAATAATACCGAGGTTAACGCGGTAACTAGATATCCCAATGGATCGAGTTGGCAATCGGCAGCAGTATATTCAAGCATAAAATATAAACCAAACCCAAAGTTTGTGTTTCAGTCGGGTTTACGTTTTAATTATGTGGTTTCCGAGTCTAATTTTACCGAAAACAATGTCTTTTTAAACCTACCTTTTAGTTATGCCAAAAACGAATCGGAAGCCTTAACAGGAACTGCCGGCATTAGTTGGACTCCAAGCCCCAAAATACAATGGAAATTAAATGCATCTTCAGCATTTAGGGCGCCAAACATTGATGATATTGGTAAGGTGTTCGATTCCGAACCCGGATCTGTAGTTGTACCAAATAATAATTTAAAACCGGAATATGCTTATGGGGGCGAATTGGGCTTAAAACTTAACTTTAATAACAAGCTAGTTTTAGACATGAGTACTTATTACACATATTTGGATAATGCTTTGGTAAGACGAGACTATAGTTTAAATGGCGAAACCGAAATTTTATATAATGGCGAATTAAGCAATGTGCAGGCCATACAAAATGCATCAAAAGCATGGATTTATGGCTTTGAAGTAGGTTTAAAAATGCCTATAACTAACCGTTTGGATTTAACATCGCAGTACTCGGTAATTGGAGGAACAGAAGAAGAGGAGTCTATAGAAGTACCCATACGCCATGTGGCACCAAACTTTGGGAACACGCATGTAACATGGACATCCAACGCTATTAAATTAGACTTTTTTGCAAATTATAATGGCGATTTGTCTTATTACGAGTTAGCACCTTCCGAAATTGAAAAGGATTATATTTATGCCTTAGATGCCAACGGAAATCCATATAGTCCGTCGTGGTACACCATAAATTTTAGAGCGCAGTACCAAGTAAATAATGCCATTACTTTAACTACAAGCTTAGAAAATATTACCGATCAGCGTTATAAAACTTATTCTTCAGGTATTGCAGCTGCCGGACGAAACCTAATTGTAGCTTTAAAATATAGCCTATAAAAAAATGCTCTAGCTATAAACTAGAGCATTGTATCATTTTTTAATTTTTCCGATTTATTTTTTAACCGCCTTTTTAGTAATAATAGCACCGCTAGAAAGTTCTACTTTAGCGATATAAATACTGCCACTATTTAATTGTGATAGCTTGTAGGTTGCTGTAGTTGCGTTGCCGCTAAATTGATATAATTGACGACCTAATAAATCAAAAATACCAACTGCTGTTATGTTCTTAGATGCTGTAAATTGAACATGGTTATCATTCAATTCCACAATTTTTAATGCCTTAGCATCTAATGTATTATTATCGATAGATAATGTAGTATTAGCTTTAAATAGAATTTCAAAACGATCGTTAAACTCTCCAACTTCCGAGGTAAAACTATAATCGGAATCCGATAGGTTATGTACCTTATTTAATAGATTATCTTTTAAGTAAATGATGTTGTTGCCTAAAAAGTCACCTTCTAATTGTGCAATAGAAAAGGTATATAAAGTGGCCACATCAATATTAGTAGCAAATCCAAGATTTATAATTTCATCTTCTGTTAAGCTATTTATGGCCTTACCTTGAATGGCAAATTTAGTATTAGACCCTTTAATGATAGAATATAGAGTTGTGTTAAAATCTGGTGTTAAAAAGCGTTTAGCATCGTAAGCGCCATTATCTATTCCGTTTGTTGCCCCATCAACATAGGCTACAAGTATTTGGTTAAATATACCGTTATCCGAAGTTAAATTAACCCAAAGTCTATTAGCTTTAGCGGTGTTTTGCTTAGCGCTAGAATTTTTGAAAAATTGTGTATTGCTAGTGACATCTGCCATACGCATAGCGTTGGTAAACGTAGCAGGCATATTGGCTAATCCTGCTATAAAAAATCCTTGTCCAGAAGGAATGTACTGTGTAGGTGTTTCTTCACTTGCACCAGCTACACCACCACCACTTCCAGCGGCATACATGGCGTAATCATTTCTACTAAAATTACTTTGTTCGTTACCTGGATTAGCTCCAGAAGGCGGTGTGGCTTGCGACCAAAAATAGGCGGTACCATCAACAACACCAGCGTTTGCAGCATAAAAGGCTTCAAAATCGACAGCCGATGGGTATGGATTTCCAATAAAATTCCAGTTAGTGCCTCGATTTGTAGTGTTAAATGAAATATTTGTGTCTATATCACCAGTGTTAAATTCACCTTCAAATGACGCGGATCCCGTACCTGGAGCAAAATTTGAAAAAAGTCTATCTTCTGTAACCGCATAACCAACTCCCGGAAGCATATTATCGGTCCCGTTTGTAGCTAAGGCATATTGCCATGCGTCTGCATTATCATCAATATTATCATTATTTGTGTCTACAAAATTAACGGCATTAAACCAAAAACGTCTGTCGCCATCTACATCTGGAAATACGTTAGTGGTAGTTTCGCCAACAACAGGAGAACTCCAATACGTATAGTAATACCAAGCGGCTTTGGTAGCTGTGGTTTTATTTACTCTCGATGTACCATTATTGGTAAACGTTCCTGCATTGTCTCGTTGTACAAAGTTGCCTTGGGTTTCAACTACTAAAGTACCATTAATGGTTACATCATTTTCAATTTCTGCAAATGTGCCATTAGCTATAGTTAGTATAGCTCCAGCATCTACAGTTAAACTACAACCTACAATATCTTCGGTTGTAGTGGTATAATCACTGCTTATAACCACACTTTTTGTTAAGCTATCTGGCGGTCCGCTGGACCATGATCCTGTGTAAATTGTGGTTGATATACAACAACTAGTAGTATGTGTTCCTATATCAGACCAATCATCAATTACTAATACTACCCATTCACTATTTGTAACAGTTGTTCCCGCAGAAGTTGACCAATTCGTATTTGGATCACAGATGCTATTTTTTCTTACTAAAGTGTGATTTGCAGTAGCATTTGTAGTTCCGGCAACATCCCATCCCGTTCCAGGGTCAGCACCATCAGTTCCTATCACATCAATTAAAAAAAATGTTCCAGTACCATCATCTTTTGCTAAGCCAGTTGCATCATTACCATTCCAAAGGGCACTTCCCGTAGTAATGTTGGCCACAGCCAAAATTGTTGGGTCGCTAGATGGATGTGCAATAACATAAACAGAACCATTTGTTAAAATACCTGATAAACTAATGGTGTTAGTTAGCCAGGTACCACCATTAACTGCTCTCCATAGTTCGTAATCGGCTAAATCGACATCGGCACCTGTTCCATTGAAAATTTCTATATATTTATTAAAACTACTGCCTTCTCCGTATTCAGAAATAATTAAGTCGGACGTCTGCCCAAAACCAAAATCAAAAGCTAAAAGTAATACTAGTACTAGGGTAATCTTTTTCATAACCGTTAAGTTTTAAAAATCTAAGATTTGGTATTTATAATATTTTTATTCTTAATGTCAATTTAACAATTGTTATTTT
Source organism: Algibacter pectinivorans (assembly GCF_900112595.1). GTDB lineage: Bacteria > Bacteroidota > Bacteroidia > Flavobacteriales > Flavobacteriaceae > Algibacter_B > Algibacter_B pectinivorans. Next base: position 128,899 of record NZ_FOMI01000002.1, on the reverse strand, counting down.
TGATGCTTATGCAAACAAAAAAAACATATACGGTACAAGAAGCGACTAGAAAACTAGAGCATTATTGCGCGTATCAAGAACGTTGCCATCAAGAAGTTCGTAAAAAGTTAGAATCTTTACACATGATACCCGAGGCTATCGATGTTATAATGGTTCATCTTTTAGAGCATAACTTTCTTAATGAAGAGCGTTTTGCCAAAACATTTGTAAGTGGTAAGTTTAGAATTAAGGCTTGGGGCCGTCGCCGATTAACTTTAGAATTAAAGAAAAAAGACATAGGCAAAGTTAATATAAATCAAGCACTTGCTGAAATTGAAAACACGGAGTATATCGAGGTTTTCAATACCTTAGCCGAGAAAAAGGTCAATTTAATTACAGAACCAAATATTTATAAGAAAAAGAAAAAATTAATCGATTATCTGTTGTATCGAGGCTGGGAAACTCACCTAGTGTACGAAAAAGCTAAAGAGTTGCTGGGGTAATCCCGTAAAAAAGGCGAATTATGTATAAAACATAATTCGCCTTTTTAATATGTAATTGTTTTAGGACTATAAGTTAAACACAGCGCCTAAATTAACAGTAAATTGGTTGTGTAAGGTTTCGGCAGCAGTTAACGTTTCCGATTTGTATTTAGCAAACGGTGTGTTTAATTCTGTGTAAATACCAAAACCATCTGTAAAGAAATAACGAGCTCCTAAATGCCCACCAAAGTTTTTAAGACCTAAGCTTAAACCTGGGTAAATATCAAAATTTTCGTCAATATTAATAACGTTTCCTAGGTTAGCGTTAAAACGAAATCTTACATCAAAACGGTTATCGAAATTAGCATCTAAATCTTCGTTTTCATTGTTTTGTAAAGCATCATCAACACCTAAAAGGTAAGTAGACGATATACCAACAGAAATGTTTTCTCCAATACCGTAATCGTAACTTACATTAATACCAGAACCATTGTCTTGTAAATTCGCACCTACTTGAAATTTGTTATCGCCTTGCCCAATGTAAGCTTGTGCGCTTGCAGCCGAAAAACTAAGAATAGTCAATAATAATATTAAATTTTTCATTTTGTTGTGTTTGTTTTTAGTTGTAACATGTTATTTATCCCATAAAATTTCCATAACATCGCACACTTTACAATGTTGTTAATTTCATGAAATAAGTTTTAAACTTTAGTGGGCAAAGATATTACAAGTTTTTTAATATTAAAGGTTTATTTGTAAGTTCTATCTTATTTAGAGTAGGTTTAAAAAACCTAGAAATTTACGTGCTAAAGCTTATAAATGTTTGTGGGTTTTTAAAACGGCTTGTTCATTTTTCCAGTCTATCCATTTTTGGCCTTTAATACGGCGCATAACATTATCGAAATTGCGCATTATTAAAATGTTATAAACGGCTTTACTAAAGTTTTTAGGGTTTCTGGCAAGTGCTCTTAAACTCATAGAAAACCCAGGCGTAATGTAGCGCATATAGTGCCAATAACCTTCTGGCATGTATAGCATTTCGCCATGTTTAAGTTCGGTTTTGTAACCCTTAGCCTTTTTAAGCATAGGCCATTTTTTAAAATCGGGGTTATTAAAATCGATATCTTCTCTGGTAATTAAGGCATGCGGAATTTTATACAGGAAGTCGTTTTGCTTTTGGTCGAATAAAATAATTTGTTTTTGCCCCTCAAAATGAAAATGAAAAATATTAGCCAAATCAATATCGTAATGCATAAACGTATGCGAATCCTTACCGCCAAAAAACAGCATAGGTATACCTTTTATAAGCCTAATTCCTAGTTTAGGAAAAGTAAAATCCTTTTGTAGTTGAGGTATTTCCTTTAAGGCGTTCCATAAAAAAATACGGTATTTAGTAGGTTCGCGCTTTAATAAATCTATATAATCGCGCAGTTTCATTTTGGCATGCGGCTCGTTAAAACCATCTTTATAATCTACAGGTCTGTCGTCGTAAAGCGGAATGGTTATATCGCCGCCAACGGCCTTCATATACTCTAAATTCCACTTGCTATAAGCTGGCCAATCTTGGGTTAAGCACTCTACAACCACAGGTTTTTGTGGTTTAAAATAGTGCTTTAAAAAATCTGCTTTAGTAAGGGTTTTTACTCGCGGAATATCCTGTAGGTTTAACGACAAAGTATATTTAGTTTAAGATCGCAAAGTTAACAAAACGATATTAGAACTAAAATAGTATTTTGGGCGCCTGCCTGCCGGCAGGCAGGTTACCAAATTATTTAAATTTATAGTTTAGTCCAAAAAGTACATTGCTTGGTGGCATAGGCACGAAACCAGCTTCAATATAATCGGCGTTAAAAATATTATTTGCAGTTAAAGTAAAATCTAGCTGCTTAAGTTTTAAAACAATAGAAGCATCCCAAACGTTATAGCTATCGCCAGTGGTACGCTCGGCGTGTTTATAAATGATATTCTGACTCACATTTTTAAAAAATTGAGTACTTAAACGTGTTGTAAAATGGTGTTTAAGCGTGTTTAAAGAGTAACGTGATAGCTCTTTGTTTTGGTTTAAAATATCGTCTTCTAAAAAATTATAGCCTAAGGCAAGCGTTTGTTTATAAGTGTTTAGTTTAAAATGGTAATCAAATTGTGTTTCAAATCCTTTGGTGTTAACCTCTGCGATATTGGTTGCCGTAAAGGTGGTTTCGGTGGCATTTGTGCGAACAAAGTCTATTAAGTTTTTAGCATCTCTATTAAAAATAGCTATAGATCCTGTAAACTTAGGAGAAAAATATTTTACGCCAATTTCTTGAGAGAAAGCCTCTTCTACCTCTAAATCTGGGTTGCCTGTTGTGCTAGAATCATTATAATACAAATCTGTATAAGTTGGTATTCTGTAGGTATAACCTATATTACCATATGCCTTTATTTGGTTGCTAATTTTATAACCTACGTCTACACCAGGAAAAGCATAAAAATCGAAATCTGAAAAATAGGTAACTGCAATGCCTGGTGTAATATCTAGTTTTTGGTTTGCTAGCTTAAAGGCATGTTCTAAGAACAAGGTAGTCATAAAACGATTACGGTTTCCTAGATTGTTACTAGTTATATATATTTGTGATATATCTACACCAAAACCAGTTATTCCAGCTTTGGATGTATAGTTACCATTAAGTTCTGCACCAATTTTATTGGTAATATGTAAATTTCTGTAAACCGTTGGGTCGTTTCTTAAAAATACGTACTCGTCTTGATTACGTTTCCAGTATACGCGAGGTTTAAGTGTTATGTTTTTGGTATTAAAGACTGTGCTAAAACCAATTAAACTGTTTTGGGTTTCTTCGTATTGCTCTGTAGCGCTTTCTCTAGCATAAAATCCATTAGCACCAAACTTTCGTTCTTGAAATGTAGCAATCATTTCAATGGCTTTTCTGTTTTTATTAAAAACACTTTTTACAAAATAGTTGCTGTTATCGTAATCGGTATTATGGCGGTAACCTGCCGATGTTATTTTATCTACATGCACAATATGCGAAGAGTTATCGAGGTCTGCACCAACGGTAACACCAGCGTTTAACTGCCCAAAAGATCCAGTTTCTGTTTTTACCGAAACCGAATTGTTTAATTCTTTTTTAGTAACTATATTAATGGCTCCATTAAAAGCATTTTGTCCAAAAACACGGGCTGCTGGTCCTTTAATAATTTCAATACGTTCTATAACTTCAAGTGGTAAAGCGGCGTTCATGGTATGGTGCCCGGTTTGGGCATCGTCCATTTTTATACCATCTATTAAAAGTAATGTTTGGTCAAAAGTACCACCGCGTATATATAAATCGGCTTGACTACCAGCAGTTCCTCGGCGTCTTATATCTATGCCAGCAACTTGTTGTAGTAAATCGGCAAAGTTTGTTGATGCGCTATTTTTAATATCTTCTGAAGAAATAATATCTATAGTTCTAGAGTTTTCTTTAAATGGTAAGTTAATTCTAGAAGAATTAATTACTATTTCTTGTAGCGAATCTGTTTTTACAGTGTTGTTTTGAGCCTGTCCAAAAATAGTAAGACAAGTAATTGCAAATACGGTGTATAAAGACTTCATTGTTTTTTTTTTGTTTAAAGCGCAGCAAAAGTCGTAACTTTCCGGACGATTAAACTAGTCCAGTTTTAAAACAATGAATAGTCCGGTTAGCCAGCTTTTAAATCAGTTAATTGAATTCGACAAATTGAGTGCGCAGCCTGTATACATCCAAATAGCGCAGCAAGTTATAAATGCCATACAACGTGGCTATTTAACAAAGGGTACCGTTTTACCCGGAACCCGCGTTTTAAGTAAGGTTTTAAAAATACATAGAAACACGGTTGTTGCGGTTTACGATGAGTTAGCCTCGCAAGGTTGGGTAAATATTATACCCAATAAAGGCACCTTTGTTTTGGTGCCCGAGCAAACTACGGCAAAAATAAAAGCTAATGCACAACAAATAGATCAAGCCAATACATACTCTACTACTACAGGGTTTCCTTTTCAGTCGTCTTTTAATTTGGCCTCAAGTGCTAAGGTTACCAAGGCTAAATATAGTATAAATGAAGGTTCGACAGATTTAAGATTGCATCCTGTACACCAGTTTTCTAGATGGTATAGTGCGGTAATGAAACGAAAATCGTTGGTTAGTAAATGGAATGAGTCTTCCTATTCGCTTTTCGAAATGCAGTTGTGTAATTATTTAAACGCCACACGCGGTTTCCATATACAACCTAGTAATCTTTTAAGTACCCGAAGTACAGAAATGAGTTTGTATATTGTGTCGCAACTTTTAATACAACAAAATGATGTGGTTTTGGTGGGGCATTTAAGTAATTATGCGGCTAACATGATTTTTCAGCAGGCAGGAGCCCATATTACTACAATTCCTGTGGATAAACATGGATTGGATGTAGATTATATAAAAACACATTTTGTAAAAGGTAGTATTAGGTGCGTTTATGTTTGTGCACACAGGCATTACCCAACCACAACAACACTAAGTGCAGAACGCCGTATAAAATTGTTAGCCTTAGCCAAAGCTTACCAATTTGCTATAATTGAAGATGATTTCGATTACGATTTTCAGTTTGAAGGTTCTGCTATGTTACCAATGGCTAGTGCCGATGCTAATGGCATGGTTATTTATTTAGGCAAGTTGGGGCAATCCTTATTTCCTAGTTTTCAAGTGGGTTTTGTTGTAGCGCCCGAGAGTTTAATTAAAGAAGCTAAAAATTATTTAAAATTACTAGATAAGCAGGGCGATGTGATACAGGAACAAATGTTAGCTGAGTTAATTATGGAAGGCGAAATTTATCGCCTACTTAAAAAGAATATTGTTATCTATAAACAACGGCGCGATTATTTATGTAGGGAATTAACAAAGCAATTTAAAGACACAGTGCATTGGGATTTACCATCTGGCGGACTAGCAATTTGGTTACAATTTGAACCCAAAATATCTTTAGTGCAATTAGCCGAAGAAGCCGAAAAAAACGATTTATACCTACCTAATACCACGCTATATCAAAATAAAGATACCTGTGCTATTCGCTTTGGTTTTGGGCATTTTAACGAAGCAGAAATAGAACTCGTGGTTAAGAAACTAAAAATGGCCTATAATGAGGTGATTGGAATAAGTTTTAATAGCAAATAAGAGTTGGGAAGTGTCAGTTCGAGTGATTTTTTTGATAAAAAAAATGTATCGAGAACTAATATAGAGACTAACAATATTAATGTTGTTACAAACTTTGGGTATCGCAATCGTTTATATATAATGGAATGGATAGAATTTTTAGCTAAAGGAGGACTCGTGTAATTCAGTTTATTACTTAGAAATTTGAAATTCTGTATTCTTCATGGCTCTATTTTTTTTAAAACATAATAAATTTTAAATTGTATTTTTGGTGGTACAAATAATCTTATAAAGCTCCCTTCATGAAAACATATTTTTTTCTTTTAAGTATTCTCGTTTCAACTTTTGTATGTGCACAAAATAATGAGATAGTAAATACAGAGGATGGTAGACGCGTATTACTTAAAGCCGATTTTACTTGGGAGTATATGGATGGGCAATCTGTATTAACCAGCATTAAAACACCTTTAAAACCCGATGCAGGCTGTAATTTAGCAGCAGATTTTAAGGAGCCTGCTTTAAATAGTAAAATACAAGCCCAATTAAAAAAAGGACGCGCTACAATAAGTCACGTAAAAGCTAAAGTTGCAAAAGATAATAACTGTACGGTAGAAGATGTTTTACTGCTATCCGTTTCCGAACAAAAATCGAAAGCAACATATCAATTTTGTGCCAACGGAATACCTGTTGCCTATAAGCGTATAGGCAGCACCATTATTAAAAAGTAGGAATTTTTTTAGGACTATAATACATATTAAAACTAGATATTTCAAAAATTTAAATTAAATTTAGAAGCAGAAAATTAATTTGGGCGCCTGCCGGTAGGTAGGGGGTCGGCCTTAGCAACTCAATCTTTTTGCGGAAAACAAAAAGGATTTCAAACAAGCCGCTCAATCCCTAGCGCACTAAAGTGCTAGTTAAATCTTTAATTTATGATAGGACTAAATACGAACTCGTTAGATATTTTTTTACCAGAATCAACACAGACTCCGGGTGCACTTTTTTTCGATACAGGAATTTCGGCAGGATTTCCAGCACCAACCGACGATTTTAGGGAGCAGCGTTTATCCTTAGATAACGAACTGGTAAGAAATAAAGAAACCACCTTTTATGCGCGAGTAAGCGGACAATCCATGATAGGAGCAGGACTAGATGATAACGATTTATTAGTAATAGATAGAAGCTTAGAACCTGCAAATAATAAAATTGCAGTATGTTTTCTAGATGGCGAATTTACCGTAAAACGTTTAAGAGTCGATAGAGACGGAATGTGGCTACAACCCGAAAACCCAAACTATCCAATTATTAAAATTACCGAGGCTAACAACTTTGTTATTTGGGGTATTGTTACCAATGTGATTAAAAAAGTTTAATAGTTTAAATATAAAAAAGAGTATAAACATAAAAAAAAACGCAAAGCTAAAGCTTTGCGTTTTTTATATATCAATATTTAAAATAAAATTAATCGGCTAAAATGATAGCTTTATTATCTTTCATTTCAAGTGTACCAGAATTAATTTTCACTGTTAATACTTTATCATCATCGTTATGTGGAATAACTTCTGAGTGTAAAGCATCAAATTCTAGATGGCTTTGTGAATGTGTATGAATTTTAATAACACCCTCCTTTAATACAGAAACTATAGGCGCGTGATTATCTAACATTTGAAATTCACCATTTACACCTGGAACAGCTACAGAATCAACTTCGCTGCTAAATAATGTGGCCTCTGGCGATACTATTTCTAAATACATAGTTAAACTTGTTTAACTACCCTGAATTTATTTCAGAGTCTTTTTAATTTTATTCGATATTCAATTTAAAAGATGCTGAAATAAATTCAGCACTTGCTTTTGGTTTACGCCTCTGCAAGCATTTTATCTCCAGCTTCAATAGCTTCTTCAATGGTTCCTTTAAGGTTAAATGCTGCTTCTGGTAAATGATCTAATTTACCATCCATAATCATATTAAATCCTTTAATAGTTTCTTTAATATCAACTAATACACCAGGAATACCAGTAAACTGTTCTGCTACGTGGAACGGTTGAGATAAGAAACGTTGTACACGTCTTGCTCTACCTACGGCTAATTTATCTTCTTCAGATAACTCTTCCATACCAAGAATAGCAATAATATCTTGTAATTCTTTATAACGTTGTAATAACTCTTTAACACGTTGTGCACAAGCGTAATGCTCATTACCTAAAATTTCGGCCGTTAAAATTCTTGATGTAGAATCTAAAGGATCTACCGCAGGGTAAATACCTAACTCGGCAATTTTACGAGATAATACAGTTGTTGCATCTAAGTGAGCAAAGGTTGTAGCAGGCGCAGGATCCGTTAAATCATCCGCAGGTACGTAAACCGCTTGTACAGATGTAATAGAACCTCTTTTTGTTGACGTAATACGCTCTTGCATAGCACCCATCTCGGTTGCTAATGTTGGTTGGTAACCTACCGCAGAAGGCATACGACCTAATAATGCAGATACCTCAGAACCAGCTTGTGTAAAACGGAAGATATTATCTACGAAAAATAATACATCTTTTCCTTGTCCTTCACCAGCACCATCACGGAAATACTCAGCAATAGTTAAACCAGATAAGGCAACACGTGCACGTGCTCCAGGAGGCTCATTCATTTGTCCGAATACGAAAGTAGCTTTCGATTCTTTCATTTTAGATTTATCCACTTTAGATAAATCCCATCCACCATCTTCCATAGAGTGCATAAAATCATCTCCATAACGGATAATTCCAGACTCTAACATTTCACGAAGTAAATCGTTCCCTTCACGAGTTCTTTCACCCACTCCAGCAAATACAGATAAACCACCGTGTCCTTTTGCAATATTGTTAATTAATTCCTGAATTAATACTGTTTTACCTACACCAGCACCACCAAATAAACCAATTTTACCACCTTTTGCATAAGGCTCAATTAAATCGATTACTTTAATACCAGTAAATAAAACTTCAGTAGAAGTTGATAAATCTTCAAATTTTGGAGCTTGACGGTGAATTGGTAACCCAGCTTCTCCAGCTTTAGGTAAATCTCCAAGACCATCAATAGCATCTCCAATTACATTAAATAAACGTCCATAAACATCATCGCCAATAGGCATTTGTATAGGAGCACCAGTTGCAGTAACTTCTGTACCTCTGCTTAAACCATCAGAAGAGTCCATTGCAATAGTACGTACAGTATCTTCTCCAATATGAGATTGTACCTCTAATACTAAAAGCGAACCATCTGCTTTTTTAATTTCTAATGAATCGTAAATTTTTGGAAGTTCTGTTCCAGCCGCGAATTCAACATCGATAACTGGTCCAACTATTTGTGCAACTTTACCTGTAACTTTAGACATTACTTATGTATTTAATATTATGCGTTTTAATTCTATAAAAACACTTTAAGTTTTCGCGTGCAAAGATATATTTTTTAATTTAAAATGAAAGTTGTTTTTACAGCTTTTTTACATCAAAAAAAACACCTTCTATTTGAAGGTGTTTTTATAGTATATTTTGGCTTCTATTTTATTGTAATAATGGAGAATAGTTTGTTGGATAATTTCCAATGTTAACTAAATTTCCTGAAGCTTCAAAGTTAGTTCCGTAGGTTGCATCAATGGCTTTCATAAATTCATTGGCAATCATAGCATATCCTCTAGAAGTAAGATGTACACCGTCTAGCGAAAATGCACCGCCTGTTACTAGGTTTGAAGTTAAGGTAAAATTGTTGGATGTAATACCGCTAGTTGCTAGGTTTGTTAGTAAGGCATTGGTGTTAACATAGGCTAAACCTGCATTATTTGCTGCGGTTTGAATAGTTGTGTTAAAGTCGTCGGTAGCGGTTTTAATCTCGGCTTGTTCGCTTGGTAGTAGTACCCATTTATCAATTAAAGGTAGTGTGATACCTTCTATTGAAAACTGCGCTGCCAACACAGGTGGTAAATCTAATGCTAATAGGGATTGATATGAAAATTCATTCACCTCACCTATAATGGAATTACTAGGTAAAACTAACAAGTCATTTTCGTTTGCTTGTCTTGCTTGACCATAAGCATTTCCTAGTAACAATGCCACTAGTGGGGCATCGTCTGTTTCTAAACCAAGAGATTGTACAAACAAAGGAAATGCAGGGTTATTTCCTAACGCTCCTGCAATTTCGTTAGATAAATCGTCTAGTGTCTCATCGTAAATAACAACGCCACTGGCTTCTGTTTCAGAAAACACAATTGTTCTCGAAGGATCTAATACTGCAAATATTTGATTTAGTGTGCCATAAACAGTATTTAGTAATGGGATTTGAGCTTTAAATTGTGGTCCGGTTTCTTCATCATTTGGATTTAGAGCGTTATAAGGTACTGTTGTAAAGTGAGGTATATTTGTTACATAAGGAATATTAGCTACAACACCTTTTGCTCCACCAGAAGTTAAACTTGTAATTAGTGTAGATATTGCAAAATCGAAAGTTGCTTTGTCTGAAATAGGACTCGATCCATCTCCACCAGAAGTTGCATAGCCTAAAACGTCGTTATTTCCAGCCCAAAGTGTAAAAAACGTTGGCGATTGTGCCATTGCTAGTTCTAATATACTAGCATTTGGTGTGGTACCCGTCATTCTAATAAAGTAAGGGTTAGCTGCTACTGGAAAGTTTGCAATGTTGCCATAACCAGGAGCAATCATATGAAAGCTTCTTGCCCCAGGAACTCCCATATTATTGAAAGGTCCTGTTGGGTTGTTTATTGCAATATCTGTTGTAGGTGTTATGGGGCCAATTACATCTGCTAAATCTTGAGGTGCTCCACCAGTTGTTACTAATCTTGGTTTGAATAGTTGTTCTCCTGTTTCAGGGTTAATTATAGTGTTGCCACCTATAACTAGGCCTCCGATATTGTCATTGGTTAGTGGTTGGGTAAAATTTCCTCCTCCTAGCATTTTAAATTTTTGAGCTAAGATATTTGGAAATGAATTTTCTTGAGAAGCTTTAAATAAAGCATTATCAGTAAATCCTGCAGTAAGTGAGTTTCCTACTGAAACGTAAGTTGAAAAATCTACTGACCCTGAAACTAGTTCTGGTAATGTAACAACTTCTTCTGGTTCAATATTAGTGTCTTTAAGGACATCTTCTGGTTCATTACAGCCAACAAAAGCAGTAATACCAAATATTAAAGTTAAATATTTTATATTTTTCATGTTTGTTTTTTTATAGGTTATTAATAGTCCAAGATACATAGTACATTGAGCCAATAAAGCCAGTACCAAAAGCCGTAAAGTACTCATCTCCTAAAAGATTTGTAGCTCCTGCTTTGAACGTAGATTTAAAGCTAGGTACTCTTAAATTGATTTGAGCATCAACCACATGGTATTCTGGTACTAAACCATTACCAAATGTGGCTTCCCAGAAATAGTCATCACTAAACCTGTAATTTACATTAAAACCAAAGTTTTTAAATAATTCAGTATTTCCAAATGAGGCTTTAAATTTGTGTTCTGGCGTATTAAAGTTTGTTGCGAAGTCTGGATATTTATTTCTATCAAAATCGAGTTTAGCATAGGTATAACTTCCGCTTAAATCAAAATCACCAAATACTTTAGTTGTTAATCCAATTGATGCACCATAAGAGTTTACATCGGCTTCGGAATTGGTGTACGTACTGTAGGCTTGAAAATCTTTGTTTGCAATGGCTGCTACAGCTAATCCATCAGGAGAGCCTACGGTACCATAGTAAGGCGATATAACAACCTCTTGAGAAATAAAGTCTTTATACTTGTTGTAATATGTACTAAAATCAACAATTAAGTTTTTGAACTTACCACGATATCCAATTTCTGCAGACGATACTTGCTCTGGTTTAATAATATCCGGGTTAGAAACCTCAAGAACAGCAGGGTTTCCTGTATCTGATAAGGCTTGTACAGAGCTTGCCGTATAAGAATTCTCATAAGCAACACGTCCTGTTTGTGTAACTGTAGCATCTTGTCCAAATGCAATTTGCCCTTCATCACTAACATTAAAAGTTCTAACATATCTGTCTAAATTCTCTGGAGCCGAACCTACTAAAATAGCTCTACCAGCATCTAAACCAATAAATAAATCTTGTGTTGTGGGGTTTCTAAATCCTGTTTGTACAGAAGCACGAATGTTGTGGTTTTGATTAACGGTTAAACCCGCAGATATTCTTGGTGAAAAGAAACCATCAAAAAATTGAGATTTATCGTAACGCACAGACCCTGTTAATTTTAATTCTAGGTCATCATTTAATTCTAAATTCTTTTGAATTTGAGTATAAATACCAAATTCTGAATAATCTATTGGACCTTCTAGATCGGTATAAATCGTTCCGGAAGAGTTTAAACTGTACCTTCTGTAAGAGCCACCTACTTGAATTTCGGCAAAATCGATTAAATGACTAAAATTGTAGTTAGCGTCTGAATGGTAATATTTCGATGCATCTTGAAATTTAGAACCCGTACTTAAATCTGGGTCGTTAATACTTCTGTTAAATGCTGCTTGATATTCTGGAGTACCTGGTAAGTAACGTCCAGATTCAGCTTGAGCTCTTGCTGCTGCATGAGATTCTGCTTCAGTGGCACCACCTAGGGTTGCTTCGGCATACGTGCCAATATATTCTTCAAACCATTGTTCGTCACTTTTCCATGCTCTATTGATATTAATACCTGTAAAGACCATATCGTAAGAGTCTCCTGCTTTATCGGTAACCACATAACCTCTTAAAAAGAAATTATCATTTTTAAATTCTAGTTTATGTTGTTGTTGAAAGAAGTTTGCAATGTTATATCTGTTTGTACCTTGATAAATGGTTGATCCTGTTCCTATTTTTCCAACGTAAGATACTTCAAAATCGTTTTCCCAAGGGCGGTAATATAAACCCCAATCCGATTTAATACTTTCTGCATTATAGTTAGTTAAATCTCTTTCGTTATAACCAGTTCTACTAACCACAACATCTGGAATAATGCCTTTTACACTGGCAGGGGCTTCGGTTCTAATATTTGCAGAAACTTCATCTCCATAAACATTAATTCCGTCGTAATCAAGATTAGCTCTGGTGTTGTTTGGATTAATTTTATCGGTTTCGCTAGTTGCTGCCCAATCGGTTCCTTTTAAGTAACCAAAGTTAATTTTAGCAGCTATTTTTTCGCTGAATTTGTAACCAGCTCTAAAACTAAGATCTGTGTAAGCGTTATCTCCTGCAGATTCTTGAGAAGTAATACCTCTTTTTATTGAAGCACTAATACCTTGATGGTCGAAAGGGTTTTTACTACGCATAAATAAAATACCATTAAAGGCATTTGCACCATATAATGCAGAAGACGCACCCGGTAATAGCTCTACGCTTAACACATCGGTTTCTGTCATACCAACCAAGTTACCAATTGGAAAGTTTAATGCAGGGGTAGAGTTGTCCATTCCGTCTACTAATTGCATAAATCTGTTATTAGCAAACGTAGCAAAACCTCTAGTATTAACCGATTTAAAAGTTAAACTGTTGGTATTTACATCGACACCTTTAAGGTTTTCTAAACCGCCATAAAAATCGGCAGAGGTTGTGTTTTTTATTTGTTTAAGTCCAAAACGCTCTACTGTTACCGGAGATTCAAAAATACGCTCTGGTGTTCTAGAGGCTGAAATTACAACTTCGTCTAAAGCGTTACCTTCTTTTAAAATGAAGTTCACTTTTTGGTTATTTGAAGTAATGTCTTCTGTTGCCGTTTCAAACCCAACGCTACTAGCTTGTAGTGTAAAAGGAGGGTTTAAATTTGTAGTGAGGGTAAAATTACCATCAAAATCAGTTATGTTTCCTGTAGATGTACCAACAATAATAATGTTGGCTCCCGGAATGGGTTGGCTATTATCATCGACTACTGTACCTGTAATTGTTGTTTGCGAAAAAGAAAATCCACAAAATAATAGCAGTAATAAGGGGAGAATTGTCTTCATTTATTTTTTAAAGTTTTAGTTTAATAACAAGATAATATATAAATATTATATAATGCAAGTGTATAAAAATATAAAAAATTATGCACGCATAGTATATTTTAGCAAAAAAAGTATGTATTTATTATTAAATTTTTAAAAAAAAGGCTTTAAAACTAGAATTTCCATGCTTTGGCTAAGCATGGAAATTTTTCAATGTGTTTACAAAGAATATGTTTTTTTACTCTACCGTAACTGATTTAGCTAAGTTTCTTGGTTGATCTACATTTTTATTTAGCATTACGGCTATATGGTAGGACAAAAGTTGCAATGGAATTGTAGTTAGCAGTGGGGTAAGTGATTCTAACGTTTCTGGAACTTCAATAACATGGTCTGCTAGATTTTTAACTTGAACGTCACCTTCGGTTACGATTCCAATAATTTTTCCTTTTCTAGATTTAATTTCTTGAATATTGCTTACTACTTTTTCATAATGTCCTTTTTTGGTAGCAATAACAACAATAGGCATATTTTCATCTATTAAGGCAATTGGGCCGTGTTTCATTTCTGCTGCAGGGTATCCTTCGGCATGTATATATGAAATTTCTTTTAATTTAAGTGCGCCTTCTAGTGCTACAGGGAAATTGTAGCCACGTCCTAAATATAAAAAGTTACTAACGTTTTTATATGCATCCGAAATGATTTTTATATTGTTATCTGATTGTAGTGCTTTTTCTACTTTTTTAGGAATCATTTCTAGCTCTAATAAATGCTGACGAAAATCTGAACTTGTAATGGTTCCTTTAGCTCTGGCCAGTCTTAATGCAATTAAAGTTAGAACTGTTATTTGCGTTGTAAAAGCTTTTGTTGATGCTACACCAATTTCTGGGCCAGCATGTGTATATGCACCAGCATGAGACTCTCTAGATATTGAAGAGCCTACAACATTACAAACACCAAATACAAAAGCCCCTTTAGATTTTGCTAATTTTATGGCGGCTAATGTATCGGCAGTTTCTCCAGATTGAGAAATGGCAATTACTATGTCGTCTTCTCTTATTACAGGGTTTCGGTATCTAAATTCTGAGGCGTATTCTACTTCTACCGGAATACGTGCTAAATCTTCAAAAATATATTCGGCAACTAGTCCTGCATGCCATGATGTTCCGCAGGCTACTATAATAATACGGTTGGCGTTAAGAAACTTTTTCATGTTATCTTCCACTCCTGCCATTTTTATTATGGCTTCGTTTCTTAAAAGTCTACCTCTATAAGTATCTGTTATCGCTTTTGGTTGTTCGTGTATTTCTTTTAGCATGAAATGGTCGTATCCACCTTTTTCGATCTGCTCTAAATTTAATTGAAGCTCTTGTATGTAGGTGTCTACTAATGTGTCGTCTTTAATTTTTCTAACTTTTACACCTTTGTGAAACCTAATAACGGCCATTTCTTCATCTTCAAGATAAATAGCATTTTTAGTATATTCTATAAAAGGTGAGGCGTCACTTGCAATAAAAAATTCGTCTTCATTTTTACCAATACCAATAGCAAGTGGACTTCCTAAACGAGCTACTACAACTTCTTCAGGTTTGTTTTTATCGAAAACAGCAATAGCGTATGCACCAATAACTTGATTTAGTGCTATTTGAACTGCTTTTCCAAGCTTTACGCCTTCTTGTTTTTTAACATCTTCTATTAAGTTGATTAGTACTTCTGTATCTGTATCAGATTGAAAAGTGTAGCCTCTTTTAATTAATTCTTGTTTAAGAGCATCGTAATTTTCAATTATTCCATTATGAATAATTACTAGATCACCAGAATTAGAAAGATGTGGATGCGAGTTAACGTCGTTTGGAACACCATGTGTTGCCCAACGTGTATGTCCAATTCCAACATTTCCTGTTTTGGAAATTTCTTGAGTAGCTCTTGTTTCTAAATCGGCTACTTTTCCTTTTGTTTTTGATACTTTTAGATTTGTACCATCAAACAATGCAATTCCTGCACTATCGTAGCCTCTGTATTCTAGACGTTTAAGTCCTTCGATTACAATAGGGTAAGCTTCTCGTGGTCCAATATATCCAACAATTCCACACATGATTTTTTAATTTGATTTTGGGATTAAAATTATTAGTAGCAAATATGGAAAATATATATTTATAAAAGATAATTATTATGTGAACTAATCTATTTTCACGTTTAAAATCAATGTTGATGGTTTATTATTTGTTAATTCACTTTGATTTCGGTAAAAAATATTTTTAATTTTAGTCTTTTGTTTTCCTCTAAAGTGTTATTGCTACCGTATAATATTGTTCCTCGTGGTGTTATAATTGAAGCTGAAGGAACAGAGGTTATATTATCTGAACTATTTAAAATCTCGGAATTATTAGTATAATTAACATTGTTAGAAATTACCAATCCAATGTTGTAATTGGTAGAATCGTTTTGAATAATATTATTTAGGTGCTCTGTTAGTCGTACTTTGTAATTAACTTCTTGATTACTTGTTATATTTCTTTGACCTAGGCTTATAATTTTAGAATTAAGTGCGTTGTTACTTTCGGTAGGGTCTACTAAATAATCAATTGTTGGGATGTTGTTCTTAATATCGTAGGCATAGATACGATCATATTTGTGATATTCATCACCATTATCGTTTAATGTATTTATAACTTTAGAGTCATTTTCGTATATTTCTAAATGCGCTTCGTTAATTAGCCTTTTTAAAACGTAATTGTTGTCTTCATCTTTAATAAAGTCGCCATTTTCATCTGTTTTTCTATACGTTTTTAATAGTGTATCTAAATTATCTGGTATAGAATTTCCGTCAAGATCTTCTGTTCCAAATAAATCTACAACGGCCATAGAGCCTTCCATTCCTTTTAAATATAGGTTTGTATCTCCATTAACGTTATCGCCATCAACTAGCGTAGTTTCAAAATCGTTTATAAAAGTATTTAATTTATTTCCTGTAAATCTTAAAGTGTACGTGTTATCAACTCTTGCATTATCTTCTCCATTTGCATAAGTTATGGTAATGGTAGCGTTTGTAGATTCTAAATTAACTAAAAACATGCTTCCGTCGTTAGTGTCATCTATAGGTTCTGCTTTAAAATATAGCCCTCGAAAGTAGTTTTTAAATTGATTTTCGTTACTTAGTTCTAATTCTCCACTTTTTGCAACTATTGTATTTTGCCAAAACTCATTATCTAATTCTTTTCTAAAAGCCGGTTCCGAATAGGTTCTGGTTTCATTATCTGCACCTTCATTTGTTATTACTACGGTTGCAGCGCTACTTGGCGTAAAGGTGTTTTCCGATAAAATTTCTTCAAGGATATGGTCGTCAAAATTAATGGTTGTTCTTCCATTAAACACTGAGTTTGTTGTGCTAGAAGCATTCGAGTAAAAATTTTGCGTAGTTATTTCTTGGCCAGAAGCATCGGTATCATTTAAAAAATAGTTGCTTCTGTAGATGGATAATTTTATGGGTTTGGTGGTGTTGCCGTAAACCGAATCCAATTGGTATGTAGTATTACCATTATCATCAATGCCAATAGGTGTACTAAAATATGGGATATTAATTACTACTTGTTCTACAACAGGGTTAAGACCAAAGTCTACATCCTCTAAAACGGGTTCTAATTGTGTTACGATGCTAGCTGTAGTGGTTCCGTATTCTGGATCTTTAAAAACACCTAACAAATTGGATTCTAGATTGTTAACCTGTAGTGCGTTTAGTTTTTTATTATAGGCTATTACCGGTATAGAGTCTGTGCTAGTTAAAAAATTTGCGTTTCCTTCCCCGAGTACATCGCTTTCTATAATACTAAAATCTTTTTCGCATCCTACCAAAGAAGTTAAGAATAAAAGTGAAAAGAAGGTAATTTTAAGGGCTTTAAATGTGTTTTTCATATAGTAATACTTAATGAATTAATTGGAACTGCCTAAAACACTTTCGTTAAAAAAAGTAGTATAAGCTTCGCCAAATTCATCTTTACTTTTATATTCTAAAATAGGTTTGTCTGCGGCTTTTAAATAAGTGTCTAATTCTTCAGGAATGTTTTCAGAGCCTACAATTAAAGCATCAGAGTAATCAATAGCCACTTTCATTAAGCTATTGTATGATGGCTCTACTAAGGTTTTTATAGCATCCTCTTCAATATTATCAAACTTAATTTTATTAACCATATCTGTATTTAACGTACCTTCAAAGCTTTGATTGTAAATAGAGGTAACTATTTTACTTTCGTTAAATAAAGGTTCGTCTTTGTAGTATTGTTTTAGGTAAAGTGGCAATAAAGAGGCTAGCCAACCATGAACGTGAATAATATCTGGTGCCCAGTTTAATTTTTTAACAGTTTCAATAACACCTTTGGCAAAGAAAATAGCGCGCTCATCGTTATCAGAAAACAGTTTACCATCTTCATCTGTTAATGTGGCTTTTCTTTTAAAATACTCATCGTTATCAATAAAATATACCTGAATACGCTCTTTTGGTATAGAAGCCACTTTTATAATAAGAGGCATATCTAAATCGTTAATCACTAAATTTATACCTGATAATCGGATAACTTCGTGTAATTGATGCCTTCTTTCGTTAATGTTTCCATATCTAGGCATAAAAATTCTTATTTGACCGCCTTGTTGATTTACCAATCTCGGTGCTTCAAAAGAAGCTGAAGAAATCTCGGTTTCTGGTAAATAAGGTACTACTTCAGATGATACATATAATATCCTCTTATCTTTCATATGTTTGTTTTTGTTGACTTAAAATAGCTCTATAATAGCAATTAGTGTTTTCTTTTTTTGAAATGAGAACTTTAAAAAGCCTGCCGCAAAGTGGTTCTTCTTTTGAAATTTCAAAATAAAAAACACGCAAAAGTACAAAATTTTATGCTAATTGCTTGTAAAATCTTAAGTTTGCACCCGTTAATTTTTTATTAAATAGTGGAAATTTACTCAGATAAACAACAAATTACATGTGCTATTGATGGTTTTAAGGCTAAAAAGCTAACCGTTGGTATGGTGCCCACTATGGGCGCGTTGCATGAAGGACATTTGCAATTAGTTAAAAAAGCATTAGCAGAAAATGATAAGGTTGTGGTTAGTATTTTTGTAAATCCTACACAGTTTGATAATAAAGACGATTTGCTAAAATATCCTAGAACATTGGAGCAAGATGTGGCTTTGTTAAAAACTGTAAGCCCAAATAGCATAGTGGTTTATGCGCCTACGGTAGAGGATATGTATGGCGGTAATACGGTGTCTCAAAATTTCGATTTCGACGGGTTGGAGTTTGAAATGGAAGGCAGGTTTAGGCATGGTCATTTTGATGGCGTGGGGACTATTGTAAAACGTTTTTTCGATATTGTAAAACCTCATAGGGCTTATTTTGGAGAAAAAGATTTTCAGCAGTTAGCGATTATTAAAAAATTAGTTGAAAAGCACGATATACCTGTGCAAATTGTGGGTTGCGAAATTCATAGAGAATCTAATGGGTTAGCCATGAGTTCCCGCAATACAAGGCTTAGTCCGGAGTATAAGGAGGCTGCGCCTTTTATTTATAAAACCTTAAAAGCTGCCAAAGAAAAATTTGGCACAAAAAGTGCTACTAAAGTAACGGAATGGGTTTATGAGCAGTTTGATAAACATGATATCCTTGAATTAGAATATTTTTTAATATCAGACATCGATACCTTAAAACCAGTAAAACGAAAATCTAAAACCAAAAAATATAGAGCATTTATAGCTGTATATGCTAACGATATTAGACTTATTGATAATATCGCTTTAAATTAATTACCTTTGTAATATGCAAATTCAAGTCGTAAAATCTAAGATTCA
Source organism: Algibacter pectinivorans (assembly GCF_900112595.1). Taxonomy (GTDB): domain Bacteria; phylum Bacteroidota; class Bacteroidia; order Flavobacteriales; family Flavobacteriaceae; genus Algibacter_B; species Algibacter_B pectinivorans. The sequence continues at coordinate 109,502 of NZ_FOMI01000002.1, read as the reverse complement.
TAGAGTTAAATGCACAGGTGCAGAACTTAACTATATAGGTAGTATTACTATTGACGAAGACTTAATGGACGCTGCCAATATTATTCAAGGCGAGAAAGTACAAATTGTTAATAACGACAATGGCGAGCGCTTAGAAACCTATTGTATACCTGGGCCTAGACATAGTGGAGAAATAACTTTAAACGGGGCTGCGGCTAGAAAAGTAGCGGTGGGCGATACATTAATTCTTATTACCTATGCTTTTATGGATATTGAAGAGGCTAAGGTTTTTAAACCCTCTTTAGTATTCCCAGACGAGGCAACTAATCTATTAAAATAGCTATTGAAAAAAAAAACAAAGAACATATTAAAAATTGCACTCCCATTATTATTGGGAGTTTTTTTAGTTTGGTATTCTCTATCACAAATTTCTATTAGCGAATTAATAAAGTATTTTAAAAAAGCAGAATACACTTATATTGTTTTAGGGATGTTCTTTGGGTTGCTTAGTCATTTGTCTAGAGCTTACCGTTGGCAGTTTCAGTTAGAGCCTTTAGGTTATAAAATAAAGTTTGGTAATAGTATTATGGCTGTTTTTGCCACCTATTTAATAAATTATACCATTCCTAGAGCTGGCGAGGTTGCAAGGGCATCAATACTAACAAATTACGAAGGTGTTCCTTTTGAGAAAGGTTTTGGAACTATTGTTGCCGAACGTCTTGCCGATTTAATTGTGATGCTTGGTATAATAGCTGTAACGCTTTTTCTTCAGTTCGATTTTATATATGGCTTTTTAGTAGAAAAATTTAACCCAACCAAAATAGTAATGGCTTTTGCTGTGCTTTTGGTTGTAGTATTTCTGTTTTTAAGATTTGTAAATAGAAGTACTTCTAAAATAGCTTTAAAAATTAAAGGTTTTGTTAGTGGATTGGTTGAAGGTGTTTTAAGTATTTTTAAAATGAAGAAAAAATGGGCCTTTATTTTTCATACACTATTTATCTGGACCATGTATGTGCTTATGTTTTATGTAACAACATTTTCGGTACAAGAAATGAGTGATATTCCATTTGCAGCGGTTTTAATTGGGTTTATAGCAGCTAGTTTTAGTATTGCTGCAACAAATGGTGGTATAGGTTCATATCCAGAAGCCATTGTTTTAGTGTTTACCTCTTTGTTTTTTATTCCCGAAGACCCTAGTCGTGCTTTAGGTTGGATAATTTGGTCGGCCCAAACCTTGTTAATTATTGTTTTTGGCGGGTTTTCGCTTATCTATTTACCTATTTTTAACCGAAACAAAGAGTCAGCCTAGGCTTAGAATTTGCCTTTATTCTCTCTTTATAATTTCTTACCTTGCCATTATTAAATCTCAAATCTTTTTAAAATGAAAAAGACTATTACTTTCTTTTTGTTATTGGTTGTAGCTAGTAATCTATTAGAAGCACAAGTTAAGTACGAAACAATTAATTCGTTAAAATTAGGAGAAGAGCGCCAAATTAAAGTGCAATTACCTAGAGGTTATAATTCAGATACCAAAAAAACATATCCAGTATTTGTTGTGTTAGATGGAGATTATATGTTTGAAGCCGTAGCGGGAAATGTTGATTATTTTTCTTACTGGGAAGATATGCCCGAAGCTATTGTAGTTGGAGTTAATCAAGGCGGTAAACGGTTTGACGATTGCTTATACTCTGAACAAAACTCGTTACCTATTGAAACGGGTGCCGCTTTTTTCGAGTTTATAGGCATGGAATTAATGGCTCATTTAGAAAAAAAATACAGAGTAGGTAATTTTAGGGTTGCTGTTGGACATGGCGAAACGGCTAATTTTATTAACTATTACTTATTAAAACCACAGCCCTTATTTAAAGCTTATATTTCTGTAAGCCCAAATTTAGCGCCACAAATGATAGAGTATCTTCCAGAAGCCTTGGCTAAAACTCAAACTAAAACGTTTTACTATTTAGCAAATACTAATAACGATGCGAAATCTGTAAAAGAAATGACTGAAGCACTAAATACAGATCTATCCGGTATTGATAATGATAATGTAGATTTCAGTTTTGATAGTTTTGATGGCCCATCGCATTATTCGGTACCAACCCATGCTATACCAAGTGCTATAGAGGGCATTTTTAAAGTGTTTCAGCCTATTTCTAAAAAGGAGTATAAAGAGGTTATTCTGGAATTAGAGATTTCGCCAGTAGTGTATCTTCAAGAAAAATATCAGTCAATTTCAGATTTATTCGGAATAGACAAAAAGATTTTACTAAACGATTTTAAAGCCATTTCTGCAGCCATCGAAAAAAACGAATTATACGAATACTACGAGGAGTTAGGTAAAATGGCAAGAAAAGCTTACCCAGAGACGCTTTTAGGCACTTATTATATTGCGCGTTTTTACGAAGAAACGGGCGAGCCTAAAAAGGCTATGCGCACCTATCAATCGGCCTATACCTTAGAGGAAATTGCGGGACTTACAAAGGATTTAATGCTGGAAAAAGCAGATTTAATAAAATCAGATTTTGGGTATTAATGGCTAAAGTAAAAACAACTTTTTTTTGTCAAAATTGTGGTACTCAATACGCTAAATGGCAAGGGCAATGCAATGCCTGTAAAGAATGGAATACCATTGTAGAGGAGCTCATTCAAAAACCAGAGAAAAGCGATTGGAAAACACCAACAAGCGCAGTAAAAAAGGCATCGGTTCCTTTATTAATAAATGAAATCGATTCTTCAAAGGAAGCCCGATTAGATACTTTTGATGGCGAATTTAATCGTGTTTTAGGTGGTGGTATTGTTTCTGGATCGTTAACCCTATTAGGAGGTGAGCCTGGTATTGGTAAAAGTACACTTTTGCTACAAGTATCCTTGAAATTGCCGTATAGAACACTGTATGTTTCTGGCGAAGAAAGCCAAAAACAAATAAAAATGCGTGCAGAGCGTATTAACCCTAATAATAGTAACTGTTATATTTTAACAGAAACAAAAACGCAGAATATATTTAAGCAAATTGAAGCTTTAAATCCAGATATTGTAATTATTGATTCTATTCAAACCTTACATAGTGATTATGTGGAGTCTTCGGCAGGTAGTATTTCGCAAATTAAAGAATGTACTACAGAACTTATAAAATTTGCTAAGGAAACTGCAACGCCTGTGCTGTTAATTGGACATATAACTAAAGATGGAAATATTGCTGGTCCAAAAATTTTAGAACACATGGTCGATACTGTTTTGCAATTTGAAGGTGATAGAAATCATGTATTTAGAATTTTAAGGGCGCATAAAAATCGTTTTGGATCTACCAACGAGTTAGGCATTTATGAAATGCAAGGGTCTGGTTTGCGAGAGGTTTCAAATCCATCTGAAATTTTAATTTCAAAAAAGGACAAAGAGCTTTCTGGTAATGCTATAGCAGCCACTTTAGAAGGTATGCGACCACTCATGATAGAGGTGCAAGCCTTAGTTAGTACAGCAGTGTATGGAACTCCACAACGTAGTGCTACAGGTTTTAACGCCAAACGACTAAATATGTTATTAGCTGTTTTAGAAAAACGTGCAGGTTTTCGTTTAGGGGCTAAAGATGTATTTTTAAACATAACTGGAGGTATTACTGTCGACGATCCTGCTATAGATTTAGCTGTTGTAGCGTCTATTTTATCTTCAAATGAAGATGTGTCGCTTCAAAATGATTATTGCTTTGCAGCCGAGGTTGGACTCTCCGGAGAAATTAGACCAGTACAACGTATAGAGCAACGTATTTTGGAAGCAGAAAAACTTGGTTTTTCTACTATTTTCGTTTCAAAATACAATAAAATCGCACTTAAAAACACACTTATTAAGGTTCAATTGATTTCTAAGATAGAAGATTTAGTAGCTTTTATAATATAGTAAAAATCATAATTTTACTACCAAAACATGTATTTCGTCGATATAAATGTACGCTTTGTGGATTATTTTTTAGGTTTTCGGACGTTTTTTTAGTTCGTTTCAATTAATTATCCTAGGTTTGTTAGAGTAAATTGTTGGAGTCGCAGTATTTTGCAATTTGTTACCATGAATTGTTCTTCCCTCAAGAATCAATTTCAGAAAAATTAATGTATAAATCTTAAATAACCAAGAGCAAGATTAATGTAATCTCTTACTCTAAGTTGTTTTGCTATTTTACATTTTGAGTACGATGTTGAGTTTAAAATTTTATATAAAAAGTCTTATACCTAATAAAATGAAAAAAGATGTACTTTTTTCTAAGCTAGACTTATGTCTTATCTTTTTTAAAGCGTACATTCAAAATAGTGGGCTTTCAACTAAAAACGAGATACTGCTATATAGGAGCGCTACGAGTGCAGTTTTAAAATACACTGCCTCAATAAAAAGTGCTTCTAAAAGTAGTATTATAAATTTTATTTTTAGAGTATATGATAGGGTGCGTTTACATAAAAAAGGCGTTGTTGGTGGTGTATATTTTTTAGATATAAAGTGTAATAATAGACATAAGCTAAAAACCTTTATTTATTTAAATGTCACATTATAAAAGTTTTATATAGAACATTTGCCAACATGTTGTAGTGGTTTTGGTGAAAAGCAGCTATTGTTTAATAATGTAATAAAATGAAACCGTTTTATACTAAATGAATTTTAAATCGAATCGGCGTCGGGTAGAAGTGACGTTATTTTGTATTATGTGTCTAAATTATAGAGTTAACCTACTAACTTATTAGTTATGAAAAAAAAGTATATGTTATTGAAAAAAATATTATTTCTAAGTTTTTTTCTATTTTCTTTTGTGAGTTCGTCTTTTTCTACAACGATATCAAATCTTGAGCTATATAATGTTAATGGAAGCACCAGCTCCTCTGCGGCAACATGTTCTAATAACGGTACAATAACCGTAACAGCCACGGGAAGCAATATTAACCCAAGTTTATATATTTTTACAATAACAAATGGTCCAACTAGTAATGGGCAAACGTATCCTTTTCCAAATCAATTTCATGAATCTACATTTACGTTTATAGATTTATATCCAGGGACCTATGAAGTAACGGTTGAAGATGCTGGAGACCCTTCAAACCCTTCATTTACTGGTAGTGTAACTGTATTGGATGAAACAGAGCTGCTAAACTTTACAACAAGTTCTACAGCACCTAGTTGTCCAGGTGAAAGTAATGGGTCTATATCTGTTAATGTTTTAGATGGTGTTGGTCCATATCAATACCAAATTATAGATGGCCCCATAGGAACTACCACGGTTCCAATAAGTGATTCAAGTGCTAATTACACCTTTAATAATCTTCCTTCTGGAGACTACAGAATTAGAGTTTTTGATGTTTGTGGAGACTTTCAAACAAGAAATCGAAGAATAAATACCTCATCATCCCCCAGTGTAAATTTAAGAGGTAATGGAGTAAATAGAATTTCCTGTACAGAAGCTATTTATAGTGTAGACGTTTTTGGAAGCGGTAGTTATACTTACGAAATAGTAGGAGGTGCACCTAGTGGTTATGCATCCTCTAATACTACAGGTAATTTTACATTACCAATTAATCAAGCACCATATACTTTCTCTGTTACAGGTAATTGTGGGCAAACAGATACATATACCTATAACAACCCTACTAACGGAGTATCCTTTTTCGTTTTAGATAAAGGTTGTGCTGGTTTTGATTTAAGTTTAAACCCTAGATGGATGTATGGGCCTTATACATATACCTTAACAAATACACCAGCTGGATATACTGGTCCCTTAACTAATACCACTGGCGATTTTGATGATTTGCCGTTTGGAGACTATGAATATACAGTAACAGATAGTTGCGGATCTGTATTTTCAGGTGCAAATAATGAAACATTTGCCGCAGTGGAAATAGACCCAAGTACGGATGCAGAAGGAGATACATGTAATGTAGGTCTGGGGTCTGTTGTTATATCTTATAATAGTAATGATGCCCCAGGTCCTGTTTCGTTTGAATTAACTACAGTGCCTGCAAGCTTTATGGGCGATCCAGGGCCAAAAAACGGAAACGTTTTTAATGAACTTACAGTTGGTAATTACGTGGTAACAGCTACTGATGCTTGTGGTAATACCGATACACATGCTTTTGAGTTTGAAGAAGCAGATGCTTTAGATGTTACTTTTGATATAAGTGTTGTTCAAGGCTGCGTAAACGATCATAGTGTTCAAGTTAATACAACCACAAATACCAGTGGAGGATTTGGATTTAGACGATATAGATTAAGAGATGTAAGTACGGGCATCCAAAGGGGGTCTGCAGCTGCCTTTTTTGGGCCAGCTACCTTTAGTAATGTTGCTCCAGGAGAGTATTATATAGAGTACGACTTTTTTTCAGGATGTGGAATAGATTCTGAACCTTTTACTGTGGAAGCTTATGAACAGCCTAGATTAACACCATTAAGTAGTTATACTTGTGCAAATAATGGACTGGTTACAATTTCGGGAGTTACAGAAGGCGGTGTAGGCCCTTTTTCCTATAGTTTAATAAATACAGCAAACAACCAAATTTTAGCTACAAGTACAGAGTGCTACTTTAATAATCAAGATGCTGCATTAGCTTATACAGTACGAATAGAAGATAACTGTGGTAATTCAAGTTCTGCCCAAGTAAGTCCTGTAGCGGTAGGTTTAGGTCTAGAATTTCAAGGAGAAACGTGTGCGCCTTTAGGTGAATCATTTCCCTTTTATTTAAGAGCCTATAATGGTGTAAATTATGATTGGAGTTTTCCTGATGGATCAACTTTTAATGGTAACGATCCTAGGGCTATAATTGGCACAGTAAGTAATAGTGATTATGGTGTGTATACCATAATAGCATCTACTAATGATGGCTGTAGAACACAAGAATTATCAATTGATTTTGAAAGTTGTCCATTACCCCCTGTACACTTAGATTTTGATGGTGTAGACGACTATTTATCTGGAGATTCTATTCTTAATGGATTAAATGAAGTGACTTTGATGGCCTGGGTGAAAATAGATCCATCAAATGCAGGAGTTTCTAGTGTTACTATTGCAGGAGAAGACATTTCGTGTAGAATATATGTTCAAAATGGTAATAGGTTTATGTTTGGTACACGTACTACAGCAGGCTCTACTAGAGCAACAAACGGGGTACATGTAAATTATAATGAGTGGCATCATATTACAGGAGTGTTTAATGGCGTAACAGGAGAACAGACAATATATATAGATGGAGAGAGGTCAACCTCGTCTATAAATACAAGCCAAATAGGACAAACCATTTTGTGTACCGCTAGTTGGACAGGTGATTTCGAAATAGGGCGTTTGTCTAGAAATGTTTCAAATCAGGAATATTTTAATGGAGAAATTGATGAGGTAAGAGTTTTTAATAAAGCTTTAACCGAAACTCAAATTCAACGTATGGTATATCAAGAAATCGAAAATAACTCTGGCTTTGTAAAAGGAACTGTTATTAATAAAGATATTGAAGATGATGTAACGGGACTTAAAATAAATTGGAGCACGCTTTTAGCTTATTACCCAATGACTAATATAGTAAATTCTGCTACTTTAGATTATTCGGGTAATAATAGAGATGTTTTATTAAATAATATAACAACAGTACAAGAACAAACAGCGCCAATGCCATATGAAAGTGTTAGTGATGGTAACTGGACAGATGAAAGTACTTGGTTACATGGAGACGTTTGGGATATTGAAGACACGGCAACCAATAAAGATTGGAGTATAGTCCATATAAAGCATGATGTAAATGCAGATCACTCGGTAAAGAATTTGGGCTTATTTATAGATGAAAATAAAACTTTGGAAGTTGCACCTGATAATGAAGTAAATAATAGTTGGTATTTAGAGCTAAACGGTACTTTAAATTTGTTAGGAGATTCTCAATTAGTACAGGGTACTTCTAGCGATTTAGTTACCTCAGCACAAGGAAATATATTACGCCGGCAAGAAGGGACAGCCAGTCCATTTAGATATAACTATTGGTCGTCCCCAGTGGGTTCTCCACTAGAAACAAACGTTACAACTGCTTTTACCGATAACGAAGAAGGAGTTAATAACCCTAATAATACATCTTTTATGTTAAACACCATAAAAGACGATCGTGGTACCTTATTTTCTTTTACAAATACTTATAATGAGATTGGAAAAATAAGTACCTATTGGTTATATACCTATCAAAACGGTTTAAGCTACTGGAATTGGACCGCCCTTTCTCCAAGTACACCTTTACAACCAGGTATTGGTTATACCCAAAAAGGAACAGGAAATGGTGGTGCAGAACAACAATATATATTTGATGGAAAACCAAATAATGGCACAATTTTAGTAGAGGTAGACGATGTAGGAGGACCGGGCTCAGTTTCAGATGTATCTAGGACAGGCTACTTACTTGGAAATCCTTATCCATCGGCAATAGATATTCATAAGTTTATAGATGATAATATAGGTGTTATAGGCGACGAAAATTCTCCAAGCGGAGGCTTTGTACAAATATGGCAACAATGGTCTGGTTCCTCTCATGTTTTAACAGACTATATTGGAGGATATGCCAAAGTAAATAAAACAGGTTCTATAAGAGCCTCACAATTTATTGGTCTTTCTGGAGATAATACAGGAAATAGAGAAGGTACGTTGGCACCTACAAGATATCTTCCTGTTGGGCAAGGGTTTGTTGTAGAAATTGTAGCTAATAACGCTCAAATAAATTTTAATAATGGCCAACGTATTTATAGAAAAGAAGGGGATGCTACTATATTTTTAAAAAGTACAACGAAAAAATCACCAAAACTTAGTGCTTCGAAACAAAAAGAAGACGAAAACTTGATGCAAAAAATTCGACTAGAATTTAACACGGTTAAAGGACCAGAAACAAGGCAGGAATTATTACTAGGGTTTAGTGACTTTACTACAGACGGTTTTGATTATGGATATGATGCAAAAAGCACGGAAGAAAGTCATGATTATTTAAATTTAGACTTTGAAGGCCAGAATATGCATATTCAAGCTTATGGTACAATAACCAAAGAAAAAGTTGTTCCATTTAACTTTAGGTCTTCAGGAGAGAATACCTTCGAAATTAAACTAACGAAATTAGATAATATACCAGAAGACCAAGCAATATATTTGCGTGATAATGAAACAGATATTTACTTCGATTTAACAAAAAATCAAGAATATAATTTTACATCAAAGCAAGGTGTGTTTAATAATAGATTTGAATTAGTATTTCAAAGCAAACAAGAAGTTTTAAGCACAGAAGAGGCGATAGCCATAAAGAATTACGTTTACTTTCAAAACAAAACAAATACATTATTTGTTAAAAAGTTAAATAGTAACGTTAGTAAACTATCGTTAATAAATATGCGTGGACAAGTAGTGTTAGAGATGGCAGATGTTACAATTGAGCAACTAGAAAATGGTATAGTATTTAATACGATTTCTACAGGAGCATACGTTGTATACATAAGAACAGAAACTAATGAGGTATTGAATAAAAAAATAATAGTAAATTAAAATATCTTAAGATTTTTTGCAATGTGTTTTTATCATTATTAGTGATTCTCTTAAAATAAAACCTAGCTTTTTTACTTCCAAGTTTAAACCAATGAAAAATTTTTCGTTTATAACCTCGTTATTTGTTGTTTTATTTTTATTCTCAAATGTTCTTGGGGCTCAGGACTCCGATGGTTTTATAAATTCTATTGATTTAGACGACGATAATGATGGTATTCTAGATTGCGACGAATCTGAAGACTCTGTTAATGGTTCATTTGTTTGGTCGCTTAATACCCCACCAGGTAATTTAAATATGGATTCGGTAGATAATCCTAAAATAACAGATTGGGTACTAGCTTCAACAACGTCTTTAAATTTTGATTCTGGTAAATTTAGCCCTGGTACGAGTACTCAGCTTAGATTTTCTTCAATAGCCTCTAATAACTTTAGTGAAGCAATTTCTAATAATGATTATGTCGAAATGAGTTTTACGACAAGTTCAGAAGTATCAAACTTAATACTAAAAGACATATTTACCGGATGGTACGAACCTACAAAAGGAGATTCGTTTTACTCTGCATCGCAATTTTCAGAAGGTAGTTCTGGAGTATGGACAACCTTGTCTCAAGATATTTATAATGTAGATGATGGAACCATTTATGCCATGTTTGATAATATGATCATTCCAGAAATACGGCTAAAATCAAATACTGTTTATACCTTTAGGTTTTATGTTTATGGTAGAGAAGAAGCTAGTTCTATCGAAACATATTCCATTATTGACGATTTTCGATTTTATATTGAAGCTTGTAAAAGTCAGGATTCAGATAACGACACTATACCAGACCATTTAGATTTAGATAGCGATAATGATGGCTGTCCAGACGCTTTAGAGGGCAATGCAGGATTACAGTTTCAAGATTTAAATCTAAATGGTAGCATAAATGCAACAGTAAACGATAATGGTATTCCAATAGTTACAAATGTTGGAACTGTAGGTGCAGGAACAGTAGGACAAAACGATGTGTCTTCTACAGATAGTTCGGTGCAAGCCGTTGAGTGCGATTCTTGTAATGCTACAAGTACACGGTTTGTAGATACTGATAATGACACTTATGGGAACGATTGTGATTTAGATGATGACAATGATGGAATTCTAGATACAGATGAATGTGGACTACCATTATTAGTAGGCAGTGTTTCTGGTGAAGGAACCAATAGTATTTCTGGGACCTTCGAATCGGGAGTTATGTCTTCAGATTTTTCATTATCGTCACCATCTTTAGTCGAAATACCTTCAGGAAATCCTGTGCCAGTGGAGTTTAGTTTGTATACTACAAATGTAACAGATGGGGTATTAATTTCTTGGGATGAAGGGTATGTAAATCCAGGAAATGTATTTGATGTAGCCTTTGTTTTACAAGAGGCGCAAAACGGAAAGTTAAGTTCATTACAAGTAGGTAATAATGCGCGTTCTTCAAGCTATGGTGCTCAAAATGCTAATAAAGAAATTACTATTACCTGGCCGGGTGGATCTTCTGCAGTGCTTAACGATCCATTAAATGAAATTTTAAATTACCCAGACGGATCGGTAATAACTTCAGGTACCGTTTTAGATTGCAGTTCTGGAGGTGTTATTATTAGAGATTCAGAGTGGTACATTGATATAGATTTAGAAGGCGCTACATATCCGTTTAATGTAGTTTATAACACGGTATCTAGTGTATCTACCAGGTTTGAAGGGGTTGCTTTTATGCCAGTGGGTTGTTTAGATAGTGATGGAGACAGTATTATAAACTCATTAGATACCGACTCTGATAGCGATGGTTGTCCGGATGCTTTAGAGGGTGATGCCCTAAACAGCGAAATAGGGTACTCAAATTTAAATAATAACAATCAAATTACAGGAGGTGTAGACGGTAACGGTGTACCTAATGCTGCCAATGGTGGTCAAAATATTGGTACGAGTATTGATAATACACAACAGGCCAACGAGTGTAATACTTGCGATATTAATAATCCAAATTTTATAGATACCGATAAGGATGGTGTTGGAAATGATTGCGATTTAGACGATGATAATGACGGTATTTTAGATAACGTTGAACATCCTAAAACCTTGCTTTGGGTTAAAAGAGGTTTAATTACATCAGACCAGCAAAACACGATAGATAAGTTAATAAACCTAGGTTTTTCTGTTACCATATCTAACGATACCCAATCTCAAGATGTCGATAATTTTTCGGTAACCTATGTTCATCCAACGGTTAATAGTGGTATTGCATTTGCAAATATTGCTAATTTAGCAACGTCAACTAAAGGGGTTATTACCAGTGAAAATGCTTTATTTGATGAAATTATGGGAACTACAGGAGTAGAGTCGCAGCCAGTTTCTAGCCTTATAAATATAACTAATAATACCCACCCTATAACTCAAGGTTTGCCATTAGGTGATTTAGATATTGGAGATGGTAGTTATATTGTAGCTAATATTTTAACTGGTACGCATTTGGGCACGCACCCAAACGGCACTGTAAGTATGATAGCATGGGAAGTTGATGAACCCATGGAAAATGCATTAGCAGCTCCTGGAAGAAGAGTGGCTGTTCCACATACCAGTTATAATGGAGGGCTAAATGCTGTAGGAGAGAATTTATTAGTAAGAGCAATACTTTGGACTTGGGCTAAAGATTCAGATAGAGACGGTTTTTATGATCATTTAGATATTGATTCGGATAACGACGGTATTCCTGATAATGTTGAAGCACAACCAACAGTTGGTTATATTCCGCCAGATGGCACTACTAATATTACTACAGGAATTGATTTAGCGTACGGTTCTGGCTTGGTAAGCCTTGAAGATACAGATTCAGATGGCATACCAGATTATTTAGATTTAGATACCGATGGAGATGGTGTTTTGGATATTAATGAGAACGGTATGTCTGGGCCTATTATGACTTTTGTAGATAATGATAGTGATGGTTTAGATAACTCTTTTGAAACAACAAGTGTTAATGATGTCCTGTGGGATGTAAATGAAGATATAGAAGACCCAACAAATGTATTAGTTTTACCAGATACAGATGGGGATTTAGCATTAGGTGGCGACTTAGATTATAGGGATTTATTAGATGTTTATTTTGCTAATGGAGCTATAGATTTTGATGGGGTAGACGATTACTTAGATTCTACACCCTTTATAACTGATTGGACAGCAGGTACTATAATGGCATGGATTAAAATTGAGCATACCTCAACAGGTAATTTACCAAACTTATACAGTATTGCAGGACAAGAAAGCATGAGACTGTTTATTACTAATGGAAGAACACCTGCATTTTGTGTAATAACACAAGACCAAGTAACAGCTAGTGATAATTTTCCTGATAATAATATACAAGTACAGCCAGACCCATTGTTAAATATTAAGCTTGAAAATGATTTATGGTATCATGTTACAGGAGTTTTTAATTCTGCAGACCAAACCGTTAAACTTTACCTTAACGGCGAATTAGTAGGTAGTGAAGCCAATACACAACTAAACTCAGAATTAATTACTAAAAATTTTAATGGTTCTGCTCATATATATGCTACAAGGGAGTTTACCATAGGTAGATATCCAACAAATACTAGTGTAGCTGGCTCAGGGCATTTTAATGGTAATATTGATGAAGTTAGGATTTTTGATTATGCTTTAAGCGATCATCAAATTCAACAAATGGTATATCAAGAAATAGAAAATAACTCAGGGTATTTAAGAGGAAGTGTTATTCCAAAAGATATCCAAGATTTAGCAACCGCCCAAAAAGTGTCGTGGTCTAACCTAAAAGCATACTTTCCAATGGTCGATATTGTAAATGATATAACTACAGATTATTCTAGTTTTGGTAATGACGTCACCCTACATAACATTACAACTATTCAAGATCAAACAGCCCCAATGCCTTATATAACATTAAATGATGGGGATTGGTTAAACCAAAATACTTGGTTGCATGGAGATGTGTGGGATATAAAAAATGCTGCAACCAATAAAGATTGGAGCATTGTAGAAGTAAAACATGATATAACTGCAAGTCATGAGGTAAAAACTTTAGGATTAATAATTGATAACGATAAAACGTTAACAATTAATGGCAACAACCAAGTAGAAAACTCGTGGTATTTTGAGTTAAATGGTACTTTAGATTTGTTAAACGATTCTCAATTAATACAAACCCAATATAGCGATCTAGTTACCAATACAAATGGTAATATTCTTCGCCGGCAAGAGGGAACAAGTAATCCATTTTGGTATAATTACTGGGGTTCACCAGTAGGAGTACCAATGTCTACTGCTTTAATTGATAATAATACAACAAGTAATAATCCAAACAACACTCCATTTAGTTTAAATATGCTAAAGGACGAAACTGGTACAGCAATGAGTTTTACATCTAACTATTCAGGTAATGAAAGTATTAGCAGTTATTGGTTGTATACTTTTAAAAACGGTATTACCTATTGGGACTGGGAAAAGTTTAATACTTCGGCAGCAATATATCCAGGAGTTGGCTATACCCAAAAAGGAACAGGATCTGGGGATGTAGAGCAACAGTATATTTTTGACGGTAAACCTAATAACGGAACTATTGTAGTAAATGTAGCCGACTTAGGAGGGACAGGATCTATTCAAAATGTAACAAAAACAGCGTATTTACTAGCTAATCCGTACCCATCAGCTTTAGATATACATAAATTTATTGATGATAATGAAGGGGTTATAAATGGCTATGTAGAGCTTTGGCAACAATGGAGTGGCGCATCACATATACTTAAAGATTATAATGGTGGGTATGCTCAAGTAAACAAAACTGGAACAATAAGAGCTTCCCAATTTATTGGAATAGAAGGAAATGATACGGGAGGGTTAGAAGGAACTAAAATGCCAACCAGATACATGCCAGTAGGTCAAGGTTTTATGGCGGAAATTGAAAACAATGGTGTTTTACCATTTGATGGTACCGTAGAGTTTAATAATAATCAACGTGTGTTTATAAAAGAAACTAGTTACTCAAATACGGGTCCGTATGACCAAGGTTCGTTATTTACAAAATCTGAACTTGTTAAAGTTAAGAATGGCGAAGATAAAGAGGTAACCATGCAGAAAATTAGATTAGAGTTTAAATCCTTATCTGGACCAAACACAAAGCGTGAATTATTATTGGGGTTTAGTGATTTTACAACTGATAATTATGATTATGGCTATGACGCAAAAAACGCAAACCCCAAAAATAATGATTTGAATTTAGAGTTAAATGGTGAGCCAATGAATATTCAAGCTTATGGACCAATAACAGTAGATAAAATAGTGCCATTAAACTTTAGTTCTTCAGGGCCACATGATTTTGAAATTAGAGTTTCTGAAACAGAAAACATTTTAGAGACTCAAAATATATATATTCATGATAAATTAACGGGTGCTTATTTTAATTTAAGTACTTTTAAGCCATACACGTTTTCTTCAAAGCAAGGCATATTTAATGAACGCTTTAAAATAGTTTTCCAAAATGAATCTGAAGTGTTAAGTATCAAACATTCAATGTTTGTTGAAAACAATATATTCTATAAGAACTCTACCAATACACTGTTTGTTAAAAAGCTAGAAAGTCCAGTTAGTAAACTATCTTTAGTAAATATGAGAGGTCAAGTGGTGCTTGAAATGACGGATTTAACTATAGATATTTTAGAAAGTGGAGTGCAATTTAGTAACGTTTCTACAGGAGCCTATATTGTTTATATGAGAACCAATTCTAACAACACGTTGGTAAAGAAAATAATAGTAAGATAAGTGCTTTAAACTACCAAAAAAAAGCTGCGTTGATTATCTTTTTTGATTAACTTGTTAAGTCAAAAATACATATTGTTAAATAAAACATTTGTCTTTTATTGGATTTTAGTTTTAGTAAGCCGTTTTAGTGGGTAGGTATACTGTTATACTAAAGCAGTTAATCCTGTTTTTATGTATTTCATTTTTTATCGATGCGTTTTAGCAGTTTTTTCTAATATTTAATCGCAAAACAGTTAAATTTTTATCTAAAAAATTGAATAAATTTTACTTTTACACAGTAATTAACTATCAGTGCTATTTGCTTTTAATTAATTTATCTTCCCTCAAGATATTATTTATTTAATCCATTTTACTAATTTTTTGTTTTAGTACATAATAAACATAGCCCCAAGCTATTAAATGTTTTGTTATGAATATAAAAATAAAATTAGGCGTTACATTTTTTGTACTAATGTTTGTGTTAAACCTACAGTTTTTAAAGGCACAAGAATTGGTTAATTGTCCTCCTGTATCTGGAGCGGCATTACCTCAAGCAGACGCCGTAAGTTGGATTAGAGAAGGGTTTAAAATCTTTTCAATTGCCAATAATACAAATGGATTAGGTTATCAAGAATCTGGTTTTCAGTCAGAAGTTTTTAAAAACGGACAAACCCTAACTGTGTTGAATGGAACAAACGATTTTGTTTTTCCTTCAAGCTCTTCTACACCAGGTTCTGCAAATACTAGTATTGGTACATTTGCAAACGGTACTCTAGATTTTATTGATAACTATTATCGTAGAACATCATCTTCAAAAATAGCTCAATTTAGAGCAACAACCTCTGGTGGATTTATATCTGGTAATGCGGGGCAAGGTGTTTATATATACCCCGAAACGGGTGCCTTAACGGGCGATTTTTACACCATGAATATTAACTTTACAACTCCTGTGATTTCCTTTAGTTTCGATTTAATCGATATTTTTGATACTATTGGAAACGGATCAGAATCAAACTACGAAATTTATGCAGATGGCCGTTTAATAGCGTATTTTAATGGGCCGTTTTTAGGAGATGATCTTACAGGAAATATAAAGCTATATGATGCAGATCATAATTTAAAGGCAACAATAGTTGGCGGTCAAAATATAGAAAACACTATTGGTTTTATAAGTGATATTCCTGTAAGTCAAGTAAGTGTAAAACATATAATAGTCTCAGGAGGTCTACTAATAGATTCTCATGAGCCTCATGGTTTTGATTCCTTTGCATATAGTTTTGATTGCCAAATCGATTCGTGTAATGCTTTGGTTTCTGGTTATTTAGATTCTGATAACGATACCTTAAGTGATACATGCGATTTAGACGATGATAACGATGGTATTTTAGATGTGGATGAACTAAATTGTTCTTCTGGATTTATAGCTTTAGGGCAAACGTTTAATGATAATTCTTCTAACCCAGGGATTATAAATGGCGTGTTTCCTCATGGTGATATAGATATAAATTTTAAATATGAATTATTAGGCTCAGCCTTATGGGGAACTGGGGTAAATTCAGCTACGGTTTCGGGTGTTTCTGGAGCTTTTATTAATACACAGGTACAAAATTCAGATTTTTCAAATGGAGATGTCGCTGTTTATACCTTTAGTGCATCTAAACCTATTTATAATTTATCATTTAAATTGGCCGGTTTTGATAATGAAGACATTGCAGATTTATTGGCTAATAAGGGAGGCGTAAATGTTCCAATTACCATATCAGATATTAATTTAAGCAATGGTATAGTTTCTGGGCAAACAGTTTACGATGTAAACGGAGCTAATGGTAATGCACCAGCTAATAGTGTGCAAGTTTTAGTGCAAGGCGCAATAGATGAGTTAACTATTACCATAGCAAAAAATGATGGGAGTAATAGCAATGCTACAATACAAATTTACGACTTCTCATACTGCGAATCTATAGATACAGATAACGATGGTTTTCCAAATCATTTAGATATTGATTCGGATGATGATGGTATTCCAGATAATATAGAAGCTCAACCTACAGTGGGCTATATTCCTCCAAGTAATAGTAGTGCCTCTATTACAGATGCTAATAATAATGGTTTAGATGATGCCTACGAAACGGCTATGGGCGGTACAGATTTAGCTACTCTAGAGGACACCGATGGTGATGGCGTATTTGATTATCTAGATAGTGATACCGATAACGATGGTATACCAGATATTGAAGAAAACGGTCAAGCCAATACATTAGGAGCTAATGATGTAGATACCGATGGTTTAAATGATGTTTTTGATGCCATTGTTGGTTATCTAGATGTTAATGATGAAGTTACTTTGGGAGATATAGCAGATCTTGTTAGTGCATTTGGCGATGCAGACTCGGATACTGCTTTAGGTGGCGATTTAGATTATAGAGATATATTTAATATTAATCCGCCACACTCAGCAACTATTGATTTTGATGGCGTTGATGATTATGTTGATAGTGATTTTAATTTTAGTGGTTTATCAAAAATGACTACCATGTTATGGATAAAACTTGATGATACTTTTACTAATTATGGGGTACTTGTTAATCAAGGAGAGTTTATGTTGGATGTTGATGGAGGTATGGAGTTAAGTACTAATGTAAATAATGGCTATTTGGACTCCAATATGTCAGATAAGTTACAAAGAAATAAATGGTACCATATAGCAGTGGTCTTTGATTCTAGTTTGCCATTTAATAATTTAAAGCTTTATTTGAATGGAGCTTTAATAAAATCGACTAGTCACATTTCTTTAAAAGGATCAATTAGTAGTTCCTTAGATAAACTTACAATTGGTAAAAGTTCAGCTTCCGATAATAATTATTTTAAAGGAGCTATTGACGAAGTAAGGGTATTTGATGTAGCACTGACCGAGAATCAGTTACAACAAATGATTTATCAGGAAATAGAACAAAACGGAAGTGATGTAATAGGAAAGGTTGTTCCTAAAAAAGTGGTAGATTTGACTTCAGGCACAAGCGTTGCGTGGAGTAAATTGCAAGCTTACTATCCAATGACTGAAATTATAAACTCAAAAACAATTGATTATTCAAGTAATAATTATGACGCGGCACTCCATAATATTACAACTGTACAAGCACAAACGGCACCAATGCCGTATCAAACCTCTGGAGATGGAGATTTGGCAACAACAGGTAATTTGTTACATGGCGCAGTTTGGAATTTGGATGCCCTTACTAACTCTGGCTATTCTATAGTAAAAGTGAGCCATGATGTATCAATTAATGCGAGTTTAAAAACACAAGGTTTAATTATCGATAGTGGAAAAAAACTAACCGTTAATGGAGACCATGAGGTAAATAATAGTTGGTATTTTGAGTTAAATGGCACATTAGATTTAGAAGGTGATTCTCAATTATTACAAACAGAAAACAGCGATTTAGTAACCTCTTCAACGGGTAAAATATTACGTCGTCAAGAAGGGAATTCAAGTCCGTATTGGTACAATTACTGGTGCTCACCAGTGGGTGAGTTACGCGCTACAACCTTGTCTAACAACAACGGGTCTAGCCATAATACAAACAATAGTTCTTTTAGCGTAGATATGCTTAAAGATGGTTCTGGTAGTAATTTTATGTTTACCAATGGTTATACCGGAAGTAGTTCTATTAGTACCTATTGGTTATACACTTACATGAGTGGGCAAACCTATTACGACTGGAAAAAAATAAGCTCGTCAAAGGCTATTGCTCCTGGTGTAGGTTATACGCAAAAAGGTACAGGTACCGCAGATACCGAGCAAGCTTATATTTTTGAGGGTAAACCAAACAATGGTACGGTTCTAATTAATGTCGATAAAAAAGGCGGTTTATTATCATCCTTACTTAGTAAAACACAATCTTTAGTCGGTAACCCGTATCCATCGGCTATAGATGTAGGTAGGTTTATCGATGATAATTCTAGTGTAATATCGGGTTCTATATTATTATGGCAACAATGGGATGGTACTTCACATAATTTAAGCGAGTACGACGGTGGTTATGCCACGGTAAATAAGCTAGGCTCTGCAAAAGCATTTCAATTTCATGGTGTTTTAGGACTCATATTTGGAGGTAGTCCAAGCGGCACAAAAAAACCAACTAAAACGATTCCTGTGGGTCAAGGATTTATGGTTAAAATTAAGGCAGATGGCCAAGTAGAATTTAATAACAGCCAGCGTGTATTTGTAAAAGAATCTGATGCCGATGGTACTTATAATTCCGGTTCGGTATTTTTTAAAGGAACCAAAAAGAGAACCGGCACCACCGATGCTGAAGAAGTAACTACAGAACCACAGTTTCAAAAAATAAGTTTACAACTAAATTCTATTACAGGTCCAGAAACGCATCGTGAATTATTATTAGGATTTAGCGATGTAACAAGTGATGGCTTCGATTATGGTTACGATGCAGAAAATGCCATAGAAACCAATAACGATTTATTATTAAGTTTTGAAGATAAGGATATGGTTATTCAAGCTTACAGTGCTTTAACAGCTACAAAAGTTGTGCCATTAAACTTTAAATCGTCTGGAGATAATACCTTCGAAATAAAGCTAAACGTATTAGAAAATATAGACGAAAATCAATCTATATATTTAAAAGATAACCAAACGGGTACGTATTTCGATTTAACTAAAAATGAAAGCTATGAGTTTAATGCCGGCCAAGGCGTATTTAATAAAAGATTTCAAATTGTATTTCAAAGCGAGCAAGAAACGTTAAGTACAGAAGAATCTGTTGTTTCAGAAAATTACATGTATTATCAGAATGCAACAAACACATTTTTTATTAAAAAGCTGCATGCCGATATTAGTAAACTGTCTCTTGTAAACATGAGAGGACAAGTTGTTTTAGAGTTACATAATGTGGAAAGAGCGCGTTTAGAAAACGGATTACAATTTAGTAATATGGCAATAGGTGCTTATGTGGTTTACCTACGTACAGATACTAACGAGGTGTTATCTAAAAAGATAATTGTTAAATAACATACTGCAAAAACAAAACGAATTTAAAGACTACGTTAGCGCGTGGTCTTTTTTTTGTTTTTAAATTATAGTTAAATTGGTATAATTCATTAAATTCGCGAACTTATAAGAATTAAGAAAAAATGAGCGCTAAATTTCCTGAATACAAAGGACTTGACTTACCAAATGTAGCAAACGATATACTACAATATTGGCAAGAAAAAAACATTTTTGAAAAAAGTGTATCTACAAGAGAAGGTAAAGAATCATTTGTGTTTTTTGAAGGACCGCCTTCTGCAAATGGACTTCCTGGAGTACACCATGTTTTAGCGCGTGCTATTAAAGATATTTTTCCGCGTTATAAAACCATGAAAGGCTACCAAGTTAAGCGTAAAGCTGGTTGGGATACACATGGTTTACCAATAGAATTAGGTGTAGAAAAAGAATTAGGAATTACCAAAGAAGATATTGGTAAAACCATTTCGGTTGAAGATTATAATGCAGCCTGCCGTAAAGCCGTTATGCGCTATACAGATGTTTGGAACGACCTAACCCAAAAAATGGGCTATTGGGTAGATATGGAAGACCCATATATAACCTACGAACCAAAATACATGGAGTCCGTTTGGTGGTTGCTAAAGGAAATCTATTCTAAAAAATTAATGTATAAGGGCTACACTATTCAGCCTTATTCTCCAAAAGCTGGTACAGGTCTTAGTTCGCACGAGGTTAATCAACCCGGAGCGTATAAAGATGTTACAGATACAACTATTGTTGCTCAATTTAAAGCTTTACAAGACACCTTGCCAGATTTTTTACAAAACGAAGGCGATATTCATTTTATAGCTTGGACCACCACACCTTGGACATTACCAAGTAATACAGCATTAACCGTAGGTCCAAAAATTGATTATGTATTAGTAGAAACCTACAACCAATATACATTCAAACCCATGAATGTAATTTTGGCAAAAGCCTTAGTTAATAAGCAGTTTGACGGTAAGTTTAAAAGAGTTGAAGATAAGCCAGCACTTTTAGAGTATAAAGATGGCGATAAAAAAATACCATATTTTGTTGTAAAAGAATTTAAAGGTAAAGACCTTATTGGTATAAAATACGAACAACTATTACCATACGCTTTACCAAACGATAACCCGCAAGATGCCTTTAGAGTAATTTCGGGCGATTTTGTAACTACCGAGGATGGTACAGGAATAGTACACACCGCACCTACTTTTGGAGCAGACGATGCCTTGGTTGCAAAACAAGCAACACCAGAAGTGCCTCCAATGCTTGTAAAAGATGAGAATGATAATTTAGTGCCGCTTGTAGATTTACAAGGTCGTTTTAGACCCGAAATGAAAGAGTTTGGCGGTAAGTATGTTAAAAATGAATATTACAACGAGGGCGAAGCTCCAGAGCGTTCAATAGATGTAGAAATAGCAATTAAACTTAAGGAAGAAAATAAAGCCTTTAAGGTTGAAAAATACAAACACAACTACCCACATTGTTGGCGTACCGATAAGCCAATTCTGTATTATCCTTTAGATTCTTGGTTTATTAAAATTACAGACGTTAAGGGGCGTATGCACGAGCTAAACACAGGTATAAACTGGAAACCAAAATCTACTGGAACAGGACGTTTTGGTAACTGGTTGGCAAATGCTAACGATTGGAATTTATCGCGTTCGCGTTATTGGGGAATTCCATTACCAATTTGGAGAACCGAAGATGGTAAAGAAGAAATTTGTATTGGTTCGGTTGAAGAGCTTAAAGCAGAAATGAAAAAATCTGTTGCAATGGGGTTCATCCCATTGGATATTTTTGCCGATTTTGAAGTAGGAAATAATTCCGAAGAAAACTACGCTAAAATAGACTTACATAAAAATATTGTAGACGAGGTTGTGTTAGTATCACCATCTGGTCAAAAAATGTTCCGCGAAAGCGATTTAATTGATGTTTGGTTCGATTCTGGTTCTATGCCGTATGCACAATGGCATTACCCATTTGAAAATAAAGATTTAATTGATAAAGGCACCACGTTTCCTGCAGATTTTATTGCAGAAGGTGTCGATCAAACTCGTGGTTGGTTTTATACCCTTCACGCTATTGGAACCATGGTTTTCGATTCTGTGGCGTATAAAAATGTAGTATCAAACGGATTGGTGTTAGATAAAAACGGACAAAAAATGTCTAAACGTCTAGGAAACGCTGTCGATCCTTTTGAAACTTTAGGAACTTACGGAGCCGATGCCACACGTTGGTACATGATTAGTAATGCCAACCCTTGGGATAACTTAAAATTTGATTTAGAAGGTATAGAGGAAGTAAAACGTAAGTTTTTCGGAACCCTTTACAACACCTATTCATTCTTTCAGTTATACGCTAACTTAGATAATTTTACATATAGCGAAGCAGATATTCCTTTAAACGAAAGACCAGAAATAGACCGTTGGATTCTTTCAGAATTACATACGCTAATTCAAAAAGTAGATGCTTTTTATGCCGATTACGAGCCTACAAGAGCAGCACGAGCTATTTCAGATTTTACTCAAGATTATGTTAGTAACTGGTTTGTGCGTTTAAGCAGAAGACGTTTCTGGAAAGGCGATTACCAAAAAGATAAAATTTCGGCATACCAAACATTATACACATGTATGGAAACCATTGCCAAATTAAGTGCACCAATCGCACCGTTTTTTATGGATAGATTGTATCTAGATTTAAATGCTGCTACCAAAAAGGAAGATTTTGAAAGTGTGCATTTAGCAAATTTCCCTGTTTTTGATGAAAGCTATGTTGATAAGTCTTTAGAAAACAAGATGGAAAGTGCTCAAATAATTTCGTCTTTAGTACTGTCTTTAAGAGCTAAAGAAAAAATTAAAGTGAGACAGCCGTTACAAAAAATAATGATTCCTATAAGTAGTGAATCGCAAAAAAATGAAATTTTAGCCGTTGCAGACCTTATAAAATCTGAGGTTAATGTAAAAGAGATAGAAGTTTTAGAAGATGCTTCAGATATACTGGTAAAACAAATAAAACCTAACTTTAAAGTTCTTGGTCCACGTTTTGGAAAAGACATGAAAGCTGTGGCTCAGTTAGTTAATAACTTTACACAAACCGATATTAAAAATATCGAGCAAAATGGTATTTTAGACGTTGAAATAAACGGAAAAAGTGTTACCTTAGAACGTACAGATGTTGAGATAACATCGCAAGATATTGAAGGTTGGTTAGTGGCAAACGAAGGCGCATTAACAGTCGCTTTAGATGTTACTATTTCTGAAGATTTAAAGCAAGAGGGTATTGCTAGAGAGTTAATTAATAGAATACAAAATTTGCGTAAAGATTCAGGTTTTGAGGTTACAGATAAAATTGATGTAACGCTTCAAAAAGACGAACATATTGTAAATGCTATTGAGGCAAACTTAACGTATATTAAAACAGAAACATTAACAAATAATCTTGAATTTACAGACATATTGAAAGATGGTATAGAAATTGCCTTCGATGAGGTAAATACAAAACTATTTATACAAAAACATTAATATTATGGCAGAAAATACCGTAAGATTCTCAGACAAAGAATTAGCCGAATTTAAAGAGCTAATTAGCAATAAAATAGAAAAAGCTAAGCACGATTTAGAGTTAATTAAAAGTGCGTATATGAACGACCATACTAATGGTACCGAAGATACATCGCCACAGTTTAAGGCTTTCGATGAAGGTAGTGCCGTTATGAGTAAAGAATCTAACTCGCAATTAGCTATTCGTCAAGAAAAATTTATACGCGATTTAAAAAATGCTTTAATTCGTATAGAAAACAAAACCTATGGTATTTGTCGTGTAACAGGAAAATTAATTAATAAAAAACGATTAGAGCTTGTACCGCATGCAACCTTAAGTATTGAGGCTAAAAACATGCAGCAATAAATCCTGTTAATACAGAAATCTAAAGATTTTAAATTATATATTTGAAACGTCTCAATAATGTTGAGGCGTTTTTCATTTATATACTTTTTGTCATTCCAGCTAAGGCGGGAATTTAATTGATAAAACATGTCGCTAAAAAAATCCATAATCCTAATTATTATTATTTTACTTATCGACCAGATTAGTAAAATCTATATAAAAACAACTTTTGTACTTCAAGAAAGTATAGATGTTTTTAGCTGGTTCGAAATCATTTTTGTTGAAAACGACGGAATGGCTTGGGGAACTAAAATTAGCGATTTTGTGTCTTTTATTTCCGATAGAACAGCCAAAGTTATACTTACATCGTTTAGAATTGTAGCTATTTTCGGGATTGGCTATTGGCTTTACGATGCTACAGTTAAGCAACATTCCAGATTATTAATTGTAGCTATTGCTTTAATATTTGCAGGTGCTTTAGGTAATATAATTGATTCTGTTTTTTACGGTGTACTGTTTGATGATAGCTATAGTCAAGTCGCAACCTTTTTACCAGAAGCTGGTGGTTACGATGGTTTACTGCACGGCAAAGTTGTAGATATGCTTCACTTTCCGTTATTCGAGGTAGATTTACCCGAATGGTTTCCGTTTTATGCAGGTAAACGCTTTAGTTTTTTCGATCCTGTTTTTAATGTTGCCGATATGGCAATAAGTACGGGGTTTATTATGCTTATTGTGTTTAATAAAAAGGCGTTTTCTAAGGAGGAAGACTAAATTGTTTTAACTCTAATTTTAGTTTCTTACAGAAATCTATAAACCCTTTTAGGCGTTACACAATAATCCAAAGCAATATCACCATCAAACACATCGGTAATCTCAGTTTCTGCTTCAAAAAATGACAATCCAATTTTTATAGTTTCGGGGTTACAATCGGCTAAAAATCTATCGTAAAACCCTTTGCCATACCCAACGCGATTGCCTTGTTTATCGAAGGCTAAAAGGGGAATAAACACCACTTCAATCTTGTTATTGGTGATTTCAATACCATCAATAGGTTCAGGAATGTTGTATTTGTTTTTCTTTATTACGGTATTATCCGTTAGTAAAAAATGAGTCATTCCGCCAGTTTTAAAATCACTTTTCGAGATTAGTATGTTTTTGTCTTTACCCGCAAGAATGTTTAATATATAATCGGTGTTAACTTCCTTTTGTTCTGCAATAGCAAGAAAAATATGGTAAAACGAATACTCCCAAATAGGCAGTTTTAAAAGCAGATTGGAAATGGCTAAACTAAAATTATCAATGTCGTTTTCAGACAAATCATTACGAAGGGCTTTGTATGTTTTTCGTAATTCGGTTTTAGTCATTACCCTTTTAATTTAGTAGAAATATGAAATAAAGCATCACCTTGATAAACAATAGGCGATTCGTTTACATTAATAATATAGCCATTATTAGACGCTTTTACGGCATAGTTAAATTTCCCATAAGGATCTGTAATATTACCTAAAACGTCGCCTTTTAACACAAATGATCCAATAGGAATCGAGGCTTTAAACATGCCAGAATATTTAGCACGCTGCCATTTACTATCATTTATAAAAACAGTGTCTCTTTTAGGTTTGGAAACTTTAAAGGTAGATTGTAACATACCCAAGTGTTTCAATAACCGTTTAGAGCCATTAACGCCAGAGTTGGTTACGGCATCGTCAATATGAAACGATTTTCCACCTTCAAAAAGCAACAAAGGTTTTCCTAATTTATAACAGGTTGTTCTAAAGGATTTTGATAGGTTTTTAGAGTACAAAACAAAGGGCGCTCCAAAGGCTTTGGCTAAGTTGTTTAACTCTTTATTTTCCCTAGTGTAACGTAATTGTGGCGCATTAAATCTGCCCGAACCACCTGTGTGAAAATCAATAATCATATCCACATGTGGTATAATTTCGTTTATAAGTTTATGAGCCACACGACCTGCTAACGATCCCGAAGGACTTCCTGGAAATACTCGGTTTAGGTCGCGACCATCTGGAAATTCGCGTTTTAAATTTATAAACCCAAAAATATTAATTACCGGCATACAAATTATAGTGCCACATTTAGGTTTGTTAATACCCTTTGAAATAAGTTGTCTAACAATTTCAACACCGTTTACCTCATCGCCATGTATGCCAGCCGTAAACAATAGTGTTGGTCCTGGTTTTTTAGAGCGTTCAATAATAACAGGAATATTTACCGGTGTAGAGGTGTGTAAATTTGCAACATCAAAATTAACCTCTTTACTTTCACCAGGAGCAACCGTTTCGCCAAAAATGGTCAAGCCATTATTATTTACTTGTGTCATTTATTGTTTGTTTTTTTCTATAAAAGTAATTATCGCCTTAGCAATATTACGTCCTGTTGCAGCTTCAATACCTTCTAAACCCGGTGTAGAGTTTACTTCTAATAATAAAGGACCTCTAGCCGATTGTAACATATCTACGCCACAAACCGGTAATTTTAATGCCTTACTAGCATTCATGGCTAATTTTAATTCGTCGTGGTTCAGTTTTATAATGTTTGCCGATCCTCCACGGTGTAAATTCGATCTAAATTCACCTTCTTTACCTTGGCGTTTCATAGCGCCAACAACCTGCCCATCAACCACCAAAGCACGTAAATCTGCACCGCCAGCTTCTTTAATAAACTCTTGTACAATAACGCGGGCTTCCAAACCATTAAAAGCCTCTAAAACCGATTCGGCAGCGTTTTTAGATTCTGCTAAAACCACACCTAAACCCTGCGTACCTTCAAGTAATTTTATAATTACAGGCACACCACCAACATGCTCAATAACCTCTTCCACATCGCGAGAATAGTTTGTAAAAACCGTTTTAGGCATACCAATTCCGGCCTTACTTAAGCGCTGTAAACTACGCAGCTTATCTCTAGAGCGCTGTATGGCGTCCGATGTTACAATGGTAAAAACTCCCATTTCCTCAAACTGTCTTACCACGGCACAACCGTAAAAGGTTACCGAAGCTCCAATTCTGGGGATTATTGCATCAACATAATCTAAATATCTGTCCTTATAGAAAATGGTGGGTTTTTCCTTTTCTATAATAATATCACATTTTAAAGGATCAATAACTTCAACTTTATGTCCTCTTTTTTCACCTTCTTCAATTAAGCGTTCAGTAGAATATAAATTTGCGTTTCTAGAAAGTATTACAATATTCATGATTTGTTTTTACTATTAAAATTAAAAGAAACGTTTTCCAAATCTACATCAACTATAAATTTTTGCCTTAAAAATTGCCTGCCAATAAGTACAGGGAATTTCATGGCGTCTCTAGTGCTTAAAGTTAAGTTAATCTTATAAGTTTTACCAAAAAATACCACCTCACTTTTCACTTTATATCTATTTTCTTTATAACCATTGCTGCTTTTTACATCGGTTCGCCAAAAAGTATCAAAAATAATCTCGGTTTTGCCAAAGTTTTTGTGCACATTACTGTTAAAAATGCACAGTAATGCGTTGTCAACCTCAATAATTTCAGAACAATGTATGGTCGAGGTGTACGCCCCAGTATCCATTTTCACATCAATATTAAATAATCCCAGTTGTGGGAAATCTATAATATCAGTTCGTCCTAACGTTTTTTTACTCATTTTTTTAAAATATGTATTTGTCACTTCAAGTGTCCCAAATTAATCCGTGGTCTTTGGTTTTGGCGCCATTTAAAATAATACCAACAAAGGTAGTCGCTTATATCTTTTTTTTAAAGCGGCGCAATGTATATAAATTATCGATTCAAAAAACAAAAAATAAATTTATTTACATAACATTAAAATAGCCATAATTTTTCCCAAAAAACATTAAAATAATTACCTTTACAGTAATGGATACCCCAACTTTAGATATACAGCTAAAAACATTACCAAACCAACCCGGAGTTTATCAATATTACGATAAAGAAGGGACTATTATTTACGTTGGTAAAGCCAAAAATCTAAAAAAAAGGGTGAGTTCGTATTTTACCAAAACGCATGATAATGGTAAAACTCGGGTTTTAGTTAAAAAAATAGCTAACATAAAACACATTGTTGTTGAAACCGAAACCGATGCCCTTCTACTCGAAAATAATCTTATTAAAAAGCACAAACCACGGTATAATGTTTTGCTTAAAGACGATAAATCCTATCCGTGGATTTGTATAAAAAACGAACGTTTTCCTAGAGTATTCTCTACACGTCGTGTATTTAAAGATGGTAGCGAATATTTTGGACCATACACCAGCGGCAAAACGGTGCATACGCTTCTAGATTTAATAAGAGGCTTATACAGTTTACGTACATGTAACTTTAATTTATCCGAAGAGAAGGTGGATGCAGGTAAGTACAAGGTGTGTTTAGAGTATCATTTAGGTAATTGTAAAGGGGCTTGCGAAGGTTTAGAAACCGAGGTGGAATACAACAAAAATATTAAAGCCATAAAAGAAATATTAAAAGGAAACTTTAAGGATTCCCTATCGCAATTTAAAGCGCAAATGCGGGAGTATGCCGATAATATGGAGTTTGAATTGGCTCAAAAAATAAAGGAAAAAGTTGAGGTACTAGAAAACTATCAAGCAAAATCTACCATTGTAAATCCTAAAATTAGCAATGTCGATGTGTTTTCTATAATGAGCGACGAGAGCTATGGTTATGTAAACTTTTTACAATTATCCTATGGTTCTATAATCCGTTCGCATACCTTAGAAATTAAAAAGAAACTAGACGAAACCGATAAAGAATTGTTAGAGTTGTCTATAACCGAGATTAGGCAACGTTTCAACTCCAATTCTAAAGAAATTTATGTGCCTTTTAAGGTCGATTTGGGAGAAGATTTAAAAGTAACAATTCCTAAACTAGGCGATAAAAAGCATATTCTAGATCTATCGCTCCGCAATGCTAAGTATTTTAGAATGGAGCGTTTTAAGCAAATTAAAATTGTAGATCCAGATAGGCATGCCAATCGTATTATGGCACAAATGAAAGTCGATTTACGCCTATCGGAAGAGCCACGACATATCGAGTGTTTCGATAACTCGAACATACAGGGTACACATCCGGTAGCGGCTTGCGTAGTTTTTAAAAACGGCAAACCAAGTAAAAAAGATTATCGCCATTTTAATATAAAAACGGTTGAAGGTCCAGACGATTTTGCATCTATGGAAGAGGTGGTGTATAGGCGCTACAAACGTTTGCTTGAAGAAAACCAACCCTTGCCACAACTAATAATTATAGATGGAGGTAAAGGCCAATTATCGTCGGCTTTAAAAAGTCTAGAAGCATTAGGGCTTAGAGGAACAATAGCTATTATCGGAATTGCTAAACGTTTGGAAGAATTATTTTACCCAGACGATCCAATTCCCTTATATTTAGATAAAAAAAGCGAGACCCTAAAAATTATTCAACAATTACGAAACGAGGCGCACCGATTTGGAATCGAGCATCATAGAAATAAACGCAGTAGAACAGCGTTAAATACAGAATTAGAGACCATTACAGGTGTTGGAGAAAAAACGGTAGTCGAATTATTAAGGCATTTTAAATCGGCAAAACGAGTAGCCAATGCTAAGCTAGATGAGTTGGAAGCTGTTATAGGGGTGTCGCGAGCAGAAAAGGTGTATAATTATTACCACGAGAAATAAATAATCTTTGTCAACCTACAAGGTTTTTAAAACCTTGTAGGTTTAAAATAAAATAGAAGTGCTGTAATTAACTAAATAAAAAATTATGGTAACATAAAATACGTTTTCAGTTATTATAATATAAAGAAATTTAAAATCAACTTGAACCTAAAAACAATCATATTAACCCTATTTATAGTTGTTTCTCTTTCCGCGAAAGCGCAAAACAAGGAACTAGAAAACCCTAGACCCAAAGTAGGTTTAGTGTTAAGTGGTGGTGGTGCAAAAGGGTTAGCGCATATTGGGGTTTTAAAAGTGATTGATAGTTTAGGCATACAAGTCGATTATATTGCAGGAACTAGTATGGGCTCTATTATTGGGGCACTTTATGCTTCGGGGTATTCGGGCAAGCAACTAGATTCTATTTTTCATGAAGTAGATTTCGATAAAATTATTAATGACGATTTACCGCGATCTTCAACAGCTTTTAGCGAGCGCAGTAATATGGAGAAATATGCGCTTAAATTACCGTTTAATAATTTTAAAATAAAATTACCATCGGCGCTTTCTAGAGGGCATAACACCTATAGTTTGTTTTTAAAATTACTAATTCACGTTAACGAGATTAATGACTTTAGTAAACTACCAGTTCCGTTTTTCTGTATTGCAACCAATGTGGAAAATGGAAAACAAGTCGTGCTAGAAAAAGGAAATTTAACACAAGCTATTATGGCAAGTTCTGCATTGCCATCCTTGTTTCAGCCCGTAAATATAAATAAGGACATGCTTATTGATGGTGGTGTGGTAAATAATTACCCAGTAGATGAAATTCGTGCTAAAGGCATGGATATTATTATTGGTGTCGATGTGCAAGATGGTTTGGCGAATAGAGATGAGTTAACCTCGGCACCCGATGTTCTAATTCAAATTAATAACTTCAGGACCATTCAGGACATGAAGTTTAAAGTCGAAAAAACAGATATTTATATAAAACCCGATATTAAAAAATTTAATGTAGTGTCTTTTGATGAAGGCAAAGACATAATTAATTCGGGTAAAATTGCAGCGTTAAATGAGTTTGATGCATTAACTAAGCTAAGCAAAACCCCTAATATTAATCAAAAGATAAAATTTAAAACTATTGATAGTTTAAAAATTAACAATATTGATATTAAAGGAAATAAAAATTACACAAGAGCCTACGTTTTAGGAAAACTTAAATTAAAAAAGGACGAAGTAATTAGTTATCAGGATTTTGCTAAAGGTTTAAATAATTTGGTGGCTACAAATAATTTTAAGGCTTTCGAGTACGAGTTAAAAAGTACGCCAGATAAATCGGGTTACAACATGTTGGCAACCTTAAAAGAGCAGCGCATAAATACGTTTTTAAAACTAGGGCTTCATTTTGATGATTTATACAAAAGTAGCGCTTTAATAAATTTAACTAAAAAGCAGTTGTTATTTAAAAATGATGAGGCTTCGCTAGATATTGTTTTAGGAGACAATGTACGGTATAATTTTGAGTATTTAATAGATAAAGGTTTTTATTGGAGTGTAGGTTTACGATCTCGTTATAACCAATTTCAAAAACAAATAAGTGCACAGTTGTTGTTGGACGATGAGCAAATTACCAATTCTGGCTTAAATAAAATTGATGTAAAGCTTAGGGATCAAATGAATCAGTTTTACCTGCAAACCTTGTTTAGAAGAGATTTTTCTTTGAGTGTAGGATTAGAACATAAAAGACTCGAAATAAATTCTGAAACCATATTAGGTAATAGACCAGATAGAGATTTTCAGTTTGAAAATACAGACTATTTAAGTCTTTTTGGAAATCTAAAACTAGATACTTACGATGATAAGTATTTCCCAAGAGAAGGGGTTTGTTTTAATGGCGATTTAAATGTTTACGTAAGTGCATCAGGTTTTGCTGAAGACTTTAAAGATTTTTCAATTGCTAAGGCAGAAATGGGCTATGCCTTTGGAGTGTCTGATAAAGTAGCCTTTAATATTAAAACAAGTGGTGGTTTTAAATTAGGCGATAAATCTAACCGAACACTAGATTTTGCATTAGGTGGTTACGGTAACGATTTAATAAATAATTTCATTCCGTTTTTGGGTTACGATTTTATTTCTTTAACGGGTAATAGCTATGTTAAAGCATCCTTTCTTGCCGATTACGAACTTATAAAAAAGCACCATCTTACTCTAGAGGGTAATTGGGCTAATGTAGATGATAATATTTTTGATAGCGGCGAGTGGTTTTCGCTACCAGATTACCGCGGTTATGCTTTGGGTTACGGTATTGAGTCGGTTATAGGACCATTGCAAGTAAAATATAGTTATTCGCCAGAACAGAGAGCTAGTAATTGGTTTTTTACTATTGGCTTTTGGTTTTAGTAGTTTATTATCAATCTCAAAAGATGGACATCTTCCAATAGTTAAAGCTAAAGGAATTATCAATAATTTTTCCGATATTTGTAACACTATGACACTTTTTTGGAAAGATTTATTAGCATATCTGCACTACCTCATCAAGAGAAATCCTGAGTGAGTATAAATTCTTTTGTTTCTGCGTAGGCAGGAATCTTTTTTTATTTCACTATCTTTATTAGAGTTTGAATATTAGGCTTTTAAGGCTTTTATTATTTGGCTTTTCATAATTTAAAACATACAAATATGCCTTTTTATCATAAATTAGGAAATATTCCCCCTAAACGTCATACCCAGTTTAGAAAACCAGATGGCACCTTGTATTCCGAGCAGTTGTTTGGAACCATTGGTTTCGATGGTATGTCTACAAATAGCTACCACGAGCAACGCCCAACGCAGGTAAAAGAAATAAAAAAGCAATATAGCGTTGCGCCAAAAATTGCTTTAAAAAATAATATAAAATCGTACCGCTTAAAGGGGTTTCAGGTTAGGCCAGAAAACGATTTTCTAGACAGCCGAAAAACGGTTTTAATAAATAACGATTGCGCCATAATTTTGGCAGCTCCAAAACAATCGACCAAAGAATATTTTTATAAAAATACCGATGCCGACGAATTAATTTTTATCCATAAAGGCACCGGGAAATTAAGAACTCACCTAGGCAATCTCGATTTTAAATATGGCGATTACTTGCTAATCCCAAGAGGAATAATTTACAAAATAGATTTTAATACCCAGGACAACAGGTTGTTTATTGTAGAGTCTCGCAGGCCAATTTACACCCCAAAACGCTACCGCAATTGGTTTGGGCAGTTGTTAGAACATGCACCATTTTGCGAGCGCGATATTCGCCGTCCGCAAGAATTAGAAACCCATAACGAATCTGGCGAGTTTTTAATTAAAGTAAAAAAACAAGATGATATTATAGAAATGGTGTACGCTTCGCATCCGTTTGATGTGGTTGGATACGATGGTTACAACTATCCGTATGCGTTTTCAATTCACGATTTCGAGCCTATTACGGGTCGCATTCATCAGCCGCCACCAGTACATCAAACTTTCGAGACCGATGCCTTTGTGGTATGTAGTTTTGTGCCGCGTTTGTACGATTACCACCCGCTATCCATTCCGGCGCCATACAATCATAGTAATATTGATAGCGACGAGGTGTTATATTATGTTGATGGCGATTTTATGAGTAGAAACGATATTGAGGCTGGCCATATTTCATTACATCCGGCAGGAATTCCTCATGGGCCGCATCCAGGAGCGACTGAAAGAAGTATTGGTAAAACAAAAACCGATGAACTTGCAGTTATGGTCGATACTTTTAAACCGTTAATGGTAACAGAAGAGGCCATGAAAATTGCCGACGAAAGTTATTATAAATCATGGATAAGCCCTCCTCAATCCTCCCATGGGGAGGAAGCCAGCAACTAATTAAATAGATGTTTTAGTTGTTGAAAAAATAAAATTATAAAATAAAACTCTTATGGCCCAGTTTTGAGTTTCTCCCCTTTGGGGAGATTAAGAGGGGCTTCTATATTATGAATACTTTAGAAAAAATATTTGAAGGCGCACAAGATTTCTTGCCGCTTCTAGGAACAGACTATGTAGAATTCTATGTAGGCAATGCAAAACAATCGGCACATTTTTATAAAACGGCATTTGGGTTTCAGTCCTATGCATATAAAGGTTTAGAAACGGGCTCTAAAGACTCTGTTAGTTATGTATTAATTCAAGATAAAATTAAATTAGTACTTACTACGCCACTTAACAGTAAATCGCCAATAAACGAACATATTGTAAAACATGGCGATGGTGTTAAAGTGGTTGCGCTTTGGGTTGATGATGCTAAAAAAGCCTACCAAGAAACCACAAGTAGAGGTGCTAAGTCCTATATGGAGCCAGTTGTTGAAAAGGATGAACATGGCGAGGTGGTTAGAGCTGGTATTTACACTTACGGCGAAACTGTGCACATGTTTGTAGAGCGCAAAAACTACAATGGTGCGTTTTTACCGGGTTTTCAAAAATGGGAAAGCGATTATAATCCAGAACCCATAGGCTTAAAATATATAGATCACATGGTTGGTAATGTAGGTTGGGGCCAAATGAATACTTGGGTAAAATGGTATGAAGATGTTATGGGTTTCGAAAACTTTTTATCCTTTGATGATAAGCAAATACACACTGAATATTCGGCACTTATGAGTAAGGTGATGAGTAATGGTAACGGACGCATAAAATTCCCTATTAACGAGCCAGCAAAAGGAAAAAAGCGTTCGCAAATTGAAGAGTATCTAGATTTTTACGAAGGGGCAGGTGTGCAACACATTGCAGTTGCAACCGATGATATTATTGGTTCGGTAAGTGCATTAAGAGCTAGAGGTGTCGAGTTTTTGTCTATTCCGCCAGAGGCATATTATAGAGCGGTACCTGGTAGGTTGGAAGAGCATAGCCACGAATTAAGAGAAGATATTGAAGCTTTAAAAAAGTTGGGGATTATGATTGATGCCGACGAGGAAGGTTACCTACTTCAAATTTTTACAAAACCAGTTGAGGATAGACCAACGTTATTTTTCGAAATTATACAACGTGTGGGCGCAAGAGGTTTTGGTGCCGGTAATTTTAAAGCACTTTTTGAATCTATTGAGCGTGAGCAGGCTAAAAGAGGTACGCTTTAATCTAAATTATAAGGACCTGTAAGGGTTTTAAAAACTTGCAGGTCTTTTTTCTTTTTTTACTAAAACATGTTGGTTTAGATGGTCGCCTTGAGGGATCTGTACAACCATAAGTTTAAGTTTTTAACGTAAAGACCTTGTTTGGTACTGCACTGCGTTAGGGATAGCAGCGGCACCCTTTTTTTGCTTCGGTATATGGCAAAAAAAGGTATAGCGTATAGCCCGACCCTTTGCGGAACGCCCAAAATATATTACGAATTCGTTAATTTTTAATGTTGTAACATAACTATAACTAGCTTTAAGGTAGCTTATAGAATAAAATTTTTATTTTTGGAACAGTAATTGTAATTTCTAGGTTAAAACAATAAAAGTAACCACAAAGGAGTTACATAACAATTACCCAAATAGGATGAAAAATTTACTACTTATATGTATTGCAATATTAACTTTACAAACGGCATTTTCTCAGCAAGAATCGGCTTTTCAAGATGGCGAATGGTTTAAGTTTAAAATGAGTTATAGTAACTGGCTTAAGGCTGGTAATGCCACATTAGCGGTTAAGGATGCTACGCTTAATGGTAAAGATGTATATCATGTGGTTGGTAAAGGTTGGACTACCGGTATGATAAAATGGTTTTTTAAGGTTAAAGATCGATATGAAAGCTATTTTGATAAGAAAACTATTATGCCGTATAAATTTGTTAGAAATATTGATGAAGGTGGACATACCAAAGATTTAGAAATTAATTTTGATCAAAAAAATAATAAAGCGCACGTTACCGATAATAAGCATAAAACTAAAAAGGTTTTTACCACCAAGCCTAATATTCAAGACATGGTGTCTACTTTTTATTATTTGCGTAATAACTTAAAAACAGATAAACTTAAAATAGGAGATGAGGTAAGGATTGATATGTTTTTCGATGAGGAAAATTATGGTTTTAAATTAAAATATCTTGGAGAAGAAACAATTGACACTGAATTTGGTACTATAGAGTCTTTAAAATTTAGACCTTATGTTATGGCTGGACGTGTGTTTAAAGAGGAAGAAAGTTTAACGCTATGGGTGTCAAAAGACAAAAATAAAGTACCTTTACGCATTAAGGCAGACTTAGCTGTTGGGTCTTTAAGAGCGGACCTAGAAGCATTTAAAGGGTTAAAACATCCCTTTAAAGTAGTTGTTAATAATTAAGATATTTTGAAATCTAAAATAACCGACCAACTAAACGAAAAATATAACGCTATAGACCAAGATGCAGAGGTGCATTTGGAAGGTTTACTTTATAGCAAGCCCATTAATTATTGGGATTATATACAAACCGATGCCTTATTAAGTTTACAGGTGCAACGTACTGTTTTTCCCGATGAGAACGTGTTTATTATGTATCATCAGGTTAATGAGTTACTGTTTAAAATGGTGCTTTCTGAGATGCAGCAAATAGCAACAATAGAAAACATTGATACCGAAACCTTTACTACAAAGATAATGCGTATTAGTCGCTATTTTGATGTGTTAACCTCGTCGTTTAGCATCATGAAAGATGGTATGGATGTGGAGCAGTATAATAAGTTTAGAACCACCTTAACGCCTGCTAGTGGCTTTCAAAGTGCACAATATAGAATGGTTGAGTTTGCATCTACAGAGTTAATTAACCTTATTGATAAGCGCTTTAGAGATGGTTTTACTATGGACAATACGTTTATGAATGCTTTTGATCATTTATATTGGCAAGCAGCGGGTAAGGATTTTAAAACAGGTAAAAAAACGTATACACTATCTGCTTTTGAGGAGCGTTATAAAGATGAATTTATTAGATTTATTAAACGTTATCAGGATAAGAATTTGTGGAGCAAGTTTAAATCGTTGCCAAAAGAGGATCAGGCGAATAAAGATTTAATAAGTGCCATGCGACACTATGATTATACGGTAAACATAAAATGGGTTATGGCGCATTACGAAACGGCAAACCATTATTTAAATATTAACGGAAAAACTGCCGAGGCTACCGGTGGAAGTGAATGGGTGAAATATATGCACCCAAAATATCAAAAAAGAATATTTTTTCCAGATTTATGGACAGAGAAAGAAAAAGAAACGTGGGGAACAGATATTTAGTTTTAATACTGTGTATTGCATTTGTTTTTGGATGTAAAGACGATAAAGAACCTGTTGTAGAAGACCTTGCTGAGGTTGTTGAAGAGCCAGAAGAGATTTTAGAATTCGGTTTTAAGGTAGATGATTATGTTATTAAACGAGATACTATACGTCGTGGCGATAGTTTTGGCGAAATTCTAGAGCGTAATAAAGTTGGGTATCCTAAAATTTTTAATATTGCAGAAAAAGCAAAGGATACTTTTGATATAAGACGACTACAAGTAGGGAAGCCTTATACGCTTTTATGTTCTAAAGATTCTTTAGAAACCCCTAAATGTTTTATTTATCAGCCAACTTTAGAGGAGTATGTGGTAATAAATTTTCACGACTCTATTCATGCCTATACTAGCAGAAAACCTATTAAGTACGTTGAAAAAACGGCTACAGGAATTATTAATAGTAATATTTCCCAAACCTTAGAAGACCAAGGGTTAAGCTCGAGGTTGGCATATAAAATGGCCGACGAAATTTATGCATGGACCATAGATTTTAGAAGACTGCAAAAAGGAGATAGATTTAAAGTAATTTATACCGATAAGTTTATTGATGATACCATTTACACCGGTGTACACAATATAAAAGCAGCGTATTTTGAGCATAATAAGGAGCCTTTTTATGCTTTTGAGTTTGTAACAGATTCTGCCAAAGGCATTGTGGATTATTTTAGTGAAGATGCTAAAAATTTGCGTCGTGCGTTTTTAAAAGCTCCAGTAAAGTTTAGTAGAATATCGTCTCGTTATAACTTAAAACGACGTATTGCGGTCTATGGTTTTAAACTACGTCCGCATAAAGGAACCGATTTTGCGGCTCCAATAGGTACGCCTATTATGGCTACTGCAAATGGTACGGTTACCGAGTCTACAAGACGAGGTGGAAATGGTAAATTTGTAAAAATTAGGCACAATGCCACTTACGAAACGCAATATTTGCACATGAAAGCTCAAAATGTTAAAAAAGGTGACTTTGTTAAACAAGGTGATGTTATTGGTTGGGTTGGAATGACTGGCAATACGGGAGGTCCCCATGTTTGCTATCGCTTCTGGAAAAATGGAAAGCAAGTAGATCCTTTTAAGCAGAAATTACCAGAAGCTAAACCTATATCCGATTCTTTAAAAGTACAATATCTTGATTTTATTGCGCCCATTAAACAACAGCTAGATAATATTCATTTTTTAGAAGATGTTTTCGAGGAGCAAAATCAGCCAGAACATACCATTAAACAAAATACTAATCAGATTTCATTAAACCGCTAATAGAATATGGCACTACCAAGCATTAACCCAACAACAACCAAATCATGGAATGCATTAAAAGCGCACTTTGAGGATATTAAAGATGTAAAAATGAAGGATTTGTTTGCTAAGGATAGTCAACGTGCAAATAAATTTACCATTAAATGGGAAGATTTTTATGTAGATTTTTCTAAAAATAGAATCACAGAAGAAACTTTTAAATATCTGTTAGAATTAGCAGATGATGTTAAGTTGAAAGCGGCTATAAAAAGTCAGTTTTCGGGCGAAATTATCAATGAAACAGAAGGAAGGGCAGTATTACATACGGCATTAAGAGCGCCAAAAGATGCAGATTTTAAGGTAGATGGTGTTAATGTAATGCCAGAAATATATCAAGTAAAACAAAAAATTGAGGGTTTTACAAACGAAGTTGTTAATGGTGATAGAAAGGGATACACAGGAAAAGCATTTACCGATGTCGTTAATATTGGTATTGGAGGTTCCGATCTTGGTCCAGCTATGGTGGTTGATACGTTACAGTATTACAAAAACCACTTAACTACACACTTTGTTAGTAATGTAGATGGCGATCATGTTAATGAAGTTATTAAAAAGCTAGACCCAGAAACAACGCTATTTGTAATAGTTTCAAAAACCTTTACAACACAAGAAACCTTGTCTAACGCCAATACATTAAAAGCATGGTTTTTAGAATCGGCTTCAGAAGAGGCAATTGCTAAACATTTTGTAGCTGTGTCTACAAATATTAAAAATGTAAAAGCTTTTGGTATTGACGAAAACAATATTTTCCCAATGTGGGATTGGGTTGGTGGTCGTTTTTCGTTATGGAGTGCGGTAGGTTTAACTATTAGTTTAGCCGTGGGTTATAATAATTTTGATAGCCTTTTAAAAGGGGCTAACAAAATGGACGAGCATTTTAAAAATGAAGATTTCGATAAAAATATACCCGTAGTTTTAGCATTACTAAGTGTATGGTACAATAACTTTTTTGGCGCCGAAAGCGAAGCAATTATTCCGTATTCTCAATACTTAAACCAGTTTGCAACGTATTTACAACAAGGTATTATGGAGAGTAATGGTAAAAGTATAGACAGAAATGGAAACCCAATAGATTACCAAACAGGTACTATAATTTGGGGAGAGCCAGGAACGAATTCGCAACATGCATTTTTTCAATTAATACATCAAGGTACAAAGTTAATACCTGCCGATTTTATTGGGTTTGTTAAATCCCTGCACGGTAATCAAGATCATCAAGATAAGTTAACGTCTAACTTTTTAGCACAAACCGAAGCGCTTTTAAATGGTAAAACACGCGAAGAAGTTGTTACAGAAGGTACTAGTGAGTCTATTATTCCTTTTAAAATATTTGAAGGAAACAAACCAACAAACACCATTTACATTAATAAGTTATCACCAGAAAGCTTAGGTAAATTAATTGCTATGTACGAACATAAAATTTTCGTGCAAGGTATAATTTGGAACATTTTTAGTTACGACCAATTTGGAGTGGAATTAGGAAAGCAATTAGCTAGTAAAATTTTACAAGAATTTAACAATACTACCAATAATCAACATGATTCTTCTACTCTAAATTTATTAAATTATTATAATCAAATGTCTTAAAATCGAATATTATTCTTAATAAAACCATTAAAAGGCGATAATATCTTAAGTGTTATTGTCTTTTTACTTTTAATAAAACAATCAATTTGTTAATAATTAGTTAATATTAGTCGGTTAATAATCCTTATTTTTGCAGCGACTAATTTCAAAAAATTAATACATAATTAAAATTATGAAAAAAATTACACAAAATTTATTGATTGCAATATTGTTTGTTGTTTCAATGTGTTCGTTTGGGCAAGGGGTAACAACTTCTGCTATAAATGGGCAGATATCCGATGCCAATGGGCAGCCATTACCAGGAGCTAATATTTTAGCTATTCATACACCATCTGGTACAAAGTATGGAGCGGCTACAAACTTTGATGGGTTTTACAGAATTTCTAATATGAGAACCGGTGGGCCATATAAGATATCAATCTCGTTTGTTGGTTATAGTAGTTATGTAGACGAAAACGTTTATCTACAATTAGGTGATTCTCAAAAAATAAGTGTAGTGTTATCTGAGGGTTCTAACGAATTACAAGAGGTTGTAATCTCGGCAGAGAGAAATGGTATTTTTGATTCAGGTAAAAATGGAGCAGGAAATAGAGTTTCGAATACACAAGTTACAAGTTTACCATCTATCTCTAGAAATATTGCAGATTTTGCTCGTTTAACTCCTCAAGCACGTATTTCTGGAGATGATAATATTTCAATTGCAGGACAAAATAATAGATATAATGCTATATATATTGATGGTGCGGTTAATAATGACGTTTTTGGTTTATCATCAAGCGGAACTAATGGAGGACAAACAGGAGTAAGTCCAATATCTTTAGATGCCATAGAGGCTTTCCAAATAAATGTAGCTCCTTTTGATGTAAGACAATCTGGTTTTGCAGGTGGTAGCATTAACGCGATAACTAAATCGGGAACAAATACCTTTGAGGGGTCTGCTTATACATTTACAAGAAACGAAAATCTTGCAGGTAAAACACCTGTTGGATTAGTTAGTTCTGATGATGAAAGAGAAAAATTAGACGATTTCTCTTCTAATATCTATGGAGCTAGACTAGGCGGTGCTATAGTTAAGGATAAATTATTCTTTTTCTTGAATTACGAGAACGAAAAGAGAGAAACACCTCAACCATTTGACGGAGAAAATTATATTGGAGATTCTTCAGTTTCAGATATTCAAGGACTTTCTGATTTTTTAGTGTCTAATTACAATTACGACGCGGGTGGTTATACCAATAATACATCTTCTTTAAATAGTGATAAACTAATTGCTAAGATTGACTGGAATATAAACGATAACCATAAATTATCTTTAAAACACAGTTATGTAAAAGCAACGCAAGTAAATGCTTCTGGCTCTAATGCAAGAAGAATTAATTTCTTGAGTGGAGCGGTTAACTTTGAATCTATTACTAATTCAACGGCATTAGAATTAAACTCTAAGTTTGGTGAGAAGTTTTCAAATAATTTAGTTGTTGGATATACATCCGTTAATGATAATAGAGATCCAAATGGTGGAGCATTTCCGTCGGTTACTATTAACGATGGTTCTGGACGTATTAGTTTTGGATCTGAACCATTCTCTACAGCAAATTTATTAGAGCAAAGAGTATTAACTGTAACTGATAACTTTGAAATTTATACTGGAGCACATACTGTAACTTTGGGTGTTAATGGTGAGTTTACATCAGCATTAAATGTATTCTTTGGAAGAAACTTTGGTTTTTATAACTTTGATAATTTAACAGATTTTTTAAACAACAACCGACCTATTGAATATAGAATTGGATACTCTTTATTAGGAGGTACTGGAGATGCCTCTTTAGGTGCTGCCGAGTTTGATTATTCTCAATTAGGTTTTTATGTACAAGACGAAGTGGATGTAACTGAAAACTTTAAACTTACCGCGGGTTTACGTTTTGATATACCTTATTGGAGTGATGGTTTAGAAAATACCGATTTTAATACGCGTGCAGTAGGTTTATTAGAAGCTGCAGGTAAAGATTTAAGAGGAGCTCGTGTTGGTCAAGGAATTGCTTCTACAGTACACGTATCGCCAAGAATTGGGTTTAACTGGGATGTTAATGGCGACAAATCTACTCAAATTCGTGGTGGTTTAGGTATCTTTACATCTCGTGTACCTCTAGTATGGCCTGG
This sequence comes from Algibacter pectinivorans, assembly GCF_900112595.1. Classification (GTDB taxonomy): domain Bacteria; phylum Bacteroidota; class Bacteroidia; order Flavobacteriales; family Flavobacteriaceae; genus Algibacter_B; species Algibacter_B pectinivorans. Next base: position 67,339 of record NZ_FOMI01000002.1, on the reverse strand, counting down.
TGGAACATATAATAACAATGGATTAACTGCCGGAGAAACAAGACAACGTTCTTTTAGAGGTGAAACACCAGAACTGTTCAACCCAGATGTAAATACGCAATTTAAAGACCCAGCCCCTGGTTCAGGTATTTTAGGTGGTAAAGTAGACTTGTTTGCTAAAAACTTTAAGCTTCCTCAAGTATTTAAAACAAATATAGCTATAGACCAAAAATTACCTTATGGATTCGTATTCTCTGCTGATTTAGTTTGGAATGACAACATTTCTGCTGTAGCTTACGAAAACTTAAACGTAGCAGAACCGCAATCGTTTACTACTGGTGCAGGTTCTAGACCTATGTATAGATTTCAGTCTATAGATAATGTTTACAGTGATATCTTTTTAGGATATAATACAGGTGAAGGTAGCTCTTATAACGTTAGTGGTACATTATCTAAAAACTTTATTAGTGATAGATTACAAGTAAGAAACCAAGTGTCATATTCTTATGGTGATTCAGATGTATTGCTTGATGGAACAAGTTCTCAAAACAGTTCTCAATGGGAAAATTTAGAAACAGTTAATGGGTCTAACAGACCTGTTGTTTCAACGTCAGATTTCTCAGCAGGACACCGAGTTATTGCTAACTCTACATTTGAATATAAATGGACGGATAAAATTAAAACAAGAATTGGACTGTTTTACGAAGGTGCAAACGGACAACCTTTTAGTTATGTATATGCAAACAGTAGCGCTTTACTAGGAGATACAGGTGCTTTTGCATCGTCTTTAATATATGTACCAAGTAATGAAGCCGAAGCAAATCTTGTTGATTCTGGAGATTTAACAGCATCGGAGCAATATGCTTTATTAAGTGCTTATATTGATGGAGATGATTACTTAAGAAGTAGAAAAGGTAGATTTGCAGAAAGAAATGCAGACCGTTCTGATTGGACTCATATTATTGATTTAAAATTAGCGCAAGAATTTGGAATTAACTTTGGAGATAAGGTGCATAAGTTTGAAGTAACCTGCGACATTTTTAACTTCACAAATTTATTAAATAAAGATTGGGGTGTTAGAACATTTACCAGCTTTAACCAAGTTACTTTATTGGATTTTGAAGGATTTGCTGCGGATAATACAACACCTCAGTTCTCTTTTGACCCAGAGTCTGTGGATACTAAAAATCTTATTGATAACTCAGGTTTTCAGTCATCAAGATGGCAAATGCAAGTTGGTTTAAGATATAGCTTTTAATACTAAAATTTAATTTTGCAAATAATATTAAAAACCGCCTTATTCTAGGCGGTTTTTTTTGTGTTCTAAATTTCTCTAGGTATCTCAGTAATTTAAAAATGCTTAAATTAGATTAAATTACTATTTTTGTAAGAATCATTAAAAACAAATATACATGTACAATACAGTATTATCACTGCATTCCTATTGGGCTTATTTAGTACTTATTATATTAACTATAGCTGCGGTTAACGCAATTATCAAATTTTTTGGCGATAAGGAATATGAAGCAAACGATTTTAGAAAATCATTATTTACTTTAATAGTGTCTCATATTCAATTATTAATAGGTTTGGTGCTGTATTTCGTGTCTCCAAGACTGCAGTTATTTAGCGAATCTGGTATGGGAGCAATCATGAAAGATTCTGTAAACAGATTGTATTTAGTAGAGCACCCTTTAATAAATATTATTGCGGTTGCATTAATTACTATAGGATATTCAAAACATAAAAAGAAACTAACCTCTAAGGCTAAATCAAAAATGATAGCTATTTTCTATACCATTGCATTGCTATTGTTTTTATCAAGAATTCCTTGGAGTGCCTGGATTGGCTAAAACCTAAAAATAATTTATAATTCTAGACCTGTCCAGTTTAAAACCTTGGCAGGTCTTTTTTATTTATTTTATTTTGCTGAGACTTCCTTAATCAAGTAGATATAAACAGGGAAATGGTCGCTAAAACCATTGCTAAAACCACCATCAGCCCAACTTCTAAAAGGGTAGCCTTTATACGTTCCTGTTTTATGTATAAGAAAGCGTTTATTAAAGATTCCAGCTTTATAAAACCTGAAAGAACTATAGTCTTTCTTGGTAAATGGTTTTGTAATCATAATTTGGTCAAATAAGCTCCAAGAATCTCGATATGCTGTAGTGCCTAAACCATTTTTAAAGAAGTTTATATATGGGTTATAAATCCCTTTTAAACCTACTTTGCTCTTCTTGTTTTTAGCCTTTAAAATAGACTTTACACTCGCGTTATTGGGGTTGTCGTTTAAATCGCCCATAATAATCACTTTAGCATATGGATTAATAACTTGAAGTGAATCTATAATACGTTTATTTAATTTAGCCGCAGCAACCCGCTTAGGTCTACTTTTGGCTTCGCCACCACGTCTAGAAGGCCAATGGTTTACGATAATATGAATGAGTTCCCCTTCTAGTTTACCACTTACTAATAATTGATTTCTTGTGTAAATCCTCTTTTGGTCTTGCTCATCATAAAGCTTCAAAGTATGCGAACTTGTATGCGTTGGTGTAAATATTGCTTTTTGGTAGAGCAGTGCTACGTCTATTCCTCTTACATCTGGTGAATCATAATGTACAATACCGTAATTTTTTTTGAGTAACAGAGCGTCGTTAATTAAATCTTCCAAAACCGTTTTGTTTTCTACCTCGCAAACACCTAAAATAGCTGGTGTATTTTGAGTAATGTCTTGACCGATTTTGGAAATTACTCGCGACATATTTTTTATCTTTTTTAAATAGGCATCTTCACGATTTGTTTTCAATTCCATAATAGGGCTATACTCATCAAATTTATTCGGGTCGTTTATAGTGTCGAATAAATTCTCAAGGTTATAGAAGGCAACCGTATGTATTTTAAATGTTTTGTCTTGACCAAAATGATTAAAAGTGGTGCTTAAGGCTATTATAAAAATGTAATATTTTAAGAATTTCATTACGTAATTTGTGCTTTATTCGGCAAATAATTTACAAAAATTATGTCAGTTTTTGATATTTGTAATAAATATCGTAAATTTTAGGTTTGAAAAATTACGCTGTTAGGCTATGGTGTAGTACAATTATTTATGAATAAAATCTCCCTCATTTTTTTGTTCGGATTTATTAGCCATACTTTTCAAGCTCAAAACACTATAGTTAAGGGAAGTGTATTGGATGCTTTATCCTATCATCCTATTGAAGGTGTAACCGTTGCCATAGAAAATTCAAGCTTGTTTCTTTTAACTAATGCATTAGGTGTGTTCGAGTTTGAACAAAACGTACCGTTAGGAGAACAAATTCTTAGAATCTCAAAAACCGGATATATTACAAAACGTTATCCTATAATAGTAAACGAAGGCCAAACGGTTAACATTACCGATATGGTTTTAGAACGTGCTGCATCGCAAACGGCAGATTTGTTTACCATTACCTTATCGGACGATGAGTTGAATGACGATGTTAGTGGTGCCGATAACATTTCAGGGCTATTAGCATCTTCGCTAGATATTTTTCAAAGAACCGCAGCTTTCGAGTTTAGTTCGTCTTTTTTTCGTGTTCGTGGATTAGATTCTAAAAATGGTTCCATTCTAATAAACGGTATCGAAATGAACAAAATCTATAATGGCAGACCACAATGGAGTAATTGGGGTGGTTTAAACGATGTGTTACGCAACCAAGAGTTAACTTGGGGTTTAATACCATCAAACTATAATTTTGGTGGTGTTTTAGGTACTACTAATATAAATGTAAGAGCTTCAAAAGCTAGAGCAGGAAGTCGGTTAACCTATTCGTCATCAAACAGAAGTTATACAAATCGATTAATGGCAACTCATGCTTCGGGATTATTAAAAAATAACTGGGCCTATACCGTTTCTATTGGCAGACGATGGGGCAATGAAGCTTATCAAGATGCAACTAGCTATAGTTCAAATTCTTTTTTCACTTCCGTAGAAAAGAAACTTGACGATAACCATAGTCTTAATTTAGCCGCTATTTATACGCCTAACCGCCGAGGCAAGTCGTCGCCAAATACGCAGGAAGTTTTCGATTTAAAAGATATTAAATACAACGAGTATTGGGGCTGGCAAAATGGTGAAAAACGAAATTCTAGAATTAAGGAAGTTAATGAACCCGTTATTATGTTGAATCATTATTGGGATTTAAATAATAAAACAACTTTAAATACTAATGTGTCTTACCAATTTGGTAAAATTGGGAATAGCCGAATTGATTATAACGGAACCGATTTAATTGATGGTTTTCCTCAAGGTGGTGGTGCAAACCCAAGCCCAACGTATTACCAAAAGTTACCTAGTTATGCCGAACGTAATTTTCCTGATAATTTAGGTATTGCTTATGGTGCTTTAAAAGCGTTTCAAGATGATGGTCAAATAGATTGGAATACCATGTATCGTGCAAATATTGAGAATTCTCAAAACGGCGGCAACGCTATTTATGCCTTGTATGAAGACCGGGTAGACGATAGGCAGATAAGCGCAAATAGCATTCTAACTAAACAAATAAACGATAATGTTATACTTAATGCCGGAATACATTATAAGGCTTTAAAATCTGAAAATTTTGCTCAGGTAATAGATTTGCTAGGTGCTTCAACCTATTTGGATGTTGATGCTTTTGCAACTCAAATTGATGAGGCACAAAACGATGTATTAAACCCAAACAGAATTGTTGGCGAAGGCGATAAATTTAAATACAATTATAACCTTTTTGTAAATGAATTTGATGGTTACGCACAATCTCAATTTAGCTATAATAAATTAGATTTTTATGTTTCGGGTAGTGTAAAAAACACCCAATACCAAAGAGAAGGAATATATCAAAATGGAGGATTTCCAGATACTAGTTTGGGTAAAGCCAAGTCCCTTAGTTTTACAGGTTTTGGGTTAAAAGGTGGTGTCACTTATAAGTTAAGCGGGAAACATGTGTTCGATTTTAATACGGGTTATATTTCAAGAGCGCCAACCGTTCAAAACACCTATTCAAACTCTAGAGAAAATCATAATACGGTGCCTAATATTAGCAATGAAACCGTGGTCTCTATGGATGCTAGTTATATATTTAGATCGCCAATTGTAAAAGTAAAATTAACGGGGTATTACACTAAAATAGCTGATGCAAGCGAGATTTCGTTCTTTTTTGCCGATGGCATTGGCGGCGATAATACAGCTTTTGTTCAAGAGATTTTACAAGGTATTGATAAGATGCATTTAGGTGGAGAACTGGGGGTAGAAGCTCAAGTAACACCAACTATTAAACTAAAAGGCGCGGCGGCCGTAGGGCAATTTACTTATGCTAACAACCCTAATTTATATTTATCTACAGAACCGGATGCCGAGGCGGAAGCCGCTGGGTTTATAAACGGATTTAAAGATTTTGGTACATCTAACTTAAAAAACTACAGATTGGCTTCGGGGCCGCAAACCGCAATTTCGGTAGGTTTTGAGTATCGAGATCCGGAATATTGGTGGTTTGGAGCAACTACCAATTTTTTTAAAGATACTTATATAGATGTAAGTCCATTAACCAGATCGATAAATTTTAATACAGATTTTGATGGTAATGTGTTTAATGATTATGATGAAGATTTAGCGCGAGTACTTTTAAAGCAAGAACGTTTTGATGATTATATGTCGGTGAATTTGGTAGGCGGAAAATCGTGGAAAATAGGGAGGTATTACATTGGGTTTTTTGCAAGTATTAATAATTTACTAGATAAAGTTTATAAAACTGGAGGTTTCGAACAAGGCCGAAATGCTAATTATAGGGAACTGAGGGATGATGTTGCTTTAGATACTCCTGTTTTTGGTGCAAAATATTGGTATGGCAGAGGTGTAACCTATTTTTTGAATTTAAATGTTAGGTTTTAATTTGTGTTGTAATGTTGATATTAGTTGTGCTGCGCGTTAGGGATTGAACGGTTTGTTTGAAATCCTTTTTGTTTTTTCGCAAAAAGATTGAGTAGTGAAAGCCCGACTTTTTGCCATACTGCAAGGTTTTGAAAACCTTGTAGGTATGAGTAAAAAGTAACGCCCAAATAAAATTAAGAGTTATGAATAAAATTTTAATAGGTATTAGCGTTTTAGTGTTGCTTTTATGGTCGTGCGTTAAGGATGAAGATTATAGTGTACCCGATATTTCGGTTACAGAGCCTGATATTCCCCGGGAGCAAATTACCACTTTTAAGGCTATAAAATCGCTTTATGAACAGGCTGTAAATAAAGGAAATACAACAGTGGTTATTGACAATGATAACGAATTGTATATTGAAGGTTATGTGGTATCGTCTGATAAATCTGGGAATTTTTTTGAGGAATTGATTATACAAAATAAAACCGATGGAAGTACTAGCGACGCAGATCCTAGGCTTGGTTTTAAGGTCGATATTAATGTGAGTAGTCTATCGGACACCTATCAATTTGGACAAAAAGTATACGTGAAAATGACTGGACTAACCGTTGGTGAAACTAGCGGTGTTATTACTATTGGTAAAGGAAATGCGGTGCAAGTGGAGCAAATTCAAGCTGCGGAATATAAAGATATTGTAATTAGAAGTAATGAAATTGCAGACATAGAACCTAAAATTTCTGGGTTGGCAAATTTAACTGAAGCCGATGAAAATACATTAATACAATTGGAAAATATGCAGCTAAATAGATTCGAAATAGGCGCTACGTTTGCCAGTGAATCGTTCGATGAGTTTGATGGTTTACGCTTATTAGAAAGTTGCGATTCTGGAATTCAAATGATTATGCAAACCAGCACATTTTCAGACTTTAAAAGCTTAATTGTGCCACAAGGAAAGGGCAGTGTAACAGGTGTTTTTAGTCGCGATTTTAGAGACAATTTTAATGTGTTGGTTATTAATACGTCGGCCGATGTTACTTTTGAAAGTAATGAGCGCTGCGATCCCATGGAGTTAACATGTGGTTTAGCTGAAACATTTGGCACAGGTAATTTGTTATATGAAGATTTTGAAAACCAAAGGAATAATAGACCTATTGAAATTGAGGGTTGGACTAATTTTATGGAAACCGGAACGGAGGCTTGGGAGGGTTATTCGTCTACATCATCTAATGCATCTTTGGGAAGATCTGCTCGGTTTCAATCTAGTAGTTCTGGCGATGTTAGCAATATAGGTTGGTTAATAACGCCTGCTATAAATTTAGATGCCCAAGATGGTGAAACCTTGCGTTTTAAAACCTCTAATAGTTTGTCCGATAGTAGTTATATGGAAGTATTGTATTCCTTAGATTGGGATGGGGTTGAGGCCAATATAACTAGTGCTAATTGGGGTGTTTTATCTGCTGCTTATGTTGTTAAAGATTCCGATTCTTTTGCCGAGTGGTTTAATTCTGGTCATGTGGATTTATCTTGTATTACAGGAACCATTCATATAGCCTTTAAATACACAGGAAGCGGACAAGCTACTTTTGATGGTATTTACGAATTGGATGAGATTAGTGTAGATTATGTTGAATAGTGAAACATAAGTTTTACCTTTGGCGCAATAAATAATTTCATGACCACATTCGACGCCCTATTTTTTCATTTCTTTCAGCATTATAAAACTAAAAAAAATAATAAAGCTAATAGTATTGCTACGTTTTTCGTAACGATTTTACAATGCAGTTTGCTACTGCTTTTAGGCGTGTTCTTTGCTGGTTTTTTTAGTCAAATGCATGTTAATACTATGTCGGCACCTAAGGCATGGACTTTGTTTGTTTTGGTTTCTGTTTTTCTTTATTTTAAAAATTGGATGCAATATGGCGGAAGAAAACGAAAAGTTTTAAATGCCAAAATGCTAAAAAAGAAAAAGTTGTCTTATAATATTTGGATGCTTTGGTTCTTACCTATCGCCATATTAGGTTTAGCTTTTGTGTTGTTTCAGGTTATATAATTACTTCTTTAAAATAACATATACCGGAAAGTGGTCGCTGTAACCACCTTGGTATTTAGGACCAGCATACGTTCGGTATGGGGAACCTTTATAAGGGCCTTTAAAAAGTTTTAAGAAGGGTTCATCAAAAATATTGGCTTTAAAAAATTCGAACTCGTTTTTAGAACTTCTAAAAAAATTAATGGATACTAATATTTGGTCGAAAACAAACCACTGTCTTCTGTGCTTTACCGTGCCACGAGTAAAAGAACGCAGGGTTTCCATGGGGTTATACATACCGTAATCGTCTACCAATCGTTTAATACTATCATTTTGCGGTGTGTCGTTAAAATCGCCTAACACCAAAATTTTGGCATCATCATTTTTACTTTTTAGCGTTTCAATAATATCGCTTACTTTTTTCGATGACGCTAAACGTTTAAATTCTGTTTCTTTTTCGCCTTCTCTTCTAGACGACCAATGGTTTATAATTACATGTACGTTTTCGTTGTCTAGAACCCCAGAAACTAGTAAAATATCGCGTGTGTAATCAATAGAGCCATCTAATTCTGTTAAAACTACAGCAAAGGCCTTAGAATGTGTTACCTTAAATGTTTTAGTATCGTATAACAAGGCTACATCAATACCACGTTCGTCCTTCGATTCAAAATGAATGTAGTTGTAATTGTAGTCTTTTAAATGTTTGGATGTTACTAAATCTTTAAGTACTCTAGCGTTTTCTATCTCGGCTAAACCTACTAAAGATGGATGTTTTCCGGTTTCTCGTCTTCCAATATTAGAAATGGCATAACCTATTTTTCGTAGTTTATTTTGGTAACGTTTATGGGTCCATTTTTTAATAGATCCCGGTAAAAAATCATTATCATGTTTATGTTTATTGTTTTTTAAATCGAATAAGTTTTCTACATTATAAAACGCCACAGCTTGCATATCTTGGCGTACAGGTATATCTTCAAAAGGTGCTATCATAATTCAAAAATATGCTAAAATAATTAAACCTTTTTTAATCATTTTTAAGATTAAAATATTAAATATAAAATCATGGCAATTGTTTAACTTTGTAATATGATAGAAGAGAAAGATATTTCTTTAGAACGCGCCGTGTTAATTGGCGTTATTACTAAAGACCAAAATGAAGAAAAGTCTAAAGAGTATTTAGATGAATTAGAGTTTTTAACGTATACCGCAGGTGGTTATGCCATAAAGCGTTTTACGCAAAAAATGGATATGCCTAATCCAAAAACTTTTATTGGTACAGGTAAGATGGAAGAGGTACGTCAATTTATTGAGGATAACGATATAACTACCGCTATTTTTGATGATGAGTTATCGTCGGCACAAGAACGAAATATTAGTAAAATATTAAACGTAAAAGTTTTAGATAGAACCAATTTAATACTCGATATTTTTGCACAACGCGCACAAACAAGTTATGCGCGTACCCAAGTAGAATTAGCACAATGCGAATATTTACTACCTCGATTAAGAGGAATGTGGACACACCTTGAACGCCAAAAAGGTGGTATTGGAATGCGTGGTCCTGGTGAAACCGAAATTGAAACAGATAGACGTATTGTACGTGATAAAATAGCATTACTTAAAGCTCGTATAAAAACAATCGATAAGCAAATGGCGGTGCAACGTGGTAATCGTGGTAAAATGGTGCGTGTAGCACTTGTGGGGTATACCAATGTTGGCAAATCTACACTCATGAATGTTATTAGTAAAAGTGAGGTTTTTGCCGAAAATAAGTTATTTGCAACCTTAGATACCACCGTGCGTAAAGTTGTTATTCAAAATCTACCATTTTTATTAAGTGATACGGTAGGGTTTATTAGAAAGCTTCCAACGCAATTGGTAGATAGTTTTAAAAGTACACTAGATGAAGTTCGTGAAGCCGACTTGTTATTGCACGTAGTGGATATTTCGCATCCTAATTTTGAAGAGCATATTGCCTCTGTAGAGAAAATTCTAGGCGAAATTAAAAGTGGTGATAAGCCAACCATTATGGTATTTAATAAAATAGATGCTTATACTGCAGAGCCTTTAGAGGAAGACGATCTAGAAACCGAACGTACCGAAAAACACTATACTTTAGAGGAATGGAAAAGCACATGGATGAGCAAAGTAGGTAATAACGCTTTATTTATTTCGGCCTTAAATAAAAAGAATTTAGAAGACTTTAAAAAACGTGTTTACGACGAGGTTCGCGATATTCATGTTACCCGTTTTCCATATAACGAGTTTTTATACCCAGATTACAATTACGAAGACATGGAATAGATAAAACTATATATGGCATTACTTAAAAAGTTATTTAGAAATAAATGGGTAAAATGGGCCTTTATTGGTTTTACGTCTGTTTTATTATTTTTTGTAGGACTCTATATTAGTATTTATCTAGGCGCTTTTGGTAAAGTGCCAACATCGGCTGAATTAAGTTTTATTAAGCAAGAAGAAGCTACGCAAGTTTTAGATCAAGAAGGGAAACTTATTGGTAAATATTATGTTTATGATAGGCAACCTTTACAATTTGAAGATTTACCAAAACACCTTATTGATGCCTTAGTTGCTACGGAAGATGTTCGGTTTTTTGAGCATGATGGTATTGATAATGTAAGTTTAATGCGAGTTTTTGTAAAAAGTATTTTACTTCAAGATAAATCTGCAGGAGGTGGAAGCACCGTAACTTTGCAGTTAGCTAAGAACCTATACGGAAGAAATAATTATAGGTTTTTTAGTATGGTAATTAATAAGTTTCGCGAGTCTATTATTGCTAAACGTATTGAAACCATATACTCCAAACATGAGATTCTTACCATGTATTTTAATACGGTGCCTTTCTCGGATAATACGTATGGTATTGAAAGTGCCGCTCGTAAATTTTTTAATAAACCAGCAATCGAGCTTTCTATAGACGAAGCTGCTACTTTGGTTGGTTCGTTAAAAGCTAATAATTATTATAACCCACGATTACATCCCGAGCGAAGCTTAAATAGGCGTAATGTAGTGCTAAACCAAATGGTAAAATATGGCAATATGCCTCAAGATTCGGCTAAGGTTTACGCCGATAAACCATTGGGATTAGATTATAAATCGTTTAATCACGATGTGGGTATAGCACCTTATTTTAGAGCTCAGGTTAAAAAGGAATTGGCTGTAATTTTAGATAGTATTAAAAAGCCGAATGGCGAAGCTTACGATTTGTATCGCGACGGACTTATAGTGCACACCACCTTGGATATTGGTATGCAAAAAATGGCCGAGGAAGCCATGAAAGAGCATCTTACAACGTTGCAAAAAAGTTTTGAACATTCTTATGGTAGCGCTGCGCCTTGGCAGAAGAATAAGAAATTAATTGAAGCTACTTTAAAAAAACTACCACAATATAAATTATATAAGGAAGCAGGATTAACAGAGGCTCAAATTAAAGATTCATTATCCATTATACGAGATACCGAATGGTTTGCATGGGAAGGCGATACCATTAAAAAAGCAAGCGTTATTGATAGCTTACAACATTATTTAAAGTTTTTAAATACTGGTATACTAAGTATTGCACCTAAAACGGGAGCTATTAAGGCTTATATTGGAGGCATTGATTATCGTTATTTTAAATACGATCATGTGTCGCAAAGTGAGCGTCAAGTAGGTTCTACATTTAAGCCTTTTGTTTATACTGCTGCTATTGAGAATGGCATGAAACCATGCACGTATTTTTCTTTAGCTGAAGTAACTTATAGTAATTTTAATAATTGGACACCATCAAACTCGGGTGGTGAGAATGAAGATCCACACCTTAATTACAATCTAGAAATGGCTTTGAGTAACTCGGTTAATACCATTGCTGTTAAAGTTTTAAATGAGGTTGGAATCCCGAAAGTATTACAGCAAGCAAAACGTATTGGTATTAATAAAGAGCTGCCTAGTTTACCTTCCATTGCGCTTGGTGTAGCAGAAATTAATTTAAAAGAACTTACAGGTGCTTATGCTAGTTATGTAAACGATAGTAAACCGGTTAAGCCTTATGCCATTACTAAAGTTACCGATAGAAACGGTAAGGTTTTGGGAGCGTTTAAACCAGAAGTATCAGAGCCTGCTTTTAAAGACTACACGCGTCAGGTTATGTTAGAAATCATGCAGTCTACTGTTAATAAGGGTACGGCATCTAGATTAAGGTCAACCTATGGTTTAAATAATGATATTGCCGGTAAAACAGGAACCACACAAGATAATAAGGATGGTTGGTTTGTTGGTATTACGCCAAAATTAGTGACTGTAACTTGGGTTGGAAACGATAACCAAGCTATTGGTTTTAGAACAACAGGATTGGGACAGGGCGCAAATTCTGCCCTACCAATTTTTGCAAAGTTTTATTCTAAACTAAATAAAGATTCCGAGTATAACGACATTACAAAAAGTCGTTTTGAAAGACCTAGCGATCAAGTCGCTTCAGATTTGGATTGTAATGAAGAAAAACGAGATGGGTTTTTAAAGCGAATTTTTAGTGGTAAAAAGAAAAAACGAAAGTTTAAGGGCGATAAAAAATAAGTTAAAACAAAAAAAACGCACATCCTAAGATGTGCGTTTTTTGTTTCTTTGGTGTAAAAGAGAAGTTCTTAGAACTTGTAGCTTAAACCAAAAGTATAGTAAGATTGTAAGTCGTTATCAACGCTATCAAAAGTTTCACCAGTATTACCAAGAGTTTCAATAGAGTAGTTTAATGCTTCTTGTTTGTTGCTTCTTAATCCAAAATCAAAACCAACACCAATCATTTTCCATAAAGTATAGCTAAATGAGTTAGTCCAAGTCCAGTTTGAGTAATCTCCAGACTTATAGCTTTGGAAAGCAGATAAGTTTGTTTTAAAGTTAATAGCTCCTAATTGTCTTGTATAATCAGCAACAATTTTAGCACCTAAAGAAGATTCGAAAACAGAGTCGCCATCAGCAAATACAAAGTTGTAGTTTAATGGGTGTACAACTACTATTAAGTTTTGTACTGGAGTCCAAGTAGCACCAACACCAACATCTAAATAACCAGGGTCATTAAAGTTGTCTAAAATAGTAGTTCTGTATTCTGCTAAACCAGAGATTGCTAATGTTTTAGTAATATTTCTACCGTATAAAGAAGAAATGTTAAAAACATCAGTAGAAGGCTCAAAGCTATCGTCTTCGTCCGTTCCGTTGTCTTTATTGTCTAATTTTACCCAATTCAAGTTTGTAGTTAAACTGTTTCTCCAGAAAAACTTGTCTTCAATTAAGTTAGCAAAACCATTTACTGTAAAACCAATGTTACCAGAAGCATTATTTGGAGTACCTTGAGAATACCAGTTGTTAAAGTTAGATAAACTTCCTCCAATTGTACCAAAAGCTCCTTTTCTCCATCCTGGAAGGGCATCTATTTTAGCTTGTAAAGCATTAGCCTCAGCTTGTGCGGCATCTGCTATAGCTTGCTTTTCAGATTTCTGAGCTTGAAGCTCTTCTTTTGTTTGTGCGTTTATTGATATTACGCTAACAGATAATAATAAAGTGAAAAATAATTTTTTCATAATTTTAATTTTTGTTGAAAATTTTTGCAAATATACATTTTAGACTCAAGTAAAATACTTTAGTCACAATAAAATTACAGTTTTTTAAAAAGCGGAACAGAAGAACACGCTTCGCCATACATGATAGACTTTGCTACCGTTTGTAACTTATTGGAAAGCATGATGTAAGCGTTTTGTGGTACAGGTTTGTTTGAACAACCTTTTATAATTATAGGTTTGTCTTTATAGCCGGAAACATCCATAGAATTAATGATGTCTTGGTAAATAGAAGTTTCTAAATTATCCAAATTTCCAACTATTGTTTTTTTTGCATAAGGCTCTAACTGAATGCTTAAAAACATATATGCCCAACCCGGAATTATAGCATCTGAGCTACACGTTAATGCCACATAAGCATCTTGGTATTGAGACCAATCGAAGGTTTTAACCTGTGCTCTAAAATCTTTTTCTCGAAGCACAAATCCTTCAAATAGCCAATCTTTAATATCAAACAATACACGGTTGCCTTTAGGATAGAAATCCTCAAGGTCTAGGGTAACTAGTTTGCTATTCGCTACGCGATTTATAATTTTGTCTTCCAAAAATATGATTTTTTAAAGTGTTTTTTTGTTTAGTTGCAGGCTCTCGGCCAAATTAAAGCATACCTAACTCTAATTTTGCTTCTTCGCTCATTAGTTCTTGTGTCCATGGCGGATCGAAAGTAATTTCTACCTCGGCATCTTTTACCTGGTTAAGTGATTTTACTTTTTCCTCAACTTCTAAAGGCAAAGTTTCAGCAACAGGACAGTTAGGTGTTGTTAAAGTCATTAGTATTTTAACATCGTAATCTTCGTTTACGAATACATCGTAAATTAATCCTAGTTCGTAAATATCAACAGGGATTTCCGGATCGTAAATCGTTTTTAAAACGTTTACTATTTTTTCGCCTAATTCGGCAGTATCTATGGCTTCGCTCATGGTTCTAAATTTTTTATTTCCGCGAAAGCGAAAATGGTATTAATATTCCTGTTTTTACAGGACTAACAACACAGGCTATTTAAGTTGTGTTTGGTATGCTATGGCATACATTTTAAGTTGTTTCACCATACTTACTAAACCGTTAGCTCGTGTTGGCGATAAATGTTCTTTTAATCCAATTTTATCAATAAAATCGGTGTTGGCATCTATAATGTCTTGTGGGTGTTGGTTTGAAAAAGCCCGTATTAAAATAGCTATTATACCTTTTGTAATAATAGCATCACTATCGGCAGTAAATTCTATTTTATCGTCGTTCATTTCGGCATGAACCCAAACTTTACTTTGGCAGCCTTTTATGATGTTGCTATCCGTTTTATATTGGTCGTTAATTAAGGGTAAATCTTTCCCTAAATCAATCATATATTGGTAACGCTCTTCCCAATCTTCAAACATTGAGAATTCGTCTATTATTTCGTTTTGAATGTCTTCAATACTCATAGGTTACTTTTTCTACAAAAATACAATAAGTAAATTTGCTATTCAATAGTTAGAGGCATGTTAATTTTTAACGGCCTGAATAAAAGTTTTATTATCTACCTTTAATTGTAATACGTTGTCCTTTATAGTATAGGTGTTAATTTGGTTTAACGATTGAAGCATAGCCGTTTCTAAAGCATTTGCGTTAGGATCGCACATTTTTCTTGTAGACCCCATTTGGCTAAACGTTAAAGAAGTTCCATTTACGTTATAGGTGCCGAAAAATTGGTTACAGCCAGAATGTCCTGATACTTTTTTTGTTGCCTCGTCGAAAGTTATTGTTAACTCTTGTGATATGTTATTATGCTCTGGAAGTGTGTTAATAGTGTAGGTGCCCGATGGTGGTTCGGCATTGCTGGAATCTGGATTAGTATTGCTGTTTTTACAGGCGTTTAGGGCTAAAAAGCTTACTAGTAAAATTGTAAAATATTTCATGTTGAATAATAAATTGAATGTTATTTGAAAAATAGTACAAAAAATAAGCCAAAGCTGTTAGGATAACATCATTTTTGCTTTTTTTACACCTTCAACCAAAGTATCTATTTCGGCCTTAGTGTTGTAAAATGCAAAAGATGCTCTAACGGTTCCTGGAATTTTGTAAAAATCCATGATGGGTTGGGCGCAATGGTGTCCCGTTCTTACCGCAATACCTAGTTTATCTAAAATGGTACCAACATCGTAAGGATGTATGCCTTCTAGATTAAAAGATATAACAGAGGTTTTTTGTTTTGAAGTGCCGTAAATTTTTAAACCTTCTATTTCTAAAAGTTTTTTTGTGGCGTATTCTAAAAGTTCATGTTCGTAATTAGCAATGGCTTTAAAGCCTACGCTGTTCATATAATCTAACGCTGCGCCAAAAGCTATACCACCACATATGTTTGGTGTTCCGGCTTCGAATTTATGCGGCAAAGCGGCGTATGTGGTTTTTTGGAATGTTACTTCGTCTATCATTTCGCCACCACCTTGATAAGGCGGTAATTTATTTAGCCATTCTTCTTTACCGTAAAGCATACCAACACCTGTTGGTCCACAGGTTTTATGCGCCGATGTTACATAAAAATCGACATTTAAAGCCTGTACATCTGGTTTTATATGTGGTGCCGATTGTGCGCCATCAATTAAAACTGCAGCACCAACTTGATGCGCTTTTTCGATGATATATTCTATAGGATTTATGGTGCCCAATGCATTTGAAATGTGATTTACAAATACAAGTTTAGTGTTTTTGGACAGTAATGCATCGAATTCTGATATGACTAGTTCGCCTTCGGCATTCATAGGAATGACCTTTAAACTAGCGCCTGTACGTTCACATAGCATTTGCCAAGGCACAATATTACTGTGGTGCTCTAAGGCAGAAACAATAATTTCGTCTCCTTTTTTTAATAACGACGAAAATCCATTGGCTACCAAATTAATACTATGTGTAGTTCCCGATGTAAAAATGATTTCGTGCGCAAACTTAGCATTAAAATGTGCTTGTATTTTATGGCGTGCTTGTTCGTATAAATCTGTTGCTTCTTGACTTAAGGTATGTACACCACGGTGTATGTTTGCATTGTAGTTTGAGTAATAATCTACAATAACATCGATAACTTGTTGTGGGGTTTGCGATGTGGCTGCATTATCAAAATACACTAAAGGTTTACCGTTTACTTTTCTAGAAAGTATCGGGAAGTCTTTTCGTATGTCTTCTACATTAAACATGGCGGGTGGTTTAGCCCCGATTGAGGCATTTGTTGGAGCTCCTCACATATAGTCCTTCGACTGCGCTCTGGATAAACTTTTGCCGAAAGCGGGATTAGCTTCAAAATAAAAATTTTATAATTAACATATAGAGATTCCCTCGAAAGAGGGAATGCTAAAATATGCTATAAATCGAAACCAATATTTACGCCTAATTTGCTGGCGATAATTTTGGTAATACGTTGCTTTAATTCTGGTATTTTAACAGAGCTTAGTACGTTATTACTAAAAGCAAACATTAAAAGGGCTTTGGCTTCTTTTTCTGGAATACCTCTAGCTTGCATGTAAAACATAGCGCTTTCGTCTAGTTGCCCAATTGT
This sequence comes from Algibacter pectinivorans, assembly GCF_900112595.1. GTDB lineage: Bacteria > Bacteroidota > Bacteroidia > Flavobacteriales > Flavobacteriaceae > Algibacter_B > Algibacter_B pectinivorans. Next base: position 50,313 of record NZ_FOMI01000002.1, on the reverse strand, counting down.
ACACCCGTGAGAACACTTAACATCGTCTGCAAAAATTTCTAATTGCGGTTTAGTGTTTATGGAGGCTTTATCGCTTATTAAAATATTATTGTTGGCTTGAAATGCGTTAGTTTTTTGTGCTTCTTTATTTACTAATACTTTTCCGTTAAATACGCCTGTAGATTTACCATCGAAAATACCTTTATAATCTTGGTGACTTTCGCAATTAGGCTCTATATGGTGTACTAAAGTGTTGTGGTCTACATGTTGTTTGTTACCAATTATGGTAATCCCTTTTAGGGTAGAATCGATACGCTCACCTTCTTGATAGAAGTTTAAATTGTTACGTATTAATTTACCACCAAAAGAAAACGTATGCACAGAAGCAAAACTTTCTCTACTTTGTTTTACAAAAGTGTGGTCTATTAGCGTTGCGTTTTCGTTGTCGTTTTGGATTTTGTAAAAATCGACAATGGCACGTTTGCTAGCAAAAATCTCGGTGACACTATTTGTTAGTACAGGATTTTCTGTTAAACTTTGGTGACGCTCTATTATTTGCACATGGGCATTCTCGCCAACTACAACTAAATTACGTGGTTGTAACATGGTTGCAGACTCGTTTCCTGTTGAAAAATGTAGAATTTGTATAGGTTTTTCTACTATTTTATTTTTAGGAATATGGATGTAAGCACCCTCGCAAGAAAAGGCTGTGTTTAAAGAGGTTAAACTGTCTTTTTCGGCTGCTTTATTAAAATAATTTTTAATAACCAATTGGTATTTTGGTTTGCTTAATGCCGCAGACATTAAACATACATCGATACCATCGTGTGTAGTTTGCGACAAATGCGAAGCATATTTACCGTCTATAAAAACAATTTTGTAAGTATCTATATCATGGATAAAGTACTTTTTAATATCCTTAAATTCTAATGCGTTTTCTTGTTTAGGGAAAACACTGTAGTCTTCTTTTAATATACTATTTAAAGAGGTGTATTTCCAAGCTTCTTCTTTTTTAGAAGGGAAACCTTGGTCTTCAAATATTTTTATAGCATCAGTTCTAACATCGTGCACATAGCTGTCTATATCAACTTTGTTTTCTAATGCTAAAAATGACGATACTAATTTTTCTTTTAAATCCATTGTTTTCAGTTTTCAGTCTCAGTCTCCGTTTTCGATAAATTAAAACTTTGATTTTGACTGTTTACTTTCTTTTAAAATTTTTAGTAATCAGTTTTGAGTAAGCCACTGCAAACTACCACTGAATACTGCAACTATTTACGCGTTTACTTCTTCTTTAATCCAGTCGTAACCTTTTTCTTCTAATTCGTGCGCTAGTTCTTTACCACCAGATTTTACTATACGACCATTATAAAGTACGTGTACATAATCAGGAACGATATAGTCTAACAAACGTTGGTAGTGCGTAATGACTACAACAGCGTTATCTTTGCTTTTTAATTTATTTACACCATTAGCTACAATACGAAGGGCGTCGATATCTAATCCAGAATCGGTTTCGTCAAGAATCGCTAATTTAGGTTCTAGCATAGCCATTTGAAAAATCTCGTTACGTTTCTTTTCTCCTCCAGAAAATCCTTCGTTTAACGAACGTGATAAGAACTTTCTATCTATTTCTAGTAATTCAGATTTTTCACGAATCATTTTAAGCATGTCTTTTGCAGGCATATCCTCTAAACCTTTTGCTTTACGTGTTTCGTTTATAGCTGTTTTCATGAAGTTAGTAACAGACACTCCAGGAATTTCTACTGGATATTGAAACGATAAAAACACACCTTTGTGTGCGCGTTCTTCGGCTGCTAATTCTTCGATATCTTCACCTTCAAAAATAATGTTACCATCGGTAACTTCGTATTCTTCCTTACCAGCAATTACAGAGGCCAGTGTACTTTTACCAGAACCGTTAGGTCCCATTATAGCGTGTACTTCACCTGCTTTAACCTCAAGATTAATACCTTTTAAGATGCTTTTATCTTCAATGCTTGCGTGTAAATTATTTATTTTTAACATACTTTATATTTAAAATTCCAAATTCAAAATCCCAAGTGATTACTTCTGCTATGGGTTTAGAGTTTGTAGTTTGTTTTTTATTCCAGTTAGTTTTCTAATTTTATAACTTTATTATCTTCTTTAGGTGTTGGTTTTACGTTTAGGATTTCCATAACTTCAACTTTGTTTTCCCAAAGAATTTTTTCGTCTTTTTGGTTTGTTATTTTTCCGCGTATTTCAACTAAAACCATATCTGTTGGTTCGCTTTTATACTGTTGGGCTTGTTTGTCTAACTCCTTGAGCTTATCTGTAATTAATACACCGTAAATATTAGCGTGTGTTTGTAAAACCGCAGCACCATCGTAATACACAAACTCACCTTTTAAATGTGTGAGTCCGTCATTTTGTTTTACTGTTTTTTCTTCAGATGAAGAATTACTAGTGTTTTGGTTTTCCGATTTCGAATCGTTTTTACAGCTTGTTAAAACCGTAAAAGATGCTAATAAAATTAATAATACGCTTTTCATGTTTATTCATGTTTTCAGTTAAACGGATGCCATTTCTACCTGGGCAGAAAGGTCAAAAAGTTTTATCCAACACTGCCTTCTAAACTAATTTCTAATAATTTTTGAGCCTCAACGGCAAACTCCATTGGTAATTTATTTAATACCTCTTTACTAAAACCGTTTACAATTAATGCAATGGCTTTTTCTGTATCGATACCACGTTGGTTACAGTAAAATATTTGGTCTTCACCAATTTTACTTGTTGTTGCTTCGTGTTCTATTTTTGCTGTTTTATTTTTAGCTTCAATGTACGGGAACGTGTGTGCGCCACATTCGTTACCCATTAGTAAACTATCGCATTGCGAAAAGTTACGTGCGTTTTCGGCTCTAGAGTTTATTTGAACTAAACCACGGTAACTGTTTTGGGATTTTCCAGCTGAAATTCCTTTTGATATAATGGTAGACTTCGTGTTTTTTCCTAAGTGTACCATTTTTGTACCAGTATCGGCTTGTTGGTAGTTGTTTGTTACTGCTATTGAGTAAAATTCACCTACCGAGTTATCTCCTTTTAATATACATGATGGATATTTCCAGGTTACTGCAGAACCCGTTTCAACTTGTGTCCATGAGATTTTAGCGTTCTTTTCACACAAGCCTCTTTTGGTTACAAAATTGTAAACACCACCTTTACCTTCGGCATTTCCTGGGAACCAGTTTTGCACGGTCGAGTATTTAATTTCGGCATCATCCAAAGCAATTAACTCTACTACTGCAGCGTGTAATTGGTTCTCGTCACGACTTGGTGCTGTACAGCCTTCTAGGTAACTTACGTAGCTACCTTCGTCTGCAATTACTAAAGTTCTTTCAAACTGTCCTGTTCCTGCTTGATTAATACGGAAGTAAGTTGATAGTTCCATAGGGCAACGTACACCTTTAGGGATGTAGCAGAAAGATCCATCGCTAAACACAGCCGAGTTTAAAGCCGCGTAGAAATTGTCTTTTTGTGGCACAACGGTACCTAAATATTTTTTTACAAGTTCTGGGTGCTCTTTAATAGCCTCCGAAATACTCATAAAAATAATACCTTTTTCACCTAATGTTTTCTTAAATGTTGTTGCAACCGAAACCGAATCTACAACAACATCCATAGCTACATTAGCCAATTTTTTTTGCTCGTCTATAGAGATACCTAATTTAGCAAAAGTTGCTAAAAGCTCAGGGTCTACCTCATCTAAACTATCGTATTTTGGTTTGCTGTTGGGTGCAGAATAGTAAGAAATACCTTGAAAGTCTGGTTTTTTATAATGTACATTGGCCCATTCTGGCTCAATCATTTCTTTCCAGGCTTTAAAGGCTTCTAGACGCCATTCGGTCATCCATTCTGGTTCTTCTTTCTTTTTAGAAATAGCACGAACGATATCTTCATTTAAACCGTTAGGAAATGTATCAGATTCTATATCCGTATAAAACCCGTATTCATATTCTTTGGTTTTTAATTCTTCGCGTAAGTCATCCTCGGTATACTTCGACATATTACTTTTCTTATTTTATAATGAAAATGATTCGCCACATCCACAAGTACGGTTGGCGTTAGGGTTGTTAAAAACGAAACCTGTTCCGTTTAACCCTCCAGAATATTCTAATGTTGTACCTATTAGGTATAAAAAGCTTTTTTTGTCAACTATGATTTTGATGTTGTTATCTTCAAAAACTTTATCGCCTTCATGTTGTTCTTTGTCAAACTTTAAATCGTAAGATAATCCAGAGCAACCTCCACTTTTTACTCCAACACGTACATAGTCAACAGTTGCATCATAACCATCATCGGCCATAAGCTCAACCACTTTCTTTTTTGCTGTTTCAGAGACTTTTATCATATTGTTTTATTATTAAATTTAGATGTGTATTAATGCATAAATTAAGACAGTTTCTAAATAGAGCACAAATATACAATATAAGTCCCTGAAAATCGAATAACCTAACATTATATTAGTATATAGTTTAATAGGTTTTACTTATCAAGTAATAAGAGCGCGAATTATTATTGCATTCGTACTTAATAATAGGTTAATTATGAAAATAAAATTAACGGATTAAGCCGTTTTTTTGTGAAGAAAATTAACTGTAAAGACACTCTTTTCTGAATTGTAAAAGGGTGTTATTATGCCGTTGTTTTCAAATTTAAAATAACCACGACAAGACTTACATACAAGTTCTGGTGTATTTTCGTTGGCTTTGTGAAGCCTGAAGTAATTGTGTCCATAGGCAATACAAAACGCATTTAAAGTAGTTGTGTTCATAACAATGACAGATTTGGGGACTGTAAAAGTACTAAAAAACGACTATTTTCAGTTGAAATAAACTATTTTTTCGATGAAATGCATTTTAAATGTAATCTAATACCTATTTTTAGACTTAATTGCTTATAAATTCATAATCCGAAAGTGTTAGTAGAAAAGCTTTTAAATCGGCTTTGTCGTTATCAGATAATTGAACACCGCCTTGGTTTAGTTTTTTCATTAAAGGGTCTACAGTTGCAGAGTTTTTTAGTCCTTGGCTGTAATGGTTTATAACGTCGTCTAGTGTTGCAAATCGGCCATCATGCATATATGGCGCGGTAAAGGCAAGGTTTCTAAGCGAGGGGGATTTAAATTTTCCGTTGTCGGCTGGATCTCCTGTTACGGCACCTAAACCTAGATCTGTAAAAGCGTTGTCTAGACCATTGTTATGAAATGCATGGTCTGTCCAGAGTGGGTTTTTGTCGCTACCATGACAGTGGAAACAATCGCCTTTGGTTTCGTCCATAAAAACATTAAAACCGTTTAGTTCATTGGGCGTTAATTTGGTTTCACCTAAAAGATATTGGTCAAATTTAGAGTTGGCAGAAATTAAGGTGCGTTCAAACTGTGCAATGGCTTTTGATATTAAAGTTGAATCGATATTATTTGTGCCAAAAGCATTTTTAAATAAGTTTGGGTATTCGCTGTGTTGTTGTAGTTTTAGTACGACATCTTTCCAGTTGCTATTCATTTCGGTTGGGTCTGAAACAGGAACAAATACCTGGTGTTCTAAACTAAAAGTATTGCCATCCCAAAAGAATTTTTCATCGTAATTCCAAGCTAGGTTAAATAGAGGCATGGAATTTCTGGTGCCTAAATTGCCGTTTATGCCTTCGCTAAATTTAGCCGAATCTGTAAATGCATTTTCTGGAGCATGACAGTCTGCGCAGGCTTGGGTGTTATTTCCAGATAAAATGGGATCGAAAAATAATTTTTTCCCTAATGCAATGCCTTCTTGGGTTTGTGGATTGTTAATGGGGATTATTGGTGCAATTATATTGTCTGAAAATAGTTTTGGAATTTGTAAAGGGCTTGGAGTTGCCACGTATTGTTCTACTGGCTCATTTTCGCAAGAAAAACAAAACAGGAAAGCAAGCGCGATATGGTACAACCATTTGTTCAATTAAGTTATTGATTTACAGATTCTAAACTAAATACATTTTGTCCGTTTTCATACATCATTATTTGTGCTGCCGAATTTGGCATAAGTGTTTGGTTTAATTCATTTAAATTCCAAGTGTTTGGTGTTTTAAACCACTCGGCAATATTCATTTCAATATTAAAAGTGGCATTATCGGTTATTGTGGTTGGACCAAGGTTAACAACTATAAATGTGTCTTGAGGGAAACTTGGGGTTTCTCCTGGGGTATCAACTGCCCGAATAGCATGGTAGTTATAGCCTTGTTCTTCATTGGCATCGTTTAAAAATTTACCATCCAGTTGCATATAATGGTAACCGCCACCAAGCATGTCTGGTACATTCCATGATGCTGTATTTAAGTCGGCATAGTTGTTTGTATTGGCTTCATTATTAAACCCAAAAGTAAATGAAATATTGCTGTATTCGCCTGTTGTAACAAAGGTTGAAGGCATAAAAGATAGGGTTTCATTATTTGTAACATCAACTAGGTTGTAGCCTTCTAAAACAATAGTTTTACCATTACTTTTTTGAAATACTATTCTTGAAATAAGGTAGCGTAAACGTTCTATGCTCATTTGATTGCCGTACGCATTAGTGAATTTTAAAGTATTGAAATCGGCGTTTGTAACCTTAGTGCCATCCCAATTATGATTAAAATTGAACGTAACATTGGTTAAATCTACTTTATCATTATTGCTACATGCCAAGGATAGCGTTAATAAAATAAGAAGTAAAAGGGAGATTCTTTTCATTTTATGTATTTAATTTAATTTGAATATGAGTAAATCTGAAAATCCATTGTTAGCTGAAAGATCAAAATTAGCACTACTAGTGTCTCCAACAACTATGATGCTTTTGTTGTTTAGCTCGACAGCGTCGTAGGCAAAGTCAATTTCTGATCCTCCTATGGTGTTTTGCCATAAAAGATTTCCGTTAGTATCTATTTTTAAAATCCATGCGTCATTTTGTCCGTAATTTTTGGTTAAATTGCTATCTAAACTTCGGGAGTTTCCCGCTATTATAAAGTGGTTATCTACTGTTTTAGAAATAGAAAGTGCGACATCAAAACTAGAGCCACCAAAAGATTTCTCCCAAATAAGGTTTCCTGTAGGTGTTATTTTAATAGCCCATAAATCTGCAGCACCATTGTTAATAGAAACGTCGTTATCACTACTTCTAGTATTACCAACAATAATATAGTTGCCATCGCTAGATTTAGCAATGCTTCTAGCTTCATCGGTTTGCGAGCCACCAAACGATTTCTCCCAAACAAGAGCTCCGGTTTCAGATAGTTTTACCACCCAAAAATCGTAGGTACCTAAATTACCCTTAATATCCACATCGCTGCTATCGGACGAGCCTACAAGTAAAAACCCATTATCTTCGGTTTGAATGGCATCATATGGTGTATCGGTAAAAGAGCCTCCGTAATAGTTGCGCCATTGGATAGCTCCTAAAGCATTTATTTTAATGGCCCAGTAATCGCCTCCAGCATGTGCTGTTTTTGAATGTTTTGCATTCGCGTTTTTGCTATTTCCCTGTCCGTTAGACGCCGAAACATCTAAAACTCCCGTTAGTAAGAAGCCGCCATCGTTGGTTTGGATTATGGTGTTGCCTATATCGGCCCCTAAAAAACCATAATTTTTTTGCCATAAAATAGTACCAGAAGCTGTTAGTTTTAATACCCAAAAGTCCTGAGCACCTTGGTTACTTGTAATATCGCCATCGTTACTTTTGCTAAATCCAATTATGGCATACCCGCCATCTGAGGTTTGAATTATGTCGTTACCTCTGTCATCATCAGTTCCGCCATAAGTTTTTTGCCACTCTAGGTTACTGTTTTGGTCGTATTTTAGGATCCAGTAATCAAAAGACTCGTTGGTTTTATTGGTAATATCGCCATCTAAACTTTGTGTGTATCCTAATATAGCATAACCACCATCTAAAGTTTTGGTAATAGCTTGAGCGCTTTCGTTTTTGGATCCGCCTAGGGATTTTACAAAATTAATGGTAACAGATTCGGTTATAGTTTTTGAAGATTCTTCTGTTTTAGAACAATTAAAGCATAACAAGGCTATGGCGAGAACGCCTATTAAATTTTGGTATGACTTTATGAAAATAGACATATTAAGACCTCTATGAACCACTTTTTCTTATAATAAATAAGCCTCTATCTAAATCGCTTACTATTATGTTTCCGCTAGAAAAATATGGATAAATACTCCATGCGCCATTAAACTCGGTACCGTTGTTAGTTGGGTAGGTGTCAAAATATCCAACTTCTGTAAAACTGCTATTTCCTATGTTAGAAATGTTTAGCATTCGCACTCCGGCACGGTAGCTGGCAAAATAATAGGTGTCATTTTTTACATAACCATTATGATCTATTGCAGCGCTTTCGCCATAATAATCAAAATGAAATGCAGGATTATCTAAATCTGTAAAATCGAAAACAACGGTTCTTGTGTTGTTTCCGGCTCTAGCTTCGTCTAACTCGTCGCCTAAAATAAAATATTTCATGTCTTGAGTAAACCAACCTTGGTGTGCGTACCACACGTTAGCATAACTTATAGTTGAAATAATGGTTGGATTTGCTTTATCTGTAACATCTGCAATAACCACCTCGTTTTCATTACTGCCAATTAAAATTTCTTTACCGCTATAATCACTATCTGGTCCATTATATGTGACAACTTGGGCATCATGGGAGTAGCCGCCTTCGCTAAATCCACCTTCGGCAACTGGATTTTTAGGGTCTTGAATGTTTATAAAAATCGGGCCTCCAAGGTATGTTGAGCTTCGGTTGGCGCCAACAATATAAGCATAGCCAGAATCTTCGTTAATTACAATGTTATGCGCTTTGCCAAACTCGGTAAAATGTGTATCTGCCGTAAAAGTTTCTGGAGGGTTAGGTACGTTACGCAATCGTGTTAAATCAAATACCTGCATACCATGGTTGTCGTTACAATTAGGGTCGTTTCCTAGGCTGCAATCGGCAACTACAAATGCGTGGTCTTTATACACTTTAACGTCTCGCCAAGGGCTACTAGAGGTCGCTGTTGGAAGATTTCCTAAGTAAATGGGCGCGGTAGGTTCGGTAATATCAATAAATGCCGTGTTGTGCGATGTTGCCATTAACGCATATTCTTTTCCGGTTGTGGTGTCTGTCCAACCCCAACAATCATTGCCTGCTGTAGCACCAAAAATGGTTAATGGTATGTTTGCCATTAAATCGTAATCGTTACAGGGGTAAATATCGGCAAAACCGTTTTTGCAAATAGCTAGTGGTGTATTTTCAGTATTAATAAAATCATCATCGCAAAGATTTCCAATACCATCTTTATCATCATCTAATTGGTTTGGGTTGCTTATAAATGGGCAATTATCAAAATCATCTAAAATGCCATCGCTATCGCTATCTACTACAGGAATTATTTCGTAGGGCTCATCATTACAAGATTGTATATTAAAAACTATAACGCATGCAAGTATTAGGTAGGAAAATGGGCGTGAAAAAGTCATTTATAATTGTATTAAAATGCTAAATAATTATTAAAGATAGTAAAAACAAATATAGCTTCTTATTTTTGCATTATGATAGAAGATAAAAACCAGCAACGAACGCAGTTAAGTGATCTTGGTGAATTTGGATTAATAGACCACTTAACTAAACATTTTGAAATTAAGCAAACCTCTACTGTTAAGGGTATTGGGGATGATGCTGCGGTGCTAAAATTTGACGATAAAAAAGTAGTTGTTACCACAGATTTATTGGTTGAAGGCGTGCATTTCGATTTAAGCTACGTGCCTTTAAAACACTTGGGATACAAGGCGGTAATGGTAAATTTGTCTGATGTTTATGCAATGAATGCTACGGCTACTCAAGTTACCGTATCTATTGCGGTTTCTAATAGGTTTCCCTTGGAAGCCTTAGAAGATTTGTACGCCGGAATAGAGGCGGCATCGGCTTTATATAATGTAGATTTAATTGGTGGAGATACGACCTCGTCTAATAAAGGCTTGTTAATTTCGGTTACCGCTATTGGTACTGTGGAAAACGATCGGGAAGTTTATAGAAGCGGTGCAAAGCCAAACGACTTAATTGTTGTGTCGGGAGATTTTGGAGCTGCTTATATGGGGCTTCAAGTGTTAGAGCGCGAAAAGGAAGTTTTTAAAGTGAATCCTAATAGCCAGCCAGATTTAGAAATGTACTCGTACATTGTTGAAAGACAGCTAAAGCCAGAAGCAAGACAAGATATTATTAAATTACTAAGGGATTTGGATGTAAAGCCCACATCTATGATTGATGTTAGTGATGGTTTGTCTTCTGAAATTATTCATATTTGTAAACAAAGCGAAGTTGGATGCGATTTATATGAAGAAAAAATTCCATTAGATCCTCAAGTTATTTCAACTTGCGAAGAATTTAATATAGATAGCACAACGGTTGCTTTAAATGGAGGTGAGGATTATGAGTTGCTTTTTACTATTTCGCAAGACGATTTCCCGAAAATTAAGGCTAATCCTAACTTAACGGTTATTGGCTTTGTAAAAGAAGCGCGCGAAGGTTTACATCTTGTAACGCGAGCGGACACAAGAATTCCTATAAAAGCACAAGGTTGGAAGGGTTTTAACGATTAAGCAATACGCAGTTTTGCTTGGGTTTTATCCAGTTCTTGGTTTAGAGGGGCGTTTTTTCTTAGAATGCGTTTGTGATGTATGCGCTCTAAAACGTCGTTTATTTCTCTAAATTTAGGAGTTAATTCTACTAATTCGCCGTTTCCGCTTGTGGTAAGTTCTGTTTTACAATTTTTACAAGCGTATTCTTTTACATGGTAAGTAACGTGTCTAGATATTTTAAAGTCATGCCCAAACACCTTGCATTGGATGCTCTTCATTTTATTTTCATATTAATTAATTTTAAGGACCGTTTTAAAAGTATTAAAAATCAGTATATTAAAATAATTAGTATTTAATAAATCGACGAAGAGAGATTTTTATTCTTTAAACGTTGCGTTCTAGAGTTGTGAATTCTTTCAAGAATAGCGTTAATTTCCTTAAATTTAGGTGTAAGCTTGGTTAAACTGCCATTGCTATTTGTGGTAAGTTGTGTTTTGCAATGTCTACAAGTGTACTCCTTTACATGGTAAGTTACTCGCTTAGTAACTTGATAATCATGGCCAAAAAGGTTGCAGTACATTTTAGGTAATTGGTTAGGTTTTTTCATGATTTGTTAATTTGGGTTGTCTAAATTTAATACAAATCATTCAATTGGTCGATAAAAAGTATTTAAAATTCGATGAAATGCATTAATTCGTGTGAAAAATCTTCTTTATTTTCAATATGACTCATGTGTCCGTCGTTAAATTCTACAATGCTCACTTTAGTGTTTTTGGTTTGATTAAGAAGCATTTCGTAATTTAAAATGGGGTCTTTTTTGCTAATTATAAGCATAGTCTTATATGGTGCCGAGTGGAAAACAGAGGTGCGGTCTTTTCGTATTTTCATACCTTCTAATGCAGCAACAATACCTTGAATTGGTGTTTGTTGTGCCTCTAGAATTAAAGTTTTAATATTATCGGCAAATGTAATTCTGTTTTTAGGGCTAAATAAGTTGCCTATTGCTAATTGTATAAAAGTGTTATGGTTTTGCTTAACGGTTTTTATGGCTCGATCTCTATTGTTTTTCTTTTCGGGTGTGTCTTCGTTTGGTGTCGAATTCATTAGACACAAACCTTTTAATGCGGCTGGATTTTTTTCCGCAAAAGCGAGTGATACATATCCACCCATTGAATGTCCTACAATATAAAATCGTGATACCTTTAAATGTGTTACAACTGCTTGTACGGCTTCGGCCATGAGTTCCATGGTGTGCACATAACCTAAGCATCCGGTTTTTCCGTGGCCCAATAAATCTATAGTAATAACTCTATTGTTTTGCGAAATTGTAGGTGTAAATGGCTCCCACATCGAGGCGTTTTCTAAAAATCCGTGAAGTAAAACTACGGTGTTACCTTGACCATGATCTGTGTAAAATATTCTAATGCCTTTATGTTCTAAATACATGCGGTCTTTATCTAATGCAAAGATAAAATCAACAGTATAAATAAGCTAAGATTTTACTCTTTTAATTGCTGTAAATGCTTTGTCTACAAATTCGTCTTCAACTAAAATAGTAAACTCGTTTGTAGTTGATAAAACTTCGTAGAGGACTATACCTTCCCAGGCTAATCGTTTAAAAAAATGATAATATAAACCTGCTATTTTAGAGTTGTCTTGAGGTAAATTAATACTAATGGCCGATAGGTTTTCTTGTACCGCAATAAAAGTTTCGCCAGCTAAATGATGATTAACAAAGTTGTTTAAGCTGCTAGAAACTACAATATTACTCTCATGTATACCTCTTGTAAAAGCATAAAAAAGTTTTTCTTCTGTATTAATACGTTCTAGAATTTTGGCGTGATTATCTATTAATGTGGTTGAGTTTTTTACTGTAAAATCGGTAAGGTTAGAACGTACTGTAATATCACCTAGGTTTTGTATTACTCTTTTCATTTTAATGGAATTACCTAAAGTTACAGGTGGGTTGTAGCGCCTTAAAGCCATCATAATAGCTCCAGATTTTACATCCTTTTTTAACATTTTACTTATGGGTTCTACAAGTTCAATGGCAAGCGCACTAAAGTTTATTATGTTTCTAGAGAGTGCTTCTTCTAAATAAGGCTGTGTTATTAAAATGTCCTCAACACAATTTGATACCGTTTTCATGTTATTAAACGTTTTTAATGTTAATTATTTAACAATTTGTGTAAAAATAACTTTTTTTTTATTTAAAATGCTTTATTTAATAAATGAGTTATATTTTTGTAACTCAATTTATTGAAAATGAAACCGGTAGGGTTAAAAATAATTTCTAAAAGCAAAACGGCTTGATTATTTTTCTCATTTAAGGTTACATCTGAAAGCTTTGTAAACATAGAATAAACAGATGAAAGTATTAAAATTTGGTGGAACTTCGGTAGGCTCAGTAAAAAACATGAGCGAGGTTAAAAGTATAATTAACGACGGGAGTAAAAAGATAGTTGTTCTTTCGGCTATGTCTGGAACAACAAATAAATTAGTAGCTATAGCTAACGATATTAAAAATAATGAGTCTAATGCAGCTATCGATAAAGTAAATAGTTTACTTGAAACGTATTTTGTTACTATCGACGAGCTTTTAAATGATGCTGCGTTAAATAGCGATGTTAAAAATTATGTATCAAGCGTTTTTGAGCTTTTGGTTGAAAGCACAAATGAGGTGTTTTCTGAAACCTTAGAAAATAAAATTTTAGCACAAGGTGAATTGCTTTCTACCTATATGTTTAATAGTTATTTAAAACAAGAAGGTGTAAGTTCTACATTATTACCTGCATTGAGTTTTATGCGTATTGATGACTTTAAGGAACCTGATACCGACTATATAAAAGCAGAATTTGATCGTGTTTTTAAGGCAGCAGAAGATGCTCAAATATATATTACTCAAGGCTTTATTTGTTTAGATAGCGCTGGGGAAATTTCTAACTTACAGCGCGGTGGAAGTGATTATACTGCCACTATTATAGGTGCGGCTTTTAAGGCTGAAGAAGTTCAAATATGGACAGATATTGATGGTATGCATAATAATGACCCTAGATACGTGGATAATACAAATGCTATTTCAAACCTATCGTTTGAGGAAGCTGCAGAGTTAGCATATTTTGGAGCAAAAATTTTGCATCCTCAAACCGTAACACCAGTTAGAAAGGATAGCATTCCAGTAAGGTTAAAAAACACTATGAAACCAGATGCGCACGGTACCTTAATTTCTAATAGTACTTCAGGAGAGGGTATTAAAGCTATTGCTGCAAAGGATAATATTACAGCTATTAAAATTAAATCGGCTAGAATGTTACAGGCTCATGGCTTTTTGAAAAAGGTTTTTGAAATTTTTGAAACGTACCAAACATCTATTGATATGATTACAACTTCTGAGGTTGCTGTTTCATTAACGATTGATGATGATAAAAATTTAGATAAAATTTTAAAAGAGCTAGACAAAATTGCATCAATTGAAGTGGATGCTAATCAAAGTATAGTTTGTTTAGTTGGTAATTCTGTTGTAAACCATAAAGATACTTATAAGTTGTTTAAAATATTACAAGACGTAAAAATTAGAATGATTTCTTATGGAGGGAGCAATAATAATATTTCTTTGTTAATTGATTCTCATGATAAGATAAATACGCTACAAAAGCTAAACGATTATTTATTTGAATTAGTCACTCTGTAAAATAAAATATTTAGTGTTGTAGATAAAAGGGTCGTTTTTAAAACGACCCTTTTTTATTTTTAAGAATTCATTAAAGATTCAATTTCTTCAATTTCTATAGGAATGTTTTTCATTAAATTAATAGGTTCACCTGTGTTTTGGATAACCACATCGTCTTCTAATCGAATTCCAAATCCTTCATCTGGTATATAAATTCCAGGTTCTACTGTAAAAACCATATTGGCTTCCATAGGTTCGGTTAGTATACCGTAATCGTGTGTGTCTAACCCCATGTGGTGGCTCGTGCCATGCATAAAGTATTTTTTATATGCAGGCCAGTCTGGATTTTCATTTTGCACATCAGCCTTATCCAATAATCCTAAACTTAGTAATTCGCTAGTCATTAGTTTACCAACTTCAATATGGTATGTAGCCCAATCTGTACCAGGTATTAGCATTTTAGTCGCTTCGTTTTTAATATGAAGTACAGCATTGTAGACTGATTTTTGCCTATCGGTATATCGACCAGAAACGGGTATAGTTCGTGTCATATCACTAGAATAGTTAGCGTATTCAGCAGCCACATCAAATAAAATTAAATCGCCAGCTTTACATTGTTGGTTGTTTTCTACATAGTGTAAAACATTAGCATTGTTGCCCGAGGCAATAATAGGTGTATAAGCAAAGCCTTTAGATCGATTTCGTAAAAATTCATGCATAAACTCTGCTTCAATTTCATATTCCCAAACTCCTGGTTTTACAAAATCTAATACTCTACGAAAACCTTTTTCGGTAATATTACAAGCATTTTGTATTAAGTCAATTTCTATAGGCGATTTAACCGAGCGTAAATGCTGCATAATAGGATTGCTTTTGGCTACCGCATGTGCAGGATATTTATTTTTCAACCACTTTGTAAATCGGTCTTCACGGGTTTCGGTTTCAACATTAGCGCGGTAATGCTCGTTGGTGTTAATATAAACAGTGTCGCATTGGGTCATTAATTCAAACATGATTTTTTCCATGTCTTGCAACCAATAAACGGTTTTTATACCGCTTGTTTCATAAGCTTTTTCCTTGGTTAGTTTTTCACCTTCCCACACGGCAATATGTGCGTTGGTTTCTTTTAAAAATAGAATTTCACGATGTTTTTCTTTTGGGCAATTAGGAAAAAGTACAAGAATGCTTTCTTCTTGGTCTACACCACTTAAGTAAAAAATATCGCGGTGTTGCTGAAAAGGCATTGTACTATCTGCACTTATAGGATAAATATCATTGGAGTTAAAAACAGCCAAACTATTAGGTTTCATTTTAGCTTTAAAATTTGCTCTGTTTGTTATAAAAAGAGATTTATCTATAGGTAAATATTTCATATTAAATAAAGTTTAATTTTATCATTGATGTAAATGTATAAATAAAAAGTAGAATTATATTTGTTATATTTGATAATCCCTTGGCGTATTTAAACAAAATTTAAAAAAAATATGATTAAAAATTTACCGTTTAGATTAATGTTTGTTGCATTAATTTTTTTAATGAATTTAACAAATGTTTATGCTCAGGTATCGTTAAAAGAAATATCGTTAAAGGAACAAATTGATAATTCTAGCTTGGTGGTAGAGGGCGAAGTGGTTTCTCAACGTTCTTTTTGGGACGAGGCACAAGAAAAAATTTACACAGCTTATACCGTAAATGTCTATAAGGTTTTTAAAGGCCAATTTGTAGAACGGGTAGAGGTTGTAGAGTTAGGAGGAACGGTTGGGTTAAATGCTTTTGTTGTTTCGCATGGTTTAAATCTTAAAAAAGGAAATCTAGGTGTTTTTACATTATATGATAGTAACTATAATTTAAAAGAAGCAAAATTAAAGCAGTTTAAAATATATAGTGCTATTCAAGGTTTCTATAAATATGATAGAGATAACAATGAGGTTGCTAATGTATTTGGTAAAACAAATGGTATTGAAAGCACATTTTATAAAACCCTAACAAAGCTTACTAAAACAAGTTATAAAGAAGTTAGAGCTTTTAAAGCGGCTAAAGAGAGTCAAAAAAATGCTGGTGTTTTAATGCCGACAGGTATATCTTTTCCAAGTACACCAGTTACATCTGGAACTAAAACGGAGTTGGTAATAACGGGTTCTGGTTTTGGTACAGCTATAGGTAAAGTGGGTTTTAGGGACGCCGATGAAGGAGGTGCGGTTTTTACTGATGCTTTGGATTCAGAAGTTATATCTTGGTCCGATTCAGAAATTAGAGTTCTGGTTCCAAGTTTTGCTGGCAGTGGTAATATTCGTGTTACAGATTCAGGAGGTATAAGTAATACATCAACTAATAATTTAACTGTTAAATATGCTACAATAAATGCTGTATTTCAAATTAGTGGAGAAAATCAGGCTTTTGAGGTTCAGCACTATGATAATAATGGGCAAGGAGGCAATACGTGGTCGTTTTATGCCGATTTTTATGAGGATGTGGTTCATACAGGTGCTAAAGCTGCCTATGAAAAGGCTTTAGAAAGTTGGAGGTGTGAAACAGGTGTTAATTGGGTTATAGATACAGAGGAATCTACCACTAGTGAAATTAGTGATATTGATTCACATATAATACGGTTTGATAATGGAAATGAACTTGAAGCAGGAGTATTGGGCGTAACCTACACAGCATTTAGCGGTAGGATTTGTGGGTCGAGTGTAATTGCTTATGTTGTAGATAGTGATATGGTTTTCGATAAAGAAACAAACTGGTATTTTGGCCTTGAAGGAGAAACTTTAGATAATGGTGAATTTGATTTTGAAACAGTAGCATTACATGAGTTGGGGCATGCGCACTTATTAGGGCATGTTAACGACATCTCAAACATTATGAATTTTGAAATATTCAATGCGGTTATAAACTCAACTTTGGATGATAATAGTATCGAAGCAGGAAATAGTGTGCACTTAAGAAGTACAACAAATCAAGTTTGTAATGGTAATCCGGCCATTCCTTTAATGACAGATTACTCCGGTTCATGTGGTTTAAGTGTAGAAGATAATATTGCTTTGTTAAATAGTATTACCATATACCCAAACCCTACAGAAAATGAATTTTATATTGAGTCTCCAGCTGTGAATTTAAAAAAGATTACTATTTACGACTTAGGTGGGCGCTTAATTCGTCAAATAGAAACGATAGATAGTAGTAACTTAGTACCCGTAAGTTTAAAAGGAGTTTCTAAAGGTGTTTATTTTGTTAATTTGTATTCAGTAAATTTAGGTTTTGTTTCTAAAAAGTTGGTTTTAAAGTGATAGTATTTGTTTTTTTTATTTTAATATAGTCTAAAACCGGATAACAATCGTAAATAGAAAAACAATCATTAGTGCTTCTACGAAGGGCTTAAACCAACTATTTAAAATTTAGGAAATGAAAAAGTATATATTACTTAGTTTATTAATTATTGTAAACCTAAAGGCTTTAAGCGCTCAAGTCTTGTTAAAAAAAGTAACTTTAAAAGATCAAATTGAAAAATCTAGTTTTGTAGTTGAAGGTCAGGTTATAGGTAAACAGTCTTTCTGGGATGCTAATCACGAAAAAATATATACCGTTAATACGGTAGAGGTGTTTAAGGTTTTTAAAGGAGAAGTAAAGGCATTTGTAGATGTTATTACTTTAGGAGGAGTTATAGATAATGAGGCACAAATAGTATCACCTAGTTTAGATTTAAAGCTAAGTGACGTAGGTGTTTTTACGTTGCACGACTATAATGGTAAGTTAAAAGGGGTTAGTAATGTTTCAAATAACGTCGTGTTTTCGCCTTATGGACTCTCTCAAGCGTTTTATAAATATGACTTTATTAGTAATTTAGCTTCAAACCAATTAATTACAAAGCAAGGTATAGAAAGTACATTATATAAAGAAATAGAAAGTAGTACTAAAACTAAATTTGTAGAAGTATCAAAATTTAGTATAAAAAATAAATTACCAAAACAAACTAGTGCTAAGTTGTTTGATGTAGCAAATTTTTATCCAACTACAATTTCTGCAGGAACTAAATCTATTTTAACAATTACAGGTTCGGATTTTGGTTCAATTAAAGGTAAAGTTGGCTTTAGAAACGCCGATAACGCCGGAGGTAATTTTATCGATGCTTTAGATACGCAGGTTTTAACTTGGACAGATATTCAAATAGAAGTCGAAGTTCCATCTCAAGCAGGAACAGGTGAATTACGAATTACCCTAAATAATGGTAGTAGTTATTTGACTGATAATGCTTTAAAAATTAATTATGCTCAAAATAATATTGTAAGTAATGGAATAGCATACCCTGCACAGTTAGTAGATGATAATGGGAATGGTGGATATACTTGGCAAATGTCTGCGCATTTAGCCCAAACTAAAGGAGTAAAGGAGGCTTTTAAATTGGCGCTAGATACTTGGAGTTGTGAAACCAAAATGAACTGGGAACTAGACGAAGATAATTTAGCAACAAATTCAAACGCCATTCATAAAGCAATTAACGATAACAAAAATGTAATTTCTTTTGATAGTAGTGAGAGTTCTAACCCTGAAGAACAATTACCAGATTTAGTACTTGGGCAAAGAACAAGCTATTACGTTTCATGCAGCGAAACTATTAATGGAGTAAGTAGATTAGTTTGGTATGTTAAGGAGTTTGATATCGTGTTCGATGGAGATGCAGATTGGAATTTTTCTTTAAATCCACCTTCGACCGTTCAATTTGATTTTCAAAGTGTTGCTCTTCATGAGCTTGGGCATTGCAGACAAATAGATCATGTTATCGATACCAATGATTTAATGCATTTTGAAATTGCAAAGGAAGAAGTACTAAGAACTTTAAATAATGATAATATTGAAGCCGCGGCATTAGTGCAAGCTAGTAGTACAAGCCAACCTATATGTAGCCAACCAATACTTAAAGATTCGCCTAAAAATTGTTCGCTAAGTATTCAAGATAATAATTTATCTACGAGTGTTAAAATGTATCCAAATCCAACAAATGGAAATTTGTTTATAAGTCATGATAGCTCAATAAATATAGAGAAAATTGTTGTATACGATGTTAGTGGTAGATTTATTTATAATAATTTTGTTAAAAATTCTTCAGGGCCAAAAGCTATTAACTTAAAAAACGCTTCAAAAGGTATGTATTTTGTTGATATCTATTCAGGTAATACCGTTTTAACAAAAAAGCTTTTAATCGATTGATTAGGCATATTGAAAATTTTTAAAAGAAGCTATGGATAATAAGCTTCTTTTTATGCCGTAAATTGTTTAGTTTTTTGTGCGTTAATAAAAAAATATTTTAACTATTAATTACATAGGTAAGATTTTATGTTATTTTTAAAATTAAGTATTTTTTAAAATCATTCTAAATAAGGAAAACATCACATTTGTTATTTGTCTAAGAGTCCATCCATAACTACCTTTGTTTAAATCAAAATAACAACTTCTAAAATAATGGGCGGATTTTTTAAATCTTCGATTGGAAGAAAAGTAGCCATGGCGCTTTCTGCATTCTTCCTTATGTTTTTTTTACTTCAGCATCTATTTATAAACATGTTATCTGTTTTTAGTCCAGATGCCTTTAATGAGGTTTCACACTTTATGGGTACAAACCCACTCGTGCAATATGCATTGCAACCAGTGTTAATTTTTGCAGTAGTATTTCATTTTGTAATGGGTTTCATTTTAGAGCTTAAAAACAAAAAAGCTAATGGTGTGGCTTATGCTAGAAACAACGGTGCCGCAAACTCAACTTGGTCTAGTCGTAACATGATTTACAGCGGATTAGTGATTTTAGCTTTTATTGTACTGCATTTTATCGATTTCTGGATTCCAGAAATCAATACAAAATATATTGTAGGTGATATGTCTGGACTTCACAATGGTGAATTTAGATATTACCACGAATTAGTAGAGAAATTTCAAAACCCACTACGTGTTGGGGCTTATGTTATTTCATTTGTCCTATTAGGATTGCACTTAGCTCATGGTTTTACATCGGCTTTCCAATCTATGGGATCTACAGCTGGTCGTAAAAAGAATTTACAAGCATTTGGTAAAGCGTATTCTATAATAGTTCCTTTAGGATTTGTAATTATCGCGCTTTTTCATCATTTATTTAATAACCATTAATCTTAAAACTATGGCTTTAGATTCAAAAGTACCTCAAGGTCCAATTAAAGATAAATGGACAGATTATAAAAATCATATAGATTTAGTTAACCCAGCAAACAAACGTAATATTGATGTTATTGTTGTTGGAACAGGTCTAGCAGGTGGTTCCGCTTCTGCAACTTTAGCAGAACTGGGATACAACGTAAAAGCATTTGCTTATCAAGATTCTCCACGTAGAGCACACTCTATTGCAGCTCAAGGGGGAATTAATGCAGCAAAAAACTACCAAGGCGATGGCGATTCTACATATAGATTGTTTTACGATACTGTAAAAGGTGGCGATTATCGTTCTCGTGAGGCAAACGTATATCGTTTAGCAGAG
The DNA here is from genome assembly GCF_900112595.1 of Algibacter pectinivorans. Taxonomy (GTDB): domain Bacteria; phylum Bacteroidota; class Bacteroidia; order Flavobacteriales; family Flavobacteriaceae; genus Algibacter_B; species Algibacter_B pectinivorans. Next base: position 29,552 of record NZ_FOMI01000002.1, on the reverse strand, counting down.
GTTTCGGCAAATATTATAGATCAATGTGTGGCTCAAGGTGTTCCTTTTGCTCGCGATTATGGTGGTTTGTTAGACAACCGTTCTTTTGGTGGTGTACTAGTGTCTAGAACATTTTATGCTAAGGGTCAAACAGGCCAACAATTACTATTGGGCGCTTATTCTGCAATGAATAGACAAATTGCTCGTGGTAAAATTGAAATGTTTAACCGTCACGAAATGTTAGATGTTGTTGTTGTTGATGGTAAAGCAAGAGGAATTATAGCTAGAAACTTAATTACGGGCGAGATTGAGCGTCATTCTGCTCACGCCGTTGTAATTGCTTCTGGTGGCTATGGAAATGTGTTTTTCTTATCAACCAACGCTATGGGATCCAATGTATCTGCCGGATGGAAAATCCATAAAAAAGGCGCATACTTTGCAAACCCATGTTATACGCAAATTCACCCTACATGTATTCCGCGTTCAGGAGATTATCAGTCTAAACTAACATTAATGTCTGAGTCTTTAAGAAACGATGGTCGTATTTGGGTTCCTAAAAAAATGGAAGATGTTTTAGCCATTAGAGAAGGAAAGAAAAAACCAGTCGATTTATCTGAGGACGAAAGAGATTATTACCTAGAGAGACGTTACCCAGCATTTGGTAACTTAGTACCTCGAGATGTAGCTTCGCGTGCCGCTAAAGAGCGTTGCGATGCTGGTTTTGGTGTAAATGCTACAGGCGAAGCGGTGTATTTAGATTTTGCTTCGGCCATAGAACGTTATGGTAAAGAGCAAGCTAAAATCCAAAATATAACAAATCCTTCTAAGGAAAAAATATACGAATTAGGACAAGCTATTGTTGAGGCTAAGTATGGAAATTTATTCCAGATGTACGAGAAAATCGTAGATCAGAACCCATACGAAACTCCAATGATGATTTATCCTGCAGTACACTACACCATGGGTGGTGTATGGGTAGATTATAACTTAATGACTACCATTCCTGGATGTTACTGTATTGGAGAAGCCAACTTTTCAGATCACGGTGCAAATAGATTAGGAGCTTCTGCATTAATGCAAGGTTTAGCCGATGGATATTTTGTATTGCCTTATACTATTGGCGATTATTTATCTGATGATATTCGAACTGGAAAAATTTCAACAGATACTCCAGAGTTCGAAGCTGCAGAAAAAGAAGTTACCGAAAGAATTAATTTCTTCGTAAATAATAAAGGCACAAAATCTGTAGATTACTTCCATAAGCGATTAGGGAAAGTAATGTGGGATAAAGTAGGGATGTCTAGAAACGCAAAAGGTTTAGAAGAGGCCATGGCCGAAATTAAAGCGATTCGTGAAGAATTCTGGAAAGAAGTTTCTGTACCAGGAACGGCAAACGAAATGAACCCAGAGCTAGAAAAAGCAGGACGAGTTGCAGATTTCTTAGAGTTAGGCGAGTTGTTTGCTAAAGATGCATTAATGAGATCTGAGTCTTGTGGAGGTCACTTTAGAGAAGAATCTGCCGAGTTAGACGGTCCTCAAAAAGGAGAAGCAAAACGTAATGATGAAGAGTTTGCTTTTGTAGCTGCTTGGGAATATAAAGGAGAGCCTGCAGATGCTGTTTTACATAAAGAAGAATTAGAATTTAAAGATATAGAACTAAAACAACGTTCATACAAATAATAAAGGCATTATGAATTTAACACTTAAAATTTGGAGACAAGCCGACTCAAGTTCAAAGGGTCAAATGGTAGATTATAAGGTGACTGAAATTTCAGAACACATGTCTTTTTTAGAAATGATGGATGTTTTGAACGAGCAGTTAGTGAATTCTGGTGAAGAGCCAGTAGCCTTCGATCATGATTGTCGCGAAGGTATTTGCGGCATGTGTTCTATGTATATAAATGGTGAAGCACATGGTCCAGACAGGGGCGTTACAACATGCCAATTGCATATGCGTATGTTTAAAGATGGCGATACTATTACCATAGAGCCTTTTAGAGCAGCAGCTTTTCCAGTAATAAAAGATTTAGTAGTCGATAGAACTTCATTTGAGCGTATACAACAAGCAGGTGGTTACATTTCTGTAAACACTTCTGGTAATACGCAAGATGCAAACTCTATTCCTATTTCTAAACATGCTGCCGATGAAGCCATGGATGCTGCAACATGTATTGGTTGTGGAGCCTGTGTTGCAACTTGTAAAAACTCCTCTGCTATGTTGTTTGTAGGTGCTAAAGTATCGCAATATGCATTATTACCACAAGGACAAGTAGAAGCGGCAGACCGTGTACAAAACATGGTTGCGCAAATGGATTTAGAAGGTTTTGGTAACTGTACAAATACTGGAGCTTGCGAGGTTGAATGTCCTAAAGGAATTTCTTTAGATAATATTGCTAGAATGAATAGAGAATTAATGAAAGCTGCCGTTAAGTAGTTCCATTTAAAATAAATTTAAGCCCATATCAACGTGTTGGTATGGGCTTTGTTATTTATTTACTATTATTGTGTATGAATAAAATTGCCCTAATTCTATTTTTTAGTATCATTTTTCAAAGCACGCTTGTTTATGCTCAATCAAATGAAGCTTTAACACAAGCCTTTAACGAAAAAGACTTGCTTAAACATGTTAAGTTCTTGTCTTCCGATGCGTTCCAAGGTCGAAGAACCGGTGAAACAGGCGCTATAAAGGCCCGAAAATATATTGTAAACCAATTTCATAGCGCACAGGTTAAACCTTTAGGAAAAGCCTTCGAACAAGCATTTACGTTCTTTAAAGGAAGTAAACAGTATAATGTGGTAAATGTTATTGGCCAAATAACAGGTACGGAGTTTCCTAAAAAGTATATTGTTATAAGTGCACATTACGATCATGAAGGTGTTAAACAAGGCCGTATATATAATGGTGCAGACGATAATGCTTCTGGAGTAAGTGCTTTATTCGCTTTCGCGGAATATTTTAAAACATACCCACCAAAACATACCGTTATTTTAGCTGCTTTTGATGGTGAGGAATTAGGCTTACAAGGCTCTAAGTATTATGTAAATTATCCTATTGTTTCCCTAAATGATATCTTGGTTAATTTGAATTTAGATATGATTAGCCGAAGCGATGAAAATGAGTTATTTGCCGTTTGTACATCATTCAATAAGAATTTGAAATATTTAATTTCGAAGGTAAAAACGACTTCTAAAATACAATTAGTTAGCGGTCATGATGGGTTTGATGGATTAGAGAATTGGACCTATGCTTCAGATCATGCTAATTTTCATAAAAGAAACATTCCGTTTATATATTTTGGGGTTGCCGATCATAAAGATTATCACGAACCAACCGATGATTATGAAAACATTCATCCCGAGTTTTATACCGAAGCCGTTAAAACCATACTAGCTGTTTTTAAAGATATAGATCAGGTTAAAACGCATTTTTAAAAATAAGCTTTAAGCTGAATAGAGCCCGAATGTATGGTGCGGCTAGTTTCCGTTTTTCTTCCAAAATAACTCAAGTTTAAATCTAAAAATTTGGTTAGTTTTTTTTGCGCTAACAGGCTCCAAGTAAAGTTTTTTCCGGGTTGTAAACCTTCTAATATTTGATAGGCTACTGGTGTGTTTGAATTGCCTGTATAGTCGTTAGAAAAGTAATTAAATTCGCCATTAATAGCACTTTGTTGGCTACTGGCTAAACTAAAAGATACGCCGTAATTCTGTTGTTTTAAACTTTCTAAATCGCCAATAGTATTGTTTTTACTCGCGTATTGGTAAAATATATCGAAACTAGAATTGTCGTTAAATAAGTAAGATAGTTTAGGGTTAAATCTGGCCTCATCAAAATTATAATTTTTACTAGCAAAATTTTCACTAATGCTCTCGTTAGTATCAAAAGCCGAAAGCATATTTACTAGCCAGTTTTCAGATAATTTATGATTAAAATTAAACTGATGGCTTTTTAAACCATTTTCTATAAATCCAACAGATAATATGCTTCGTGTGGTGTTTTCTAAAAAAGTATAAGACGTCGTGTAACGCTGTTTTCCTCTGTTAAAAAACAATACGTTTCTAAAGTTTAATTGTAAACCCAATTGGTCTGCTTCGTTATTGTTAAAGGGATTCAAATTAAAATCGCTGCCTTCACGTTTTATTTTTCTATCAATTAAATAACTGGTTTGATTGTAAAAATGCGACCAGAGTTTTTTGGATTTCTTATTGGAAACCGACCATTGTGCTGGGTTAATAGTAAGCGTTTGGCTTAGTCTGTTTTGATGCGTTTTTAAATATACCTGATTGGGCAGTAGAACCCGAATGTATATACCTTGATCTTGAAATTGAGCAATTTCAAACTCTTCAAGTTCCTGAATACCGTTTTGGTTATAATCATTCCAAGTGTAGGTACCTTGTCCGGCTTCAACTTCCACGTAAGTGAAATCTTGTTGTGCTAATTGTCCAGAATTGGTTTCAAAAATAGTATTCCATTGCACAATTTGCTTAAATAATTTTTGGTTAAATTGTAGTCTAGAATTTATAGAATTCTCATCATCTATAGCATCATCTGTATTATTTAAGGTTCTATAGTTGGCGTATAAAGATAAATTGGTGTTTTTGTTTTGAATAAGTCTGGAGTCTAAATAAAAAGTGTTGGATGTGTTTACCTTTTGCAATGCATTAGTTCTAATACTATCATTTACACGGTTTTTATACCCAATTTCCGTAAAAATCTTAGTGCTATCACCAACACCAACAAATACTTCGAACGATTTAAATTTCTGACTTAAAGCCGTAAGTTCTTGCGTGCTATTATTACGTTGTTCGTTATCTTCAATAGCTATTCTTGTACCAACCCAACTATGTTTCATGCTATAGGTAATACGATTAAAAGACCTTAAAAAGGTTGAGGTGTTTACGTTAGAATCCGCATTTAAAAAACTAGAAGACGTATAAATATTAAACTTATTTAAAAACAGATTAGCAAAGGTAATATGTCTGTTTCCGTTAAACCCATCAGAGAAGTTTAAATGTTCAAATTGGTAATTAATGCTGCCTTTTTTAAGATGCGATAACCTTAAACCCGAATTTAAAAGGATTTGGTTTCCTAAATTTAATCCAATACCACTGGTGTTGTCGAGGTCTAAGTTCCAGTCGCGGTTAAATTCTGGATTGTACAAACCCTCAATATTGCGGTAGTTAGAACTTATGTAATCGCTATCCAAATAAGCATCAATAGTCCATAGGCTATCTTTTTTTACAAGGTTTTGATTGATATTAATTTTCCCTGCAAAACCATCGTTATTATCGTCGTTTATGGTTGAAAACGCATTTAAATCATTTTTGCTACCCGAAGCCTCGAAACTAATATTCGTTTTTTCTGTTGGTGCATAACTACCATTTAAAACCGCAATTTGTAGTTTGGTTGGGGCTACCAATTGAATAATAGGCGCGTAGTTTCCTTGGTTTACGCCAACATACTCGTAAATATTATTAATAGCGTTAATATTGCTCAAGGCATAATCCCCTTGATTGTCGCCTACAAAAGTGAAAGTTACGCGGTATAACTCTTCATCTGGATCGTTAGAAAACTCGAAACCTTCAACAGTACCAAAAAGTGTTTTTCTATATAAAATGCGGTTGTCGTTTAGTTCATCTCGAACTTCAGATGGTGCTACCATTAACGACTTATCATCGCCAGCATTGGCAAGAATTTCAACTTGTTCTTCCGATAGGTTTTGCTGAAGCGGTTGGTTTTTAGCATCATTTTCAGAATACACAGAAACTCCAATTTTCAAATTTTCGCTTTCATAATTTCCGCCACCATAGGCTACAAATCGCGAATAATTTCTGTCGCTATATTGGTAATCTACCGTTATTCGCATTTCGGATGTTATTGGGTAAGTCGAGTTGAATATTATTTCGCCTGCATTATAATCTATAATATAATCTTGGTCTTCACCACGTTTTATAGGAATGCCATTTACATACACCGTTTCGCTACCCGAAACAATAAGCACAAATAATTCGCCATTAGGGCCCTGAAGTTTGTACGGCCCTTGGTTACCCTCTAAAGCTGTAAATTGGCTCGTACTAAATTGCCCTCTAACTATAGCGCCTGCCGCAAATAAATTGGTGCTGTTATCTGTTTCACCTAAATTCAAGTTAAAATTTAATCCTTGTACGCGTTTAGAAAAGCTTGAAAAGTAAGAGTTAGTATTTACCAGATCTATATCTCCAGCACGAATATTCCAGCGGTCGCTAAATAGCTCTATAAATACTTGGTCGAACTCATCTAAACGTTGGCTATACCCACTTTCTTGTAACGGAATATTAGCATCTTGAATGGAGGCTCGCAAGGATACCTTATCATTTAATTTTCCTGTAATTTGAAGGTCTAATTCGCTATTTAAAACCGAGTTTTGGTTATTACCAACCGTTACACCACGCGATATGCTTCCAGAGGTTGTTAAACCATCAAAAGGGACATAGGTTTTATCTGTATTAGGTTGTTTTAATTTATATAAGGTTTGGATGGTGCTATTATTTTTTACAATAATGCGCTCGTCCAGCTGTTGGTAGTTTTTTGTTAAAAAGTCGGGGAATTTTAGGTAGTTTATTAGTACAGAATCTGTATCAATAGCCTTTTTAAATGTTAAAATGGCGTTTGGAAAATCAACCAAATAGTAGGTGGGATCTATAACGGTGCTATCCTTTTTTTTTATAAAAAAGTAATTAGAATTAATGCTTACACTGTCAATTTTAATCGTGTTTTTTACAGCATATTTTTTAGTTTTATAGTTGGAGGATGGGTTTTGCGAAAAGCCGCAAAATCCAATTAAAACTATAAGTAAGGTAATTATGTCCTTCATTAACTATGTAAACTACAAATTGTTTAAAATATTTTAGTGAAACGCTGTTTTAGAAGCCTTTTTGGGGTTCTAAAATTATATGATCCAACTAATCTCGATTTTTATGTCGAGATCTCAAACACTAAAACTAATATGTTAAAAAAATTAGTTAAATCTGCTGTAAAATGATACCGTAAAAGTAATGTATTATTTATTTTAGCTGAAACAATCGCTTTTTTATAAAAAGCGTATTTTTCCAACAAAAGGTACAACGCTTTTAAAAATTTAAATAAAAACTAATGAAAATTATATCCTATAACGTAAACGGCATTCGTGCAGCCATTAATAAAGGTTTTATCGACTGGTTAAAAGCTGCAAATCCAGATGTTATTTGTTTACAAGAAATTAAGGCTATGGAAGAACAATTGGATTTAAGCCTTTTTGAAGGTGCTGGATATAAATACAACTATTGGTATAGCGCACAAAAAAAAGGATATAGTGGTGTTGCCATTTTAAGTAAAACCGAACCGAATCACATCGAGTACGGTACCGGAATTGAGTCTATGGATTTTGAAGGCCGAAATATTCGTGCCGATTTTAATGGCGTTTCGGTTATGAGTTTGTATTTACCTTCGGGAACTAACGATGCCCGATTAAACCATAAACTTGAATATATGGACCTGTTTCAGGAGTATATAAACAATCTTAAAAAAGAGATTCCAAACTTAGTAATTTGTGGCGATTATAACATTTGCCATGAAGAAATAGATATTCATAACCCAAAAATGAAGGGTGTTTCGGGATTTTTACCTGTAGAGCGCGAGTGGATTGGGAGTTTTATAGAAAGCGGGTTTATCGATTCATTTAGGCATCTGCATCCTGATTTACAACAATATAGCTGGTGGAGTTATCGTGCCAATTCTCGAGCCAATAACAAAGGTTGGCGATTAGATTATGCCATGGTTTCACAACCTTTACAAGAAAACATAAAAAGAGCCGTTATACTCTCAGATGCAGTTCATAGCGACCATTGTCCTATTCTTGTAGAAATAGAAAATTAATAACAAATTAATGCAAAGCAACATGATTAAAAAAAGCATTTTCACAGTATTCACTCTTGTAGTATTAGCATCTTGCGTGTCTCCAAAGATATATAAGGACCTCGAAGCCAAGTATGCCGATTTAAAAAAAGAAAATCGCAAATTATCAACCAATAACGAAGCGCTTTTAAGTGCTAAAACAGCAGCCGAAAACGAATTAAAGCAGTTACAATCGGCTTACGACGAGGCTATAGCACAACGCGATAAATTACAAGGCGAGTATAACGCTGCCAAAGCCAATCTAGATAATATGAAGGCCTCTTACGATGCTTTAGAGAAAAATAGTTCGGCAGCAATTGCGGCAAACTCTCAAAAAAACAGAGAGTTATTAGCGCAATTAGAAGCTAAAGAGCAAGCGCTAGCAGCCGAAAACGCACGTCTAGAGAAACTTAAAAAAGAACTAGAAAACCGTTCTAACCGTGTGGCAGAACTAGAGCAAGTTATCGTCTCTAAAGATGCCGCAATGACCGCGCTTAAAAATGCCATTTCTAGAGCCTTAACCGATTTTGAAGGTAAAGGGTTAACGGTAGAGCAACGCGACGGTAAAGTGTATGTGTCTATGGAAAATAAACTACTTTTTAGTTCAGGAAGTTGGGCTGTTGGTTCAGAGGGTACACGTGCTGTAAAGCAACTAGGTACGGTACTTGGCGAGAATCCAGACATAGCTGTTTTAATTGAAGGTCATACCGATGACGTGCCATACACAGGTAATGGTGTTTTAACAAGCAACTGGGATTTATCTACCAAACGTGCCACGGCAATTGTAAATATTTTACGTCAGAATGATGCTATTAATCCAGAAAATTTAACGGCAGCAGGACGTGGCGAATTCGCACCAGTGGCCTCTAACGAAACCAAGGAAGGTAAAGCGAAAAACAGACGTATAGAAGTTATTTTAACACCAAAGTTAGACGAACTTTCTAAGTTGCTAAGTGAGGAATAAAATTTGGGTGCCTGCCTGCCGACAGGCAGGTTACCACAAGGGTCGGGCTTTAGTTCGTTGGTTTTTATTGTAAATTAACGAACTCATGAATGTAAACATTTTGGTAGTCGCTTTTTTGTGTTGCATATCTGCCTTTAGGCAGACAAGTGTGCAACAACACAAAAAGAGCTCCAACAATACCGCAATCCCTAACGCATAAAAAACCGTTAAAAGCCATTTTAGCTTTTAACGGTTTTTTATCTTTACGTTTTATAATAAAATTTTATATGAAATACACAACACTACCCAACACCAATATAAAAGTTAGTAAAATATGCCTAGGGTCTATGACATGGGGAAACCAAAACACCGAAGCCGAAGGCCACGAGCAATTAGATTATGCTCTAGATCAAGGTATTAATTTTATTGATACTGCCGAGTTATATCCAGTACCAGCCACGGCAGAACGTAGCGGACGTACAAGTAAAATTATTGGAACCTGGTTAAAAAAATCGGGGAATAGAGACAAGGTTATTTTAGCATCTAAAATTGCAGGACCTGGGGATTATACGGCTCATATTAGAACCACAGGGTTTAGTCCAAGCGCCATAAAAGAAGCCATAGATTTAGAACTCCAACGCCTACAAACCGATTATATCGATTTATACCAATTGCATTGGCCAGAGCGCGATACTAATCGTTTCGGAATTAGAGATTATAAATTAGATGCTAAATGGAACGATAATTTTAATGAAATTCTCCAAAGTCTAGATGCTGAAATTAAAGCAGGCAGAATAAGAAATATTGGAATATCTAACGAAAATGCTTGGGGCACCATGCGCTACTTAGAAGAATCGAAACACCATAATTTACCTAAAATATCAACCATTCAAAATGCATATTCCATGCTAACTAGATCTTTTGAAAGCGATTTGGCAGAAGTTGCTTTAAGAGAAAATGTTGGGTTATTAGCGTATTCGCCAATGGCTTTTGGTGTGCTTTCTGGTAAATACATAAAAGGAACGGCAGCAGATGATGCTAGACTAAAATTATTCCCAAGGTTTGCCAGATATAGTGGCGAAAAAGCAAGTGAAGCTGCTAAAAAGTATTTGGAAATTGCAGAAGAGAACAACATGAGCTTAGCGCAAATGAGTTTAGCCTTTGTAAACCAACGCCCTTTTGTAACCAGTACTATTATTGGAGCCACAAAAATGGAACAGCTTAAAGAAAATATTGCAAGTTTAAATGTAAACCTAAGCGATGCTATTTTGGAGCAAATTGATGCGGTACATGAGGCCATGCCTAATCCAGCGCCTTAAAATAAAAAGATGTCAAGCTGTATATTTCCATCTTATTGTTAGCGCTCGTTTATAGCGGGTGGTAACAATAAGAAAGCTTTTGGGTTTTGTAATATAAGTTGAAAATCTAAATTTTACCGTAAATCAGATTTGTGATTTGAGTTTGTTGTAACTATAAATTGGATGTAAGTTTTTACAACGCGTTAAGTTTATTTTGATATTTTAGTAAAGCGTATGGATTATTTCTGAAAAGAAAGAGACTTGGAGTTTTATACTTATTGTTTTATTCCGAATCATTTAAACATGATTTTTAGGTCAAATAAAGATAGACCTATGAATTTGTTGAGCTAATTTAAAAAATTTGCAGCAAAAAAAGTAGACGCTATTAAAAATAGTCTAGAAGAAACTATAAAAGAATTATTGTGGTGGTTATTTAAACCTACAGGTAAGGGAAACTCTAATGTATGTTATCTTTTTATTCGTTTTAAAGTATTCATTATGTCTATAATAGGCATTCTTTCAGTATAATTAGGGTCGACATGAGCTGCTTCTATTATTTGGTCTGTATTTATAATAAATGTAGCTGGTACGGGTAAATTACTGGACCCATCGGCATTTAATAAAGTTAAATCACGTCTTTTAAGATAATCTTTACCAGGATTAAATTGAAGGTTATAGGCTTTTATTGTATCTTGTTTTAAATCACTCAGTACTTCAAACTCTAATTTATTTTTTTCTAGTACAGTTAAAGTATCGTCTGGTTTTTGCGGACTAATAGCTATAACCGACGCGTTAAAAGATTTAATTTCTTGTATATATTTTTGTATTTCTCGTAGGTCAAGGTTACAGATGGGGCACCACTCACCACGATAAAACTTAATAAGTACTATTCCTGATTCTAACTTTTTTGAAAGCGATATATTTTTACCATATGCATTGGGTAAATTAAAATCGGGAGCTTTATCTCCTGCCTTTAGACCATTTATATGCGAAGCATTTTTTATAACTAATTTTTGGAATTCTTTAAGACTGCTCATTGTGTTTTTTTATGGTAAAGTTAGTAATATATAACTAATCTATTGCGTAGCCTTCTTTAAATTGTATACTTAATATTATGCCATGACTGTTTCCTAGAGGTGAATTGTTTGAAGCGATATTGTACGTGTAAATAAAACGTAAATTATTTAACAAATAGATACCAGCCAAAAGATTTACAGACGAACTTGTGCGGTAACCTGCGCCTATTTCGAATTTGTTTTTAAAGCTTGTTGCCAGATTAAAATCGATTTGCATGGGCGCTTCTTTTTCGTGTTTAATAAGTACGTTGGGTTTTATCATAATATTCCGGAAGGCATCGCTTAGAATCCTATAACCAAAATACCCATAAACGGGTGTGCTAAGTTTTACATCTTTGTTGGTAGCCAAAGAATTACCCATAACATTGGGAGCGGAAAAACCAGCATAGAAGGACGCATGATTAAAAAGAAAACTTAAACCTATTGTTGGTATTGTCGTGTTTATGTCTTGCGCAAAATTGGGGTCGTTGGTAATACCTAATTCGGTTAAATTATCTTGGTATTGTTGTACGCCAGCAGTAATACCAAAAGAGATTACGCCCGGTGAGTAGTGTTGCCAATAAGGACGGTTACTCTCAAAATCGAAAAAGATTTTATAGGAGTACGCAGCAAAAAAACTGGTTGAGGTGGTTACCCCAATTTTATCTCGAATAAGTCCGGCGCCTAGACCCACTTTTCCACGGTTCATTTGTCCGTGACCACTTAAGGATAGACTGCTTGGGCTACCCTCGAAATCGTTAAAAAAACCAGAATTGGACAGCGAAACTTCGGTGTTTTGCGTAAGACCTGCATATGCGCTGTTAATTATAAATGGGTTGTAATTATATTCCGAAAATGTGGGTGTCTGTTGCCCAAAACTAGCGTTACTAATTAGGGAAACAACCACTATGGCTATTAAAGCGTAAAGTTTATTAATATTATTCATGTTGTTATTATCGCTTTATAACTACGAATCCTTTTAAGGTTTTTAAATTGTGTGTTCCGTTAACTTTAATATGAAAGAAATAGGTGCCATTTGGTAGGGAGCCTGCTCCAAACTTTGTTAGTTTATTAGCTTCGCCTCGAAACACATTGGATTGGTTGTCGTAATTACTAATTGTGAAAACTAAATCGCCCCATCGGTTATAAATATCAACGCTATTATTAGGGCTATTTTCAATGCCTTTAATTTCCCAGAAATCGTTAAAACCATCGCCATTTGGGGAGAATCCGTATTTAGATTCTACCAATGGTTCTGCTTTTATTGTGAATGATTCTGTTGAACAAGAAATACCATCGCCCAAAGTGTTGTATGGTGTAATGCTTACAAAAATAGTTTCATTGTATGGTAAGTTTGAATTTAAATAAAAGGTTGTGGTGTTTCCAACATCTTCATTGTTTAAAATATCGGAATCTCCCGGGTTTGTTCCTAGTGTTAGTGTGTAACCTGTTGCATTTGGGATGTTGTTCCAACTAATGGTGGTGTCCGGTTCAATATCAGACTCACCATCCAACGGACTTGTTAATGTGGTACACACCGGAATAGTTTCTAAAGTTTCAGTGCTGAAAGATTCTTCTGTACAAGAAATGGCATCACCAACCGAATTATAAGGTGTAATGGTTACAAAAATGGTTGAAGTTTCCGGTAAATCTGAAGGCAAGTTATAGCTTGTAACATT
>NZ_FOMI01000002.1:0-14464 GCF_900112595.1 Algibacter pectinivorans | reverse complement strand
ATGGCATTCCAAGATAAATCAGTTGTAATAGCAACATCGGTATCACCATCCAACGGATTTGTTAATGTGGTGCATACTGGAATAGTTTCAGGAGTTCCTGTTCTAAAACTTTGTTCGGTACAACCTGTGGCATCGCCCACATCGTTATACGGCGTTATATTAACAAAAATAAGTCGGTTAGTCGGTAAATCGTCTGGGAGATCATAAGAGATTACATTATTAACATCTATACTATTTAGTATTTCTATACCACCTCCAGTAGTACCCACACTTAATAAATATCCTGTAGCATTAGGTACGGCGTTCCAACTAATATCTGTGTCTATAGAAACATTGGTTGCGCCATTTAAAGGGGAGGTTAAGGTTGTGCATGTTGGTGGGACCGGAATAAGCTCTGTTGTAAAGTTTTCCTCGGTACATGCAGTGGCATCACCTTCAGCATTATAAGGTATAATGGTAACATAAAAGGTGGTGTCTTCTGCTAAATCTGATGGTAAATCATAATTTGTAACATTGTTAACATCGAAATTGTTTAAAATATCTGATGCTCCAGGGCTAGAACCCATTGTTATTTTATAGCCATCGGCATTTGCTATTGGCGTCCATTCTAAATCGGTATTAATGGCTACATCAGTGCTACTATTTAGTGGAACCGTTAGCATGGTACATTCCGGAACCGTAGGTGTGCTATTGCTGCTAATAGTAAAACTTTCTTGCGTACATCCCGTGGCATCGCCTTCATCATTAAACGGAACAATAGTAACCTCTACAGTTTCACCTCCAAGAAAGTCTGTTGCGAATTCGTAAGACGTGTTATCGTTAATAATTTCATTGTTAACAATGGTAATGTTTCCTGGTTGTGATATTACAGTTAATCTGTAACCTCGGGCATAGCGTGCAGGTTCCCAACTTAAATTAGTATTTACAGGAACATCTGTTGCGCCATTTAAAGGCGATAATAATTGGGCACATTCTGGAAGCGGACAGTCTAAATTGTCGCCATTAAAAGTCCAGAAATAAGTATCAATCATGGATTGTCTTTCTTCTAAAGCATCACAATACGGCAATCCGTTAGCGCCTAATGTAATTCCAGAAATTAAGGTTTGCTCGGACCAAGAGATTAATGTGTTGTCGTAATTCTCTCGTGTTAATGCGGTATCGTCTAGCATATTTCTCATTTCGTTTACACCACTAATATCCCAATCGCCGAGGTATTGATTTAGTGCTGTAGCATTTTCAAAGGTAGAATACATGCTTACGTTTCCTAAGTTCCATTTATCTAATGGTTGGTTAAAAGCAGTGGCATCTTTAAACATATAATTCATGTTGCTAATGCCTGTTACACGCCAGTTATTTAAAGTCTGATTAAAAGCGCTAGCCTCATTAAACATATATTCGGTGGTGGTTACTGCTCTAACATTCCAAGGATCAATATTTTGATTGAATTGAAGTGCACCTTTAAACATTTTTTCCATGGTTGTTACAGAGGCCACATTCCAGGATCCTAAAGGGCTATTAAATACAATAGCATCCTCAAACATAGCTTCCATTGTGGTTACAAACGAGGTGTTCCAGGTGTCTATGGGCTGGTTAAAGGCCGATGCTTCTTTAAACATCTCCTCCATAGTTTGTACTTCACCGGTATTCCAATTGTCCATGGGTTGATTATATACGGTAGCTCCCGAAAACATAGCTTCCATGTTTGTAACAGAAGACACATCCCAATTGTTAAGTGTATTATTAAATGAGCTGGCTCCGTCAAACATATTAGACATAATAGTTACCGAACTAACATCCCAAGTGTTTATAGGTTGATTAAACTGTGTTGCATTTTCAAACATACTGTCGGTTGTAGCCACAGCACTTACATCCCAATCTATTAAAGGCGAATTAAATACAGATGCCCCACGAAACATACCACTCATGTTTACTACCGAGTTTACGTCCCAGCTATTTAAGGGTTGGTTAAATGCAGTAGCATAGCTAAACATGTATGCCATATTGGTTACGTTAGTAACATTCCAAGTATCTATATTTTGATTAAAACTTGAAGCCGAACTAAACATACTTTGCATATTAGTTACAGCATCAACATCCCAGTCGAATAATGCTTGATTAAAAGCAGTAGCACCATTAAACATTTGGCTCATGTTTGTTACTTTATTTACATCCCATGAGTTTAAAGGCTCATTAAAACTTGTTGCTCTAGCGAACATGCTTGCCATATCAGTAACATTACTCACATCCCAATTATCTATGTTTTGATTAAATTGTTCGGCGTTGGAAAACATAAATGACATGTCTGAAACTAAATTTGTCTTCCAATTATCTAAGGGCTGATTAAAAAGACTTGCATATAAAAACATAGACGACATGTTTGTTACCGAACTTGTATCCCAAGAGTTTAAAGGATAATTAAATTCTCTTGCTTGACCAAACATGCTATTCATAGTAGTTACATTGGCAACATTCCAGCCGTTTAAAGGTTGATTAAATACCGATGCCCCACTAAACATACCACTCATTGTTGTTACATTACTTACATCCCAGGTGTCTAAAGGTTGATTGAACATAGAGCATTGGGAAAACAGGTTACTCATGTTTGTAACATTCCCGACCTCCCAATTGTTAATATCAGAATTAAATAAAACAACCCTTCTAAACATACTGGCCATGTTGGTAACCTGTGTTAAATTTGGGGTGTCGGTAGCATTATATTCCATGTTTTCACAGAAGTAAAACGCTTGATTCATGCTTGCCCAAACTTGGTCGCCCCATTGGTCCATCGAAATAAGTTTTAGGTTATCTCGATTGCTAGAGCTATGTCTAAACGACGGAAAATCGCCTATAATGGCTATGGTGTAAACACCTGGGTTTAAATAGGTATGGGTTATATCATCTGTTACGTTATTGTTGTATTGTCCGTCGCCCCAATCTATATTAAAATCGTAAACAAGATAATCTGGATAGCCATCGTTAAGTTCAATGCGATATTGGTTTGCTGCGGTCGAGTTGTTATCTAAATTTCTAGTATCAATCGTAATTTTAAAAACATCGGTTCTATTAACCCAGCTTTCAACAGTTTTAAAACTTATTTCTTCACAGCCTGTTGCGGGTCCTTCATCGTTATAAGGAACAACAGATACAAAAACATTATCTCCCGGTAAAAATTCGTTAGTGAAGTTTAACAAAAGAACATTCCCAAAATCTTCATTATCAGCAATAACCTGTATAACGTTTCCTAAGTCATCCTCTCTTCTAATGCTTACATAATAACCATCGGCGTTAGGAGCAGCCTCCCATCTAATAGATGAGTTGGCTGGCACATTTTGATCGCCATCAATAGGAGAAATTATATTGGTACATAGTACATAAGAGCAGTTTACATCGTCTCCAACAATATTCCAGTTGTTATTATCAATTAAGCTTTGTCGTTGTGTTAAGGCATCGCAGTATTGCAGATTTGTGGCACCCAAGGTCACATTACTATTTACAGTCTGAGATGCCCAAGCGATTAAAATGTTATCGTAGTTTTCTTGAGAAATACCACTGTTAGATAACATATTACTCATGTTGTTAGCTTCGGAAATATTCCAAGCGCCAATATTTTGATTAAATGAAGTTGCATTGTTAAATGCACCAGACATATTGTTTACATTACTAACATTCCAGTTATCTAGTGGCTGGTTAAATAGGCTTGCACTAGCAAACATTGAAGATATATTGGTTAGATTAGTTAATGTCCAATTGTTTAACGGCAGATTAAAAACTGTGTTTTGCTGAAACATGCCGCGCATAGTAGTAACATTACTAACATCCCAAATTTCAATAGGTTGGTTAAACGCATCATTGCCACTAAACATTTCGCTCATATCTTCAACAGCACTTACGTCCCAAGCGTTTAACGGTTGGTTAAAACTGTCTGCATTTTTAAACATCTGGCTCATGTTAGTAACGCTGCTAACCGTCCAGTCGTTAAGCGGTTGATTAAAGGCTATACTTTGATTCTCGCCACTAAACATAGCGCGCATATTTGTAACGTTGCTTACATCCCAATTTCCTATGGGCTGGTTAAAGCTATCGGCACCTTCAAACATGTAACTCATATCGGTAACATTGCTAACATCCCAACTATCTAAAGGTTGGTTAAACGATGCACATCGCCTAAACATATAAGCCATGTCTGTAACATTATGTACTTTCCAAATATTTATAGGTTGGTTAAAAGGCATGTCTAAAAACCCATAAAACATCTCTCTCATGCTTGTTACGTTGTCTACGTTCCAATTGTCTAATGGCTGGTTAAAGTTTCGGCATCTATAAAACATTCTAGACATATCGGTAACATTGTCTACAATCCAACTGTTTAAAGGCTGATTAAAGTTTAATGCAATATTAAAAGTGCCCGACATGTTAGTCACTTGGCTAACATTCCAATTATTAATGTTTTGGTTAAATTGTGTAGCGCCGCTAAATAGGTTATTCATGTCTGTAACCGAAGCGGTATTCCAATTATCTAAAGGCTCATTAAAAGCGTAACAATTTCTAAAGGTACTAGCCATTAAGGTAACCGATGATGTGTTCCATTTATCCAATGGCCTATTAAAAATGTTACAACCCTCAAAAGTTCCAGATAAATTTGTTATTGTGCTTATATCCCAATCGTTTACAATGCCATTAAAAGCATTACAATCTTTAAACATATTTTCAAGACTTGTAACCGTGCTTAAGTTTGGCGAAGCAATGGCATCAAAATTTAAATTCTCGCAGCCATAAAAAGCGTTTTCCATGGTTTGCCATTGTATGTTACCCCAATCTAAAATTTCTATTATTTTAATTTTGTCTCCATCGTCATTAAAATAAATAGAAGGAAAATTTCCGGTAATAGTTATGGTGTATAATCCGGGTGTGCTGTATGTATGGGTAATATCGCCAGTGATATTGCTATCTGTATTACTATCTCCCCAATTCACATTATAGTTATATGTATATGCCGGATTTGTAGGTATAGTAATTTGGTTGTTAGCAGAAGATCCGGACTCTGTATTTTCGGTATTCCATAGTGACGTAAAACCTTGAGCAAATGCATTTATGTTTACGACAAAAAAGAAAAGGAGTAACGCGTAGTTTTTTGGCATTTTTGTAATATCTATTATTAGTTTAAGGGAGTTCAAAGATAAGAATCTCTCACTAAACTCTATTATTTATGGGGTTGCCTTATAGCTATTTATGTGAAATGCTTAGGTTTAAATAATGAATTAGTAAATATCTTGAAGTACGTTTGATAGAGCAGAAAATATAAATTACGGAGGTACATTAATAAAAAAAACCACACGGTTAAGTGTGGTTTTTATATGTAGGGAAATTAATTAATATTGGATATCTATATAATAAAAATGTATTTCTGTGTTTAAAACTGATGTAAAAATAAGTTTAATACCTTGTGTAAGCACATTGTAAAAACAGGTTTTAGATTATACGACAAAAAATTCGTTTAAAAACTTTTTAAGTTACACGTTGTCGATTTTGATGCTTTTTATCGTTTATTTTGGTCGTACACAATGTATGCACAAAGCGCGGAAAATTAATTTTTTATCTAAATTTTAAAAACTATGCTAGAGTAACGAGTATTATTAAAGATTCAGTCTTAATAATTCTTCTAAATAATCGCGTGTGTTAGATAGCCTAGGTATTTTGTGTTGTCCACCTAGTTTATCATTCTGCTTTAGCCAATCATGGAAAAGTTGAGGTCTAGCTATATTAATTTTTGGCTTGTTTAGGGTAATGTTGTTGTAGCGTTTTGCTTCATAATCAGAGTTTAAAGCTTTTAATGCGTTGTCAAATAATTCATTAAAATAGTTAATATCTTCTGGTGGGGTTTTAAACTCAATTAGCCATTCGTGGGCTCCTTTTTCTTTACCTTCCATAAAAATGGGAGCCGCTGTAAAGTCTACTATTTCCGCTTTTGTACGGTTGCATACTTTTTTTAATGCGTTTTCGGCATTTTCAATAATAAGTTCTTCACCAAACACATTTATATGGTGCTTGGTTCGTCCAGAAATTTTTATACGGTACGGATTTAAAGAGGTAAACCTAATGGTGTCTCCAATTTTATAACGCCATAAACCGCCATTTGTAGTTATAATTACTGCATAGTTTTTGTTTAATTTTACTTGGCTTAGCGGAATAGCTTCTTCTTGAGACGTAGCATAAATATCCATAGGAATAAACTCGTAAAAAATGCCATAATCTAACATAAGAAGTAATTCTGATGAATTGTTTTGATCTTGAATGGCAAAGAAACCTTCTGAAGCATTATAGGTTTCATAATATTTAAAACCAGTTTTTGGAAGCAGTTTTTTGTACTGATCTTTATAGGGTGTAAAACTTACACCACCATGAAAATAGACTTCTAGATTTGGCCAAATATCATGTAAGTTTTGTTTTCCTGTAGTCTCTAAAACATTATTTAATAGAACTAACATCCAAGACGGTACGCCAGCTAAACTGGTAACATTCTCGTTTATAGTTTCGTTTACAATGGCTTGCATTTTATGTTCCCAATCGCTCATTAGCGATACCTTGTTGCTAGGTGTGCTACTAAATTCTGCCCAAAACGGCATGTTATCAATTAAAATAGCAGATAAATCGCCATAAACGGTGCCTTTTTCTTTATACAATTCTTTGCTTCCGCCAAGGCGTAAACTTTTACCCGTAAATAATTGAGAATCTTCATTATTGTTTAAATACATACAAAGTAAATCTTTACTTGCTGCATAATGGCAATCCTCTAACGACTCTTCACTTACCGGAATAAATTTACTTTTTGCTCTGGTGGTTCCGCTAGATTTTGCAAACCATTTTATAGGTGTTGGCCAAAAAATATTGCTTTCTCCGCGTCTAGCACGCTCAATATCATCTTGCCAACCATCGTAATTTTTTATAGGAACACGCTCTGCAAATGTTTTGTAATTTTTAATAGAAGCAAAGTCGTATTGTTTGCCAATTTCGGTGTTTTTTGCAAAATCTAGTAAGCTTAAAAGCAGTTCGTTTTGCACTTCGTTTGGGTATTTTAAGAACAATTCAATTTGATGAAAACGTTTTTTTAAAAACCACGATGCAATAGAATTTACTAAGGGAATTGACATATTTATTCTATCTTTATTTTTTTAAAAATAATACTTTTTTTTATGACCTACCAAGGTGTTTTAACAAAAATGGCAACAGAATTTGAAAGCCCTATTCAATACTATCTTGTTTTTGAAAATGATTTCATACAAATGAATCAATTAATAGGAAAAACAGTTACCATGGAGTTTATTAAATACCAGTGTTTAAATTGCGGTTTGGATAAGCCCATATTTAGGCAAGGCTTTGATAAACAGTGTTTTTATAATACAGCAAGAGCAGGCGATTGGATTATGCGACCAGAGCTAAGTACCGCACATTTAGGAATTGAAGATCGCGATTTAGAGTACGAAAAAAAAGCGCAACTGCAACCACATATTGTTTATTTGGCTAATTCTAGTAATGTAAAAGTAGGTGTAACAAGAAAAAATCAAGTGCCAACACGTTGGATAGACCAAGGCGCACATGAAGCTATTGAAATTGTAGAGGTGCCAAACCGTTATTTGGCAGGTATTACCGAGGTGGCTTTAAAAGATTTTGTAGCCGATAAAACCAACTGGCGAAAAATGCTAAAAAACGATATTGAAGATGAAAATTTGGTAGAATGGCGTGAGCGTTTAAAACCTTATATCCCTATCGAGGCCGCCGATTATTTTATAGAAAGCAATACCGAAACTAACATAGAATTCCCTGTGCTTAAATATCCTGAAAAACCAAAGAGTTTAAATATTAAAAAAGAGCTAAAGTACAGTGGTAAACTTGTTGGTATAAAAGGTCAATACTTAATTTTTGAAGACCAAAGCGTGTTTAATATTCGTGCCAATGAAGGCTTGGTTGTAAATATTTCTATTGATTAAGCAATATAAATGTTTAATACCTGTACTATGCTAATGGCTATAAGTAATACACCTGTAGCTTTGTTTACAATTAAAGTGATGTTTTGTACTTTACTTTTAATAACCAAACTTATACTGCTGTAAAAATAAAGCGTTAAAACTTTACCTAAATAAACACCTATAAAAAATAGAAATAGCACTGAAGCCGACGATTTTAGCGAGAGCATAATGTCATTATTATGCAAAACACCAAAAGCAATAACCCAATAAATTAAAACAGGTGGGTTAACGATACCTAATAAAAACCCCGTAGCATATTTAGATTGTGTTAATTTTGTTTTTTTAGATTTTTTTTCGGTTTGTTTTTTAAAAAACAAGTAGGTGCCAGCAAAAAAAAGAAGTCCGGCAATACCTGTTTGAACCCATAAATTATTATTAAAAAAATCTTGGATGGTTTTATTACAGTCTAAAGCATATAAAGATAAAATTACTTCGGCGAAGCCTGCGGCAATGGCAATTTTAAACGCTTGTTTTGAGTTTTGTTTTAAGGTAGTATTAATAACCGCAATATTTGATGCACCTAAAGGTAAGGCACTAAGTACAGCTGCAAGAATTCCTATAAATAAATAGACTAAAATCATGCTACTTTTGTAGTAAAGTAGATTAGAAGCTTACAAAAAAAAGTCCTCTTTAAAATTTAAAGAGGACTTTTTATATCATTTTGAAACTAAAGACTAAATATCTTCTTGGTCTCTTAAATTTTGAATATAAGCTGCTTTTTGAACTTGACGACGTCTTTTTACAGAAGGTTTTGTAAAAAACTGTCCTTCTCTTAAGTTCTGCATTACTTTAATATTTCTGTGCTTTCTTTTGTAGCGTTTTAAAGCTCTCTCGATGTTTTCACCATCTTTAACTATTATTTTTAACATATGCCTTTATTTTAGTGCTTTTTCTGAAAATCCAAAATGGGTTGCAAATTTGCGGTTTTTAAAAATAAAAACCTAATAAATTGAAATTTTTTGTATTAGATTATCCTAAATAGGTTCTTAAGACTTTATTTTTTGAGTTTTGACGCAGTTTTCGGATGCCTTTTTCTCGTATTTGGCGTACACGCTCTCTGGTTAATCCAAAAGCATCACCAATTTCTTGTAAACTTTTAGGGTTTTTAACGCTAATTCCGAAATAATGACGAATAACTTCGGCTTCTTTACTCGAAAGCGTATCTAAAACACGGTTAACCTCTAAATTAAGGGAGTCTTTAAGTAATTTGGCATCTGGACTTGGCGATTCTTGCCCTGCAACAACATCGTATAAATTTGATGTTTCTCCTTCTTTAAATGGCGCATCCATAGAAACATGGCGTCCAGAAATTTTCATGGATTGCTTTACATCGCTAACCGTTAACTCTAAAGTATTTGCAATTTCGTGGGCACTTGGTGGCCTTTCGTGTGTTTGTTCTAAATGCGAATAGGCCTTATTTATCTTACTAATTGAGCCTATTTTGTTTAATGGTAATCGTACTATTCTAGATTGCTCTGCTAAAGCTGATAAGATTGATTGACGAATCCACCAAACGGCATAGGATATAAACTTAAAACCTCTAGTTTCATCAAAGCGTTTTGCTGCTTTTACTAAACCTGCATTGCCTTCGTTTATTAAATCGGGTAGGGTTAAACCTTGATTTTGGTACTGCTTCGAGACAGAAACCACAAATCTTAAGTTAGCCTTTGTTAGTGTATCTAATGCTTTTTGATCGCCTTTTTTAATGCGTTGTGCTAAATCAACTTCTTCGTCGGCAGTAATTAACGGGATTTTACTTATATCTTGAAGGTATTTGTCTAACGATTTAGATGCTCTGTTGGTAACTTGTTTCGTGATTTTTAATTGCCTCATATATAATATTTTGGGTGTTTAAGATTAAACGTAATTTATAATATAACCGAATAGTTGGAATAACCTAAAAAATGACGAATTTTCTTTAAAAATGAATGAAAATTGACTAAAACGGGGCAAAATGACCCGGTTTTTAATGGTCTTTGGTTTTTTTTTATGTTTTTTGAATGATGAGGTAGTAACGCCTCTTTTAATCCTTATTTTTTTTAGATTATAGCTGTTGTTAATTCATCTTTTTTTTGGGATTATGTGTTGCCCTTCTAAAAAGAGGAGATTAAGGGGTGTGTTGTAAAGTAGGGCATTTAAAAAAAACTATTAAATAGATTTTAATATGATGCTAGCAAACATGCCCGCGTTAGGGATTGTAGTGGAAAGCCCACAGCCTGACGGTAGGAAGTTCGCGGACTTGTAACCTTTCAACTTTGCTCAAGACAGGCTTCAAGCCCGACCCTTTTCGGGTAACACCCAAATATTATTTAACGGTGTCTTTCTCCTTTTTACCAAATAAACCACCAAGTACGTTTTTAACAGTTTCTTGGGTTTTGGTATTACCAGTCGTGCTTGTTTTTGTGCTATCGGTGATTTTGTTGCCGCCAATAATGCCTCCAATAACATCTTTTATGGCATTGTTTTGTTGTGTTTTTACCGAGTCGGTTTTGGTTTTATTACTGCCAATTACATCGCCAATTAGGTCTTTAACTTTGTCTTTACCTTGGTTAAGGAGTTTTTGTTTTTCGATTTCTATAAGCTGGTTGGTAAGGTTTGAGATACCACTTGTTAAATCGGTTTTAACCGACGGACTTGTAAAACTACCACCAATATTTGCCGTTACTGGTATGGTTAAATTGCTTACTTCGCTATCGTTTATTTTACCAATTAGCCTATTAATGTCGGAGCCTAAATATTTTGCAGGCACATTAAAAATAGCGCTATAATCCATGGTTTGGTCGAAACTATGCGAACCAGAAACGGTAATGGCTATGTCTTGGTATTTTATATCGAAGGGTTTTACGCTTACTTTACCGTTGGCAAAGGATAGTTTGGTTTTAAGG
The DNA here is from genome assembly GCF_900112595.1 of Algibacter pectinivorans. Taxonomy (GTDB): domain Bacteria; phylum Bacteroidota; class Bacteroidia; order Flavobacteriales; family Flavobacteriaceae; genus Algibacter_B; species Algibacter_B pectinivorans. The sequence continues at coordinate 3,555 of NZ_FOMI01000002.1, read as the reverse complement.
TCTTTTAAATCGAGTTTGCTAAAGTCGATAAAATTAAGCGAGCCTTCTAGCTTATTCATTAATTCGCTTTGGTTGGCGCCTATTCTTGTTGCTAATAATTCGGCAAGCGCATCGCCAGATACGGTGCTTAAATCTGGAGCAAATTCTTTATCTAATTTTCCAGATAGATTAATGCTTGTGTTTAATTTTCCTTGAAGAATTTTTGCAATAGGTGCTAAACTTTTAAGTAATTCTAAATCTTTAAAAGATTGAGCAATATCAAAGCCGTTAGCTCCTAAATTTAAATTGAATGTTGGGGTGTCTTCTTTGGTAGAAATATCGCCAGAAACTGCCAATGCACCATCAAAAATACTAGATTTAAGGTTTTCTAGTTTGGCTTGTTGGTCTTTTATATATAAGGTGCCGGTTACGTTTTTAAGGTTTAAATTATCGTACACAACGGTTTTAGCATCGGCATTTATAGTACACTCTAAAAAGGCTGGAATTTTTAATGATTCGGCGTTGCTTGTGGTTTTGTTGGTGCTTGGTGCGGTTTCACTTTCGGTCATAAAATCGCTTACCTTAAAGGTGTTGGAATTAACAGTAAAGTTTCCTTTTAAGGTATTATCGCTTAGTAAAAAACCTAGTAAATTGTTAATTGTACCTTTGGCCTGAATATCACTTTCGCCTGTTTTGGCACTAAAATTATTAAGCGATACAGTTCCTGGATTAAAGGTTAGATTAGCATCTGAGATATGAAACGGGTTTACAATATCTTCCGATGAAAATACAAAGTTAGAAATACTTGCCGATCCATTATTTTTTATTCTTGCGTAGGCATTAGTTGCCACAGCATCCATATCAAAAGCCGTGTTTAGTTTCGCTTTTAAAATTCCGGTAAGCGAATTTTCTAGCTCTACAGGATATGCTTTTGTAATGTTAGCAAGGTTTAAAGTACCATCTAAATTGGCATTTACCAACATGTTTTTAGTCAAGTTTTTTAGCGTAGCAGAAGATTTAAATACATCTTCATCAATTTTAAAATTTAAGGTTTTAATATCGATATACGTGTCGTCAACATTTCCGGTAGTGTTTTTTATTTCGGTGTTTATTACAATGTTGGTAACGCTTTTTGGTAAGTCTGGATATTTAAAAGATGCATTGTTTGATGTTATACTAATATCTAGATTAGGGATTGTAGTATCTGAGCTTAAACCTTTAATAATTCCCTTTACTTTAAAATCGCCAGAGGTTTTTACATTAGCAATATCTTTAGAGTAAGCTTTAGGAATTACAGCCAGGAAATTTTTAAAATCTGAACCCGGGTTTTCGAAGCTAATATCGATATCCTGTCCAGCTTCTACGAGTTGCACATAACCTTGAAACTCTAATGGTAAATCGTTTATATAGGCTTTATTTTCTTTAAAAGTGTATTTGCTGTTTACTAAATCTAGACCTATTAAGGCGTCTAATTTTACAGGGTTACTGCTTAAGTAATTTGTGCTGTCTAGCGTAAAACTTACATTGGCTTCGCTGTAAGTATCGAGTTCGGAGGTTTCGGCAGAAAACGTACCATGACCTTCGTGGTTTAACTCGGAAACGTGAATTAATGTTTTAGAAATATCGTCAATATAAGTTAAGGCACTGTTTTTAATTTGGTAGTCGTCAATACTAAAAGTAAAATTACTAGAGCCAGCATTGGTGGTTGTTGCGTTAGTAGTATCTTCTTTAGTTATATCGTAGTTGTTATTGCCTAATTTATCGGTTTTAAGCGTCATTAAAGCTTGGTCAACATATATAGAATTTACGGTTATAGGCTCTTCGCTGGCGGTTTTAAAAACTTCTTTAATAGACATGGTAAACGAAATATCCTTAACCGTAGCAAAGGTTTCGTCTTTAAAAGGCTCGAAATTTGTTATTACTAAATCACTTACGCTTACTTGTGCCTGTGGAAAGCTTTTAATTAAGCTTAAAGACACATCGCTAAACTCAACTTTAGCATTAAGATTGTTGTTTATGGTTTGTTTTACGATATCTTTAATTTTTCCTTGAAAAGCAAACGGAAGGGCTATTAAAAGTACTATAAGTATTAATAAAGTAATGCCAACAATTTTTAAAGCTTTTTTCATAGTTAACGGGGTTTATGTAAATATACGAGCGCGTTTAATTTTAGGCCTAAGTAAACTAAAAGTTTAATATAATTTTAACCTTACTACTAGTAATTTTAACGCATTCCATTTTAAAGTAAATCAATATCTTCGTTTACTTTTAAATTAAAACGTTTTCTAAAAAGGTATACGCCTAAATATAATAGTGGCGTGTCGCAAGCGGCTACAATAACTTTAAATAAAAAGCCACTAACCAAAAGACCTTTAAAGTTTGCCCAATCTATTATACCAAAGGAACATAGTAAAAACACAATAGTAAAGGTATCTACAAATTGGGAAAACCATGTGGAAAAATTATTTCGCAGCCATAAGTGTTTTCCTTTAGTTAAGCGTTTCCAGAAGTGGTAAATTTGAATATCTACAAACTGTGCAAACAAGTAAGTAAGCATGCTTGCAAAAACGGCAATCATAGAATTTCCAAAAACGGTTTTAAATGTTTTATCGTCTACGTAAGACCATGATGTTGCAGGAACCGAATCGGCCGTAAAAATGATTAATAACGAAAATAAAGAAGCAAAAATGCCAATAACAACCACATCATTAGCACGCTTTTTACCATAAATTTCACTTATTAAATCGGTAATTAAAAAGGTAATAGGGTAGGGTAATATACCAACCGATATTTCGAAAAGTTTATTACCAAAAATTTCAATATTGAAAGGGTACCAATAAAAAAACTTTTGAAAAATAAGATTTGAAACCACCAACGATGTTATAAAAAGTGCTCCTAAGAGCAAGTATATACGTTGTGCGGCAAGTTTATCTTTTAATGTCATTTATAATATTTTTGTCAGTTCGAGTGATGCGGCCTAAGGTGCGTTGTGTCAAGAACTCTTAGTGAACATTTTTTAAAGTTAAATTAGAAAGCTTCTCGATACATTTTTTCTTCGTCAGCTGAAAAAAATCACTCGAAGTGACAGCAGATTGTTTAATCAAATGGTTGTCAGTTCGAGTGATGCGACGGTAGGAGTATTGTATAGAGAACCTCACTTTTTCTTGAATTTTTTTCTAGCTAAGTTAGGAAGCTTTTCAAATTCTCCATTAATTAAAGCTTCTTTTTTAGCTCTAGACCATTTTTTAATTTGTTTTTCTGTTTGTATGGCAATAGTGGCTTCGGTAAATTCAGAATAAAAAGCTAAATGAACAGGGCGCCTTTTGTAGGTATAGCTCTCTACAAATCGGCCCATTTTATGGTCTTCGTATCGTTTAGTAATGTTAGATGTAAAACCTGTGTAATAGCTCTTGTCTGAGCATTTTAGAATGTAAACATAATACGTTTTCATAGTGATAAAGATAAAAAACTTCTCGATACAATTTTTGTTCGCACACTCACAAAAACCACTCGAAGTGACATTGGGGTTTTTAATTATAGGTTTGTCAGTTCGAGTGATGCGACCTTAGGAGCATT
>NZ_FOMI01000017.1 GCF_900112595.1 Algibacter pectinivorans | reverse complement strand
ATCAATGAAGCAGTAAATTCCGAAAATTTTAATTATTACTCGAAATAGGTCAGTTTTGGTCATTTGGTTAGTTTTTTCATAATGTTGGGTAACGTGTTGTATAAGATTAGGTGCGTAAAAACATCGAGAAACTTCGATAATCTCGAAGAATTAGTAAATAAACATTAACCTTAAATTTAGCCTAAAATAGCACTTAATTTTATACGGTGTTAGGGCAAGTTATTATGAAGATAGAACCAATTATATATGAAACGACAAGAGGTATTTATAGTGTAGAAGATAAATTATCAATAGCTTCTTTAATACTCTTTTGCTGGAAGTTAGGAAATAAGCGTTTTTGTGAACTTCTTTATACGAATAATCACGAAAAATTCATCTCTGATTTAAGCGAGGAATATTCTAAATACGAAATAGACTTATCTGTAAAGTTGGCAGATAAACAAATAAAAAACTGCTTTGAAAAAACTATCCAAAAAGTAATAGAAAAATATGATGCAGATGGTTATTTAAAAGCACTTTACCAAAGAGATGAATTTGCTTTAGTAATTGACCAAATAGTAAACTATCATTTTGATAAGATGGAAATAAAGAAGTTCACAAAAAATGTAAGTAAGCAATTAGCCTTGATGTTCTAATTTGCCCTAACGTTGATATGTATGGAATGTAGCGTGTTAAAAAGAAATTAACTTTCGAATTAGCACGAGCTAAATTTTACATTTTGTTTTTAATTTATCAGTTTAAAAGCCAAATTTAAAATTTGGCGATACTTAGCAAATAAACACAAACTTTACGCTTAAAAACCAATTAGCTATGTTTTATACATGGTGTTGGCATACGTTTTTAATTTTTCTATTTATTTGCTTTTACAATTACCGATTTTTTTGTCATTTTAAAAAACTTATTTTTGCGCTCTTGGGTCAGTGATTTTATATTTTTAAACACAAAATTAAGAACATTAGAGTAGTGTCGGAAAGCGCGAAACAGTTTCGCTCGAGTAAAGTCCGAAATATTCACAGCAGTTTCGTCTGAGTTGAGTCCGAAAACATAAGTAACTCACGTTTTGACTTTTTCTTTGTATTCAACTTTTTATTTTAAACACAAAATTAAAAACATCAGAGTAGGGTCGGAAAGCGCGCAACAGTTTCGTTTGAGTTGGGTCCGAAAACATAAGATGCTCACGTATTGGCTTTTTATTTTCCTTAATCTATTTAACAGACTATTTTTACTTTAAATACTTTTATTCCGTTACAAATTTTCCGCGCTGATTAATGGATGCCAACGGTAACGTATAAGAATAGTGCGGTTTTGTGTGCGAGGATTTTCCGAAGGAAAATCAGCAGCTAACAAAAGCGAACTAACCTTTGATTAAGCACTAAACTACGCATTATTTTTATACAATGTTACACACTGTAGCGACACGTTAAATTTATCAATTCTGTAAATTATATTTACTATATTCATCCCAATTCCCGCCAACTTTTCCAAATAAACGTTGTTCTGCAAATTGAATCATTTCTCCATTATTACATATTTTCCATAACTCTTCAAGTAACTTTTGATTATGTCTTTGACTGCTTAATTGTGGATTATCTGGTTTGACTTTATCAACATAATCCTTAATAGCTACATACAAAACTACAATCGTTGCTTTAGCATCCTTTGATTTATCTATATCAGAACATTCATAACTAAATTTCTCTATAACATCAAAAAAGTTAGTTTTCATTAATTCGTCAGGATAAATTTGATTTATATTGTCAATCCAAATGTCAAGTCCGTACATTGTTCCAATGTCAAAATTTTCAAGACAATATTTGATGTTATTTCTAAACGGAATAAAACTAAATTTCTTTAAAATTGATTCTTTTGTTTTTTGGGATATGAGAAATGAACTTTTATTAAACTCTTCATTTTCGATATGGTAATTAAAAGATATTTCGCGGTATTTTTGTAATTCCTTTGTTTGGGTGAGTAAAAATGATAAATAGACTTTCTGATGAATTGGTTCGACAACAGAGTTTTTGCTAAATATCAAATCTATCGAAATACTTTCTTTCTCGGTAGATTCAGTTGCTTTTAAATCCAAAATCATATTCGGCTTAATTGCATCAGAGTTATTTCCTAAAGCACGAGTAATTCCGTTGTCAGAATTCGGATTGTTTGTCTTTGATTCTTTGCAAGAAATAATAATAAATAAACAAACTATGGTTAAAATATTTCTCATTCGGTTTTTTCAGAGCTATTGTGTGTAACGGTCTCGTATAACCGTCAGTTACGGGTTAAATTAGCGCTTATTTTCGGTTTAGCACTGACGTTAGCAATTCCGAGTGGATTCGGACGTAGTCGAATCCGCCGTAATTGCGGTTATACATTGTTAGGCACAGTACTTTTTTAAAATCCATAAGTTAATCGGTCTATTGTGTATGTTCTATCGACAGGGTTAAAATTGAAAATATTTTTGTATGCCGAGTCTGTACATATGAATAAATCAGGTAATGTAGTATTTAAAACCTCTTCATTAGTGTCTATGTTTGTAATTGTAATTGTTATGTTATCCAAATTAGAGCCAGGATAATTGTTGCTATTTGGATATTCGGGGTCAAAATACCCAAGATAAATGGTCATATTTAAATTATCTCTAATTTCACCTTCTCTTTCGTGATAGTAAATATCTCCAGAACCTCCAGCTGTTTCAGAAATAGTATCACTATCGTCAAATTTATAAGTGACTTGATATTCCAAATAATTTGTTGAAGAACCACAATTACCTGTAGTTCCTGTTATTTCTAAATTAACTTTATATGTCGCGGATAAAGTTGTAAAAGTTTCTTCATTTCCATATGTAATACCATTTTCATTTGACGCATAAGCTCTTACATAGTAAGTTGTATTTTCCTGTAATCCAGTAATCTCTGAATTAAAGTCATAATTATTAGTATTATTTTCTATGTGGTTGTCATTAATTGTGGGATTTTGAGAGGTGCTCCAACATATACCTTTGTTTATTATAGTGCCATCTCCATCATCATTAATCATTCCTCCACTCGTTGCACTATTTAATGTAATGTTTTCTATAGTTTTTGTTGTAATATTAATTTCTCCGATTGCTGTTGTAAACTCAATTTCGTTTCCGTAATACTCTCCAGTTGGATTGACAAAAAACGCTCTCAAATAATATGTTGTATTTCTTTCCAAATTAGTCGCTTCAGATGAAATATTTACTCCATTAACTTCTATAACGTAGTCATCCGTTTTTGGAAGTGTTGTTTTGGCGTAAACAAAACCTTGAGAAGTTACGGTACTTTCACAAGTTGGTGCGATAATTTGTCCACTAAAAGTTGCGCTCGTTTCAGTAATATTGGAAACTTCTTCGGTTAATAAAGTTGGTGTATATGTACAATCAGGATTATTCTCTTTATCTGAGTTTGAGCAGGATGTAAATATGGTTAATAGGATTAAAATTTTAAATGTAAATTTCATATTGTAATGTTTAGTTCGGAATTTTCTGTTCGTATTGTGCCTAACGGCTACGTATAAAATTAGTTGCGTTGGTTAAGAACGCACTTTAAAAGATACGAGCCAAACAAAAGGAAATCAAAGCGGTTTCCAAGTAACCTATTAGCAAGCAATTAATTTTATACTTTGTTGTAGCTAGTTTTTTAATTTTTTCAGTTCGTATGTCAAGTCGCTCTAGTTTTCAAAAAGACTTTATTATCTCTTGTTGTATAACTATAGTTATTACTGTTTTTTTACTGCTATTTTATAAAAATGTATTATTAAAAGTATGATAATTGGTGTAAAATAAATCATTATATACCCATAATAATATAATTCGTTATCAGTAAAGAAGCAAAATGTATAAACACAAAACATTAATATAGCTTTCCACATCATCAGAAAATAAAGTATAGCAACGGTATTTTCAATTAAGCCAAAAGTATTGCCTTCTATTGTATCAGATAAATATATCGATGAAAAGATTACTGATAATATGGGTAATAAACATGATAGTATAATTTTAATTATAATGTCTGTTTTAAGATACCATTCAGGATGAAATAAGTAAATTGATAAATACCAAAATGGTGCTAAAAGCAAACTTATTCCAAGTGCTTTTATAGAGTCGTGTGATTCTTGAATATCTTTAAATAGAGACATTTTTGTTTTGTTTTTTTGTCAGTCGCACGCAACAGTTGCGTTTGAGTAAGGTCAGTCGGAAGTTAGTTTTTGTTTCTGAATTTGTTAAGACCAACGTAAACATAAAAAACAATAGCAAATATTACACTTAATGCTCCATATTCCTCGGTATTCATTGCCGAAATTATGAGCCAATCGAAAATTGTAGAACTTATTAACAGAACGAAAAATAAACCTAACACCCAATACAATATTACAGGAATTATAGATTTTTTCTTGTCGTACCAATATTTTAAAGCGTAAATAAACCCGATAAGTAAAACAAGTTTCGCAATAAGTATTATCGTAGTGTCTAGTGAATCAAACATATATTAAATTTTATAATTATTATTTCGATGTTTTTTTATTCAATTGATAAAGGTCAATTATATCCTTCTCCAAAATCAGGAGAACATAAATTCTATTCTGTTAATTTGGATAAAACAAAGAGTTCAAAGGGAAAGTGGGGTAAATCAGCTCAGTATTCTTTCCGTCCTTGTAAGCAATAATAACATCTGAAATACTTGAGTTTTCTAGCCACACTAATTGCGGATATGTTTCTTTTTTTAATTTAGTTTCAAGTATCAATGTTGTTCCGTAACTCTCTACATCAAGACCGATTGTGTAACACCCATTAGATTCGGGTTTGCTTTTAAAATTAAATCCTTTTTCAGTCATTGCCTTATGCAGATTTTCTGCTCTTATTTTGTCTTTTCCATATAGGATTACCGCTTTCCGCCCTTTCTGTTCAATAAACGCAATATCATTAAATTCAATGTCTTTTATATTCTTCATCCTCTTGGTTTAAATTAGCTACAACGGTCTTGTGTATGGTTAGTTGCGTGTTTAAGCAACTAATTTAGTAAACAAAAACGTGCCAGAGAAAATTCCGAAGGAATTTTCCAAGTAGGCAATTGCCAAAGCAATTAATTATACACGATGTTACCTGCTGGTTTTTAATTCCGCTTGTTTATTATTCGTCTGTTTTTTTATAATCAAAATCATTGTCAAAATCAGTCCAAAACTTAATATTATTATCAGAGATATTTTTTGATAAGAATTAAATTCAGCGAGATTTTTAGTTAGTTTCGGTGACACAAAAAAACTTGTCAGATTAAATGCTAAATGTGTTAATATACTCAACCAAATATTTTTTGTCTTTAAATAAATATAACCTAAAGCTATTCCACCAATAAATGCTCCGAACAAACCATTATCTGAAAAAATATGAGCAATACTAAAAATTAAAGAAGAAATCCAGATTGCTTTAGAAAGCCCTTTTTCGTTAAATAATTTCTGCGATATAATTCTTCGAAAGTATATTTCCTCCAAAAAAGCCCAAACTGTGAGTAAAGTCAAATATCTCGGTAATTCTGACTGCGTTGGTCTAATTCGGTCAGTCCATTCCCATTCCATTAAATTATAAATTAATAATGGAATAAAATAAGTTGCTAAAAAAAGTCCAATAATTCCGATAACAATTGGAAAAAGGTATTTAATTCGGAAAGTTGAGTTTTCTTTTTTCGGAAGCAAGTTTGGATTAAATTTAATCAAGAAAAATCCTGCTAAAACAATTGCCAAAATATTAATAATTCTGATTGTCCAAAAGTCGATAAGTCCAGATGCAAAATTGTAGCCAAAAAGTAAAATGAGTAAACTCAAAAATAAATTCAGATAAAGTCTTTTACTCATATTTTTTTCAATATTCAATTTTTAGTCGGTTCGGTTTTTTAACTTGCAGGTAACGGTTTGGCTATGAAAAGTAGCGGAATTGAAACATTTAACTATCAAATGAGAACGAAATTAAATAGAATTATTAACCTTACGGTAAGCACTGCAACCGCTATTTTTTATAGCCGTTGTTATGCCCCGTTTTTATTCAAACAAAAATGGAATTAATTAAAGAATTACAAAAACAGGACACTGCGAACAGTAGTGATGATTACAGAATGCTTAAATCCGTGAAAGCTGGTAAATACAAAATGAGCGTACAGGGCAGCACGGGACACTATTGTTCTCCACGATATACGTTACCTGTCGAAGATTATGACAGAATGGAATTAGCCCTTTTTAATAAGAAAGGTTGGTTACATATAACAAGAAGTAGTGTGTTAAAAGCATTTCCAAGATACAATGAATTACTTGAAAGGGCTGATGGCGTAAATAGTGCTGCCCCTGTTTTTGGATATGTACCTGTTGATTTATTAAATGACCTGTACGTTTATCTAGATGGGGCATAACGGTTACGTATATGAAATGTTGCGTGTTTGTGTGCGAGGATTTTCCGAAGGAAAATCAGAAGCTAGCAAACAAAGCAACTTACATTGGTTAAGTACAAAATAGCAATTTTTTATATACATTGTTGCCAACAGTATTTTTATTCTTTTACGGTAACATATAAATTTGTCGGAACGTGTATTTCTTCATTTTCTTTATTGTTCATTTTAAAAACTGCTACTAATTTAATATTGTGCTCTCCTGCTTT
>NZ_FOMI01000003.1 GCF_900112595.1 Algibacter pectinivorans | reverse complement strand
TTGTAATGGAAGTTCTAATGGAGCTGCAACAGTTAATGTAACAGGAGGAACTACGCCTTATACTTATGTATGGAGTAACGGTGCAACTACGGCAACAATTACAGGTGTTAACGCAGGAACTTATAATGTAACAGTTACTGATGCTAACGGATGTACTTCTGATACTTCGGTAACAATAACAGAACCAATTATAATTGATAATAATATTACTCAAAACGCAAATATATTAACAGCAGATCAAGAAGGTGCTAGTTACCAATGGTACTCATGCCCAAACACTTTATTAACAGGAGAAACAAACCAAAGCTATACTGCGACAAGTAATGGTGATTATAAAGTAGTAATTTCTAATGGAAGTTGTTCGGCAGAGTCTTTATGTGTTAGTGTAACTTCTTTAAGTATTGATTCTTTCACTAACAACTTTAAATTCTCAATGTACCCTAACCCTAGTAGTAATAATGTAACAATTAAAACAACTACAGGTGGAGATTTTAATATTACAAATCAATTAGGTCAAATAGTTAAAAGCTTTAAGGCAAATGTTGGTGTTGAAACTAATGTTTATGTAGGTGATTTAAGTGAAGGTATGTATTTTGTAAGATCAAACAATACAAATGCATTCTCTAAAAAGTTAGTTATTAAAAAGCAGTAATAGTTGTTTTATTAAAAGACAATTAATGCATAAAAAAAAGCGTGGATTCTAAACTAGAATTCACGCTTTTTAATTTGGATATCCTTTTAAATGCAGACTAATTTTAGGCAATAACATTATTTTATTACATAAAAAAATACGACTACAAGGTTTTATTTTTAAAAAAAATAGTTAAGGATATATAACAAAAAAAAAGGTGAATTATAAAATTCACCTTTTTTTTATTGTATTAAACTAATTAAATATTAACAGCTAAAAAGTCACCAACTTCTTTAGTTCCGTAGGCTTTACCACCATTGGCTAAATCTTCAGTAACAACACCTTCAGCTAAAGCTTTATTTACCGCATCTCTAATCGCTTTACCTTCTTCAGGTAAATTAAAAGCAATCTCAAACATCATGGCTGCCGATAAAACCATAGCCATTGGGTTAGCAATATTTAACCCCGTTGCTTGTGGGTAAGATCCGTGAATAGGTTCAAATAAAGAAATAGATTCTCCCATAGATGCCGATGGCATTAATCCCATAGATCCAGAAATAACCGAAGCCTCATCCGTTAAAATATCACCAAATAAGTTTTCAGTAATTAATACATCGTAGCTATTTGGCCATTGTACCAAACGCATAGCAACTGCATCAACCAACTCATAACTTACTTCAACTTCAGGATAATCCTTTTCCATGGCCTGTACAGTTTCTCTCCATAAACGAGACGTTTCCATAACGTTGGCCTTATCAACACAACATAATCTTTTAGAACGGGTCATGGCTAATTCAAAACCTTTTTTAGCCAAACGTTGTACTTCAGCACGTGTATAAACACAGTTGTCAAAAGCCGTTTCTCCACCATCTCTTCTACCCTTTTCACCAAAGTAAATACCACCAGTTAACTCACGTAAAAACACCAAATCGGTACCTTCAATTCGCTCTTGTTTTAACGGCGACTTATCCAATAACGACGGAAACGTAAATGTCGGACGTAAATTAGCAAATAAACCAAGTTGTTTACGCATTTGTAGCAAACCATTTTCTGGTCTCACTTTTGCCGAAGGATCATTATCAAATCTTGGCAAACCAATAGCACCAAATAAAACAGCATCCGAAGCCAAACAAACTTGATGCGTACTATCTGGGTAAGGTTCTCCAACCGCATCAATTGCCGCTGCACCTGTTAATGCTGGTTTCCACGTAATTTCATGTCCAAATTTCTTTGCAACCGCTTCACTAACTTTTTGAGCTTGATCCATTACTTCAGGTCCAATGCCATCACCTGCTAAAACTGCAATATTAAATTTCATCTTTATTTATTTTAATCTTTAATTTATAATTTTTGTTATTTTAAGTGTCCCGATTTTATTCGAGCATTTGGGCGTTCCTTTTTACTCATACCTACAAGGTTTTAAAAACCTCGCAGGATCGCAAAAAGTCGGGCTTTCACTACTCGCTTCCTCCTACCGTCGGCGAGCTCAAACATGCCGTTCAATACCTAACGCGGGCAAGTTTACAGGCTTCAGTTATAGCCCCCGATTTTCAGTAATCCGTCTTCAGTCATTTCTTCAAAATCAAGATAACTTCCGTCTTCCGTCACCCGTCTTCGGTCATTAAACTTAACTCACAATAATATTCAGCATCTTCTCTGTTGCCTTTATTGCCGACACCGTTTGGTCACTATCTAAACCACGTGTTTTAAATTCGCCATTACTATTTCGCCATGTAATAATTGTTTCACATAAGGCATCCGAGTTACTTCCTGGTGGAATTCTAACCGCATAATCAATTAAAGCGGCCAGCTCCAATTTCTTCTTTTTAAACACCCTTTTTATGGCATTCATAAAAGCATCAAATTGTCCATCGCCTTGCGAGCTCTCTTCAAAAGTCTCATTATTTATGGTAATAGAAACTGTTGTAGATGGCTTTAAACCTTTAGAGTGTGTTAAAACATAGCTATTTACCTTAACTTTTTCTTCGTAAGTTCTATCTAAAACATCCGAAATAATATATGGTAAATCCTCCTTGGTAACCACTTGTTTTTTATCGCCCAACTCAATAATACGTTGGGTGACTTTCTTTAAGTCTTCATCATTAAGCTGAAGTCCTAATTCCTGTAAATTCTTCTGTATATTGGCCTTTCCAGACGATTTTCCTAACGCATATTGGCGTGTTCTACCAAAACGTTCTGGCATTAACTCGCTAAAATACAGGTTGTTTTTATTATCGCCATCGGCATGAATACCGGCTGTTTGCGTAAATACATTAGCACCAACAACTGGTTTGTTAGATGGAATCATTACACCAGAAAACGTTTCAACCAATTTACTAATGGTAAATAAAAACGTTTCGTTTACACCAATTTCTATCTCTGGCATAAAATCGTTAATTACAGCAATACTACTTGCCATAGGCGCATTTCCTGCACGTTCGCCCATACCGTTTACAGTTAAATGTAAACCATCGGCACCAGCTTTTAAACCTTCCATTACGTTCGATACGCCTAAATCATAATCGTTGTGCGCATGGAAATCAAAATGTAAGTTTGGATATAAATCCTTTATTTCTTTTATAAAATCGTAAGATTCCTGTGGTGTTAAAACACCCAAGGTATCTGGCAGCATTATACGCTTAACGGGTTGCGTAGATAAAAACTCTAAAAACTCAAAAACATAAGCTTTAGAGTTGCGCATACCGTTACTCCAATCTTCCAAATAAACGTTGGTAGCTATACCATGCTTTTTAGCTAATTGAATATTCTCTTCAATTTCACTAAAGTGCTGATTAGGTGTTTTTTTAAGCTGATGAGTTAAATGATTTAATGAACCTTTGGTTAATAAGTTTTGAACCTTTGCTCCCGCCTCAAGCATCCAATTAATCGACACGCCTTTATCTACAAAAGTTAAAACTTCAACCGCCTGTAAAAGATTGCTACTAGATGCCCAATTGGTAACGGCTTTAACCGCCTGAAGTTCACCTTCACTCACACGTGCCGATGCAATTTCAATACGATCTACCTTTAACTCTTCAAGTAAAAGTTTCGCAATTGTAAGTTTCTCAGAAGCAGAAAACGACACGCTCGAGGTTTGCTCACCATCGCGCAATGTCGTATCCATTATTTCAATTCGTTTTACCGCCATTATTTAGAAAGGACGAGATTCAGTAAATGTTTCAATCTCACTTTTCATGTTTTGTAAATAGTCGATATCATCAAAACCATTTAACATGTTCTCTTTTTTGTACCCATTAATATCAAAAGATTCAGATGTACCAGAAGATAATAATGTAATGGTTTGTTTCTCAAGGTTTACCTCTAATTCTGTGTTAGCATCGGCATAAATAGCCTCAAAAATTTCGTTAGAAAATTCTGGACTAATTTGCACTGGTAAAACACCAATATTTAAACAGTTATTTTTAAAAATATCTGCAAAGAAACTAGATACTACACAACGGAAACCATAATCGTATACCGCCCATGCAGCATGCTCTCTAGAAGATCCAGAACCAAAATTCTTTCCTCCTACTAATATTTTTCCTTTGTAAATAGGGTTGTTTAAAACAAAATCTTGTTTTAATGTATTGTCTCCATTGTATCTCCAATCACGAAATAAGTTATCTCCAAAACCTTCACGTTTTGTAGCTTTTAAAAAACGTGCTGGTATAATTTGATCGGTATCTACATTCTCAATTGGCAATGGAACTGCAGTACTCGTTAATGTTGTAAATTTATCGTAAGCCATAATTTTTAGTATTCAGTTGCCAGTCTTCAGTTGGCAGTCAATAATATGTTTTAATAATTTTGCTACAGTATCAATTTTCCTCTATTTGACTGAAAACTGCCTACTGCAAACTGAGAACTTATAAAAGCTCTCTAGGATCTGTTACCACACCCGTTACCGCAGCAGCCGCAGCTACTAATGGACTGGCTAATAATGTTCTAGATCCTGGTCCTTGACGTCCCTCAAAGTTTCTGTTTGATGTACTTACTGCATATTTTCCAGCAGGTACTTTATCATCGTTCATTGCTAAACAAGCCGAACAACCTGGTTCTCTTAAAACAAAACCAGCTTCTTCAAAAATATCAAGTAAACCTTCTTCTTTAATTTTAGCTTCAACTATATGCGAACCTGGAACTAACCAAGCGGTTACATTATCGGCCTTTTTTCTTCCTTTAACAATAGATGCAAACGCTCTAAAATCTTCAATACGACCATTCGTACAACTACCAATAAATACGTAATCGATTTTCTTACCAATCATTTGCTCATTTTCTGAGTAACCCATGTATGCTAAAGACTTATCGTAAGTTGCCTTACCACCTTCAACAGCTTCTGCAGTTGGAATATTATTAGAAATTCCCATGCCCATACCTGGATTTGTACCATATGTAATCATAGGTTCAATATCATTAGCATCGAAAGTTATTTCTTTATCAAAAACAGCGTTTTCATCTGTTTTTAATGTTTTCCAATATGCCATAGCGGTATCCCAACCTTCACCTTTAGGTGTTTTTGGACGACCTTTTATGTAATCGAAAGTTTTTTCGTCTGGAGCAATCATACCACCACGTGCACCCATCTCTATAGATAAGTTACAAACCGTCATACGACCTTCCATAGTCATGTTTTCAAAAACATCACCGGCATACTCTACAAAATATCCAGTAGCACCAGAAGTTGTTAATTTTGAAATAATATATAAACCAACATCTTTTGGTGTAACACCTTTATTTAATGTACCATTAACGCTAATACGCATTTTCTTTGGCTTAGGTTGCATAATACATTGTGTTGTAAGCACCATTTCAACCTCCGAGGTACCAATACCAAAAGCAATAGCTCCAAAAGCTCCGTGAGTTGATGTATGTGAATCTCCACAAACAATTGTTGCTCCAGGTACTGTTATACCATTCTCAGGACCTACAACGTGAACAATACCATTATTTGCATGACCTAATCCCCAGTGGCTAATACCGTACTTATTAGCGTTATCTTCTAATGTTTTTAATTGATTAGCGGATAACGGATCTTCTACTGGTAAATGTTGGTTAATAGTTGGTGTATTATGGTCGGCAACAGCAAATGTACGCTCCGGATATAAAACACTTAAACCTCTACTTTCTAACCCAACAAAAGCTACAGGACTTGTAACTTCATGAATTAAATGACGGTCTATATACAATACGTCTGGTCCATCTGCAATATTTCTAACAACATGCGAATCCCATACTTTGTCAAACAATGTTTTGCTCATAAATAATTTAAATTTTTAAAAGTCTACAAAGTTAAATTATAATACAGATAATCGAAAGTTTAGACCACATTGTTATTTTATTTTTATAAAATAAATAATGGATGCATGATTCATTGCATTTTATGCAATAAAATCAAAAAAATGATTATAATTTTTAAAGATAAATTGAATTATCTATCCTTAATCGAGTATTTACGCATTCAATTTACCTAATACTCCTATTTGTTTACTTTCAATTTTCAAACCTATAAAAAGCATAATATGGCACTATAAAAGATCTTTTTTTATCGAGAAACATACTAATTAGATATTATTTTGAATAAAAATATTTGTTTTTCATTTGAAATAATAATTTTTATTGGTTTATTAACCGTATTGTATTATTTTTATAAAATAAATTCAATGAATCCCCTCATTCTTAACAATTAATCTACAATGAAAAAAACTATAACCTTAGGATTACTATCCTTTTTTTTTCTTATACAACAAAATATCAATGCACAAGTAGGTATTGGAACAACAAGTCCCAAAGCTTCTGCAGTTTTAGACATTAGTTCGCCTGATAAAGGTCTATTAATTCCTAGAGTACCTTTAGCATCAAAAACAGATATTACTACAATTTTGACCCCAGAAGCTAGTTTGTTAATTTATAATACTGCAAATGTTGGTGGAGTTACTCCGGGTTATTACTATTGGAATGGTACCGAATGGTTAAAATTTGTAACCGACAATACAACTAATACGAATTGGGATATTCTAGGAAATGCAGGAACCGATGACACTCTAAATTTTATTGGAACTATTGATGATGAGGATCTAATTTTTAAACGAAACAATATTGTTGCAGGTTTACTAGACCAAACTAGTACTGGTTTTGGTGTTAACGCACTTTCATCTGTGTTGGCAGGCAGACGTAATACAGCATTAGGTCTAAATTCACTAAGTTCTAACACCAATGGTTATGAAAACACTGCAATTGGCGTTAATAGCTTAGTTAATAATACCACGGGGAGCTATAATACAGCTAGTGGTGCTAATGCATTAAGTAGTAATACCACTGCAAGCTTTAGTACTGCAATTGGGTACAATGCTCTAACCGCAAATACCACAGGAAGCAGTGTTACTGCTATAGGCGCTAATTCACTTTTTACTAATGAAACAGGAGCAGGTAATACTGCTGTTGGAGCTAACGCCCTTTATTCTAATATATCAGGAGCTAATAATACTTCTATAGGAAGTGGTTCTCTTAGAGAAAATGAAACTGGAAACAGTAATACTGGAACAGGAGTAAATGTTCTTAATAAAAACACAACAGGTCATAGTAATACTGCTAGTGGTGTAAATTCAATGTTAAATAATGAATCGGGAACTGGTAATACAACAAGTGGTGTAAACTCACTTTTAAATAACTTAACGGGACTTTTTAATACAGCTATTGGTTTTGGTGCTATGTCATCGAATTTAGGCGGAAATTACAATGTTTCTGTAGGTGTAAACAGTTTACGAACAAATGAATATGGGAATTTTAATACAGCATTAGGAAGTAGCTCACTTTTAGCAAATTCATCAGGGATTGGTAATACGGCGTCTGGTTACAGTGCATTGCCAAATAACACGATTGGAAACTACAATACAGCAATGGGATATATTGCTATTAATGATAACACGGAAGGGAATTTTAATTCAGCTTTTGGTTATCAATCTTTAAGACTAAATACAACAGGAAATAACAACACAGCAGTTGGGTATAGAGCCCTAGATAATGTGACTTCAGGTAGTAACAATACAGCTATTGGCTATTTATCTTCTGTTCCAGATCCAACCGCAAGTAATCAAGTACGCATTGGTGGTACTGCTATAACTTATGCAGGAGTACAAGTCGCTTGGACAATTACTTCTGATAAAAGATGGAAAAATACTATTAAAGATTCAAATTTAGGCTTAAAATTTATAAACGACTTACGCCCTGTATCTTATTATAGAAATAACGATGAAAACAATAGAATTGAATATGGTTTTATTGCTCAAGAATTAAAAGATGCCTTTAAAAAGAATAATACCGATAGTAATGGTGTAATAACTAAGGATAAAGAAGGCATGTTAAGTGTTCGATATAATGATTTTTTTGCACCTATTGTTAAAGCTATCCAAGAGCAAACGCAAGAAATTGAATTGTTAAAAGCGCAAAACGAAACCTTAACTCAAAAACTACATCTATTAGAAAAAGAATTAGAAGACATTAAAAATCTTCTAAAAAACAAAAACTAATTATATTTTATATCCTTTATAAAATAGTAACAAAACAACACTCTTTGAGTCCTATTAAAAAAGCTATTTTAATTAATTAAAGCAGCTTTTTTTAATATCTAATTATTCACAAGGTTATCCCAATCTATCCGCAACATATTCTACTTCCGTTTTTCCATGTGGCAAAGCCTGCCCATTAGGACCAATATTTACCATAACAATGTTGGATATGGTTATTATGGTTTCTCGAGTTCTCATATTCCTAACCTCGCAACTTAGGGTTAAAGATGCTTTACCAAATTTTATAGCTTCGATACCTATTTCGACGACATCGCCTTGTTTTGCCGACGTTTTAAAATCTATTTCACTAATGTATTTAGTAACTACTTTTTGATTTTCTAATTGCACTATAGAATATAATGCCGCTTCCTCGTCGATCCATTCTAATAATCTGCCACCAAATAAGGTGCCGTTGGCATTTAAATCTTCTGGTTTAATCCATTTTCTGGTATGAAATCTCATTGTTTTAATTTTTGTTTAAAGATAGAAAAATCTTAAATGTTGATAACCTCGTTAACAATTAAAATGGTAAAAATTAAATGCAGCTGCTATAATCGATAATTTTAGTAAAAATCTAAAATAATGGACTCTAGACAATTCAACCTTAAAAGTATTCGACCTGAAATTTTAAGTACTACCATTAACGACAATATGAGTGCCGATGAGCGTTTTCAAAACTTAGTACTGCGCCCAACCATAAAATTTCAAAACGATTTATTAATTGAAGTTTTTAAAAATTACATTACCAAACACAAATCCGTGTTTTATGATTTAAGCTTAGAAAAGCGTATGGATTATATTGAAAATGCCATTCAAAAAGACATGAAACTTCGAAACTCCATGAAGGGAATGATTATTGGTATTTTTACTGTTGAAGAATATACTATTTATATTAAAAACTCTTCGGCTTTAAATAAACGCATGATGAATATTGTTAAAGAACGCTTACTAAGCCATATTCAATTATTTGAAAAGCCCGAATTATTAACAGCCGTTTAAATGTGGTTAAACAAACTTATGTTTAAGATTACGCATAAGTAGCGTTAGTTTCCTTAATCAATTAACGAAACGCCATTTAAATCTGTGGTTAAAACATCGCTCATATAATCGAAAAAAGGACGAATTGCTTTAAACGCGTTATCAATTTCATTAATAAAATTAGCATCTAATACTTCCTTATCGCTATAGTGTTTAGTGAAGATGTATTGTTTTTTCTTTATTAAATCGATAGCTGGATGGTCTTTTGGAAATCCGCGTGGAGCAGATTTTACTTCGTCGCCAATAAAGTGGTCTGCCCAAATAGAATTAAAATCTTTGCTGGATAAAATTGCTCTTATTTCAGAATCGTCCATTTCAAATTCTTTTCGAATACGCAATAAATCTTCTTTTTCCGGTTGCCAAAACCCAGTAGCTATAAAACTTTCGTTATTTGGTTGCAAATGCACATAGTAACCCCCTCTTAATTTGGGCTTAACCCTGTTATAAGATCCGCCAAAATGTGTTTTGTAAGGGAGTTTGTTTTTTGAAAAGCGTACATCGCGATATATTCTAAAAACTTTTAATTTATCTACTTCGTCATGCTTGTTAAGATTATCTAACACAGTATTATAAAAGACTTTAACCTCTTTCTCGGCCGCTTTAAATTCTGGTTTGTTATCGTTAAACCAATCGCGATTATTATTTTTTTCTAATTTTTTGAAAAATTTAAAAACGGACTGTGGTACCTGTACACTCATAGCTAAATTTAGTTTTACAAGGTTCTAAAATACAAAAAGTCCCGAATGAATCGGGACTTTTAATTTATCTTATCATAAAAATATTATTTCGAGCTACTAACTGCTTTATTGTATTTAATTTTCATGATATCTTTTAAATTGTAATCGTAATACTCTACCACAAAGTTTCCTTCGCTATCAAAATAGCCAATACCATTTTTGTTCTCTCCACTTACAATGTAATGACCATTTGTTGAAGATTTCCATGCATTACCTGTTTTTACAAACTGGTTTGTGTTGTTGTTAAATGCAATATCAAACCCTTTTTTGTTGGGTGTAAATTTATAGTTTTTATCGCC
Organism: Algibacter pectinivorans; assembly: GCF_900112595.1. Classification (GTDB taxonomy): domain Bacteria; phylum Bacteroidota; class Bacteroidia; order Flavobacteriales; family Flavobacteriaceae; genus Algibacter_B; species Algibacter_B pectinivorans. The sequence continues at coordinate 498,655 of NZ_FOMI01000003.1, read as the reverse complement.
AGAAATATAAAAGGTTTCTTTGGTTAAAAAATCGTATTCTGGATCGGCATCATCATCTACCATAATCATTTTCTCTACTTTTTTACCAGTAAGCACACGATCTTGATTTACTTTATCGGCATCTGCACCTTGTAGTTTCACGTTAGATGTTTCGCGTGTAATAACCTTAACTTTACTCTCGGTAGTGTTATCACTATCTTTATATTTAATAGTTTTTACTTCTACTTCTTCCTTTACTTCCGATGGCTTTTCTTGAGCCATAATAGTTCCACTAAAAACCAATACTAATAGGTATACTAAATTTTTCATTTTTCTTATTTTTTATTAATTATTATTTCAATTTCAAAGATGCTATATCTTAATTATTTGAAAACTCTCCATTTACCACCTCTTTGTCGATGGCTAATTTATTATCAAACTGTAATGTTCTAATTGGGAATGGTATATTAATTCCTGCCTTATCGTAAGCTTTTTTAATAGCGATAATAGCATTTGTTTTTGCTTTTAACTTTTCAAGCATACTCTCTGAATCAATCCAAAAACGACATAGATAATTGATAGAACTTCCTCCAAACTCGGTGTAATAAAACTCTACATCTTCAGGTTTTTTAACCTGATCGAATTCATTAGAAATGGTTTGCTGTGTTAAACGTTTTACTTCGTCTAAATCTGATTCGTAACCCACACCACACTCAATAAATACACGCATTTTGGTAGTTAATGAATAATTTTTTAATGGATTTTCTAGTATCGATTTATTAGGAATTAAAACCATATTGTTATCGGCTTCCTTAATTACAAAGTTTTTTAAACTGATTTCCACAACTTCACCAGAATATCCGTTGGTTTCTACCCAATGGCCTAATTCTACACTTTTACGGAAACTAAGTACTATACCAGCAAAGGTATTACTTAACGTACCTTGCAAGGCTAAACCAATTACTAAACCAGATACACCGGCTGCTCCAATTAAGGTTTCTAAGGTTTTACTTAAGTTTAATACACCTAGTGCTAAAAATAATCCAACAGCTATAATGGCCACCGCAGTTATTTTAGTTATGATAGAAACCAAAGAATCTTGGTGCACTTTTTTAGACACCAACCTTCCTACAAGTTTTGAAACGTATTTGGAGATATAGTAAAATACCACCATAACAATAATGGCAATTAATAGGTTTGGCAAGTTGGCAATAATGGTCTCTAACCAACCTGTAAGTTTACCTGAAATGAGTTCGTATGCTTTATTAAATTCTTCTGTCATGATTATAAATGTTATAGGGTTAAAAGTTAAATATTAAGTTACTTAACTTGTTTTAGCTTATAAGCTCCTTTTTTTGAGGTTGCTCAATTTTGCTAGTCGCCCAAGCATTTAGCATCCAACTAGATTTTTCTAGTTCTCTTATGTATGCACCAATTAAATCGATAGTACCTTCATCTGAAATTTTATCTGCCTTTTCAATTACTTTAGACATTTGTTTCAATAAAATTTTATGATCATTCAAGGTTTCATCCACCATATCTTGATCCGATTTTATAGGTCTATCTTCGTGTATTGTAGCTGCTTCCAAATAATCCTTCATTTTACTCATAGGATTATATCTTAATGTTAAAACACGCTCTGCAATAGCATCGATTTTTATTTTGGCATCATTGTATAATTCTTCAAACTTTTCATGTAAATCGAAAAAGTTTATTCCGTTAACATTCCAATGATTACTTCGAAGTTTTTGATAGTATATATGATAATCTGCTAATAAAATATTTAATTCCATCACCACAGGTAGTACTTCTTCCTCATTCATATTTAAATAGTTCATAATTATATTTTTAAAGGTTAATATCTATTCAAAAGAAAGTTTTATGCTGTCTTTCTTTCTTACCGCTAAATTATAATATGAGTAGCAATACGGTTTGTTCGTATGATAAAAATCCTTGCTCATTTCAAAATGAAACAAGTAAAAAAGGAGGTGAAAACGCCGCAAAACGCCTTTTAAATATGCTGTTTAGAGTGCATTAAGATTATTCGAAATCTATTTTGTTTAATATTAAACCTGATGCAGGCGCAATATAATTCATCTTTATATTGCTATCTGGAACCAAACTATCTTGAATATCCTTAATGGTAAGTTTACCTTTACCTAAATCAATTAGTGTTCCCATCATTAAGCGGATTTGATTGCGCATAAAGCCTTTACCTCTAACGCGTAGTATATAAGATTGATCGGGAAAGTAATTGGCAGTATATAGATTGTTTTCTATTAACTCGCATGTTAATATGGTTCGTGTATAAATGCCATTATCGGTAGGTTTATAGCAATACGTTTTTAAATAGTTTTCGCCTTCAAAAATCTTAGCGCCTTGTTTCATGATCTCTATATCCAGCTCATCTAAAATAGTGGTCATAATTGGTGCACAAAACGGATGGCATTTTTGGCCATGGGCAAACAAATACAAGTATTCTTTAATCTTAGAGTTTTTTATAATATTGAACTCGGCATCAACTTCTTTTATGTTTAAGGCCCGAATATCTTGGGGTAAATTACGATTAAAAAGTTCTAAAAACGCGGTTAAATCTTCTATAGGTTCAAACAGAAAAAGTTCAATGGCTGCACATTCTGCCGAAACCATGGCATCTGTTCTACCCGAACTTAAACTTTTAAAACGCTTACCTTCTAAAATAAAATTTAATGTTCTATCTACCATTAAATGCAAGGTTTTTACATCTGGTTGTTTTTGCCAACCATGAAAGCGATAGCCTAAGTATTGAATAGTAATAAAGTAGAAGTATTTTTTCATTTTAAAATTAAATTGATGCGGAAAATAGGGTAATTATTAATTTTAACAAAAAAATTATAACTTGTAATACTAATAACTTACAAAATACCAAGTATTATGACCAACACATACTTTAATAAACCACCTATTTGGTTCTGGATTATCAGTATTATTGCGCTAGTTTGGAATGCTCTAGGCGTTGATGGATATTTAGGACAAGCCTATAATACAGAACGTTATAGAAATTCTTTTACACCAGAACAGCTTGAAATTGCTGCAAATGCCCCTTCTTGGACCATGGGCGCTTTTGCCATAGCCGTTTTTACCGGCGTTTTGGGAGCCATTTTTTTATTACTTAGAAAAAAAATTGCCACCACTTTTTGGCTTATATCGCTAATTGCCGTTTTATTACAAATGGGATATGCCTTAGTAACCGGTGAAGCCGCAAGCGTAGCTATGGTGCTTATAATTATTGTATTTGCTATAGCCTTTTTGGTATTTTCTAGATTTGCAGCCTCAAAACATTGGATAGCTTAAACTGATAATAAAAAAGGCCTTAGTTGTACTAAAGCCTTTTTTACTTATTTGTGTCTTCCTATTAATTCTTTCTCGATATCCTTTAGGGTAAATCCTTTGGCTTGTAAAAGCATTAGGTAATGAAACAACAAATCTGCCGATTCATATAAAAATAACTCATCGTTATTATCCATAGCCTCAATAACGGTTTCCACAGCCTCCTCGCCTACTTTTTGAGCTACTTTATTTATACCTTTAGCAAACAAACTAGCCACATAAGATTTTTTGGTATCCTTATTAGCTACACGCTCTGCAATAACATCTTCTAAAGTAGAAAAGAAACCATAATTAGATTTGTTTTCCTCTTTCCAACAGGTATCTGTACCGGTATGGCATGTTGGTCCTACTGGATTAACTTGAATAAGTAAAGAATCGTTATCACAATCATTTTTTATATCTACAAGGTTTAAAAAATTACCGCTTTCTTCACCTTTAGTCCAAAGGCGCTGTTTACTTCTACTAAAAAAAGTAACCTTCTTAGTTTCTATAGTTTTCTCGTAAGATTCAGCATTCATATAGCCCAACATTAACACATTTTTTGTTGTGGCATCTTGAATAATAGCTGGAACTAATCCGTTTGAGTCGTATTTTATGGTCATGATTATTTTTTATTATTGAAATGCCAAACCAAGTTAAGCATAACACGCGCGATTTATAATCGTACTTCTATATTATTACTTTTTAATTCTTTTTTTAATTCTGGAATTGGAATTTCACCAAAATGAAACACACTTGCTGCCAAGGCTGCATCAGATTTTCCTTCTTTAAAAGTGTCTACAAAGTGTTGTACATTTCCAGCTCCACCCGAGGCTATTATGGGAATGTTTAATTCTTCAGATAATCTAGCTAAAGCTTCATTTGCAAATCCATTTTTAGTACCATCATGATCCATTGATGTGAATAGAATCTCTCCTGCTCCACGTTCTTCGACTTCTTTTGCCCATTCAAATAAATCGATTTCTGTTGGAATACTTCCGCCTGCTAAATGTACTTTCCATTGGCCATCTATTTGTTTTGCATCAATAGCGACAACAACACATTGACTTCCAAATTTGTTTGATAATTCATTTACCAATTCTGGCCTTTTAACAGCAGAGGAGTTGATAGACACCTTATCTGCACCACATTGTAATAAAGCATCAACATGCTCTACGCTAGAAATGCCTCCACCAACGGTAAATGGAATATTAACTTGTTCGGCTACGTGTAAAACCATGTCTAAAGTGGTTCCGCGACCTTCTAAAGTAGCAGAAATATCTAGAAATACTAATTCGTCTGCCCCTTGATTTGCATACTGTTTAGCCAATTCAACGGGATCTCCTGCGTCTCTTAAATCCACAAAATTAACACCTTTTACAGTTCTTCCGTTTTTAATATCTAAACAAGGTATAATTCTTTTTGTTAGCATTATACAAATTTTTCTAGTTGGTGTAGTTTAATTCTATTTTCGTAAATCGCTTTTCCTATAATAACGCCTTCGCATCCTAACTCGATTAATTTAGGTAACTCATCGATATGAGAAATCCCTCCTGATGCTATAAGTTTTATAGACTGTCCGCTACTACTGTTACTGCAAGAATCAATAATTTCTTTATATAAATCGAAAGAAGGACCTTCTAACATACCATCTTTAGAAATATCTGTACAAATAACATATTGAATACCTTTCTTTTGGTAGCCTTTAATAAATGGAATAACATCTTCTTTACTTTGTTCCATCCAGCCACTAATAGAAATTTTCCCTGCATCGCTATCGGCACCTAAAATAATTTTGTTTCCGCCGTATTTAGATATCCAACCTTCAAAAGTTTCAGCATCTTTAACCGCAATACTACCTCCTGTAATTTGTCTAGCTCCAGAATTAAAAGCAATATGTAAATCTTCGTTAGTTTTTAAACCACCACCAAAATCTATTTTTAATTTGGTTTTTGAAGCTATTTGTTCCAAGACTTTATAGTTGACAATATGCTTCGCCTTGGCACCATCTAAATCTACTAAATGTAAATACTCAATGCCGGACCCTTCAAACATTTTGGCAACCTCCAAAGGGTTTTCGTTATATATTTTTTTAGTATCGTAATCTCCTTTTGTAAGGCGAACACATTTTCCGTCTATAATGTCAATGGCTGGTATTATTCTCATATTATAATTCTAAAAAATTCTTTAATATTTTAGCGCCCTCAACGCCACTCTTTTCTGGATGAAACTGCACACCGTAAAAGTTTTCGTGTTGCAAAGCAGAAGCATAATTAAGACCGTAATCTGTTTTAGCAATAGTTTCGTTACAATGCTCTGCATAATAACTATGCACTAAATACATGTATTCACTTTCTTTAATGCCTTTAAACAAATCAGATTTTAAATCTTTAATGACATTCCAACCCATTTGCGGCACTTTCACCTTGTTTGTGAAGCGTTTTACATTGGTTTGAAATATGCCAATACCTTTAGTGTCGCCTTCTTCTGTGTGTTTACACAATAATTGCATACCTAAACAAATGCCTAAAACCGGTTGTTTTAAGGTAGGAATTAATTTATCTAACCCACTTTCTTTAAGCATATTCATAGCAGTACTCGCTTCGCCTACACCCGGGAAAATTATTTTATCGGCTTCTTTAATTTCATCTGGATTATTAGATAAAATAGCATCTACACCCAGTCTTTTAAAGGCAAACTGAATACTTTTTATATTTCCAGCACCATAATTTATTATAACTAATTTCATTAAAGCATTCCTTTAGTTGATGGTAAAAACATTTTGTTAGGGTCTCTTTTTACAGCCATTTTCATTGCTTTTGCAAAAGCCTTAAAAATACCTTCTATTTTGTGGTGTTCGTTAATACCTTCTGCTTTTACATTTAAATTACATTTAGCACCATCTGTAAATGACTTAAATAAATGGAAAAACATTTCGGTTGGCATATCACCAATTTTTTCACGTTTAAATTCGGCATCCCATTCCAACCAATTTCTACCTCCAAAATCGACAGCAACTTGGGCTAAACAATCGTCCATTGGTAAACAAAATCCGTAACGTTCAATACCTAATTTATTACCTAAAGCTTTATTAAATAACTCGCCTAAAGCAATCATAGTGTCTTCTATAGTATGGTGTTCGTCAACTTCTAAATCGCCATCAACTTTTACTGTTAAATCCATGGCGCCGTGGCGACCAATTTGATCTAACATATGGTCGAAGAAAGACAGTCCTGTATCTATATCATTTTTACCTGAACCATCTAAATTTAATTTTATATAAATTTTGGTTTCATTGGTGTTACGCGTAATTTCTTCAACACGACTTTCAAGTTTTAAAAACTCATAAATAGCCGACCAATCTGTACTTGTTAAGGCAATACAATCTTGAATATCTTGTTTTGAAGTTTCAATTTCATCGGCTCCTAATTCTGGGTTTTCAGATAAATAAATACCTTTTGCTCCCAGATTTTTTGCCAATTCCATGTCTGTAATTCTATCTCCTAAAACGAATGAATTTTCTAAATCATAATCTTCAGAAAAATACTTAGTTAATAGGCCTGTTCTAGGTTTACGCGTTTCTGCATTTTCATGAGGAAACGTTTTATCTATAAATACTTCAGAAAACACCACGCCTTCCTTAGCAAAGGCATCAATTATTTTGTTTTGGGCTGGCCAAAAGGTATCTTCTGGAAAGCTATCGGTACCTAAACCATCTTGATTTGTAACCATAACCAACTCATAATCCAACTCATTGGCTATTTTAGCCATGTATTGAAATACTTTTGGAAAATATTCTAGCTTCTCTAAACTATCTAATTGATAATCAACAGGTGGTTCTAAAACCAATGTCCCATCTCGGTCTATAAAAAGTACTTTTTTCATATTTATGCTTTTAGCTAATTGCTAACTGCCTTAAAGCAGAAATTAATGTTTTATTTTCAATTTCGGTTCCAACCGTAAAACGTAATGTGTTTTTACATAATGGTTGGGTTGTTCGGTTTCTAATAACAATACCGTTTGCTATTAACTGGTTGTATCGTTTAGTAGCATCATCTACCCTAGCCAAAACAAAATTAGCTTCGGTAGGAAAAATGGTTTCTACAAAATTGATATTTTTTAAAGCTTCAATTAATATATCACGTTCTTTTAAAACCGATTTTACTTCTTCCTTTACCGCTTCTAAGTTCGAAATACGCTCTAATGCTCGTTTTTGAGTTAACTCATTAACGTTATACGGCGGTTTGATTTTATTTAAAACTGAAATAATTTCCGCGGAAGCGAAACACAGACCTAAACGAATTCCTGCCAAACCATAAGCTTTTGATAGCGTTTGAGTAACGATTAAATTCGGGTAATTACTTAATTCTGAAACCCAACTATCTTGATTTGAAAAATCGATGTAGGCTTCATCAATGACTACTAAACCATTAAAATTTTCAAGTAATGTTTTAATTTTATCTGAAGCAATAAGGTTTCCTGTTGGGTTATTAGGCGAACAAATGAAAAGCATTTTTGAGTTTTCATCTATGGTGTCTAGAATGGCTTCAACATTTGGTTGAAAATTTTCATTTAACTCCACTTTACGCTCCTCAACTTCGTTTAAATTAGATAACACGGTATACATACCGTAAGTTGGAGGTAATGTGATGATATTATCTTGCTTTGGCTCGCAAAAAGCTCTAAACAATAAATCTAAAACTTCATCGCTTCCATTACCAAGTAAAATTTGATTTTCTGGAACATTTTTTTGTTCCGATAATACAGATTTTAATGAACGCTGAAGCGGATCGGGATAACGATTTACACCATTCTCGAATGGATTTTCGTTGGCATCTAAAAAAATCATTTTAGAACCATCGGAAACATATTCGTCTCGCGCCGAACTATAAGCTTTCATAGCTTTTACGTTCGCTCTAATTATATTTTGGATGTTAAACCTTATCATTTTAAATCTTTTAAACGAATACTTACAGCATTTTTATGAGCCTGTAAACCTTCTGCTTCTGCCATTAACTCAATAGTTTCGCCAATATTTAAAAGGCCTGCCTTTGATATTTTTTGAAACGTCATGCTCTTTAAAAAGCTATCTAAATTAACTCCGGAATAGGCTTTAGAAAAGCCATTAGTTGGTAATGTATGGTTGGTTCCCGAGGCATAATCGCCAGCACTTTCTGGTGTATAATCCCCAATAAAAACGGAACCTGCATTGCTTATACCATCTACATACAAATCTTCATTTTTAGAACAAATTATAAAATGCTCCGGACCGTATTCGTTAATTAATTCGAGGGCAATAGTATCGTTTTCAACATAAATCAACTTTGAGTTGGCTATGGCTTTTTCGGCAATTGCTTTACGCGGAAGGACATTTAATTGTTTTTCAACTTCATCCGAAACATTATCAATTAATGTTTTAGAAGTCGCCACTAGTATTACTTGACTATCTGCACCATGCTCAGCTTGACTTAACAAGTCTGAAGCGATATAAGACGCATTAGCCGTTTCGTCGGCCACAATTAGTAATTCACTTGGACCTGCAGGCATATCGATAGCCACACCATGTTTAGTTGCTAGTTGTTTGGCAACGGTTACAAATTGATTTCCTGGTCCGAAAATTTTATAAACCTGCGGAATAGTTTCTGTGCCAAACGTAAGTCCAGCAACGGCCTGAATACCTCCTACTTTTATAATTTTAGTAACGCCACAAAGTTTGGCAGCAAATAAAATTTCGGGTGCTAATTCGCCTGCTTTATTTGGTGGCGAACATAGCACAATCTCTTTACAACCCGCAATTTGAGCAGGAACCGCCAACATTAAAACGGTTGAAAACAAAGGCGCTGTGCCACCAGGGATATACAAACCTACTTTTTGAATAGGTCGTTTTTCCTGCCAACATTGTACACCTTTAGTAGTTTCAATAGCTACTTTTTCTGTTTTTTGGGCGGTATGGAAAGCTTCAATATTACCTTTGGCCTTAATTATAGCATTTTTAAGGTTTTCTGGTACTTTAGCAATGGCATTTTCAATTTCTGAAACTGAAACTTCATTATTTTCTAAACGAATACCATCAAATCTTTCGGTATATGTTTTTATCGCGTCATCGCCGTTAATAGAAACATCTTTAAATATCTCGTTAACGATGGATTCTATATCACCAACTGTCTGCGTTGGTCGTTTTAAAACATCCGACCAACTTTCTTTATTTGGATTATTTATAATTTTCATGATAAGCGATTAAAGCACCATTTTTTCAATTGGACACACTAAAATACCTTGTGCTCCATTTGCTTTTAAACCCTCTATGATATTCCAAAAGTCATTTTTAGGAATTACCGAGTGTACAGAGCTCCAGCCTTCTTGCGCTAATGGCAATACTGTTGGGCTCTTCATACCTGGTAATAAAGCAATAATGTCTTCCAACTTATCATTAGGCGCGTTAAGCAAAACATATTTAGAATCTCTACCTTTTAAAACAGATTGTATTCTAAATTGAATAGTATCTAAAATGGCTTGTTTTTCATCATTTAAAATTGGGGAAACAGCCAATACAGCTTCAGATTTTAATAAGACTTCAATCTCTTTTAATCCATTTTTAAATAAAGTACTACCACTAGAAACGATATCGCATATACCATCGGCTAAACCAATGTTTGGCGCAATTTCTACCGATCCGTTAATGATGTGTAATTGGGCATCAATATTTTGTTCTTTTAAAAACTTTTTAACAGTTTCTGGGTACGAAGTTGCTATTTTTTTACCGTTTAAGTCCTTTAAAGAATTATCCTTTGAATCTTTAGGAACGGCAATAGAAACTTTACATTTCGAAAAGCCTAAACGCTCTACAAACTTTAAGTCGTTTCCTTTTTCAATTAAAACATTCTCGCCAATAATAGCGGCATCTACTACGCCATCTTTTAAATACTGCGGAATGTCGCCGTTTCTTAAATAGAATACTTCAACAGGGAAATTTCTAGCCGAAGCTTTTAATTGATCTTTTCCATTATCAATAGAAATACCAATGTCTTTTAATATTTGCATCGAATCTTCATTTAAACGACCCGATTTCTGTACTGCAATTCTTAATTTACTCATTATCTTGTTTTTATGAGTTTGAAACAATCTAGTTGGCATTAGAATTAAAAAACCCGCTTGATTGTCTCAAACGGGTTTAGAAATATATGCTGATTTTACTCAATACATTTTCACTTCGCTTGAGAGCAAATATGAAAATGATGATGTAATTGAATAAAAGTCATGTTCTTTTTTTTATCTGAACAAATATCTAAAATTTATATGAATAAATCCTAATAATAAATGTAATTATTAAAACAATTCAATAATTTTAAATATTATCACTTAAAAAATTCAAAATTTTTAAAGGATTGCTTTAAAAGCTGAATTATTTAATGCCTTTTTACTGATTACCTAAAATGATAGGTAAGCCCGTATCTCCAGAACCAATTATAATAGTTTTACTATTAGGCGATTCCGATAGTTTAACCGTAGCTTCAATACCTTTATCCTGCAAAATTTTATCGGTTAAAGAAGCGCTTAATATCCTATTAGCATCCGCTTTACCTTGCGCCTCAATAATTACTTTTTCGGCCTCTTTTTTAGCGGTTACTAATCTAAATTCGTACTCTAAAGACTCTTGCTCTTGCTTTAGTTTACGCTCAATAGCATCTTTAATGGTAGTTGGTAATTTTACATTTTCAACAAGTACACGTTTAACGTTAACATATTGTCCGTCGAGTTCGTTTCTTACTTCTTCTAAAATTTCCAACTCAATAATATCTCTTTTACTGGAGTATAATTGCTCTGGTGTATAACGTCCTACTACACTTTTTGCAGCGGCGTTAATAGCTGGATTTAGTAATTCTCTAATGTAATCTTCTCCTTTGGTTTGTATTAATAAGCCTAAATTTTTAAATTCTGGCTCGAACCAAATCGTTCCGCTTACAGTAATATCCAGTCCGTTTACAGACAGTACATTCATGTTCTCTGAAATGGATTGCTGACGCACTTTTTGGACAATCATGTCGTTCCAAGGTGCAACAATATGAAATCCCTCTCCGTATGTTCTTTCGGTATTAATACCATCTCCAAGCGGCTCAAATAACACGCCACCTTCACCAGGACCAATAGTAACTAGCGATTTTGATATGATAATAAAAAGTATAACTGCCCCAATAATTAAAGGCATTGCAATTTTTGGTAATTTTTCCATTTTTCTTATTTATATTAATCCGTTAAATTTTCTTAAAAACCATTCTAAACCTAAGCTTAACGCTATTATGGCTAATAAATATTTCCAATCTATCAAAGGTATGGTATTTTTACTGCTTTTCTGTATTGGCGTATAACGATTATCGTTTAATAATTCTTGAACTATCTGTTCTGTATTAGCAATAAAGTTGCTTTTACCACCACTGTTAGTTGCTAATTTTTGCAACTTTGTTACATTGGCATTTAAAAATTGTTGCTCGACATTATATTCAATGATCTGGAAACTACCAGACTTGGCCATGTTTTCCTTAGTAGCTTTTACTGTAAAATTATATTCTGAAGGATTTAAACTACTTAAATCTACTTGATAATAATTGTTTTTTAATATTAAAGGCATGGTTTTACTAGCCTTTGAAACCTTATTTGTTACCGTAATGTTTAATGCTTCTCTTGGGTCGAAAACATAATTTTTATCGAAAAACTCAGCTTTAATAATTACATTTCTGCTCCCTGTGTAAAAGGATTCGTAATCTAAATTTAGTCTGCTTTTTTGTTTGTTTGAAGCTAAATACTGAATTAGCCTACCCATAAAATCATCGAAAGGATTAAACGATTTTTCATTTAAATAACTTTGCGCACGCCATTGCCAAATATTTTCGCCAAATAATAGAGCTTCTCTCCTGCCCTTAGTTTCGAAGGTTGCTAATAGCGGTTCATCAATTGCAACCCCGTTAATGGATTTGTTTAATAGGGTTTGATAAGGTATTTTGAAATTAACCTGACCATAGTTGGATAACAATGGTGGAAAGGATTCGAAATTTATATCTTCAATACGATAAGGGGAATAATTAGTATTTAGCTCCGGTAGATAATTTTCTGTTTGACGCGTAATAAGATGAGAATAATTTTCTGTTACTTTATTTAGAAAATTTAGATCTGTTTTAGAGCCAATTATGGTAAACGTATTACTATTTAATGCCTTTATTTTAGTGTACAAATCATTAAATCTTATATTTGGTTGATATATTATAATTAGTTGAAAATCATTTATTTGATTAATTATTTTTTTTGAATCTAGAATAGTAACTGAACGTTGCTCGTTACTTTCAATACTTTTTTTAAGCATGCCTAAATCTGGATGCGAATAATCGCTAACAAGTGCTATTTTGGTTTGCTCGTTTATAACTTCTACGGCAAAATTCTTAGTGTTATTTATGGTGTTTTTTTCACCGTCTAGCGGAACTAATGTGGCGCTATAATTACCTACACCTACACTATTGGCAGGCAACATAAAATTAACAACACTTGAGTTTTTATTTTTTGAAAAACTAATGGCTTTTGAAAATACCGTAGTGTTTCCTTTTTTTACAACAAGCTTAGAGTTTGCGTCTTTGTTTCCGTTGTAAACTAGAATCGCTTCGACAGGAAACTGATTTTTTAAATACGCATATTTATTAACGTTTAATTGCTCAATTTTTAAATCGGTATACGTAATAGTATCCCCTAAAATTATAGGGTAAATAGGCTGCTTGTATGTATTTGTAGAGAATTGGTAATCGTTACCATAGGTTTGGTTACCATCGGATATTAAAATGGTTGGACTTATGGTTTGTTTGTAAACATCATGTAATTGGTTAAAGGCCGTTGCTATATTGGTTTGTTGCCCCTTAAAATTAATAGAATCGAGTGTTTGTAAACTTTCGTTGAAGGTAAAATAGTTGACGTTAAATTTGTTTTGAATGTCTGCATTTGCTTTTAAAGCATTAACAAAATCCAAAGCATTTTTATCCTGTTTTAAATGTTTTATAGAGCTAGAATTATCGACAGCTATAACTAAATTTGGTTTTTCTGTAGTTACCTTAACTTGATTGAAAGTAGGATTTATAATTAAAAGTAATACAGAAAATATGGTAAGAAATCTTAAAAAAGAGAAAAGCATGTTGATTTTAGACATGCCTTTCTTTTTATTAATATACTGAAAAAGGGCTAAACCTAGAGCGACTATTCCAGCGAGTATGATGTATAATAGAGTTTCTGAACTCATTAAAAAATTTGATATATTTTATGAGATTCCCTCCTTTGAGGGAACCGCCAAATAAGTTTGTTTATGTTAGCATTCCGCCATCAACGTTTAATGTTTGTCCTGTAACATACGCACTCATGTCGCTACCTAAAAATACACAAACATTAGCGATATCTTCTGGTGTTCCTCCACGTTTTAATGGAATTCCTGCGCGCCATCCTTTAACTGTTTCTTCATCTAACTTAGCTGTCATTTCGGTTTCGATAAAACCAGGAGCCACTACGTTACTTCTAATATTTCTTGACCCTAACTCTAAAGCTACAGATTTAGAGAAACCAATAATTCCTGCTTTTGAGGCTGCATAATTGGTTTGTCCTGCATTACCTTTTACTCCAACTACCGAGCTCATGTTTATTATTGAGCCTTTACGTTGTTTAAGCATGGTTCTTTGAACCGCTTTTGTCATGTTGAATACAGACTTTAAGTTAACTTCGATAACGGTATCGAAATCTTCTTCTGAAATACGCATTAATAAATTATCTTTTGTAATACCAGCGTTGTTTACTAGAATATCGATGCTACCAAATTCTTTGGCTACTTCTTCTGCTAGTTTTTGAGCTTCGTCAAAACTGGCTGCGTTACTTTTATATCCTTTAGCTTTTACACCTAAGGCATTTAGTTCTTTTTCTAATTCGTTAGCAGCATCAACAGATGAGCTGTATGTGAATGCTACATTTGCACCTTGTTGAGCAAAAACTTGCGCAATTCCTTTTCCAATTCCACGACTAGCACCAGTAACAATTGCTGTTTTACCTTCTAATAATTTCATGTTTATAATTTTATTTTTTTTAAATGGTATGTTACACCTTAAGCATTTATTGTATTTACCTTTTGTGCTTTATTATTGATGTACAATGCATTTAATGGTTAGTTTTTAAACGGGTTTTTGAACATAATCAAATATAACAAATACCTGTGTTATGTTGAAATAAACCGTGTTGTTTTTAACTTGTTATGATTATGCGTTAGGGATTGCGGCATTTGTTGAAGCTCTTTTTGTGTTGTTGCACATATGCAACACAAAAAAGCGACTGCCAAAAGCCCGCCCCTTGTGGTAACGCCCAAATTATTTAAAAAAAAATCCGTTAACTAAAATAGCTAACGGATTTATTTATATGTTTTAATGATTATCCTAAAACTTCGGCAATCTTTTTTCCTATTTCGGCTGGAGAATCTACAACGTGAATTCCACATTCTCTCATAATGGCTTTTTTAGCTTGAGCAGTATCATCGCTACCACCAACTATGGCACCAGCGTGACCCATTGTACGACCTGCAGGAGCAGTTTCGCCAGCGATAAAACCAACAACTGGTTTTTTACTTCCGCTTGCTTTATACCAATGTGCAGCATCTGCTTCTAATTGACCTCCAATTTCACCTATCATTACAACAGCTTCTGTTTCTGGGTCGTTAATTAATAACTCTACCGCTTCTTTAGTTGTTGTTCCAATAATTGGATCGCCACCAATACCAATGGCTGTAGTAATACCTAAACCTTGTTTTACAACTTGGTCGGCAGCCTCATAAGTTAATGTTCCCGATTTAGAAACAATACCAACTTTTCCTTGTTTGAAAACGAAACCTGGCATAATACCAACTTTTGCTTCGCCTGGCGTAATTACACCTGGACAGTTAGGACCAATTAATCTACAGTCTTTACCTTTAATGTAGCTTGAAGCCGTAATCATATCGGCAACAGGAATACCTTCTGTAATAGTAATAATTACTTTTATTCCAGCATCGGCAGCTTCCATAATCGCATCGGCAGCAAATGCTGGCGGAACGAAAATAATGGTAGTATCTGCACCAACTTTTTCTACAGCATCTTGTACTGTATTAAAAACCGGACGATCTAAATGTGTTTGACCTCCTTTTCCTGGAGTTACACCACCAACAACGTTGGTACCGTATTCAATCATTTGACCTGCGTGAAACGTACCTTCACTACCTGTAAATCCTTGTACTATAATTTTTGAATCTTTGTTAACTAAAACACTCATATTTTCTTATTTGGATATTGTTCTACAAATGTAATTTTTTGAAATCACTTTTTATATTAAATCTCTTTATTTTTTATTCGTTTTAAAAGATTAGGGATTTGTTTAACAGCTGCCATTTCTCTTAAATGGTTACGAACTTCTTGCGCTGGTGTTCCCCAATAGATTTTTCCGCCTTCTATAGACTTTGTAACTCCAGATTGCCCTTGAACTACTGCTTTTTTACCAATAGTTATACCGCTTGTAGTACCTACTTGCCCCCAAAGTATTACTTCGTCTTCTATAACAACGCAGCCAGCAATACCAACTTGTGATGCTATTAAACATTTTTTACCAATAACGGTATCGTGACCAACTTGAATTAGGTTGTCGAGTTTTGATCCTTCACCAATTATGGTATCGCCGGTTACACCTCTATCGATGGTACATCCTGCACCTATATCGACATGATCTTTTATAACTACGCGTCCGCCAGATTTTAATCTATCGAAACCTTCTGGTCTATTTTTGTAATAAAATGCATTCGCTCCTAAAACGGAGTTAGCATGAATGGTAACATTATTTCCAATTACAGCATCGTCATAAATACTAACGTTGGAATGGATAACACAATTATCGCCAATGGTAACATTATGACCAATAAAACAATTGGGTTGAACTACTGTGTTTTTTCCAATTTTTGCTGAAGCTGAAATTGCTGAATTTGAAGCTTGAAAAGGTTTAAAGTGATTTGTAAGTGTATTGAAATCTCTAAACGGATCGTCGCTTACAAGTAATGCCTTCCCTTCTGGACAGTCTACCTCTTTATTAATTAACACAATTGTAGCCGCCGACTCTAAAGCTTTGCCGTAGTACTTAGGATGGTCTACAAACACAATATCTCCAGGCTCTACAACATGAATTTCGTTCATGCCTAAAACTTGAAAATCTGCATTTCCAACAAAATTGCAATCAATTAGATCTGCAATTTGTTTTAGTGTGTATGGTTTTGGGAATTTCATATTCAGTGGTCAGTACTCAGTTAGCAATTTACAATGTTTAATTAAGACCTGCTTACTTAACAATGCAAACTGCGGACTGATTATTTATTCTTTAACACGTTCTTTATACGTACCTTTTGCTGTTTCTATTTTTATTTTGTCGCCCTCGTTTATAAATAATGGCACATTAACTTCGGCCCCTGTTTCAACAGTTGCTGGTTTTGTAGCATTAGTAGCCGTGTTTCCTTTAACTCCAGGCTCTGTGTGGGTAACTTCTAGAATTACACTTGCAGGTAAATCTACCGACAAAGGTGCGTTATCTTCTGTGTTTATTAATACGGTAACAACCTCTCCCTCTTTCATTAAACCAGGATTATCTAGAGCTGCTTCTAATAAACGGATTTGCGTATAATCGGCTTCATTCATAAAATGATAAAATTCACCATCATTATATAAATATTGAAATTTATGTGTTTCTACACGAACGTCTTCTAATTTATGTCCTGCCGAAAATGTATTATCTAATACTTTTCCGCTAGTAACACTTTTCATTTTTGTTCTTACAAACGCTGGACCTTTACCTGGTTTTACGTGTAAAAATTCAATTATTTTATAGATATCGTTGTTGTAACGTATACATAATCCGTTTCTAATATCACTTGTAGTTGCCATAATGCTTTTATTGTAAAATTGTTATTTAATAAGCTGTTTTAAAATTCTAGTTAGATTTGAAATATCCTTTCATGATACCTCGATGCGAATTTTTAATAAATTGAAGAATTTCGTCGCGTTCTGGAGTTGCTTCCATTTCCGCTTCAATAATTTCTGCAGCTTGAGTATTATTATAGTTTTTTTGATATAAAATTCTAAATATATCTTGAATTTCTCTAATTTTTTCGGTGGTATACCCACGGCGCCTTAAACCAACCGAGTTAATACCAACGTAAGATAAAGGCTCTCTTGCCGCTTTTACAAATGGTGGCACATCTTTTCTAACTAAAGAACCTCCTGTTACAAAAGCGTGGTTACCAACAGAAACAAATTGATGTACCGCCGTCATACCTGCTAAAACCACAAAATCTCCAATAGTAATGTGTCCTGCCAAAGTACTGTTATTTGAAAAGATACAGTTTTTACCAACAATACAATCGTGAGCAATATGGCAATAGGCCATTATTAAACAGTTATCGCCAACAACAGTTTTCATTCTGTCGGTTGTACCTCTATTTATAGTAACACACTCTCTAATGGTAACGTTGTTTCCAATTTCGACCGTGGTATCTTCATCGTTATATTTTAAATCTTGAGGGACAGCAGAAATTACCGAACCTGGAAAAATGTTACAATTTTTACCAATTCTAGCACCTTCCATTATAGTTACATTACTACCTATCCAAGTGCCTTCGCCAATTATTACATTATTATGAATGGTTGTAAAAGGCTCGATAACTACATTCTTTGCAATTTTTGCTCCTGGATGTACGTAAGCTAAGGGTTGGTTCATATTTATTTTACTTTAGATATTTGAGCCATTAATTCTGCCTCTGCACATAATTTACCATTAGCATAGGCATAACCTTGCATATGGCAAATACCACGACGTATAGGAGTAATTAACGAACAATTAAAAATTAATGTATCTCCGGGACTTACTTTTTGTTTAAACTTAACATTATCCATTTTCATGAAAAATGTTAAATAATTTTCGGGGTCTGGTACTGTATTTAAAACTAATATACCGCCGGTTTGAGCCATGGCTTCTACTATTAGAACACCAGGCATTACCGGTGCACCAGGAAAATGACCTTTAAAGAACTCCTCGTTCATGGTAACATTTTTGGTAGCCACAACATGGTTATCTGTAAGTTCGAATACTTTATCTATTAATAAAAATGGTTGTCTGTGAGGTAACATATCCATAATTTGAACCACGTCCATTAATGGCGGAGAATTCAAATCTATATTGGGCACATTATTTCTACGCTCATTTTTAATGATTTTAGAAAGTTTTTTTGCAAACTGTGTATTAACAAAATGCCCCGGTTTATTAGCTATAACTTTACCTCTAATTCTGGTTTTTACTAAAGCTAAGTCTCCTAACACATCAAGTAACTTATGTCTTGCCGCTTCATTGGGGTGATGTAGAGTAAGGTTATCTAATATACCATTAGGTTTAACAGCTATAGAGTCTTTTTTAAAAGCAACTTTTAATTTCTCCATAGTTTCCTCAGATAGTGCTTTATCCACATAAACAATGGCGTTATTTAAGTCACCTCCTTTTATTAATCCATTTTCTAGTAGCATTTCTATTTCGTGCAGAAAACTAAAGGTTCTAGAATCTGATATGTCTTTTTTAAAATCAGATAAGGTATTTAGAGTTGCATTTTGGGTTCCTAAAACTTTTGTACCAAAATCAACCATGGTTGTTATTTGATACTCATTTGATGGCATTACTAAAATTTCACTTCCTGTTTCTTCATCGACATAAGACACAATATTGGTAACCACAAATTCTTCTCTAAAAGCATCAAGTTCTACAACACCTGCTTTTTCAATAGCTTCAACAAAATATTTAGAAGACCCATCCATAATAGGTGGTTCTGAGGCATTTAGTTCAATTATAATATTGTCAATATCTAATCCTACTAAGGCTGCTAATACATGTTCTGACGTTTGTATGGTTACACCGTTTTTCTCTAAACAAGTGCCGCGTTGAGTATTTGTTACATAGTTAGCATCTGCTTCAATTATTGGCATGCCCTCTAAATCAACTCTTTTAAAAGAAAATCCTGTATTAGCAGCAGCAGGTTTAAATGTTAGGGTAACATCTTTTCCTGTATGCAGCCCTACTCCGGTTAAAGAAACTTCTTCTTTAATAGTTTTTTGCTTTATTGTAGTATTAACTATTCCCATTTATCTTCTTTATATCGTTTATATTTTTAACAATACTTGGCAAGTTCTTAAAATGAACGTAAGCCTTATTATAATCGCTTAATTTTATGGCTGGAGAGCCTTGTAAAATTTCGTTATCCTTAACATTTCGGCCAATACCGGACTGTGCTTGTATTTTAACGTTATTCCCAATAGCTATGTGTCCTGCAATACCAACTTGACCACCTATTTGGCAGTTTTCGCCAATTTTAGTAGAACCCGCTATACCCGTTTGAGCCGCTATTACAGTGTTTTTGCCAATTTCTACGTTATGAGCAATTTGAATTTGATTATCTAATTTTACACCTGTTCTTATAATTGTGGAGCCTAATGTTGCACGATCAATAGTAGTAGCCGCACCAACATCCACAAAGTCTTCTATAATTACATTTCCTGTTTGAGGTATTTTTTTATAACTACCATCTTCGTTTGGAGCAAAACCAAAACCGTCTGCACCAATAATAACTCCAGAGTTTATAATGCAGTTTTTCCCAATAATTGTTTCAGAATAAATTTTGGCTCCAGAAAAAACAATTGTATTATCGTTAATAACCGTATTATCTCCTATAAATGCATTTGGAAATACTTTTACATTATCGCCTAGAATTACGTTAGAACCTATGTAGCAAAATGCACCTATGTAAACGTTATCTCCATATTTAGAAGAATCAGCAATAAAACATGGTTGCTCTACTCCTACTTTATTTAACTTAACAGAATTATAATATTCAAGAATTTTTGAAAAGGCTAAATACGCATCATCAACCTTAATTAATGTTGTTTTTAAGTCATGTTCTGGCTTAAAAGTTTTATTAACTATAGTAATCGATGCATTTGTAGAGTAAATATGCGAGGTGTATTTTGGGTTAGCTAGAAAGGTTAATGTACCTTTAAAGCCTTCTTCTATTTTAGCAAGTTTAGAAACTTCTATATTTGGATTACCAACTACATCACCTTCTAATATGTCTGCTATTTGTTGTGCTGTAAATTTCACACTTTGTAGTTTGTTGTTGTTTTTTGTTTGATTGAACGCAAAAATAGGAAAAATGTGTTAAAGTTTAACCTTGGGGTAACATATATAATATTTAGTTACAGGTTTTGAGAGTGCTTTTAAGTTTAATTGATCTGAAGCTTTTACAATATCTTGAATTTTACCAGACTTATGTAATATGTTAATTCGTTTAGTATTTAGTTGATATGCTTGGTTTGAAATACTACCTTGAAATACAAAATACTCGGCTTCCTCATTAGAGATATTGAAATTTCTCATAGTAAATTCTAAATGTTTCTTAAGACTGTTTTCTTTAATTTTTTTGTTTTTTAGCTTTACTTTAAGCAAGTTTCTATTAATAATCATTTGGCATAGTTTGCTTAATACAAAATCATCATAATATTGCCACTCTTTCATAGCCGATAAAATATCATAATCGTCTAAATGCGAAAACACTAAAAGTGTTTCATCGTTAAAATTATTAGGGGTTATTTTGTTTTCTAAAAAATAAAGCAAGGCATTGCTAGCTTTTAATTTATGTCCACGGTCATGTAATTCTTTTGCACGTTTTAAAACTCTTATAAGTAATTGTTCGGCAGCTAAACTTGTTTTGTGCAAATACACTTGCCAATACATTAACCGTCTAGCAATAATAAATTTCTCGACGCTGTAAATCCCTTTTTCTTGAACCACTAACTCATCATCCACAACATTAAGCATGGTAATTAAACGTTCGCTATTAATATTACCTTCAGCAACGCCTGTATAAAAACTATCTCTCTTCAAATAGTCGGCTCTATCCATATCGAGTTGCCCAGAAATAAGTTGACACATAAACCTTCTAGGATATTCGCCTTTAAAAATTTGAATGGCAAGCGTTAAACTTCCGTTAAATTCTTTATTTAAACATTCCATAAATAGTAACGAAATATCTTCATGAGATACATTATTTACTATACTGTGTTCCATAGCATGAGAGAATGGACCATGACCAATATCATGTAATAAAATAGCAACGTACAGTCCTGTTTCTTCTTCATTTGAGATATCTACCCCTTTAAAACGCAGTACGTTAACAGCTTGTTGCATTAAGTGAACACAGCCTATAGCATGATGAAACCTAGTATGGTGCGCACCTGGATATACCAAATAAGACATTCCCATTTGTGTGATTCTGCGTAAGCGCTGAAAATATTTGTGTTGAATTAAATCGAAAATTAGCGAATTTGGAATAGTAATAAATCCGTAAATTGGGTCGTTTAATATTTTAAGTTTATTCAAACTTTAATTTTTTACATTAAAAAAATACAAATATAATGATAAGGGTTTATAATGGCGCTTTCAATTAAAACGTTTTAATAATAAAATAAATACAGTAATATGATAAAGATACTTTGGGTTGATGATGAAATTGACTTACTAAAACCGCATATATTATTTCTAGAAAAGAAAAACTATCAAGTAACAACCTGTAATAGTGGTACAGAGGCTATAGATGTGTTGGAAGATCAAAATTTTGATATTGTATTTTTAGACGAAAACATGCCTGGATTAACAGGATTAGAAACCTTGCACGAAATAAAAGAGAAAAAAGATAATCTTCCAGTAGTAATGATAACTAAAAGTGAGGAAGAATATATAATGGAAGAAGCTATAGGAAACAAAATAGCCGATTATTTAATAAAACCGGTAAATCCTAATCAAATTTTATTAAGCCTTAAAAAGAATTTAGACCACTCTAGATTAATTTCAGAAAAAACAACCTCTAATTATCAACAAGAGTTTAGAAAAATAGCCATGGACCTCTCGATGGTAAATAGTTATGAAGAATGGGTAAATCTTTACCAAAAACTTATTTATTGGGAAATTCAATTGGAAGATATTGAAGATATAGGTATGTTCGAAATTTTAGAATCTCAAAAAAATGAGGCTAATAATCAATTTGGCAAGTTTATCGATAAAAATTATGCCAATTGGTTTGAGCCGCATACCGAAGCTCCAATAATGTCTCATACCTTATTTAAAGAAAAAATAGTACCAGAAATAAGTAAAGAACAACCAACGCTACTAGTTGTTATTGATAATTTAAGGTACGACCAATGGAAAGTTTTCGAGCCTATTATTAATAATTACTATAAAAAAGACAAAGAAGATGCTTTTTTTAGCATTCTACCTACAGCCACACAATATGCTCGTAACGCCATATTTTCTGGATTGATGCCAAGCGATATGGAAAAACTATTTCCACAATACTGGAAAAATGATACTGATGAAGGCGGAAAAAACCTTTATGAAGCCGAATTTTTAGAAGCACAATTAAAACGCTTAGGCCTAACGCATTTAAGTTATGAATACCATAAAATAACTAATTTAAAAACGGGTAAAAAGCTTGCAGAAAACTTTAGGTCTTTAAAAGACAACGACCTTTCCGTTATTGTTTATAATTTTGTAGATATGCTTTCGCACTCCAAAACCGAGATGGAAGTTGTTAAAGAATTAGCCTCAAACGATAAAGCCTATAGATCTTTAACTCTTAGTTGGTTTAAAAACTCACCACTTTTAGAGATAATACAGCAAGCCCAACAGTTAGGTTTTAAATTAATATTAACCACAGACCACGGCACTATTAATGTTAAAAACCCATCTAAAGTAATAGGAGATAGAGACACTAGTTTAAATTTACGCTATAAAACTGGACGTAGTTTAACCTTTGAGAAAAAAGATGTTTTAGCAACTAAAACGCCTAAAGAATTTCATTTACCTTCTATTAATATGAGTAGTTCGTATATTTTTGCGAAAAACGATTTGTTTTTTGCTTACCCAAATAATTACAATCATTATGTTAGTTATTATAGAAACACGTATCAACATGGTGGTGTTTCGTTGGAAGAAATGATTATTCCTTTTGTTGTTTTTACACCAAAGTAAATCTATGAATAACCTATTTTGCCGACGAACCGTTTAAAGCTTTAGGTTTTTTAAATTAAAAAGGTTATTATTGCATATATAAAATTATTAAAAGTTGGAAATTTTTTATGGATTAGATGATGTTGAGCAAGTTGCAAGACAAATCATTAAAAATTCGAATTCAAAAACGTTGCTTTTCTATGGAGATATGGGTGTTGGAAAAACAACACTTATAAAAAGTATTGTAGAATCATTAGGTTCTAATAACGAGGTTAGCAGCCCAACTTTCTCAATTGTTAATGAATATAATTTAAGTGAAGGTAAAATATTTCATTTTGATTTATACCGAATTAACGATGTTGAAGAAACTTATAATTTTGGAATTGAAGATTACTTAGACTCAGACTTTTGGAAACTTGTTGAATGGCCAGAAATAATAGAGTCACTATTAATTGAAACATTTACCAAAATTGAAATTAAATTAAAAAAAAATAATAAACGCTATTTAAGTTTAAAAAACGTTAATTAATCAACCAACCAACCAACCAAGCTTATGACAATTATTAAACATTCTTCCGAAACAAACTGACCATTTACGGTAATCCCGTAGCGAATAAATGGAATATCTATGTTTTTAACATAAAATTAACATTTAGGTAGTATATTCATTTTAGTCTTTGTATACTTTTGAGGTATTAATTCATTAAAATCCCTTAAAATTATGAAAACTAAAAAGTATTTAATTGCAGTAGCAATTTTCGGAGGCGTGTTATTCTTGGCTCAAGCAGCAAACCAGTTTAACGTCGATGCACAACAAACATCAAAAATCGAAAAAAACAGAATTAAAGTACCTGCAAGGGGATAAAAAAGGTTTAGTTATGGGTAGCATTGTTGCTACTTTAATAGCTATTACCCCCTATTTATTTTACTTATACGAAAGTGTTCCAGATGTAAAAAGTTGGAACACTTTTTTTGGTCAATATGATAGCAGATATAACGAAAGTGTCTTTGTTTTAGCTTGGACCTTAACAGGTAAAATAATACCTCTATATTTATTATTTATTTGGTTTTTTACGTGTAGGCATTGGTGGTATCATGTGCTACTTATCCCTATAATGATGTATAGCTACCAGATATTTTATGCCATTAAGCAGGATATTACTAATCTAGATTCAAACCAACTTATATATTTAATACCCGTTATGGCAGTAATAGTACCCTCCATATATTTAATACGCGCTAGAATATTTAATAAAATTAATGATGCCAATAAATCATTGGAAGATTTTGAAGCCGAGTTTAAAATAACCCCGAAAACGTTTTGGGGCTTAATAAAAAAATATTTTTAAGAGTTATTTATTTTCTAGTCGGTCGCGTTCCTGTAATTTAAATTCTTTTTCCTTGGCTTTTAAACTAGAATTCCCAAATTTATAATTAAAACCGAAGGTAATAAGTCGATTTTCAATGCGTGAATAAGAAGTATTGTCCTGATTTAAGTATTTAGTAGTCTGGCTTAAGTTTAAACCATTAAAGGCATCGGTTATTCCTGCGTTTACAGATGCTTTATTGTTCCAAAAGGTTTTTCTAAAATTAATATCCAAACTAGATCTAGAACTATATTCCGATGGACCGTCTACTATACTAGATAAATAAAACAAAGAAACATCAGCTGTTAAACTTTTGTCCTTCAAAAAAGAAAAATAATTAATAATTTGCCCATATAAACTCCACTGGCTTTTATTAACCAAAGCATTTTCACTCTCAATAGCGAAAAATTGATTGTCATAATAAAATATAGACGATAAAAGGTAGATATTCCAATAATTATTAAGAACTGCTGTGTACGATGTAAAATCTAATCCGTAAGAAATATTTCTATCAATATTAGTGTTTACATATTTTAAAATGTTGTTAGTATTATCCTGAAACGTTATTTCGATTGTAGGATTATTTTCATATCTATAATAAGCTTCAAAAGTATATTTTTGATTTATTGTATAACCCAAAGTAAAAGCATCATCTATTTGCGGCACTAAATTAGGGTTACCCGTTATATATGAATTGTCGTTTAAAAAATATTTATACGGGTTTAATTGGTTATATCTTGGCCTGTAAATACGTTTGTTATAGTTTAAGTAAATTTCGTTTTTATCATTTATAGTATGAAGCAAATGTAAGGATGGAAAAAAATTTGTGTATTTATTGTTGTTTAACGTATTACTTGATAATGAATTTCCTTTAATGTTTGTAAACTCTGTTCTTAAACCTACTTTTAGGTCCCATGAATTCCATTCTTTCGATAAACTAGTATAAAGCGCAAAATTAGTTTCATCATATAAAAACACATCAGAATTTTCTATATCTTCAACCTTAAGACCATTTATAATATTGTTTTGCTGTAATTCACTTTTAGAATTTATGCTAGATACCTTTATACCCGACTCAAAAAAAGTAGAATTGTCTATAGGTAATTCATAGTCCATTTGACTTGTATATAACTTTATTTCTTGACTTGAAAATGTTTGGAAATTATTGTTTCTCAAAAAGGAATTATCTGGTAAAAAGTACTTGGTGTCGACATCTTGAAAACTAGAAAAACTATAAGCTGTATGGTGTGTATTAACCGATAATTTTTCGCCTTCTTTATTGAATTTATGAATATAATCTAGTGTAAATGCTAAATTTAAATTTTCATCTACTTTTAAGTTATTGGTTATAAAAGTAGAATCTAATATTTTATTAGCATTAAATACCCTAGTGGTAGAATTTACCTGGTTTTGGGTTTGTTTTCTTGGTGCTAGTAGCATGCTTGCAGAAAAACTTAGGCTATTTTTTTTATTAAATTCGTAGTCAACATTGGTATTAATGTTTTGATTTGAGCTTTTACGTACCCTTTCAAAATCTGTATCCCAACTAGTAGTGTTTAAGTTGTTTTCAAAAAAATTAACAGACTCTTCATTATTTCTAAACTCTTTTTTAGGACTTTTACTATAATTTAAGTAAAAATTCATTTTTTTAGTTTTAAAATAATGGCTCGTACCAAACGCGTATTTAGGAAATTTAGAGCCTTGTTTATAAGTACCATATATACTACCATTATACCCAGCAATAATATTTTTACTAGTTATAATATTTATTACAGATCCACCTTCTGCTTCGTATTTTGCGGGTGGATTTGTAATTACTTCAATAGACTTAATATTACTAGCAGAAGTTCCTTGTAAAAGCTGTTTAACTTCATTCGAAGATAAATTTACGCGCCTATCATTGATATAAATTGTTGGTGTACCTTGTTTTACGGTAATAGTTTCATTCATAACTAAAACCCCTGGTGTATGTTTTAAAACATCAAAAACGTTATTATTAGAAAGTGTTGAGTTTTCTACATTAAAAACCAACCTATCCACCATGCGCTTAATCGTTGGTCTTTGCGCCACAATTGTTACTCCATTAAGTTCTTCAACGTTTTCCTTAAGAGTTATGGTACCTAATTGTTTATCTTCTTTTATTTCTAATGTTTTTATATATTTCTCGAAACCTAAAAAGCTAATACTTAAAATATATTCGCCGTTACTCAAATTATCAAACTTAAAATAACCATTATCATTTGTAATAACTCCATTTATATCCTGTGGTAAATCGGTATTATAAATGGTTACATTAGCATACGAAATAGGAGTTTTATAAGAATCTACAACCGTTCCAGCAACAACAAAATGTTGAGAAAAACAGAGTGAAGTGAGGGTTAAAAAATAGAAAGAAAATATTTTTTTAAACATGTGCTAATTTATAAAAATTAGATTATAACAATATAGTACTTAGTCTAAAAAAGTAAGTTTTTTACTAAAATTTCAGTAATTATAAAAAATGATATAAAAAAAAATTAGTTTAACAGAAATTTTTCTCATTAGAAAATTTATTTGTAATTTGAAATTTAATAATTTGATTTAAACATGTCGAAACAACCACTTTCGCCTTTTACCAAACAACAGCTTTTACCACAGGAAGAAACGCTTGAAATCTATAAAAAAAAAGGAGAACTTTTTATAGGTGTACCTAAGGAAACAGCTTATCAAGAAAAACGAATTTGTTTAACTCCAGATGCTGTATATGCCCTTGTTAGCAACGGACATAGAGTTTTAATTGAATCTGGTGCTGGTGAAGGTGCAAGCTTTAGCGATAAGGATTATAGTGAGGCCGGAGCCGAAATAACTAAGGATACAGCTAAGGTTTTTTCGTGCCCAATGATTTTAAAGGTAGAACCTCCTACTCTCGATCAAATTAAGCTTATTAATCCGCAAACTATTTTAATATCTGCTTTACAACTTAAAACACAAAGTAAAAAATATTTTGAAGCTCTAGCCTCAAAAAGAATAACAGCCTTGGCATTTGAGTTTATTAGAGATACTGATGGCAGTTATCCTGCAGTGAGATCCTTAAGCGAAATTGCAGGAACAGCATCTGTATTAATTGCTTCGGAGTTACTTTCGGATACAAAAACGGGAAATGGTTTAATGCTTGGTAATATTAGTGGCGTGCCTCCTATTGAAATTGTTATTTTGGGAGCAGGAACTGTTGGCGAGTTTGCTGCTAGAAGTGCATTGGGTCTTGGTGCTGGTGTTAAAATATTCGATAATTCAATAACTAAATTAAGACGCATTCAGGCACAACTTGGGCGACCTCTATTTACGTCAACCATACAACCTAAAAATTTATTAAAAGCTTTAAAACGATGCGATGTAGTTATTGGCGCTGTTAGAGGTACTAACAGAGCACCTATAGTTGTTTCAGAGGAGTTGGTTCGCTCAATGAAAAAGGGAGCCATAATAATAGATGTTAGTATAGATATGGGCGGTTGTTTTGAAACTAGCGATGTAACTTCACACAGACAACCTACATATATAAAACACAACGTAGTACATTATTGTGTACCAAATATACCTGCAAGATACCCTAGAACAGCTACAGTATCCATTAGTAATATATTCACTCCTTATTTGCTTAAAATAGCAGAAGATGGCGGTATAGAAAATTCTTTAAGATTCGACAAGGGTTTAAAAAATGGATTGTACTTTTACCACGGTATTTTAACAAGTAAATCTGTTGGCGAGTGGTTCGATTTAAAATATAGTGATATTAATTTACTAATATTTTAAACCATTACTTTAAACAACACTAAAATTTTTAAATGAGTTTAATTCAGCGTATTGGTTATTATTTGGGTGGTTTTTCATTAGGCTTAATCATTTTGGCATTTTTTTTAAATGGAAAAAAAACGTCCTGTAGTTATGGTCCAGATTCTAGAGTTTTAAAAAACATTAACTCTAAAAACCTTATTTATAGTGAAAATATTTCTCAAGCTTTATTAGCTAAAGACATAGATTCTCTTGGTGTCGCCTATATTTTAAAAAAAGGAGATATCAATTTTTCTGAAAGCACACCCAGACAAGAGCCTTGTGGGGTTTATACTATTGATGCAAACTATAATGAAAAAGAACTGAGTTTAGTGGTTCAAAACTGTGATAGTATAGCTACGCTTCAAAATTTAATAATCAAAAAATAGTATGACTAAACGACTTTTTGATGTTGTTTTTTCTATAATAGGATTATTAGTGCTATCTCCTATTCTATTAATAATTGCCATTCTAATAAAACTAGACTCTAAAGGCCCAGTACTTTTTATTCAAGAGCGTGTGGGTAAAAACAATATAAATTTCAATATTTATAAATTTAGAACCATGCGAACGGATTCTAATAAAAAGGGACTACTAACTCTGGGTAACAACGATTCTAGAATTACTAAAATAGGTTATTTTTTAAGGCGATTTAAAATAGATGAATTTCCGCAACTTATAAATATTATAAAAGGAGATATGAGTTTTGTTGGTCCTAGACCAGAATTACGTTACTATGTTAACTTTTATACCGAAGATGATCTTAAGATATTTAAAGTTAGACCCGGAATTACTGGATTAGCATCCTTGAAGTATAGAAACGAGGTAGAACTTTTAAAGGCAGCTAAAGATCCAGAAGCGTACTTTATTAACACAATAATTCCCGATAAATTAAGATATAATAAAGAATACGTAAAACGAAAAAGTTTTTTATTCGATTTAAAACTTATTGCTAAAACCATTATTAAAGTTATAACTAAATAAAGTTGAAAATTTAATTTACTTATAGCATTATTATTAATAAATTTCAAAATAACTTCTAAACAATTAAAAGTTACTTAAAATAGCATAGTAATTCTTCAAAATGAACACAGAAATTAAAAATTATATTGACGAATTACTTAATGACTCAGGATTATTTTCCCTGAATACTTCTACAAAAAAAGACTGTGAGTTTGACTTCTCTAACGATGTTATTTTAATTACCGGTGCTGCAGGCTCTATAGGCAGCGGACTAGTACACCAATTAATTAACTGCAAATACAAAAAACTAATATTAATTGACAATGCAGAATCGCCACTTTACCAATTAATTAAGGAACTAGAGTTTAAAGCTATTAAAAATGTAAACTTTAAATTAATTGACATTACAGATGTAGACGCTGTAAAACTTATATTTATTAAATATAAGCCAACCATTATTTTTCATGCGGCAGCCTACAAACATGTACCATTAATGGAAAGTAATGCCTATAGAGCAGTAAAAGTAAATGTTTTGGCAACTAAGCAACTTGCCGATTTAGCACATGAATTTAATATTAAAAAATTCATTTTTATTTCTACAGATAAGGCGGTTAACCCAATTAATGTTATGGGATTATCTAAAAAAATTGGAGAAAACTATATTACGTTTTTAAACTCTAAAAGTGACACTTTATTTATTAATACAAGGTTTGGTAATATATTAGGGTCCAATGGTTCTTTAGTTCCTTTATTAAAAAAACAAATAGACTTTGGTTACCCAGTAACTATAACAGATAAAAACATTTCTAGATACTTTATAAGCAAACATAAGGCATGTAAGCTCATTTTAAAACTTGCTTATAATAATTATCAAGAAACAACCTATACTTTTAATATGGGAAACCCCATTAAAATTATGGATATAATTAATAGACTAATTATAAAATGTAACAAAAAATCTATTGACATAGAACTAAAAACAACTGGTTTACGCCCTGGCGAAAAATTTAGCGAAGAAATAATAACTAATAATGAAATACTAGTTCCTACAAGTAATAGTGGTATACTTGTGGTAAAGCAAAAATCAAAAGAGAAAATTATTGCTATTAATTTTCAAGACTTAGAAAAAGTTACCCCAAAAACTCCTAATAAAGACATTAAAGCATTGTTGCAAAAGCTTATATAGATTTTCGCCGCTTTTTCTCCTTAGTTAATAGAGCTAATTCTCTTCCTGTTTGTCCAGCCACCGATGTGTTTTCTTCTGCCCTACGTATTAAATAAGGCATGACATCTTTAACGGGACCAAATGGCAAGTATTTAGCAACATTATAGCCTTTATTAGCCAAATTAAAACTAATATGATCACTCATACCGTACAATTGGCCAAACCATACACGCGGGTCATTGTGTAATAAACCTTTGTTCTTCATTAAATCCATTAACAAATACGAACTATCTTCATTATGTGTGCCAGCAAAAATAGACATGCAATCTAAATTATCCATTATATATCTAACACCCTTATTAAAATTCTCATCGGTTAATGCTTTACTACCACAAATTGGCGATTGATAACCTCCTGCTTCTGCCCTATCTTTTTCTTTTTCCATATAAGCGCCTCTAACCACTTTATAACCAAGAAAATATTTTGCTTTTTTTGCTTTTTCGTGCTCTTCCTGTAAAAAAGCTAGTCTATCGTGTCTGTACATTTGTAGCGTATTAAACACTATAGGTTTTTCTGTGTTATACTTTTGCATTAAAGTAGTTACTAAATTATCAGCTGCTGTTTGTATCCAACTTTCTTCGGCATCAATTAATACTGCTACATCAATTTCTTTAGCCTTACTACAAACCTTTTCAAACCTACTAATTATACGTTGCCATTCTTGCGCTTCCAAGTTACTTAACTTCTCATTTTTTGAAAGTTTTTCATATATCGCAACACGACCAAAAGCAGTAGGCTTAAATACAGCAATAGGAATGGCGTCAATTTCTTTAGCAAATTCAATTATTTTTACAATCTTATCGCATGCGGCATCAAATTCATTTTCAGCTTCTTTTCCTTCTACCGAATAGTCTAAAACCGAGCTAACACCTTTAGTAAACATATTATTGATAACTGTTAAACAATCATTTTCGCTAACACCTCCACAAAAATGATCGAAAACAGTTGACCGAATTAAGCCTTCAATTGGTAAATGTGCCTTAATTGCAAAATTTGTAGCTGCAGTTCCAATGCGCACTAAAGGCTCAATAGATATCATTTTAAATAAAAAATAAGCACGTTCTAATTCGGAGTCCGACTTTAAAGAAAAAGCAACTTCGGTATTATCAAAAATTAAATCGGTATTCATTTCAAAAAATTTGCATAAATATAATTATATCTAAGTTACCTTTTTATCTAAAAACTCCTTAATTTCACAGCCTTAAAAAACAACATTTATTTTATGGATTCTATAAAGGCTAATGATAGTATTGTACATTTTAATGAAACGTGTTACAATAATATAAATGAGCATATTAAAAACAGTAATTTCTCGAAAATTTTTATTTTAGTTGATGAAAACACACATGAACATTGTTTGCCTAAGTTTTTAAACCGACTTGAAACAGATAAAATAATTGAAATTATTGAAATTGAATCTGGCGAAGTAAACAAAAATATAGACACTTGCGTTGGTGTATGGAATACCTTATCTGAACTTAATGCAGACCGTAAGAGTTTAATGATAAACATTGGTGGTGGGGTTATTACCGATTTAGGCGGGTTTGTGGCCTGCACCTTTAAGCGTGGTATTTCTTATGTAAACGTGCCAACAACATTATTATCTATGGTAGATGCCTCTGTTGGAGGTAAAACAGGTGTAGATTTAGGGCACCTAAAAAACCAAATTGGTGTAATAAGTAATCCTGATTTGGTGCTTATTGATACATCTTTTTTAGACACTTTATCTAAAGAACAAATGCGTTCTGGATTGGCCGAAATGCTTAAACATGGTTTAATAACCGGAGAGAACTATTGGAATAAATTTCAGGATTTATCGAAATTAACTCTAGATAATCTAGATGAGCTAATACACGAGTCTGTTATTATTAAAAGAAATGTTGTTGAAGAGGATCCTTTTGAAAATGGCCTACGTAAAACTTTAAATTTTGGTCATACTTTAGGACACGCTATAGAATCTTATTTTTTAAGTAATGAAAACAAGACCACATTATTACATGGTGAAGCTATAGTTGTGGGTATGATTTTGGCGAGCTATATTTCAACCGAATTGTTAGGTTTTCCAAAACAAACCACTCAAGATATAAAAGATTTATTTCTTAGCTATTATGATAAAGTAACTTTTGAAGATAAGGATTACGAAGCTATTATAGAGTTATTAAAATACGACAAAAAGAATAACCATGGAAATATTAATTTTGTGCTTTTAGAATCCATTGGTACTTGTAAGATAGATTGTTTAGTTGATAATAAAGTGATTTTAGACGCTTTTCAATTTTATGCAAATTAAGAACATGTAATTATATAATAACCAATAAAAAAAAGCATCTATTTAAATAGATGCTTTTTTTGTACTTAAACTTAGTGAGATTAAGATTTTTTAAATCGTCCAAATAATCCTTTCTTTTCAGGAGCTCCATAATAACCATATTTTGCACCATATCCAAAATTAGATTGTTTAACATCGTTCACTACAAGCATCATATTATTTAACTTATTTTCAGCATGCAATTCTTTTGCGAAGTTTAGTATTTTCTTTTCGGTATAATCTGCTCTAGTAATATAAGCGGTATGTCCGGCATATTTACTAATTAATAAGGTATCGGTAACTAACATGGCTGGAGCGGTATCCACAATAACATAATCGTAATGAGCAGAAACCTCTTCAAATAATTGTTTTAATCTATCACTCATTAACAACTCTGCAGGATTTGGAGGTACTATACCAGATAGGAGTACATCAAGATTAATATTATTAATATTTAATTCATTAATAGTTTCCTTTATAGTAATAGAGCTATCTCCCAAATACTCTGTTAAACCTCTATCTACAATGTTTTTTGCGTTCTTTTTAATTGCAGAAAATATTTGTGGATTTCTAATATCTGCACCTATTAACAATACTTTTTGATTTGTATTAGCAATAGTAAGTGCTAAATTTGAACTAAAAAAAGACTTTCCTTCATTGTTAATGGTTGAAGTTACAAAAACAACATTATTAAACGCTTTAACATCTTTACTTCGTCTAACAAAATCTAAATTGGTTCTAATTATTCTGAAAGACTCAGATAGAATGGATCTATCGTTTTTCTGAACTAGATGGTTATCTCCATTACTTAGCTTTGGAATTTCTCCTAACACGGATATGTTTTTAACTTCTCGTTCTAGGTCTTCTTTATTATGAATTTTTGTATCTAATAAACCTTTAATATAAATGATTCCAAAAGGTACAGCTAGTCCAAAAAATAAAGCCGCTATATAAGCTATTTTTTTATTAGGGGAAACAGGTCCACCATTGCTATTATAAGCTTCATCAATAATTTTTGCACTAGGCGATGTTGCCGTTAAGGATATGGCCGCTTCTTCCCTTTTTTGTAATAAATATAAATACAGTTGTTCTTTAATACCCTGTTTTCTCTCTATAGATCGTAATTTACTTTCTTGTCCTGGAACTGATAAAATTTTGGAATTAATCCTAGAGGATTGATTTTGTAGATTATTAATTCTAATTTTTAATGAATTACTGGAGTTATCAATACTCTGTGTTAAATTTTGACGAATACTAGAAAGTGTTTGATCTAGTTCAACTACTATGGGGTTTTGTTCTCCTGCACTTTTTAATAATGTCTTTCTTCTTTGTAATAACTCATTATACTTACTAGAAAGTCCTGCAATAGCAGCATCTCCCAATCCTAAGTTAGAAGGTACCGGTTGAAATTTTGCCGCATCATTTCCTAAAGCACCCTTCATTGAATTTAGTAAACTTAATTCTATTTTAGATTGATCCATGTCTTGCTGATTCATAGTACTGGATTCTAAAAATTTCATAGCTTCATTACTAACATCGGTTAGTTTATTACCAGTTTTAAAGCGTACAATACTATTATCAACATTTACAAGGTCTTCAGCAATTAACTCTACACGTTCATTAATAAAATCTGCAGTGTTATTGGATATTTCATTTTTTTTATCAATTGTAGACCTATTATATTCATCAATTAGTGTATTTATTATATCCTTGGCTTTTTGTATTACCGGATCTGTTAAACCAATACTAATTACTTTGGAAGATTTTCCAGAAGGTGCAATTTTAACTCTATTTTTTAAAGACTCTGAAAGACTTTCTAATTTCGCTATGTTTACTTTAATAGTGCTACCTATATAATTATTTAGTGTGGCTTCTACAGGAGTAACTATTATTCCTCCAAAATTTGTAGATATGGTTTCGCCAAACGTATATTTTTTAGCAATGGCATCCTCTTTTATCTTATATGTAAACTCAGTATTAGATAGTACTTGCACATAAAAACTAAAGCTTATATTATCTATAATAGAATCCGACTCAATAAAGTTTAAAGTAATAGGCGATTTTTTGTATAACTCTATTTCTTGTATTCTACCCTTAGCGTAATAGGTAACATTTAAATTAAGTTTTTTTATTATGTTTCTTAAAAAACTTCTAGATTTAATTACCTGTATTTCATCATCAACTTTGGCATCTTCTTTCTCAGAAAAAAGAGCCAAATCTTTTAAAGCTCCAGACGACTTGTCACTATCATCAATAAGCATAATCTTAGCAACTGCAGAATATTGAGGTGTTGTATAACGTAACTTAAAAAAAGTTAATGCAACAAATACAATACAGCTAAAAACAAACCATTTCCATTGTTTTAAGTATGTAAATAGCATTTTCTTTAAATTAAAATCCTCAGAATTGCTATTAGATAAATTTTCATTTTCTATTAAAGCCATGTGTAATGTCTAATTTCTAGTAATCAATAATAATGAAGTTGTAACAAGGAAAGATACAACAGAAATAATGGTGCCAATTCTTGCATCACTAACAGATCCACTAATGGCAGATTTATTAGGCTGCACGTAAACCACATCATTTTGTGTAAGATAATATACAGGTGAATTAAATAATTCTTTACTTGTCAAGTCAAATCTAGAGTAGGTTTTTGTACCATTAAAATCTCTAATTACCAATACATTCTTTCTTTCTCCTTTTATAGTTAAATCACCGGCCATGGCTATGGCTTCAAGCAATGTTATGCGTTCTCCCGACACCTCATATCTACCAGGGTTATCTACTTCACCTAGAACAGATATTCTAAAGTTTAGAATTCTAATATTTACAATAGGGTCTTTAAGATAGTCAGAAAGTTTTTCTTTAAATAAAGTTTTAGCTTCTTCAACTGTTAAACCTAATAATTTAATTTTACCTAAAACAGGGTAATCAATATTTCCATTAATATCTATTACATAATCAACAATTTCTGCTTGATTTTCTGTTGTACTCTTGTACATGTTAAAAGGCTTTACAGCCTCCAAATCGAATGTAGAAACAAATACACTTACAATGTCATTAACTTTAAATTTAGGTGTAAATGTATCGGTATCCACTAAGGTTTCGAAGTCCTTAGCGTTTTGAAAATAAATAATGTCTTTTTTAGAACCACAAGAGGTTAATAAAAAAATGAACATTAGAATTGATAATAATTTTTCCTTACAAGGTAATAATGGAATATTCATACTTATTTTAATCATTTAGGGCTTTAACCGAAATAAATATACGAGTTATTTATTTATAAATTAATCTTTATAAAAATAACTAATTTAAATGGTGCGTTTTTTTGTACTATTAGGTTTATTTAATATTCCTTTTGCTTTTTTATATGTTTTAACTCGAGCATCAAATCTTTCGTATTCAGAGTTATTAGATTTATACTCAGGAATTAAATTTTTCATTTTCATTACAATATTATTGCTTTGAAAACGATTTGTTATACAAAGCTCTTCAATTTCAGATTTTACTTTAGCATAATCAAGTTCCCTTGTTTTACTTATTAATATTTTTTTATGGTATGTAGACAAGGTGTTTTCACCATTAGCTAACAATTCTTCATATAACTTTTCTCCAGGTCTAAGTCCTGTAATTTTAATATCGATATCTTCGGGGTATCTTAATCCAGATAGTTTTATCATATTTTTGGCAAGGTCATAAATCTTAACAGATTCTCCCATATCAAAAATAAATATCTCTCCACCTTTACCCATAGTTCCTGCTTCTAATACTAATTGTGCAGCCTCAGGAATAGTCATAAAATATCTGGTAATATCTTTATGAGTTAAGGTTAAAGCACTACCTGCCTCTATTTGTTTTTTAAATAAAGGTATAACAGAGCCATTTGATCCTAATACATTACCAAAACGTGTAGTAATAAACTTGGTTTTACTTTCCTTTTGAAGACAGCTAATATACATTTCTGCCATACGTTTAGTAGCCCCCATTACACTAGTAGGATTAACGGCTTTATCTGTAGATACAAAAACAAATTTTTTCACATTATATCTCGACGCAGTATCTGCAAGCAATTTGGTGCCGTTTACATTAATTTTTATAGCTTCATAAGGCGATTTTTCCATTAAAGGGACATGTTTATACGCAGCGGCATGAAAAACCATAGTTGGTTTGTGCATTTGGAAAATGGTGTCCATTCTTAAGCCATCTCTAATATCTGCAACAATAGCCGTATAACTATGTTTACCTTCACGTTTTAAGTCTTGTTGTACATCATAAAGAGCAGATTCAGCCTGGTCTACTAAAATTAAATGTTTAACATTAAAGTTCGATAATTGTTTTACTAATTCGCTTCCTATAGACCCAGCTGCTCCTGTAACAAGTACAGTTTCGCCATTAAATTCGCTTAATAAATTAGGGTTATCAATTTCAATTGGAGGACGCCCTAATAAGTCGTCTATTTGTACTTGTTTTATCTGTTTAGCACTTAACTCACCATTAATCCATTGTTCAATTGGTGGCACTTTGGTTACTTTTACACCAGAGTCAGACAAACTATCCATAAGTTGCATAAGTTTACTTGTCTCTGTATTTTGAGGTGTTACAATAATTTCATCAATGTCATTATTAAATAGATAATGTTCATTTAAAGCTTTATAATTTAAAATTGGAATTCCATTTATAATTTTAGAACTCTTTTTAGCTTGGTTATTAATAAAGGCTACTACTGTAAAACTTACCGTAGCATTATTTAGTAAAGCGTTATAGGTTGCAATTGCCGAGTCCCCTGTTCCATAAATTAACACACGTCTTGTAGATAAAAATTTACATTTCAAGTATTTGTAACCCATTTTAAAGGCTAATCTACTAGCACTAAGTATTACAAAACTTAATAGTGCATGTATTACTATTATTGAAAGCGGTATGGTAAATCCTGGAATAATACTAGCCGCTCTATTTGTTAGTACAAAGCATATACATAGTAGAGACATTAACAAAACAGATTTAAATACATTAAGAACATCTGTAAATCCCGTATGTCTAATAACACTTCTAAAAGACCCTACAAAAAGCATACTAACTGCAGAAACCACAATTAAGAATGGTATTTCTATAAAGAACTGATTTAAATCAAAATCTAATGTAAAATTAAACCTTATAACATAAGCAGCAAAAAAAGCAACTAAGATTAAAACCAAATCTATAGCAAATACCAACCACTTGGATACATATTTTTGAGAGAAGTTAATAAAATAATTGTTTATCATAATTTGAGGGTTTTAGTAATATTATTTAGGATTCTGGATAAATCATCCTGTGTTAAATTAGAGCCACTAGGTAAACAAAGTCCTCTTTGAAAAAGATCTTCAGAAATACCGTTACTAAAATGCAAATTATCCTTAAAAATAGGTTGCATATGCATTGGTTTCCATAATGGTCTAGATTCTATATCGTCTTTTAATAATTCTAATCTTATTTTTTCTCTTAATTCGAATGATGGTGTTTCAATACAAGTAATCCATCTGTTCGAAAAGAAGTTATCCGGTTCTTCTAAAAATGTAATGTCTTTAAATTCAGACAAATGTTTTTTGTAAAACTCAAAATTCTGTCTCCTAGCACGTACTCTATCATCAAGTACTTCCATCTGCCCTCTTCCTATACCTGCCAAAACATTACTCATTCTATAATTATATCCAATAGATGAGTGCTCATAATGAGCGGCATTATCTCTGGCTTGCGTTGCATAAAACACAGCTTTTTCTTTCAGCTCCTTTGTTTTTACTACTAACGCTCCTCCACCAGATGTTGTTATAATTTTATTACCATTAAATGAAATAATACCCATATCCGAAAGCATACCACACGTCTTACCAAAATAAGTGCTACCTAAAGCTTCGGCACTATCTTCAACTACCGGAATATCGTATTTATTAGCTATAGCATTAATTTCATTAGCTTTGTAAGGCATTCCATATAGATGTACGGCAATTATGGCTTTGGGTTTTTTGTGTTTTTCAATTCTATCTTTAATAGCAATCTCTAACAATTCTGGACACATATTCCATGTATCTCTTTCGCTATCTATAAATATAGGTGAAGCACCTTGATACAGAATGGGATTAGCTGAAGCCGAAAAGGTGAAGCTTTGACATAAAACTTCGTCACCACGTGTTACTCCTAAAAGCTTCAATGCCATATGAATAGAAGCTGTTCCTGAACTTAATACAGCTACTTCTTTTTTACCTCCTAAATAACTTTTTATATCATTTTCAAAGCCATCAACGTGCGGCCCAAGTGGAGCTATCCAATTAGTATCAAAAGCTTCTGATACATACTTTTGCTCTGAAGTTCCCATATGAGGGGAAGACAAATAAATTTTTGTTTTTGTTAGCATCATTTATTTAACTTAATTACAAGAAAAATTAGAACTTATAATTCTACAAGCCCATAAATTAATATTTAAATAAACATGAATAATATTCCCTCTAGTGTACATATAACAAAATTAATTTTGATAAAATAGTTAAACTAAGTATTAAACAACCACCAAACATTTAAAACGAATAAGTTATCCACAAATTCTTAATTTGAGAGTTTGAATATTTAAGTGTTTCCTGGTACTTATAAATTACATTTAATACAATTAAATTAATTTGCTATTAATCAATCTAATTTCATTTTGTTGAGACAAATTTAATAATTGTTTTAAATTTATTAACCATCAATCTAGTTATTTCGCTAAAACAGTATTTTAAATCGGTTAAATACCTTTTGTTTAATTTTCATAGTAAAAGTTAGCACATTATCGATAGCTGGACTAGCCTTTTTATAAGTAGTGGTACTTATTTTACCATAAAAAGCTTGTTGTTTTATAACTTAGATAAGGACCAGTAAATTAGTTATTCCTTTAGGTAGTTTATTTACGGGTAAATTGGAGGGCTGCGCTGTTTTCTTAGCCTTTATATTACTTATTATAGCTGATGAATGTATTTGTTCTAATAAACATTAAGTATTAAAAAAACAGTTATACTATACTTAAATATGATTATGGTTTTAACTATTGTGTTATAACGGTTATTTAAAAGCTGTACTGTAATTTTAATAAAAACAACTATTTTTAATCGGGGTTATAAAGTGCATTTTTACCGATAAATTCCTACATTCTATTTGTTTTAAGTTTTTTGTCGTAAAAAACCTCTACTTAGAATAATAAAAACGCTTGTTAATTTATTTTTTTACATATTTGTCCTGTAAAATAAAATAAACCCAAATTGAATGTTTCATAATTTACAAAATAAAACAGTTTTAGTCACAGGAGGAGCAGGTTTTATTGGCTCTAATTTATGCGAAGTACTACTAGCCAATAGCATTAAAACTGTCTGCTTAGATAATTTCTCAACAGGAAAAAGAAAAAACATTGAACCCTTTCTTGGTAATTCAGATTTTAAACTTATTGAAGGCGACATAAGAAATCTTGAAGATTGTAAAAAAGCATGTAAAGATGTTGATTATATTTTACATGAAGCAGCTTTAGGATCTGTACCACGTTCTATTAACGACCCTATTACTACTAATGATGTTAATGTATCTGGTTTTTTAAATATGTTAGTTGCAGCCAAAGATGCTCAAGTTAAACGCTTTGTATATGCTGCAAGTTCATCAACTTATGGGGACCATGAGGCGCTACCTAAAGTTGAAGATGTTATAGGAAAACCTTTATCTCCATACGCTATTACTAAATATGTTAATGAGTTATATGCCGATATTTTTCAGAAAACGTATGGCTTAGATACTATTGGTTTACGCTATTTTAACGTGTTTGGTAAGCGTCAAGATCCAGATGGAGCTTATGCAGCCGTAATCCCATTATTCGTAAAACAGTTTATAAATAAAGAATCTCCTATTATTAATGGAGATGGTAGCTACTCAAGAGACTTCACGTATATTGACAACGTGGTTCAAATGAATATTTTAGCATTAACAACTACTAACCAAGAAGCGTTAAATACCGTTTATAATGTGGCCTATGGCGACAGAACAACGCTTTTACAGTTGGCTAACGTATTAAAAAGCAACCTTTCTGAGTTTGATTCAACTATTCAGGACATCGATATAAAACATCGTGAAAACCGTGTTGGAGATATCCCCCATTCTTTAGCATCAATAGAAAAAGCTAAAAAACTTTTAAATTATAATCCTAAATTTAATATTAATAGCGGCATTAAAGAAGCTGTTAAATGGTATTGGAAAAATTTATAGTTACGCAAATGAAAGTTACAAAAATTTGTTGTATTGGTGCAGGATATGTTGGTGGACCAACCATGGCTGTAATAGCTAAAAAAAACCCAAACATAACAGTTACTGTTGTTGATGTAAATCAAGACAGAATTGATGCATGGAATAATGCCGATGTAAACAATCTTCCTATTTACGAGCCTGGTTTAGCTCAAATTGTTAAAGAAACCAGAGGAAAAAATTTATTTTTTTCTACAGAGATTGATAAAACAATTGATGAATCTGAGATGATCTTTATATCTGTTAACACGCCCACTAAAACCTATGGAAAAGGTAAAGGGATGGCAGCAGATTTAAAATATGTTGAGCTATGTGCAAGAAATATTGCAAAAGTAGCCACCACAAATAAAATTGTGGTAGAAAAATCGACTCTTCCAGTAAGGACAGCTCAAGCGATTAAAAGTATTCTAGATAATACAGGAAGCGATGTTAAATTTAGTATACTTTCAAATCCTGAGTTTCTAGCGGAAGGCACTGCTATTCAAGATTTAATTAATCCAGATCGTGTACTTATTGGGGGCGAATTTGAAGATGCTATTGAGGTTTTAGCTAATATTTATGCAAGTTGGGTACCACAAGATAAAATATTAAGAACTAACGTATGGTCTTCAGAGCTTTCAAAACTAACGGCTAATGCGTTTTTAGCGCAGCGTATATCGTCTATTAATGCCATTTCAGAGCTTTGCGAAAAAACCGAAGCCAATGTAAACGAAGTAGCAAAAGCTATTGGCATGGATTCTAGAATTGGACCTAAGTTTTTAAAAGCCTCGGTAGGATTTGGCGGGTCTTGTTTTCAAAAGGATATTTTAAATTTAGTATATATAGCACGCAGCTATAATTTGCATGAAGTTGCCGATTATTGGGAGCAAGTTACGCTATTTAACGATCATCAAAAAAGGCGATTTGCAGACCATATTGTAAATACACTTTATAATACCGTTTCCGGAAAAAAAATTGGGTTTCTGGGATGGGCGTTTAAAAAAGACACCAATGATACTAGGGAATCTGCTGCTATTTATGTGGCAGATTATTTGCTAAACGAACAAGCTAGCATCTCCGTTTACGACCCAAAAGTACCTGCTAAAAAAATGCAATCAGATTTAAATTATTTAAATACCAGGTCTGTAAGTGAAAACGAGCAACAAGTTACTGTATTTAGCAATCCTTACGAGGCACTAAAAGATACACATGCGGTTGCCATTTTAACAGAATGGGACGAATTTAAATCGTATGATTGGAACAAAATATATGTAAACATGAAAAAACCTGCTTTTATTTTTGATGGAAGAAACCTTCTAGACAAAACTGAAATGATAAAAATAGGTTTCGAATATTCTTCAATTGGACAATAATAAATTATGAATAAAGAAAAAATCGCGATTATAGGACTGGGCTATGTAGGCTTACCACTAGCTAGATTATTTGCAACCAAATACGCCGTGGTTGGATTCGATATAAACCAA
This sequence comes from Algibacter pectinivorans, assembly GCF_900112595.1. Taxonomy (GTDB): domain Bacteria; phylum Bacteroidota; class Bacteroidia; order Flavobacteriales; family Flavobacteriaceae; genus Algibacter_B; species Algibacter_B pectinivorans. The sequence goes on along the minus strand of NZ_FOMI01000003.1, from coordinate 455,785 downwards.
AGACGAGTTTCAGAACTTACTCAAGGTAAAGATGTTACTTTAGAGGTTGAAGACGATATTTTAAAAGCTGTTTTAAAGGATACATCAAATGATAATGTAGGACTTTATTGTTCTCATAATATTAAAGATATTGAAGATTGTAATTACTACGTAGTAACAGTACCTACACCTATCGATAAAAATAACAGACCAGATTTAACGCCTTTATACAAGTCTAGCGAAACAGTTGGTAAAGTATTAAAAAAGGGAGATATTGTAATTTATGAGTCTACCGTTTATCCAGGAGCTACCGAAGATGAATGTATTCCTGTTCTAGAAAAAGTAAGTGGTTTAAAATTTAACCAAGATTTCTTCGCTGGCTATTCCCCGGAGCGTATTAACCCAGGAGATAAATTACATACCGTAGATAAAATTTTAAAAGTAACTGCTGGTTCAACACCAGAAATTGGTAAAAAAGTAGATGCTCTATATTCAAGCATCATTACTGCAGGAACTCACCTTGCTCCTACTATAAAGGTAGCCGAAGCCGCTAAAGTTATAGAAAACTCGCAACGCGATATTAACATTGCATTTGTAAACGAGTTAGCAAAAATATTTAATTTAATGGATATTGATACGCACGCTGTTTTAGAAGCAGCTGGTACAAAATGGAATTTTCTTCCGTTTAAGCCAGGTCTTGTTGGCGGACATTGCATTGGTGTAGACCCTTATTATTTAGCACAAAAAGCGCAAGAAGTTGGGTATCATCCAGAAATTATTTTAGCCGGCCGACGTGTAAATGATGGTATGGGGCAATATGTAGCTTCCGAAATCATTAAATTAATGGTTAAGAATGATATTAGAATAAAGGGAGCTAAGGTATTAGCATTAGGTATAACTTTTAAAGAAAACTGTCCGGATGTAAGAAATACAAAAGCCGTAGATGTTATTAGCCAATTAGCTAGTTTCGGCACTGCTATTACAATATATGATCCTTGGGCAAATCCTGAAGAGGTAAAACATGAATATAATTTAAAAACAACAAGAGATTTACCCCAAGAAAAATATGATGCTATTGTATTAACTGTAGCACATAAAGAGTTTCTAGACATTAATTTTAAGGCCCTATTAAATACAAATGGTGTGCTTTATGATGTAAAAGGTGTTTTAAAAGAGGGCGTAACCGGTAGATTATAAATCTATCCTAAAAACAATTATTTTGAGCCAATTAAAAAAAGGAGCCTTTTTAAACTATGCTACTATAGTTTTAACCAATGTAATTGGGTTACTAATGACGCCCTTTATATTAAACCATTTAGGAAAATCCGAATATGGAATTTACCTAACCATTGGGGCGTTAGTTGGTACCATTTCTTTATTGGATTTTGGTCTTAACAACACCATAGTTCGTTTTGTGGCTAAATACAGAGCAGAAAATGATAGTAAGGGTCAAGAAAACTTTTTAGCTACCACCATGCTTCTATACCTAATTATATCTACGGTTATTGTTAGTATTGGCATTATTTTTTATAATTATATCGATACGTATTTTACCAAAATGAATGCGTCCGAAATTGAAATTGCTAAAACCATTTATAAAATTTTTATTTTTAATTTAGCTATAGGTTTACCGGGAGCTGCTTTAACTGGTATATGTTATGGACACGAAAATTTTGTATTTCCAAAAACGCTTAATATTGCAAGATATATTTTACGTTCTATTACTGTAGTTGCGGTATTAATATTAGGAGGAAAATCCATTTCTTTAGTTATTATAGATTCTGTATTTAATATTCTAATTATAGGTATTACTAGTTATTATGTATTTAAAAAACTAAAGGTAAAAATTAAGCTACACGAGTTTTCTATAAAATTCATAAAACATATTTTTAGTTATTCTACCTGGATCTTTGTTTTTGCATTAGTGTCGTTATTTCAATGGAAAGCTGGACATTGGGTATTAGGCCGCATAAGTCCGCCAGAAATACTAACTATTTATGGAATTGGTATTGTTTTAGGAACTTACTACGGTGCCTTTTCAACAGCAATTTCAAGTGTGTTTTTACCAAGAGCAACAAAAATGTCTGTAGATGATGCTTCGGGTGAAGAACTTACAGATATGATGATAAAAATTGGTCGATTATCCTTTATAGTACTCATGTTTATTCTTACAGCGTTCACGCTTTTTGGAAAACAATTTGTATTTCTTTGGGTGGGTAGCGAATTAGGAGAAGACGGGAGTTTCCAATCATGGATCATTGCATTAATGATAATGGTTGCTTATACCCTGCCCCTAGTTCAAGGTTTTGGTAATTCTATTTTAGAAGCAAAAAGCAAATTAAGGTTTAAAGCCATATTATATTTATCCTTTATGCTAATAGGAACCGTATTAGGTGCTATTCTTGCCAAAAAGTATCAAGCCATTGGTATGATGGTGGGTACGGTAATAGCATGGTTAATTGTTCAAAATGTCATGAATTTTTATTATCATAAAACTATTGGTTTAAATATTCCTAGATTCTTTAAAAGCCTTTTAAACAAAACTTTTGTTGTAGTTATTATAGCTTTTGCTATAGGTTATGCTATAAATTTTATTCCTGGTTTTGGTTGGTGGAATTTTATTATAAAAGCGGTAATATATGCTGTAGTATTTTCATTGCTCATGTATAACATGGGCTTAATACCTTTCGAGAAACAACTATTTAAAACCACATTAAGTCCCGTACTAAAGTTCTTAAAATAATAACATGGTAAAACTTAATAACATACAATTAGCAGACCATAATCATAAGATTGTATATGATTATAGTACAAATACAAATTCAAAAAAATATTTTAATAAAAACATACCGTTTTATTCTAAATATAAGCAAGAATTATCAAGTGTACCTCAAAGTATTCTGGCTATTCCTTTTATTTCTAATGTATTACCTATTGCATGGTTTGCAGGTTTCAATATAGAAGTTCCGGAACTAGACGAAGATTTTTTTAATGCCTTAAAACAAGTTAAAATTGAATTTGAAAAGCAATTTCCGGACTATGAACTAAAGGGCGAAATTAAAGCCTTAAAACTTGTAAAAAACACAATTAGCCAAACAAACTCTGCCATGCTTTTTAGTGGCGGTGTTGATGCCTACGCAACCTACATTAGAACCTTTTCTGAAACCCCAGATTTAGTAACTATTTTAGGTGCAGATATTGAAATTGAAGATCAAGAACAATGGTTAAGCTTTACAAATTTTATAGAAGAAGAACCACTACTAAAACAAAATAAAAAGCGATATATAGAAACCAATGTACGTACGTTTTATACCTATCAAGTAGAGCTTTTACTAAAAGAAGTTGGTTGGTGGGGTAAGGTGCAACATGGCCTGTCTTTAATTGGTTCTCTTGCTCCTATATCCTATTTAAATGGTTATAATAAAATTTACATTGCATCCTCCTATACCGAGCAAATTGCTATCGCTTGGGGTTCAACACCACAAATCGATCAAAGTATTTCTTGGGCAGGTATAAAAGTTTTTCATGATGGTTACGAGCTCCAACGTCAAGACAAAGTCGATTTAATTACGCAGTTTTCAGAAGAAAAAAACATCAACTTTAAATTGCGTGTTTGTTATTCGGAGCTACGTAGCTCTTTTAATTGTAGCAAATGCGAAAAATGCTACCGTACCATTTTGGGTCTCATTCTTAACGGTAAAAACCCAAACAATTATGGTTTTAATGTGGATGAGCATGTTTACACAAAAATGTTTGCAAACCTAAACTATGGAAGTGCCAGTAAAGGCATGCAATATTTCTGGTGGGAACTCATGGAAAAGGCAAAAAACACAAAATCTATATACACATTTAAGGACGCCTCTATAGAGAAAATAGAACTAGATAGAATTAGGAATGGCGAAATCCATAACTTATTGCAGAAAAAAATTGACACACCTAAAAGTAAAAAAAGTAAAATAAAGTTTTTAATAAGAAATAAATTTTCAGGTTTATACAACATATATAAAAAATTAAGATAGCCCTTTTATTATGAAATACGGATTACTAAAATACGACGAAAACAAACGCTTTTTTAATGTAGGCGATAATATACAAAGCTTAGCGGCTAAACAATTTTTACCTAAGGTAGATACGTTTTTAAACCGAGAAAAGCTGGGAGAATATAAAGGTGAAAAAACTAAATTAATTATGAATGGATGGTTTACACATAACATTCATAATTGGGTACCTTCAGAAGATATCGACCCTTTATTTGTATCCTTTCACATGAATAATACCGCTGCTCCTTTTATGTTAAGCGAAAAAGGTATTGCCTATTTAAAAAAGCATGAACCTATTGGTTGTAGAGATCAATTTACGGCAAACACGCTTATAGAAAAAGGTATCGATGCTTATTTTACAGGCTGTTTAACCCTTACATTGGATTCGTATAAAGTACCAGACTCCCAACGTGGAGACGACATATACATAGTCGATCCTTTATACAGCTACCCAAGGCCAGAAAAAATATTTTATAACGCAAAAGCTACGGTGCGTAATGTTTTAAATGGTACAGCTTTTAAATTAAATAAAAAAAACAAACATTTAAAAAACTTTATTAGTCCAGAACTTTTAGAAACCGCACATTTTGTTAATCAGGAGCCGCCTTCAAATACCTATACCACAGAACAAAAGTTTGAAATGGCAGAAGATTTATTAAAAAAATATGCAAAAGCTAAATTAGTAATTACCTCTAGAATTCACTGTGCACTACCCTGCTTAGCGTTAGGAACCCCGGTAATTTTTGTTAATGGATTTGAAAGTTTTGTTGATTCTTGCCGTTTTGATGGTATTCTAGAGCTATTTAATAGAATTGATATCGATAGTAAAACCGGGAGTTTTACAAATAATTTTAATTTGGAAGGTAAAATTGATAAAAACACAAAAATAAAGAACCTTGAAAAGCATCATGATTTAGCTAATGCTTTAAAAGATCGAGTAAAAAAATTCTTATCATAAAACAATACTATTAAATGAAGCTTGTTTACATTGTAAATAGAATAGACGGCCCTGGCGGTTTGGAAAGAGTCCTTTCTATAAAAGCTAGTATGTTGGCAGATAAGTATGATTATGATGTACATATTATAACGTTGAACCAAGATCGTACAGATCTGTTTTATGAATTCAGTAATAAAATAGTTTACCATAATGTTATAGCAGTTGGTAATCCTATTCTAAAAGTGTTTAAGTATGTTAATAGTCTTCGAAAAACAATTGCATCTATAAACCCAGATGTTATAGCCGTTTGTGATGATGGACTTAAAGGATTGTTTTTACCCATATTATTAGGTAAACCAGCACCTATGGTTTATGAGAGGCATGTATCGCGTCAGGCTGGAAACTCAAGCGAAAACAAATCTATTTTATCAAAATTTAAAATAGGAATTACTTTTAAACTCATGAATTTTGGAGCTAAATTCTACAATAAATTTGTGGTTTTAACTAATGGTAATTTAAATGAATGGCGTTTAAAAAACATTATGGTAATCCCAAACCCGCTTTCCTTTTATCCCGAAGAAAGTAGTACTCTTAGTAATAAAATAGTTTTGGCCGTTGGTAAACAGAGCTACCAAAAAGGATATGACCGTTTATTAAAAAGTTGGCAAATGGTAAATAAAAAATTTCCAGACTGGACATTGCATATTTATGGTACCATTAGTAAAAAAGAAAATCTAGACGGATTAGCTAAAACACTTAATATTAAAGATATTGTGAATTTTTACCCTCCAGTAAAAAACATAAAAGAAAAATATAAAGAAGCGTCTGTATATGTTTTATCCTCACGCTATGAAGGCTTTGGCATGGTCCTAACAGAAGCTATGGCCTACGGTGTACCTTGTGTAGCATTTAATTGCCCTTATGGCCCATCAGATATTATAACAGATAAAAAAAATGGTATTATAGTTCCAAATGGCGATGTTAAGGGTTTAGCTCTAGGTGTTATCAAGCTTATAAATAATGAGGAACTTAGAAAAAACATGGGGCAAAAGGCTAAAATAGATGTAAAGCGTTATTTCCCCGAACAAATAGTAGCCCAATGGGACAATTTATTCCAGAGTTTAATTAAAAAATAATTATGAAACGTATTTTACTAATTTTACCCTATGGCGGTGTTGGAGGCATGGAACGATTAGCGTATTCCTTTTATAATTTCTACAAAAAACAGGGGTATTTTATTAAAGCTGTAAAGTTCATAAAATTGGAATCTGATATTATAAATTTTGATGAAGATGAGTTATTCTTATCAAAATTAGACTATCAAGACATGACAAAAGCTAATAGGTTATTATTTAATTTAAAGGCCCCATTAAAGCTTCGGGCTTTAATTAAAAAACACAAAATAACACACTCTATAGCATTTGGAGATCCACCAAACCTATACAGCTCACTTACATTTACAAATGAATATAAAATAGGAAGCATACACGCGTTAAAAAGTGTAGAGCTAAGTAATAATTCTAAACTAAGTAAACTTACTAGGTTTGGTTTTAAATACACCTATAAAAAGCTAGATAAGTTAGTATGTATAAGTAAAGCTATAAAGGAAGATTTAATAAAACAATGTGATTATAAATTTGAAGAAAACTTAAAAGTCATTTATAACCCACATGATATAGAGGAAATTAATAAAAAAGCTTTAGAACCTTTAAACGCAAAAGAACAAGACACGCTTTTTAAAACAAAAACACTGCTGTTTTTAGGTAGGCTATCTACTCAAAAATCACCTTGGCACTTAATAAAAGCGTTTTCGTTACTGCTAAAAGAAAGTCCAGAAACCCAATTACTAATTATTGGAGATGGTGATGCATCTGTTACCAATCATGTTAAGTCTTTAATCGAAACATTTAAAATTGATAAAAACGTTGTTTTTTTAGGTAGAAAATCTAACCCATATAAATACCTTGCAAAAGCAGATGCTCTAGTACTTTCGTCACACTATGAGGGCACACCAAATGTTATTGTAGAAGCCATTTGTTTAGGTACACCTATTGTTACTTCAAATTGTACCGAGGGTATATTAGAACTCATGAGTTTAAAAGCGCACAATAAAACCAATAAAAACTTAATAGTAGAAAGTGGGATAATTACACCTAATTTGTTTAAAGGGCGTTTAGGCATACCAAAAGATAATACATTTATTCAAGAAGAAACCTTATTTGCCAACGCATTGCATGATGTATTGCATACCCAAACATATCGCAATACATTACAAAACCACAAAAATAATTTGTTAGACAAGTTTAATTTAGAGCATGTAGCTAATACGTATTTAAATGATAAAATAAATTAATATGAAGTTTATACATGGTTTTATTTATACTTTACTTTTAATACCGCATCTTATAATTTATAAACGTAGTTCGGTAAAGGCTACAATAGATATGGATATTGAAAGATGGGCAAAAGAAAAACAAATTTCTGGATCTCATACCAAGCTACTCATTAGGTTTTTATCCCTTTCTCCAGACTTTAGAACCATTTTTTATTTTAGAAATAGAAGTCTAATTACAAGCTTGCTTAATATTTATATGCCTAAGGAAAAATATTTTAGAATAGATATGTCTACTAAACTAGGCGGAGGTATTTTAACAGGGCACCCTTATAGTACCATATTAAATGCAGAATCTATAGGCGAAAACTTTTATGTTAACCACTTAGTAACCATTGGCGAAGTTAATGGTAAACGCCCCATAATAGGCAATAATGTTTCTATTTATACAGGAGCAATAGTTATAGGAGGTATTACCATAGGCGATAATGTTAAAATTGGCGCAGGTAGTGTGGTAACAAAAAATATTCCAGCCAATAGTACAGTAGTTGGCAACCCTGCAAGAATTATAAAACTAGAATAATAGAAAGCTGTAACAATTAAATATTTTAATATTTAGTTGTTATTATAAATCATCATCATTACACCATAATTAGTGGTAATTAACAGGTTATAAATTGAAACAAACAGAAAAAGCACATTTTTTCTAATTTAAATAGAATGTTATCCAAAGTTAGGTATAGAAAATAAATAGAAATGCATAAAAGCAAAATTAGTCCTAAAAGAGATTTACAAACTAATATTAAACTGAAACTATACCATAAATTACACTTTCAACTAATTCAACCATCGTTTAATGCCTGTTGTTTGTTCGTTCTTTTATGTTTTTCATTAACACAGAAATAATTATATTCGTTTTAATGTCAATTCCTTCGTATAACAGATGGTACGGCGAATCGTAAAAATATTTGGAATCCAAAATCATTTTATCGGTCGGGTACGCATAATTTAAGCTTGCTTTTTTATAATATTCAACGTTTACTTCAACTAAATTTTCACTTAGATTATAGCTGTTTTTTTCATACATAGGAGGGATTAATAAAATAAGGTTTCCTCTTTTAGTGAAAGTGTCAGTAAAACTTTTAAGATAGTTCGTGGATACAACATTTATTATATCTGGGTCGATATAGTCCTGATGCTTTTTATTTTCCCAATACCAATGAGCGTTACAATCGCCAAATTTATTAAAAGCACTAGCCCTATTGTGGCTTTTTTGATTTGGAAATGTACCCTCTTTCAATTTAATTAGAAATCTAAACCTTTCATTAACATAAGAAAGAAAATCTCTAGGAGAAATATCAATTTTAAAATCCGAATAATTTAAGTTTTCTATACGTAATTTTGCCAATGGCTGATTGCCAAAGTAATCATCTAAAATTAATTGGTATTCGGGAACGATAACTATAATATCATTTTTATTTAAATAATTTTTAATTTCACTTATATAGAAGTCTAATCCATAATGAAATCGATGGCCATAATTAATTATTTGATAGTCCGGGAACGAAGATTGAATTTTATTGGAATCAAGGCCTAATGCCAGATTACTTCCACCAATAAATACTATTTTTTTTTTATCCTTATTTTTTTCTAATAATTGATGTTTTAGTTTTAATCCTCCGTCAAAGTCATAGTCAGACATCAATGGGAATTTTAAATGCATACAAAATAATAATAACAATATTATTATCGGAAAAGCTATAAAATAACAAATTTTAATAAAAAACTGTTTCATATTAAAATTGAAAATAAATAAATTGTTGTTCTTTACCTCCAAACCAAAATATGGCGATAATAATTATATAATACATTAAGTATCTTATTGGTCGTTTCCAATTTAATCCTAATTGAGCAATTGCAAATTCGCCCGCTCTCCCTTTCCACTCAACTAAAACAAAAATTCCTACAATAAAAATTATTATTAAAGCACTTCCAATTCCATCAAATTTTGGTAAGGTAAAAAGTGATGATGAAAATATTTCAGAAATATAACTTAATGCATGGTTAATGTTATTTGCTCTAAAAAATATCCATGCGAAAACAGTTAAACTAAAAGTTAGCAATATAGCAGAAAACTCTCTAATATTCGGGAAGTTTTTTCCTTTAGCTACAATATCCATATTATTACGATTATTTTTAGTAAGCATAAGTGGTAGAAAATAAATGGCATTTAATGCACCCCAAACAATAAAAGTCCAATTTGCACCGTGCCAAAACCCACTAACTATGAATATAATAAAAGTATTTCGGACTTTCATCCATGTACCACCTCTACTTCCACCTAAAGGAATATAAAGATAATCCCTAAACCAGGTTGATAAAGAAATATGCCAACGCCTCCAAAACTCTGCAATATCTCTTGAAAAATAAGGGAAATTAAAATTTTTCATAAGGTCAAAACCAAATAAACGTGACGTGCCAATCGCGATATCCGAATAACCAGAGAAGTCACCATAAATTTGGAATGTGAAAAACAAAGCACCTAGCACCAAAGTACTTCCATTCATATCTGCAGAATTATTAAATATTTGGTTTGCATATTCCGCACAGTTATCAGCAATTACAACCTTCTTGAATAAACCCCAAAGTATTTGACGCATCCCATCAACGGCTAATGCGTAATCAAATTTTCTAAACTTGTAGAATTGAGGAAGTAAATGTTTTGCTCTTTCAATAGGTCCTGCAACTAATTGCGGAAAGAAACTCACAAATGCAGAAAATGCGATAAAGTCTTTTGTGGGTTCAAGATTTTTTTTATAAACATCAATAGTATAACTCAAAGTTTGGAAAGTATAGAAACTAATTCCTACTGGTAGTATAATATTCAATGAGTTAGCTTTAATTTCTGAACCAAAAAATGAAAAAGCAGTTATAAAATTATCAAGAAAGAAATTGTAATATTTAAAAAAACCAAGAAATCCAAGATTTACCAAAATACTTGTCCAAAGTAAAACCTTCCGTTTAGTTTGCTTCTCTTCGGTTAGCAGCATTCGTCCAATTGAATAATCAACAATGGTACTAAAAAGAATTAGCGATAAAAATCTCCAATCCCACCAGCCATAAAAGATATAACTTGCTACAACTATTAAAAAATTCTGTAGCTTCAAGTTTTTGTTTGTTACAAACCAATAAAGTATAAACACTATAGGTAGGAAAATCGCAAAGTCAATTGAGTTAAAAAACATAAAATTCTATCTATTCGTTTAATGTAATAATTATTCTATTCTTAGTTTATTTTCGCTATTTCATCCGTATTACTAAACATTTGTTATTTAATAAGCTCCTTTGTCATTTTTATAGCTCCATTTACAGAAAGATGGTCTCCATCTGGAATAAAACAGCTCTCATCAAATCTTAAATTGTAAAAATCAATAAGTTTTAAATTAAACTTATTGATTATTTCATCATATTTATTTATAAATTTTTTCGGGATTTTTTCTTTATAATACGGATCTAAAGGTGTATTAATTATCACTAAATCAAATTTATATTTTTTACTTAGATTGATTATTTCTTCTAAATAAAATAAATTTAAATTAGAGTACCCATTAACCAATTTGTCCTTATAAAAATGATAATTAATCCTTTTATCCATAATTCTTTTTTTCGATGCAGTACTGTAGAAATAATTGGAGTAACCTCCAAATTTTGAATTATTCACTAAGGGCCTAAAGCTGCTCTTAATCAAAATTTTAAAATAGTTATGTAAATGATTACTTTTGTAATTTGAATAAAGTACCTTTTTTTGCTCACTAAAAGGTAGGAGGTAAAAATATTTTGGAGCTGTTGAAAATGAACTTTTACCATAGACAAAATCATCATTAATACTGCTTAAACTGTGATATCCTAACCCCAAATACACCTTTTCTATATTATTTTCTGATTCAAGTATTTTTTTTAATCTAAAATATGAGAAGTAAAATGTTTCAGCCTCAACAGCAATATTTTGACTTTCCACCAATAAACTATCCACAATTGCATATTGTATGTGAGAGTCACCAACATATAAGTTTTTAATCGCTGGATCAATTTTATAATATTCTGATTTAGGTAAAAAAACTAACGCAGCTATACTTATAATTAAAAGAAAAAGAAACGGTATTAATAAAAAACTTAATATTCTTTTTAAAAAATATTTCATCTAAAAATATATTTATGTAATAGTTGTTAGGTTTTAAAACATACCAAAAAAGTAAATGCTCTATTTATTTTTAAAGAAAATACTTACCAAATTCATTTAACAAGTTTTAACTTTTATAGTTCAAATATAAATGTATTTTACTTGCGTTGCACAAAAAAAATATAAATTTTACTGCCATTTTTTTTATGAAGCCTTTGAAAATGAAATACTAAGCCTCATGTTGTTAAACAAACATCTCTATTTTTTTTACTGCAAATTAACAACCAAATAAAAATAACACTAATAATATGTTAGGTAAAAAGAACTTACACTATAATTTGCAACTAACAAGTTATACTTATTAACGATATTATTCGCAACGCATTAGGACGTTTTTGTTACTTGGTTAGATAATATTACATAGCAATAAAATAAATGCATATTAAATTAAAACAAACTAAGTTGACTTAATATTTTAGTGTTTATTCTTTTTATTATTCTCTTTAACTAGTCAATAACACATTTAGACGAAATTTTAAATAAATATGATTGGGTTTTAAAAAAAAATAACATATTTGCTTACCAAATTATATAAACTTATACCCTAAAATTATTAAAAATGGACTTTAATTTAAGTTTTAGAGCACTTCAAAAACTTGCAAAAGATTTCCCCAAAAGTAATACGGCAATAAAAATTGCAGTTCTTGGAAATCATACTACAACTTTTTTCTGTAAAGCGATTGAAAATCAACTTGTTTTGGCAGGTTTTAATCCTAATATTTTTGAAGCTGATTTTGACCAAATTGATATCACTTTAATTGATGCAAGTTCAAAGCTATATGATTTTAACCCTGAAATTATAATTATATTTGAATCAACGCTTAAAATCAAAGACGATTTTTATGCCTTAAAATCAAATGAAGCACGTGCTCAGTTTCATAATGATTTGTTAAATAAAGCTAAAAACCGAATAGATTTTTTAAATAAAAATAACAGTAGTGCAAAAATTATTTACGCATCCTATGAGTTATTAGATGATGAACTTTATGGAAATCTTTTTTCAAAAGTACCTCATAGCTTTTATAATCAATTATGGAAAGCCAATACTGCGCTTATTAATATATCTGAAAATGAAAATAATTTTTATGTATTTGATATTAATAAACATATAAAAAATATTGATGCTTATAGAGATTGGCCAGCTTACATAAATTCCGATTTGCATTACACCATAGACACATTTGCACATTTTAGCTACCACATGACTTTATTCATAAAAGCTTTAAAAGGTAGTTTTAAAAAATGTTTGATTATTGATTTAGATAATACAACCTGGGGAGGTATTATTGGGGATGATGGAATTGATAAAATACAAATTGGAAACTTAGGTATTGGAAAAGCATTTACCAAATTGCAAAAATGGATAAAGGAATTAAAAGAGCGAGGAATAATTATCGCGGTATGTTCTAAAAATACTGAAGAAGTAGCTAAAGAGCCTTTTATAAAACATAGCGAAATGGTTCTAAAACTAGAAGACATCTCCATTTTTGTTGCTAATTGGAACAATAAGGCTGATAATATAAGGTATATACAAGAAGTACTTAATATAGGTTTTGATTCTATGGTATTTATAGATGACAATCCAGCCGAACGAGATATTGTTAAACAAAGTTTACCACTTGTTACTGTACCAAATTTGCCAGAGGATCCTGCATTATATTTACCGTATTTAACAGACTTAAATTTGTTTGAAACGGCATCATTCTCGAGTAATGATAAAGATAGAACTTTACAATATCAGCAGGAAGCTGAAAGAAAAAAGCTTATTACATCTGTAACCAACATGGATGACTACTTAAAGTCATTAGAAATGATTGGAGAAATTAAAAGCTTTAATTCTGAAGATGTATCACGTATTGCGCAGTTAACACAACGTTCCAACCAATTTAATCTAAGAACAAAGCGTTACACAGATGAGGATATTATTCATTTTATGAATTCTGAAAACCATGTAACTTATAGTATAAAACTAAAAGATAAATTTGGAGACTACGGACTAATATCTGTAATTATATTAGAAAAAACCGATGCCAACACTTTTTTTATTGATACTTGGATTATGAGTTGTAGAGTATTAAAAAGAGGTGTAGAATATTTTGCTATGAATCAAATCGTAGAACAGTTATTACAAGTTAATGCTAGTAATTTAATTGGAGAATATTTAGAAACACCAAAAAATAAATTGGTTTCAGATTTATTAGACAAACTAAGCTTTACAAAAACCAATGAAATTAACTATAACACAGAATTAAAAGAATTTAACAACTTTAAACATTTTATCTCATGCAAGAATATCTAGACGAATTAAACCTACTTTTCCGTGAAGTTTTTGAAAATGAAGACATAACTCTTACTCCTGAAACTGTAGCTAGTGATATTGATGAATGGGATTCTATAAATCACATTTATTTAGTAGTTGAAATTGAAAAACACTTTAATATAAAGTTCACGAGCTCTCAAATTTTAGAATGGAAAAACGTTGGTGAAATTGTAAATTCTATTCAAGAGAAAAGATAAAATTATGATTTTTAATTCTTTTGATTTTTTTGTTTTTTTACCTATTGTTTTTTGCGCTTATTGGTTTATTTTAAAAAAGCATTTAAAATCTCAAAACGTTCTATTATTAATCGCAAGTTATGTGTTTTATGGCTGGTGGGATTGGAGATTCCTATCGCTTATTATGCTAAGTACCGTAGTAGATTATTTTGTGGGTCTTCAAATTTTTAAAAATGAAGACGCCAAAATACGAAAAAGGTGGTTAAGGATATCTGTTTTGTTTAACCTAGGCTTGTTGGGATTCTTTAAATACTTTAACTTTTTTATTGACTCATGGGTTGATGCTTTCAATAGTATTGGCTATCAAATGGATTACTACTCCTTAAATATAATTCTTCCGGTAGGTATATCGTTCTATACGTTTCAAACAATGTCATATTCCTTAGATATTAGTAAAAGAAAACTAGAGCCTACTAAAGACTTCATTGCCTTCGCAACTTTTGTTGCTTTTTTTCCGCAATTGGTAGCAGGTCCTATCGAACGGGCCTCCAATTTATTACCACAGTTTTTTAAAAAAAGAAAATTTGATTATAATACCGCAGTGGATGGTGCTCGCCAGATGCTTTGGGGTTTGTTTAAAAAAATTGTAATTGCAGATAATTGCGCACCTTATGTTAATGACATATTTCAAAATTATTCAGACTATTCTTCTGGTACGCTAATTTTAGGTGTTGTTGTATTTGCATTTCAAATTTATGCAGACTTTAGCGGCTATACAGATATTGCTATTGGAGTTGCTAAATTATTTGGTTTTAATTTTAAAAGAAACTTTAACTACCCTTATTTCTCTACTAATATTTCCGATTTTTGGAAGCGTTGGCATATATCATTATCCAGTTGGTTAAATGATTATGTGTTTACACCACTTGCAATAGAATATAGAGATTACAAGAAATATGGTATATTTTTGGCACTATTCTTAACCTTTTTAATTTCGGGCTTATGGCACGGTGCAGGTTGGAATTACATTGTTTGGGGTGGCTTACATGGCTTATTTTATATTCCCGTAATTTTTTCTAAAAAACGATTTAGTTCTATTTCATCTAATAAGATTAATTCGAAAAACAAAAGTACATTACGAGATTTTCCTAAAATGGTTTTAACTTTCGCAATGGTATGTTTTACATATATTTTTTTTAGAGCCATTAATCTAACAGAAGCTATAAACCTTAATAAGGCCATAATTAATGGACTAATAACGAATAACATATTTGATATTAAAATACCTGATATTAGAATAGTCCTTTTCATACCTTGCCTTATTCTTATTGAATGGTTACAAAGAGAAAAAGCATACGGGTTGGATTTGCAAAAAGTAAATTCTACAGTTTTACGATGGGTA
This sequence comes from Algibacter pectinivorans, assembly GCF_900112595.1. Classification (GTDB taxonomy): domain Bacteria; phylum Bacteroidota; class Bacteroidia; order Flavobacteriales; family Flavobacteriaceae; genus Algibacter_B; species Algibacter_B pectinivorans. The sequence continues at coordinate 440,359 of NZ_FOMI01000003.1, read as the reverse complement.
ATTTATTTCATATTAATAAGTGTTATAATTATTTTTGGAGCAAAAGCACAATCATTTATTTATTTTCAATTTTAAAATGAAAAAATTTATAAAAAAAACATCATTATTTTTTCTAATATCGGCTGTACTTATGTCGTTATTTTTAATGGCTTTTGGAGGGGTAGTAGATAGTTTTTATTTAAAGTTTACAACGCCTAAGGCTAAGTCCATGATAATAGGTGACTCAAGAGCTTTAATGGGAGTTGTACCTAGCACCATAAATAATAAATTAAAAAATGAAGGATACGAGCTTCCTATAACAAATTATGCATTTACGATTGCTCAAGCTCCTATTGGTCCATTGTATCGAAAAAGTATATTAAAAAAGCTTGATCCAGAAACTAAAAATGGGTTATTTATACTTTCTATTTCTCCATTAATGTTACTTTCTGAAAATTCTCATGATAATTATAAAAATGAATTCATTGAAGACGACATGTCTCCTCACAATATGAATTCTGTAGATGTAAATCCAAATTTTGAATACTTAATAAAAAATTATAGTAATTTCCATTTTAAAGCCATTTTTAAGCGAAAACTTATTTTACATAATGATGGTTGGTTACAGGACAACAACTTACCAAAAAATAAAAATGAGTACGAAAACAGAAGAGAATGGTGGCTAAATAGCTATAATAATTTTGATAAAAAATATGCGTTCTCTAATTATCGTTTAGCAAGTTTAGACACTTTAATAAAAACATTAAAAGTTTATGGAGAAGTACATTTAGCTCGATTACCGGTAGACTCAATTTTTCTAGAACTTGAAGATAAGATGGTGCCTGGTTTTGATAATCTAATTGATTCCATAACTAAAAAAAATAAAATTAAATATTATAATTATAAAAATACCAGTAAAAAATATAAAACACTTGATGGTATGCACATTACGAAGTTGCTTAGCAATACATTTACTGAAAGCCTGTGCGACTCTATTTTGGTTAAGTAAATTAATTTCATTCCTGTAACAAGAAGATAAATAAAATATGAATACTCTAGTACCTTTACATTTATATTTTCAAGTTTATATAAACGTCTTCTTTTTTTTAATAATGTTTACATTATTACATACTAGAATATTAAAACTAGATGATCCTAAAAACATAAATTTTATAAGGGTAGCCGGATTACTTATATTAGTCTTTGCTATTTTATACATTGGACAAAGACCTATAAGCGGAAGGTATTTTGGAGATATGAGAACCTATTCTATATACTATGCCGATTACCAATTGGGAGCACCTCTGAAAGGCACTAAGGATCTTTTATTTCATATATTTATGAAAACGTCCTCCTACTTTGTTTCAGTCCATACGTTTTTTACAATTTGCGCTATGGTATATATACTTCCATTGGCAAGAATTTCCATAGTCCTTTTTAAAGAGTATTGGTATTATGCTTTCTTTATGTTTTTGGTTTCTTTTTCTTTTTGGGCTTATGGCACTAATGGTATTAGAAATGGAGCAGCCGGCTCGTTATTCTTATTAGGACTAAGTTATAAAAACAATAAATTTATTATGGCGCTATGTTTTTTTATAGCAGTATCTTTTCATAAAACCATGTTTTTACCAATATTTGCTTATCTCATTACATTGGTTTATAACGATCCTAAAGCCTTCTTAAAAGGCTGGTTAGCTTGTATTCCCTTATCCTTGGTACTAGGTAGTGTTTTTATAAGTATATTTAGCAGTATAGGTTTTGGTGATGATGATAGGCTTGCTGGTTATTTATCGGGGCAATCTGCAGAAGGCACTTTTTCTAACACGGGGTTTAGATGGGATTTTCTTTTCCACAGTGCTTTTGCCGTTTTTGCCGGTTGGTATTTTATTATTAAAAAGAAATTTCATGATAAATTTTATTATCAATTGTTAAATACGTATCTCATTTGTAATGGGTTTTGGATCTTAGTTATTAATGCTAACTACTCCAATAGATTTGCCTATTTATCTTGGTTTATGATGGCTATAGTTATAATTTATCCTTTACTAAAACAACGTCTTTTTAAAAATCATCATTTCATGATTGGTAAAGTATTATTTGTCTATTTTATGTTTACATATTTAATGGCCTATGTTTTTTATGCATAAATAACATTTTATTAACAAGTTAAAATTTAATAAACTTTTTTAGATGACTAAAACAATTACTGTATTTACGCCTACTTATAATAGAGCTTATTGCTTAAATAAGTGCTATGATAGTTTGGTAAATCAATCCAACCAAGATTTTTTATGGCTAATTATAGACGATGGTTCTTCAGACAATACGAAAGATGTTGTAGAATCATGGATTAAAGAAGCAAAAATATCAATTCAGTATCATTATCAAGAAAACCAAGGTATGCATGGTGGCCACAATGCTGCTTATCGTCTTATAGAAACACCTTTAAACGTTTGTATTGATAGTGACGATTATATGGCAGATGAAGCTATTGAAAACATACTTGAAAATTGGAAAAAAATCAAAGACAAACCCAATTTTGCAGGTCTAGTAGGCTTAGATGCAGATGAAAGTGGTACTATTATTGGAACAAAAATTCCGGAACATTTAAAAGAAACAACGCTATATCAATTATATAATACGCACAAAGTTTTAGGGGATAAAAAGTTAGTATTGCGCACCGATGTAGTAAAAAAATACCCACCCTACCCTATTTTTGAGGGTGAACGTTTTGTACCTCTAGGCTATTTATACCAATTGATTGATCAAGATTATAAATTATTTCCTGTAAATGAAGTTTTTTGTATTGTTGAATACATGCAAGACGGGTCCAGCATGAACATGCTTAAACAATACAGAAGGCACCCACAAGGATTTGCCTTTTCAAGAAAGAGTAGAATGAAATTGGCAGAGAATTTTAAAGATAAATTTAAAAATGCCATCCATTATGTTTCTAGTTCTTTATTCAATAAAAACTGGAAATTTATTCAAGAATCGCCAAAAAAACTTACAACAATCTTTGCTATTCCGTTTGGTGTACTCTTAAACATATATATTAGAGTAAAAACTAAAGGTGATTTTTAAAAGGTTTTACCTATCCTAAATAAGGATTAAGTTTTTGGAACTAGCCTTTTTATGCACATTGTTAAGAAACCCGAAAATTCATGAAAATTATAGAGTAATAGAATAGATTATGGCAGGTTTAAAAGAGACGATATACAATATAATGCCCCACCCTATTAAATTTGTATTGCTAAATATTAAAGGGTATTTAAATAGAAAACAACGCTATAATAAACAATTTGATTTGTTTTTGGAGGAATACAAAACACTTTGGAACGCTGATCTCAAAATTATTAAACAGTTTCAGAAAGAAAAATTAATTGTTTTACTTTCTGAGATTTTAGATCATTCAGATTGGTATTCTGCCAAAATGAACGTCTTGGGTATTACTAAAACTGAAATATTAAATAATCCATTTGAAGTGCTTACTAAAATACCAATTTTAGAAAAAAACGATAGAAAAAATAATGTTGAAAGCTTATTAAACAATAAACGAGAAACAGCCATGGTTGGCCATACTAGTGGTACATCGGGCTCACCAACATTAGATTATATCGATATCGAATCCATAAATGCTTCATTTGCATTTTGGAAGCGCTTTCACCATACCATTGGCATTAAACCAAACACCAAACAAGTTAGATTTTCAGGACGATTAATAGTAGATGCTAAGTCCAGTAAACCACCTTTTTGGATGTATAATTATTTTGATAATCAATTGTTAATGTCCACCTATCATTTAACAGAAAGTAATTTAGGTCATTATATTAATAAACTCAATGCATTTAAGCCCGAATTACTAGATGGATATCCTTCTGCTCTTTATATTGTTAGTAAATACATTAACAAACACAATTTAAAACTAACCTTTATACCCAAAGCCATAGCGGTAACTGCCGAAACCTTATACGATTACCAAAGGGAAGAAATCGAAAAAGCTTTCCAATGTAAAGTCTATAATCAATATGCTTCTAGCGAGGGAAGCCCCTTTATTACCGAATGTACGGCAGGTGAATTACATTTAAATTTAGATTCTGGTATATTCGAGTTTATTAATATTAAAGGTGAACCTGCCAAACCCGGTGAAATAGCCAAACTTGTAGTAACTAGTTTTATAAATTATCGCACGCCTTTAGTAAGATATAGTATAGAAGATACGGTTCTATTAAAAAGCGATAATGCTTTATGTTCGTGTGGTTGCCAAATGCCACTAATCGAAAAATTAATTGGACGCGAAGACGATATTTTATGGACTGAGGCTAAAGGGTTTGTTGGCCGAATGGATACAGCTTACAAAGGACTTGTAGGTATTAATAAAGGCCAAATTATACAAGAATCACCAAGTTTAGTTATAATAAACCTAGAAACAGACGCCTTATTTACTAAAAAAATGGAAACCCAATTTTTAAACAATTTAAAGGCTAGATTAGGAGATCAAATTGAGTATAAATTAAATAAAGTAGATGCTATCCCTTTAGGGGCTAATGGTAAATTTGTTGCGGTAAAGCGCAAATTTAAACTCAATTTATAAAAATAGATAACACATTTCTAATATGACCCCAATACGAGTTTTACAAATATTTACCATAATGGATCGCGGCGGCGCAGAAACTATGATTATGAATTATTACAGAAAGCTAGACAAAACAAAAGTCCAGTTTGATTTTTTAGTACATAGACCTGAAAAAGGAGCCTACGATGACGAAATTGAGACCATGGGAGGCATTATTTACAAGTTACCACAAATAAATCCATTTAAGCCCAAGGCTTATTATAAGGCTTTACGTGCGTTTTTTAATAGCCACAACAATTATAAAATTGTACACTCCCATCTAAATACATTTAGTTACTTTCCGCATAAAATAGCCGCAGAGTTTAATATTCCATGCCGTATTGCACATGCGCACATTGCTATAAATAAAGTAAGTTTACCCTCTATAATTTCTGGTAAAGAAAGTTTAAAAGAAAGTTTAAAAAAACTGGTAAAACTCCAACTAAAAAAACGCATAAAACAACATGCAACCCACTATTTTTCTTGTGGAGATAAAGCGGGAAATTGGTTGTTTGGTAAAACGCCTTTTAAAACCATAAATAACGCTATTGATACCGAAAAGTTTAAATATAACCCTACCATTTCGGCGAGATATAAAAAAGAGTATGGACTAGAAAATGAGTTAGTTATTGGGCACATTGGCCGGTTTGTTAGTCAAAAAAATCATGCTTTTTTAATTAAAATATTTGCAGCATTATTAAATAAACAACCTCATGCTACCCTAGTATTAATTGGTGATGGCCCCTTACGAGCAGGATTACAAACTGAAGCTAAGCAATTAAAAATTGATCATAAAATACAATTTTTAGGGGTAAGAACCGATATTCCAGAACTTTGCCAAATGATGGATGTTTTTGTATTTCCCTCATTTTACGAAGGGCTTCCGGTTACTCTAATAGAAGCCCAAGCTGCAAGTTTAAAAATTATAGCCTCCAACTCTATTACAAACGAAGTAAGCTTAACTAACAATATTAAATTCCTTTCTATTGAGGAACCGGCCGAAGTATGGGCACAACACATTTTAGATTTAGATGCTTCTAAAAAAATAGACCAATCTAGTTTTATTATTAATGGTAACTACGATATTATTTCTAATACTAAGCAAATAGAGCTGTTTTATTTAGAGCAAAATAACACTACACATGGCACAATTACAAGATAAATTATATAAGTACGCCCCTCATTTTCTTCAAAATTCTTTAGTTAGTATTTATAATATTTTAGCGTATAGAGGGCGCAATTCTGGCAAATACCACGAGTTTTTAAAACACTATAAAGCCAATAAAAACTTGTCGTTACAAGAGTTAAAAGCTATTCAATCCAAAAAGTATACAGCATTTATAAAATACGCCATTACAAATTCTAAATACTATAGCAATACGTTGTCTAAACTAGACTCTCCAGAAAATATTGAAAATATACGTTTGCTTCCTATCGTTAATAAAGAGCTAATACGGCAAAATATTAGTGATATTTATACCATAAAAAAAAGTGAAGGCAGTGTTGCAAAAACAGGAGGCACAACAGGAAAATCTTTAGAAGTAGTATATCTTTTAGACGACTCAAGAGAGCGTCATGCTATTTTAGATTATTTTAGGCATAATTTTGGTTACCGTTTAGGTAAAAAAACGGCTTGGTTTAGCGGTAAAAATTTATTAACACCAAAAGATATTCGTAAAAACCGATTTTGGAAAACAGACTATATTTATAACGTACGCTACTACTCTACTTTCCATATACATTCTAAATATTTAAAATACTATATAGAAAACCTTATAACATTTAAGCCGGAATATTTTGTAGGATTCCCATCTACCATGTACGAAATAGCAAAGTATGGTATGCATTATAATATTGTATTTCCTGCTGGCATTATTAAAGCTATTTTTCCAACCGCAGAAACCATTACCACAGAAATTAGAACCGTTTTAGAAACTTATTTTAAAACAAAGGTATATAATCAATACGCTTCATCTGAAGGATCTCCATTTATAATTGAATGTGAGCAAGGTAACTTACATCTCGAATTACAAAGTGGCGTTTTCGAGGTTTTAGATAATCAAGACAACCCATGCACAAATGGTCGTTTAGTAGTTACGCCTTTTAATACAAAGGGTACACCATTAATTAGGTACGATATTGGCGACCAAATTGAACTAGACGAGCCTACAGCAGTTTGTCCTTGTGGCAACAATAACCCTTTAGTAAAACATATTTTGGGCCGCATCTCCGATTATATATACTCGGAGGAAAAAGGGAAAATTAATTTAGGCAATATATCTAACTGTTTAAAAGGCGTAAAAGGAGTCATTCGGTTTCAAATACAACAGCATCATATAAATGCTTTATTGGTACTTCTTGAAAAAGATGATAAAACCTTTACTAATAAAGACCAAGACGTATTTCTTAAAAATTTAAAAGATCGTGTTGGTAATCGTATTAAAATAACACTAAAGTTTACAGATAATATACCTGTGGAAAAAAGCGGTAAATACCGATTAATAAAAAATACTATTAAGGATGAAATTGTAGAGCAATAGCCTAAAACTAAGTGTCCCTAGCTATAGATAAAACATAAGAATATTTTAACTAATATTAGTAAAATATTACCATACAGATTATACTTCAAAAAGTAAGGAATAGGAAAGATTAATTAACCGAGGAATTTTTATTTAATTTCAATTAATAACTGCTTAAACTCCTCCGTAAAAATTTCAGCTCCATAGTTTGACAAATGGATTTTATCTTTCCAATATTCAAATAAGTTATTTTTTTTAAAATAATCTGTCATGTCCAGATATGTCAACCCCATATTTTCCATTGTTTGACTAAATTTTAAATTATCTTCTTTACATTGATCATTATATTTTGGAGAGGTAAATAAAATTAATTTTTTGTTATTTTGGTCGCAAAATAATTTAAGTTCACTTAAATAATTTTTATAAATTTCATTAATTACAAAAACATTTTCGCATTTTACAGATGCTTCATTTTTTAAAATATTTTTAAAAATATTTTTTTGATTTTCAGTGACAAAAATAGGATCAAAACCTGAGTAGTTTTTATAGTTGTAATTTGGGTGTAAGTAATTTTTAATTATTCCAAGTACTGTTCTATTGTATCCTAAACTCCAATAAAATTTCTGAAAACGGTCTGCTTGTTCAAGTTTATCAATTTCATTTTTAATAAGTGGATTTCTATGATATTTAGTACCTAAAACCTGAATATCATCACCTTTATAGTTTTTTAAGTAAGCTTTTTCTGGATCTATATGTAAAAGTACGGTTTGTTCCTTTTTTCTTGGTAATATTTTAATCAAAGTAGCGGCAAAAGATAATTTCCGACCATCTGCCCCCATATTAAAACTGTTTTTTGATATTATTTCAGGATTTAAATTTCGATTTGCCCTTGAACTGCCAAAAACAACAAAATCTAAACTGTCTTTTAAAACTATATAATGATTTAATTTACCAATACTTTGGCCTGTAAATACCTTATCACTTATTTTGTTTAATGAAAAAAAAACAACTTTATCCGTTAAATATGTAAAAATTAAAACTAACGTAATTGTTTTAACTATGTATTCTATGTTCTTTAGATTCATAATTTAAAATTGAAAATAAATAAAATTATTTGAAGAAGAATAAAAAAGATTAATTAGCATTATTACAATACAGGATACAATTACAATTTTTAATAAACTGAACTTAGCTCCTAAGTTTTCTAAACTTAAGTTTTTATTGAAAAGGTATAAATCAAAAATTAAACCAATGGATAAAACTAATATAGAATTTGTTATCAAATTTATATCTCCAATAAATGGGGCAGAAAAATTAAATTGAAAAATTTTTTTAATAGCAACAAAAGCTGAGTTTAAATCCTGTGACCTAAAAAATATCCATGAAAATATTACAATCCCAAATGTTAAAGGGTAACCAAGAAAATCAACTGTTTTAAATTTATTAGAAAACCGAATAGATTTTAAAAATTTCTCTAAACTTAAAACAACGCCATGAATACCTCCCCAAAAAAGAAAAGTCCAATTGGCTCCATGCCAAAGACCTCCTAGTAACATAGTTAACATTAAGTTTCTATACGTTATCTTTATTCCTTTTCTGTTTCCACCTAAAGAAATATATAAATAATCTCTTAACCAAAAAGATAAAGATATGTGCCATTTTCTCCAAAACTCCGTAAGCGATTTAGAAAAATAAGGTAAATTAAAGTTTTGATTAAATTTAAACCCTAATAATTTAGCAGTACCAATAGCTATGTCAGAATAGCCAGCAAAATCGAAATAAATTTGAAAAGCATATAAAACTGTTGCCAAAAGAATAGTTGATGAATTATATAAACTTACATCTGCATAAATTGTATCAACGTATCCAGCAATATTATCTGCAATAACAATTTTACGAAACAAGCCTATAAGTATTTGAATAACTCCTGCATTGAACCATTCTTTTTTAAAAATCCTCTTTTTCTCTATCTGTGGTAATAAATTGGAAGCCCGCTCAATAGGACCCGCAACTAACTGCGGGAAAAAAGACACATAAGTGAAGAATGACACAACATTATAAGTTGGTTTAAATTGTTTTCTATAAATATCGATAGAGTAACTTAAAGTCTGAAAGGTATAAAAACTAATACCTACAGGTAAGATTATATTTAGAGTTAAATCATTTGGTTGCCAACCAAAACGATTCATTAAATCTGAAAAGGATTCTGCGAAGAAATTATAATATTTAAAAATGGATAAGAAACCTAAATTAGCAACTAAACTCACAATTAACCATTTTTTTCTTTCCCTTTTAGTTTTAGATGCAAATATTTTAATCCCGGCTCGAAAATCAATAAACGAACTAATTATTATTAAGGATAAAAACCTCCAATCCCACCAAGCGTAAAAAATGTAACTGGATAATAATAATAATAAATTTTGTTTTGTTAAATCTTTGTTTAAAACCCAATAGATAGTAAAAACGATTGGAAAAAAAATTAAAAATTCGAATGAATTAAATAACATGGTTATTAATAGTTTTATTCTTGCTTTTTATAATTTACTGTATTCAAAATAAAGTCTAACTTTAATGATGTTACCTCGAATTAAAGAGTACTATAATCCAATAAACAAAGTTAGAATTTTCTGATTACAAATCAATAAGCACTTATACGTACTTATCAATAAAAAATTTAATTAATTTTTTGAAACTAGAACAATACGCACTAAAGTATAAAACTTCCTATATTTTTGAGACCATTAAATGGAACTAAAACCATCTTTAATTTTTAAATTTGTAATTTCAATTTCCTTCCAACAAACTACAAAAACATCAATACATATTTGTCTTTTTGTGGTTTCTCATTCTTTGTCAATTACCTATGTTGCCATATTATAAAAAAACCACACTTTTTTAAAGTGTCCCAAAAAACCTAAATCGTGTAAATTGATTTAGTTCTATTAATTTTAAAGATGGAATCATTTAAATAAATTTAATTTTTAAAACCAACACGGTTTACACGCTACTATGTAAAAAAAACATTATTAAAAAAGGGAAGACTATGTACAATCTTCCCTTTTTTTAGTAATCTTTTTAACTTTAACTTAATTACAAGTATTCCCTTTCTCAATAATTTCATCTTGACTCTCCGAGCCGTTATTTATACATTGAAATCTAGAAGCACCTGTAGGTTCATAAATAGTATTGTTTATAAGTGATACATTGTCATGATCGTCGTATAAACGAATGCCATCAAAATCTGTTGGTTTTATTGTATTATTAGAAATTGTCAAATTTGTTGAGTTTGCTATTTGAATACCAGCAACTTCATTATTGGAAAAATTAACTCCATTAACCTGCAAAAAATCTATTTTTTTGTCTGTTTTACAAATATTATCGGTAACAGAAAAGGTATAATTAGCATGCTCTGGTTTATTATTACTATTAGAAAATTTCATGTTTAAAAATCCTGCAGATAGGGTATTCCCTTTTATTTCCACATTGTTTAGCCACGTATTACCTACAATGATACCAAAAGTATTTGCAGTAACATTATTATTATAAATATTAGAATTAGTCGATTTTCCTAACAAAATACCTGAAGTTACTCCAGAAATCACATTACTATGAACTTCAATATAAGCAGAACTTAAAATCATACCAATATTATAATCCTCAATGGTATTACCATAAATTTCATTATTATAAACCGTATCACCATCACCAGTAGCAAATATTGCATAGTCAGATTTCGATGCTCCTAAACCTTTAAATCTATTATTAATAATTTTGGTCCCATTGGTATAAGCATATGTTACTGTTGTTTCAAAATCATTATCTTCAATAGTTACATTTTGACCAATATGCACAGAAATGGAACCTCCTCTACTTCCTGTTTCTTTATTTCCACGTATTATTATATCTGTTACTTTTTCACGTTCAACTAATATTCCGTTAGCGTCACGTACTCTAGTTGCCTCCATATTCATGGCATAACCAACCTCTCCACCAGTGGAATTTGGTCCTGGTTGACCAGTATTTGTAAAGGTGTTTCCTTCAAAAAGTATATCACGCCCATCAGTTAATGCAACTGCCATTCTTCGTATATTGGTAAACTCGCAGTTTAAAACTTTTATATATCTACTAGGGTTGTACCATGCTTCAAAAGTGGCTCCTAAAGAATAGATGTTTAAACCTCCTTTAGAGCCATCAATAAACTTAATCCCATCTAATATAACATTACGCCCAGATTCTATATAAAATAAATGAGCTCCTTCTAAACCATTATTATCGGGAGAAAAATATCTAACCTTTCTATCTCCGTGCAAATTCCCTCCAGTAACAGTAATATTATCCGCATCTCGAATGGCAAAAATGGCTCCATTTTCTAATCTTTCTGATTGAGCAGTGGCAGGTTGGATTCTTAAATGAGTATTGTCTGTCATTACTAAATTAAAGTCTGAAGGAATATTTACAGCTTCTACTGAAGGGTAAAAATTTGTCCCTGGTGCATTACGAGATCCTTCAAAATAAGCATCTATTACATCCATTTTAAATGTTGTTGCCCCTAATTCTTTAATTAAAGACATGGTAAATTCTAAATTTTTATTGTTATCCCAAGCAATATCAGAAGTGGTTTCGCCCTCAACAATATCCCAACGTTCTGGTAAAAAATTGAATTCTGGTTTGGTAAGTTTTGGAGTTTGCCCTTTTACGTTTAATGTGTAGTTTAAAAGTTCGCCATCAATGGTGTTACTGGCACCAAAATTAATTGTGCCATTAATAATATCGCCACCAGCATAACTAAGATATACACTGCTTGGCAAGGTAATTGTTTGTCCATCCAAATCTAGTATGCAATCTATTACAACTGTTGAGTTTGCTGTAGCACTACTTAAACTAAAGGCACAAGGCGCAGTTGGGTCTACTACTGGGTCTTCTACTTCTTCTTTAATGTTATCGGTTTCTACTAGCTCTTCGGTAACGATTTGGTCTACAAATAACTCTTCGTTGTTGCAAGATGTTAAAGTAACCACCGTTGCCATTGCCAAAGCAATGTTTTTAATTGTAATCTTCATAATACTAAATAATTAAGGACATAAAATATATTGTTCAATGATATAATTTTTTTTTGAAAAAACCGACAAACTGTTCAAATAAATCGATAAATTAATACTATAAAACATAAAAACATCGACAAAATACCTAATTTTAACGTTTAAAAACAGTTTTAACCTATATATCACTCATTAACTTACGTTTACTTTGTGCTTTTTGGACTTCGAGCCGTAAAAATAATAGCAAATATTTTATAATAGACCTTTTGTTAATAAAAAATAACAATTTTAACTAGCTGTTTATAAGCTTTTTATAGTTGTATCATGTAAATTTTATACACTTTATATAATTATTTTAAATATATATGTAAATCACATTTAATTTTTATTTAAACTACAATGCCACTTTATTACCAACGTAGTAAATAGAAACTAAGAAACCGTTTACATAACAAAATAACTTTTATATATTTACGCCCTCTTGAAATACGCAGATATTAAAGTCTTTATGAAGAAAAAAATTATTAGAGTTACAACAGTACCAGCATCCCTAAGAGGTCTACTTTATGGTCAACTTAAATTTATGTCGGCGCATTACAATGTTATTGCAATTTCCTCCAATGATGAGTACAACCTTCTTAAAATGGTTTCGGAAAGAGAAAATGTACCTACAGTTGCTATAGATATGACTAGAAAAATCACACCAATAAAGGATTTGATTTCGGTATATAAACTCTATAAATTATTTAAAAAAGAAAAGCCTTTTATAGTACACTCGCATACGCCTAAAGCAGGAACACTATCCATGATTGCGGCCAAATTTGCTGGTGTACCTCATAGGTTGCATACCATTGCTGGTTTACCGTTACTTGTGGCTACAGGTAAAAAAAGATGGTTACTAAACACGGTTGAAAAAATTACTTATGCAGCCGCTTCTATGATTTATCCAAACTCCCATGGTTTGTATGATATTATTTTAGAAGAAAAGTTTACTACCAAAAATAAATTGAAAGTTATAGCACATGGGAGCTCTAATGGTATAGATGTCGATCATTTTAGTTTAAATCATTTTAGTAATACAACCGAAAACAAAGCCCTAAAACAAAAGTTAAATATTGCAGAAACCGACTTTGTATTTATTTATGTTGGGCGTCTAGTGGCCGATAAAGGTATAAAAGAACTTCTAGAAGCTTTTAATACTATATCTAAAACGCATAAAGATGCTAAACTTTTATTGGTAGGCGATTTTGAAACAGATTTAGATCCCTTAGATGAAAAAACATTAGAAATAAAAGATACCAACCCACAAATTATATCTACAGGTTGGGCTACCGATGTTAGACCTTATTTTGCTATTGCCAATGTTTTGGCTTTCCCTAGTTATCGCGAAGGGTTTCCTAATGTAGTAATGCAAGCTGGTGCCATGGAATTACCTGCCATTGTTACTAATATAAATGGTTGTAATGAAATAATTATTGAAGGCGAAAATGGCTGTATTATTCCTGTTAGAGATGCTAATGCCTTACACGACGCCATGTTAAAAATATATAATAAAACTTTTGTTTACGATAAGGCTAAATGTAGAGAACTTATTGTAAAGCGCTACCAACGCCAAGTAATTTGGGATGGCCTTTTACAAGAATATAAAAACCTAGAAAACAAATAAATGTTATTTAATTCTGCCATATTTTTTCTGTTTTTACCCTTAGTACTTCTTTTATATTGGGTAGCTCAAAGAAATTTAAAATTACAAAATGTAATTTTATTAGTTAGTAGTTATGTGTTTTATGGGTGGTGGGATTACCGGTTTTTAATGTTAATTGCTACAAGTACTATTGTCGATTATTTTGTAGGAATACAAATTTATAACTCTAAAGAAACAGCTACTAAGAAAAAATGGATGCTTGCAAGCATTATTTTTAACTTGGGACTTTTAGGCTTTTTTAAATATTATAATTTTTTTGTGAATTCTTGGATAGAATCCTTAAGTCTGCTTGGTTACACAGTGCAAAACAGCTGGACTTTAAATATTATACTTCCTGTAGGAATTTCGTTTTATACGTTTCAAACGCTATCCTACTCTATTGATATTAAAAGAGGCAAACTAAAACCTACAACTAATTTTATAAGTTTTGCCGCATTTGTTTCGTTTTTTCCGCAGTTGGTAGCGGGTCCTATTGAAAGAGCGTCTAATTTATTACCTCAAATATTAACATCTAGAGTTTTTACAAAACGTAAGATAGCCTCGGGCGTTAAACTTATAATTTGGGGCTTCTTTTTAAAATTAGTCGTGGCCGATAGAGCGGCTATTTATGTAGATGCTGTTTATAATAATGTAGAAAACCATGATGGTATAACGTTTATGGTGGCCACAGTTTTCTTTGCTTTTCAAATTTATGGTGATTTTGCGGGCTACTCTTTAATAGCTATTGGTATTGCTAAATTATTTGGTTTAGAATTAATGGTAAATTTTAATCGACCTTATTTTGCGGCATCGGTTGGCGAGTTCTGGAAACGTTGGCACATAAGTTTATCTACCTGGTTTAAAGATTATGTGTACATTCCATTGGGAGGAAATAAATCTAAAAAAGGACGTTATTTATTTAATTTATTTATAACATTTTTAATAAGTGGTTTATGGCATGGTGCTAATTGGACCTTTGTTATTTGGGGCGCTATTAATGGCCTTTATTTAATTGCCGAAACTTTAATTTTTAAAAAGAAAAGGTCGGGGCTTATTAATATAGCGCTCACCTTTGTACTTATAAATTTAACCTGGGTGTTTTTTAGGGCCAATTCTTTAAGTGAAGCTGTACTAATTTTTAAAGATATGTTTACCAATTTTGGAATTCCATATATTGGTGGAAGAGATGATATTACGGCTCCTGTTTATACTGTAATAGCCATTTTTATACTTGTTTTAAGCGAACTAAAAAGAGAGTTTTTTAATAACTACCTAGTGCTTCCTAAATATTTAAAGGCTACAGCTACACATTTAAGGTACGGTATTATTGTTTTTATAATTTTTTATTTGGGTGTATTTGGTAATAGTCAATTTATATATTTTCAATTTTAATAATTATGACAACTGAAATAAAACGTGTTACCTTATTAATATTAAAATTTGCTGTAGTTATTCTAGTTATAGATTTTTGTTTTGGTATAGTAGCTAAAAAACTATTTTTAAGTCAAGAAACGGGAAAATTTGCGCGATCATCGTACGTAATAAACCAATCTAAAGACGCTATTATGGTTATTGGGAGTTCGCATGCTATTAGACACTACAAACCTTCTATAATTGAAAAAAGCACCGGAAAAACTTGCTACAATGCCGGTGCAGAAGGACAACAACTTATTTACCATACGGCGCTTCAAAAAATGCTGTTAAAAAGGCATAGACCAGAATTAATTGTTTTTAATATAGATGAAGAGTTCCTTTTTAAATCGGATATAGCCTTTAGTAGACTTAGTGACTTACATCCTTATTATGGTGATAATAAAGCAACTTTAAACCCATTTTTAAAGTTAAAATCTAAATATAAAGACCTTAAGCTTTTATTTAAGGCATACCAATATAATTCTACAATTGTTCATGTCTTAAAATATAAGTTTGCTCCACAAATAGCACAAAAAGGATATAGACCTTTAAAAGAAGAAATGACTCCAGAAAAATTGGTGTCTTATACCCAACATCCACCAAAAAAAATTTACACCGAGCAAATAGAACCAATTTTTGTGCAATTACTTAAAGATTTTATTAGCGAAACTAAAAAGCACAATGTTAAATTAATATTTGTTAGCTCGCCTAAACTTATTGAGCGCGACTTATCTAAAAATGAATCCTTTACAACTATACAAGCAATAGCTAAAGCAGAAGGTATACCGTTTTATAATTACCTTAACAAACCAGATTATATTAATAAACTAGACCTGTTTTGGGACCCTTCGCACTTAAACGATAAAGGTGCTACCCTATTTAATAATAATTTGGTTAAAATTATAAATAAGCATCTTGATTAATGTAATTTTCTGAGTGTTGTTTTTCTTACAACACACATAAGTGTTACTTTATTTATAAGACAACTTTAATTTATGAACCTCTTATCGAAAAAAAAGTAATGAATAACGTAAATATATAAATGAACACCAATTGCTAATCATATAATTATATATTTGAATGAGATTGTTGCTTTTACTAAATACCAACACGTATAACAAAACCAATGAGTGAAGATTTAGAAATCGTTAACTTAACTAAAAGTAAGTTAAGAGAGCATATTGAAAATAATACATTTTGGAAATCTGGTTTAGCGCCAATGGCCAAAAGTAAAGCTATTTGGTTAATTGCTAACAACAGAATTGAGGAAGAAGATTTTTGTGGAGTTTTAGCCATGGAGAAGGATAAAATGGTAGCGTTTATTTACATGTTCCCCGATGTTATTAATATGCAAAGTCAACCTTTAAAAAAAGTATATTGGATGATTGATTGGTGGGTGGCTAAACAATATAAAACCACAGTTTTAGGTACGTACATATATGATTATGCTGTTAAATTAGTACAAAACCAAGTGGTAATAAAAAGTTATACGGAAAATGTGCAGGACTTTTACGATAAACGTCCTTTTCGCGTTATAACATCGAGATTAAGACACACCATATTTTACAGTTTAGATCGCTCTATGCTTTTAGGCCGATTTCAGTTTTTAAAACCCGTGAAGTTTCTTTTAGATATTATTGATGGTACAACAGGAAAACTGATTCGCTTTATAAATAAATTAAAACTAGGTAAGAGAACAGCACATTTAACCTACGAATTTATAAATGAATTGGATAATCCAACTTGGCATTTTATTGAGCCTTTGTGTAAAAACGACCTAATTTTAAAAACAAAAGATTATGTAAATTGGCAACTAAGCAATACACAATATCTCCAAATACCTTTAAATCATAAAAAGCCATATACAAACTTACAACCTGGTATAAGTGATAATATTCATATTCATAATTTAAAAATTATGAAAAACGAATCGATAATTGGCTTCTTATCATACATAATAAATTATAATGAATTTAATGTTAAATACTTTTTAGTTGAAGACCTTAAGCATTATGATGTGTGTGTAGACGTATTAATGGAAAACCTTTTAAAATCTAAACGCAATTTTATTTTTACTGATGATACTAAATTATCTGATAATTTAAATAAGCGTTATTTTTCTGTGTTTACTCATAAAGTTACCAAAAAAGGTATTGTACACAACGATACTATTTTTGATTATGAAGGCATAACATTGTATAATAGAGATGGTCATTTTTATTAAAAAAATATGGAGTATATCGTTAATTTACAGCAATCTATTTTAAAGCATTCCAACAAGCATGCTTTTTATATTGGCAATATATTTTATACCTATAAGGACTTTGCTGTAGAAATATCTAAAATTAGATTTCATATAGCAAATTATATAGACCCTTCAGAGCAACTTATAGGTTTAGTTACTAACGATGACTTACAAACCTACGCCAGTATTATAGCCTTATGGCTAGAAGGAAGAGCTTACGTTCCTGTTAACCCATCTACCCCCGTGGAGCGTAATATTCAAATTTTTAAAGCTACCGAAACTAACACCGTTATAGACTCGTCTCAGAATTCTATCTATTCCGATTATAATGTGGTAGCATCTAAATCGTTAAAATTTACAGAACTAAATTTAGAATGTAAACAAGTAAATCCAGAAGATATTGCTTATATTTTATTTACTTCTGGTACTACTGGCCAACCAAAAGGTGTACCTATAACCTTTAATAACGTAAATAGTTTAGTAGATGCTATAGATGCTGAACCTGATTTTAATTTATTAGCTTCAGACCGCTGTTTACAAATGTTCGAGCTCACCTTCGATTTTTCTGTGGTTACTTATTTATTTCCACTTTTAGCAGGAGCTTGTATTTATACTATTCCTAAAAATGCAATTAAGTATTTTTATATATTTAAACTGATACAAGAACAAAAGTTAAGTGTGCTTACTATGGTGCCTTCTATTTTAAATTATTTGCGCCCTTATTTTGCAGAAATTAACTCGCCACATGTGCGTTACTGTAGCTTTGGTGGTGGTGCTTTACATAACAATATTGCTGAAGAATGGAGTAATTGCCTACCAAATTGCAAAATTTTTAACTACTACGGCCCAACCGAGTTTACAGTATATAGTGGCTTTTACCCTTATAATAAACACACCCACACAAAGGCATTAAATGGTATTATTGCCATTGGCACTCCACAAAAAAACACCAAGTATTTAGTTGTTGATGAAAATAATAAAGAAGTGCCTTTAAACACGGTGGGCGAATTATGTTTATCGGGACCACAAATTACACCAGGCTATTGGAAAAATCCTGAGCGCAATGCGCTTAGCTTTTTTAATATTAAGGAAAATGGTAAAACGGAACGCTATTACAAAACCGGAGATCTTTGTTTAAAGGATGAAGACGGGGATTTTTTATATGCTGGAAGAGCAGACTTTCAAGTAAAAATAAGAGGCTACAGAGTGGAATTGGCTGAAATTGAATATCACGCTAAAGCTATTTCTAAAAAGAAATCGAACATAGTAGCAATTGATATTACTAACGATTTAGGTAACGCCGAACTAGGATTAGCTTTTGAAGATGCCCCATTTGAAACTGATTATATTTTTGATTATTTAAAAGGTAAAATGCCCGATTATATGATTCCGAGGCATATTCGCTTTATTAAAGAGTTTCCACATAGTTTAAACGGAAAAATTGATAGAAAGGCACTAAGAACCTTTTTTTTAAAAAACTAACATACACCTATTATGAATGAAGAAACAATAAAAACAAAAGTAAGAGCTGCCTTTGTAAAAGTATTAGAACATGAAGACTTTGTTTTAAATAACGACACTAGCGCTAACGATGTAAAAGGCTGGGAATCTATAACCCACATGATGATAATTAATGAAATTGAACAAGAGTTTAATATAAAATTTAAGTTAATGGACTTAATGAATATGAATAATATTGGAGATCTTTTACAGGCCATTAAAACTACAATGAATTAACTGGTATGTACAAAAATATAATAAAGCCATTTTTAGATTACCTTGTTGCATTGATAGCCTTAATTTTGTTTTCACCACTAATAATTATAGCCACTATTTTATTATTTTTTGCCAATCAAGGTAAACCTTTCTTTTTTCAAGTAAGACCTGGTAAAAATGAAAGATTATTTAAAATAGTAAAGTTTAAAACAATGAATGATAAAAAGGATGCTAATGGTAATCTGCTTCCAGACACGTATCGTTTAACAACTATTGGTAAAATAATTAGAAAAACATCTATTGATGAATTGCCGCAATTATTTAATATCATTAAAGGCGACATGTCTTTAATTGGCCCAAGACCTTTGTTACCACAATACCTACCCTATTACACTAAAAATGAGCAAAAAAGGCACACTGTTAAGCCTGGTATTACAGGTTATGCTCAAGTAAACGGCAGAAATAATTTAGACTGGGATACCAAATTAAATTTTGATGCAGAATATGTTGATAATCTATCATTTAAGTTAGATTTAAATATATTAGTTAAAACTGTATTTAAAGTTTTGTCTTCTAAAGATGTCGCGGTTGACAATACTAATGTTGAATCGTACTTAAACGTTATCCGTCAAAAACAATAAAAAGCAAATAGCATTACCTAATTTTATATGTTAGAAAAATCGTTAAAAATGACCCCATATTTAGTATTAAAACAAATTTTAGACATTATTATTGCTTTAATAGCTTTAATCCTTTTATCTCCCATTTTTATATTTGTACTTATTTTCTTGTTATTTGCTAATAAAGGGAAACCTTTCTTCTTTCAAAACCGTCCTGGGAAAAACGAAAAACTATTTAAAATTATTAAGTTTAAAACAATGAATGATAATACCGATGAAAATGGAGAGCTCCTTCCATTTAAAGATCGGGTAACTAATGTTGGACTTTTTATAAGAAAATATTCGTTAGACGAAATTCCACAATTAATTAATGTTCTTAAAGGAGACATGAGTATTATTGGCCCTAGACCATTACTTGTTAGTTATTTACCATTATATAATAAAGAGCAACGAAAAAGACACTCCATTAAACCAGGTGTTACAGGGTGGGCACAAGTTAATGGTAGAAATGCTATTTCATGGGAAGAAAAATTTAAACTAGATGTTTGGTATGTTCAAAATATAAGTTTTAAAACAGACATCAAAATAATTTTAATGACTATAAAAAAAGTTATAAAAAAAGAAGATATAAATAGCAGTGGAAAAGTAAATATGGAAGCTTTTAAAGGAAATACACAAGTACAATGAAAAACGCAGTTATAATAGGTGCTGGCACACAAGGACAAGTTTACGCTTCCTACCTAAAAGAAGATGGAATTAATATAGTTGGTTTTATTGATGATGATAAAGAATTAATAGGTAAAAAGGTTATAAATATTCCTGTGTTAGGACAATATAAAGATTTATTTAGTTCAGAATTTAAAAATAAAATCCAACAGGTTTATTGCCCAATTGGAAATAACATTATACGTTCAAAATATCTATCTACTTTAAAAAAAGAAGGTTATGAAATTCCAAGTTTTATTCATAAAACGGTATCTATTGGACCCGATGTAAGCTTAGGCGAAGCAGTGTATATGCTTGCTGGAAATATTGTTATGCCACATACTACAATTGGAAACTATATTATGATTAATATGGATAGTACAATAGCTCATCATGTCAACATGGAAGATGGAGTTTTTATGTCCTCTGGAGTAAATGTTGGAGCCTTAATAAATGTAAGACAAAACGCATACATAGGAATGGGTGTAACAGTCATGACTGGCGTAAAAGAAATAGGCGCAAATTGTTTAATTGGTGCTGGTACAGTTATAATTAAAAATGTTCCCGAAAACGCTACAATGGTAGGTAACCCAGGAAGAGTATTAAAAATTAATAATAATGACTAAAGTGGACAGTACTAAAGAAATTACAGACTTAACATTTATTGGATCGGGTATATCAACTTCCTTTAGTATCCTAAATTTTTTAAAACTCATTAATAATGACGAAACTAATGGTAAAAAAATCTCTATAAACATTATTGAGAAATACCATGAATTTAACTTAGGCCTACCCTACGGAGAAAGATCTGGATATTCAACGCTTTTAATAACGTCATTACGAAATTTTTTAATTGAGCCCGAATTAGGCTTATTCATTGCCTGGTTAAATAGTAATAAAAATTGGCTGCTACAAGAACTTAAAAATGAAGGTGGAACTTTAACTCAAGACTGGCTCACTAACAACCATGACGATATAAAACATAACAGATGGGAAGATTTATTTATTCCTAGGCGTTTTTTTGGGTGTTATATGGATCAATTAATTAAAGCCAAAACTGAAAAGCTTAGGAAAACCAATAAAATAGAGTTAAATAAAATCAATGGAAAAGTAATTGATATTGAACGTGTAAACGGTGTGTACACTATTAAAATAGAAAATAAGGATGATATAAAATCGAAAAAGGTTGTGCTTTCTGTAGGTTCTTTACCAACAAATTATCTGTGGAAAAATAAAAGAATAATTGAACAAGACAACCTCCTTTTTTTAAACAACCCATATAAGCCAGAACTAAAAGTATCTCTTGATAAAATTCAAAATTTTATTGGGGTAAATACCAATAAAACATTAAATATTTTAATTATTGGTGCTAATGCTAGTGCACTAGAGCTAATATATAAAATTAACGATTTTAAAGACAAGAATTTTAATAATACAAATTTTACATTCCTTTCTACGCAAGGCAGAATACCTGATACTACTATAAATTTTGAAAAACAACAGCAATTTAAACCTGTACATTTAGAGGCTTTAAAAACCTGTAACAAACTAACAGCCCAAATTATTGCAGAGGCCACTTTTAAAGATTTAGACCTCGCTGATGACATTAATTTAGGTCCCGCATCTACGGTTGAAATTATTTCGAAAGCCTTTGGCGTGTTGTTAAATTCTTTAAACGAAAAAGAGCTTGAAATATTTGCTTGCGAATATGGAAACGCGATAGGAAAAAGACAGCGTTGTGCTGGACAACATTACACAAACGTTATAGATAAGCTAGAACGAGAAAATAGATTCGAGCACATAGCTGGAAGATTTAGCGACTTAGAAAAAGATAATAACGGTGACTACCTTTTAACTTATTTAGATACTAAATCGGGCAAAACTTTAACAGCTAAAAAAGCGTATCATATTATTATAAATTGTGTTGGCGGCAAAAATTTAAAACATGACGACCTGCCAATACTTTACAAAAACCTGTTACAAAAAAAATATTGTGTTCCAAACCAATCTAATATAGGTTTTCATGTAAATAACGCATTGGAAAGTAGTAAGAACCTTCATGTTATGGGACCAATGCTTGCCGGTAATGTTATTGAAAACCGTGCTGTATGGCATGTAGAGCATTGTGGTAGAATAATATGGTTATCTAAAGTTTTATCTAAAATTCTTTATAACGACATATATCCAGTAGAAAACCTAAATAAAGAATACGATTTTTTAAGTGTAAAATTAAACAGTACTGAAGAAATTGAAAGCTACAAAACCTTACTTAAAAATAATTGGAATAACAACGTATATTATTCATACGATCATTTGAAATATTTTGTTAGCGAGACAGATACCCTAAAATGCTTCCAATTTAAAATAAACGGCGAGGTTAAAATTATAATGCCCGTAATACTTAGGAAAATAGATTCAAAAGACTCTCAAGAGGAATATTATGATACTATAACGCCATATGGTTACAATGGTCCTTTATACGACGGCAAGCAAGTTAACTCCATCGATTTACAAGCCTTTTGGAAAGCTATAGATAGTTGGTATGAAAAAAAGAATGTGGTTACAGAGTTTATTCGGTTTAGCTTAAACAGAAATTACATTAGCTATTCTGGCCTACTCATTTCAACACTTTTAAATGTTAAAGGAACATTAGAATCCGATTTCGACCTACAATGGGAAAAATTCCTTCCTAAGGTTAGAAATAACTATAGAAAGGCTGTAACAAATAACCTAACCTTTAAAATTCTGCAAGAACAAGAAATAACTCAAGAAGAAATTAAAACGTTTTATAATATCTATACAGACACTATGAAACGAAATAATGCAAAAGAATTATACTTTTTTTCGTTACAATATTTTAAAGAGTTAATTTCCAATCATAGATCTGAAATACTTATGGCCTTTTCTTATTTTGATGGCCTGCCTATATCTGCAGAATTAATTATAAAAAATAAAGATACATTATTTGCTTTTTTAGGAGGTACCGATGCTAACTACTTTAGCCATAGACCTAATGATTTTTTACGTGTTGAAATTATTAGATGGGCCATTAAAAATAAATTAAAACATTATGTATTAGGCGGAGGCTTAAGCGATGGCGATGGTCTATATAAAAGTAAGAAAGCCTTTTTTCCTAAGGATGATGATATAGTTTTCTACACAGGAAGAAAAATAAACAATTACCAAGTTTATGAAAACCTATGTAAAAACAAACATGAAGATTACAATAATTCACATAAAGATGAGGTTAAGAAATATTTCTTTCCGTTTTACAGGTTTATGAATAGATAATTAAATAATTATACCGTGGTATGTTATTAATATTTAATACTCTTAAAACTTCTTTAAAAAATGAAATTTTCTAAACTAAACAATGACAATTAAAAATTTAAATATAAGTATAACCTTAATAAATGAAAGGAACCTTTGGCGAGAAACCCTCGCTGAAGTGTCTCATTATGACTTTTATCACACATATGATTACCACCAGTCATCTAAATTAAAGAATGAAACCGCTGTTTTAATAAAATACATACAAGACGATATTATTATTTGTTTACCATTACTTATAAGACCTATTGAAGGAACAACATTTTATGATGCAACTTCGGTTTATGGATATGCTGGTCCACTACGAAATAATTGGACTACTAAATTTGATAATACCCATTATAAAAAACATTTAAATGAATTCTTAGTTAAGCAAAAAATAATTTCTGTTTTTAGTAGATTACATCCCTTTTTAGATAAGCAAGAAGATATTCTTGAAAACCTAGGCGCCATTAAAACCCTTGGCAACGTAGTATATTTTGATTTAAAAGAATCCTATGAAACACAAGAATTAGCATTTTCTAAAACAGCAAAAAGATATTTAAAGAAAGCCCAAAAAAATCTGGATATAAAAAAAAGTAACGATTTAGCTCACCTAGAATCCTTTATAGATTTATATTATGAAAATATGGATCGCTTAAACGCACATAAGAGTTACTATTTTAGTAAGGACTATTTTTTAAGCTTCATTAATAGTAATGAATTTGAAACAGACATTGTTTATGCTGTGGATAAAGAAACCAACAAAACTATTTCTGCTGCTTTAATAATCAGGACAAATAAGATTATTCAATATCATTTATCCGGAACGAATGAGAATTATTTGCACCTCTCCCCACTTAGAGCTTTAATTAACAAAATTAGGTTGGATTACTATAACGCTAATTATTCCTACTTTAACTTAGGTGGTGGCCTAAACAATAAACAAGACAGTTTGTTTGATTTTAAGTCCTCATTATCAAAAAATTATAGACCTTTTAAAATTTGGACTTATATAGTTAATGAGGATGTTTATAACGCATTAGTTTCCAATAGAAACTTCACTAAAGATACTGCTCCCGACTTTTTTCCAAAATATAGATGGGAAGAAAAAAACACTATATAAATTAAAGTCTTATACGTATAAAAAATGAATAAAACTTTATCGTCTTGTCGGCTTTTTAAAGAAAAATGGAAATTACATTATGCAAAGGCAACCAAACTATATAATTATAATTCTATAGATGGTATTTCGTTTACTAAAGGTAAATTACTTCCTGTTTATAGCAGTATTGGAGGTAGTTTGTTAATGACCAGTAATAATTATACAATAAAAGCAAATAGCCAATGGCCTTTAAAAAACAAACTCTTTATTGTTTATAATATACCAAATTATAATAATACTCTTAAAAATTTAGAACCTAAAGCAAAGTATAAAATAAAACGAATTCGTGAATATAAAGCATATATGGCGGATTTTTCTGAATATGAAAATATTAATGACTATTTTACCAAACAAGTTGGACGAAAAAAAATAGGGAATATTAAAAGAAGACAAAAGAAATTGGAGTCCTGCTTTAATATTTCTTATAAGTTATTTTACAAAACCACAATTAATAAAAAAGAGTATTTAGATTTAATGAATGCCTTTAAAGCCTTATTAATTGAAAAATTTAAATTACGAAAAGAATTTTATTCAATAACAGATAATTATTTCTGGAATTTTTACACAGATACAATACTTCCTATGGTTTCTAATGGAGAAGCTTCGTTATATGTTGTATATAACGACAAAAAGCCTATATCATTTTACTTATGCTACCATATAGAATCCTTATCTATTGGTGTTATTCCAGTATTCGATGTAAACTATTATAAATTTGGTTTAGGTTCTATAACTATAATGAATTTATTTGAATCTCTAACAGCAAAAGGTTTTAATAAGTTCGACTTTTATAAAGGCGAATATGGGTATAAGAAAGATTGGTGTAACAAAACGTATAATTACGAGTATCATTTAATTTATAAACCCTCCATACTAACAAGTGGATTATCCTGTTTTATAGCGGCAAAATTTAAACTAAAACAATTTTTAAGGCAGAAAGGCGTAAACAATTTTTATTACAGCGCAGTTTTCAAACTAAAAAACAGAAAATTACCAGAAATAAAACATTACAAAATAACTCCTGTTTTACCTTCGGAGGTTAGCAATTTAATTTTAGAAGCCTACATTATAAGTGTAGAAAGCCTTAATTCTGAACTTAAAAAAGAAGTATACAACCACTTGTATATTAACAACTTACATTTAGACTTAATTAGTGTTTTTCAAGTTAAAAAAGAGCAATTTATAATTAAAAATAATTCTAACAACAGCTATTTTAAAATTTCGCCTAGTAGCCTAGAAATAAAATAAGAGTAACATGTTCATACTAAAATTAGTTTAAATCTAATTTAAAAAACGTGCTAGTAGTAATATTCTTTGCTATAAAAATATTCTTTTCAAATTTAAAACACGCTATATCTTCGGTTTTAGCTACTAAAATATACTGCAAATCAAACACTGGTTTTCTTAAAAAAACATAATCTTCCTCTTTTATATCAACAGGAGTTAAATTTTTGTAATCAAATTCATTAAAATTACTTAAAGCCTTAAAAACCGGTTCTTTAGCTTCTATAATAGGTTTATTATCTATTGGTTTACCTTTAAGTTTAGACATTGCACTAGACAAAGCCTTAAACTTATCTTTGTTTAGTATAGCGTAAGTTATAGCTTGGTTTTTTTTAAGTATTACAAAAGCTTTCAATAAATTACCTAAAGATTTTTTGTAAACAATATAACTATCATATTTAAAAACAGTATTACACCACATACGTTTATATGGATAATCTCCATAACGCATATTAAAAAACTCGAAACCGTTATCAAAGCACCACTCTAATTTTTTAAGAACAATTATATTTCCTAGCCCAAACTTTGCAAAATCAATTTCGTAAGAAGTAATAGCACTTTCAAACACTTTATTAAATAAAAAGTTTAAACTCATTGCAATTGGAGTTTTGTCATTATAAATAACAAATAAACAAGCCTTTTTATTTCTAATTAAATGAGCTGTTTCATCTCTATAAAACGACCAGTTTTTTAGGCTACTATGTATATCTCCTCTTTGATTAAAGCGTTTTTTAATCATTATTTTAAAGGTGTCCATTAATACACGACATTCTTCATTTTCTATATCTCCATAAAATATTTTATAATCAATATTAAAACATTGTTCTAAACGACTTAACCGTCTAACAACTATCTTTTTCTTCTTTTTACCTAATTGAGAGTACATGTAATCATCCAAAGATTTACTTGAGGTTAAATTACACATAAAACCATTAAAATAAGTATACCTAAAAGTCGACAAAACACCTTTTGTATTGTTAAACTTTAGGTTAAAAAAGGGAGGTACAAATTCTATTAAATGTATAGTGTCTACATTTGCTTCTTCTAAATTTAAACTAGAGTTTTTAAATTTTTCCTCTTTATTTTTATCGAAAATCTCTGATATTAGTGGGTTAAAATCTCCTTTCTCGAAAAAATCTTGTGTAAAATTATGATTAACCGTATTTAATAAGCTCATCTCTACCCTTTATTTTAAAGTAATTTTAGTTATTCCATACCAAATGTCTAACAAAAGAATAATATTAACAAAATTATTCTTTTAACAGTAAGTTTTATCTTATTATATACATACTAAATTAAAATAAATTAAATAATTTAAAGTAAAAACTTAATTATTACAGATTAATTTTAAATATTTGAGGTATATAAGTCCCAAAACTAATTTTAAGGCTTAAAAAAGAACTACTTATTTATGCCAAATAAAGCAATATCTATATTTATTCCCGATGGAGAAGCTCCAGTTTTAATGATCGTTTTAAACTGTCTTTCGGAAATTAAAAGAATAAAAATCCATGTTATGTCCAATAACAAAGACATACCTATGAAATACTCTAAAAAAGTATTTAAATTTTACTATAAACCCAAAACAGAAAATGGTTCGGATTACATTAATAATATTAATGAAATCACTAAAAATCAAGAAGTTGATTTAATTATGCCCATTTTTGAGGATAGTATTAGAATTATTACCAAGTATAAAAATTTATTAACATCGCCTAATAAATTAGCTCTACTCCCATCCCATAGTAATTTTGAAAAAGCTATAAACAAAAATTCTTTAACTAATTTTTTAGAAGCTTTGGGATTACCTTATCCTAAAAGCCAAGTTATTAAAATCAATGTTAAACCAGATTTAAGTAAAATAGAATACCCAGTACTTATTAAACCTATTGATAGCCCTGGAGGCGGGTTAGGTATTGAAGTTTTTAATGAAGAACGGGAGTTTTTAAAGTTCCTTAAATCGATTGATTCTAAAACAAATTATCTTGCTCAAGATTATATTGAAGGATACGATATTGATTGTAGCGTATTATGCAGAAATGGAGAGGTTTTGGCTTATACTATACAAAAACCCAATATGTATGGAGGCCATAAGTTTGCTCCCCAAATTTCGTTTAAGTTTGTAAAGGAAGACGCAATTATTAACCAAGTAAAAACTTTAATGAAAGCATTGGCTTGGTCTGGAGTGGCCCATTTAGATATGAGGTTTGATGAAAACGCCAAAAATTTTAAGGTAGTAGAAATAAACCCAAGATTTTGGGGTTCGCTTGAAGCATCTTTATTTGCAGGTGTTAACTTCCCATACTTATACTACCTATCCAGCTTAAATAAAACGTTTGAAACTCCTGATTATAAATTAATAGATTTTATGCTATTAAAGGGCCTAGTAAAAAGTATTAAAAAAAATAAAAGTCAGTTGTTAAAATTGAAATTTATTTTTAACAACACTCCTATTAAATACATGTTAAGTGATTTAAAACCAACAATATATAGGTCTTGTCGTTTTGTTTTAAGAAAACTGAATATTAATAATTAAATTCCAATTGTCTGGTATACTTTACAATAGCATTTGCTACAATGCTCCTGCCTTTATCATTCCAATGGCTATCATAAATTAATGTCGTAGGTGTTTTAGACTTCTCTAAATCACTACTTAAATCTATAAATTTAAAATTATTTGCCTTTAAATAATTTTTAAACGCATTTGGTGTATTTCTTTTTTCTAATAAGAGCACAAACCTTGATTTATCGAAATTATAAGTTTCTACCAGCGTATTAAAATTAGCTAGATATTTAGGGTTAATTTCATCCACTTCTTTAAGTTTGTTCTCATTGCTAGGTGTTATATCTGGTTTAATTTTTAAGGCTATTAATTCTCTAAAACGTGTTTTTAAATCTCCTGTTACTCCAATACTATTTAAATATACTAATAATTTAAATTTACGCAAGTTTCTATAAAATGGTGTTTCTAAGTTCATTCTATCAGGAATTACAGCATACACCCCTCTTTGTAGATCTGTGTTAAATTTAAGATCGATAAACACGTAATCGATTAGATTAAATTTATCTTTATACTTACTTATTAAATTTAGTTCGTCGGCAAAGTCATAGCCCGCATAGGCATATTCATAAACTTCAAAACCGGTTAATTGTTTTTCTATTTTATTTCCAATGGAAAATCGATAATCTTGGTGAAAACCTTCAATATAAGAATCGCCAACTAGCGCTATTTCCTTTTTTTCTTTTGAGGGGGTAAACTCTCGATAAGAATTGAAACCTGAATTATTAATCCGAAATTCTGAAAAATTCTGACGTCTGTTACCTGTAACCGAATATCCATTTTGATTAGGTTTCCACTTCTCTACTTGGTTTTTAT
The DNA here is from genome assembly GCF_900112595.1 of Algibacter pectinivorans. Lineage (GTDB taxonomy): Bacteria > Bacteroidota > Bacteroidia > Flavobacteriales > Flavobacteriaceae > Algibacter_B > Algibacter_B pectinivorans. The sequence continues at coordinate 410,690 of NZ_FOMI01000003.1, read as the reverse complement.
CAATGATACGAATTGGATAATCTTTAGTTAAATGAAACCCCCTAATAACTAACTCTAAAACTAAAACAATCAATAAACTATAAAAAGCCCCTTTAAAAAATATTTTTTTCATTTCTCAGTTTTTTAAATAGTTAAAATTGAAAATAAATAAAAGATCTATCTATTTTACTATCATAAAACAACAACATGCACAATATAACCATAGCATAAACCATAAATCGAACATACCTCGATTTAAATTTAAAAGGAGCCCGTTCATCTCGTCTAATTAAATATTCATATATAACAAAGAGAGCTACTAAAATATAATAATCTATCATCCTGAAACCTCTTGGGTGCATATATGATTCAAAAGTAAATACCGAAAACATTCTTAAAACATAGTTAAATGCATCAGCAATAGTTGCCGACCTAAAAAACACCCAAGAAAAAGTTACAATACTAAATACCATCATCATTCGAAATACTTCATTTATTGATGGTAGTTTAGAATTTTCTCCTATTGTAGAATTTTTATATTTTGAGTTTTTACCCAATAAAAAAACAGGAACAAATGCAATGGCATGAAAAGCACCCCAAAATAAATACGTCCAATTCGCACCATGCCATAATCCACTAATTAAAAATACTATAGCTATATTCCTAATAGAGACTAATTTTGAAACTTTAGATCCTCCTAAAGGAAAATACACGTAATAGCGAAACCAATCTGATAATGAAGTATGCCAACGTACCCAGAACTCGGCAATATTTCTCGAAAAATAAGGGAATTTGAAGTTTGATTTTAACTCTATCCCAAAAAGCTTAGCTGTTCCTATGGCTATATCAGAATAACCACTAAAGTCGCCATAAATTTGAAAACTAAAAAACACTGCACCCAATACTAATGTTGAAGCCGAATAATTGGAATAATTTATAAAAATATCATCTACAATGGGTGCTAAAGAATCTGCTATAACCATTTTTTTAAACAAACCCCAAAGCATGAGTTTCAAACCACTAATACATTGGTTATAATTAAATACTCTTTTACTTGTAATTTGACTTAATAAGTTTGATGCTCTTTCAATTGGGCCAGCAACCAACTGCGGAAAGAAACTAACAAAGGCTGCAAAAGCAATAAAGTGTTTAGTTGGCTTTAATTTTTTATAATAAATATCAAACGAATAAGACATCGTTTGGAACGTGTAAAAGGAAATACCTATAGGTAAAATAACACTCAGCGTCCATGTGTTTTTAATACTATAACCTAATACCGAAAACATATTTACCCAAGATTCTACAAAGAAATTATAATACTTAAAAAAAGCCAGCAGCCCTAAATTAAACAAAACACTACACCACAACCATGATTTACGTACCTTTTGTTTATCGCTATTAAAAATTTTAATACCTATAAAATAATCTACAACAGTACTAAGTAATATTAAAAAAAGAAACCTCCAATCCCACCAGCCATAAAACATATAACTAGCAACTAAAAGTAATATATTTTGTCCTTTTAAACTTCGCTTTAAAACAAACCAATAAATAAAACCTACAACGAGAAGAAATAAAAAAAACTCTAAAGAATTAAATATCATATTTTTTAATGTATAACAAATATGTCTGCAGTCGAGAATATGACCAAATACTTACTTTAAACGGTAAAAAATTGTACCAAAGTAAAAATAGCACTAATAATTAATACAAACATGCATGAAAAAAAAAGCTCCGTTTTCACAGAGCTTTTAAATGCATATTGAATATGGTTACAAATCATTAAAAATAGAATGCATTAAACGTTTTTTATCGTTAATACTTTCTTCTAACGAAATCATTGTTTCTGTTCTATATACGCCTTCTATATCGTCTAATAAAAAGATTACTTCTTTAGCGTGTTCTGTACTTCTAGCTCTAATTTTACAGAAAATATTAAACTTACCTGTAGTAATATGAGCTACTGTAACATAAGGAATTTCATTAATACGCTCCAAAACAAATTTAGTTTGAGACGTATTGTTTAAATAAACCCCTACGTAAGCAATAAACGAATAGCCTAACTTTTTATAATCCAACATTAAAGAAGATCCTTTAATAATACCAGCTTCTTCCATTTTTTTTACACGAACATGAACCGTACCTGCTGAAATTAATAACTTTTTTGCAATATCAGTAAAAGGAATTCTTGTGTTGTCGATTAACATGTCAAGAATTTGATGATCTATTTCGTCTAATTTGATTTTTCCCATAATTAACTATTCTTATATATGAGGCAAAATTAATACATTTTTATTAAAAATACAGAACTATTTCTATGTTTTATTTCGATAAAAGCAATAATTTCTCATTATTTAATATTACGAAAACGTTTTCGTAACCTATTTCCAATACCCCGCCTTCTCCGTTATAAATGGCAACACCTTTAGCATCAATCTCTTTGTGTCCATAAAATGCATTTAACTTTTCAATTTTCTCAATTTTGGGTATAAATTCCACCCGATTATTAACTAATCGCTCTTGAAATAATACACCTACATCTAGCAAAATACCATCAATTTTTGCATTTCTAATAATAACATCTAAAAAGCACTTCCCGTTTTCTGGAATATTAAAGTAAGATTCGTACTTATTCCCTGTAACTTCTGTTTTGGCTATATAATCCAACGAAGCTAAATAAGATACATATATTAACTCGCGTGTTACTTCTCTACCATAATCATTTGGAAAATGCCCCGCTTCAAATAATATAGTTGGGACATTCTCACTTTGAAACGTATCTCCAACACAATTTAAATTAAAAGCATCGTCATACACCCCTACTTGATTGGATATAATTTGTTGCAGCGCATTATTCATTACCCCTATAACCTCCATAGCCACTTTTCTATTGGGTGTAACAGTACAAGCCTCGTCTTGGGCTGGAGCTAAAAATGAAACCGTTGCTAATTTATTTGTGTTTCCTGCACTAAATATAGTACGCTGCCCATGTAAATTATAGCAAAAATGCGGCTTAAAATTCTCAAAAGTATTACGCAAGACTATACTTTCTGGTTGTGTTCTATTTTGAGCATCTCTATTTAAATCCACCTGATTTGCGTTAATTCTAGTATAAGATAAAGCGCCATCTGGATTTAAAATAGGAATGATATATAAAGTACAGGACTCTAAAATAAAATTAAGCTCCGAATTGGCGTCTATAAAGCTATTTAAGAGATCGAATATAGCCTTAGTAGTCGTAGACTCATTACCGTGCATTTGAGACCACATGAGTATTCTTTTTTTACCATTTCCAATTTTTAAACCATAAATAGGATTTGATAAAACAGACTTACCAATAGTTTCTACTTGCACATGTTTTGATAATTTTTCAAACAAAGGCTCAATGTCTTTATTGGTTATATAACGATGAGATAATTGATCTTCTTTGTGCCGTTTAAATAACGCCTTAATATCCTGTAATTGCATCTTGATTATTTTGTGTACACAAATGTAAACAATTACTTTTTTACATTTGTAAACATTAATTTTCAACAGTTTGTTTACAATATTAAACAAGAAGTTCGGTTTTAGATATATATTAATCAAAAAAACTTACTTTAATTGAAATTTTTAACTTAAAACACAAATATTCAGTTGTTTATATAGTGAATATTAAACCAAAACTTAAAACAAATAGATAACAACCATACAATATATTTCCTGATTTAAAGTTATATTGTTACATTTGTAACAACAATTACCTCAGACAACTATTTACAATGATAAACACAGAAGATTTTATTAAAAGACTACAAAAAGTTATAGATTACTACGGTGAGTCTGCATCTTCTTTTGCCGAAAAAATTGGAGTACAACGCTCTAGTATCTCACATATATTGTCTGGTCGAAATAAGCCAAGTTTAGATTTTATTTTAAAAGTACTCTCCGCCTTCCCCGAAGTTGATTTGTATTGGCTATTTAATGGTAAGGGAGCTTTTCCTTCTGAAGAAAAAACCAAAGCACCTATTCAAGAAAATCTTGCAGCAAAAGCTACAATACCAGAATTGCCGCCAATAACTAAAAGTGACAACAACAAAACTATAGACCGTATTGTTGTATTTTATTCCGACGGAAGTTTTAAAAACTACGAAAATTAACAGTATTGTTTAGTAGCTTTGCATGAAAAAAACAAAACATGCGCACATTACTTCTTTTAACCTTTTTTTTAAGCTTAACAAGCTGCTATGAATCGCCTAGAAACTGTAAAGACTATAAAACAGGCACATTTCGATTTGATTATATTGTAGATGGTGTAGAAAAAAGCGCAAACTTTAAGAGAACCGAGCGCTATAGTATTAATTTTTATGATGGAAAAACAGATAGCTCTGAAGTGAAATGGATTAATGATTGTGAGTTTGTGTTGTACAAGATTAACCCAAAATCAATCGCAGAGAAAGACCCTATCCATATGAAAATATTAACCACCACAGATAGCTCGTATACCTTTGAATACGCAAAAGCTTCTTTTAACGAAGGTGAGCCTCAGAGAAAAGAAAAAGGAACAGCTATTAAAATTAACTAAGCAACCTTCCTAATTATGTTATTAGGAAACTATTTTTTAATCAAAAGGGTAAAGAAAATGCTCTACGAGTTGAAATTTTAGTTGTTTTTCCTCAGTTATTTCATAAGTTAAAAACACTTCTCCCCAATATTGACCATCGGAAAAATCTGCAACAATCCATTTATGATTCAGCATTTTTACTGTATTTAACATCATTTTTCTGCCCTCACCAGAAGCATAAGGAATAATAGGATGATCTCCTTTTACCTCATTCATCTTATACAACTCATCTTTAATAAACGGAATTAATTCATCTATTTTATACCCATCATTTTCAAAATAACTAATAGCATCTTCGTTTCTGTATAGATTAAAATGTGATAACTCTAAAATATCCTTATGTAAAACAGCAACAGAATCCTTGTATTTTTTAAGCTGCGTATTACTTGTTACTAATTGCTTATCAATATCCTCGAAAATTCGTTTCGAACTAACATACTGAAACAACACTAAAAGCGCTGTAAACACAAATAAGTACATAAAAATTCTCTGCTTCATTATTCTTTTTTATTTAAACTGTTATTTTTAATCCGTCGTATGCCAAAAACACATTGTTAGGTAACTTGTTCTCAACATCATCGTGAAACCCTAACAGATGACTTATATGTGTTAAATAAGCTTTTTCTGGGTTAACTTTCCTTATAAAATCCAGTGCTTCGTCTAAATTAAAGTGCGAGTGATGCGGCTCTATACGTAAAGCATTAACCACCAAAACTTTTACATGTTTAATTTTTTCAACCTCCCTATCCGAAACCGTTTTCATGTCGGTTAAATATGCAAAATCTTTAAACTTAAAACCAAAAACTTGCAACTCATGATGTTTACCACTTACAGGAACAACCGTTAAATTTTTCAACTTGAAAGGCTTATTTTTAAGCCTGTGAGTTATAACTTCTGGAGCTCCTGGATACCTGTTTTCCTTTTTAAAAACATAATCAAATCGTTTTTTTATAGATTTTAAAACGCGCTTATGTCCATAAATAGAAATACCACCTTGCTTAAAATAAAATGGCCTAATATCATCCAAACCTAAAACATGATCGGAATGCTCATGAGTAAACACAATACCATCAATTCGTTTTACCTGCGCCCTCAGCATTTGATACCTAAAGTCTGGCCCACAATCTACTACATAAGTAAAATTATCCCACTCTACTAAAACAGAAACTCTTAAGCGCTTGTCTTTAGGGTTTTTACTTAAGCAAACCGGGTGGTCGCTTCCTATAATTGGAATGCCTTGCGAAGTACCAGTACCAAGAAAAGTAATTTTCAAAAATTTTAAGTTTTTACAAAAATAAGTTTATTTTTTTGTTTGCTACACTTATTTGATACCTTTGTAAGAACAAGACGTAACCTATACACATTATGGAAATAACCATTACTGGCGACAAAGAATTTGATGATATCCCATCGTTAAAATCTAAGGCATTAAAAATCAACTTAAATTCAAACATTTACGGAACCTTTGCTGAAATTGGCGCAGGACAAGAAACTTGTCGTCATTTTTTTAGAGCCGGAGGAGCTTCAGGAACCATCGCTAAAGCTATGTCTGCTTACGATAAAGATTTTAGTGATGCTATATATGGTGCCGAAGACGATGGACGCTATGTAACCGAAGCGCGTTTAAGAAAAATGCTTGCTCACGAAATGGACCTTATGGAAAATAGGCTAACCCGTGAAAAAAATCCCAATAAAATATTTTTCACCTACGCCAACACCGTTGCAACCATTGATTTTGCTAAGCAATTTAAAGGCCATGGCTGGGTAGGAATTAAATATCAGGTTGAAGCAGGCGCCGAATACAACGAAATAATCCTCCACTTACGTTTTAAAGAAACCGACGCACGACTGCAACAAGAAACACTTGGTGTTCTAGGTACAAACTTAATTTACGGCGCGTTTTACAAGTATAACGAACCTAAAAAACTATTACGTTATTTATACGACCATTTAGATAAAGACCAGTTAGAGATTGATACCATTAACTTTTCTGGACCTGTTTTTAAAGATATCGACAACCGCTTAATGAGTTTACAGCTGGTTAAAAATGGCATGACAGATGCCGTAATGTTTGGTCCAGATGGTACCAATGTTTTACCGGCTCGTGTGTTTTACAAGAAAAACATTTTAGCACTTAGAGGTAGTTTTAGACCCGTAACCAAAGTAAACATGGCAATGTATGAGAAATCATACGAAATGTTTATAAAAGAAAACAAAGTTGACGAAAAGAAAACTGTTGTGGTTTTTGAAATCACACTGTCTAATTTAAGAGCCGAAGGTGAAATTGACGAGCAAGATTTTATAGATCGCGCAGATTTACTATGCTCTCTAGGACAATCGGTTATGATATCCAACTTCCAAGAATACTTTAAAGTTGTAGAATACTTCTCTAACTACACAAAAGCTAGAATGGGATTAGCTATGGGCGTTAGTAATTTAGTAGATATTTTCGACGAAAAATATTATCGTCATATGAGTGGTGGTATTCTAGAAGCCTTTGGAAAATTATTCTTTAAAGATTTAAAAGTTTACCTATACCCAATGAAGGACTCTGAAACTGGAGAGCTTATTACTAGCGAAAATTTAAAGGTATATCCACGAATGAAGGAATTATACAAATTCTTTAAATACAACGGAAAAGTTGTAGATATTGAGGATTATGATGAAAGTATTATGAATATATTCTCAAGGGAAATACTAAGAAAAATTTCGCGTGGGGAAAAAGGTTGGGAAGAAATGGTACCAGAAGGAACTGCAGAGTTAATTAAGGACTACAGGTTATTTGGATATACCCGAAGACCACTAACCTTAAGCAGAAACATTACTAGAAAGAAAAAGTAAAACAAAAAAAAATAAAAAACGGCTATTTTGAATGAATAGCCGTTTTTTTTTATACACACTGGTAAATTAATTTTCTAAAATTTGCGCCGCATGATCTTTGGTTTTTACTTTTTGAATAACACGATCTACAACACCTTGCTCGTTTATTAAAAAAGTCATTCTATGAATACCGTCATACTCTCTACCCATAAACTTTTTAGGCCCCCAAACACCAAAGGCATTAATAACCGTTTTATCCTCATCGGCTAATAACGGAAAAGGAAACTCATGTTTATTTTTAAAATTTGATTGTCTCTTTGCAGAATCTGCACTAACACCTAACAACTCATAACCTTGCGCTTTAAGTTCGGTGTAATTATCTCTTAAATTACACGCCTCCACAGTGCAGCCTGGTGTACTTGCCTTAGGATAAAAAAACACAACTAGTTTTTTGCCTTTATAATCGCTTAATGAAATATCATTTCCTTGCTCATCTTTAGCTGTAAAATTAGGAACAGCATCGCCTTGTTTTAGTGTATTCATAGTCTTAACTTTGATTTTTATCAAAAATACAACTTATGACTAAACAAGAAAAGGTAAACTTTGTTATAAATACGCTTTATAAGCTTTACCCAGAAATACCAATTCCGTTAGACCATAAAGACCCATACACCCTATTAATAGCTGTTTTACTCTCTGCACAATGTACAGATGTTCGCGTAAACCAAATAACCCCTTTACTATTTGAACGTGCCGACAATCCTTTTGATATGATTAAAATGTCGGTAGAAGAAATTAAAGACATTATTAGACCTTGTGGCCTATCGCCAATGAAAAGTAAAGGCATTTACGGCTTATCAAAAATATTAATTGAAAAACATAATGGCGAAGTGCCACAAAGTTTTGAATATTTAGAAGAACTACCTGCCGTTGGCCACAAAACAGCAAGTGTTGTTATGTCTCAAGCCTTTGGTGTTCCTGCATTTCCTGTTGATACTCACATACACAGATTAATGTACCGATGGAATTTAACCAACGGGAAAAGTGTAGCTCAAACCGAAAAAGATGCAAAACGTTTATTTCCTGAGGAATTGTGGAATGACTTACATCTTCAAATTATTTGGTATGGTCGTGAATATTCGCCCGCTCGAGGTTGGGATTTAGAGAAGGATATTATTACTAAAACTATTGGAAGACAATCGGTTTTGAATGATTATTATAAATCAAAAAAGCCCTAATTCTTAGAATCAGGGCTTTTATTTTATTTATTTCTATTTAATTCAGAAGTGTTTCAAACCTCATGTTATTATAATCTTTAACATTTAAAGCTTTTGAGTAATTAAGAAGAAAATTAACCGTTTCCTCCTTTGGCTCGCGCTTTTCAATGTTTTTTAAAGAATTTTCAGAGTAAATTTTTTCCATTATATCTATTTAAAAGGTTAATTCAAATAGAAAACGAAACAAGATTTACTTTATTGCATTAATTCGTTAAAACTATATTGTGCTTATCAATTATTTTGCGCAAATTAATAAGCGCATAACGCATCCTTCCTAAAGCAGTATTAATACTAACACCTGTTCTTTCAGAAATTTCTTTAAAACTCATATCGTTATAAATACGCATCATTAACACCTCTTTTTGGTCGTCTGGAAGCTCATCTACCAAACGTCTTACATCATGTTCTACTTGCTCTTTAATAATTGTTTTTTCAGCATTCAAGCTACTATCGCTTAAAACAGAAAAAATATTAAAATCGCCCGCATTATCAAATTTAGGCATTCTATTATTTTTTCTAAAAAAGTCAATTACCAAATTATGCGAAATACGCATTACCCAAGGTAAAAACTTACCTTCCTCGTTATACGAACCACGTTTTAACGTGCGTATAACTTTAATAAAAGTATCCTGAAAAATATCTTCAGCAACATCTCTATCGTATACTTTAGAGTAAATAAAACTGTAAATTCTTTGTTTGTGCCGTTTAATTAAAATTTCTAGCGCGCTTTCATCTCCTTTAATGTAGTTGCTTACTAGAATCGCGTCCGTAATAAGTTCTTGTTGCATAATGTTTACTTTTAATGCACGAAGTAAAACCTCGTTGCTTGGGGGTTATTAAGTTTAAAAGTAATTTTATGCTATAGACACGTGTTTATTAAGTTATTATGAGTCAAATATAACAACAATCGTTCCTAAAAAACAATAAATCATAATTTTTTTTAACTATTTATTCGATAAACGGTTATTTTTTATGCTCGCCCACTTGTATTATCTTTACAAATTATTTCGATAAACATCCTATGAACACTAATATTTCCGAAGTTAACCCAAAAGAAAACATCATTATAAAAGGTGCAAAACTGCACAACCTTAAAAATATCGATGTTGTTATTCCAAGAAACAAATTAGTGGTTATAACGGGCTTATCGGGCTCCGGAAAATCAAGTTTAGCTTTCGATACGCTATATGCCGAAGGTCAACGACGCTATGTAGAAAGCTTATCGAGTTATGCGCGTCAGTTTTTAGGGCGATTAAACAAACCAAAAGTAGATTATATAAAAGGTATTGCTCCTGCTATTGCTATAGAGCAAAAAGTAAATTCTACAAACCCACGATCTACAGTAGGTACAACAACCGAAATTTACGATTACCTAAAGCTGCTATTTGCTAGAATCGGAAAAACCTACTCGCCCATTTCTGGTTTAGAAGTAAAAAAAGACACGGTCACAGATGTTCTTGATTATATAAAAACATTTCCCGAGCGAGAAAAACTACTGCTCCTTGCTCCTATTTATTTGGAAGAAGGACGAACCATTGAGGACAAATTAAAAACATTAAATCAGCAAGGTTACGCACGTATAAAAGTTAACAACGATGTTTTAAGAATAGACGAAGCTCAGTCTATAACCAAAAAAGACACTATATTATTAGTTGTAGATAGAGTGATCACCAAAAACGAAGAAGACTTTTACAACCGATTAGCAGACGCCGTACAAACTGCTTTTTTTGAAGGTAAAGGCGAATGTATCATCGAAACCTTAAGCGATAACAAACAACGCCCTTTTAGTAATAAATTTGAATTAGATGGTATTAATTTTTTAGAACCTAATGTGCATTTGTTCAGTTTCAACAATCCTTATGGCGCCTGCCCAAAATGCGAAGGCTATGGCGACATTATTGGTATTGACGAAGATTTAGTGATCCCTAACACAGGGCTCTCTGTTTACGAAAGCGCCATTTTCCCGTGGCGAGGAGAAAGCATGAGTTGGTATAAAGACCAATTGGTAAACAACTCGCATAAATTCGATTTTCCTATCCATAAACCTTATTTTGAGCTAACCGATGCCCAAAAACAATTAATCTGGACAGGAAACAAATATTTCGAAGGTTTAAATTCCTTTTTTGCCGAGTTAGAATCTAAAGCTTATAAAATTCAAAACCGGGTAATGTTATCGCGTTACCGCGGTAAAACCAAATGTAAAACCTGTAATGGTAAGCGTTTGCGTATTGAAGCCAACTATGTAAAAATTGCCGGTGCCACACTTACCGATTTGGTAGAAATGCCATTAAATAAGCTAACCACCTTCTTTAAAGCGCTAGAACTTACCGATCACGACGCTCATATAGCCAATAGATTATTAAAAGAAATAAACAACAGACTATCCTTTTTAGCTAATGTAGGTTTAGATTATTTAACGCTAAACAGAAAATCGAACACCCTTTCCGGTGGCGAAAGTCAGCGTATAAACCTAGCAACATCGTTAGGAAGTAGTTTAGTGGGCTCTATGTATATTTTAGACGAACCCAGTATTGGCCTGCACCCTAAAGATACCGAACGCCTTATTTCTGTTTTAAAATCCTTACGCGATTTAGGCAACACAGTAATTGTGGTCGAGCATGATGAAGATATCATGAAAGCTGCAGAATACATTATCGATATTGGTCCCGAAGCAGGAACCTTTGGCGGCCATGTAGTTGCCGATGGCACTTATACCGATATTTTAGCATCACAATCCTTAACAGCCAAATACTTAAACGAAAAGCTAAAAATAGAAGTTCCAAAAACACGCAGAACATCAAAATACCATGTCGATATTATTGGAGCTCGCGAAAACAACCTCAAAAATATCAATGTTAGCTTTCCTTTAGGCATACTAACCGTAATTACAGGAGTTTCAGGTAGCGGCAAAAGTACCTTAGTTAAAAAAATATTGTTCCCAGCGCTTCAAAAGAAACTTACCGATTTTGGAGACAAACCAGGACAATTTACCGAGCTAAAAGGAAATTTTAGCAATATAAATCACATTGAATTTGTAGATCAAAATCCAATTGGGCGCTCATCAAGATCCAATCCGGTAACCTATATAAAAGCATACGATGATATTCGTGCGCTGTTTTCAAAACAGAAATTAAGCACCATACGAAACTACCAAGCAAAGCACTTTTCGTTTAACGTAGATGGCGGACGTTGTGAGACTTGCAAGGGTGAAGGTCAAGTAACCATTGAAATGCAATTCATGGCCGATGTGCATCTAGAATGCGAAACCTGCAAAGGCAAACGCTTTAAAAAAGAAGTCCTAGAAGTTACATTTGCCGATAAAAACATAGACGATATATTAAACGCAACAATCGACGATGCCATTGCTTTTTTCGAAGCTACCGAACAAACCAAAATTAAAAACAAACTCCAACCACTACAAGATGTTGGCTTGGGTTATGTTACTTTAGGACAAAGCTCGTCTACCCTATCAGGTGGCGAAGCACAACGTATTAAATTGGCATCATTTTTAGGTAAAGGAAACAATAAAGAAAAAGCACTATTTATATTCGACGAACCCACAACCGGACTTCATTTTCACGACATTCAAAAGCTACTAAAATCTTTTAATGCTTTAATAGCCAAAGGCCACTCTATTATTGTTGTCGAGCATAATATCGATTTAATTAAATGTGCCGATCATATTATCGACCTTGGTCCAACGGGCGGCGAAAAAGGCGGAAATCTAGTGGCAACAGGCACTCCAGAGGAGATATCTAACATAAAAGCATCTCAAATTGGTAAATATTTAAAAGAAAAACTTTAATTCACTTTTAATTATTTGGGCGTTACCACAAGGGTCGGGCTTTCACAAGTCGCTCTCTTCGAGGAGCTCCAACAATTGCTCAATCCCTAACGCACCTATTTGCAACATTTTGGTTTAACACCACAAACTAGTCCATTTTACTTATTTCTTTTTTTTAAAGAGGTGTTTCAATAAAATAACTCCCTCTTAAAAAAGAAACGTCTCTTTTTTAGCACAAATAACAACTCTCTAAAAACCAATAAAATAACAACAACAAGACTGTTAAAACCAAGTTAATTCAACAATCTAACCATTTTTTTGGCACGCAAATTGAAAACCACTAAACAACAAAGCGAAAGCCGAAAAGCTAAAGAGTAGGCACAATGAAATCCTTATGATTATGAAAAGAGTAATACTAGTATTTGCAAGTTTGTTGATAGGATTAACAACTGCATCAGCAACCGAAAGTAACACACACAAACCAAACATAAAGCTAGAAAAAAGAAAAAGCAAGCACCTATCTCAACCTATTACGTTTAAAGAAAACGGTGTGGAGTTTTTAATTTTCTCAGATGGTAGTTTCGATTTTAATGCAAAACACACAAAACACTTTAACCCATTACCATATAACAGTAACACCTATAGAAACACAAGTTATAGAGGCCCAAATGCCAATGTACTATATACACGTTTCTCTAATAAAGGTCTAACAATTACCCACGACAGATTTGGAAAAATTAAACGCATTGGCCATGTAAACATAAATTACGATTGTTACGGACGTATTACCCGCGCTGGAACCGTTAACATGAGCTACAGCCCAAATAAGCATGCTGTTTTAACCAAAGTTGGCGGTTTAAAAGTTGTCTATAATCGCAAAGGACAAATTGTTAAAACCCGAGGACAAGTAAAATATTACGTAAAAACAAGGCATAATAAAAAGTATAAAAGATATTTTTTTTGAGATTAGTTAGTTTAGTTAAAGGTGAAAACCTCGAAGTTGTATAGCTTCGAGGTTTTTTATTTATAATATTTAACCTATACACACTTACCTACCACAAAAAGATTCAGCTGGTAACTAATTACAGTCTTTTTAAATATTATTAATGCATTTACTCTTGGTTTTAACAGCAAACCTAACAATCAACCCATAGCTTCCTCAAAATAAAGCTGCATGTATTAAATCAAATTTCTTCTTGTTTAAAAAACTCTTTAAATATCCTTATTCTTTTCAAGTTTCAGAATTGATAATAAATAAAGTCTTTTGCAATCTAACCAACACACAATACAAATAGTAAATACTCTATATTTTTTAGTCAACAGCAATCTAAAACACTTCCAAATCAACATATAATTAAATTATTTATTCAATGTTTACAAGGCCTAAATCCCTATGTTCGTTTTTTGGCACGATGGTTGTAATTACTAAAACAGTAACCCATAAAAAATTATAGTAATGAAAAAGTTTATATTCTTATTAGCAGGTTTAGTCCTTACAGGATTTACTGTTAACGCAACCACAACCAACACCGAAACAAACGCAAATGAAGCCGCAACATATTATGGAGGTTATGGAAACTCTTTTATATTTAATGTAGATGGCGTAGAGTTTTCTGTTTTTAGAGATGGACAATTCGATTTCAATTTACTTAGAAACACCTCTAATTTTGGAGTAAGTATTAACACAAGAAACGTAAACGTTAGTTTTAATACTGGTTACGATTACAACGCTTACGTGCAATATGATGAATACGGAGCAATAATTCAAATAGAAAATATTCCTATTTACTATGATTACTATGGCCGTATTAGTCAAGCAGGAAATGTAAACATCTATTATAACAACTTTGGTTATATAAACCGTATTGGTGGCTTAAATGTATATTACAGAAACAATGTGTTTTCTCACTACTCTGGGTTTATCAATATTTACAACAGAGGCTATGTTTTTAGACCATGGCACAGGTATTACAGCATCCCAGCTAGAGACTACTGTGTAGTATACAACAGACCTTACAGACAATTTTACAACCCTGTACGTTACACGTATCATAGAGCGTTTCAAAACAATTACAGACCAAGAACGGCTATTGCAACTAGAAGAGGAAATACAATTTCTAGAAACAGAAGTTACGCAACCGTAAATAGAAGCAAAAGAAATGTTACACAAGTTAATAGACATGCAAACTATAAAAGAACTGTAGCTAACAACAACTCAAACACAAGACGCGCAAATAGCACAGTAAATAGAAGCACTAGAACTAATGGTAAAGCAAATAAGCAAGTTACTAGACGCGATAATAGAACTGATAATAACATTTCAAGAACAACAACTAATAGAAATAACACGAAAATAGTTAACAGAAGAACTACCGGAAACACTAATAATATTGGTAATAGAACAAGTACTAGAAACAATACGGTAACACGTAATAAAAAAACTACTACAGTTCAAAAACCAAAAGCAACAAATACACGTACATATAATAGAAACAATAATAAAACTAGAAGTACGCAAGTAGCTCAACGTACTGTAAGTAAACCAAGAACAACTCAAAAACGCACAGTTTCGAAGTCTACGCAAAACAGAACACAAAGAGCAACACAAAGCAGAAATAGCTCTAGCAACAATACAAGATCGACATCGACAAGACGAAGATCATAACAATTTTGGTTGGTTAGTACGAAAATCCCTACGCAAGGTTTGCCTCAAAGCAGCATCGTAGGGTTTTTCTTTTTAAGAATAGTTTAATTTATTATACAAAATAGAATAAGAATATTTTATTTTAAGCGCAGCGCATTACAACTGTTTTTCGTTGCCTCCAAAATAACAATCTATTATTTCAACTTTATAAGCTTTTTAATAACCCTTGAAATATCATCTGACAAGTTAAACCGATAAATTACAATAGTATAAAGCACTGTTATTAAAATCGATTTTAAACCAATATTAACTATTGGATGAAAAGAAAACTCCCAGAAATAAAATAACAAAGCAGAGGTCAATAAAAGCAGTCCTATCTTAAAGGTTGCCATCGTAAACGGAAACAGTTTAAATTTTCTATACACAAAATACAACTTTATGGTATTGTATAAAAAAACAGCGATAAACGTAGCTATAGCCGCTCCATTTATACCACACATTGGAATTAACACTATGTTTAATAAAACCATTATTGCTATTATAACAACACCAATAATTAAAACAAACCTATAATAATCACTATTAAAAAGAATAGCATTATTACTACCTAGTAGGGAATCATAAAGCTTGGAAACACTAATTAAAAGCACGACATACAAGCCTACACTATACTCTGTATCTATTAGAAGATATAGTTGATTTATGTTTAATATAATTAGTAAAAAAATTAAACCTCCCACTACAAACAGACTTAAAGAACTACGTTTGTACAAATCCTCCAAGGAGTTAAAATCTCTATCATTTAAATACTTTGCCGACATTGGAGACAGTAACTGATGCATTGCACGCTGCGGAACCGCAATAACTGTCGAAATAAAAATTGCTACATTATAATAAGCAATATTGCGCATAGGGTTTAGGTACTGACCCATCATAACTTTATCGATATCTAAAAGTTGAGTAGCTATTAGGCCTGCAACAATAATTAAAGCAGAATACTTTAAAATACTGTTTAACCCACTTACTTTACCAAACGTAATTACAGGGAGTTTTATACTAAAAGCATAAACGCTCATAACCAACATGCGCAAAACATAAATTACTACGAGGCCAGCCATAAATTGCTCTAAACTAATAATTTTGAAATGCAAAGCAAAAAGCAACAACATACTACAAACTCTATGAAAAACCTCTTTCATGAAATTTCCAAAAACGGTTTGCATTTGCACTTTTGCCCAGGCAAAAAACACTTCAAAGTAAGCCAAAGCAATGGCTATAATAAACGTATGCCATAAATAACCTTTTATTATTTCGTTTTTACTCGACAAAAAAGCGGCAATCGTATCATAACTAAAATAAACAATGCAAATTAAAGGCAGTATAATACAAAATGGCAAAACAAGCATAAGAGTTAAAAAGCTATTAAGCGCCACTCTTGTTTTAAATGTTGAATAAAATTTAACCAAAGTATTGTGCATACCAAAGGACATTAACGGCATAATAACATAGGCTAGCGAAAGCATATAGCCTACCATTCCATAATAATCGTCTGTTAAAAATTCTGTATAAAGAAATAATGTGTTTATAGCGCCTATAAAAAAACCCAAATAGGTTGAAACAATATTTTTAAAAGACTGTATAGCAACGACACCCATTATATTAGTTTAGCTAGTGATTTAGTAAGTGCTTTTCTATGGTACTTTTGCAAACCAACAGGACTAACTTGTAAGTTTTCATTTAAAAAAGCTTTATAATACTCTAAGATAATTCTTTTTAACGAGTCGTAATCATAATAAGTAAAGTAGTGTCCTGTATTGGTTTCTTTAATGATTTTCTTAACATCGGAATTTTTTGGACCTATAGCAACTATGGGTCTATTTGAAACCATATACTCAAATAACTTACCAGGAACAATGCATTTTGTATCCTCTGAATCTATTTCTATAAGCAACAAAACCTGAGACTGCTTTTGATACTTAACAGCTTCTTGATGCGATACATAACCCACAACATTAACATAATCACTTAAACTATGTTTTTTAATAGAAGCTAAGACTTCTTCACTTACAAATCCAACAAAATTAAGCTGAAGACTTTTGGCAAAGTTTAAATTTTCAGTAACTAAATCGTGTAGTACTTGCCAAAATATTTCTGGATTTCGCTTAGATAACAAAGAGCCTATATGAGCTAATGTAAATTTAGTATCCATGCTAAAATTTACATGAGCCTCGTTATCATACCCATTGGTAATAACTTCAATAGGCTTATTGGTTAAGGCTTGAAATTCTTTTTTAGTAGTAAAACTTGTAACTATAATTTGATCGGTTGTATTTAACACTTGTTTCTCCAAAGCTTTATGTTTAACTGCAGAACCAGTCATTAACTTTAATTGCTTATGGTAACCAATAGTAGTCCATGGATCTCTAAAATCTGCTAACCACTTTACCCCCAACTTTTCTTTTAATTTTAAACCAATAAGATGGACACTGTGTGGTGGCCCTGTAGTAATAATAGTTTCAATCCTTTCTTTTTTAATATAACCTTCAAGAAAGGACACCGAAGGCTTTACCCAGCCTACTCTAGCATCTGGTATAAAAAAGTTACCACGCACAAAAAGCATCATCTTTTCGATTAAAGATTGCTCTTTCTCGTTTGAGATAATCCCTTTACTAATGGTTCTAGAAGACTTTTTAGAAAAAATCCCCGCCCATTTATAAGGTTCTTTTATTGGATGTTTAATGATTGTTAGAGTATCTGATACTTCTAGCTCTAAACTTTTATCAAGTATAGGGTAATTAGGGTTTTCTGGAATAAAAAGAATAGGATTTACATCGCAATCTGGTAAATACTTAACAAATTTTAACCAGCGCTGTACACCCGGACCACCCGCAGGAGGCCAATAATAGGTTATTATTAGCGCTTTTTTAGACACTTCTATTCTTTTTGAACTCATAGTACAAACCTCCAAGCAGCAATAAACCAAGCAATATTGAACTTGCTAACGTTATTTTACTTCCTGTTTTCACCACATCTGGATCAAACTTAAACTCAATAGTATGTGTTCCTTTTGGTATTTGCATACCACGTAAAATATAGTTTACCCGAATATGATTCGTTTCTTTTCCGTCGATATACGTTTTCCATCCTTCGGGATAATAAATCTCTGAAAAGACTGCAAATCCATCGTTTGAGTTATTGGTTTCGTATTTTAAGTAGTTAGACTTAACATCTGTTAAATCTATACCTACTAAAGAATCTACAACATAGTTGTTTTTTATATTGCCTTCAAATAAATCCGGCTTCATATAAACTGCCTTGTTTTTAGAATCTAAACTATCTAAGGCCTTAATTTCGCTGTTAGCAGAATTTACTTCTTTTAAAGCACTTACAAACCAAGCGTTACCATTAGCGCTTTCGTTCTTATAAGGGAACGCTGCGCCTTCTTCATCTTGCGCTACAATATACTTTGCATTTAGCATATTAAGCACATTCATATTGTTTCTAGAAATATAAAAGTCGAATACTTCGCGATAACGTCTTAATTCGGCTGCATTATAGCCATTTAGAGAATTATGAAAATAGGATGGCTTTGAAGGTCCTGAAACCAAATCGTATACCCTAAAGTGCGATGTATCTTTTAAAATATACTGATCCACTTCTGTAGCTTGAAATGGTTTATTCATTTGAACACCCGAAACAAAATCATCGTTATTAACATAGCGTCTATCCACACCAACCAAATCAAAAAGGATTAATACCCCAAAAGCTACGACTACCCATTTTTCCTTTAACTTATCCTTTAAAAATAAAAATATAGCAGCTGCCGATAGTAACACCAAAACTAAAGTTCTAAAAGTATCTGCTGTAAACATCGATTTTCTATCTGTTTTTAAAGCATCAACAAAATCTTGCCCGTAATTTTGACGATAAAAACCATCGTTAGTTCCAACAAAATCAAACAAAGACGATTTAAACAACAAAAACACCAAAGCCAAACCTGCGGTAATACCTATCGAATATTTTAGAGCTTTAAGCTTAACGTCTTTACTTTCATAATCATTAAAAAGCCTCACTAACCCAAAAATGGCTAATGCAGGTATACACAACTCTAAAATAACTTGAATAGAACTAACCGCACGGAATTTATTATATAGCGGTACAAAATCAATAAATAAGTCTGTTAAAAAACCTAAATTCTTTCCGTAGGACAATAATAAAGACAGTAATGTACCACCAACGAGCCACCATTTTAATCTGCCTTTCACCAAAAACAAGGCAAAAACAAATAAAAATAAAACGACTGCACCTATGTATGCAGGCGCTTCAACAATAGGTTGGTCTCCCCAATACGTTGGTGCACGACTCGCTTCTTGCGCTGCTTGAGTTGTCGTTGCTCCTAATTTTCTAAAAGCCTCGTAGGTTGCAGAATCTTTTCCCACATCTTCGGAGTTTCCTCCACCTGTAAAACGCGGAATAAATAAATTAAAAGTCTCTACAATGCCATAACTAAACTGAGTTATATAGTCTCGATCTAAACCATTTGTAATGTCTTTAGGTGAACCATCTGGATTAATTGTTAGTTCACTTTTACCACGTTTACTCTCTTTAACATATTCGTTAGTAGCTAAAAAGTTAGTAGCATTTAAAGCAACAGACAAAATAACAGCTGCAACTAAAACACCAATGGATTTAAAGTAATGCGGCAACATTTGTTTTTTATAAGCGTCTACCAAATATGCAATACCTAATATGATAACTAGAAACATAAGATAGTACGTCATTTGAAAATGATTAGACACTAACTCTAGCCCCATAGCTATGGTTGTTAGTAAAAAACCAAGAATGTATCGTTTTTGAAACACCAACAGAATGCCGCTTAAAACCAAGGGCATGTAAGCAATAGCATGCGCCTTACTATTATGGCCTACTCCTAAAATTATAATTAAATACGTAGAAAAACCAAAGGCTAGTGCACCTAAAGCAGCCAATTTAAAATCTACTTTTAACACTAGTAAAAACACATAAAAACTTAACAAATACAGAAATAAATAATCTGCTGGACGAGGTAAAAACCGTAAGGCTAAATCTAACTTTTTAATGTAGTTATGCGGATATTTTGCACCCAGTTGATATGTTGGCATACCTCCAAACGCACTATTGGTCCAATACGTCTCTTCACCAGTTTCAGCTTTAAAGTCTTTTTGCTGCTTGCTCATGCCAATATATTGCACAATATCATTTTGATAAATAGCTTTCCCTTGTAAAACAGGACTAAAATAGGCTAATGAAATTACTATAAAACCTAATAAAACTAATACGTGGGGTAATAATTTTTTAATTGATAATGGCATGAATTGTATTTAAGAAAATGATTCTGAAAAATAGTTATAATTTTTCAGAATTAAGTATAATAAGATTACTAAACTTTAAGAACATAATTCCTAATAAAGGAAACAATAAAAAGAGAGCACTACTCTATTTCCTCATAATCCACATATTCTCCAACATTTTTGTTAGATGTTTTTGTTTCTGGTATTTTATCGATAGTAATTTCGCCTTCCTTTTTTTCAGTCTGTTGACTTTGTCTTTTTTGAAATTGACCAAACTGGCCTCCAAAACGTTCTTCGGCTTTTTTAGCTGCGAATTTAAGCAGTAAAGGCGCGAAAATCCTAGAAATAATTTTAATTCCGTAATATACTAAGGCTATTATAAGAATGGTTTTTAATAAACCCATTTTTTTACTTTTATGATTTAATTTAACAAAAATACAATTCTATCCGTTTAAAAAAGGCTCAAGAATGATAAAAAAAGCATAAAATATCTATATTTGAAAACCTTTAATACATTTTATTAAAGAAACAATTAAACCTTAGTATTATGACCCCAATAAAATCTAAATTGTTTTTTCTACTATGCCTAATAACCACTCAGGCATTTT
This sequence comes from Algibacter pectinivorans, assembly GCF_900112595.1. GTDB lineage: Bacteria > Bacteroidota > Bacteroidia > Flavobacteriales > Flavobacteriaceae > Algibacter_B > Algibacter_B pectinivorans. Next base: position 389,645 of record NZ_FOMI01000003.1, on the reverse strand, counting down.
GCCAATATACCGATGTAATAAACTCCAATAGACCAGGAGTATCCAGAAGTGCTTTTTCTGTAGGAACCAACGTAGCTCAACTAGAAATAGGACCTTATAGTATAAAAGAAGAAAGAACACCAGCAGCAGCCTATGAAGTTTCTGGTTTTGGAGTAGATTTTGCCGCTAGGTATGGGTTGTTATTTGAAGAATTAGAATTAAATATTGAAGGCACCTACCAAAATGACACAAAAACTTTTGCCTCTAATTTTAGCACCGATGAAGATCGAGGAAATTTTAAGTTTTTAGCCATAGGTGCTAAATATCTTTTATATGATCCTTACAAAAACACTGAAGAAGACAAACCAAACCTTTACAGCTGGAGAGCCAACAGACAATTTAAATGGAAATCTTTAATTCCTGCTGTATCTGTTTATTTAGGAGCAAATTACGACACCAACCCCAATCCATATACCTACGCTGGCATTGAAGGTTTTAGCCCTAAAATAATGATTGCAACTCAAAATAATTTTTCTGGAGGATGGGTATTTGTAATGAATTTAATAAAAGACAGGATAGGAACAGAACAATCTGATTTTCAATACATATTAACATTAACGCACTCCTTTAGCCCAAAATGGGTTATTTTTGGAGAAACCCAAGGCATACATAGTGATTTTTATGCCGATAACCTTTTTAGATTTGGTGGCGCCTACTTACTGTCTAAAAACTTTCAATTAGACACGGCAGTAACTTTTAATACTAAAGATACACCATCGGTATTTGGCGTTAATTTTGGAGCGTCGTACCGCTTAGATTTCCATAAGGATAAAGAGATTGACAATGTTAATTCTGCAGATGAGCAAGACGGGTTCCAATTACCAAAAGCAAAAGGGAAAAACAAGAACAAAAATAAAGACGTAGAAAATCCAGAAAACAATAACAAACGCAAAAAGAAAGACGTAGATTTTGATGATTAAACCTCATTAATAGCTAACCAACAAATATGATAACACTTAAAGAAGTAAAAAGCAAAAAGGACTTAAAAGCTTTTGTAAAGTTCCCTTTTAAGCTTTATAAAGACTCTAAATACTGGGTTCCTCCAATTATTAGCCAAGAAATAAAAACCTTTGACAAAAAAGAAAACCCTGTTTTTAACGATGCCGAAGCGCAATTATTTTTAGCCTACAAAAACGGAGAAATAGTAGGTCGAATTGCAGCAATAGTTAATTGGCTAGAAATTAAAGAGCAAAACATAAAAAAAATGCGCTTTGGGTGGTTTGATTTTATTGACGATCCAGAAGTTTCAAAAGCACTTTTAAGTGAAGTAGAAAAAATAGGAAAAAGCTATAACCTAGAGTTTACCGAAGGACCAGTAGGTTTTTCTAATTTAGATAAAGTTGGAGTAATGACAGAAGGTTTTGATTCTATAGCTCCAATGGTAACCTGGTACAACCATGCCTATTACGCAAAGCATTATCGCGATGCCGGTTACGAGATTGAAAAATCATACTCCGAAAGCAAATTCCCTTTTACTAATGTAAAGCCTGAGTTTTTTAAAAAAGCCCAAGATTTAATTAAACGACGCTACCAGCTAAAAGCTTTAAATTTAACAACCACAGAAGAGGTTATGCCTTATGCTGATAAAATGTTCGATTTATTTAATGAAAGCTACGCATCCTTATCTTCTTTTGTTGCAATTAACGAGGTGCAAAAAGCCTATTTCAAAAAGAAATTTATAAGTTTTATAAATCCTGAATACATCAAATTTATTGTAGATAAAGATGATAAAATGATTGGTTTTGCTATTGTTATGCCCGCTTTTGCAAAGGCTTTACAGAAAATGAAGGGTAAATTATTCCCTTTTGGATTCAGGCATATTTTGAAAGCTAAAAAACATAGTAAAGATGTTATTTTTTACTTAATAGGCATCCATCCAGATTACCAAAACAAAGGAGTTCATGCCGTGATATTTAATGAATATTATGACACCTTTAAAGCGAAAGGTATTGAAACCTGTTACAGAACTCCAGAATTAGAAGATAATGAAGCCATCCATAAAATATGGAAACACTTTTCGCCGGAAGTTTATAAACGACGAAAAACATTTAGAAAAAATCTAACGTAAAAAAAACGCCGATTCAAATTTGAATCGGCGTTTTTTTTAATATTTGTAAATAACCTATTCGCCCATTGCAGCAATTAAGGCTGCAGATAAACGCTTATATGTTCCGTTTTCTAAACGATCTCTAATCGCATCAAAAGCATCTAAAGTCTCAGAAACATCCTCTAAGGTATGTGTTGCAGTAGGTATTAATCTAAGTAAAATTAAACCTTTAGGTATAACTGGGTAAACCACTATAGAACAAAATATTCCATAATTTTCACGCAAATCTCTTACTAAAGCCATAGCTTCAGGAATACTTCCTTTTAAGTATACTGGTGTAACACAACTTTGAGTAGTACCAATATCGAAACCACGCTCTTTTAATCCAGATTGTAATGCGTTAACATTCTCCCATAATTTGTTTTTCAATTCTGGCATGGTTTTAAGCATTTCTAAACGCTTAAGTGCACCAACCACTAATTGCATTTGCAAAGATTTTGCAAACATTTGAGAACGCAAATTATATTTTAGGTAGTCAATTATTTCTTGATCTCCTGCTATAAAAGCTCCTGTACTTGCCAAAGATTTAGCAAAAGTTGCGAAATAAACATCAATATCATCTTGAACACCTTGCTCTTCTCCTGCACCAGCGCCAGTTGCCCCTAAGGTTCCGAAACCATGCGCATCATCAACAAATAATCTGAAATTAAATTTCTTTTTAAGTGCTACTATTTCTTTTAAACGCCCTTGCTCACCTCGCATTCCAAAAACACCTTCAGAGATTACAAGAATTCCTCCACCTGTTTGTTCTGCCATTTTAGTAGCACGCTCTAAGTTTTTTTCTAAACTTTCAACATCATTGTGCTTATAGGTAAAACGTTTTCCCATGTGTAAACGAACACCATCAATAATACATGCATGTGCATCAACATCGTAAACAATAATATCATCCTTTGCCACCAATGCGTCTATAGTAGACACCATACCTTGGTAACCAAAATTTAAAAGATAAGCTGCTTCCTTACTAACAAATGATGCTAATTCATTTTGAAGTTTTTCATGTAAATCGGTGTGCCCAGACATCATTCTAGCTCCCATTGGGTATGCAGACCCATATTCGGCAGCTGCTTCAGCATCCACCTTACGTACTTCAGGGTGGTTCGCTAGACCTAGGTAATCATTTATACTCCAGGTAATAACATCTTTTCCTTGAAATTTCATACGGTTAGAAATTTCTCCTTCTAACTTAGGAAACACAAAGTAACCTTCTGCTTGTGATGCCCATTTACCCAATGGTCCTTTGTCTTTGTAAATTTTTTCGAATAAATCTTTCATTTATTATTATGATATTGCTATTAAAATTGAGACGTAACCGCAACTAGTTAATACTTTTTAAACCGAGTTAAACAAGAAATGCTCAAAATTAAAGAAGCTTTTAGTATTTAGTTAGTGACTGCAAAATTAAATATTTATATGGTTTGAACATAATTTTTAACGCTCAATTATTAACAAAACAAAAAAAAGGTAACATTTTACCACTTTAGTAAAATATCACCTCTTTTTTTAACTTAAAATTTTGTTATTTAATGTATTGTATATTTTCTGCTGCGGCTTCATTTACACTATCAAAGAAACCTTGATCGCTCATCCATTTATCACTGTACACTTTGCTCATATAGCGCGCACCATGATCTGGATAAACTACAACTACATAATCGTCTTTTTTAAATATGCCTTCATCTCCTAGTTGCATAAGTGCCTGAGTAGCTGCTCCAGAAGTATAACCTACAAACATACCTTCCCTTTTTGCAATTAATCTGGCTGTGTGTGCACTATCTTCGTCTGTTACTTTTATAAACTCATCTATAATATCAAAATCTGTTGCAGAAGGAATTAAATTTTTCCCCAATCCTTCTATTCTATATGGATAAATTTCTTTTTGGTCGAACTCTCTAGTCTCATGATACTTTTTTAAAACCGAACCATAAGCGTCTACACCTATAATTTTAATATCTGGGTTTTGCTCTTTTAAATACCTACCTGTGCCAGAAATAGTACCACCTGTACCACTACAAGCTATTAAATGCGTTATTTTACCTTCGGTTTGATTCCAAATTTCTGGACCTGTAGATCTATAATGCGCATCAATATTTAATTGATTAAAATATTGGTTAATATAAACCGACCCTTTAATCTCGCTATGTAATCGTTTTGCAACTTCGTAATACGATCTAGGATCGTCTGCACTTACATGAGCAGGGCAAACATATACCTTTGCTCCCATTGTTTTTAGCATATCTATTTTGTCTGGCGACGATTTAGAACTTACTGCTAAAACACAATCGTACCCTTTAATGATACTTACCATGGCTATACTAAACCCTGTATTACCTGAGGTAGTTTCTATAATGGTATCGCCAGGAGATAAAATGCCTTTTCTTTCGGCTTCTTCTATAATATAAAGTGCTATTCTGTCTTTAGATGAGTGTCCTGGGTTAAAAGATTCTACTTTCGCATAAAAGTTACCTTTAAACTTGGAAGCTATTCTATTAAGTTTAACAAGCGGCGTATTGCCTATTAAATCTAATACATTATCAAATACTTGATTTCTGTTTTTCATATAAGCTTTTTATAAATCATAATTATGTCTTAATCATAATTTAAACCGGACAAAAATAAAACTTTTTTTTTTATTATCCATAAATACCTTCTAAATCTAGTAAAAACGCATACTCTAGGGCTAATTCTTTTAGGCTTTCAAAACGACCAGATGCACCTCCATGACCAGAGTCCATATCGATATGAAATAACAATTTGTTAGAGTCTGTTTTTAGCTCTCTTAATTTAGCTACCCATTTTGCGGGCTCCCAATATTGCACTTGAGAATCGTGTAAACCAGTTGTAACAAGCATATTAGGATATGCTTTAGCTTCAACATTATCATAAGGCGAATACGACTTCATATAGCTATAGTACTCAGGATGATTAGGGTTACCCCATTCATCATACTCACCTGTTGTTAAAGGAATAGAATCATCTAGCATTGTAGTTACCACATCTACAAATGGTACAGCGGCCAATACACCATTATACAGTTCTGGATTCATATTAATAATACTTCCCATTAACAAACCACCCGCCGAACCTCCGTAAGCATATAAATGTTTGTTTGATGTGTAGTTTTGCTCAATTAGAAACTTAGAACAGTCTATAAAATCTGTAAATGTATTTTTTTTGTTGAGCAGTTTTCCGTTTTCATACCATTCGCGCCCCAAATACTCACCTCCTCTAATATGCGAAATGGCATAGATAAAACCGCGATCTAACAAACTTAATCGAACACTTGAAAATGAGGGATCAATTGTTGAGCCATAAGACCCGTATGCGTATTGTAAAACAGGGTTAGTACCATCTAGCTCTATTCCTTTTTTATATACCAATGATATAGGTATTTTTACACCATCGGACGCGGTTGCCCAAATCCGCTTAGACTCATAGTTTTCTTTTTTAAATGTGCCGCCAAGTATTTCCTGCTCTTTTTTAACTTCGCTTTGTTTTGTTTTTAAGTTATAATCTATAACCGACCCTGGAGTATCCAAAGCGTTATACCCATAGCGTAATAACTCGTTATCAAAATCGGGATTATTACCAATATATGTAGTATAGGTTTCTGAATTAAAAGGTAAATAATAGTCTTCCTTTTTATCCCAACTCATTATTCTTATTTTGTTAAGTCCGTTTTCACGTTCATTAACAACTAAATAATCTTTAAAAATTTCAATATCTTCAATTAAAACAGATTTTCTATGCGGAATAACATCTTTCCAGAACGCCTTACCCGTATTGGTTTCGTTACAAATAGAAACCTTGAAATTTGTGGCATTATCTATGTTAGAAATAATATAAAAACTATCCTTGTAGTGCGCTATATTATATTCTAAATCTTTTGTACGTTTTTGAAAAATTTTAAAATCGCCATCTGGATTATCTGCATTTAAAAAACGATACTCTGAAGATAATGTACTTGAAGACCCTATAATTAAATAATTTTTTGATTTTGTTTTATATATAAAGGTGTTAAACGTTTCGTCTTTCTCATGAAAAACAACTTCGTCTGACTGGTTTTTAGCGTGTAACTTATGTTTATAAATTTTATGGGATCGCAAAGTTACTTCATCTTTCATGGCATAAAACAAGGTTTTATTATCATTTGCCCAAGTAGCACTGCCTGTCGTGTTTACTATTTTATCCGAATAAATCTCACCTGTAATTAAATTTTTTATCTGAATAGTATATTGGCGTCGGCTAACAGTATCGGTAGAAAAAGCTGCTAATTTATTGTCTGGACTAATTGAAATACCACCTAAATTAAAATAAGAAAAGTCCTTTGCCATAACATTACAATCAAACAACAACTCCTCCTCTGCCTCTAAAGTTTCTTTTTTACGTACGTAAATAGGATAATCTTTACCTGTTTCATATTTGGTTAAATACCAATACCCATTTAGCTTATAAGGTACAGACGTATCATCCTCTTTAATTCGAGCTTTCATTTCTTCAAACAAACTCTTCTGAAAATCTTCCGTATGCTTTAGTACAGCTTTTGTATATGCATTTTCTGCATTAAGATATTCAATAACCTCAGGGTTCTCTCTATCGTTAAGCCAATAATAATTATCAATTCGAGTATCTTTGTGAATTGTTAATTCTTTTGCTATTTTTTTTGCAATTGGAAATTGATGTGTATTTTTCAATTAAATGGTATTAATTCATAAATTTTAAGCTTCCAAAAATAGAAAATTTAAATAGCTTTGTATTAAAATAATTAATATATAAAATTATGTTTGGAGATATGATGAATATGATGGGTAAACTAAAAGAAACCCAGGCAAAAGTAGAAGCTACTAAAAAACGTTTAGATACGGTTTTAGTTGATGAATCTAGTAGTGATAATAAGCTTAAAGTAACTTTAACGGCGAATAGAACAATAAAATCTATTGAAATTGATAATGAATTACTTGAAGATAAGGAGCAATTAGAAGACTACCTTATATTAACTTTAAATAAAGCTATAACAAAAGCAACTCAAATTAATGAGAGCGAATTAGCCGCTGTGGCTAAAGAAGGCATGCCTAATATACCAGGTATGGACATTTATAAATAAATTAACTAGCATCTTATTTATTAAATAAAAGTAATTTTACCGGCTTAGAAACTTTAAATTCATAATAAAATCACACTTAATTTCATAATTTTAAGTTAAAACATCTTATGAAAGGCTAATAAAACCGATTACATGTAAATAAAAATTCATAAAACTAATAGTTTGGTACTTAATCTAAAAAAGCGGATAACAATATATACTTCTAATATCTTTGTAGGTGTAAATTGTAAAAACTAATATTATATTATGAAAAATCTTACTAAATTATTTTTATTAGCAATGCTTGTAGTATTTGCTTCCTGTCAAAATGAGACAGTAACCGAAGATACTTCTGCTCTTTCTGAAGAAGAAGTTATGGAAAATGAATTAGCTCAAGAAGATGAAATTTTAGTATCTGATGGCGAGGAAGACGAAACTTTTGTTTTAAACAATGATCTTTCTACTGACATGCCTGCTCAAGATCTTTCTTTTTCTTTAGCTAGTAATTCTTATTCTGAAGGTTCATCTAAATGTGAGGCTGATTTAGATGCACTTAAATTGAGTTTACCTGAAACGGTAACCGTTACAACTAAAGATCCTGAATGTAGTCCTACAGGAGGAGCTTTTATTGGATTGGATATTACAGAAGGTCCTTTAGCTGGACTAGATTACGATGCTTATTGTATCGACTTAGAAGGTTTTATAGACATATCTACTTACACTTTTGATGTTTATTCTAGTTACGATGAAACTTTAAGTGGGTTAGAACAAAGCCCTGGTGTTCCTTTATTTGAAAACGCTGATGTTTTTGGAAAAATTAATTATATCTTAAATCAAGATATAATTGGTACTGAAAGTCCATTAGGAGGAACGTACACCTTTGGTCACGTACAGTGGGCTATTTGGGAACTAATTGAAGGTACAGGAAATAACTGTACAAACGACTGTGATTATCTATCTTGTAACCCAATTAACCAATGGGATAACGACAAAACTTATAACGAAAGTTTAGGTTTAGAAATAGTTGCTCTTGCAGAAGGACAAGAAAATTTTGTGCCTGAGTGTGGACAAAAAGTTGCTGTAGTATTAGCTTCTACGGTTCAACAATCTCTTATTATTTCTGTAGACGTTCCTGAAAAAGAAGAAGTTTGTAGCGACTGTGAAGGTGAGGTAACACAATTAGAATTAGAATTTGATTGGCACAGAGCCAAAAAAGTAGATATCGTTCAAAGATATGAAGGTACGCGTTACGGAAAAAGAGTATATTGTAATAGAAGTGTTCAACCAGGTGAAGTTATAAATATTTCTGGTACTAACCGTGATGGAACATTTGGTAAATACATTTACATTTATATTAACAACTGTTACTACACTAAAATTAGAACTAATTGCGATACTAAAATTGGTCCTGGTTATTATAGAGGTGTATTTAATGTTGTTAGTGGAAAAAGTAGTAAAGGTGGAGAACTTTGTGAATTTGTGGAATCTACTCACTACAAATGTGTAAGATATTGGTAATCGATGTTTGTTAACGTTATACAACGTTTATAAATACAACTACTATAACAAAGTAAAAAGAGGGGTTTAATATACCCCTCTTTTTTTTGTATTATATAAATATAGTATTAATCAAAAACACATCAAATTTTTAGATGTTTATAAGCATCAAAAGCGCTACTCTTTTCCTTTTCATTTTTACTAGATGCCTAAAATGCAATAAGGCTCTGTATTGCATAGTGGCTAAATAGATTAAATATTCTTAAAGCAACCAAGAACGTAATCATGCATAATATCAGTATAATCCAAATGTGTTACTATTCTAAGCTTATTACTTCCCATATTAATAATATAAATATTTTTATCTATAAGTTTTTTAATAAATAGGTTTTCATCTACATCTTTGTTAAGTTCAAAAATTACTATGTTAGTTTCAACAGGTTCTACACCTTTTACAATACTCATTTTTTGTAGACTCTCCCCTATTTCTTTCGCCTTTATATGATCTTCCTCCAGCCTGTTAATATTATTTTCTATAGCATATAAACCTGCTGCTGCCAAATAACCCGATTGCCTCATATTACCACCAAAGATTTTTCTAACCCTAAGCGCATTGGACATGATATTTGAATTACCCACTAACACAGAACCTATTGGTGCACCCAAACCTTTACTTAAACAAACCGATATGGTATCAAATACTTCACCATATTGCCTAGTTGTTTCATTCTTAGAAATTAAGGCGTGCCATAATCGCGCACCGTCTAAATGAAAACCTAATTTATTTTCACTACACACTTTTTTTATCCTTAGGATCTCCGTAAAGTCCCAACATGCTCCGCCTCCTTTATTTGTGGTGTTTTCAATTTCAACTAAAGCAGTTTTACTATAATAATACGCATCTGGATTTATAGCTTCCTTTACTTGTTGGGCAGTAAACAAACCTCTATTACCATTTATCAAATTACAAGACACACCACTATTAAATGCAGCACCACCAGATTCGTAATTAAAAATATGAGCGTATTTATCGCAAATTACTTGATCACCAGGTGTGGTATGCAATTTAATTGCTGTTTGATTTGACATAGTGCCACTAGGAAAAAACAAGGCTTGTTCTTTGCCAAACATTTCAGAAATATGCTTTTCTAATTTATTAATTGTTGGATCCTCTCTAAACACATCGTCTCCTACCTGAGCATCCATCATCGCCTCTAGCATTTCTTTCGATGGTTGGGTTACTGTATCACTTCTTAAATCTATTATCATAAATTAAATATATTTGTGTAATTATAAAATTTAAGGACCTAAACAACATTAAAAATATGGTCAGAATACAGTTAACGGGCATATTTAATGAAATACCACTTTTTGATAAGCATTTTTCCCCTTAATAATAAAGATTTCACTTTCTGAATTGTGTTGAAGTACTACTACATCATTAAAGTGTTCGAATTTATAGTACAAAAAATCACAAATATTTTTAACTAAAAACTGATACTCTAAAGCTTTCCAGTTTATTGATGTAAACGTATTAATTTCATCCGTTATAGTTTCTAATTCTATAATCTCAAAGCTTTTAACAAAGGGCGTTTTGTCTTGTGATTCTCTTGAAAATTTACTTTTAATTGTTTTTAAAGTTTCAACAGCTTTTTTCTTTCTTAAAAATGCTTTTGTGGTAACTTTTAAAACTTCAATATTTGCTTTAAACTTAGATTTTAAATCACTTTTAGAATACACAATATGATGCTTAAAATTATAAATTAAATTACTCCATCTACGCTTATATTCCAAATCGCCATGACCTTGATCATATATAGAATAGTTATTTTCAATACACCACTCTATCTGCTTATAAACTCCAGTATTCCCTAGACCAAAAACCTGATAATCTATATTATAAGAAGCTATAGACCCTATTAGAATATCTTTAAAATGGTACTGAACATTGATTTGAATAGGCTCATTATTATTATATATTACAAAAAGAGATGCTTTTTTTAATTTTATAAGTTTATATACACTGTCAACTAATTTTCCCCATTCACTTAAACGATAATTAGCATCATTTCTTTGTTGAAATCTTTTGATTAACATGTCTCGTAGAGCTTTCATCAATATGCTATATTGTGCTTTTGAAATTTCTCCGTGATAAAAAACATACTTCACGTTAAAACACATTTCTAAACGTTTAATGTTTTTAAATATAGGTTTTGAATTTTTACCATATTGACTACGTACATAGCTAATAATATCTTTAAACCCTTTTAGTTTTGAGGCATAACCCAACCGATATTCATTAATAACCTTACTAGTTAAATGGTCTTGATAGCTAATATTTAAATATTCTGGCACAATTTGAATTGATATATTTTTTTGTTCGATAGCCTTCTTAAAATTACTGTAAAGTATAATATCATTATCCTTATAACCAATTTTTAAAATACAATCTGGAACAACTTGCTTTTCAAAAAGATCATCGTATAAATTAATTCTATTAGTGTTCAAGTTTGACATAAATTTTAAATTAACCGTAGTGCTTTTGTTTGCATAATTAAAAAAACAGAGTGCTATTGCTTATTATATAATACCTATTTAGATTTTTTTAAACTTTTAAAAAAAACAACAACACCTTTATGCTTTAAAAATTCCTTTATATAAACTTTGCAATATTCTATTTTACCTAATATTATAGCTTTAAAAGACTTTTTTTTACTTAAAACATGATGCTCAAAATTATAAATAATATTACTCCATTTTTTTTTGTAATCATGATCGCCATACCCTAGTTCTAAAAGCTTATAGCTATTTTCAAAACACCACTCTATATGTTTACAAAGGTCTACATGGCCCAAACTAAACTTTGCATAATTAATATTATAGCAAGAAATCCAGCAAAAAATCATGTTATTAGACAAATAATTTAATGAAATATTTATTGGTGTATCGGCATTATAAATTACAAAAATATTTGCCTGCTTATTTTTTAAGCTCTCGTAAAAATTATTTTTTATTTGCAACCATTGGCTTAATTTTTCGTCCTTCTCATTTTTCTGCTCAAATCTTTTGTCAAGCATTGCCCTTAACTGGTCTAATAAAGATATATACTCAGATTCTAAAATATCATGTCCTAACATTCTATAGGTTATTTTAAAGCCATCCTCCAAACGCCTAACAGATTGTCTAATTGTTTTTCTAAAACTACGACTCATATGCCTCTCCATATAATCTTGTAGATTATTTATTTTCGAAATATCAATAGCGTAACCTATATTAGCCTGCGTAACTTTACTTAACTTGTACTCCTCTTCATTAACTACATATTCTAGATAATTTGGACACAGACTATGAGAATGAACTAAGCTATTTTTCTTATAATCTTTAATATTATTTTTTAAGATATTCTCTCCCCTATTTTTTATATCCAAATAACAATTAGGAATTTGTCCTTTTTGAAATAATTCTAAAAATAAATTTAATTTACTTAAATTCTTTTTCATAAAAACCGGCTTGATTTATAACAAGTTAACTTTTTGAAACTTATTTTTAATTGCCAATATAAATTCTGATTTATTGGGCGTTTTATACACTTTTAATAGGCTTTTATGAGCCGAATTAGAAAATAAAAAGTCGTTAATAGGTTTCATCAATTTTAAATAATCATTTTGCTCATAATTTATTATTTTCATATTTTCTAAGGCTTTCTCGTCATTATAAGGATTGTAAACATATTCTGTTTCTACATTTTTTGTATTTAAAAAATGTAGTTTGTTTTTTATATTATTATAAATCAGATTTAACTTTTTAGAACGCAAAAACTCAAAAAATTGAATTTTAAAACCTTCTATTCTAAAGGCTTGAGTTGATTTAAAATTTGAACGCTTCGGAATTGCCAAAAAATGATCTAAGGTATAAATTTGGTTGCTCCATCGTCTCTTATAATCATAATCTCCCCTACCCATTTCGTAATGCTTAAAACTATTGTGTATACACCAATCTAGTTGTTTATAAATAATCACATTACCCAATCCAAATTTAGAATAATCAAGGTTATAAGACGCTATAGCATTAAAATAAAACTTACCAAAAATATAATTTAAGGAAATAGATATAGGTTTACCTGACTCATAAACCACAAAAATAGATGCTTTATTTTCATTTATAAGGGCAAAAAATATCTTATAAAGTCTATCCCACTCCAATAACCTATCATTTATCTCTTTTTTCTGTATAAATCGCTCTTGGAGCATTAGACGAAGTGCTTCAAATAATTGATCATATTCCTTTTTCGAAATCGTACCAATATGCATCTTATAATTAATATCAAAACACATTTCTAAGCGTTTAACATAGCGCCTAATTTCTCTAGCTTTTTTCTTAAACTGAGCGGTTACATAGTCGTCTACAGAAGTATAATCGTCATTAATTTTTATAGAATAACCTTGATGAAATTGAGCTATTCGTTTCGTTTTAAAATTAACATTAAATGACGGAACTAAATACCTAGGAATAGATTTTAAAGAATAATACCCCTTTCGCTTCATTAAATCATTCGAATCAATATTACTTAAAAGCACTATTTCTGGCTGCTCAACATGTACAATATTGTCTATAGGTTCCGAAATTACCTGCCTTTCAAAAAGATCAAAAAAGAAATCTCTATTTTCTTTAAAACTCATAGTAATAAAACAATTATAAGATATTTAGGTTAAGTTATTACGAAAGAAAACTACCGCATTAATCAATAATTATTGATTTTAATAATATACACCAATAATACGATAAACTAGAGTTATTTGCTCCCACAAACTTGCATCTTTATTTACCCGTTATCAAAAATATTCTTTAAAGCGTTATTAATTTCTTTTATCTGTAACAAGGTAATTCGTTTGGCTTTATTCAATAAATTGTCACCTTATTTTCTATTTTTGTTTAAAATTAAAATTTCATGATAACAACAGATCAAATTAAAGATCTAAATACCCGCCTCGACAAACTTAGGCACTATCTTTGACATAGATGCCAAACTTATAGAAATACAAAACGAAGAAGAGCACACCTTCGATCCTAATTTCTGGAATGATTCAAAAGCAGCAGAGGCTACTATGAAATCACTTCGTGTAAAGAAAAAATGGGTACAAGATTACAAAGATTTAAAAACGTTTATTGAAGACCTCGAAGTCATCTACGAATTTTTCAAAGAAGACGAAGCTACTTTAGAGGATGTTGAGAAGCGATACGGTAAAGCGCTAGAATTACTTGAAGATATCGAGTTTAGAAACATGCTTTCCGAAGAAGGCGATAATTTAAGTGCCGTACTACAAATTACAGCTGGTGCTGGTGGAACAGAGAGTTGCGATTGGGCAAGTATGCTCATGCGCATGTATTTAATGTACGCCGAAAAAAGCGGTTTTAAGGTAAAAGAATTAAACTTTCAAGAAGGTGATGTTGCCGGCATAAAAACGGTTACCTTAGAAATTGAAGGCGATTTTGCCTTTGGTTGGCTAAAAGGAGAAAATGGAGTACATCGTTTAGTGCGCATCTCCCCTTTTGATAGTAATGCTAAACGCCATACAAGTTTTGCATCGGTATATGTTTACCCCTTAGTTGATGATACTATAGAAATTGAAATTAACCCTGCAGATATTGAGATTACCACGGCACGTTCTAGTGGAGCTGGCGGACAAAATGTAAATAAAGTAGAAACTAAAGTACAGTTAACGCATAAACCTTCAGGTATTCAAATTTCATGTTCCGAAACCCGTTCTCAGCACGATAACAGATCTAGAGCCATGCAAATGCTTAAATCGCAATTGTATGAAATTGAGCTACAAAAGCAACTATCGCAGCGTGATGATATTGAGGCTGGTAAAATGAAAATAGAATGGGGAAGCCAAATTAGAAACTACGTAATGCATCCTTATAAATTAGTTAAAGATGTGCGTACAAGCCACGAAACCGGTAATGTTGATGCTGTTATGGATGGTAATATAGACGCCTTTTTAAAGGCTTATTTAATGGCCATGGGGCAACAAACCGAAGACAATAATCAATTATGAGTAAAATAGATACAATAATTTTCGATCTTGGTGGTGTTTTAATTGACTGGAATCCAGAATATGTATTTTTAGATGTCTTTAATAACGATAAAGAAAAAACAAAATGGTTTTTAGATCATATTTGCACTAGCGATTGGAATGAAAACCAAGATGCTGGCTACCCTATTGCACAGGCTACCAAAGACAGAATTGCTCTTTTTCCTGAATACGAGAAGGAAATAAAACTATTTTACGGGCGTTGGCCAGACATGTTAGGTGGTGCCATTGAAGGCACAGTAGATATTCTAAAAAAATGTATAGCGTCTAATGATTATAAAGTAGTTGCTTTAACCAATTGGAGTACCGAGACCTTCCCTATTGCCTTAAAGCGTTTTGAGTTTTTACAATGGTTTGAAGGTATTTTGGTTTCAGGCGAAGAAAAAACTAGAAAACCTTTTAAGGATATTTACACGCTAACTTTAAAACGTTTTAATATTAATGCTCAAAACGCAGTGTTTATAGATGATAATCTAAGAAATATTGAAGCCGCCAAAGCATTAGGAATTCATGGCATTCATTTTGAAACACCAGAAAAACTCCGTCAACAATTAAAAACCTTTAACATCCATTTATAATGATAAAAATATATCACAATAACCGTTGCAGCAAGTCGCGTAACGGCTTAGCACTTTTAGAAGAATCTGGAAAACCTTTTGAGGTGGTTAAATATCTAGATAATGTTCCTTCGGCGTCAGAATTAAAAAGCATCATTAATTTACTAAATATCAAACCCATAGAATTGGTGCGAAAAAACGAAGCTATATGGAAAGAAAAATTTAAAAACAAAACCCTAAGTGATGCCGAAATAATTGCTGCTATGGTAGAATACCCTAAGCTTATAGAGCGCCCAATAGTAATTAATGGAAATAAGGCGACTATTGGCAGACCAACCGAATTAATTTCAAGCATTTTATAGTTTAATCCTTTAATTGTATTAACATAATTTTAACCTATTACCGTTAAACCTTAAGCTAAGTTTGTAGTCAAACTTTCTAAAGACTACTAATGCATAAAAACTATTTACTACTATTAGCTTTAATATTTGTAAACCTATTTTCATTTGCACAAAAATTAAAAGGAAAAGAAGTAAACATCTCTGGAGTTGTTCTAGATAAAGAAACCAACCTCCCTCTAGAATATGCTACAATAGCCTTTTTTAGTAAAGCTGAAAATAAAATAGTTACTGGAGGAATTACAGATGCTAAAGGAACTTTTAAAATACCTGTACCAACAGGTGTGTATAACATCTCTATTGAATATATTTCTTTTAAAACAATTACGTTAACCGATAGGGAAATAAAAAAACCTGAAAATATTGG
The DNA here is from genome assembly GCF_900112595.1 of Algibacter pectinivorans. Taxonomy (GTDB): domain Bacteria; phylum Bacteroidota; class Bacteroidia; order Flavobacteriales; family Flavobacteriaceae; genus Algibacter_B; species Algibacter_B pectinivorans. Next base: position 373,502 of record NZ_FOMI01000003.1, on the reverse strand, counting down.
TAGCTTTTTACTTGAAATTGATGCCGAATCCTTAGGCGAAGTAGAAATTATTGCAGAACGTACAACCGTAGAAATTAAACTCGACAAAAAAATATACAATATAGGTAAAGATCTTACCACTGCTGGTGGAACAGTTAGCGATGCTTTAAATAATGTACCTTCGGTTGCCGTAGATATTGAAGGCTCAATAAGTTTAAGAGGAAACGAAAATGTAAGAATATTAATTAACGGTAAACCATCGGCCATGGCAGGTTTTGGAGACACTAACGTTTTAAGCCAATTACCAGCCGAAGCCATAGAACGCGTTGAAGTAATAACGTCGCCTTCTGCAAGATACGATGCCGAAGGTACAGCTGGAATATTAAATATTATTCTACGGCAAAAAGAAACTCTAGGTTTTAATGGTTCCTTAAATATAACAGTAGGAAGCCCTGAAACAGCAGGAGTTTCCACAAATATTAACTATCGTACCGAAAAATTCAACTTATTTTCTAACCTAGGTTTTAGATATTACGATTCGCCTAGAAATAGCTTTAATGATACCGAGTATTTTGACAAAGTAATCGATGGCGTTACCGAAGCTCCAGAATTTGAAAGAATTATAGAAGATCAAGATGTTACTCGAATAAACCGTTATTACAATGCCAGTTTAGGTATGGAATATTTTTTATCGAAGAAAACATCTTTAACCGGAAGTGTTTTTTATCGCTATGGTGAAGATGCCGACTTATCTGAAAACTTTAGCGACCGGTATAATAATGATAATCTTGTAGAGCAAACCCTAAGAAAAGAAAAGCAAGATGAAGCGGGCGATAACTACCAATTGGCCCTAAACTACATTACTAAATTTAACGATGCTGGCCACGAATTAACAGCCGATTTACAATTTGAAAAAGGTTCAGAAGAACAATTAACAAGTATTAGTGAAGACTACCTTTTAACCAACCAAACCAATCCAGACGCTATACAAGAAGAAATTGTTAATGAAATTGAAGACGAAAAAGAATATCTATTACAATTAGATTACGTGCTTCCAATTGGAGAAAATGCAAGGTTTGAAGCTGGCTATAGAGGTAATTTTAAAAACGAAATTAAAGATTATGTATTACGGCAAGAAGACATTAGCGATGGTAGTTTTTTTATAAACGATACCATTACCAATATTTTTGACTATTCCGAAAATATTAATGCCCTATATACCCAATATGGCACTAAATATGGCAAGTTTTCTTTTTTACTTGGCTTACGTTTAGAAAACACTCAACTTAAGGGCGATATCAATTCTAGATTAAGTGATAGCGAGCTACAAGAAGCATTTGGTTTTCCTATAGATACAGAATTTAACAACAATTATTTAGGCCTTTTCCCTACCTTAAATTTAATATTTAATATTGGAGAAAACGACTCTGAAACTGAAGAAAGTATAACATTGGGTTATAACAGGCGAATTAATAGACCTAGAGGGTATTTTATAAACCCATTTCCATCTCGCTCTAGTAGAACCAGCGTAATTCAAGGTAATCCTAATCTACGTCCTGCTTTTGCAAGTGCATTCGATATTGGTTATTTAAAACGATGGGATAAATTGACATTAACATCGTCTATTTACTATCAATATGAAACCGATTCTTTTGAGCGTGTTGAAGAGAATACAGGACAACAAACAACTGATGGTATTGATATAATAAGAACTATACCTGTAAATTTATCCTCAAACGCTAGAACTGGAGGTGAATTTGGAGTTTTATACAACCCAAATAAGTGGTTAAGATTAAACAGTAGTTTTAATGTTTTTCAGTTTAAAACTATAGGAGAATTTAATGGTGTAGATTATGGTGTAAAAAATACAAGTTGGTTTGCTCGATTTAGCAGTAAGGTTAGCTTACCAGCAAAAATTGATTGGCAAACCAATGCCAACTATCGTGGGTCTAGTCAAGATGCACAATCGTATAATAAAGGTATTTTTAGTTTAGACCTAGCGTTTAGCAAAGAGATACTAAACGATAATGCAACTATAGCTTTAAATGCTAGAGACGTGTTTAACTCTAGAAAAAGAAGAACTCTTACTACTACTGAGTTTTTTAAACGCTATAATGAATCTCAATATAGACAGCGCCAAATAAACGTATCGTTTAGATACAGGTTTAATCAACAAAAAATGCGAAACGAGCGCAGAAACAATGACGGAGATGACGATATGGATTTTTAATTGTAAAAGGACAAGGCATAAAAAAAGGGAAACTAAATTAGTTTCCCTTTTTTTATATATTAATTTAATGTTTTAAGCTTGACGCTTAGCTTTCTTCTCATCTCTAATTTCTTTCAATCTTTCTATTAAAGAACCTCCTATCCAATAAGGAATAACAAACGTTAATAAAAAAATCATTAACCAAAATCCTATTGTAAGTATGGTTAAAAATGCTAAAAAGCCTAAATATTGGTCAAAATCAAACATAATGGTAAGTATCTATTTAAAATCTTACGCAAATATAATGCAAAGTGTTTTCTTATACAATATCAAAATAAGATTTATTAACAGAGTTATTCACTAATCTAAATTAGGTTGAGGTGTCATACGTAAATAAGGCTTAATCTCGTTAACTCCTTTCGTGAAAATACCTTTAGCATCTTCGGTTGAAATGGCAGGACTAATTACCACATCTTCACCATGTTTCCAGTTAGCAGGTGTAGCTACTTTATGGTATGCCGTTAATTGTAAAGAGTCAATAACACGTAAAAGCTCGTCAAAGTTTCTTCCCGTAGATGCCGGATAAGTAATTATTAATTTAACTTTTTTATCATTTCCAATTACAAAAACCGAACGCACTGTTAATTTACTATCGGCATTTGGGTGAATCATGTCGTACAACTCCGAAACCTTACCGTCTTCATCTGCTATAATAGGAAAATTAACCGTTGTATTTTGAGTTTCATTTATATCTTTAATCCAGCCATGGTGCGATTCTAAACCATCAACACTCAACGCCATAACTTTAACGTTTCGCTTATTAAATTCTTCGGTGTATTTTGAAACAGTACCTAATTCCGTTGTACAAACAGGTGTATAATCTGCTGGGTGGGAAAATAAAATACCCCAACTATCCCCTAGCCATTCATGAAAATTAATTTCACCTTCAGAGGTTTGAGCTGTAAAATTTGGAGCTTCATCTCCTAATCTAATTGTTGCCATATTATATACGTTTTAAATTTAAACTTAATTTTTAATCCTACTAAATTAATAGATTTAAACCTTATTAGATAATTAAATTCGTTATTTATATGTTAAAAACTAACAAAAATCATCTTTAAAAATACCATAAATGAGTTACCTTAGCATTTCATAATTTAAGCATTATTAAAATGAGTTACAGAATTGAAAAAGACACTATGGGCGAGGTTAAAGTGCCTGCCGATAAACTTTGGGGAGCACAGACTGAACGCTCTAGAAATAATTTTAAAATAGGCCCTTCTGCATCCATGCCACTAGAAATAGTTTATGGTTTTGCATACCTAAAAAAAGCGGCTGCTTATACCAATTGCGAATTAGGTGCATTGGCTATAGAAAAGCGCGATTTAATTGCACAAGTGTGTAATGAAATTTTAGAAGGTAAACACGACGACCAATTTCCTTTAGTAATTTGGCAAACAGGTTCGGGAACGCAAAGTAATATGAATGTTAACGAGGTTATTGCTAATAGAGCGCATCAAATTGCTGGTAAAGTTATAGGTGAAGGCGAAAAAACAATTCAACCTAATGATGATGTAAATAAATCGCAATCGTCTAACGATACATTTCCAACAGGTATGCACATTGCAGCCTACAAGAAAATTGTTGAAACAACTATTCCTGGTGTAAAGAAATTACGAAATACCTTAAAAAATAAATCTGAAGCTTTTAAAAATGTGGTTAAAATAGGTAGAACTCACCTCATGGATGCCACACCGCTAACATTGGGCCAAGAGTTATCTGGTTATGTAGCACAGTTAGATCATGGCTTAAAAGCTCTAGAAAGCACTTTAGCACATTTAAGTGAATTAGCACTTGGTGGAACTGCTGTAGGTACAGGATTAAATACGCCTAAAGGGTATAGCAAACGTGTAGCAGAATACATTGCAGAATTTACTGGGCTACCTTTTATTACGGCTCCAAATAAGTTTGAAGCTTTAGCGGCGCATGATGCTTTAGTAGAAACTCATGGTGCTTTAAAACAATTGGCGGTTTCATTAAATAAAATAGCAAATGATATTAGAATGATGGCTTCTGGTCCGCGTTCTGGTATTGGTGAAATTATTATTCCTGCCAACGAACCAGGAAGTTCTATTATGCCCGGAAAAGTAAATCCAACGCAATGTGAAGCTTTAACCATGGTTTGTGCTCAAGTAATGGGTAATGATGTGGCTGTTTCGGTTGGTGGCATGCAAGGACATTACGAGCTTAATGTTTTTAAACCTGTTATGGCGGCTAATGTTTTACAATCTGCACAACTAATTGGTGATGCATGTGCTAGCTTTGAAGAACATTGTGCTGTTGGTATAGAGCCTAACCAAGAAGTAATTACCAAACTTTTAAACAACTCTTTAATGCTTGTTACCGCGTTAAATACAAAAATTGGGTACTATAAAGCTGCAGAAATAGCTAATACTGCCCATAAAAACGGAACAACATTAAAAGAAGAAGCTGTTAATTTAGGCTATGTTACAGCCGAAGATTACGATGCTTGGGTAAAACCAGAAGATATGGTTGGAGGACTTAAGTAATAAATATATTTTTAGCCCTATATAGAGATAGGAGGAAATTTTCTTCTGTCTCTTTATAGTTGGCTAGCTAATTCTTCTTTTAATATAATTAAGAATATAAACCGTTTTAATAAAAAAAACCTCAAACAGTAAGTTTGAGGTTTTTTAATTTATAGGGAAGGTACAATGGATTATTTTATAGATTACTTTAAAGTAAACTCAGAGCTAGATACTAAATCCTTTTCATTAAAAACGTTTACTATATATCGTCCTTTTTCAAAATCATTGCTAGAAGTTACAAACTCACAAACATTAAGACTAGCATTTTCATAATTAAACTTACTAACAATACTGTAGTTTAAAGTTTTCTCACCAAAAGTAATTTGTTCGTTTAAACCTAAAATATTGCTATTAGGATCTATTACTTGTACATATAACTCTTCGTCTCCGGCCTGCACTAAAGTATTTTTAGCTACTGTAAAACATACTCTAATTTTATCTGCTCTTCTTGCTCTTTCTGTTGGTATTAATTTTCCAGAAGTTCTTTCAATAACTCCAAACCCTTTTAAACCTACAGTATTTAAAATAGCTGCGTTAGATACCACTTCGGCTAATGCGTTATTCTGTACTAACAATGAATCTGTAAAAATAGTACGCTCTTCTAATCGAACACGTGTACTATCTAACGATGTTGCTAAATATGAATTCTCGACTCTTAACGAATCATTTTGAGCTAATAGCACGTCCATCTCTTTCTGTAATGATGCATATTTACTTTTATATCTCCATAAGCTTTTTACGTTGGTTTCAGAAATCTTTAAAGAATCTATTAAACCTTGTATACGTGCTCTAGCTTCTACTAAATTACTGTTAGATAATTCGTTTTCGCCAATAGCATCATCATATTGCTTAGCCATAGCGTTCAAATCATTCATAACTAACTGCTTTTCTTCAGATAATTCATTTTGAATTTTTTTGCTGCTACTATATAAATTCATAGTATAAAATCCTGTTGCTAGAAATAGAACTAATGCTATTCCTAAACCTACTTTAAGCCCTGTATTGCTTTTGTTATTTTCCATAAATTCTTGTTTTAATGTTTTTAAGTCTATTTAATCTCTCTTTAAAATGCTTAACAAATTATGATGTATATACATAATTCATTATTATAAAGCTAATCGAGTTTTTACTTAACAAAACTAATCTAATTATATTACCAAACAAATCCTGTTTTTAGTCTATAAGAAGCTAACATATTATTCTGCTAACCTGCATTTGTTAGATATACGATTACTTAGTTCTTTTAGATGTTGCTTATAATGCAACGAAAAAAATATAGGCATTATTTTATGTTTTTAAAGAACCCAAATACTTATTTTACAGAACTTTAACATGTAAACTTAAAATTTTGTTAAACCCTTAATAACGCTTATTATATTAATAAAACAGTTTTGGTGATTTTTAAAATCGATTTAAAATTTAATGTGTTTAATTCTTTTATGAAGTAGAAATTACTATGAAGTAATACCAAAAAGATTACTTTTAGCATAACAAAACGTGTATTGCCCAAAACCTAATTTGATAATAACAAAATACAATGCATACCATTATACCTTTTAAAAATAAATATGCTGCAGATTTTTATACTTTAAATATTGAATGGCTACAAACCTTTTTTTATGTTGAACCTTACGATGAAGAGGTATTGGGTAACCCAAAAAAATACATTATTAACAAAGGCGGACATATATTTTTTGCTAAACTTAATAATGCAATTATAGGAACTGTAGCCTTAATGCCCATTGAAAATAGTGATAGCTTCGAATTAACAAAAATGGCCGTATCTCCAAATTATCGTGGGCAAAAAATTGGACAGCAACTCATGCAACATTGTATTGATTTTTCAAAGGTAAGCAACATACCTAAACTAATTATATATTCTAGCAGAAAGCTTGAAAACGCTATTTATATTTACAAAAAATATAGTTTTATAGAAATTCCGGTAGAACCTAATTGCCCTTATAAACGTTGCGACATTAAACTGGAACTTGTGTTGTAACTATTCCGTAACACCCTCTAAATCCAACATAAAGGCATAATATAAGGCTAGCATTTTATACCGCTGAAAACGGCCGGAAGCACCACCATGACCTGTTTCCATGTCGCAATCCATAACTAATAAATTGTTGTCTGTTTTTAAGTCTCGTAACTTAGCAATCCATTTTGCTGGTTCCCAATATTGTACTTGGCTATCCCAATAGCCCGTAGTAATTAAAATATTGGGGTAGTTAATAGGCTTAACATTGTCGTAAGGCGAATAGGAAAGCATATAATCATAATATTCTTTTTCCTTTGGGTTTCCCCATTCATCAAATTCAAAAGTAGTTAACGGAATACTTTCATCTAGCATCGTAGAAACAACATCAACAAAAGGAACTGCTGCTATTACGCCATTCCATAAACTAGGTTCCATATTTAAAACAGCTCCCATTAACAATCCTCCTGCCGACCCACCTAAAGCATATAAATGTTTACTTTCAGTGTATTGTTCTTTAATTAAATATTTTCCAACATCAATAAAATCTGTAAATGTGTTTTTCTTTTTTAATAATTTACCGTTTTCATACCAGTCTCTACCCATTTCTTGCCCGCCTCTAACATGAGCAATAGCATAAATAAAACCTCTATCTAACAAACTTAAACGCGATGAATTAAATGATGCTTCTGTACTACTACCATAAGATCCATAAGCATAAAGCAATAGCGGGTTTTGTCCATTCTTTTTTATGCCCTTTTTATACACTAGAGATACCGGTATTTTGGTTCCATCTTTTGCGGTAGCTTCTAAACGCTCGGAGATATAATTTTCAGTAGAAAACGAATCATCTAAAACTTCTTCTTGTTTTAGTAACACCTGTTCTTTCGTTTTCATATTATATTCATAGGTGCTATTGGGTGTCGTTAATGAGCTGTAATTATAACGCAATAAATTGGTGTCGAAATCGAGGTTAGAAGTTGTATAGGTTAAATAAGCAGGATCATTAAATGCCAAGTAATGCTCGTTACCATTCCATTCTTTTACTCCAATATGCCTTAAACCACCTTTAAGCTCTTCAATAACCAAAAAGTCTTTAAAAATTTCCACCCCTTGAAGAAACACGTCTTCCTTATGCGGTATTACATCCACCCAATGTTCCTTTTCTGTTTTATTTACTGGTGTTTTAACTAATTTAAAGTTTTTTGCATCCTTATTTGTCCTAATGTAAAAATGATCTCCGTAATGTTCTAAATTATACTCTAAATTTTTTTCTCTTGGCTGAACAACCTTCCACTTACCATTAGGCGAATTGGCATCCAATACTCTAAACTCTGTAGATAAAGTTTGATAACTTACTATTGCTAAATAGGCTTTAGATTTGGTTTTAGAAACAGCGCAGGCAAATGTATCGTCTTTTTCTTCAAAAACCACTTCGTCTTCTGATTGATTAGTACCAATAACATGCTTTACAATTTTGTTTTGACGCAACGTTTTAGGATCTTTAGTAGTATAAAAAATGGTTTTATTATCATTCGCCCAAACCGCACTACCTCCAGTATTATCAAGCTTATCTTTTAAAAGCGCTCCTGTTTCTAAATTTTTAAAATGAAGTGTGTATTGTCGTCTTGAAACCGTATCAATACCAAATACAAGCATTTTATTGTTTGGACTTACGGACTGCGAACCAAACCCAAAATACGAATGCCCTTTAGCAAGTTCTGGACCATTAAGCATAATTTCTTCATTAGCACCATCTTCTAGTTTTTTTCTGCAAAACAAGGGGTAATCACCACCTTCCTGAAACCTTCTGTAATAGGAATAACCATTATCCTTTACAGGAACCGATTCGTCATCCTTCTTAATTCTACCAACAATTTCATCGTATAACTTTTCCTGTAAGCCATTAGTATGTGCCATGGCTTTATTAAGGTAATTATTCTCTGCATTTAAATAATCTAAAACATCTTGTGTTTGAGCGTCTGGTGTTTCTGCATTTTTTTGGTCATCACTTAAACGCATCCAAAAATAATTATCAATACGTGTGTGATCATGCACCGTTAATTCCTCGGGAACTTTTTTAGCTATGGGAGCTTCAAGTGAAACATGTGGTTTTAGAGGTTCGTTATCTTTACATGAATACATTAAAATAAAGAGAAACAAAAAAGTAAAAAGAGTGCTTTTCATAATACCTAAATTTAGAGCTATGAAGGTACGAAAAATAACACCACAAAATATGTAATTTTTTGGCGCTTAACATTTTAATAGTTTGTAGGAATAACAAAATTAAATCCATTATTATATCTAGTATCTCCTTCACTATATAAGCTATATCTAATGGTACTATTAAACGCTATAACATCCCTTAATCTTCGTCTTAATTGAGCATATGGTGCGTTACCTTTTAAGGATGTATTTCTAAAGGTCCTCACATCATCAAATTGCATTTTTAATTTCGGAATATATATCGTTTCAATTTCTATTTTATATTTAGACAAAGGACCAAACATATTAAAGTCTTCTTTAAATCTTAACCATTCATATTTTTTAGTATAAAGATTTAAAATTTGAAGCAACATGTTTTTATCTGGTTTTAAATATCTTTCATATTGCCCAATAATATCATTAAAAATTTCGGTTATAAGTTCATGAAAAAGCACTTCTTCTTGAATTCTTTTTAATAGTTTAGTTAATGCATTTAAAATTAATTTAGAAAAGAAATCGGCTTCTTTAATATCAACTCCTTTTTTAACTAAAAACTTTCGTTTTTTATGCTTGTAAATGCCTGACCAGAATATCTCATTATAATTAACAACTTCTACAATAATTTCTCTTTTGGAAAGTAAAGTTAATAGGGTTACATCCAATGTTTCATAGAGTAACTCTTCCCAAGACACTTTATTTGTAAGCGATACATGATTATATTCAAAATCATGATATTTAGTAAATGTATACAGTCCAATATCCTCACAATGAAAATTCATAGGGTCTATTTCTATAAACGCCCTAGAAGTTATATGCTTTGAATAGAAAAACGAATAGATTGACATGCTAATTATTAGACGCCCTCAAAGAATCAAGTTGTCTTTGTAACCTAGCTATTTCTTCGGCTTTTTTATCTACTTGAGGTATAACATTTATAGTATCTTTAGGCTGCTCAACCATATCGATAGTTTTTGCTTCTTCGGCATAATAATACCCAATTTTTTCGCTGGAGCGCCATGCTTCATTTAATTGGTCGTACACTGTTTTATCCCATTGACTTGGGTGCTTAACATCAATCCAAACCACATCGCGATATTCGCTATCCACTAAAGCCAAATCTGGAGTTGCCGAACCATCAAAATTATCTGAGCCTTCGCGAATTGCAGAAATTGTACCTAGAAAAAACAAACGTTTTCTGCCTGCAATATCTTTTATATAGGGCCTAAATTCTACCGGTTTGTTAACCGACCAATCAAATTCTTTACGAGATTCTATAACTTTTAATGGCATAGCAGAAACACCTGCATAGCCTTCTTTTTTTGATGCATGATCATAATAGTAAAAATTATTACTTCCGTCGGCTGGCACAAAAACACTATAAGTTAAACTTGTTCTTTCGTTTCCAACAGGCTCTAAACCAAACCAGTGATACAATCCGCTATAGGCGTTTGTATTGGTATCTGTAAAATTAAAATCGGTTACAAAAGGTTGTTGGTTTTGGTCATCTGCCAAGTTTGGAATTTTAACGGCGGTTTCCATATTCCATGGTAATGGATCGCTAAATCCACCTAAGAACTTTAAGGATTCGGCTTGTAATCTTGATACTTTTTCGGCTAGTGTATTTTGTCCAATTAAAAATGGATATTTATTCATGTCTTCTGGACTAACATAGTTTCCTTTTCCAATTAAAATACGCTCTATATAGTCGTTAAAATCGTGCTCGCCACTATCAATTACCATAACACCTCCAAAGGTTGGATAAGGAAAAAGGAAGCCTTTCCATTTTATTAAACTCACTACTTGCACCCATTTACCAGAATCGTTTTTCATGTAATAGGTATCGCTAGGTTCCATGCTAAACAGTTGAAAAAAGTTGAAACGTTGCACTACGGCGTTATATGTATTTCGACTAAATTTTAAAGATTCGCCAATTGAAAATGTTACAGGAATGCGATTCTCGCTAGAAAATCTAGGAAAAGGTGTTGTGCTCGATACCGCAAAAACTTCTTCGGTATTATCGGTCATTCCTTGCCACATATATTTTTCTGTAGGCTGAATGGCCATGGTCCATTTATTCTCGTTACCAATTCTAACTAAATGTGGTAAGGAAACATCTTTAGTTTCTCCTACACTTTCGTTAGCCATAGAAAACACATTACGAAGCGGTTGGATGCGCTCGTTTTGCGTTAATGGTAACTCGTGAATTTCTGTTTTATTTAGGTTATTAAATACATTGTAAGTTTTCATGTAATCGTACATTTTAAAATGCCAACCTACAACGTACAAAATTCCAAAAAATACAAGTAACACGACTAAAATACCTAATCGACCTCCTGTTGTTGGTGAATTTCTGAATTTTCGTAACCCTAAAAACAAAACAATACCACTAAGTAGAATGATAAAAATAAATTTTCTAACAAATAATAAAGCAGGTTGATAGTCGTCTCTTAAAACAAACAACGCTATTAATAAAACTAATGCTCCAATAATGGTTATTGTTTTTTGTTTCTTTCCTTTATTCCAGTAGTTTTTAATCATAATGAGACCCTCCTTAATCCTCCCAAAGGGAGGAAACAAACAGTTAGGGCAACTGTATTTTATTAATTAAACTTATTTTTTATTCTTAACTCTTATTACTTGAAACTATAAACTGATTACTAAAAACTGCCAACTTAAAGCAGTCCTTTATCCTTTAAGCGCTCTCTTGCACTCTTCTCCTCTACTTTAGGCTCGTTAGCAATTTCTTTTTTAGCCTCTTTAATTACTTTTGGTTTTTCGTTTTTTAAATCTTCAATAAAGTCTTTTCCCTTTTCGAATGTCTCTTGAACCATATCTTCAATCGAGTCACTTTTTTCATCGATAACCGCGCTAGATTTAAAAATAAAATTTGCTAAATAAGTTCCTATTAAAGTACCAACAATCATGGATGCAAAAATGGATATTGTAGCTATATCGATAGGAATTAAAAACCGAACAATTACAATGCCTATTAAAAACAGGAATCCAACAAAAACGAGTCGTAATAAAAACGTTTGCTGATATACAAAACCCGTTTTATCATAAGGTTTCATTTGAAGTTCTTTCGAGTTTATTATTTTATTAAAAAACCGATACAGCCCATTACCTTTAGATTCTCTCCAATATAAAAAGATTCCGAATAGTATAGCGCCAATAAATACGATGAGTTCTAGTGTCATAATTAAATAGTTTGAAGTAAGGAGTTGGAAGCTTGAAGTTGCTTACTCATCCCTAGATTTGATTTTTTAAAGTTTTATTCTGTTTCTAAAGGCTATAGTCATATTCATAATTAATTTTTTAGTCAAATTTTATTCATAAAGATAGGAAACTCCCAACTTCTTACTTCATGCTTCAAGCTTTAAATATTGTTACTAATCGTTTCAACTGCCCAATCCTTAAGGGAATCATCCCAAGTTTTAAAATTGCTATAAAATGCCTCTTTATCATACCAATACCAAAATAAAATATCTTTTGATGAAATATTTACCAATAATTTCCAGATTAAATCTTGGTGTTTCGCATCTAATGAAGAATGCGGTTTATGCAGCGCTTCAAATAGTTTTTCGTCAACAATATCGGCTATTTTGTATTGGTTACTGGTTTCTAATTTCTCCAAATAGCGTTCTACGCTCATTACTTTTTTCCTTGCCTTTATATCAAGTTTATTTAGGTAACTTTTAAATAATATAGGGTCGTTTAGAATATCTTTTACCGGATGATTTACATTTTTTAAATGCTGAGCCATTTCAAATTTCTTGATACGTTCGTAACGTTTTGTGGTAATTGCTTTTTCTAAATCGTATTCTATAATAACATGATCGCGCAGTTTATCCATAAGTTCTGGCTGCTCAATATGATAGATTAAAACATCGTAGTTGGTGTCCTTTATAGCTTCTTTATGCCATGTTTCATCTTCGAAAACTACAATAGGTTTTATAAAATCTCTTAAAACATATACGCCTCCAAAGGCTCTGGTGTAAAATGAATCGGTTGTAAATTGTAATTCGTGTAAATCTAAATTTCTGGTTCTTAAATCGCCAAAGGTTTTAGCAGAATCTAGAATTTGCTGATGCAAGCTTTCATCTATAAAATTATTAGCCCGTTTAAAGGTTTCAACAAGTTGTAATTGTTCTTTTTGAACATGCTTCAAGTTATCGATAAGATGAAAATTGATGGCGACTTTATTATATTTTAAAACGTCTAAAGGTTCGTAAAATGCGTCTATGCCTTGATCGAAATCTAAACAAACGGCACAATCTCTTGTAATATCTTTTATCTTTTGGTCGTGAATTTTAAACACAAACTTCATCATATCCCTATCGAACGAATGAAATGGTAAATACACCGGTTTGCCTTTTTGAAGCGGAGAAATAATAATGCCATGCGGATTTGCTTCACCATTATTTAAATAATTTAACGCTCCTTTTTCTTCAGCCACTTCCGGACTCCACCCTATACCATCAATGTGAAAGGTTTTTAGCTTTGTTTTAGAAAAACCAAGTTTTACTAAGCATTTGTTGTAACGCTCAACCAGTTTTCCGCTTACGGGAATGAGTTCGCTTCTGTATAAGTTTGCTTGTTTTAGTCTATCCATTTATTCTAATAACTTATGAATAATAGCATACTGTAACAACACAATGGTTCGCGTATCAACAATTTCGCCATTATTCAACATTTTTACGGCATTTTTAAAAGGCATTTCTAGCACTTCAATATCTTCATGTTCTGTATCAACACCACCGCCTTCATTTACCTTCATATCATCGGTATATTCTCCAATAAAAAAGTGCATTTTCTCGGTCATTACCCCAGGCGATGAATACGCTTCATATATCTTTTTAACGGATTTTAAACGATAACCAACTTCTTCTTCGGTTTCTCTAATAATACAAGCTTCCGGGTTATCTTTATCCAGCATACCAGCTGCAACCTCCACTAAAAAGCCATCCTTATTATCATTTAAATACGTTGGCATTCTAAATTGTTTGGTTAGGATTACGGTTTGTTTCGCTTTGTTATACAAAAGTATTCCTGCACCGTCGCCTCTATCGTAAACCTCGCGCATTTGGTTTACCCATTCGCCGTTGGACATTAAATAATCGAAAGTGACTCTATTTAAAATGTAATAGTTATCTGAAAGTAACTTGGTCTCAATATTTTTTATATGCTTATCGCTCATTTTCAAAAGTACTTCTTGCTTTAGTTTCTATATTTAATTGGTTCACTCGGGCATCGACTTTTCGTTTAAAATCGGTATCTGCAATGGTTGCCACATTATCTAAATAACGCACCACTTCTTGTCGTCTAATTTCAGAAAAATCTAAGCCTTTCATATTGCCACGCATCAATTCTTGAAGCATATTAAACTTGGTGTCGTATTCTTGTTTGAAATAGATTTCTGGGTTCTCAAACCAATCTTCTTCCAAGTCGAAATCGGTTAATCGTAATGAAATTGCCGATTGAATATTACGTACATCTCGCGAAGAAAAGAACGGAAACACAGCCTGCATTTCCTTATACAAATTAGCATAAAATAAATGCTGATTGGTTTTAAACTGCTTTTCTACTTTACTATAAACGTCGTGAACGCGTGCTTCTGTTGGCTTATCGACGTTACTTAAAATATCGCCCATGTTTTTAGCTAAACCTTGATCTTGTAAATAGGCATAGTTTTCGGGACCTTGCATGTTCACAAAATCTGGCATCGTATCGTCTAATTTACGCCACCAAATGTGATCTTGATCTAAAAAATCGTGTTCTGTTCTTGCCCCATCAATTTTGAATCGTCCTTGTACACGAGAAATTACCGCTTTATCCAACATTTCTGGCAGGTTAGTAAATAAGCCTATGGAACTGTTACCGTAATTAACGGCATAAGCACCTTCGGTATATCTTAAAAACACACCAATAACTTCCTTAACACCCGCCGAAACACCTTGAGCAGTACGTTCTTGCAAGTTATTTTCGGCATCGTCAATAGGTGCGAAAATTAATTTTGTTGGATCTTGCATGGGTTTCATCCATTCTACCATTTTTTCGGCAGATCCACCTTGAAATGTCGAAATTAACGTATCTGGCATAGGATGAAATAAAAACGGAATATCTAAAGTATCGCAATGCTCTTTAAGTCTAGTAGCAATAGCAGCAATTAACATACTTTTTCCTGTTCCTGGAATTCCATACCCCATAAACACTGGCATAAAACCACCAAGCTCTTGAAACGGATTCTTTTTGGCAGTAAAATCGTAACTCAACATACGCTCTGTTAAACGACGCGCAAAATGCTTTGCATCTCGATTACCTACAATTTGCTCGAACTTAATTTTATTAAACTCGATACTTTTTACGGTACCTTGAAACACATTATTCCAACCAGAAATTGCAAATTCAGATTTTTCAAGTTTATAGGTTCTATCTTCAATGGTTTCAGTATACTCTAAACTGCTTTTTCTTAACTGAATTTCGTCAATTAAAGCTTCAAAATAAACCACTGTAAAATCAATAACATCTTTATCGGACTTTATAATTTCAGGATGGTCTAGGTATTTATCAAAGTAAAATAAACTACACGATATTCCTTTTAACGGCGACATTAAAGACAATTCTGGTATTCCAGCAAATTTCTGTTTCATGACGCTTAAATCGTCGGAAGCATGTGGTTTTAAATCGTTTAATATTTTATAAGCCGTTGCAAATAGCATAAACGCGGTAGCGGTATGCATTTTGCTCTCATACTCACGTTTTCCGTTATTATCTAGAGCCGATTTGTTTTCGTTTAAACTAGATAATCCTGATGCATCGTAATAACTATCTTTAATCCAAATGCCTAAGGTTATACCTTCTTGAACAGCATATAACGTTTGGTTTAAATATATTGGAAGCGCCACAGAATCGGGCAACAAACGCTTTTTTAAAGCCAAAATGGTTTTTGAAACCGAGGTTATACTCGCAGAACTGCCATTATTAGCTCTAGATAAATACAGTAAAATAGATTCATCTTTTGCATCTTTATCTCTGTTTTTTGCACGCGACCCTTGCTCCCATTGTATACTTTTTAAGTAGGATGAAGCTTCATCGCGAAGCATATCGAGTTCGGTTAATTTTATTGGAAATGTTGAATTGTGCTCCATGTTCTTAGTCTTCAGTCCTCAGTTGGCAGTATTCAGTGCTTACTGTTATGGACATTTATTTAGTATTTGGTTGGTAGTATTCAGTCTTTAGTTCCTACTGTTGCGGATTTTCCCCGCTATAATTTTATTTATAATCCGAATTTATCTGGATTATTCATCATATAATTTAATAGTTTACCAATTTCTTCGCTTTTATTTTGTAATTCTAATCTTTTTTCTTCTCGAATATACTCGCAAGCTAAAGCAAAATCTAACCAAAGTTGTGTTTCCGAATTTTCTCCATCAGCATCTGATAATTTACTTTTAAAATGTTTTTCATATTGACGTTTTCTATAGCCTTCAGCTACATTTGAACAAACGGACCTACTTGAGCGCACCATTTGAGATGTGAGTCCAAACATTTCAGATTTTGGAAAATCTTTTGTTATATTAAAAATTTCCATTGCTAAATCAAAACCTTTTTGATACGCTAATAATGTTTTAAACGACATATATTCTAGTTTTACTTATACTTACTGGCCACTGAAGACTGCAAACTGCTTACTTCTATAGGTGCTTTAGCCAAATTATTCATCATTTCTGGTGTTTTATTATACAGCATTTGAATAATACGATGTGGCGCTAAAATGTACTTTTGTTTAAAAACCTCGTCCCAGCGCTGTAAGGTTTGTTTGCTAAAAAAACTACCTTCTTTAAATTCACTTTTTGAGGCCACTTCATTAACGCGTAACGAAAAAGCATACGACTCTAAAGGGATTTCTTTTTTACCAATACTCTCTAAAATGGCGTGTGTCACTTTGTGCTCGTCTTTAGCAAATACGTTATGCAATGGCCCTAAATCTATACGTTTAATTAGCTTTGGTGATACTTTAGGTAATTTTCTATCTATGGTATATGCCATGGTATCTAAAGACATATCTCTATCGGCAACTGTTTTTAAAACCTCATAAATATCATCGCGATAATCGTTAACCTTTTTACCATCGTAATTAAAATACATGAAACAAATAAAAGGTCGGTTATGCGACACATCGTAAAAACTCCAGCTTACTAAAAAGCTAGCGTCCTCTTGATCTTGAATTTCTAAAATTTTACCTTGTACAAACTTGTTAAATATATACTGTTTGTTAACCGAAGTATAGTAAACTATAGATGATGCTTGAAAGAGTTTACTTTTACTAATGGGTTCTTTTTTACGCATTAGGGTATCTAAAAATTCCTCTTTAAGCGTTTCTACTGGTGTTAATTTGCCTAAATACTCGTCGCGTAACTCTAAATCGTTAAACAGGTAACGGAATTCCAAATAGTTAGGTAGTCCAGAATCTGTTAAATCTACCTTCATATTATCCTCGTCGTCGTACATGTATTTAACACGCATAGCCTCAATGGAATATAACAGCAAATCGCAGTATTGCTTAAAAAGCTGAACTTCTATTTTGCTACATATTTGTTCTCTTTGAACGGCCACTATTAATTCTTTAAAAGCGAAATCTACCATTTTATGGTAAAAAACGTATTGCTCTTTAGAATCTAAAATAGCCGAATCTAATGGTGTTACTATTTGGTTAATGGACATGTTTTAATTAAAAAATTAACGATGCTTGCTGCAAACCTAAAGCTAGTCGGGTATGCGTTAAGGATTGAACGGTATGTTTGAGCTCCTCGCAGAGAGTGAGTAGTGAAAGCCTGACCCCGCTTTTTCGCGGGGTAACGCCCTTATATTTTTGATACCATGTGGAAAACAACTGTAATGATTTTAAGTTATAAATTAACTTAATAAATCGTCGTCGGTAGCTTCTGGCTTTGGTGTTGGTTTCCCTGCTGGTTCTCCACCATCGTCGCCTTTTGGTGTTGTGTTTTCGGCATTGTAATAGTCTTCGAAAATTTCTTTCATATCGATGCCGTAACGCTCTGCAAAATTCTTTTGGATTTCGCCATCTTTAGCACGAATTTCTTGCAAAGCCTCGGCATAACTGCTGTAAACGCCTTGCATAACTTTTTCGTGTACCGGAATGTTATCCATCATGTCTTGACGTGCTTTAGCACTTGCTGTATGCATTGATGCTAGGGTTTCGCCAATATGCTCGTCTGTTTTTACACCTAAATGCTCCAAAATTGCAGCAAATTCTTGATCGGTACGTGCTTTTAAAGCCACCACGTAACCATCGTAATACTTAAGACGCTCCTCGGTATCGGACTTTAATTTTGCACGATGGGTTTGTAAATTACTGCGTAAAGAGGTAAGTACTTTTATGGTTAAATTGTGTTTGTGCACAAAACTATCTTTACTTGCCGCTAAGGTGGTATAGGCGTTTTTAAGACCTTCGAGTTCTTCTACTTTTTGCTCTAGGGCCGTCATTTTACCAATAGCCTCGGAATACTCAGTAGATTGTTTATCGGCAATATCCTCTAGTGCTTGACGCGCCTGTTTTAATAAGGCATAGTTTTCCTCTAGCTTTGCTTCTACTTCTTTCTTTTTGGCTAAGGCTTTTGTGTGATTTTTTGAAGCCTCGACTATGGCATCTTTAAGTTTTTCTTCTACCTCTTTAATTTCTACCTCGCGGTTTTTTAAACGGGTAACTGCTGCTTGCGATTTATATGATAACTCGCTTAATAGCGTTTGTACATCGGCACTTTCTATACGTTCTTGAAACATGGCTTTTGCCTTATTATCGGCTCCTGCTCTTGTTTTTTCGGCTATGGCAAACTCTGCTTCTTCTTTTTTAATTTTGCTTTTTCGGCCCCAAAGGTTATTCCACCACGTATCTGGTTTGTTTTTAGCATCTTCTAATTCTATTCGTGCACGCTCTAAGGCTTTTTGCGCATCGTCGATAACCTTTTGCTCGGTGGCATTAAGTGCCGAAAATTTTTCGAACATTATACCAACTTCATCTTGGTAGTCGGTTAAATCTTTTATAGCATCTAAAAGTGTTGTTCTGTCTTTCTCGGCCATATGCACCACATCGTCCAAAGTGGCATTTAATATTTTCTGCCTGGATTCTGGATCGTCCTCTTGAGACAATTTAGATTTCATTGTGTCAATGGCTTTCCCCCAATTAACATCTACTTTTTCGGTTTTTTCGTTTGAATTGGTTTCTAATAAATCAAAATCATCAGACATATTAAATTTTGTGTTTTAGGTTGAACATTAGTATTAAGTAAGCAATTTCGTTAAAAATTCTGAATTTAAAAGCGTAAATAGCCATTTATAATGCCTTAAATTAATTTTTTTATTCTTGCTCTATATATAAGTATACCAAGTTATGAAAATGTTACAGTTAATAAAAAATATCGTACATTTTAATAGAATAGAGTATATTTGTTAATACCCTAACGCTTTGGATGCTTAAAAAATGCTACTAAAATTTAACCTTTACTTCTCTACCTTTCCTTTAATAAGTGAGTCTAGTATAGTCATGCTACTTACTGTTGTTACAGTGTTTTTTGGAATACTCTTGCTATTAGGTGTTAGAAAATCTTATAAATTAAAAAAGGAAAATGAGCGCTTGGAAGCTATGAACACCAAAGCTTCTGAGAATACGGATAACAAGTACAAAGATTTTACCGGTGGCCATATGTATGGAGGTAACTAAACCCTAGTTTATTATGTTTTTTTATATCTTATCTGCTCTTTTTGTAATTCTTTTTATTTTGATAGTGTTGTTGGCTAAACGACACTTATATGTAAACGAGCACGAAGCCGCAATTAAAAAAGAATTAAAGACTTTTAATGATAATTTTGAAAACATTAAAAATATTGAGGTTAATTTGGATTATAAAATGGGTACAGACCATATTTATAAACAAAAATAAGCGCCTTCTTATTCATTTTTCCTTCTATTACCTTATACTGTATTACTTAATTTAATGTTATAATTTCTGAATGCATTAAAGTTTCTATTTATTAAGTCAACTTTAAAACTTCTTTTGGTTTAGTTTTGATTGAACGCAAAAAAAGAAAGATTTATGAAAGCATCAGATTTGTTTATTAAAGCACTAGAAAACGAAGGTGTAGAATATATTTTTGGACTTCCTGGTGAAGAAAATCTAGATATATTAGAATCTATTAGAACCTCTGATAAAATAAAGTTTGTATTAACTAGGCACGAACAAGGAGCCGGTTTTATGGCAGCCACTTATGGCCGATTAACAGGAAAACCTGGGGTGTGTTTATCAACCTTAGGCCCTGGGGCCACTAATTTAGTAACCACAGCCGCTTACGGGCAATTAGGCGCAATGCCTATGGTAATGATTACTGGACAAAAACCTATTAAAAGTAGTAAACAAGGTAAGTTTCAAATTATTGATGTTGTAGAAATGTTGCAACCATTAACCAAATTCACGAAACAGGTTACTTATGGCGAGCATATTCCTGCCATAGTAAGAGAGGCGTTTAGAATGTCTGGTGAAGAACGCCCTGGAGCCGTACATATTGAGTTGCCCGAAGATGTTGCCCAAGAGGATGTTACGGACCCTAAAATATTTGATGTTGTTGATTATAAAATACCTTATGCCGGAAAATCCGTTATAAATCATGCCGCTAACATGGTAAGAAATGCCAAAATGCCCTTATTACTTATTGGCGCTGGTGCCAACAGAAAACGCGCAAGTAAAGCATTAACTCATTTTGTTGATAGCTTACAAATTCCGTTTTTTAATACACAAATGGGAAAAGGTATTATTGATGAGCGTAATCCGCTTTACCTAGGCACAGCAGCACTTTCTGATGATGATTTTCTGCACGAAGCCATCCATAAAGCCGATTTAATTATTAATGTGGGTCATGATACAATAGAAAAACCACCATTTATAATGGAAACTGCAAGCAACCAAAACGTTATTCATGTTAATTATTTTGCAGCAGAAATAGATCAACTTTATTTTCCGCATTATAATGTTATTGGTGATATTGCTGGTAGCGTTAAAAATCTTGCCGAAGCTTTAAAACCAGATGCCAATTCGTGGGATAACGAAGCCTTTTTTAAGGTTAGAGATAATGTATCTGCGCATTTAATGAAATACGAACAGGACGAACGCTTCCCTATTTTACCGCAACGCTTGGTAAAATTGGTTAGACATGCGTTACCAGACGATGGCATTGTAACACTAGATAATGGTATTTATAAAATTTGGTTTGCTAGAAATTATCCGGCATATGTTCAAAATAGTCTTATTTTAGATAATGCTTTAGCAACTATGGGCGCAGGATTACCTTCTGCTATAATGGCAAAAGAATTGTATCCCGATAAAAAAGTAATTTCTATTAATGGCGATGGCGGTTTTATGATGAACTCGCAAGAACTTGAAACTGCTGTACGATTACAATTGGATTTGGTTGTTATTATTTTAAATGACAATGCTTACGGCATGATACAATGGAAACAAGAAGGTGAAGGATTTCCTAAATACGGATTAGACTATAAAAACCCAGATTTTGTTAAATATGCCGAAAGTTTTGGAGCCACAGGTTATCAGCCAAAATCGGTTAAAGAATTTAATACTAACTTAGAAGAAGCATTAACAGCCAAGGGCGTTCAAGTTATTGATTTAGCTGTAGATTATTCTCTAAACCATGAAATACTAAATGTAATACTTAAAGAATTTTCAAAAAATATAAAATAATGAGCACAATAACCACAATAAATCCAGCTACAGAAGCCTCTATAAAAACATATAATCGTTTAACAGAATCTGAAGTTGAAGAGCACTTAGACAAAGCCGGTAACGCATTTAAATCATGGAAAAAAACCTCGTTTACAGAGCGTAGTAACCTCATGACTAAACTTGCCGAGGTATTTGATAAACGCCATGAAGAATATGCGCAGTTGGCCACCCAAGAAATGGGAAAACCTATAGAACAAGCCAGAAAAGAAATAGAAAAATGCGCTAAAATTTGTCGTTACTATGCAGAACATACCGAAGCATTATTAGCCAATGAACCCGTTAAAACTGAAGCTAGCAAAAGCTACGTTACATTTCAACCTATAGGTGTTATTTTGGCTATTATGCCCTGGAATTTTCCGTTTTATCAAGTTATACGGTTCTTAGCTCCTGCATTAATGGCAGGAAACACGGCTGTTTTAAAACACGCCTCGAATGTGCAAGGTTGCGCCTTTGCTCTAGAAGAGGCATTAAAAGAAGCCGGATTTCCAAAAGCCATTTTTAGTAATTTAAATGTAAGTTCAGATCATGTGGAGTCTATTATAGAAAACAAGCACATTGTTGCAGTAACATTAACAGGAAGTGCACCTGCAGGACAATCGGTAGCAGCAATTGCAGGTAAAAACTTAAAGAAATCTGTATTAGAATTAGGTGGTAGCGATGCTTATATTATATTAGATGATGCCGATTTAGAAGAGGCTACAGATTTAGCTACTTATGGCCGATTACAAAACAATGGCCAAACTTGTATTGCAGCCAAACGATTTATTGTTTTAGACGCTATTTACAACGATTTTCTAGAATTATTTAAAGAAAAAATGAGTGCAGCCAAAATGGGCGACCCTACGGACGAAGATACTTATTACGGTCCGTTAGCACGAGTAGATTTAAGAGACGAATTGCACGAACAAGTAGAAAAAACAATTAGCCAAGGCGGAAAATTAATACTTGGAGGAACCATACCAGACAGAACCGGTGCCTATTACCCTGCCACCATTTTAGCCGATCTAGAACCAGGCATGGAAGCTTTTGATGAAGAATTATTTGGTCCTGTGGCATCTGTAATAAAAGCAAAAGACGAAAAGCATGCCATAGAACTAGCAAATAATTCTAAATTCGGGTTAGGTTCTGGTGTTATAACCAAAAATAATATTAGAGGCGAAAAAGTAGCTTTACAATTAGAAGCCGGAAACAGTTTTGTAAATAAACTAGTGGTTTCGGATCCTAGAATGCCATTTGGAGGTATAAAAACTAGTGGTTATGGTAGAGAACTTTCTGGTTATGGAATTCGAGAATTTACCAATACTAAATCTATTTGGATCGATTAAAATAGTTGGTTTTATAAAACAAAAAAGGCTCACGTTTACGTGAGCCTTTTTTATATTTCTAATACAATTATCTTACTAATTTTCTGTATTTAATACGCTTTGGCATTAAATCGCCACCAAGACGTTTCTTCTTGTTTTCTTCATAATCAGAAAAACTACCTTCGAAGAAATATACCTGACTATCGCCTTCAAAAGCTAAAATATGAGTACATATTCTATCTAAAAACCAACGGTCGTGACTAATAACAACTGCACAACCTGCAAAGTTTTCTAAACCTTCCTCTAAGGCTCTTAACGTATTAACATCAAGATCGTTTGTTGGCTCATCTAATAACAATACGTTTCCTTCTTCTTTAAGCGTCATAGCTAAATGCAAACGGTTACGTTCTCCACCAGAAAGTAATTTTACTTTTTTGTTTTGCTCGCCGCCAGAAAAGTTAAATCTGCTTAAATAGGCTCTAGAATTTACTTCTTTGCCTCCCATCATAACCAACTCTTGCTCATCACTAAAGTTTTGCCAAATGGTTTTCTCTGGATCTATGTTAGCATGTTTTTGATCTACATAGGCTAGTTTTGCAGTTTCACCAACGGTAAACTCACCTTTATCTGGTGTTTCCTCACCCATAATCATTCTAAAAATTGTCGTTTTACCAGCACCATTTGGTCCAATAACACCAACAATTCCTGCTTGTGGCAAATTAAAGTTTAAATCGTCGTATAATAATTTATCATCATACCCTTTGGCAACCCCTTTGGCCTCAATTACATTGGTTCCTAAACGTGGTCCGTTTGGTATGTATATTTCAAGTTTTTCATCAAGTTGTTTTTGATCTTGACTCATTAACTTATCGTAATTTTTTAAACGTGCTTTTTGTTTGGTTTGACGTCCTTTGGCTCCTTGACGTACCCAATCTAGCTCACGTTCTAACGTTTTTTGACGTTTAGAAGCTGTTTTACTTTCTTGTGCCATACGTTTAGATTTTTGATCTAACCAAGACGAGTAATTCCCTTTCCATGGGATACCTTCACCTCTATCTAACTCTAAAATCCATCCAGCAACATTATCTAAAAAGTATCTATCGTGCGTTACAGCAATAACGGTTCCTTTATACTGAGCTAAATGATGCTCTAACCAATGTACCGATTCGGCATCTAAGTGGTTGGTAGGCTCATCTAAAAGTAATACATCTGGTTCTTTTAAAAGTAAACGACATAAAGCCACACGGCGCTTTTCACCTCCAGAAAGTACTCCTATTTTTTTATCGCCATCTGGGGTACGTAACGCATCCATAGCAATTTCTAATTTGGTATCTAACTCCCACGCGCCTGCAGCATCAATTTGATCTTGCAATTCGGCTTGTCTAGCCATTAACTTTTCCATTTTATCTGGGTTAGAATATACTTCTTCCAAACCAAATTGGTCGTTAATTTTATTGTATTCATCAAGAATAGCAACGGTTTCGGCTGCACCTTCACGAACCACTTCCATAACCGTTTTATCGTCGTCCAATTGTGGTTCTTGTTCCAAATAGCCAACCGAGTAATCTTGTAAAAAGGTTACATCGCCTTGAAAATTTTTATCTACACCAGCAATAATTTTAAGCAAGGTTGATTTACCAGAACCATTAAGACCTAAAATTCCAATTTTAGCTCCATAAAAAAAGCTTAAATAAATATTTTTTAAAACTGGTGTATTGGCACCAGGGAATGTCTTGGTTAAACCAGACATTGAAAAAATTACTTTCTTATCGTCACTCATTGTAATTTGTAATAATTAATTAATTTAATAACATCGTTATACACGACCTTTTAGTGCATTAAACACCCATGCCACAGCAAAAAAGCCTAAACCTACAGCACCAAAGCCCCATCCTGCAACGTCGTCGTATCTAAATGCGCCTAGTCCCATTAGCAAAAGCCCCATTGAAATCATTATCCATGTAGCCCAAGCTAAAACTGTGTTTTTATTCATCGCCATAATCTTTTCGTATTTATAATTGGTTAGTTGAAAAGCAAATATCGCATATTTGAAAGTAAATTTAAAGTTTATAAATAATTATGTTTAATTATTTTATTATTGAAACACCAAGTACTTATCGTTCTTTATAAAAATGTGTCAATTTTGGGAGCCTTTTTTTTAAGACTTTTTAATTAACAATTAATTATCATTTTCAAACTGATAATTTAACATTATACTATCTACTTTTATTTATTCTTTTAAAGAGAATAAATTATTTAAAATTGATGAATAAAGCATTATTATCATTAGCCATTGGAGGGTTTGGAATAGGATTAACCGAATTTGTTATAATGGGTATTTTACCAGATGTAGCAACGGCTTTTAACATTACTATACCCGAGGCCGGTCATTTTATATCGGCCTATGCCATTGGAGTGGTTGTTGGCGCGCCTTTATTAACTGGTTTAGGAAGTAAATTTCCAGCCAACAAAGTATTATTAGCGCTTATGTTATGGTTTACTGTTTTTAATACTTTGTCGGCATTTGCTACCGGCTACAACTCCTTTATGGTTTTAAGGTTTTTGTCTGGCTTACCACACGGCGCATTTTTTGGAATTGGAGCTGTAGTGGCCGGAAAACTCTCTAAAGAAGGTAAGGCTGCACAAGGTATAGCTATTATGTTTTCTGGTTTAACCTTTGCTAACCTTTTAGGCGTGCCCCTTGGAACATATTTAGGAAAACATTTTAGTTGGAATGTTTCTTTTTATATGGTTGGTTTAGTTGGTGTATTTGCAGTTTTGGGAGTAAAACTATGGATGCCCGTATTAAAACAATCATCTGAATCGAGCTTTTTTAAAGAGTTTAAAGTTTTTAAACGTTTAGAGCTTTGGTTAATTATTTTATTAACCACAATTGGTACAGGTGGCTTTTTTGCTTGGTATAGCTATATCGCGCCTTTAATTACAGACGTAGCAGGTCACTCTAAAGAAGTGGTCTCGTATGCCATGATTCTTGCAGGATTAGGTATGGTAATTGGTAATTTTTTAGGAGCGAAACTAGCGGAAAAATTCTTACCCATTTACGCGATAATTATAATACTTGTTGCTATGGTAATTAGCTTATCCTTAAACACCTATTTAGCTTCGGATAAGGTTATGGTTTTAGTCATGACTTTTATTATTGGGGTCGTTACTTTTTGCATATCAACACCTATACAAATGGCTATTATTAACGCCTCAAAGGGTTCTGAAACCTTAGGGTCATCTCTTAATCAAAGTGCGTTTAATATAGGAAATGCCTCAGGTGCCTATTTAGCAGGTTTACCAATTGCCATGGGATATGGATATACATCGGCCGATTGGGTTGGAGCTGCAATGGCAGGAGCCGGAATACTAATATCTATTGTAATTATACTATTAAGAAAATATAATCAAAAACAAGCTAGTATGAGTTATTAATAAAACTAAAAAAGCATCCCTAAATAAGGATGCTTTTGTTTTCGCTATTAATCAATTCTACTTATTAGGTTAAAGGCACTTCAATAAATAAAAGTCCTGAGTCTTCTTTTGTTTCAATTTTAAAACTGGAAGTATCAGATATACCCATAGCATCTCTAGTATTAAGCTCATTTTCATTGATTGAATGCTTGCCAAAAATGGTCATTATATAAACACCATGATCTTCACTTTTTAGTTGATACTCGAACGTTTGACCTTTATCTAGGTCTATTCTAGAAATTAAAGCATCTTGATGAATTTTTAAACTTCCTTCATGAGTTCCATCTATAGAACTCACTAAAGTCTGAAGCTTATTTTTTCTTCCTTCGGCATCGAAACTTTTTTGGTCGTATCGCGGCGTAACATCCTCTTTATTTGGAATAACCCATATTTGAAACAAACTTAAATGCTCGGTGTTAGACCCGTTAATTTCGGAGTGTTCAACGCCAGTTCCTGCCGACATAATTTGAACTTCTCCTGGTAAAACAGATTGCCATTCATTATGCATAGAATCTCTATGTCTAAGCACGCCAGATAAAGGAATAGTAATAATTTCCATATTGTTATGTGGATGCGTACCAAACCCCATTTTAGGCGCAATAACATCATCATTAAGCACACGCAAAGCACCAAATTGCACTTTTTCCTTATCAAAATAACCGGCAAAACTAAATGAATGATTGGCTTGTAACCAACCATGATTTGCAAATCCTCTACTTTCTGCTTTATGAATTATTGTTTTCATTATAAACTGTTTTTAATTATCTCATTTTATCTAATAAATTACTTAGCTGTTCTGCTTCTTCTTCGCTTAAGTTTTTTAAAAATTCACTATGAGAATGTATAGGAATGGTTTCTAAAAAATCTAATCCAGCCTTAGTAATTGTAATTTTAACCACACGCCTATCCTCCTTAGAAGCGCAACGCTCTATATAACCCTTTGCGCATAACTTGTCCATTAATCGTGTGGCATTTGGAGAACGCTCCAACATTCTTTCTTTTATAGTTTGAACTTTTAATGGACTTTTAGCGCCCTTTAAAATTCTTAAAATATTATACTGCTGAGGCGAAATTCCAAAAGGCTTAAAAAACTCGTTTTGACGGGTTGAAATTAAATTTGCTGTATAAACAATATTCAGCAAAGCCTTTACCTTGTTATTGGCAAACTTCGAATTAATTTCTTTTGATAAATCTCCCATATCCTATTTTATAATGCGTTTTGAAACAATACTACTTTATTTTTTAGTGCTGTGAGTAAATCTGGATTTGTAATAGATCCGTCTGAAAAATTATCGCTAAAAGAAGGAAAACTAAAATCTGATACAATACGACCGCCCATAAAAGGAAAACGGCCTTTAGCGATTTCCAAAACTGTAGCACCTCCTCTAGCACCTGGAGATGTAGCCATTAAAAGCATAGGTTTCTCACTCCATAATTTACCATCTATTCTAGACATCCAATCGAAAAGGTTTTTAAACACGGTTGAATAAGCCCCGTTATGCTCAGCTAAGGACAATATTATGCCATCGGAAGACTTAACAGCTTCTAAAAACTTATGAGCGTTTTCTGGAATACCATATTCAATTTCATAATCTATACCGTATAATGGTAAATTGAAATCGTTTAAATCTAATACTGTAGTTTTTACATTATCAACCAAACCTGCTGCAAATTCCGACAGTTGCTTGTTTATTGAGTTTTTACTGTTACTCCCGGCAAATACTAGTATATTTTTCATTATTTATCTGTTTTTATTAATGGTTTATTTTTTAGTCTATTAAATATATAAGAAATGGCTAGTGCAATAATTGCTACCAACGCGGTACCTTGTGCGCCATCTTCTACCATAACATGGGCAAAAAAAGCCAAAACAAAAGCGTAGAAGAACCCTGCATACGCCCATTCTTTAAATATTTTAAAACTCGGTGTCCAAACCGCTACCAGTCCTAGCAATTTTAAAATAGCGTAAGGATAAATTAAGTATGTTGGATACCCTAAACTTGTAAAAGCGCCCTTAATCATGTCATGTTTAAAAAAGTACATGCTTACAGAAAATAACACTATAATAGATAGCACTACTGTTGCTATGTAATAGATAATTTTATTTTTATTCATTATTCAATCTGTTAATTATAGCACAAAGATAGGTTTAAAATATTTATTTTCCTAGGAATATATTTCCATGTAATATTATTTAACAAAATATTCACTTTAAATACCAAAATAGGTTTTGTAAATTCGTGTCAAATAAAATCATGTATGGATATCAACTTCAATAAAAACGAAGATCATAATAAACTATTAGTATCTGAACTTAAAAGAAGGCTAGCAAAAGTAAGTCTTGGCGGTGGCGCATCGCGTATTGAAAAGCATAAAAGCAAGGGTAAAATGACGGCTAGAGAGCGTGTTGATTACTTGTTGGATCCAAAAGCAAAATCCATTGAAATAGGCGCTTTTGCAGGCGAAGACATGTATAAGGAACATGGCGGTTGTCCGTCTGGTGGTGTTGTAGTAAAGATTGGATATGTAAAAGGAAAACAATGTATTGTGGTTGCTAATGATGCCACGGTTAAAGCAGGTGCTTGGTTTCCTATTACCGGAAAGAAGAATTTACGAGCACAAGAACTGGCTATTGAAAATAAATTACCTATTATATATCTAGTAGATTCGGCGGGTGTTTACCTTCCGCTACAAGATGACATATTTCCAGATAAAGAACACTTTGGCCGTATATTTAGAAATAACGCCGTAATGAGTAGTATGGGTATTACTCAAATAGCTGCCGTAATGGGTAGTTGCGTTGCTGGTGGTGCTTACCTTCCTATTATGAGTGATGAAGCGCTAATTGTTGATAAAACGGGAAGTATATTTTTAGCGGGAAGTTACTTAGTAAAAGCCGCTATTGGAGAAACTATAGACAATGAAACTTTAGGAGGCGCTACAACACATTGTGAAGTGTCTGGAGTTACCGATTATAAAGCCAAAGATGATGCCGATGCTTTAGATACCATTAAGAATATTATTGATAAAATTGGCGATTACGATAAGGCTGGTTTTAACCGAAAGGATTCAAAAAAGCCAAAAGAAAATCCTCAAGATATTTATGGGATTCTTCCAAAAAGTCGTGCCGATCAGTATGATATGTTTGAAATTATTAAACGTTTGGTTGATAACTCGGAATACGACGAATATAAAGCTGGATACGGACAAACCATAATAACATGCTATGCTAGAATTGATGGTTGGGCTGTTGGTATTGTTGCCAACCAGCGTAAACTAGTAAAAACGACAGGCTCTAAAACGAAACCTACCGAAATGCAATTTGGCGGAGTGATTTATAATGATTCTGCCGATAAGGCAACACGTTTTATTGCTAATTGTAACCAAAAGAAAATACCTTTAGTCTTTTTACAAGATGTTACAGGGTTTATGGTTGGTAGTAAAAGCGAGCACTCGGGTATTATAAAAGATGGTGCTAAAATGGTAAATGCTGTTAGTAACTCTGTAGTTCCAAAATTTACAGTTATAATAGGTAATAGTTATGGCGCTGGTAATTACGCTATGTGCGGAAAAGCTTATGACCCAAGATTAATTTTTGCGTGGCCAAGTGCAGAACTTGCTGTAATGAGTGGTAATTCGGCAGCTAAAGTATTATTGCAAATTGAAAAAGCATCACTTGAAAAACAAGGTGAAAAAATCACTAAAGAAAAGGAAGACGAGCTTTATAATAAAATAAAAGAGCGTTACGATAACCAAGTGTCTCCATATTATGCTGCGGCTAGACTTTGGACCGATGCTATTATAGATCCTTTAGATACAAGAACATGGATTAGTATGGGTATTGAAGCTGCAAACCACGCTCCTATTGAGAAACCTTTTAATTTAGGAGTAATACAAGTATAATTAGTAGGTAATATATAACCAACCTGCAGAGCTTTTGTTGGACTCTTTTAGCTTAAGTACGTAGTAATAAGTACCTGTTGGAACTTTTTTATGGCGTTTTATAACGTTATTTACGTTAGCAAGACCACTCCAGTTGTTTTTGTAATTATCCACTTGATAAACTACAGAACCCCATCTGTTAAAGATGATTAACTCATTTTCAAAGGCTTCGATACCTTCAATGTAGAAGACCTCGTTAATGCCATCGCCATTTGGCGATACTAGGTTTGCAATATCGATATCATCTTCGGTTATTAATGCTCCAAAAGTGAGTACTTCATATTCGGAAGGATTGAAAACCATAGAATTTATTGTCCCTTCTGATGTTGTTCCAGAAAAACCAGAATTTCCTAAGTCTTTCCACTCTTCATCTTGAATATGCCAACCTACTATTCTTAAAGCTCTTAAATCTTCTGCAAGATTATCAATTTCACTTTCAGAATCCCAGGTTAAGGTAACCACAGAATTATCGGGGCCATTAAAGTCCCAAAACTCTAAATTACTTACAACACCAACTATAGATGCTAAACTGTTTGTGTTAAAACTAGTTGTAAATGTAGAAGGCGTATTAGGATCTTCATCAAAATAAGCCGCTTTTACCGTAGTGTTAGGAATTGTATTTGTAGTAATTAATGGCCGGAGTTTATCGCGATCTCCAATAGGAAAACTAAAGGTTAAATCGCCTTGATAAGAAACATAACCATCGGTATTTCTTTCATCATCTTCCAATACATAAAAAGAATCTGTAAGATAATCTAATGACACGTTTGGGTTATCTCTAGGCGTTATAACATCGCCAACAATATAACTTACGCTATTTACAATTTCTGTGTTAATATCTAGAAACAAATGATTAACAACATCTACTTCCATATCATGAAAACGAGGAATTTCAGTTCCGGATATAGCTAGCGAATAATCTTCACTATAAAACCCTGCTATTCCAAGGTTTTCATTAAAAGTACCATCGTTTACAAGATCTATATGAAATCCAACTTCGGCATTTTCATGCATTTGGACATTGCCAAAGTTTTGAAATGCTACTTGCGCATAACAATTCCCAACAAGCATTAAACATATATAAATTATAAACTTCATTATTTTTTATCTGTAGGCTGTAAATAGTACTACAACATCTTCGGCTTGAACATCTGCTGGCTGAACATTTACAACAGGATTTGTGCTATTTGCAGTTATTACTCCGTTTGTATACGTTACATTTATTGTAAATCCATCAGTTGTAAAACCTGTGAAAGCACCAGTAATAACACCTAAAAGACTTCCGTTTTGATCGCCATAGCGTAAACCTAAACAATTAGAACTGCTAGAAAATCTAGAAATATCGTTAATAGAATTTCCGTGTGTACCACTAAAAATAACTTGTTGGGTTATGGAATTATCGCTATTAAGTCTAGCAAATCCATTCATACTACCTTGAGAGTTACTAATACCTCTAGCATTATTACCAACACCATTATCTGCATTGATATCTAAAGATTCTACATTGGCATGCGCCACAAAACTTACTTGACTAGGCTGAAAAGGTATAGCAGAAACCGTAGTAACGCCGCTTCCGGTTACAATAAAAAAGCCATTATAAACATTTACTGAATTTGAAACCCAATTTGTACCGTCGAATGTTTTAGTAACACTGGTAGTACCACTGGTATCAAACCAAACATCACCTTCAAGAGGGTTTACAGGTGCAATTGCAGCCGTAGTAACTTGATTGTTTCTAATGGTTTCAAGAGTTCCTTTATTATCAATAACCCTAACTTCTTGGGCGTTAATTGCTATTGAAACAATCAACGCCAAAGTTAGTATTAGAAAATTTTTATTCATTAGGGAAATTGTCATGGTTTATTTTAGTTAATCCATTGAACTTCAAAAACATCATCAGCATAAATTGCCCAATCGTTTGGTGCAGTAGCATTTGGCACTAAAGTAACCGCTCCGGCTACAACCGTATAATCTACATTTGCTAAAAGTTTAGCTCCGTTTCTGTATACCCATACTTTTTGATATACCGCAGGTATAGAAACATCGGCTAAAGTAGGTGCAGTACCATCGGCAGTTGCAGTTGCTGTTAATTGTCCTGCTTGAACCAGATCAGTAGCTAATATTTTTCTTGTTTCGCCTGTTGCTTCATCTCTTACTAAAATAGTGTACCCAGATGTATCTAGTGTTCCTGCCGTTGCTGCAACTCCAGTTTCTTGTAAAACACCATCTAGAACAAAAGTACCGCCTGTATCTAATGTAATTTTAAACTCGTTAGCACCAGTAGCAATGTTTGTAGCATCGGTAAGTGTGCCACCTAGTTGCCATGTAGATACAATACCACCATCTGGTGTTGCATCAGTTAAAAGTGTTAAACCATTTTTTACTTGTAAATACTTTTTGGTTCCCTTATTATCAATTACACGAATGGTACCATTAAGTGCTGAAGACTTTCCTACTTTTTCGGTAGCTCCAACATCTCCTGTTGTTTGCTGTGCATTACTTAAGCTAAATATCATTACTGCTATTAGCGCTAATCCTAATTTTAAAAATTTGTTTTTCATTTTTGTTATTTATTAATTACTATTTAGGGGATTTAATTTTAATTGAACTATTCTTATTTCATCGCCATCATAACATGTGGCTTCTGGTTCTACTTCTATGGTCGTACTATTGACTCTAGTAAATGTTATTCGAGCTCCATTTCTGTAAACTTCCAACTCATCAACATCTGCAAATTCTGAAGGTGTTTCAAATTGTGCTTGACCATTATTTGCCATTACAATAACTTGTTGTTGCCTTATAAGATTTGACGTTTCCACTTTTTTAAGAACGCCAGAAGTATTATCTACAACAACTATACTATTAGAAGAATTACTAAAATTAACATCCTGAAGCCCTTCAATAGCCAAAGTATTTAAAGCATTGGTTGTAATTACGGTTGGTGTTATTAAAGCACCACCAAGTTGTAGTGTGTTACTATTTATTGAAATACCGTTATTAGCATTAATGTCTTTATTAACCGATACCCAATCGGTACCATTATAAGAGTAAATTTCGCCAGTATTTTGGTCCACATAAATATCTCCTGCTAAAGGGTTGGCTATAGAAGTATTAGGAGCTCCGTTACCGCGACGTGGATTAATATTTATAGGAAGCCATTGCGTACCATTCCAAATACTTACTAAATTTGTAGCATTATTGAACCAAAAATCACCTACTTTATTATTTATTGGACCCGTTGCACTAACACTTATATTTGGTTCGTCGCATAGGTTTTTCCAAATTAAACCATCAAAAGCAAAAACACATTGGGCATCTGTATTATAAACCAATGCGCCCTCTAAAGGCGTTAAAGCATTTATTTCAGATTCACTTAACCTGGTAATAACAAGAACTTTGTTACTGCTTTCTAATTCTAGAATAGAATTTGAATTAATTAAAGAAGGATTATCACCTATTTTAACTTGAGAGAACATTACAAGCGGGAATGCTATAAAGATTAATGTTAATGATAATATTTTAGTTTTTAACTGCACTTATATAATTTGATTAATTATTCGTTTCTAATAATATGACTCATCACACAGATAAAAGTCACATTTTTTCGTTGAAATACATTATTAAATTAAATTCAAGGCAAAATTAGGCCCCAAATAGAACTTAAAAATGATTATTAGATGAATAAAACATAAGTGTAGACGGATGGTAATTTAATGTCGTTGAATTGAAATATTAATGATTGCTATTTAAGTTAAAAACTATAGAAACTGAGGACTACTAATTAGCTTGAAGAAGTTTTTAATTAACTTTAATAAGCTATTTAAACAAAAAAAGAGGCTTCCTTTAAAGAAAACCTCGTTTTTGTTACTTACAAGCCTTTTTATTTTAGACCTAACTTACTTAATATTTATACTGTATGGAAATAACAACTGTACGCCCTTTTTCTGAGAGATTGATTTTATTTCTTTTAAAATTTTGTAATGCTCCTCTCCTAGCTCCTCTTTTAAAATGGTTTCTTTAGCTTTTACTATACCAAAATCTTCAAGCATTTTATCTAAGTCTTTTTCAAAAACAGGAAACTCTCTTATTGAAAAGTCTTGAAGTTTTGCCGCTTCAGCCGCATACTTTAGCGCTAAATCTAAGCCTCCTAACTCATCAACCAACCCCATGTTTAGAGCATCGGCACCTGTCCATACTCGACCTTGCGCAATCTCTTCAACCTGCGCCTTAGTTAATTTTCTGCCTAGCGCCACTCTATTAGTAAACAATTCGTAAACGTTAACTACGCCTTCTTGTATATACTTTCGTTGTTGACTGCTTAAGGGCTCAAAAAAACTATAGGTTAAAGCGTTTTGGTTTGTAATGACTTGTTCTGCATTAATGCCCATATTTTCTGCTAGCTGTTTTCCATTAGGCAACATACCAAAAACACCAATACTTCCTGTAATTGTAGTTGGTTCTGCTATAATTTTATGTGCATTACTAGCAATATAATAACCACCAGAAGCGGCATAATTACCCATGGATACTATAACCGGTTTTACTTTTTTAGTTAATTCAATTTCGCGCCAAATAAGCTCGCTAGCCAATGCGCTTCCTCCAGGAGAATTAATACGTAATACAATGGCTTTAATATCAGAATTAGTTCTTGCTTCCTTTAAAGACTTTTCCATAGTGCCTTGACCAACAGTATTTTCGTCGCCTTCACCATAAATAATATCGCCTTCGGCATAAATAACAGCTATCTTATTTTTATGATACTTTCCGCCCATATGTCGTGATGCATACTCGGAATAATCTGCCATTGAAATTCTATTTAGCTCTTTATTAGAATCTAGACCTATGGCAAATTTCATAGCATTAATATATTCATCATGATACGCTACTTTATCTATTAAATTAGATGATTTAGCAAGTTCTGGATTTCTAGCTAACAAACTATCTGCTATAGTATTTAAACGTTCTACAGAAATGTTTCGGCTAATTGAAATATCTTTTCTTATTTCTAACCAAAGTGACTTCAAATAGGCTTCGATTTGAACTCTATTATTATCACTCATTTCATTTTCTAGAAAAGGTTCTACGGCACTTTTATACTTTCCATGTCTAACAATTTCCATTTTAAACCCTGTTTTTTCTTGGAAATCTTTGAAATATAACTGCTCGGTAGATAAACCTTTAAATTCTAGCATTCCAGCAGGATTAACATAAATGGTATCGGCTACTGAGCTTAAGTAATAATCTTTTTGAGAATACATATCGCCATAAGCCACCACAAATTTACCAGACTCCTTAAACTTTAATAAAGCACCTCGAAGTGCTTTAGTTTGAGAAATTCCAGCATTAATAAAATTATTATCAATTGAAATACCTTTTATATTAGGGTCTGTTGCTGCATGATCTATAGCATCAATAATATTAAAAAGTCCTTTTTTACTACTTTCGTTTAAAAAGGGATATTCTTTAAATTCTATTTTGCCTCCATAATCTTTAATAGGAAAGTCCAAAGTTAATTCTAAAACCGAATTAGACTTTACCTTTACTAAATCATCGGATCCAGAACCTAAAATAGCTCCTAACACGACTAAGCACAGAAAGCAAATAATTAAAAACACAAAAATGCCTGTAACGGTAGACAATACACGTTGAATAAAACTCATGGGTTTAATTTTTAATAATTACAATAAAGCTAAGATTTACTTAAACCAACTGTATAGATTCTAAAGTTTTATTACGATTAATTTTACCAGATTTAGTTTCTTTAAATTTAGATACAAAATGAATTTCTTTTGGCTTTTCATATTTATCTAAGTCGTTAAAAATGGCATTATCAATATCCCTTTTTTCTCCTTCAACAACTAGAATTAGCTTATCGCCTAAAGTATCATCCTCTCTTGACGCAATAAAAAATTCACCTGATATTTTATCTTGAAGTTTACTTTCAATTTGCTCTGGATATAACTTAATACCTCCAGAATTAATTACATTATCAAAACGCCCTAACCACTCAAAACTAGTGTCTGAAATAATATCGACAATATCGTTAGTTACAATGACATCATCAGCCAATTTAGGGGCATTAATTGTTAAGCATCCTCTTTTATCTTTAGAGACTTTAATTCCTGGAAGCGTTGTAAAAAAGGCTTCATCTTTAGCGCCTGTAAAATTATTTAATTTTTTAACAGCGATATGAGATACAGTTTCTGTCATGCCGTAAGTTTCATATACATTGGGCTTTTTATCCTGCACAAGTGCTGCAACAGCCTGAGAAACTCGACCACCACCAACTATAACTGTTTTAATTTTTTTTAGATACTTGGCAAAGTTTTTAAGCTGCATAGGTGTAAAAGCGCAGAACGTATAATCCTTTTCGTAATCAATTAACGGTAAAGCTGCAGGTTGTACCATATCTAGTTCTAGACCTAAAACAATAGCTCTTACAATAGTCATTTTACCGGCAATAAAGTTTGATGGTAAACAATGTAAAATTTTATCGCCCGGTTTTAAATTAAAATAATCGCCAGTTGCTATAGCCGAATTTACCATAGCCTGTTTTTTTATTTCAATTTTTTTAGGTTTTCCTGTAGAACCAGAGGTTTTAACAATAACATGATCTTTTTCGTCTAACCAATCTAATAAAAAATTACCCAATTCTTGTTGGTATGGCAATCCTTCCTTAACATAACTATAGGCCACTTCCATAAGGTCGTCATACTTATAATTTAAATTATCTAACTTAAATTTTAAATGTACATTCTTGTAATTCGGTGTCATATTTTTTAATCTAAAATTTTATAATCTTCTTTTGGTGGTTCTACCACTTGGCCTAAAAGTTTATCCTTCCAATTGGTCCAATTATATTTTTTGGAAAGTACAAAAAGTAATACAGGAAACACAACAAAAACAGGAACAAATATTTCTGCCAATGCCATTGATGATGGATCTGATAAATCTTTTAATATAGAGTGTGTTTGTAGTGCTGTCCAATCGGCGGTAACCAATAGCGCTGTAAATAAGTTATTAGCAGCGTGAAAGCCTAAGGCCAACTCTAACCCGTCGTCCATAAGTGTTATGATGCCTAAAAACAACCCTGTCCCAATGTAATATACCATAATAACTGGTCCTAATTTTTCCACCTCTGGGTTTGCAATATGCATTAACCCAAAACCTATGGATGTCATTAATAAAGGTACCCATTTGTTTTTAAAAAGCACCCCTAAACCTTGCATTAAATAGCCTCTAAAAAAGTACTCTTCAAAACTGGTTTGCAAGGGTATAAATAAAATAGCTATTACGGCAAGAATTAAAAAAGGTTGTAATTTAAAGTTAAGCTGATAATCTTCTGGACTCATAAAATAATCGAATAACACAAAGCCACTAGAAACCAATCCCCAAATTACAAAAATGAACCAAAAGCGTTTCCAATCAATTTTTTTTCGGGCTGTTGTTAAACTTGTTATGGACTGCTTATGTAAAAATTTAGAGGACAAAAACACCCCCAAAAGCCCCACGGCAAACGATAACAGCATAAGAAACAGAAACAAATTACTCCCTAAAACCTTGCTCATGGCAGGAATGTCGGTTGGCATACCTACCGATGCATCGCTAAATATTTTTATGGCTAAAGCAATTCCTAACGGAATCATACCTATTAATTGCCATGCAAAAAATATGATAAAAACACCTATTATATACCGCCAAATATCGTGTAAACCTTTATAGGCTTGTTGTATGTAATCCATATTATAAATTAAATTTCCAAGGTTTTAAATTATTGTACTGCAATGTACCATTTTTTACTTGCAAAGGGCTATCAAAATTATTAGTAAATAAACCGCCCGTGCCCAAACCCTGTGGCATATTACTGTGTTTTGAATAGGTGTATTGTGCTATCGCATTTAAACCTATGTTACTCTCTAAAGCACTTGTTATCCACCATCCTATGTGTTGTTTTTTGGCAAGATTAATCCAATCGTTACTGCCTGAAAAACCACCAACCAAACTAGGTTTTAAAATAATATATTGTGGTTTAATGGTTTGTAGCAACTCTTGCTTTTTTGTTACAGAAAACACACCAATTAATTCTTCATCTAGAGCAATTGGCAAAGGTGTTTTGTTGCAAAGCATAGCCATTTCCTCTATTTGTCCTTGTTTTATAGGTTGCTCAATAGAATGTAAATCTAAATCTGATAACATTTTTAATTTCTCTAAGGCTTCAGAAGGATGAAAAGCGCCATTAGCATCCACACGCAATTCAATATCTGTTGAAGAAAATTGTTTTCGAATAGATTTTAAAAGGTTTATTTCTGAAAGAAAATCAATCGCACCAATTTTCATTTTAATACAACTGAAACCTGCATCAATTTTATCTTTAATTTGCTGTTTCATAAAGGCTTCAGACCCCATCCAAATTAAACCGTTAATAGGAATGGCATCGTTACCACGAGTAAACTCTGAAGGTATTAAATTAAATGAATCATCACTTTTTAAAGATTTGAAAGCGGTTTCTAAACCAAATTGAATGCTTGGATATTCATTTAAGCTCATCAATAATTCATCTAGACCCAAATCAATATTATTACAAACCCATTTTAGTTTGTCTTCGTAATTTGCTGTATCATCAATGGATAAGCCTCTAAATAGCCCGCACTCGCCTATTCCCTTTTTACCTTCAAAATTTAAAAGTATAAACCAAGTTTCTTTAGTTTTTAATACACCGCGAGAGGTACCACTTGCTTGTTTAAAATTTAAAACATATTGGCTGTAAGTTGCTTTTATCATTTATAGCTCAATAAAATCTCCAATTTCTAAAAGCATTAAATCTTTATCTCTTTCAAAGAATTTGCGTTTAGCCACTTCATGGTCTATTTCAATGTAACCAAATGTATCATAATGATACCCCATTATTTTATCGCAGGCTATAAAATCGCTAGCTATAATAGCATCGTTGATTCCCATAGTAAAATTATCGCCTATTGGTAAAATTGCTAAATCCAATTGGGTTTGAAGCGGAATTAACTTCATATCGAAAGTTAAGGCCGTATCTCCAGCTATATATATGTTTTTATGTTCGCCTTCAATTACAAATCCACCAGGTTGCCCACCATAACTACCGTCTGGAAACGACGATGTGTGTATGGCGTTTACATATTTAACGGTACCAAACTCAAAATCCCATTTACCACCATGATTCATAGGATGTCCATCGATACCAAGGGCTCCAAAATAATTAACAATTTCATAGTTTGAAACAACAACCGCTCCTGTTCGTTTGGCAATAGCTTCAACATCGGCAATATGATCTTGATGTGCATGTGTAACCAGAATATAATCCGCCTTAAGCGTATTAATGTCTATTTGAGATGCCTTTTCATTTGGACTAATAAAAGGATCTACTAAAATATTAATGTCCTTTATTTTAATTCCTAAACTAGCATGACCGTAGAATGTGATTTTCATTTAATGTAAATTATATGTTTATCCGTAATAAATATACTAAAATGGAAGTAAATGTCCTATTCCTAGCAAAATTGCTAATAACACAGTTGTTAAAGCAAGTGTTTTTAATTCTGGGTCTAAAAATTTGGGTTCCTTATTCGCATTAACTCGTTTTAAATGAAGTAATAATGGCGCATAGGCTATCATGAAAATAAGATTATAAGGAGACGTGTAATACAGTATACCAAATAAACCAGACAGCAAAATAGCACCCAAAACTAAAACGTTGTGATAGCGCTTAACTTTTTTCTCGCCCATTTTAACGGCAAGTGTAATTTTGTTAGCCTTAGCATCAGATAACCTATCTCGCATGTTATTTAGGTTTAAAACACCCGTACTTAATAAACCTATCGTGCATGCCGGCAAAAACGTGACATGATCTATTTGTTTAGCAAATAAAACATAACATCCTATTACACTAACCAGACCAAAAAAAACAAAAACAAAAATATCGCCCATGCCTTTATACCCATAAGCACTATGCCCTACAGTATAACGAATTGCGGCTACTACAGAGCCAATTGCAAGCGCAAAAAAGAGTATGGATAATAAAAAATACTCTACACCAAATGCCGAAAAAATAAGCCCAAAAGCCAGAATAATAGATACCAAAATATTTATTTTAATACCATTAAAAAGCTCTTCTGGCGTTATATTCCCAGATTGAATAGCCCGAACAGGTCCTATTCTATCTTCATTATCGGTTCCTTTTACACCATCGCCATAATCGTTTGCTAGGTTGGATAAAATTTGAAAACTTAAGGTGGTTAAAATAGCGAGTATAAAAATACCCCATTTAAACACACCATTGTAATGTGCTAAGCATCCTGCTACAATAATACCGGCAATAGAAAGTGGCAATGTCCGTAAGCGCATTGCAGAAATCCAAGTCGAAAAATTACCCATTTACGGAATCCATTTTTTGTCAAAGTTAGGCTTACGTTTTTCTAAAAAGGCATTTCGGCCTTCTTTAGCTTCGTCTGTCATATAAGCTAAACGTGTGGCTTCACCTGCAAAAACTTGTTGTCCTACCATACCATCATCGGTTAAATTCATGGCGAACTTAAGCATTTTAATAGACGTTGGTGATTTTCCAAGAATTTCTTGAGCCCATTCGTACGCAGTAGATTCTAGCTCATCATGTGGAATAACGGCATTAACCATTCCCATTTCAAAAGCTTCTTGAGCCGAGTAGTTACGCCCTAAGAAAAATATCTCTCTTGCTTTTTTCTGCCCTACCATTTTTGCTAAATATGCCGATCCATATCCACCATCAAAACTTGTTACATCGGCATCGGTTTGTTTAAAAATAGCATGCTCTTTACTTGCTAATGTTAAATCGCAAACCACATGTAAACTGTGTCCGCCACCTACAGCCCAACCAGGAACTACAGCTATAACAGCCTTAGGCATAAAACGAATTAAACGTTGTACTTCTAGTATATTTAAACGATGATACCCATCTTCGCCTACATAACCTTGTTTCCCTCTTGCTTTTTGGTCGCCTCCACTACAAAAAGAATACACACCATCTTTTGTTGATGGTCCTTCGGCAGATAATAATACAACTCCAATATTTACATCTTCGTTTGCATCATAAAAAGCGTCATATAATTCGCTTGTTGTTTTTGGTCGAAATGCATTTCGAACATTTGGCCTATTAAATGCAATTCTAGCAACACCATTACACTTTTTATAAGTGATGTCCTGGTATTCTTTGGCTACGACCCATTCCGGTTGATTCATAATTAAGTATAATTTTACCCAAAAATAAATTTATTTAAGCAAAACACCCTTTCGATTTAAAAAAATTACCACAAAAATAGCAAACACACTGGTTTTTAATAAGTTACACAAATCAAGCTTTTATTGAATTGTATCCAAAAAAAAGCACCCTAAAATAATGATACCTAAATTTTTTACTTAACAAATTGACTATATCCTAAAAATACTAAAATACGTACTAGTATGTATTGTAACACGCTAAACATTTGTTAATTTTGTACCGAACAACAAATAAATTATAATTTTACTGACAACTACTTGCCGTTTAGCAGATTAATATGTAAATTGTCGGACTCTAAATCTTGTATGCCTATGTTATTAACAATTACTCTAATTCTTTCTGGACTTGTAATTTTTAACCTGTTATTACTTAAGTTAAGTTGTAACAAGACTGTTAAAACTCAAAAAGTAGACAAAAAACCTGTGGTTTTAAGAACACGCTTAACGGTTGCTCCTACTACACAAACACTTGCAGCTACAGGTAGCTAATATTAGTACTATTTGCAATTGTTACTCTAACCGCATTAAAGCATTTTGTTTTAATGTATGATTTTGTGACCAAAGTTTTTAACTAAATTAGTTTTATCACATTTTTGTTACTATGAAACTATTTTAGTCAAACTCCAAATTATACATACCATTTCTAAATCTATAAACATAGCTTATTGGTTTAGAATAAGCTTAATATTATTCTTCTTATTTGCTTAAATAAGATTACCTTCATTTTTAGAACTTCCCATTAGCTAAAATTAGGTACCTTCCCCTTTTAATAAAAACAGAAAAAAAACTATTAAACCTATATAACGTAATTAGTTAGCAATAAAGCTTTTTAATTGTAATTGTGACCAAAAAATAAACTTAGGGTCTTATTATAAATCTTAAATGCCTATGTTACTAACAATTACTCTAATTATTACTGCTCTTGTAATCTTTAATCTTTTACTACTTAAGTTAAGTTGTAACAAGACTGTTAAAACTCAAAAAGTAGACAAAAAACCTGTGGTTTTAAGAACACGATTAACCGTTACATCATATACACAAGCACTTGGTGCTACGGGTAGTTAATACCTAAAGGATTTACACATTATTAGATAAGCTTGTTATATGCGACCAAAATATAATTTAAGGGTCTAAAATTATAAGAAACAATAAATATGTTAAACATTATATCTATAGTTATTTTATTTGCCGCAATAATATTGGCGTTCTTTTTTCTTTTGCATGTTACTTATAAAAACAAAAGAGAAAACGACAATCAGTTATTTACCAAATAATAGGGGTTACTCCACTTCTTTCTAAATATGTATTGGCGTAATAAAAATGGTTGTTACCAAACCAATAACCTCTATTAGCACTTAATGGTGATGGATGCCCAGAAGTAAGTACTTTATGTTTTTCAACATCAATTATTTTTATTTTCTTTTTCGCATAGCCACCCCAAAGTAAAAACACCATATTTTCCTTCTTATCGCTTATTGTTTTTATTACAGCATCGGTAAAAGTCTCCCATCCTTTTTTTTGATGACTTCCGGCTTCATGAGCTCTAACGGTTAAAGTCGCATTCAATAATAAAACTCCTTGCTTAGCCCAACGCATTAAATTTCCGCTATCTGGATACGGTACATCTAGACTAGTTTCAAGCTCTTTAAATATGTTTTTTAAAGACGGCGGATGCGCAATACCATCATTTACAGAAAAACATAAGCCATTAGCTTGCCCTTCGCCATGATAAGGATCCTGTCCAAGAATAACCACTTTTATGTCGTTAAAATGACAATAATTAAAAGCATTAAAAATGTCACCCTTTGGCGGGTAGCATATCGTGCTATTGTATTCCGTTTCAACAAAACGTATTAAGTCCAAAAAATAAGGCTTAGTAAATTCTTCTTTTAAATAAGGCTGCCAACTTTTATGGATTTCAAAATTCATTTCTCAGTTAATATTTAATAAAAACTAAAATAGTACTATCTTTCGTTTAATTAAAAATTTATAGCCTTGAAAAAAATTAAATTCCCAACCGCCCAAACCATATTAATAATTATAGCTGGATTAGTAGCTATTTTAACTTGGTTTGTGCCCTCTGGAAAATATGATTCTTTGGCCTATAACCCGTCTAGTAATACCTTTACGCAAACAAGTTTAGAACAAACCACGCAGTTAGAGGCTACTCAAGAAACCTTAAATACCCTTGGTATAAAAATCCCATTAGAAAAATTTATATCGGGCGATATTTGGAAACCAATTAGCATTCCTAATACGTACCAACAAGTTGAAGCCAAACCTCAAGGAATTATATCTTTTATTAAATCGCCCATAAAAGGTATAATAGAAGGGGCCGATATTATTTTCCTAGTCCTAATTATAGGTGGTCTAATAGGTATAATAAATTACACAAGTGCTTTCGATACTGGCATATCTTGGCTAGCCAACACCTTAAAAGGTTATGAGTTTATCCTTATTATACTGGTAACAAGCTTAATTGCCGTTGGCGGAACCACCTTTGGTTTAGCCGAAGAGACCATAGCCTTTTACCCCATACTTATTCCCATATTTTTAGCCGCTAAATACGATGCTATGGTGCCTCTTGCCTGTATTTATATAGGCTCTTGTATTGGCACCATGTGTTCCACCACAAATCCGTTTTCTGCAATTATAGCATCAGATGCGGCAGGAATTAATTGGACCACCGGTATTACAGGACGTTTTATCATGCTGTTTTTGGGCACTTTAATCTGTATTCTATATATAATAAGGTATGCACAACGTGTTAAAAAAGACCCCACAAAATCTATAATTTACGATCAAAAGGAAGCCATCGAAAAGCACTTCGGAAACAGCACCAATGCATCCATAAAATTAACCTTTCGGTTACGCCTAATCCTAATCATTTTTATGTCTTGTTTTGTAGTCATGATTTATGGTGTATCGCAATTAGATTGGTGGTTTGTAGAAATGACTGTTACCTTTTTAGTGGGAGCCATAGCCATAGGCATCATTGGTAAAATAAAAGAACACACATTTGTAGATGTTTTTGTAAAAGGCGCTGGCGATTTACTAGGAGTAGCTATTATTATTGGTATAGCACGAGGCATCACTATTATAATGAACGACGGCCAAATTAGCGACACCCTTTTATATTACGCCAGCAACACCACAAACGGCATGAATAAAGGC
Source organism: Algibacter pectinivorans (assembly GCF_900112595.1). GTDB lineage: Bacteria > Bacteroidota > Bacteroidia > Flavobacteriales > Flavobacteriaceae > Algibacter_B > Algibacter_B pectinivorans. The sequence goes on along the minus strand of NZ_FOMI01000003.1, from coordinate 328,533 downwards.
GTTTTTATTAACGCTATGCTCTACATTTATGGAGGTTTATCCTTTTTTATACCATCATCTTCCGGAATGGCCGTATTAACTATGCCCATTCTCTCACCACTTGCCGATGGCGTTGGTATAGGCAGAGAAATGATAGTAAACGCTTACCAATACGGCATGGGCTTATTCGCGTTTATAAACCCAACAGGCTTAATTTTAGCATCTTTAGCCATTGTAAAAGTAGGTTATAATAAATGGCTAAAATTCGTTATACCATTAGTAATTATCCTGCTTATTTTTACTATGCTTGTACTAACAATTTCTGTTTATTTATAAAATAATAGAATAATTTGGGCGCTACCACAAGGGTCGGGCTATTCGTTCCAAGTCCTCGCACCTCCTACGTCGGGCTGTGGGCTATCCACTACTATCCCTAGCGCACTTACTCGTACCCTTAAAATTTTAGTAACTCTATTTGAAAAATTCCAAAACCCGTTTAAGAAAGTATTCTAACCAAAAGTTCTTTTAGCAAATCGCCTTGCGGAACAGCGTTAGATCCTACACCTTTACCCTTTACATCAAACTCTCGCAATGTAGATACTACGGCACTTACTTTTCGCATCGGAAAATTTCTAGCAGCAGTTATATAATCGTTCACAAAATAAGGGTTCACCTTTAATGCAGAAGCTACACTTCTAGGCGACTTATCTTTCAACCCATGAAAATGAAGCAATTGCGAAAAATAACTAAACAATAACGAAACCGTAACCACCATAGGGTTATCCTTTGGGTTTTCACCAAAATAATTAACTATTTTATGAGCCTTAAGCACATTCCGTTCGCCTATAGCCTTTCGTAATTCAAAATTATTGTAGTCTTTACTAATCCCAATGTTTTCCTCAATATGATCGGGCGAAATTTGAGTACCTTCGGGTAAAATAATTTGTAGCTTTTCTAGCTCGTTATTAATTTTACTTAAATCGGTACCTAAAAATTCCACAAGCATTTGGGCCGCTTTAGGAGAAATAGTATAGTTTTTTGGCGATAAAACACGCCTAATCCAATCTGGCACCTGGTTATCGTAAAGCTTTTTACTTTCATAAACCACACAATCCGGTTTCAGCGCCTTATATAACCCTTTACGCTTATCAATTTTTTTGTATTTGTAATTAATTACAAGTATTGTAGAGGGTTGCGGATTTTTTGCATACGCTGCTAATTTTTCAATATGGCGCGATAAATCTTGAGCTTCCTTAACAATAACTACTTGGTACTCTGCCATCATAGGAAAACGCTTTGCTTGCCCAACAATATCATCTATGGTAACATCTCTACCATACAATACCATTTGGTTAAAACCACGCTCCTCTTCACTCAATACCGAGCTTTCAATAAAATCGGATATTTTATCAATATAATAAGCCTCTTCACCCATTAAAAAATAAATAGGCTTAAGGTTTTTGTTTTTAATATCGGTAACTAGCTGTTTTACGTCGTCCAAAGTGTCTATAAAATTTTTTATTAAAATCACTACAAGTGACTTAATAATGATAAATTTGTGAGGTGCAAAATTTAAATTTCCCTACATATCAATTTCGTTTCAAAAATAGCGAAAATAAAGTTTCTATTTTCGATCCTATACGCAAAAAATTTATCGTTTTACAGCCCGAAGAATGGGTGCGCCAACATTGTATTCAGTTTTTAGTACAAGAAAAAGGCTATCCGCTATCGCTAATAAATGTTGAGAAAGAAATAATCATTAACGATTTAAAAAAACGTTACGATATTGTGGTTTATAATCCCAATGGCAGCATTCATTTAATTGTAGAATGTAAAGCTCCTAAAATAACCATCAATCAATCTACCTTCGATCAAATTGCGCGTTATAACCTAGAGCTAAATGCTACTTATTTAATGGTAACAAACGGATTAAATCATTATTATTGCCAAATGGATTTTGAAAATGAACGCTATCAATTTTTAAAAGATATGCCGGAGTTTAGTCGGCAATAATTAGTTTTTAGTTTACAGTCGCAGTCGCATAAAATTGCTAAAAAACAATAATAAAAAAATTTAGGTATTTAAACATGAAAATTGCCATCGTTATATTAAACTGGAACGGAAAAAAACTTTTACAACAGTTTTTACCATCGGTAATACAGCATAGTCAAGGTGCCGATATTTATGTAGCGGACAATGCCTCGACCGACGATTCCATTGCCTTTGTAAAAACCAATTACCCCAACATAAAACTAATACAAAACCAATCCAATGGTGGTTATGCTAAAGGCTACAACGACGCATTAAAACATGTAAAGGCAGATGTTTACTGCTTATTAAATAGCGATATAGAAGTAACAGCAAATTGGCTCACACCTATTATAAACACCCTTAAAACCGAGGCTAATACAAGTATAATTCAGCCAAAAATATTAGATTATAAAAACAAGGCGTATTTTGAATATGCTGGTGCCGCAGGAGGCTTTATAGATAAATATGGCTATCCCTATTGCAGAGGGCGTATTTTTAACAGCATCGAAAAAGACCAAGGGCAATATAACGATACTACCGAAATATTTTGGGCAACAGGTGCCTGCTTATTTATAAGAAGTAACGTTTACCAAGAATTAAATGGCCTTGACGAGTATTTTTTTGCTCACATGGAAGAAATCGATTTATGCTGGCGCGCCAAAAACTTTGGTTACACCATTAAGTATGTTGGTCAATCTACAATATATCATGTAGGCGGTGCTACCCTAAAAGCTACCCATCCTAAAAAAACATTTTTAAACTTCCGGAATAGCTTAATTACCCTAACCAAAAATGCCAATGGCTTTGTATTTGGCAAAATATTTATGCGCCTTATATTAGATGGGGTTGCAGCTATAAAATTTTTACTAGAATTAAAACCCTTGCATACGCTAGCCATATTAAAAGCACACTTTAGTTATTACGCTCAATTAACACGGGTGTTAAAGCAACGAAAAGCCATAAAAACTAAAATAAAGTACTATTCTACAACATCTATTGTGTACCAATACTTCGTATGTAAAAACACAGAGTACAGCAGTTTATAAAGCTATTAGCAAAAGTTTTGTTAAAATGTTAAAAACCACCGAATTTTGTATATTTTTGTAGTTAAATATAGAAATTAATCCTTAAAATAATCATGAGAAAAATTTTATTACTAAGTGCATCTGCAATGCTTTTATTAAGTTCATGTGTATCAAAAAAATTGTTCACAGATCTTGAAGCAAAACAAAAAGAAACTCAAGACTTACTTAACTCGGCAACTGTAAAACTTAACTCTTGTTTAGAAGACAGAGCATCGGCAACGGCACGTGTAGAAGCTATGAAAGATCAGCTTGACGATTTAAAAAAGAACAACGCCGCATTAATTAAAAGTTCTCAAGATTTAACAGAATTAACATCTAAAGGTGCAACAAACCTTGAAAAATCTTTAGAGTCTTTACAAGAAAGAGATTTAAAAATTACACGTTTACAAGATGCTATCTCTAGAAAAGACAGCGTAACATTAGCTTTAGTAACAAGCTTAAAGCGTGAAGTTGGAATTAACGATCCAGATATTGAAGTAAATGTTGAAAAAGGTGTGGTATTTATCTCTATTGCCGATAAATTATTATTCCAATCAGGAAGCTACAATGTAACTTCGGCTGCAAAAGGTGTTTTAGCAAAAGTAGCTAAGGTAATTAACAGCAAACCAGATTTCGAAGCTATGATTGAAGGTCATACAGACAGCCAATCATACAGTAAAGGTGTGTTAGTAGATAACTGGGATTTAAGTGTAAAACGTTCTACATCTATTATTAGAGTATTACAAGAGTTAGATGTTAACCCAGGACAGTTAATCGCTGCAGGTCGTAGTTCTTACGTGCCATTAGCCGATAACGATACTGCTGCAAACAGAGCAAAAAACAGACGTACACGTGTTGTTATTCTTCCAAAAATCGATCAGTTTTACGACATGATTGAAAAGGAAATGAAAAACCTAGAAGCAGGTAACAACTAATACCGCTCACAAATACATACTAAAAGCTCAACCGAAAGGTTGGGCTTTTTTTATGCTTAATTGTTAATGTTTATTTGGGCGTTACCACAAGGGTCAGGCTTTCCGCTACAAGTCCTCGCTCCTCCTTCGTCGGGCTGTGGGATTTCCACTGCAATCCTTAACGCAGCTACATAACTTCATATAAAAAGTAAAGGGAAGATGTATAACCAGTATACAGAGCGTCCCTTCGTTTCAGGGCCATTCGTAAACAGCCAGTACAAAAGTATAAATTAAAATGCTTTATTCATTAAAGTTATTTAAGTTTTAAATTTCAGTATTGTAATTTATTTAGCTCTCAAAATAATCAGAGTAAAAACTGAAGCGTAGTAAAATAAATAATGTGGCTAAAAGCCTTTAAATTTGCAAACAAATAAAGCACCTTACTTACGTGGGGCTCTCTTAGTTTTTTAAACCACTGCCTGTGTCCATAAGATACTTTACATGAAACAAATATACAATATCTACTCCTTAACATCTGTTATTCATAACTATCAGAATTGTATTAAATATTAAAGAATTACCTATCATAAATGTTTCACTTCTATCTCTAACGCGGAAGCAAGAATTAAACTTTAAAAAAAATAAAGGGAAGATGTATAACTATTATACAGAGCGCCCCTTCATTTTGGAGCCATACTTAGACTGTCAAATCAAAAGATCGAATTAAATGTGCAAGCATAAATATTAAACCTTCTAGACACAAAAGAGAATATTAAAAAATTAGTTCTAATATTTTAAAATTATAAAACACATTAAAAATAGGCACTCCAAAACAATCAATTTTGCTATCTTTCTGCCTTATTTATAATAACTTTTATATTAATTTAAAAGTTAATACAAATTGGCGAATTGAGAATATTAAATGAGGGAATTAAGATGAGTAAAGAACAAAAAGTAACTGGCAACATACAACCACCAAACAAGGATTTGGAAATACTAAAACAAAACTTCCCAAGCTGTTTTGACAAAAACGGAGAATTTGACTTTAAAAAATTTAAAACCCAACTTTCAAAAAACGAAATCAACTTTTCAAAAGAAAACTATGGAATGGATTGGTTGGGTAAATCTTACGCTCGTTTATTGGCAACAGACGAAACCACTACTTTATTAAAAGAGGATGAAACGTTTAACCAAAAACCTGAAAACGCAAATTCTAAAAACTTACTTATAAAAGGCGACAATTTAGAAGTGCTAAAGCACTTATCTAATGCCTATTACGAAAAAGTAAAAATGATATACATAGATCCACCATACAACACAGGTAGTGATGGATTTGTATATGCAGACGACAGAAAATTTACTGTAGACGAACTACAAGAGTTAGCAGGAATAAGTGAAGAACGTGCCAAACGTATTTTAGATTTTACACAAAGTAAAAGTAACTCACATTCTGCTTGGTTAACCTTTATGTACCCAAGACTTTATATCGCCAAACAACTTTTAAAAGATGATGGCGTAATTTTCGTTTCTATTGATGATAATGAGGTTGCACAACTGCGTTTATTAATGGATGAAGTTTTTGGAGAAGAGAATTTTGTAGCAGAATTGATTTGGAAATCCAGGTTGAGTGAAGATAATCGTAATCTCACAGGAGCTTCAATTGATCACGAGTATATAGTTACTTATAGGAAAGAATTTGGAACTTTAATTGGTGTTAAAAAAGATCTAAATAAATTTTCAAACCCTGATAACGATCCAAGAGGACCGTGGAGAAGTTCCGATTTGACAGGTTTATTAACAATTGATCAAAGACCAAATTGTCACTTTGATTTAATAAATCCAGAAACTGGAATTACTTACAAGCCTCCATTAAAAGGCTGGAGAAATGATTTCAAAGCAATGAAAAAAAAGATTTCAGAAAATAGAATTTTATGGCCATCTACACCAAGTGGTAGGCCTAGAAACAAACTTTTTATGAATGAAATGGTTTCATTGAATAAAAATCTTTCGACAATAATTACTCAGTCATCAACAAATGATGGAACTAAAGAAGTCGCTAAACTTATAGGTACTGGTATATTTACCTTTCCTAAACCAACAAAACTTTTAAAATTACTTGTAAGTCAATTAAATTTTAACAACGATATAATCCTAGACTTCTTCGCAGGTAGTGGTACAACAGGAGATGCAGTAATGCAACTCAACGCAAAAGATGGTGGAAATCGTAAATTTATATCAGTACAATTACCAGAACTAATTGATCCAAAAAGCAATAAAACAGCTTACCATTTTGTAAAAAATGAATTAAAAGTAGCAACACCTACTATTTTTGAAATTACAAAAGAACGTCTAATTCGTGCATCAAAAAAAATACAAGAAGAAAACAAAGATAAAGACTTATCAAACCAAGATTTAGGTTTCAAAGTATTTGAAACAATGCCAATATGGGAAGATTATAATTTTGAATCAGAAGAATTGGAGAAACAAACAAGTTTATTTGATGAAAGTAAACTTACTAGAGAAGACGTTAAAGCATTATTGGTTACTTGGAAAACTTATGATGGTGTCCCACTTACTACAAGCATACAAGAAATAGACTTAAATGGATATACAGCACATTACAGTAGTGAAAAATTATATTTAATGGATAAAGGTTTTACAACCGAAAATTTAAAAATTTTATTAGAAAAAATAGACAGCGATAAAAATTTCAACCCAACCACCATCATTGCTTTTGGTTATCATTTTGATAGTAAAAATTTGCGTGAAATAAGCGAAAATATTAAGTCTTACGCTAACAAAAAAAGTATTGATATTGACTTTATAACACGCTACTAATATGACACGAGCTTATTCTAAATTTTGTTTTATTGCAAAATTTAGAATAGCGAACTGCATGTGACCATAAAAAAAACAATAGAATTAAACACATGAAAGGATTTAATTTTGAAAAGAATCTTCAGCACCAAACCCAAGCGGTAAAAAGTACGGTCTCTGTTTTTGATAATTTAGAAGTAGAAAACCCAAAAGGCATTGACAAACAATTTTTGAATCCTGTTATAGATATTTATAGTGGCGTTTCTACAAGTTATGCTAAAAACATTCGTATTCTTCAAGAAGAAAATGGAGTTAAAGAAACCATAAAGCGAAATAGCAATATAATAGATATTATGATGGAAACAGGTACAGGAAAAACCTATACCTACACCAAAACCATTTTTGAACTCAATAAAAATTACGGTCTTTTTAAATTTATTGTAATTGTTCCTACACTTTCAATTAAAGCTGGAACAATCGACTTTTTAAAAAGTGATAGCTCAAGAGCACATTTTAAAGAGCAATATGGCAAAACCATCAAATTACATATTGTAGAAAGTAAAAAAGGAAGTAAAAACAAAAAATCGTTTATGCCACCTGCTGTAAATAGTTTTGTAAACGCAGGAGTTTACGAAAAAAACAGCATTCAAGTAATGATTATCAATGCAGGAATGATAAACTCTGAAACAATGCAAAAGAGTTTTGATAAAGGCATATTTGACAAATACACAATTCCTTTTAAAGCGATTTCGGCTGTTAATCCTTTTCTAATAATAGATGAGCCTCATAAATTTGGAACTGGTAAAACAACTTTTGAAAATATCCTGAAAATGAATCCGCAATTTATATTGCGTTATGGTGCTACATTTCCAGAAAAAGAAATAAAAGTTAAAGATGAATTAGGTAAACTAAAAAAGAAGAAAGTTAAAGACTATCATAACTTAATTTATACATTAACTGCTGTAGATTCTTTCAATCGTAATTTAGTAAAAGGTGTAATAGGTCATATTACAGAGTTTGAAAGTGGAAAAAACGCTATTGTAAAACTAAACAATACCGATGGTAAAGAAGCCTATTTTGAATTATTGGAAGACAAGAGTAAAAAGACATTTAAACTTGCTAAAAAAGAAAGTTTACAAAGAGTACATTCTGCAATGGAAGATTTGTATATAGAAAGTTTAAATAAAAGTAAAGTTGTTTTATCTAATGGAATTGAATTATCAAAAGGCGATAAATTAAACCCTTATTCGTATGCAGAAAAACTGCAAGAAATAATGATTCAAAAAGCCATAAAAAGCCATTTTGAAAATGAAAAACAATTACTTACGCGACCTGTAAAAATTAAACCAATTACACTCTTTTTTATTGATAATATAGAAGAGTATAGAAATGAAGATGGTTATTTAAAAACAACTATTGAAGGTTTAATAAAAGTAGAAGTAGAAACTTTACTTAAAACCGAAAAGAACACCTTTTACAAAGCATATCTTGAAAAAACTTTAGAAGATATAAGTCTTACTCACGCAGGATATTTTTCAAAAGATAATTCAGAAAAAGATGAAGCCATAGAAAAAGAAATAAACGAAATATTACACGACAAACAAGCCATGCTTGATTTGGATAATCCAAGGCGTTTTATTTTTTCAAAATGGACTTTAAGAGAAGGTTGGGATAATCCAAATGTTTTTCAGATTTGTAAATTAAGAAGTAGTGGTAGCGATATTTCTAAACTTCAAGAAGTTGGTAGAGGTTTAAGACTTCCTGTAAATGAATATGGTAACCGAGTAAAAGACGAACAGTTCTATCTAAACTATTTTGTAGATTTTACAGAAAGTGATTTTGTAGATAAATTAGTAAATGAGATAAATGAGAAATCTGGTGCAATTTCAATTGAGGATATTCCAGAAAAATTATCAGATGATATCGTTAAGAAAATTTGCGAATTATATGAAACCACAGAAGATAATTTATTTGAAATTTTAGACGATAATAATGTTGTGACAAGGTCTAACAAATTTAAAGAAGGTGGTTTTGATTTTATTAAACATAACTATCCTAAAATATTTGAAGGTGTTGGCTCTAATAAAGTTAGAAAATCTACAGATAAGAAAAAGCAAGTTAGTATCCGAACAGAAAAATATACCGAATTAAAAGAACTTTGGGAGAAATTAAATGAAAAGGTTATTTTAGAATACAAGTTTGAAAAAGAAGACAAATTCAAATCACTTTTTATAAATTTCTTGAATGAACAAAACAGCAATTTTACTATTGAAGGTATAAAGGAAAGAACAGCACAAATTGAAATAACTGACAACATTGCTGGAGTTAAAGAAGAACAAGAAATTTATGGAAATGAGATAACTCCAATTTCTACTATGAAGTACAGTAGTTTCTTGAAGGAATTAGCAAAAACACTAAATATCAATATAAAGACTTTAAACAGTTCATTTATTGATTCTAATGTTGACATCAACAAATTTCTAAATATTGCCACAGTTCGTATTATTAAGCAGAAGTTCGAGAATTATTTAATGTTTAACGCAATAGATAAATTTGGAATTGAATATCAAAAAGTTAGCAATGAAATTCATCCAACTAAATTTACTGACGAAAAAGGAAATGTTTTAAAAGAAATTTCTGCTTCTGATGTTGGTGTAATGTATTCCGATAAGAAAGTAGCTGACGAATATTTACTTGATGAATTATTTTACGATTCTGAATTAGAAAAACAGAATATTGAAACTAACTTATCAGAAGTTGTTGTCTTCTCTAAAATCCCAAAAAATTCAATAAAAATTCCTGTTGCTGGCGGGAAAAGTTATTCACCTGATTTTGCTTATGTCTTAAATTATGAAGACAAATCGAAAAAGTTGTACTTTGTTGTAGAGACAAAAGGTAAAGATGAAGAAAAGTTAGATAAAGAGGAAAGACAAAAAATTAAACACGCAGAAAAGTTCTTTGGAGATACAATAAAAATTAAATTCAGAAAGCAATTTAGCAATAAGAAAATAGAAAATTTAATACGAGAAATTATAGTCGAAAAATAGCATGCATTTAATTATAGAGCCCAAACCAGCAAACACACCCCCCTTAGGGACTGCATTGGAAAGTCCACAGTTTTTGCTCCCTAGCGCAAGAGCGAGGATTTGCAGCGTAAAGTCCGACCGCCTTCCCTGAGCGCGGTGGAAGAATGTGGTAACCTTTCTTCTACGCTAAAGACAGGCAACCAAATAGCGCTCAAAAAACTAACTTACCCACTTCATCATTAAAGCGCAAGCAAATGCGGCATACGTGCCTAAAGCATAGCCTAAAACCGCCAACAAAACACCTACTGGCGCTAACGACGGATGAAAAGCTCCTGCCACTACAGGCGCCGAAGCTGCACCACCAATATTAGCTTTAGAGCCTACTGCCAAAAAGAAATATGGGGCTTTTATAATTTTAGCGACTACAAATAGTAAACCAACATGTATAAGCATCCAAACGAAACCGATGGCGAATAGACTTATGTTTTCTACAATGGCATTTAAATTCATTTTCATACCAATAGAGGCTACCAAAATGTAAATAAACACGGTGCCTATTTTACTGGCGCCTGCGCCTTCGTAACTTTTTATTTTGGTAAAAGATAGTATAACACCAACGGTTGTTGCGGTAATAATTAACCAGAAAAAGGCACTACCTAGTCCGAAATCGACCAAAAACGGCGCGTTTTCTTTTACCCAAATGCTTAAATTATCCCCTACTAAGTGGCTTAGCGAAGTTACACCAAAGCCTGTACCTAAAAGGATTATTAAATCGTTAAAAGATGGAATTCTTGCGGTTTCCAAACTAAAGGTTTCCATTTTATTTTTTAATGCGATTATAGAGGAATTGTCGGCTTTAAAATAAGCGTCTATTTTATCGGATTTGGCTACGCCTAATAATAGGAATGCCATCCAAACTTCGGCCACCAAAACATCTACTACAGCCATGATACTAAACAGGCTATCGCTTACCTCCCACTGCTCTTTCATGGCGAGTTGGTTGGCACCACCACCAATCCAGCTTCCAGCTACGGTTGATAGTCCTTTCCATAGTTCGGTACCTTCTACATCTATTAAAATATCTGGAGCTACATAACTAAAAAATAAAATAGCCAACGGACCACCAATCATTACCCCAAGGGTTGCGGTTAAAAACATGATTAAGGCTTTGGAGCCTAATTTAAAAACGCCTTTTAAATCGATGCTCATGGTTAACAATACTAAAGCTGCAGGTAACAAAAACCGCGACGACACATAGTACAACTTGCTACCATCTATAAATTGGGCATACACCGAAGTATCTATCTGGTTTGCGGCGATATAAACTTTTAGGTCGTGTAAATTACTAACACCTTCTAGATTACCATAAAGGGTTTGTAAGTGTGTTATTGTGGCTGTGACGTCTATCCATTTATCAGCTATTAACCCTACCGAACTTAATACTGATGGTAAAAAGTAACACAATAATAGCGCTGGTACAATTTTATAAAACTTTGAAAACCTTGATAAACTGGAAGTGTGAAATATTAGTGCTAGCGTAATGCATAGGACACCGAATATAATAGTATCGGAAGCAAAAATGGGAATATCGCTGTTAATCTCTGATATATTCATGGGCTAATTTTAGATTTTTGTGGTTTGGAAATTTAAATTAATTTGTTGTACTAGTTTAAAAAAAATAGATGGCATTTTTATTTTGAATTGAAATACTGGTTTTAAAGTGGTTCTCGATACCATCTCGAAAGAATTCGAGATCACTCGAACTGACATTTAGTTTTTATAAATTGATTTATGATAATTTGTGAGCTATCTTTTAAATCTAGATGGCTCTGTATTTTGAATTGAAATACTAGTTTTAAAGCGGTTCTCGATACAATCTCGAAAAAATTCGAGATCACTCGAACTGACATTTAGTTTGATATCGTGATTTAAAAAATCTCTAAGCTTCCTTTTCCTTCTCTAACTACTATAGGTTCGCCCTCTGATAAATCGATAACTGTTGAGGGCTCGTTATCGCCATAGCCACCATCGATTACCATATCGACCAGGTTATCCCATTTTTCTAGAATTAATTCGGGATCTGTAGTATACTCTAAAACTTCATCGTCGTCGCGAATAGATGTTGAGATAATAGGATTTCCTAGTTGCTTTACAATTTCTAATGCTATATTATTATTTGGCACACGAATACCAACGGTTTTCTTTTTTTTAAACGGATTGGGTAAGGTTTTTGAACCTGGAAGAATAAAAGTATAAGCTCCAGGAAGCGCTCGTTTTAAGATTTTAAAAACGGAAGTATCTATTTGCTTTACATAATCGCTTAAATTACTTAAATCGTGACAAATGAATGAGAAGTTAGATTTTTCGAGCTTTACACCTTTAATTCTCGCTACTTTCTCTAAGGCTTTAATGTTAGTAATATCGCAGCCTAAACCATAAACGGTATCGGTTGGGTAAATAATTAAACCACCCTTTTTTAAAACATCTACAACTTGTGCAATAGCTTTAGGGTTTGGGTTGTCATTATATATTTTTAGAAAAGTCGCCATGTTTATCTCGTGAATTTAAGTATACAATTTAAATATTATTTTGGTATGCAAAAGTGATTCCTTAAATAATTTAAACCCTAAAGATAAGACATATAAAAAAAGCACGATTTAAAACTTAAATCGTGCTTTTATAATTAGGTTTTGGATGCTTTAAATAAAATAAACTTGCGTTAATTTTTTTTTGACATTATGAGGAAGCTGGAAGATACCAGTTGATTGACCGAAGACGGAAGACCGAAGATGGTTGACCGAAGACCTAAAATTCCTGACTGTAAACTGCACACTGAAAACTGCCAACTACAAACTAAAGACTGCAAACTGTATACTGAAAACTAAACCCTATCCAATAACTTCCAGTTTTGCAAAACGCAACAACAGTTTTTTAACACCTCCATGTTGGAAATTAATTTCGGCTTTAGTATCGGCGCCAACACCTTCAATCTTTTTTACTTCACCAACCCCAAAACGTAAATGTTTTACAAGGTTACCTACCGTTAATTTACTATCAAACAAGTTCGCTTCTCCCTCACTTTTAGCAACAGGCTTTAAGTTTTTAGGGGTTGTTACTTGGAATTTTTCAGGTTCTTTTTTAGCAGCATTAGCCTTTTTAAATACGGGTTTTTTAGCTGGTTTATATCTTATTTTATTTGGATTCGCTTTAATATTTGGTTCGGCATCTCCAAAAATATCGGCAGAAAGCATCGGATTAAAACGGCGTTCTTCAATTGGCGTTACAATTTCTAAATACTGCTCATCGATTTCTGAAATAAAACGACTAGGCTCAGAATCTACCAATTTACCCCAACGGTATCTTGATAAGGCATAAGTTAAATAGGCCTGTTTTTCGGCTCTTGTAACAGCCACATAAAACAGTCGACGTTCTTCTTCCAATTCGGCACGTGTATTACCACTCATGGCACTAGGGAATAAATCTTCTTCTAAACCAACTACAAATACGTTTGCAAACTCCAAACCTTTTGCCAAGTGAATGGTCATTAAAGCCACGTGGTCTGGATCGCCTTTATCGGCGTCGGCATCAGTTGCTAAAGCTACATCTTCTAAAAACTCTGCTAAAGACCCTGTGGTATCGGCAATTTCTTTCTGGCCTTCCACAAAATCTTTCATACCATTTAAAAGCTCTTCAATATTTTCCATTTTAGCAACACCTTCTGGCGTGCCATCTTTATTGAATTCTTTTATAATTCCTGTGGTTCTTGTAACATGTTCTGCAAGCTCAAAAACATCGGCTGTTTGGTTAAGTACTTGAAAACTCTCTACAAGTGTTACAAAATTTTTAAGCTTAGTTTTTGTTCCTGCATTAATACTTACATTGGTTTTATCGATGTTTTTCATCACCTCGAAAATGGTGCGTTTATAGCCATTGGCTGCCACAATAAGTTTATCGACCGTGGTTTGCCCTATACCTCTAGCAGGAAAATTAATAATGCGTTTTAAGGCTTCCTCGTCGGCAGGATTAATTACCAAACGTAAATAAGCAACCACATCTTTAATTTCTTTACGTTGGTAAAAGGATGTACCACCATAAATTCTGTACGGAATGTCTCGTTTTCTTAAAGCATCTTCAATAGAACGCGATTGGGCATTGGTACGATATAAAACGGCAAAATCGCTATTTTTTTGTTGATTTTGCATTTTGCTTTCCCAAATGGTACTTGCCACATAACGTCCTTCATCACTATCGGTTAACGACCGATTAACAATAATTTTTCCGCCTTCATCATTGGCTGTCCAAACCACTTTATCGAGTTTGGTTTCATTTTTATCTATAATAGAATTTGCGGCGTTAACAATGTTTTTAGTAGAACGGTAATTTTGTTCTAATCGAAATACTTTTACATCGTCGTAGTCATTCTGGAAATTCAAAATATTATTAATATTAGCACCACGGAACGCATAAATACTTTGCGCATCATCACCTACCACACAGATATTCTGAAATTTATCCGACAAAGCTCTTACAATTAAATACTGCGAGTGGTTGGTATCTTGATACTCATCAACCAAAATGTATTTAAAACGGTTTTGATATTTGGCTAAAACTTCCGGAAAACGCGTAAGCAACTCATTGGTTTTTAATAACAAATCATCAAAATCCATAGCACCCGCCTTAAAACAACGGTCTACATATTCCTTATAAATTTCACCCATTCGCGGACGTCTTGCCATAGCATCGGCTTCCTTTAGCTCTGGGTTTTGCATGTAAGCCCGAACTGTAATTAAACTGTTTTTATACGACGAAATTCTGCCTAATACTTGTTTGTATTTATAGATGTCTTTATCCAAATTCATCTCCTTAATAATAGACGCTATTAAACGACCAGAATCTTGAGAATCGTAAATAGTAAAGTTACTTGGATAGCCTAGTTTATCGGCTTCAATTCTTAATATTTTAGCAAATATGGAGTGAAACGTTCCCATCCATAAATTCTTAGCTTCGCTAGCACCTACTATGGTAGAAATACGTTCTTTCATTTCTTTTGCCGCCTTATTTGTAAATGTTAGCGACAAAATATTAAAAGGGTCTATACCCTTACTCATCATATATGCTATACGAAATGTTAGCACTCTTGTTTTTCCTGAACCTGCTCCTGCAATAACAATCATAGGGCCATCTATTTGAATTGTAGGCTCTAATTGCGCTTCGTTTAACTGGCTTAAATACTTTTCCAAATCATCATCAATTTAAGTCGTGAAATTAACCATTGTTACGCTTTTTTTACTTCAGAATTATTAATAATTATAAACAATTTTAATCTATTCCTGCTTTTCACCATTTCCTGTTATGGCTTCTAAAAGCGCAGCTCTTAAACTAAGCCAAACAAAATTAAATACCGATTTTGTTTTATCTCTCTCAACAGGTTTGGATGACCCATACCTAAAAACATCATGATTATCTTTACTATGTTTAGATATAAAAACGTTTAACACGGCGGACAAAAGCTTGTTTTTTTCTTTACCATTATCCTTTAGCACAATAACATCAAAATCCTGATAATTCACTTTTAAGTCGGTTAGCGAACTGTTTTCATTACCATCAATAGTGAAAAACATGGTGTTAAATTCGCCTTTAAACTTTACATTTAAATTTGGTTCTGTAAATTGATTTAAATCTTCGGCTTGCAGATTACCAATTTCCGATTTAAACACAAAGGCGTCATTTTTATTATTAATATTAAAATCCCATTCCACCTTTAAAGGCGTGTTTTTCATAAACACAGCCTTAATATCCATGGCCGTTTTGCCACTATAAATGTTGCCTATGTTTTTAATAGTTGCATTTAACTCACTAAAAGCAAGCTCACCACCTTTTGAGTCCGGTTTAACCTTTTCTATATAATTAATCGATGAGTTTCTCATTTTAAAAACATCGATACCCAATTTAAAATTTAAATCGCGTAGCGCTTTACTATACAATGGTTTGTACGACATATCATCTGGCAGTAATTTATTTCTAAAAACTTTAAAATCTGCATGATGAATTGTTGCTAACGGAGTTTTAAAATGAAATAGAGTATCGGGCTCAAAACCAAATTTTGGCTGCGCTATTTCTAGAGAATCTATACTCAATCCATAATGGTCGCGCTCCACATTGGTGGTTGTAGATAAAGCTTCTTTTGTGTATTTTGTATTCAAAGTAATCGCTCTAAATTTAGCCGCTTCAGGATTTAAACTAAGCGTTTTTAATCTTAAATTTTCAAAGCTGTTCATAGCATAAAATAAGTCTCCCGTTTTAACATCAAACCCTTCATAGGACAGTTTTGGTTCGCCAGTATCCTTAACAACTAAAAGGTTTTTAATATCACATTGGATAGCCTCTGTTTTTAATAACAACGAGTCATTCGATGCCTTATACATCCTTAATTCGCCATCTTTTACCTGAATCGAGCCAATTTCTATGTCTTGTTTTAAACTAGATTTAAAGGAGTTGTTATATGATGATTTTTCAACCAAATCGTTATGAAAATAAGTAACCTGTGGTTTGCTTAAAACAATCTCATCTACTGCAATTTTGTTATTTACCAAATACGACCAATAACTTACCCCAGAAACACTTAAATCTTGAAAATCAACTTTTAAATTTATGGAATCGGTTGTTTTACCATAAACCGTAACGGTAGACTCTTTTATATTTAAATGTCCTGTTAAAATATTTAAGCTAACATCCTTATAATCTACCTTAATACTGTCAGAAAGGTTTTGCAAACCTGCTTTAAGTTTACTTTTTAGTTTAAAATTAACACCAAATAAAAGCGCTATTAGTAAAACTAAAACCCCTGCAAACCAGATTAATCGCTTTTTTAACTTAGAATTCATGTCATAAAGATATTCATTCAATATTTTTATACCATATTTTTAAATATCTTTATTGATTAAAATGTTAACTCATTTGGTTGACGGTTTATATATATCTTAAAAATTTAATATGGATACAATACTCGTTTTTTTATCAAACATAGCTTGGTGGGGCTGGGTTTTAATAGTGTTATTAATTGTAGCTATTCGCGATATATTCTTTCAAAAGTCGCATACCATTAGTCATAACTTCCCTATTGTGGGCCATTTACGCTATTGGCTAGAAAGTATTGGGCCAGAAATGCGTCAATATTTTGTAGCAAATAACAGAGAAGAATTACCGTTTAATAGAATTGAACGTGGCTGGATATACGCCTCTGCAAAAAAAGAAAACAATTACGAAGGATTTGGAACCGATAGAGATATTTACGCACACCAGCATATTTTTATTAATAATGCGATGATGCCTTACGAGTTGCCAGAAAATCATCCTAATAAAGAGGATAATTCCTTTTTACCCTGCGCCAAAGTTATGGGAGCATTTAACAAGCGTAAACGCCCTTACAGGCCAGCATCTGTAATTAACGTTTCGGCAATGAGTTTTGGATCCTTATCAGCAAAAGCTGTAGAATCCTTAAACAAAGGTGTAAAAATAGCCGGAGCATATCACAATACCGGCGAGGGCGGTTTATCGCCTCACCACAGTCATGGTGGCGATGTGGTTTTTCATTTCGGTACCGGATATTTTGGGGTTCGCGATAAAGATGGCAGATTCTCTATGGAAAAAATGGTAAAACTTGTAAACGACAATCCTTTTATACGCGCCATTGAAATAAAACTGTCTCAAGGTGCAAAACCAGGAAAAGGTGGTGTTTTACCAGGCGCCAAAATAACCGAAGAAATTGCTGCTATTAGAGGCGTAGAAGTTGGTAAAGATGTACTATCGCCACCCAACCATAAAGCATTCTCTAACGTTCCAGAAATGGTCGATTTTATAGAGCAAATTGCCGAAGCCACAGGATTGCCGGTAGGAATTAAGGCAGCCATTGGAAAACTAGAACAATGGAAAGAGCTAGCCCAAATTATGAAAAAAACCGGAAAAGGCCCCGATTTTATTACCGTAGATGGTGGCGAAGGCGGAACTGGTGCAGCACCACCAAGTTTTGCAGATCACGTGTCACTGCCATGGGTTTATGGATTTAGCGATTTGTATAGGTTATTTAAAGACGAAGGATTATCAGAGCGTATTGTATTTATTGGTAGCGGTAAACTAGGGTTTCCTGCTAAGGCCGCTATGGCTTTTGCTATGGGTGCAGATTGTTTAAACGTGGCCAGAGAAGCTATGATGAGTATAGGCTGTATTCAGGCTCAAATTTGCCATACCAACCGTTGTCCTGCAGGCATTGCCACACAGAAAAAATGGACACAAAACGGTATTAATATACCTTTAAAATCCGAGCGTTTGGCCCAATATTTTAAGACTTTCAGAAAAGAATTTATCGAAATTACACATGCCGCTGGCTACGAACACCCCTGCCAGTTTAAAATGAGCGATATCGAAATAAATGTAGACGACCACAACCTTTCAAAACAACTAAGCGGCACCTACATGTACGAGAAAACACCTGTGCCTTTTCAAGGTGTTCAACACCTAAAGGATTGCATGCATTTAGGAGGAGCAAAATAAGGTTACAATTACAGTTTACAGGCTAAATTAAAACTATTAACCCCAAGCTTAAACTGTCTTTTCGATTGTTTTTTTAGGGCGCAACCACAAGCGGTCGGGCTATACGCTACAAGTCCTCGCACCTCCTGCGTCGGGCTGTGGGCTATCCGCTACTATCCCTTGCGCAGACTAAAGTAGAAACTTATCGTTTTCAAAACAATAAAACGTTTTTAAACCCACATTAAATATAATAGTTTTAAATAAATTTTGTCCAATAAACACAAACCACTTATGTTTGTAAATAATTAACTTATTTTATGGATACCAGCCGCATTATCGATGTTTTTTTATTTGCAATACCCACAATAATTACCGGCTTTATTGCCTTCTATTTTTTTAGAGAACACACTAGAAATGAAGATGGGCGTCGTCGTTATTTATTAAAAAAAGACATGCAAGTTAACGCTATGCCATTACGCCTACAAGCTTACGAGCGTATGGCGCTTTTTCTAGAACGCATTTCACCATCAAAATTACTTATTAGAATAATACCAACATCTTCAGATAAAGACGATTACGAAACTTTACTTATACAAAGTATTGAGCAGGAATTCGAACACAATTTGTCGCAACAAATTTACATTACCGATAAATGTTGGAGCATTGTAACCACATCAAAAAACGCCACAATTCAACTTATTAGAAAAGCAAGCATGTCCGAAAAAACAGACTCTGCTAATAAACTTCGAGAAGTTGTTTTAACCGAAATGATGGAACGACGCTCACCAAGCGATACTGCATTGGCATTTATTAAAGAAGAAGTATCAAGTTTGTGGTAAATCTTTTTCGCGTAACTCGTTAGACTGCGCTTGCTCAAATTTATTTTTTGCGTAATAATAGCCTTGTTGCCACCATTTGGTCATTAATTTTTTATTAAAAACCAACGAGTTTTCGGTAAGTTTAGACGGTGTGTAATACAAGTTTAGTTTAACGTGCTTATTTTTAGCAGCTAACTTGCCAATTAAAATATCGCTTCTTTCCACCTGGTCTAAAAGATGCCCAAAAAGATTTAGCATTAAAGAAAACGGATTTTTACCCAACACCTTATTATAAGCCATACTTTCAGACTCTAAAATAATAGCATCAATTTCGGTAGCGCCTCTTAAAATAGCTTCCCGAATAGGAACCACACAACCAAAAGCGCCATCGGCATACTCAAACCCGTCTTTTTTAACTAAAGACATAAACGGAATATAGTTACACGAAATCCAAATCCAATCGCAAAACTCATCGTAACTAAAATCTTTTATAGATTTATATTCCACAATGTTTTTAGAAAGGTTAGAGACCGTTACTACCACATCTTGCTTAGTTTCTTTAATAAATTTAAATTCCTCATAAGTAAAGTGTTTTTTTAAGTAACGTTTCAAAGCCTTACTTTCTCCAAAGGTTCGTTTTCTTTTAACAAACTGCCACAAGGAGTTTATAAAATCAATTGAAACATACTCCCTATCCCCTTTTCTACGTACTATAAAAGGACTAACACTAAAAATATTTTTTTGATTAACATTGGTAAATACCTTGTGGATCTTATCAATCTTTCCTGCTGCCAAATGCGGAATTAACAAACTACCTGTCGATGTTCCTAAAAACATATCGTAATGTCTGCCTTCTTCCTTAATTAAATACTCAGCAACACCACCTGCGTATGCGCCTTTACTACCACCTCCCGAAATTACTAATGCCTTCATTTTTTATCTTATGGGAGTAAATATACTAAGAAGTACAATATTTTTCAATATCCACAATAAACTAATACACAATTAAATTTAAACAACTATTACTTCCTACAATAAGCATTTTATAGAAAAATTCAACAAAAAAACACTATTAATAGGCTTGCATAAAAAAGATTAATTATTTTAGTACCAGCTATTAACAACCAAACACCCATACATGAGAAAACACTACTTTCTTACAGCAATTTTATTGCTTGTAATTAGCGTTTCTATTTTTGCTTTAAATAAAATAAATTTTAAAGAAGCGGTATTAAAAAACATAAAATCATCTTTTAATACCGAAACACTAAATTTGGATGAGTTACTACCGCCTTCCGCAGGTATTTCAGGTACTACAACTGTTTGCCAAAACAGCACACAGCCAGAAATAACCTTTACAAGCATGGGAGGAACAGCTCCTTACACAATTAATTACACATTAAATGGTACAACACAAACAATAACTTCAACTGGAAATAGCACAACAGTTTCGGCCAGCACCAATGAAGCTGGAACGTTTGTTTACCGGTTAGTATCTATAACCGATGGAAATAATAATACTAGCGCTATAAATGGTAATGCAACGGTTGAGGTAACTGAGCCTCCAATGGTGGATTTTAACTTTAATAACGTAGGAGCTTGCTCTGGCACCCCTATTAGTTTTACCTCCAACGCCAGTGGAAATAATCCCTTTACATACAATTGGGACTTTGGAGATGGAGAAACAAGTACCAACGCTAATCCATCTCATATTTTTGAAGCTCTTGGTTGTGGCACAGAAAGTTTTAATGTTGAATTGACGGTTACAGACTCAAATGGATGTACTACTACCATTACAAAATCTATTAATGTTTTAGAAAAACCGCTAATTCAATTTATAGATAATGATAATAGATTTGACCCTTTTAATAATTGTGGAAATAATACAACAGACCCATCATACACGATTAATGTTGGTTTAGAAAATTCATCACCTTGCGTTAACTCTTATAATGTAAACTGGGGAGATGATAGCCCAATAGAAACAGGGGTTACTTTTCCTGCCACACATACCTATACGCAATTAGGCTCTTTCAATATGAACATAACGGGAATTGGAAATAATTGCGATAACACGGTTACTTATTTAATAAAAAACTCAAGCAACCCCACAGGCTCTATTGTAAACCCTGGAAATACGGTTAATCTTTGCACACCTATACCCGCTATAGACTTCGCCATAGGCTCATGGGCCACAAATCCACCGGACACCAACTATAATATTGATTTTGGAGATGGAACAATAGAAAACTACACTCAAGACCAATTAGAAGCTTCCACATACTTTAATTCGACAAACCCCGCTAATTCGCAAAACTTTCCAATTCCGCACACCTATACAGAAACGAGTTGTCCAGATTCCTATACTGTTGTTTTAACTATTATAACATCCTGCGGACAAACCAATTTAACTGCTGGTCCAATAATAATTTTAAGAAAGCCTGAAATTGATTTTGAAGATTTGCCTATAAGTTGCGTAAATACAAGCGTTCAATTTGAAAACACCTCATTAGATGGATATAGCAATAATTGTAGTATTAATGATGGTTATTATTGGGATTTTGGAGATGGCTCAACGTCAACTGTGCGAAATCCAAGTCATGTTTATACAGCTCCAGGAACTTATACCGTTTCTTTATACGGCGAAAACTCTTGTGGTGTAACCAATACCGTAACCAAAACCATCTGTATAGAACCAGAACTAGCCGCTGCATTTACATTAAACACAAACAACGGCTGTACGCCTCTAGCTATTCAAACAACAAACACAACCGATTTAAGCGAAAGTTGTGGTGGCGAAACCTACCTCTGGGAAGTTAATTATGCTTCTGGGTTTTGTGGAACTTCAGAAAGCTGGAATTTTACAAGTGGAACTGATGAAAACTCCGCATCACCAGCATTTAATTTTTTAAACGCAGGAACATACACCTTAACTTTAACAACCGAAAATTCTTGTGGAACTAATAGTACTTCCGAAACTATCGAAGTTAAAAGACCTCCAACAGCAACTATAAATAGTATTAGCAATGCTTGTGGTTCGGCCTCAATTTCTCCTGTTGCAAATATTGATGCCTGTGCACCAAACTCGGAAACGGTAACTTATAATTGGAGTTTCCCAGGAGGAACACCATCATCCGCTAATACTTTAGACCCAGGAACCATAGTGTATGCAACACCTGCCGATTATCAAATTACATTTAGTATAACTAATGGTTGCGGAACCACAACAGACACTGAGGACTTTAGCGTTAACCCCATTCCTACCGTTACTAATACAGACCTCACTCAAACTATTTGTTCCGGAACCGATACCACAGAAATACTACTAACCTCCGATATAGCAAGCACTACTTTTAATTGGATAGCAACAGCTCCTAACGGAGTTACAGGTTTTACGGCTTCAGGAAATACAGACGCTATTCCTACTCAAACTATTTTTAATACGAATACCACTTCAGAAGACGTTACTTTCGTTATAACGCCATCCGTAGATGGTTGTGATGGAACACCCGTAAATTTAATTATTACTGTAGACCCAGCTCCGGCATTTACAAATCAACCCGATTCGGAATCCTTATGTTTAAATGGTAGCATATCGCAATTATCTGTTTCTGTTAATGGACCAGGAACACCAACGTACCAATGGTATAGTAATACGACAAATTCTAATTCTGGAGGAAATGAACTTACAGGAGAAACGGCTTCAACTTACACGCCACCAAATAACCCTGTTGGCACTTTTTATTATTACTGCGTGGTATCATTTTCATCAGGCGCAGGTTGTAATGAAATTATTTCTGATATTGCCACTATTGAAATTGTAGATGGTATTCAAATAGACACCAATCCAACTTCCACACAAAGCTTATGCGTTGGTGGAACCTTACCTTCTGCTTTAACTGTTACACATTCAGGCGGAACAGGAACAATTTCATATCAATGGTTTAGCAATACAACCAATTCCAATACTGGAGGCACAAGCATTTCTAGCGCTACTAATTCAACCTACACACCTCCAGCATTCAATGCAGCAGGTACGTATTATTACTATGTTATGATTACGCTTAATGGTAGCGGATGTAGTCCAATTTCTAGCGATGTTGCAGAAATTATAGTTGCTGAGGATCCCACAATCACCTCTCAACCTCAGGTTTCGCAAACCCTCTGCCAAGGTATTACTCCTC
The DNA here is from genome assembly GCF_900112595.1 of Algibacter pectinivorans. GTDB lineage: Bacteria > Bacteroidota > Bacteroidia > Flavobacteriales > Flavobacteriaceae > Algibacter_B > Algibacter_B pectinivorans. The sequence goes on along the minus strand of NZ_FOMI01000003.1, from coordinate 305,171 downwards.
AAGATTTAGAGGTAACAGTTTCTGGAGGCTTAGGAACAACGTACACATACCAATGGTATAGCAATTCAACCAATTCCAATACAGGAGGTAATATTATCTCAGGTGCAACTAACACTAGTTACACACCTGCTACAGTTACCGTTGGTACGCTTTATTACTACGCCGTTATTTCACAACCTGGAATTGATTGTAGCGTGGTTAGTAATCCTGCTGAAGTAACTGTAAACCCTGCACCAAATTTTACAACCCAACCCGCATCAAACACCTATTGTTTAGGAGATACTTTAAACCAACTATCTGTAAACTACGAAAACGGGGTAGGAACACCAACCTATCAATGGTACTCAAATACGGTAAATAACACTTCTACAGGTTCAGCAATTTCAGGAGAAACCAATTCAAATTTTAATCCACCATCTGCAACTGTTGGCAACGTATATTACTATGCTGTAATCACTTTTTCTTCTGGTGGCTGCACACAAATTACCTCTAATGTAGCAGAAATAACTATTAACCAAACCCCAAACATCAGCAATAAATCTGATATTATTTGCAGCGGCAATACATTTACCATAACACCAGATAGTACTAGTGGAGACATTGCACCAACGGGAACCACGTACGTTTGGGCGACACCAACAATTAACCCTGCCGGTACCATTACTGGTGCCTCCAGTGAAAACTCACCAAAAACAAACATTAGCCAAACATTAACCAATACAACTACAAGCCCTTCAACTGTTACTTATAGCGTTACTCCTACTTCTGGAACTTGCGTTGGTAACACGTTTGAAGTTGAAATTACTGTAAATCCATCCATCAGCATAACAAGCAGTCAAACCAACAGCAATTGTTATTCGGCTAATACGGGAGATTTAGATATTGAAATTGTTGGTGGCGTGCCTTTTTCAATAGGAAACCCGTATCAAATTTCATGGACAGGACCTAATGGTTTTACTAGTACAAATGAAGACATTTCTAATTTAGAACCTGGTGATTATACTGTCGCTATTTTAGATGATGGAGGTTGCCCTTTCACCGAAAACTTTACAATTACTGAACCCAATGAACTTGTATTTTCGACCATTGATTTTAATCCTGAAACCATATCTTGTTTTAATGCAGACAACGGTTCTATAAGTATTGAAATTTCAGGAGGTACAGCGCCTTACACCTATAGTTGGACTAGAAACAATATTCTATATGCCACAACTGAAGATTTAACTAATCTTAGTCCTGGTGAATATGAAGTAACGGTTACTGATGCTAGTAATTGTCCCACTATAAGCAGAAGTTTTTCAGTGGTTGAACCTGAGGAATTAGTAGTAGGTCTAGTAAACCAAGTTAACGTTATTTGCTTTGGAGATGCCACTGGAGAAATAAATATTAATACCGTTGGAGGAAGAACTATAGAAACCTCTCCAGATGTATTCGATTACAGCTATTCTTGGACTGGTCCTAATGGATTTACAAGTAATCAACAAAATTTAATTAATTTAATAGCAGGAACCTATACTGTTACCGTTACCGACAGGTCAAATTGCACCGATACTTTAGAGCTTGTTTTAACCGAAACGGATGAAATCATTATCGAATACACAGCTACCGAAATTGAATGTTATAACGATAACGATGCAACAATAAACATCACTAATATTTCTGGAGGAAACTCGCCCTACACCGTTGCTTGGAGTAACTTAGGCTCGGGCATGTCGCAATCTAACTTATCTCCTGGCGATTATACTATTACGGTTACAGACAACACCAATTGCGAAAAGGCTGTAACCATAACAATTGTTGAACCTCCTATTTTCACCATAAACCCGACAACAAATAATGTATCTTGTTTTGGAGAAAGTGATGGTCGTATTATTTTAAATTTAGTAGGTGGTATAACTCCCGTTAATTTAGTTTGGGATGATGACCCAACCGCTGGCGTAGAACGAAACAATATAGGCCCAGGTACCTACACCGTAACCATTACCGATAGCAAACCATGTGTTATTACTGAAACATTTACAATAACAGAACCTAACGCCTTATCACTTTCTGCTAACACTAGTGATGCTTTAAATTGCGATGACGCCAATAGTGGTTCTATAAATTTAATTGTAACAGGAGGCACACCTCCATTTACATATTCATGGTCCAATGGAGACACAACCGAAGACTTAACTAATATTCCTCCAGGAAATTATGCTGTTAATGTCACCGATGCTAATAATTGCGAAACATCTGGCACCTGGCAAATTAATAGATTTGAACCATTAGAAGTTAGCGTTGATACTAATACTATTTATGATTGCGATACAAAAACTATAAATCAAACTTTTGTAGCAATGGTATCCGGCGGCGTTCCACCTTATAACATTAATTGGTCTAACGGAACGGTTAGCGGCACCAATGGTGAATTTATGAATACCACGCAAAATGGTTTGGTAATTATTAGTGTTACTGATAATATAAATTGCAGCACGAGTTTTTCATATAATGTAGACATTCCTATGTTTGGCGACCCCGATTTCTCTGTAACCTCAAGCGCTATTTCTACCTACGGGTTTTATTCCATTGAAGACCCTATTGAGTTTACAAATTTAGCCACAGGAGATTACGAATCGATTTCATGGGATTTTGGAGATGGTAATTTTTCTTCAGACGAAAACCCAACCCACATTTATAATAATGAAGGCTCCTATTCAATTATTCAGACCGTTTCCTATCCTTTTGGATGCGTTTACACAAAACAATTTACTTTGGTTGTAGAAAAAGGATATAAGATAATTATGCCAAATGCATTCACACCAAATGGCGATGGTATGAATGCTTATTTTGTACCAGAATCCATCGCATTAAACACTATAGTATTTAATATTTACGATACTTGGGGTAGTTTAATTTATTCTGAAGAAGGTGATACAATAAAGGGATGGGACGGAAAAATAAACGATGCAGAAGCAGAAAACGGCAATTATTATTTCACCTTTTCCGCGAAAACATTCTACGGCAAAACTATTACACAAAAAGGCGCTTTTGTATCTATTAAATAAGCAAGTAACACAATGAAAATAAAACTATCTATACTATTAATTTTGTGCTGCTTATCGCTTAACGTGCAAGCACAAGACCCTGTTTTTTCGCAATACTTTTTAGTTCCCGAAACCTTAAACCCAGGTTTTTCAGGTTTTGAAGATGCTTCTTATTTTGGTTTAATCCATAGAACACAATGGCCAAGTTTAGACTTGAGAGTTGATACTGAATACGCATTCTTTAATTCTTGGATTGAAGATGTTGGCGGTATTGGTTTCAGCATTATAAATCAGCATGAAAATAATACCAAATACAACCATTTACAGGGAAATGTCAATTTTTCCTACCATGTAAGATTAGCCAATGAATGGTTTTTTAGACCAGCTATAGAGGTTGGTTTCGGAACCAAATCATTTAACTTTAGCGGTTTAGTTTTGTCCGATCAAATTAACATAAATTCAGGAACAATAAATCCCACATCGAACGACCCGTTCGCCATGAATGCCAACAGAAACATAAGTTTTTTCGATTTTTCAGCGGGCTTTGTATTCGATAAAAAAAACACAAGAAATGATACCGATTTATGGTTAGGAGCATCGGTAAAACACTTAAACAAACCAAACATTTCATTTGTTGAAAATGGTAACGTGCCCTTAGATATCTTTTACTCATTACACGCTGGTTATAAATTCCCTTATTTTGATTACAATGATTTGTTCCTCTCAGCAAATTATATGCAACAAGGCGAATATAATCGATTGGACCTTGGCGCAACCGTGTGGTTAGAAAAACTAATGTTAGGTGCTACAGCTGTAACAAATCCAGCCAAAAACAACTCTAACAGTCATTTACTAACTTCGGTAAACGCTTTTGTTGGTTTAGAATTCGAACAATTAAGGTTTGGTTTTTCGTATGATGTGAATACGACAAATATTGGGAGAACAGATGGTGTTTACGAATTATCTATAACCTATTTAGCTAAATGTTTAATATGTAAAAACCCAGCAAATACGGAACGTAGAAAGTAGATTGATACAAAAAAAAAAAATTTTCCAAAGGACTAAGTTCTTGATTTTTAAAGTTCGCAAAGTTATAACCATCTTCCCAACAAGAAGTCATTTTTGCTTTGTTAAAAATTAATGAATTTGTTGTTAACACCACGGGTATAATAAAATTGATAATAACATTTTGATTAGATGTAACAAATTTTCAAATTTTAATGTTTTGAGACTCTATGCGATCTAGCACGAAACTAAACATACTAGTCTATAAATAGAACGGATTTTTAGATGGCATTCTATTAAATTGATTCACTTCTGTTTCTAAAATAATGGCATCTATCTTAGTAGCAATTCTTATTATGGCCTCCTCAATTGGCACAATATTACCCGTGCAGCCTTAAAATGGCTAATTCTTGTATTTTGTGCACCATATTTTTCAATTATATTAAAAGGACAGACAATAAAACTGCTTTCATTGGTAATATTAGTATAAACCAATTTTATTTTTGCAAATTTATTTAAAGCCAAATGAGATACTAACAAACTTCCGGTAGAAGCACAAATAAAAAAAATTGATAATCTCGCTTTAAATTCTCAATAAGATATTGCGCCACACCACCAGCAAAGGCTCCATTGCTTCCTCCCCCAGGAATTACTAAGGCTTTCATTTTTTATCTTATGGGAGTAAATATACCAAGAAGTAAAATGTTTTTCAATATTGCCTTGAAAGTTAAGCAAACTAAAACTACACCAAAAGGCCTGCATAGCAATTTTAAATTTACTCAAACCTGCCAACACAAAATATAACACATTAAAATTCAATTATTTATTTTTTAAAAACCACTATTTAACATAGCAATACAGACGCATTAAACAACAATAAATCTTACAAAATAAGTAAGAAATAGAAACATTTTAATTTCAATAGCAAATATTTAGGAAATTAATAATTCACAACCAATTAAACATCAAATAATTACGATAAAAATACCACCCTACTTGATTGATTATCATATATTTAACTAACAAACCAATTAATCCTTAAACATTATGAAAAAAATTACCTCATTTTTTGTTTCTCTATTATGCACTTTATCTATAGTATTTGCTCAATCTTCTTACATCGACACTTCGTTTGGTGTTGATGGTGTGAGTAACTATAAAATTGCAGAATATCTTGAAGCAGACGGACCTTTAAACATGGATATTACCGATTCTGGTAAAATTTTAAAAATTGGATTGGCATCCAATGAAAATGACGAATCTCTTAACATCATTAATCAGTTTAATAGCAATGGAGCGTTGGACCTAAATTTTGGTAACAATGGGATTTTGGAGCTTAATGACTTTATTGGGTACGATATAATTAGTAAAAACAATGACATTTATATTTCTGGAACATCAACAATAAACGGTAATATTGGAATATTAAAATTAGACTCTGCCGGAAATAAAGTTTCTAGTTTTGGCAATAACGGCGTTGCCCTTATTGATAAATTTGCTTTAGGAATGACAATAAAAATAGATTCCAACGGAAAATTTATTGTAGCTGGTCGACACATAAATATTGATACCGAAGAAGAACAGCTTTTAATGACCCGCTTTAACAGTAATGGTACTATTGACAACGCTTTTGGAACCAATGGCGCATTACAAGTTAATATTAGTGATGTTGTGGATAATGAAGAGTTATACGACATAAATCTTGAGTTATTTGATAATAACAGTTTACTAGTTACTGGCACAGTTTACACTCCTGAAAATGGCACACCAACAGGGGAATATGAGTACAATGAGTTTGCACTTAAAGCCAATTCAAATGGCGTGCTAGATACTTCTTTTGGCAGTAATGGATTCTCTATATATTATGACTTAACAGCAAGAAGTGCAAACATTTTTGATTCCTATATATTATCCAACAATAAAATACTGATTACTATAGACGGTTTTGATGACAGCGGTTTTACCGGAGAACCTATTCAGGGTTTGTTACGCTTAAATTCAGATGGCAGTATAGATAATACATTTGGCTCAAACGGACTTTTAACCATTTACAACGAGAACTTCTATATTTTAGACTTATTTGATTCAAATTTAGACGATGACATATTCATATTAGGAGATGGTAATGACGAAAACAATAATTGGCACATCTTAATACTAAAAGTTAATGAAAATGGCATTATAGACAATACATTTGGCGAAAACGGAATTTTATCCCTCGATTTTCCTGATTATGATGAAATTGAATATATTACTAACGGTGAAGAACTAGCAGATGGAAAAATTTTAGTTTCAGGTTTTAATAATGATAATAACGGTTATATTTTAGGAAGATTCTTCAAGGAAAACCAACTAAACGTATCTGATAAAGCACTAAATACCGTTGCTCTATATCCAAATCCTGTAAGAAACGAGATTAACATAAAATCAACACAAGCTATAAACCATCTACAAATTTATCAAATGGATGGTAAATTGGTTTACAACCAATATTTAAACACAAATTTAGCCGATGTTTCTTTACTTAAGGCTGGCCTTTACATTGTTAAGGCTTTTTCTGGAAATAAAGTAGAAACGTTTAAAATCAACAAATTATAACACTTGCCTACAAAACAAAAACACCTTAAAGCTTATACTTTAATCTTTAAGGTGTTTCCTTTTCAATTAAAGCTTTTGCAAATTTCTGAAATCGCCAATTATGATGCTTAGTAGCTTGTTTTAAATGTTTTTTACAAACATCTTTACACGCTTGAATTTGATGCAAATACTGAAATGCATTTTGGCGCACCTCAAATCCGTACTGCGGGCTAGTATAACGAGTAAGCGCATTGAAATACTCTCGCTTGTTTTTATCTTCAAAATCGGGAGATACTAACTGCAATGCCAACCAAAGCATTCTTACATTCTTATCGCTAAACCCTTGAATGTCTTTAGTTTTTTCAAAATATTTTTGTCGCTCTTGCGGAAAGTTCTGCCACAGGTTAAATAAGGCTGTTTCAATAGTAACATAAGACTCATCATTAAGTAACGACTCGTATTCGGTTTTTAATTGTAAAGGGATTTTAGAAACATTACGAGCAATGGCTTGTCGCACTTTTAAACTGTTTTTAAAATCTTCTTTTCTTATCTGATTAGGTATTTGAGAAATCACTTTTATTTTAGCTTCATCAGAAATTCCAGAGGTTAAATAGTCACTACATTTCGAGGTATACACTTCGCAATCAACCATTAAATACTCCTGCATATATGCTGATTTTTTCAAACTATTTAAAACTTCATCATAATTAAACACTTTATTTTTCAACCATAATTTTACAAAATCAGTCAAATCTTCACCGCTTACCTTTTCAACTTCAGTTATAAAATTCTCAGTTTCAACATTTTTAAAGGCGTACTTTTTTAAATAGTTTTTAACGGCCGCTTTAAAAGCCTTTTCGCCCACTCGTTCCCTAAGCAAATGCAATACCCAAGCCCCTTTTTTATAAAATGTTGTACTACTCGATTTCGGATCTAACAAGGAGGTACTTCCGCCCGCTCTATCTTGGTTAAGCAACTCCTGTGCGTATTCATACAATTGCCAATAGTAATAGTGCTCTCCAAAAATATCGCGTTCGGCTAATAAGGCATAATACGTTGCAAAACCTTCTTGCAGCCAATGGTGTGTACCCGAAGTTTCGGTTACCAAATCGCCAAACCATTGGTGTGCCAACTCGTGTGCGTTAACATTAACATAATTTTTATCTGCAAATGCAATAGAATCAATTACAAAACTATCAGCAAATATTGTAGCACTTGTGTTTTCCATACCTGCGTATAAAAAGTCTTTTACAGGTACTTGCTTGTAGTTTTGCCACGGATATGGCACGCCTATTTCAGCTTCAAGAAAATCGAACATCTGTTTTGTATAGCGGTATGTTGGTTCGAATTTTAGCGAATCTTCTGGGTAATAATACATTTCTAACGGAATACCACTTTTGGAATATTCTACATTTTTACTGTATTTACCAATAACTAAAGCTACAAGATAACTGGACATGGGCTTTTCCATGTCGAACTCCCACAAATTATAAGTAGGGGTTTCTCTTTTAGAAACCATTTTTCCGTTTGAAATAACCTCGTAACCTTTTGGAGCAACGCAACTAATATCAAACTCAATTTTATCATTCATATCGTCAATGGAAGGCAACCAATGGCTTGTGTACTTCCCTTGACCTTGTGTCCAAATTTGCTTCTTCTCTGGACTATTTCTAAACGTATCAGAATAACTTGAAGTAACAGCATCCTCATTATTCCAATCAATAAAATACATGGCTTTTTTAGGTGAAGTAAAAAACAGAAAATTAAGCGTGTACGTTTTTGAAGCCTTAAACCCATGGTAAATGATTAGCTTTTTACCATCGTTTTTAAATTTTACTTTGCTTTTATTTAACGATACATTACTGAATTTCATGTTTATAGCATCCAAATACACCGAATCCGTCTGTTTTAAAACTTCGAATTTTATCTGGTAAGAATTAAAAACAGTACTATCTACTTTCATTTGACTAAAAGCCAATACCGCTTTTACTTCTGTAAAATCTACATAATCCGTTTGTTGCGCATAAAAAAGGTTTGCACAACAGCATAAAAGGAATACTATATTTTTCATGATTTTAAAGATATCAAAGATTAGCCCAAAATCATAAAAACCATATTAAAAACTATGAAACTCAATTAAATTAGCTTCGTAATATTGATCGCCAAGTTTTGATAGTAGCGCTCTTATTACATCGCTATCGCCATCTACAGCAAGTGCTGAGTACCCAACATTATTTAATTTACCTAAACGTAAATCAATAATATTTATTTTTTTAGATGCTAATGCAGATAATAATATTAATAAAACCCCAGGCGCATTAATATGCTTGGTTAAAATAACTTTATCCCTTAAGGCTAAATTTAATTTTACACCATCCATTTCAAGTAAATACACGCCTTCTGTATAGTAATTAGGCATTGCAGCATGTTCTTGATATGTTAAGGATTTAAACAATCCACCATCGGTACCTTTTGTAAAATCGATAGCGTTTTGAACTTTTCCATTTTTATTATCTAAAGACAAAAATGCAACTGCCGTACCATCGTTATTCGATTTTAAACGCGCTGTTTCCACATTAATACCTTCTGATGCCAGAGTATTAAATAATGAAGAGATTACACCAGGCTCGTCTAAATGCTCCGAAAACAACCCATTTACTATATTTTGTGTGTTTTTAGGAATTTCGTTGGTAACTGTAATAGATTTACCATATTTTCGAATTCTAATAGCGTTATAATCGCCCATTCCTGTAGCACTTCTATAAATGTCTACAAACTCTGAAAACGAACCTCCAAACGAAAAATCTGGAATTATACGGCGTTGGGTTTCATCTAAACGTTGATTTAACAACTCGATACCCTTATTTAAAACCGTGTATTTTACTTTTAATTCATGGTCGTCATAAATGGTACGATTCTCCGGGATAAGCTTAGAATAGCTTACATAGCTCTCGTAACCCGCCTCCTGAATATACTCTAAACTCTCTTTATAATTTAAGCCATAATAGCGCACATGATGCGTGTCTGTACCTACACAAACAGGAATTTGTAGTTCGTTGGCACGTCGTAATATACTTTGCACAGGATATACACCAACACCTTTAAATTTACCAGCCATATTAACGTCTAGCGATAAATTTCTATCGGCTATAAGCTCTAAAAGGGTTCTGAATTTATTAGCTAATGGGTGCGCACTAGTTTCAAAATTAACTAAAGCTTCTGGCATATCTACATTTAGTTTTGGCAAATCGATATGACCAATAATTTGAATCATATCGCCAAAACACTCAATCATTTGGGTCATTTCATCAAAATAACCACCCCAATAAGCTTCCAGACTACCACGCATTTTTAACAACTCTTGAGCTTCTTCCTTAGACCCATCATAAGGCAAACCTTCTGGCGCAAAATGTACAGAACCAATAACATAATCGGCATCTTCGGCTTGAAAAATCTTAGAACGACTCCACTGTAAACCAATATCTGGCCCCATCCACTCTAACTCAACACCATATTTTATGTTTATTTGTCCGTCGTATTTTTCGCGAAGTCCTGCTATACGTTTTGGATAATTTAAATACGATTTATTACCACGAATAAACTTTACATTGGTATCCGTTTCTGCGATATAACGAAAACTTGTTAAACGCGGCGAGTGAATTATAAACGTTATACTTGGGTTTCCGGCTTCAATAGCTTTATCAACTATATCCTCTAATTTATCAATACCATGTTTTACGTGATCTTGCTCGGTTCCTGCATGAATACCGTGTGTTTCCCAAATAAATTCGTTGAGTTTTCTCATCAATCAATATGCGTTAAGTTGTTTTTTAAGAGCACCAAATTTAACTAATGAAATAGAATTACATACTATATTTCATATTTTTCAAGCATTTTTTAGAAAGAAAATAGGAATCCCATTAAAAACATCACAAATTCATAAAGAAACTAAGTATTTAATAAGACTTATTTTTTAATTAATTTCGCATTTATGTCTGTAAACCTACAAACTCCAATAGATTATTTAAAAGGCGTTGGCCCAAGTCGTGCCGATTTGCTGCGTAAGGAGTTAGGTATTCACACCTATCAAGATTTAATTAACTTATTTCCAAATAGATACATAGACAGAACGCAGTATTACAAAATTAACCAACTACAACGCAACAACGCCGATGTACAGGTTATTGGAAAAATAACAAGTCTTAAAGAAGTTGCACAAAAGCGCGGAAAACGTTTAGTTGCCACGTTTAGAGATGATACCGGAACTTTGGAACTGGTTTGGTTTCGAGGGCAAAAATGGATTAAGGACAGCTTAATACTAAATAAACCCTATGTGGCCTTTGGAAAAACCAACTGGTTTAGCGGTAAGTTTAATATGGCGCATCCAGAATTAGAATTGCTAGAAGACCATGAAAAAAATATGCGTTCGGCTATGCAGCCTGTATATCCATCAACCGAAAAATTAAACAATAGAGGCATAACAAATCGCGTGATTAATAAAATCATGCAGCAATTATTTCTGGAAACCAAGGGAAGATTTACAGAAACACTTTCTGATAATTTACGCTCAGAATTAAAATTAATTAGTAAACAATCGGCACTTTTAAATGTACATTTTCCAAAGAATCAAGAGCTACTATCAAGGGCACAATTCCGGCTTAAATTTGAAGAATTATTTTATATTCAATTGCAATTAATTATTAAAAATTTAATTCATAAATCGAAAATAAAAGGCTTTCCATTTAATCAAGTTGGCACCTATTTTAATTCCTTTTTTAAAGACCATTTACCCTTCCAATTAACCAATGCCCAAAAGCGTGTTTTAAAAGAAATTCGCGCAGATTTAGGTAGTAATGCACAAATGAATCGACTTTTACAGGGCGATGTAGGTTCTGGCAAGACCATTGTAGCCTTTATGTCAATGCTCATGGCACTTGACAACGATTTCCAAGCTTGCTTAATGGCCCCGACTGAAATTTTGTCAGTCCAACACTATAACGGATTACTTGAATGGTGTAATAGACTGAATATCAGAATAGAAATATTAACAGGCTCAACTAAAACTTCAAAACGAAAAATAATTCACGAATCGTTAGAAAATGGCGAATTACAAATTTTAATAGGCACGCACGCCCTTCTAGAAGACAAGGTAAAATTCAAAAATTTGGGGCTAGCCATAATAGATGAGCAACATCGATTTGGAGTAAAACAACGTTCAAAATTATGGAAGAAAGGAAGCACTCAAAGCCCTCCTCAATCCTCCCAAGGGGAGGACGTAAAAGCAGTCATTAAAAAGTATATGACTGCTCGTCCATCAACCTATAAATTATTAAAAGAACTACAAATAGAAAACAAAAAAAATAGCACTCAAGCAGAATCTATTTTATGGGAATGTTTAAGAAACAAAAAACTAGATTTTAAATTTAGAAGACAACATATTATTGATGAATTTATAGTTGACTTTGTAAATCTTGAAAAAAATTTAATTATTGAAGTTGATGGTGGATACCATAACACCATTGAACAAAAGGAAGCTGATGACCTAAGAACACAAATTTTAAATGAAATTGGTTTTAAAGTTATTCGATTTACAAACGAGCAAATTGTTGCAGACATTGATAATGTTTTAAGTTACATTACGAAATTATTGAAAAGCCTCCCCTCTGGGGAGGTTGGAGGGGCTTCTTCGGTTATCCCGCCACATATTCTCGTCATGACTGCAACCCCAATTCCTAGAACATTAGCGATGTCGGTTTATGGCGATTTAGACATCTCGATTATTGATGAATTACCACCTGGTAGAAAGGCTATAAAAACGGTTCATAGATATGACAAAAACCGATTAAATGTTTTTAAATTTATTCGAGATGAAATTGATAAAGGACGTCAAATTTATATTGTTTATCCTTTAATAAAGGAGAACGAAAAAATGGATTATAAAGATTTAATGGATGGTTATGAAAGTATATCTAGAGACTTCCCAATGCCAAAATATCAAACCTCTATTGTTCATGGTAAAATGAAGCCTGCCGATAAAGATTATGAAATGCAACGCTTTATTAAAGGAGAAACACAAATTATGGTAGCTACAACGGTTATTGAGGTTGGTGTAAACGTGCCTAATGCATCGGTAATGATTATTGAAAGCGCCGAACGCTTTGGCTTATCGCAATTACACCAATTGCGCGGTCGTGTTGGTCGTGGTGCAGAACAAAGTTATTGTATTTTAATGACTAGCCATAAACTAAGCGAAAACAGTAAAACCCGTTTAAATACTATGGTTAGTACTAATGATGGTTTTGAAATTGCCGAAGTGGATTTAAAATTACGTGGCCCTGGTGATATTATGGGCACGCAACAAAGTGGCGTTTTAAACCTTAAAATAGCGGACATTATTAAGGATAACGACATTTTACAGTTGGCAAGACACCATGCTAAATCGGTATTAAAAATAGATCCTTCGTTGGCGCTTCCTGAAAATCAAGTGTATTTAAACACATATAAGCAACTTAGTAAGTTTAAAAATATTTGGAATTATATTAGTTAGACTGAAGGCTGATGACTGAAGACGGGAGACGGGAGACGGGAGACCAACTTGAGGTGAATTTACTAACTTTATAACATTACGTAACTCGCATTAGGGATTGCAACGGCATCCTTTTTAAAGTTTTGAAAGCAATGCACTTAGTAATTTCTAAATTTTAATAAATTACCACAACCCTCGTTTTATTGCAATATTCCTTTAAAAAGATATAGTGGAAAGCCCGACCTTTAGGGAATGCCCAAATAATTATTACGTATAATTTTAATGATTATACCTACTTTTACAAAAAACAAAAAAATATGCTTGGTTTAAAATTAGCAACAGACCCACGTTGGGTAAACATTGTAGAATCGAATATTGAAGAAATACTTACCGATCACGCTTGGTGCGAGCAAAAAGCAGCCACTAATGCTATTACCATTATTACTAATAATAGCGAACATGAGGAACTTGTTACCGAGTTAATAAAATTGGCTCAAGAGGAGTTAGAGCATTTTCAAATGGTTCATGACATTATAAAAAAACGTGGTTACGTACTAGGTAGAGAACGTAAAGACCACTATGTTAATGAGCTTTATAAGTTTATGAACAAAGGCGGAAACAGGCAACAAAGTATGGTAGATCGCCTTCTGTTTTCGGCAATGATTGAAGCGCGTAGTTGCGAACGTTTTAAACTGTTATCTAAACGTATAAAAGACCCAGAATTATCGAAGTTTTATCATGATTTAATGATTAGCGAAGCCGGACACTATACCACGTTTATAGGCTTTGCTAGACAATACGGAAAGGGCATTGATGTTGATAAACGTTGGCAAGAACTTATTGAGTTTGAAGGCCAAGTGATTCAGAAATATGGAAAATCTGAAACCATACACGGTTAATCATTAATTTTAATACTTCTAGAAAAAAACCATCGCTATTCTTTTTTAACGATTAAAGCTCGCATTTCATTTACCACAATTGCATGAAACAAACCGCATATTCCATTTTAGATCTTGTTATTGTTTCTGAAGGGAAAACATACCAACAAACTTTAAAGGCCAGCATTGAATTAGCAAAAAAGGCTGAATCCTTTGGTTACAAACGCGTGTGGTACGCAGAGCACCATAATATGGCAGGTATTGCTAGTAATGCGCCTCAAATTATTATTAGCCAGGTAGCACAGGAAACTAAAACACTGCGCGTAGGATCTGGCGGTATAATGTTACCAAACCACTCCCCTTTTATTATAACCGAGCAATTTGGAACTCTAGGAACTTTATTTCCTAATAGAATAGATTTAGGATTGGGAAGAGCGCCGGGTACCGATCAAGAAACGGCGCATGCCATTCGTCCTAATTTTTTGCAGGCTACGCATTCGTTTCCTCAAGATATTGAACAGATTCAGAATTATTTTTTAGAAGAAAACAGCATATCCAAAGTTAGAGTACCCATTGCCGAAGGTGTACCTGTACCTATTTACATTTTAGGTTCTAGTACAGATAGCGCACATTTAGCCGCTAAAAAAGGCTTGCCTTACGCCTTTGCAAGCCATTTTGCAACCGCACACTTACATAACGCTATAACGATTTACAGAAATGAATTTAAACCTTCTGAGTCCTTTAAAGCACCTTATGTAATAGCGGGAATTAATGTTTTTATTGCAGATACTAACGAAGAAGCCGAAACTATGGCAACCTCCTTTTTTAAAATGATAATCGCTCTATTAACAAGTACGAAACGCGAACATTTAGAAAAACCTATGGAAATGACAGCAGAATTAAGAGAAACCATAAAACATCCTGCTGTTAAACAAATGACTAAATACACCTTTATAGGTAGTAAAAGTACCGTAAAGCAGGACATTCAAGACTTTTTAAACGAAACACAAGTAGACGAACTTATTGCAGTAACTAATACATACGATGCTAATAGTAGAATTAAATCGTATCGTTATTTTGCTCAAATAATGAAGGAATTAAATTCTGAATCCTAATTAGCATAGTCGACACTAAATAAATAATCTGTTTATCAAATTAAGGTTTCAACCAGAAGTGCGCCACTAAATGCTTCAAAAAAGCTATTTTTACACCAACAAAACGAGTTACATATTTAGGAATGATTCACATTCACGAAAAAACATTACAAGATTTAGAATTTCAAACGGTTTTACAGCAAGTTAGCGAACTTTGTATTACACCTCTTGGTCACGAAAAAGCATTGGAAATTTTGCCTTTTAAAACCAAAGAAGAGTTACAAATAGCACTAAGTTTAACCAATGAATACGTATCGTCATTTTATAACGATAACCGCATACCAAACCACGGTTTCGATACCATTACCAAAGAAATTAAGTTACTTAATATTGAAAACACGTTTTTAGAAGTACATGGCTTAAAAAAAATCGTGGCCATGTCTATTACGGTAAACGAAATTGTAGTATTCTTAAAAAAGTTTGCAGAGTATTACCCTAATTTAAATGCTTACGCCTCGCATATTGAGGTAACCAAAATTCTAATAGAAAAAGTAGATGGTATTGTAGATCGTTTTGGAGATATAAAAGACAACGCTTCCAGCTTACTTTTTGATTTAAGACAATCTATAAACAACATAAAAGGTAAAATAAACGCTAGTTTTACTAGTGCTTTAAACACTTATCATGCTTTAGAGTATTTAGATGACATTAGAGAATCTGTTGTAGATAACAAGCGCGTACTAGCTGTAAAAGCGATGTATAGACGTAAAGTTAAAGGCTCCATAATGGGCGGTAGTAAAACAGGAAGCATTGTTTACATTGAACCAGAAACCACCTTAAGGTACAGTAGAGAACTTAATAATTTAGAGTATGAAGAATCAGAAGAAGTTGTTCGTATTTTAAAAGAAGTCACCAATTTTATTCGTCCGTTTTTACCATTATTAAAAGACTATCAAACCTTCTTGATTGCTATAGATGTTATTTCCGCGAAAGCGAAATACGCTAAATCTATGAACGCCATTCTTCCTGAATTCTCGGAAGACCGTAGCATGTTTTTACGCGATGCATACCACCCACTACTCTATTTAAACAATTTAGAGAAGAAAGAAAAAACATTTCCGCAGACTATAGAATTAAAAAATGACAGCCGAATAATTGTTATTTCTGGTCCCAATGCCGGCGGAAAAAGTATTACATTAAAAACTGTTGGTTTACTGCAAGTTATGCTACAAAGTGGGATGCTTATTCCGGTACATGAGCGTAGTAAAATCTGTTTGTTTGATAGAATTTTAAGTGATATTGGCGACAACCAATCTATTGAAAACCATTTAAGTACCTATAGTTATCGATTAAAACAAATGAATTACTTTTTAAGAAAGTGTAATAAAAACACACTCTTTTTAATTGATGAATTTGGAACAGGAAGTGACCCTGAACTTGGTGGCGCCTTGGCTGAAACATTTTTGGAAGAGTTTTACCACCGCGAAGCTTACGGCATTATTACAACCCATTACTCCAACTTAAAAATATTAGCTAACGAATTGCCATTTATGCTTAATGCTAATATGCTTTTTGATGAACGTAGTTTAGAACCGCTTTTTAAATTGGTTATCGGTCAAGCCGGAAGTAGTTTTACATTTGAAGTTGCACAAAAAAACGGTATTCCGTACAGTTTAATAAACCGTGCTAAAAAGAAAATTGAGCGCAGCAAAGTACGTTTTGATGCTACTATTGCTAAATTACAAAAGGAACGTTCTAAACTTGAAAAAACGGGGCAATCCCTAAAACAAAACGAGAAAAAGAAGCTAGAAGAAGCCGATAAGCTTGAGGAAATTAATAATAAGATTCAGAAAAAATTAGAAAGCTATCAAGAGTTATACGATAGTAACCAACGTTTAATTTACTTAGGACAAAAAGTAAATGATATAGCCGAAAAATATTTTAACAATAGACAGAAGAAAGCCTTAATGGACGAGCTTTTTAAAGTCGTACAGATAGAAAACTCGAAACGCAAAAAAGTTACAGCCAAACAAAAGAAAGCTATAAAAGCTAAAGAGAATCAAGTAAAACAAGAAGCCGAAAAGAAAGTTGAAGTTATTAGGAAAAAGAAAAAAATAGAAAAAGAAAAAGCTATTGAAGCGCCTAAACCAAAAGCTATTATTCGTATTGGAGACCGCGTAAGAATGGAAGATGGTCGCGCCATTGGTACTATTGATAAAATAGAAAAAAACAAGGCCGTTGTTAATTACGGGATGTTTACAACCAATGTTAGCCTAGATCAATTGGAACTTGTTGAAGCTGTTAAAAAATAGTTTAACATCCACATTTCTTAAAAATAAAGTCGGTAGTTGTATACTATCATCCAAATTCACCATACTGGAGGATTAAAATAGCAAGCATTAAATATTGATATATTAATACCAATAGATATATAATAAGAAAATGTATACACAAAAACGACCTAATTTAAAACTACAGTTGTTGTATAAATTAAATTAATATTAATTAGTTGGGAGTAAGTAAATCTCAAGCCTTAAAACTAAATTACAACAACACAATTAAAGTTTAAATTAAAAATATAAAACCATTTAATGAGGCAACAAATTAATATAGACTTAACGCCTTTGTGATTTTTTAAAAAAAACTAAATCTTTACTTAATATAAGTTCATAGAACATATTCACTATCTTTACAACGTGAATTTTAAAGTACCAAAAGATACAAACTTAATCCTGTTTGATGGGGTTTGCAACCTTTGTAATAGCTCTGTTTTATACGTTATAAAACGGGATAAAAAGAGCAAATTTATGTTTGCGCCTTTACAAAGTGAAACCGGTAAAAAAATTATAGAAAAATTTAATATAGACACCGCTCTAATAGATTCTATAATTTTATACAATCCAGCAAAAAACAGTATTAATTACAAAAGCACTGCAGCCTTAAAAGTAGCATCTAAACTTGGTTTCCCGACTAACATATTAGCAATTTTCCTTATTGTGCCTAACTCTATTCGCAATTGGGTTTACGATTTTATTGCTAAAAATCGTTATAAATGGTATGGTAAAAAAGACGCTTGCATGATACCTACACCAGAATTGAAAAGTCGGTTTTTAGACTAACATATTTGTCTTAAATTTATTTATAGATAAACACGCAACCATTACGGTTTTTTCTCATCTTTAAAATAAACTATAAACCATGAAGCAAACACTAACCTACCTTTTAATTGTTTTCCTATGCTTTTCTTGCAAAACAGATGATGCTACTCCCGATTGTTCAGCCGTTTTATGTGAAGAACCTAATTTAAATATTAATTTAATTGATAGCGAAACCTACCTAAATGTAATACTTCAAGATAATATTGAAGCAGAATCCATTGTGATTAAAAATGCTTCGGAAAACGTTATGCCCTTTAGTATTAGCGAAAGCAACGGCAATTTATACATAGCAAAACAAAACACATCGGACACTTTAGAAATACAAATAAATTCTGAAATTGTTGCAACAATCTCATACGATACTACAGCTCCAAAAACTAATGAGTGTTGTGATTTTGGAATACTTACTAATGTAGACATTGAAGGCTTATCCTATATTGTAGAAAACAATTTAATTTCCATTTATATCTAACACAACGTGTCTTACATTATTTAGACTTTAAAATAAACTCACTCAAATTAGTATTTAACTCAAGCATACATATAGATAACTCATTGTCTGTTTTTTAATGTGTTGATTGGTTATAAGTTTATTGGAAACTTAAAACCACTAATCATGAAACAACTATGCTATTTATTTCTTTGCTTTACCACTTTTGTATTTGCTATCAACCCTAAACCAATACCTTCGGCTATTAAAGATGTAACCGTTTTTGTTGATGGCGCGCAAATAACACGACATGCTACTATTTTACTTTCGGCAGGAACAACCGAATTTTCGTTTACCAAACTTTCTCCTCACATTCTAGAAAACAGTATTCAAATTTCTGGGTTAAATAACGCCTCTATAATATCTATAAACTACGCCATAAACCATTTATCTAAACTCGATAAATCTGAAACCATAAACCAACTTAAGGCCGAAATAGAACGTTTAAAGGACGCTATTAATGCTGAAGAAGACATTATGTCTGGCTACCAAGAAGAACTTAAAATTATAAAAGAAAACAGAAAACTGGGTAACGAAAATCAAGTAGTAAGTCTTGAAAAGTTAAAACAATTTGCAGCCTATTACCGAACACGCATTACCGAGATAAATACGCTTATAAATAAATCTTTAAAAACCAACAGGGATTATAACGAGCAAATCGGCGACATAAAAAAACAACTACAAGACTTACATGTAGATGATA
The DNA here is from genome assembly GCF_900112595.1 of Algibacter pectinivorans. GTDB lineage: Bacteria > Bacteroidota > Bacteroidia > Flavobacteriales > Flavobacteriaceae > Algibacter_B > Algibacter_B pectinivorans. The sequence continues at coordinate 285,714 of NZ_FOMI01000003.1, read as the reverse complement.
AAATACAATCTGGCGAAATAAAAGCGAAATTCCATACCAATGCAAGCAAGCAACTTAATTTGGTTATAAAATACAACGTTAAAAACGCAGGATGGTTTCCTATTTACGATTTAAAAGCAAAAGATATAAACAAACCAATAGATTTACATTACAAGGCACATGTATATCAAAATACAGGTATTCGTTGGGAAAATGTTAGTTTAACACTCTCTACAAACGACCCGAACACTAATAATTTAAAACCTGAAATGAATCCTAAATACTTAAATTTTGTTAGCCGAAATTACAATTACAACACAGAAAATGCCACAAAAAGAAACGACTTTAAACATAATCCTTTTGTTAAACTTATTACTGGCACAATTACAGACGAAAGCGGCATGCCTTTACCCGGAGCAAGTATAATCTTAAAAGGCACAAGTATAGGAACCTCCACAGATTTTGATGGTAACTTTTCTATAGAGCCACAAGGCGCAGAACAATTAGAGATTTCCTATGTAGGTTATGTTTCAGAAATTATACCAATACACTCCAGTGTTATTAATATAAGTCTTCAAGAAGATGTATCTCGTTTAGAAGAAGTTGTGGTAGTTGGGTATGGTTCTAATGCTGCATCGGCACTTACAGAAAGTGTAGCAAGCGTTACCAGTTCTAATATTAAAATTAGAGGCGCTGGTACTTTTAAGTTTAAAAGCAAACCATTATATGTTATAGATGGTGTTACAAGTACAGAAAACGCATTTAAAAAATTAGATGAAGACAGAATTGCTAGCATAGATGTACTAAAAGATGAAGCGGCTACAGCCATTTATGGTAGTAGAGCATCAGATGGTGTTATCATAATTACTACAAAAAAAGGCAACTTAACCTCTAACGGAGATGTTATAAAAGCAGGTATTACCAACACAAATTTTGAAATACAAAAACTTACTTCGGTTGAAAGTGATGGTAATATTACCGTTATCGATATTGATAAATACACGGTTCCTTCAACATTTTCATATTTTGCAGCACCCGTAATTAACGAAAATGTGTTTTTAACAGCAAAAATTGGCGATTGGCAACAATATAATTTATTACCAGGTGAAGTGAATGTGTATTTTGAAGATAGCTATTCTGGAATAACAACTATTAATCCGTATGCCATAACCGATAGTTTAACGGTATCTTTAGGCATCGACCCTAATGTCGCTATTAAAAGGAAACCTATTAATAATTTCAAGAAAAACACCTTTATAGGCCATAATAAAGTTATAGAAAAGGCTTACCAAATAGAACTAAAAAATAACAAACCAACAGCCATAGATATTGTAATTCTAGATAGAGTTCCTGTTAGTGAGGACAAAGAAATAAAAGTGGATGATATTGAAACGGGAACTTCAGATTATAACCCCAAAAAAGGCATTTTAAAATGGAAAACTACAATTTCGCCCAACCAATCTGAGAATTATAAATTTTCATATACTTTGAAATATCCACGGTATAGGCATATTAGTTTGTAGGCTTGATTACTTAAAAAACTAGGGCTAAACAAAAAAACCTAATACTTACACCAATATCGGGTATGAAACAAAAAATTGTTTTCATATCCGGTATTTTAAATGCGCATTAAAAGAATTCTATAAAAGTTAATAACTTAAACAATACCTTACAAGGTACTAAGCCTCTTTTAAAATCTTTTTTAGTTGACTAAAAATCATTTGTTCCATAACATCAAAATCGCCATCGGCAAACGCCATTAACTTTATATCTGCAAACAAATCGACTAAATCGTTACGGTAATAATCGTGTGTTTTAACGGCTTCAATTATATTCTGAATACTTTGGTAATCGTTATCCTTTTCAAATTGTTCGCTTACACGCTTGTAAACTTTTTTATCAACTCGACTTAAAATATATTCCTTTTCATTTTTAGATTCTTCTAAATCGGCATGCGCTATATAAATTAAAATATAGGCTAATAATTCGTCCTTAGTCCATGTACTTGGGTTTTCCATAATTTATTTTTTTAAACTACCATACTCGGTCCAAGAACCATCGTAAACCGAAATGTTTTTATACCCCGAAAGTTCGGCGCCTAATGCCAATACACAAGCTGTAATTCCTGAACCACAGGAAAATATAATAGGATCGTCTTGCTCTGCAACCATGTAAAAAGCCTTGGCTAATTCTTTTTTAGATTTTAATATACCATCTTCTAAAAGGTCTGTAAACGGTAAATTAACAGAGTTTGGAATAGTTCCAGAACGCAAACCTTCTCTAGGTTCTGGCGTTTCACCGCTAAACCTACTTACAGAACGTGCATCTATAATTTTATGTGTTTGATTTTTAGAAGCCTGTTCTACATCATCAAAAAACTTCATATAATTTGGTTGCAAATTTGCTGTAAAATCACCTGATTCACCTGTGTAATGCTTCATAACTTCGGTAGTGAAACCCTCTTTTTTCCATGCTGGAAACCCACCATTTAAAACAGCCACGTTTGTAAAGCCAAAAGCCTTAAACAGCCACCACACACGTGCACTAGAGTAAATACCCTTATCGTCGTAAACAACAATGGCACTGTCGTTATTAACCCCTAATGCCCTAGCCTCTTTCTCAAACTGCTCGGTAGCAGGAAACGCGCTAGGAAATGGATCGTCCAGATTACTAAACTTCTTTTTAATATCGAACAATCTCGCATTTGGAATCTGCTGGGAATCTGCATTAAATACCTTATTTATTGTACCGTCTAGAATAACTAAATTGTTGGCACTTTTGTGTTCATAAAGCCATTCGGCAGAAACTACTGGCGATATTAACGCTACATTGGAATTCATTTATACTGTATTTATTATACGAAACTAGAAGTTATATTTCGCTTGACATAAATTTAATAGATTTTTAGAACACACCAAAATATAGTTTGGGTTATTTTAGCTTTACATTATAGCTTACTTAACCTCTTCGTAATGATCGTCCCACTCTTTTGGTTTTGGATCGTGCAATTTACCTAAAGACTTAGCCACAATCATAGACACTGTAGCATCTCCAGTAACGTTTACAACAGTTCTACACATATCTAAAGGTCTATCTACAGCAAAAATAAGGGCTAGTCCAATTGGCAATAACTCTGCCGGAAACCCTATAGATTCTAACACAATTACCAACATAACCATACCTGCACTTGGTACTGCAGCACTTCCAATAGATGCTAATAATGCTGTAAGTACAATAACCAATTGATTGGTAAAAGTTAATCCTTCTGGCCAAATAACTTGCATAATAAAAACCGCAGCAATACCTTGGTACAAACTAGTGCCATCCATATTTACAGTAGCACCAACAGGTAATACAAAACCAGAAACTTCTTTATCGACCCCTAAATGTTCCTCAACACGCTCCATGGTAACGGGAAGCGTTGCCGCACTACTACTGGTAGAAAACGCTAATAATTGCGCAGGACTTATTTGTTGTAAAAACCACATGGGCGACTTTTTAGTATACACACTCACCAAAATTAGGTAAAACCCAATCATTAAAATTAAACCACCAATTACGCAGAATGCATAATATAAGAGCTTGATCAAAATTTCAACATCATCGAAAGCTATAATAACATTTGCTAATAATGCAAATACAGCGTATGGTGCAAAAAGCATGATTAAATCTACCATTTTCATGACTACTTCATTTAAAGAATCAAAAAAGTCTATTAAAGGTTTTGCCTTTTTTTCTCCAATTAAAAGCAAGCAAATACCAACAAAAATAGCAAAGAAAATAACTTGAAGCATAGAGGCTTCGGCAAAGGATTTAAAAATATTGCTTGGAAAAATATCTACTAAGGCTTGTAACGGACCTGCTTCTTTTTGTGCAGACGCTTTCATTAATTTATCGGTTACACCTGCATCGTTTTCATACTTAAGCTTAATTTTTTCGATGGTATCTTGAGGCATACCGTTTCCTGGCTTAACAATATTTACAATACTTAAACCAATAATAATAGCTACTAAAGTTGTTGCTACATAAATGCCTATGGTACGTAAACCCATAGATTTTATTTTAGAAATATCTTTTAAATCTGAAATACCTTTAATTAATGATGCTAGAATTAAAGGTACAGCAATTAACTTAAGAAGGTTTATAAAAATAGTTCCAAAAGGCGCAACCCAATCGGCTACAAATCCTTTTCCACCATCAACGGTATTCATTATAAACCCAAAAATGATTCCTAAAACCATTCCTATAATAATCTTCCAGTGCAATGCTATTTTCTTCATAAAGTCTATCGTAACCTCTATATAAAAAAAGGTGTTATTTTTTTTTAAATTTTCAATTTCTAAGATAGCACAATATAACTATTTTAAATATAAACTAGCAAATTGGATTTTTGACAAATAAATTCTTACCAAAAAATGGTTATCAATACATTTTATTAAATAAAAAACAAATCTATAGACTTAATTATAAGATGTTTTTGCCTTTGGAATTTGGCTTAAATATCCAATGCATATGTAGGAGTGTCTTCTTTAAGTGTTGCCCCTGCGTTTACAATTATGTATCTCATTAACGGAAAAGTTAGCCCCGATTGAAGACTTTCGACTGGACTCAAGTCAATCTAATCCTATTTTAAACCTAATAAAAACAGGAATTTTGTATTTACCTAAACCAAATAAAAAACCACGTTACTTAAAATTTGTAATAACGTGGTTTAAAAAAATATAGTCCTTCGACTGCGCTCAGGATAAACTACAAACGGGAATAGCTTCTAATAAGAATTTTAAACCCCTGCTATTTCACCTATTTCTGCAATAAATTTATCGCCTAAAGCATCGGCTTCTTCTTGCGATTTTGCTTCGGTATAAATTCTAATAATTGGTTCTGTGTTACTTTTACGTAGGTGTACCCAACTCTCTGAAAAATCTATTTTAACCCCATCGATAGTGGTTAATTGTTCGTTTTGGTAACGCGCTTCCATGGCTTTAAGAATGCCATCTACATCTAAACCAGGTGTTAATTGTATTTTCTTTTTACCCATAAAATAACTTGGATAGGTTTTTCGAAGTGCGCTAACACTCATTTTTTTGTCGGCCAAAAGGCTTAAAAATAAAGCTACACCAACCAAGGCGTCACGTCCGTAATGCGCATCTGGATATATAATACCTCCGTTACCTTCGCCACCAATAACAACTTTGTTTTTCTTCATTAAATTCACCACGTTTACCTCGCCAACAGCACTAGCTTCGTACATGCCACCATGTTTCTCGGTTACATCGCGTAAGGCCCTTGTAGAACTCATGTTACTTACCGTATTACCCGGTGTTTTACTTAATACATAATCTGCGCAAGCTACAAGTGTGTACTCTTCGCCAAACATATCGCCGTTTTCGTCCATAAAAGCAAGACGATCAACATCTGGATCGACAACTATACCAAAATCGGCATTATGCTTTTTAACTTCGGCAGACAGGTCTGTTAAGTGTTCCTTTAAAGGTTCTGGGTTGTGAGGAAAATGTCCGTTTGGTTCGCAATATAACTTAACCACTTCTACCCCTAATCGTTCTAAAAGTAACGGAATTGCGATACCGCCTGTAGAGTTTACACCATCTACAACCACTTTAAAACGAGCTTCTTCAATGGCTGTTACATTAACAAGGTCTAAATCTAGAACTTCAATAATATGTAAATCTATATATGCTTTGTTTTTCGTTATTTTTCCTAGGCTATCCACATCGGCAAATTCCATAGTATCGCTTTCTGCAATGTCAAGAATTTTAGCACCTTCAACAGCATCTAAAAACTCCCCTTTTTCGTTTAATAATTTTAAGGCATTCCATTGCTTTGGGTTATGGCTTGCGGTTAAAATTATACCACCATCGGCATGTTCCATAGGCACCGCCACTTCTACGGTTGGTGTTGTAGAAAGCCCAACATCTACCACATCAATACCTAAACCTATTAAGGTATTCATGACTAGGTTTTGAATCATTTTACCAGAAATACGGGCGTCTCTTCCAACTACAACTTTGTAGTTTTCTTTTTGGCGTTGTTGTTTTAACCACACACCATAAGCCGATGCAAATTTAACAGCGTCTATTGGAGTAAGGTTCTCGCCTACTTGTCCGCCTATGGTTCCTCTAATACCTGAAATTGATTTTATAAGTGTCATTATCTAAATTTAGTTTTAAGTTTTAAAAATGGTTTTTCAAAATATTTATATGAAAGATGAGCCAAAATTATAGTTAATGCAAATGTTAAAATATTTATTAATATAATGGTAAATATATTATTAAAAAAAGCAAATTCTTTAAATTTTATAAATATGAAAACTACCGCATTTAGTGCTATTATATGTAACATATATATACCATACGATATTTGTCCTAAGTAATTTATAATTCTATTTTTTATAACAATCCCAAAATTATTACAACTAAGCACATGTATAAATAAAGACAACAACACCATGGCTGTTAAATTTGTAAGCCATAAATCTTTAAACTGAAAAACATTCGTGAAAAAAAATAACAATGAAGCACTAAGAATTATTATTGGAATTATAATAGATCTTTTTAAAAATTCCAACTTTTTCTCCACTTCTAAAATTGCAATAACTCCTCCTGAAAGTAAGTAAAAGTAAACGAAAAAATGATTTCGCAAATAAGCACTGCTAGTGCTATGAAACACTATAAAATATAAAATAGCAATGCCAATTAAAACCTGTAATATCTTAGTTTTTTTTAGAAAATAAAGCAATGGGGCTATTAAAAAATAAAACTGCTCTTCAATACCTATGGACCATAAAATTTTTAAAATTCCTCCTGGGTCATGTGAAAACGCAAAAATATTTGGAAAAAAGAATACACTAAGCAACAGTCCTTCTTTTAAGCTATAGTTCGTTTCAAAAGGAATGCCCAAATACGGTAAAAACATATGATAAAACAGAAAACCAAAAATTAATACTAAATAGTATAACGGAAAAATTCGTAAAATTCGTCTTAGATAAAATTTACGAATTGAAAAACGCCCCGTTTCTTTTTCAAGATATATCAATCTTACTATTAAAAATCCGCTTAAAATAAAAAAAGTATAAACCGCTTGTATACCTTTATTGAAAATAGGTAAATCATTATAAAATGGAAGTCCTTGATTTCTTGATAGATTAGGAAGATGAAATACAATAACTAATAACGCTAAAAAAAAACGTAAAGCATCTAAGTTTGGAAGCTTTTTCAAAAATACATGGTTTAGCTTACAAAAATACATATATTTATTCAATGAACTACTTAGCCCACATTTATTTGTCTGGTGATAACGATTTAGTAACTATTGGTAACTTTATTGCCGATGGTATTAAAGGTAAACAATACAAAACCTTCCCGAAAGAAATTCAAATTGGCATACTATTACATAGACATATAGATAGTTTTACCGACGCTCATAAAACGTTTAGACTAAGCACCAAAAGACTTCACGAAAAATATGGACATTATTCTGGAGTTATTGTCGATATTTTATACGATCATTTTTTAGCAAAAAACTGGAGTAAATATTGCAACGTCCCTTTAGATGAATATGTAGAAACCTTCTACGATTCGTTGGAGGCAAATTTTGATATTTTACCTGTAAGAATACAAAAAATGATGCCTTATATGTTAGCAGATAATTGGCTATTAAGTTACGCGTCTATTGATGGGATTTCTAGAGTTTTAGATGGTATGAATCGTCGCACTAAAAACCGTGCTAGCATGAACGAGGCTGTTGTTGAACTCGAAGCTTTTTACTCTGAATTTGAAAAAGAGTTTTCAGATTTCTTTGAGGAAGTTATTGCCTCATCAAAACAAAAATTAGAACTCATAAAACAAGAACTTAATGATTAAACATAGTTTTAAAATCGCTTTAATACTGTGCCTTTTCTTTTCATGTAAAAAGGCAAATAATAAAACTGAAGCAACACGCGGCCTCATTACAAAAAATGCCATGGTAGTTTCGGCTCGAGCCGAAGCATCTAAAATAGGAAACGACATACTAAAACAAGGTGGAAATGCCTTTGATGCCATGTGCGCCACCCAATTGGCTTTAGCTGTTGCTTATCCTTATGCAGGTAATTTAGGTGGTGGCGGTTTTATGGTATACCGTAAAGCTAATGGCGATATAGGCTCTATAGATTTTAGAGAAAAAGCACCAATGGCAGCTACAAAAGACATGTATTTAGACGAAAACGGCGATGTAATACCCGAAAAAAGTACCTTAGGCGCTATGGCTGTCGGTGTTCCAGGAAGCGTTGCTGGCGTTTTTGAAGTTCATGAAAAATTAGGTTCATTACCCATAGAAGCCATCATTACCCCAGTTATTGAATTGGCTAAAAAAGGTGTTGTGGTAACCAAAAAACAAGAAGCCAAATTTAAAAAGTACCAACCGCTATTTTTAAAAGCTAATAAAGATTCTATATTATTTGATTTACCCTGGAAAGCCAAAGACACGATTAAATACCCAAAATTAGCCAATACCTTACAACGTATTTTAAAGCATGGTAAGGATGAATTTTACAAAGGTGAAACAGCCAAAATACTAGCTAAGTTTATTCAGGATAATGGTGGCATTATTACCGAAGAAGATTTAGCAAATTACCAAGCAAAATGGCGCAAACCTATTACCTTTAGTTACGACGATTTAAAAGTAATATCCATGGCTCCGCCTTCTAGTGGTGGCGTATGTTTAGCGCAAATAATGAAAATGCTAGAGCCTTTTAATTTAGAAACATACGGGCATAACACCTTAAAAACCATACAAGTTATCACCGAGGCAGAACGTCGCGCTTATGCCGATAGAAGTTATTATTTAGGCGATCCAGATTTCGCAAATGTACCTGTGCAACCCCTAATTAAAGCAGACTATTTAAACCATAGAATGGCAGATTTTTCTTTTGAAAAAGCAACACCATCAAGCCAAGTTTCTCATGGTAACATTCAAGTTGTTGAAAGCGACGAAACCACACACTACTCTATTGTCGATCAATTTGGAAATGCCATTGCAGTAACAACAACCCTAAACGGTGCCTATGGTTCTAAACTGTATTGTTCAGAATTAGGTTTCTTTTTAAACAACGAAATGGACGATTTTAGCAGCAAACCCGGAACCCCAAATATGTTTGGCCTTATTGGTGCAGAAGCTAATAAAATTGAACCCGAAAAACGGATGCTAAGTTCTATGACGCCAACTATAATCGAAAAAAACGGCAAGTTATACATGACCCTTGGTACACCAGGCGGATCAACCATTATTACGTCCGTTTTACAAACTATATTAAATGTTCATGAGTTTGGTATGACCATGCAAGATGCGGTAAATGCACCTCGTTTTCATCACCAATGGTTGCCAGACGAAATCCGTATGGAACCGAACAAATTTAATAGCAAACTTATAAACAATCTCGAAAACTTAGGATATTCCATTAACGAAGAGGACTCTCCAATAATTGGAATTGTAGATGGTATTCTTGTTTTGGATGATAACTCGTACGAAGGAGGTGCCGATTATCGAGGAGATGATACGGCTGTCGGTTTTTAAAGGTTTTACTTTAATTAACCGTAGTACTTTTATAATTTTATAAACAAACCCACAAAAACAACCCTCTTTTATATGCCTATAAAACCCAAGAAAGTACTAAAAATAATAGCAGGAGTGCTTATATTTTTCACACTCCCTACCCTTCTACTTTTTGGGTATATGCATATAAAATACAACGAAGATTTACCCGTAGGAATTCAAGGTGAACAGGCAGATGCTCTAGCACATAAAATGCTAAATACTCTAGATTATCAAGCCTTTAAAAACACGAATTACATTGAGTGGACATTTAAAAAAAGACACCATTACAAATGGGACAAAGCTAATAACAAATGTACCGTGTATTGGAAACAAAATAAAGTTGTTTTAGACCTAAACAACACATCAAAAAGTAAGGTATATATCAATAACTTTATAAACACCAGCGATTTAGCTAAAGAGCTCATTAAACAAGCAACAGACTACTTTAACAACGATTCGTTTTGGCTAGTTGGCCCCTATAAAGTATTCGATTCTGGTGTACAACGCCAACTTGTAAAAACAGAAACAAATACCGAGGCATTGCTTGTAACATACAACTCGGGTGGTTCAACTCCAGGCGATTCTTACCTTTGGATTCTAGATGAAAATTATAAACCAACAGCCTTTAAAATGTGGGTTTCCATACTGCCTATAGAGGGTTTAGAAGCTTCATGGAGCGATTGGACTACCACCAAAACCGGGGCGCAACTACCAACATTTCATAAATTCTTATTTTTTGGCTTGGAAAATGAAAATATTAAAACTTCAAATTAATTAAGTTTATGGGCGCAACCCAAAAGGGTCGGGCTATACGCTACAAGTCCTCGCACCTCCTACGTCGGGCTGTGGGCTTTTCTCTGCTATCCCTTGCGCGGGTACATTTGCAAATTAGCTTTCTCAAACCTTTTTTTAAGAGTCTTTGTCTAAATCACTTCACAAAAATCTACTCAAATTTAATAAACAACAACACTAACTCACTTCTTTTTTAATCGCAAAAAGTGTAACTTCGCAACTTTGCCATTTTATGAGTGAATTCACAGATTTTATCGAAGTTAAAGGAGCACGTGTACACAATCTTAAAAATATTGATGTATCCATACCACGCGAAAAGCTTGTAGTTATTACAGGCTTATCTGGTAGTGGAAAATCCTCACTAGCCTTCGATACCATTTATGCCGAAGGACAACGCCGTTATATCGAAACATTCTCTGCATACGCCAGACAGTTTCTAGGCGGCTTAGAACGTCCGGATGTCGACAAAATCGATGGGCTTTCTCCGGTAATTGCCATCGAGCAAAAAACAACTAGTAAATCGCCACGTTCCACAGTAGGAACCATCACAGAGATTTACGATTTTATGAGACTACTTTTTGCACGTGCCAGTGATGCTTACAGTTATAATACAGGCAAGAAAATGGTAAGCTACAGCGACGAGCAAATTAAAGAGCTTATAAAAAAAGACTTTAATGGTAAACGCATAAACGTACTATCGCCTGTAGTACGTTCTAGAAAAGGGCATTATCGCGAATTATTCGAGCAAATAGCCAAACAAGGCTTTGTAAAAGTAAGAACCGATGGCGAGATTCGAGATATTGTAAAAGGGATGAAATTAGACCGTTACAAAAATCACGATATCGAAATTGTAATAGACAGACTCGTAATTAACGATAGCGTAGATAACGATAAACGCCTTACCGAAACCATTAACACAGCCATGTATCATGGTGAAGATGTACTTTTAGTTATCGATCAAGACACCAACGAAACACGCTATTTTAGTAGAAGTTTAATGTGTCCTACTTCAGGAATCTCCTATCCTAACCCAGAACCAAATAATTTTTCGTTCAATTCCCCTAAAGGCGCTTGTTCAAACTGTAACGGTATTGGTACTTTGTATCAAATTAACGAGGCTAAAATTATTCCAGACGATTCATTATCGATTAAATCTGGAGCCTTAGCGCCTCATGGTCCGCAAAAAAACAGTTGGATTTTTAAGCAATTAGAAACCATTGCACAACGTTTCGATTTTAAATTAACCGATGCTTATAAAGATATTCCTAAAGAAGCTAAACATATTATTCTTTATGGCGGAAATGATAAGTTTTCAGTTGAAAGTAAAACACTTGGTGTAACTCGTAATTACAATATAGATTTTGAAGGCGTTGCTAATTTTATTGAAAACCAATATAACACAGCCGAATCTAGAACCTTAAAACGTTGGGCTAAAGATTATATGGACAAGGTAGAATGTCCTGTTTGCGAAGGTTCTCGCTTAAAAAAAGAATCGCTTTACTTTAAAATAAACAACAAAAATATTGCCGAACTTGCTAATACCGATATGGTGGAGCTTGCCGATTGGTTTAGTACTTTAAACGATACCCTTTCAGAAAAACAGTTAAAAATTGGCGAAGAGGTTATTAAAGAAATAAAATCTAGAATTCAGTTTTTACTCGATGTTGGTTTAGACTATTTGTCCTTAAATCGTAGCTCAAAATCCTTATCGGGTGGCGAGGCACAACGTATTCGTTTGGCCACACAAATAGGATCGCAGCTTGTTGGTGTGCTTTACATTTTAGACGAACCTAGTATTGGTTTACATCAGCGCGATAACGAAAAACTAATAAACTCCCTTGTTTCGCTAAGAGATATAGGAAACTCGGTTGTTGTTGTAGAGCATGATAAAGATATGATTGAGCGTGCCGATTACGTTATTGATATTGGCCCTAAAGCTGGAAAATACGGTGGCGAAATTATTAGCATTGGCACACCAGACGAACTTAAAACGCATAACACCCTAACTGCCGATTATTTAAACGGTAAAAAAGAAATTGAAATTCCTAAAAAACGACGTAAAGGCAATGGTAACTTTATAGAACTTAAAGGCTGCACGGGTAATAACCTAAAAAATGTATCGGTAAAACTACCATTAGGTAAAATGATTGGTATTACAGGGGTTTCTGGTAGCGGAAAATCCACATTAATTAACGAAACCCTTTACCCTATTTTAAACGCTCATTACTTTAATGGTGTAAAAAAACCTATGCCTTACAAAAGCATAAAAGGTTTAGAGCATATAGATAAAGTTATCGATATTAACCAATCGCCTATAGGTAGAACCCCACGAAGTAATCCTGCAACATACACGGGTACTTTTGGCGAAATTAGAGCCTTATTTGCTAAAATTCCCGAAGCCATGATTAGAGGCTACAAAGCGGGTCGTTTTAGTTTTAATGTTAAAGGAGGGCGTTGCGAAACCTGTCAAGGTGGTGGTTTACGTGTTATCGAAATGAATTTCCTACCAGATGTTTACGTAGAATGCGAAACTTGCCAAGGTAAACGTTTTAATCGCGAAACCTTAGAGATTCGTTACAAAGGCAAAAACATTAGCGATGTATTAAACATGACCATGAACGAAGCTGTAGACTTCTTCGAGCATATCCCTAAAATACACAAAAAGCTAAAAACTATTAAAGATGTTGGTTTAGGCTACATCACGCTAGGGCAGCAAAGTACAACACTTTCTGGTGGCGAGGCACAGCGTATTAAATTAGCAACCGAACTCTCAAAACGCGACACCGGAAACACATTTTATATTCTAGACGAGCCCACAACAGGTTTACATTTTGAAGACATAAGAGTGCTCATGTTAGTTTTAAATAAATTAGCAGACAAAGGCAATACCGTTTTAATAATAGAACATAACTTAGATGTTATTAAAACCGTAGATCATATTATAGATATTGGCTACGAAGGCGGTAAAGGTGGCGGACAAGTGGTTGCCGAAGGTACCCCAGAAGAGATTATAAAACACAAAAAAAGTTACACAGCTAAGTTCCTTAAAAAAGAATTAAATTAGCGTGCCTAAAAATTAAGCAGAAATAATAAAAACAATAAAATTTTCGCTTTCGCGGAAATAAAAAACATACTATGAGAAAAGAAAAACATCACAAGGGTTGGAATGAAATAAAAACAAACGATTCATGGGCCATTTTTAAAATAATGGGCGAGTTTGTTAGCGGATTCGAGAAAATGAGTAAAATTGGACCCTGCGTTTCTATTTTTGGTTCGGCAAGAACCAAGCCCGATCATAAATATTATAAGCTAGCCGAAAATGTAGCAACAAAAATAGTTGAGGCTGGCTACGGTGTAATTACTGGTGGTGGTCCAGGTATAATGGAAGCCGGTAATAAAGGTGCCCATTTAGGTGGCGGAACTTCTGTTGGTTTAAATATCGATTTACCTTTCGAGCAACACGACAATCCGTATATAGACAGCGATAAAAGCTTAGATTTCGATTACTTTTTTGTTAGAAAAGTTATGTTTGTTAAATACTCACAAGGCTTTGTAGTAATGCCTGGTGGTTTTGGTACCCTAGATGAACTTTTTGAAGCTATTACGCTTATTCAAACAAATAAAAGTGAAAGATTCCCTATCATTCTTGTAGGAACAGATTTCTGGGAAGGCCTTATGGACTGGGTAAAAAAGACGTTACTTGATGGTTTTGGAAACATAAGCGCAAAAGATTTAGACCTTATTCATTTGGTAGATACCGCCGATGAGGTTATTACCATTTTAGATAGCTTTTATAAAGAGTCTGGCTACAGCCCTAATTTCTAAAAAAATAAAATATTGGCTATTTATGGGCTGTACGTTGTACAGCCCATAAATTAACTTAAACACCTTGTTTTAAGCCATCCTATTTTGCTATCTTGCAACGCCATACATAAATCTATTAACCTAATAATGTTTTTTAAATTTGAAATTTAGATTTTTTAATTGTTTTATTTTACTGTGTTTCTGTCTTAGCAGTTTTGCTCAAAACAAAACCAATGTTAAGGCTGTTTTTGATATAGAAAATAAACAAATAAAAATATCGCAATCCATTCAATATAAAAACACTACTAACGTCCAATTAGATACCATTTATCTTAACGATTGGAATAGTAGCTATTCTACAAAAAAAACACCTTTAGCTATTCGTATTGCAGACGAATACAATAATAACTTTCATCTTGCCAAAAACGAAGATCGAGGATTTTCTGTTATTACCTCCATGAAACAAAATGGTAAAGATGTAGAGTTTAAACAACTTAAAAACCAAATAGACATTCTTAAGGTTGCGCTTAACGAACCTCTAAAAGCCAATGATACCTATACTTTAGATTTAGAGTATACCGTTAAAATCCCAAATGCTAAATTTACTAGCTACGGTGTTACAGATAGCGGCGATATAAACCTAAGATATTGGTACATTACACCTGCCGTTTTTAATGGAGAATGGCAATACTATAGCAATAAAAATTTAGACGATTTATACATCCCAATTTCAGAGGTAAATCTAGAAATAGAATACCCAAATGGCTATGCCATAACTTCAGATTTAGATGTAAGTAACACACAACAACTACCTACAAAACAAATCATTACACTTAAAGGAGCAAACAGAAACAACAACCGATTGTTTTTAACTAAAGGTTCAGAATTTAAAACCTTACAAGATGGCGAATTATCAATAATTTCAAACATTCATGACGAAGATCTTGATATTGTAGAAAAGGTTTTAATCAATGAAAAGGTAAAAACCTTTCTCTTCGAAATCTTTGGTGAATATCCACATAAAAAGCTTCTTCTTTCTCAAATCGATTATGATAAAGATCCTATTTATGGCTTAAATTTTCTACCTAGTTTTATTAAAACATACCCTAATCATTTTCAATACGAGCTCAAGTATTTAAAAATTGCCTTACATAATTATTTAGAAAACACCTTACTATTAAATCCTAGAAAGGAACAATGGTTAATAGATGGTATTCAAATTTATTATTTAATGAATTATGTAGACAGGCACTACCCTAACATGAAATTCCTTGGTAGCATAGCTAATTTTTGGGGTGTAAGATCCTTTCATGCTGCCGATATGAGTTTTAATGATAAATACGTGTTATCTTATATGCTTATGGCACGTACAAATCGAGACCAACCATTAACCATGGCTAAAGACTCGTTATTAAAATTCAACAAAAACATAGCCAATAAATACAAAGCCGGTGTAGGACTAAAATATCTAGACGATTTTGTAAACCAAGATATTGTAGAGCATAGTATTGAAACTTTTGTTAAAGAAAATAAACTTAAACAAACCTCCGTAAAAGATTTTGAAAGCTATATAAAATCAAAAACCAAAAAAGATATTAATTGGTTTTTTGATGATTATTTAAGCACTAGAAAAAAAATAGATTTCAAAATAAGTAAATTAAAAAAGACCGAAGACTCTATTACCTTAACCATTAAAAATAAAGGCGATAATAGCATGCCTATTTCATTATATAGCTTGTATAACGATAGTGTAATTGCCAAACGCTGGGTAGAAAACATAAAAGGTAGTAAAACCATTACCATACCAAGAGAAGACGCCAATAAGTTAGTTTTAAACTACAATAACACCATTCCTGAATTTAACTTAAGAGACAACTGGAAATCTTTAAAGGGTTTCTTTTTTAACAACAAACCTTTGCAATTTAGGTTATTTCAAGATGTAGAAGACCCCTACTACAATCAAGTCTTTTTTATGCCCATTGTAGAGTATAATAATATTTATGATGGTTTCACCGCTGGTGCCAAAATTTACAATAAAACCGTATTAAGAAAATTATTCAATTATAAAATTGCACCAAGATATTCGTTTAAATCTCGATCGCTAACAGGTTCTGCTTCGGCTTTTAAAACCCATTATATTCAAAACAAAAATTTATACTCCATTCATTATGGAATTGCCGCAGGATATAGCTCTTATGGTGAAGATTTATTTGTTAGACAAATTACACCTTCGGTACAATTTCTATTTAGAGAAAACAACGATTTTAGGTCCAATAAAAGGCAGTTGCTAAATGTAAGACACGTAAACATTAATAGAGATCAAGAACTCAATAACCCAGATTCTTCCAACGAGCCTAATTACAGTGTTTTTAATATTAGATACGTAAATTCTAACGATAACCTTATTAATTTTAGTAAGTGGAATACCGATTTTCAAATTGCCGATAAGTTTAGTAAAGTCTCTTTTAACTACGAGTTTAGACGCCTTTTTGAAAGCAACAGACAGCTAAATGTTAGAGCGTTTGCAGGAGCCTTCCTATCAAATAATAGCGACTTAGGGTCTAATTATTTCAGTTTTGCATTAGATCGTCCAACCGATTATCTTTTCGATTATAATTACTTAGGACGATCTGAAGACACCGGTATTTTTAGTCAGCAATACATAGAAGCCGAGGGTGGATTTAAATCTAAATTAACCACACCATTCGCTAACCAATGGATCACAACATTAAATGCTAGTACAACGCTATGGAATTACATCCTAGCTTACGGCGATATAGGTTTAGTAAAAAATAAATTTAACGCCGCTAATTTTGTTTACGACTCTGGTATTCGAATTAATTTAGTTACCGATTACTTTGAGGTTTACCTGCCAGTATATTCAAATTTGGGTTGGGAAATAGGTCAGCCACGTTACGATCAAAAAATACGTATAAAGTTTACAGCCGACCCACAAGCCCTCTTAGGCTTGTT
This sequence comes from Algibacter pectinivorans, assembly GCF_900112595.1. Classification (GTDB taxonomy): domain Bacteria; phylum Bacteroidota; class Bacteroidia; order Flavobacteriales; family Flavobacteriaceae; genus Algibacter_B; species Algibacter_B pectinivorans. Next base: position 268,575 of record NZ_FOMI01000003.1, on the reverse strand, counting down.
TAGAAGGAAATGGTTTTAATTCATTTTATTTATTGAATAATCAATAAAACCCTCCTATCTATCAATAATCATCAACAGAAAAGCCTTTAAATATTACATTTTTAAAAATTTATCATTATTTTAACAAGGGAATTAATTGCAAAAAAGGTCAATTTTAACTACTTTCGCAAAACTAAAAGCATGAACCTATGCAACCCTTAACCAACTTGGAAAACAATTTATCTTTCGATGATTTTAAAGCAGAAGTCATAAACGACTATCGTACTGCTATGATAAGTCGCGAATGCAGTTTGCTTGGACGAAGAGAGGTATTAACCGGAAAAGCAAAATTTGGTATTTTTGGAGATGGTAAAGAAGTACCGCAACTTGCCATGGCTAAAGCCTTTAAAAAAGGCGATTGGAGATCTGGTTATTATAGAGACCAAACCTTTATGATGGCTATTGGCGAATTAACACCAGAACAGTTTTTTGCAGGTTTATACGCCAACACCAATATCGAGCTAGAACCTATGTCTGCTGGCCGCCAAATGGGTGGGCATTTTGTTACCCACAGTCTTAATAACAACGGTAGCTGGAAAGACTTAACAGCACAATATAATTCTAGTGCCGACATCTCTCCTACTGCAGGACAAATGCCACGTTTATTAGGGTTAGCTCAAGCCTCAAAAATATTCAGAAATGTTAAAGGCATAAACGCCTCAAAATTTTCTAAAAATGGAAACGAAGTCGCTTGGGGAACCATTGGTAACGCAAGTACTAGCGAAGGTTTATTTTTCGAAACCATAAATGCTGCAGGCGTTTTACAAGTGCCTATGGTAATTAGTGTTTGGGACGATGATTATGGTATATCTGTACATGCCAAACACCAAACCACCAAAGAAAACATATCGGAAATCCTAAAAGGATTCCAAAGAGATAAAGATAGTAATGGCTACGACATACTTCGTGTAAAAGGTTGGGATTATGCCAACTTAATAGAAACCTATCAAGAAGCATCTGCCATAGCACGAGAAGAGCACGTACCCGTTTTAATTCACGTACAAGAATTAACACAACCGCAAGGGCACTCTACTTCGGGTTCTCATGAGCGTTACAAAAATGCCGAACGCTTAGAGTGGGAAGCTAAAAACGATTGTAATGTTAAATTCCGCGAATGGATTCTAGAAAGCGGTATCGCTACAAACGAAGCGCTTATAGAAATTGAAAGAGCAGCAAAACGAGATGTTCGAGAAGCCAAAAAATCGGCGTGGAACACCTTCTTAAGACCCATAAAAAAGGAACAACAAGAATTACTGTCTATATTAAAACAAGTTGCAGCCAATAGCATTAACGGCGTATTTATATCTAAACTAAAAGAAAGTTTAGCAAATATTAACGAGCCAACACGAAAAGACATCCTTTCTCATGCACGCAAGGCATTACGCTTTACGGTAGAAGAAACGTTTCCAGAAAAGAAAACGCTTCGTAATTGGATAGATTCTATTTTCGAGCAGGTACAACCTAAATTCAGTTCGCATTTATACTCCGAAACGCAAGGTAGAAATACACGTATTAAAGAAATAAAGGCCACATATAACGACGATGCCGAACAAGTAGATGGCAGAATTATTCTTCGCGATAATTTCGACGCCATTTTTGCTACCCATCCCGAAGTATTAGTTTTTGGAGAAGATACCGGTAACATTGGCGATGTAAACCAAGGTCTAGAAGGCTTACAAGAAAAATACGGCGAACTTCGAGTAGCCGATTCTGGAATTCGGGAAGCCACCATTATAGGTCAAGGTATAGGTATGGCGCTACGTGGCTTACGTCCAATAGCCGAAATTCAATATCTCGATTACATTTTATACGCCTTACAAATAATTAGCGACGATTTAGCTACCGTGCATTACCGTACAAAAGGCAAGCAAAAAGCACCTTTAATAATAAGAACCCGCGGGCACCGTCTAGAAGGTATCTGGCATTCTGGTTCGCAAATGGGCGGTATACTTAGTTTAGTAAAAGGTGTAAATTTATTGGTACCTAGAAACATGACTAAAGCAGCCGGTTTTTACAACACCTTATTGCTAGGCGACGATCCTGCAATTGTGGTAGAATGTTTAAATGGCTACAGACTTAAAGAAAAAATGCCAAACAACCTTGGCACACTTAAAACCCCTATTGGCGTTGTCGAAACCGTAAAAGAAGGTACAGATATCACCCTAGTATCCTACGGTTCCACATTACGCATTGTAGAGCAAACAGCCAAAGATTTATTGGCTATAGGTATCGATGCCGAAGTTATAGATGTACAATCTCTAATGCCTTTCGATTTAAACCACGACATCGTAAAAAGTATCGCAAAAACAAATCGCGTGGTTATTATAGACGAAGATGTTCCTGGAGGCGCATCGGCCTATATTTTAGATAAAATTCTAAACGAGCAAAACGCATTTCAATATCTAGATAGTTCGCCAAAAACCATTACAGCCAAGTCACACAGGCCAGCTTATGGTAACGATGGCGATTACTTCTCAAAACCATCTGCCGAAGATATTTTTGAAGGTATTTACGATGTTATGCACGAGCTTAACCCAAGTAATTTCCCTAAACTAAGGTAACACGTTATTTAAACAATTTGTGCGCCACCACAAGGGTCGGGCTATACACTACAAGTCCTCGCACCTCCTACGTCGGGCTGTGGGCTTTCCATTGCTATCCCTAGCGCAGGTATCCGCTAACTTAAGTACAAAACAATTATTTATTTAACACCCGCAAACCATTGTACTTACAATCCTTTTTTTATATTTATAACATCAGGTAAAAAGACCTACAAGGTTTTAAAAACCTCGCAGGTCTCTAAAACATAATACATTATCGGTATTTAACAACAAACCACTTAGGTCATAATAAATCGACTTTTATAAATGAAAGCTGTACCATTACCAGAAATAAAGAAAGAACTCAATACACTTTCACACAAAGAAACCCAAGAACTATGCTTGCGTTTAGCCCGATTTAAAAAAGAAAACAAAGAGCTCCTTACCTATTTACTCTTCGAGTCGCACAACGAAAGTGGCTACATACAAACCGTTAAAGGCTATATGGACGAGGAATTCGAACTGATTAATACCAACAGCTATTTTTATATTAGAAAAAGCGCACGCAAAATACTCCGTAACGTTAAAAAGTTTATACGTTACTCACAAAAAAAGGAAACCGAAGTAGAACTCCTACTCTATTTCTGCCAAAAACTTAAAGACTTTAAACCTAGCATAAAACGTAGTACACAACTACAAAACATGTACAACCGCCAAATACTTCTAGCCAAAAAAAGTATTACTAAACTGCACGAAGATTTACAGTACGATTTTAACTTGATGCTGGAGGAGTTATAGATTGTTGAAAACTCTTCAAAAAGATAAAGTAAACCTTTATTATAATCATTTTTGACTAAACTAATTTATCGTCGACTATTAAGCATGAGAACGATTTTATAAACGTAAAACCGTTGACAACAAGCTGTGAAATTCCTCAATTAAAGAAATTTAGATCATTAAATTGATAATTTTGTATCTTTGATAAAAAGCTCAATAAAATGAATTTAGAAGCTCGAAAAATAGAATTTGTACAAGAATTTTTAAAACTTCAAAGCGAAGAAGCGGTTTCACGTCTCGAAAAAATTTTGAGAATGGAAAAAAACGCTTCAAACGAGCGATTATCCGAACCTATGACTCAAGAGGAGCTGAATAAAAGAATTGACCAATCGGAATCTGATTTCCAAAACAATCGATTTAAAAGCAGTTCTGAACTTTTGGCAAAATATGAATAATGACATTGAAAATTCTTTGGTCTGAATTTGCTGAAACTCAACTTGACGAAATCTACGACTATTATAAAAAGGAAGCTAGTACAAGAATAGCCAAAAAAATTGTGAAAGGAATTATCAATGAGCCAAAAAAGTTGATAAAAACACCTTTAATTGGACAAGAAGAAGAATTACTAAAACAGAGAGAAATTCGTTATAGATATTTAGTATTTAAAAATTATAAATTGATATACTCTGTGGATAAAGAAAACGGATTTATTAAAATAGCTGATGTTTTTGATACACGACAAAATCCGCCAAAAATAAAACGAACAAAATAAAGCCAGTTTCCAACATCATTTATAATTTATTGCTAATTCTAGCCTACTAACAAAAGCCCTCACGGGTTTTATTTTCGGTTTTTATTTACTGCATTAGGTGCTCAAACCACGCGACGTAATCGTACACAAACACGATAAACCAAACTGTTCAACTTCCGTCCCCAAACCCCACAAACCCAACCCCAAATTAACATATTAACAAAATGCCATCCTTTGTTTGAATGCTGACTTCAATATTTTATCTTTGCACGCTTAAATAGGACATTGATTTATGAAGATTTCATACAACTGGTTAAAACAATTTTTAAAAACAGATTGGACACCAGAACAAACTAGCGAACTACTTACAGATTTAGGACTTGAAGTTGAAGGTATTGAAACCTATCAATCCGTAAAAGGAGGATTAGAAGGTGTTGTTGTTGGCGAGGTTTTAACTTGTGTTAAACATCCAAATGCCGACAAACTAAAAATTACCACGGTTGATGTTGGTACAGATGCACCTTTACAAATTGTATGTGGCGCACCTAATGTAGATGCAGGACAAAAAGTACCTGTTGCTACTATTGGTACAGTTTTATATACCGCAGAAGGCGAATCGTGGACCATTAAAAAAGGTAAAATTCGTGGCGAAGAAAGCCATGGTATGATTTGCGCTGAAGATGAATTAGGCCTGGGAAAATCGCACGACGGTATTCTAGTTTTAGATAACGATATTAAAGTAGGCACTTTAGTTGCCGATCTTTTTGACATTGAAAACGACCAAGTTTTCGAAATTGGATTAACACCTAACCGCGCCGATGCCATGAGCCATTTAGGAACGGCTCGCGATTTAAAAGCGGGATTGATGCAAAAGGATATTAACCTGGAGTTAATTACACCTTCCATTAGTGCGTTTCATGTGGAGAACCGTACTTTAAAAATGGATATTGAAGTGGTGGATAAAGAATTAGCACCACGTTATTGTGGCGTTTCTATTTCTGGTATTAAAGTAGCCGAATCTCCTGCTTGGTTACAACACCGCTTAAAAGCTATTGGTTTAATGCCTTTAAATAATGTTGTAGATGCTACTAATTATGTGTTACACGATTTAGGCCAACCATTGCATGCTTTTGATGCTGCTAAAATTTCTGAAAATAAAATAGAGGTTAAAACCTTACCTGCCGGTACTAAATTTGTGACTTTAGATGGTGTAGAGCGCACATTGCACGAAGATGATTTAATGATTTGCAATGGCGATAAACCCATGTGTATTGCTGGTGTTTTTGGAGGTTTAGATTCTGGAGTTACCGAGCATACTACAAGTATTTTCTTAGAAAGTGCTTATTTTAACCCAGTAAGCGTAAGAAAAACAGCTAAACGTCATGGTTTAAATACCGATGCTTCTTTTAGATTTGAGCGTGGTATAGACCCAAATACCTGCGAGTACGCTTTAAAACGTGCAGCATTACTTATTCAAGAAATTGCAGGCGGTGAAATTACTAGCGATATTTTAGATTTCTACCCTAAAAAAATTAAGGATTTCGAAGTGCGTTTAAGCTTTGAAAATACCGAAAAATTAATTGGAGAAGAAATACCAAAAGAAACCATAAAACAAATATTAAGCTCGTTAGACATTAAAGTAAATAATGTTACCGAAGCTGGTTTAGGTTTAACCGTACCTGCGTATAGAAACGATGTTGAAAGAGAAGCCGATGTTATTGAAGAAATTTTAAGAGTTTACGGGTATAATAATATTAAAACTACCGAAAAACTTAACGCATCTATTTCTACAACGTCGCGTTTTGAAGATTATAAAATTCAGAATATTGTTGGAAACCAATTAGCATCGCAAGGCTTTTTTGAAATCCTTTCCAACTCGCTTACCACACCAAATTACGTGGCTTTAAGCGAGCAATTAAAGGAAGAACACAATATTACTATACTAAATCCTTTAAGTAACGACTTGTCTGTAATGAGACAATCTTTATTGTTTTCTGGATTAGAAGCGGTTTCGTTTAACATTAATAGAAGACGTGGTGATTTAAGATTGTTCGAATTTGGAAAAACCTACCATGGTTATGGTGATAAACGTGAGGAATACAAGCATTTATCGGTATTTTTAACGGGAGATAAAAATTCAGAAAACTGGACAGACACGAGTAAAAAGAGCGATTTCTTTTTAATGAAAGGTTATATAATTGCTATTTTAGAACGTTTAGGGATTTCTAGGTTTAACGAATCGCCTATTAAAAGTGATTTATTTACCGAAGGTTTAACCTTTGGTCTTGGTAAAAATGTATTGGTAGAATTTGGTTTAATAAAAAAACCAATTTTAAAGCATTTTGATATTGCGCAAGAGGTTATTTATGCCGATTTTAAATGGGATAGCATTTTAGATTTAGTTAAGCATAACAAGATTAAGTTTAAAGCTATTTCTAAATATCCTGGAGTACGTCGCGATTTCGCATTATTGCTAGACGATAATGTTACTTTTGAGTCTATTTACAAAATAGCTAAGCAAACCGAAAAGCAATTGCTTACTGCTGTTAACTTATTTGATGTTTACCAAGGTAAAAACTTACCTAAAGGTAAAAAGAGTTACGCGGTTAGTTTTACGCTACAAGATGAAAACAAAACGCTTAACGACAAGCAAATTGATAAGATTATGAAAAAATTACAAAGTAATTTTGAAAATCAGTTAGGTGCAGAATTAAGATAATATAGCCGCTTGCTTGTGGCTACATAACTAAATATAACAACTAATTATTATTAAAAAAACCTGTTAATTATTATTTAATTAACAGGTTTTTACGTTAAAAATGTTGTATATTTAAAAAGTAACCTTTTAATTTTTAAGATATGTCTAACTACATAAAAGTATTTTCTGGAAATTTTATTGAAGTGCAACGCATGTTTAAATTACTTGAAGAAGTAAATATTTGCGCTATTATTAAAGATGAATCTGAATCTGGAAGATTAGCTGGTTTTGGATCGTCCATTCAAGGTTTACAAGAAATCCATGTGCATAAGGATGAACTAGAACGGGCTAAACCTATTATTGAAAGTTCGACTTCGACTTCGGAATTTGAGCTGGATTAGCCATTTCATTACATTCTTAAATGTTACAAGAGCTTTATAAACGATGGTACATTTGTACCTCCTTGACTTTTTTATTTAAGCTTTTTGTATTTGCCGTAATATTTAAACTAATTAAAAGCTTAAACCTACAAAAGTATTAATATGATGGGTATAAAAAATGTTATTTAGTATTACCAATATTTTGTAATTAGAACATCTAAACTCTATTAGTGGTACGTATATACTAAAAACATTATACAGAATTTACCATGTTAAACTACATAAAAGTATTTTCAGGCTATTTTATTGATATACAACGTATTTTTAAAGAGTTACAAAACTTAAATATTTCGGCCATAGTTAAAGATGAATCTGAATATGCTAGATTGGGTGGTATGGGATCTCCTTTTAACTGCATATTACATATACATGTGCTTGAGGATGAACTTGAAAGAGCAAAACCTGTTTTTGAAAATTTCTTATCGGAATTAGAGTTAGAGTATTAATTTAAACTAATCTGTTTAAAATTTTGTTCAAACTAAAATACATGCACGTAAATCCTTTAATTAAGATTTAGGTATTACACACGTCTTGTATTATTAATTGTTTGCGATTTAATTACTGTAAACTCCTTTATAAATACACCTGTTACCTACCGTTTTAAAACTAGCTCCCAGATTTACCCGCGTTAGGGATTGCAGTGAAAAGCCCACAGCCTGACGCTAGGAAGTGCGAGAACTTGTAGCGGAAAGCCCGACCCTTTATGGGTAACGCCCTAATTAATTTTGTGTTAGCTTATTCGGTTGCGCCGTACATTTTGTTACGTAACTCTTTTATTTTTTTGTCTTGCATGTACTCATCGAACGTGGTATAACGGTCTATAACGCCATTTGGTGTTAACTCTACTACCCTATTACCCACAGTTTGTGCAAACTCATGATCGTGCGTGGTGAACAATATGGTGCCTTTAAAGTTTTTAAGCGAGTTATTAAATGCTGTGATACTCTCTAAATCTAAGTGGTTTGTTGGCTCGTCTAGTTGTAATACGTTTGCTCTCATCATCATCATTCTAGATAGCATACATCTTACTTTTTCTCCTCCAGATAATACAGACGATTTTTTAAAGGCTTCTTCGCCACTAAAAATCATTTTCCCTAGGAAACCACGAATGTTTACTTCTTCGCGCTCTTCTTCGGTGGTTGCGTATTGGCGTAACCAATCTATTAAGGTTAGGTCGTTATTAAAAAACTCGTCGTTATCTAGTGGTAAATACGATTGTGTGGTAGTTACACCCCACATAAATTTACCAGAATCTGCTTGTTCTTTATTATTTAAAATTTGGTAAAAAGCTGTTGTGGCTCTGGAGTCTCTAGAAAATACCACTACCTTATCGCCTTTTGCCAGGTTTAAGTCTATATCTTTAAATAGCACTTCGCCATCTGTAGAAGCGCTTAAACCTTCGATATTTAATATTTGATCGCCGGCTTCTCTTTCGCGCTCGAAAATAATGGCTGGGTAACGTCGGCTTGTTCGTCTAATATCGCCTATATTAAGTTTTTCGATCATTTTCTTTCTACTTGTTGCTTGTTTACTTTTTGCAACGTTGGCAGAGAAACGACGAATAAATTCTTCTAATTCTTTTTTCTTTTCTTCGGCTTTTTTATTCTGTTGTGCATGTTGTCTTGCTGCTAATTGCGAAGACTCGTACCAGAAGGTATAGTTACCAGAATAGTGGTTTATTTTTCCGAAATCGATATCTGAAATATGTGTACAAACGGCATCTAAAAAGTGTCTATCGTGCGATACTACAATTACACAGTTATCATAATTAGCTAAAAAGTTTTCTAACCATGAAATGGTTTCGTAATCCAAATCGTTGGTAGGCTCATCCATAATTAAAACATCTGGATTACCAAACAAGGCTTGTGCTAATAACACACGTACTTTTTGTTTACCATCTAAATCGGCCATTAAGGTATGGTGAAACTCTTCTTTTATCCCTAAGTTAGATAACATGGCAGCGGCATTACTATCGGCATTCCAACCATCCATTTCTTCAAACTTAACTTGAAGCTCACCTATTTTTTCGGCGTTCTCATCAGAATAATCTGCATATAATGCATCAATTTCTGTTTTAATTTTAAATAAGGGTTTGTTACCCATTAAAATAGTTTCTAATACGGTATGCTCATCATACAAATTGTGATTTTGTTCTAAAACCGACATACGTTTTCCAGACTCTAAAGAAACATGACCAGAAGTTGGCTCTAGTTTACCCGATATAATCTTTAAAAACGTAGATTTTCCAGATCCGTTGGCGCCAATAATTCCGTAGCAATTACCATTATTAAATGTGGTATTTACTTCGTCGAAAAGAACACGTTTACCGAATTGAACTGAAAGATTTGATACTGATAACATATAGTACTATTTAATTTTTTGCAAAAGTAGAAAATTACATTGGTAAGACGAAACATAGTAACCCAAATTTTAGGCCGTTTTAGGACATTTTGTTTACTAAATATTTAACAACGCATTAACAGGAGTTTAGCGTTTCAAGCTATATTTTTGCTATTACAAATTCGCTTGAGCGTTCTATGAAGTTTTACTTTACTATTTTATTTATTTCCGTTACACTATTTAGTTGTAAAAAAAACAACGAGGAACCCGCATTGAATATTGCGTACTTGGGTGGCGAGATTATTAACCCCAATACTAACTATATTGTATTGTCTAAAGACGAGACTATTTTAGATACGGTTTATTTAGACGGTAAGAATAGATTTCTTTATAAAATTGATAATTTAAACAAAGGGATTTATACCTTTAGGCATGGAGGCGAATATCAATTAGTTTTGCTAGAGCCCGAAGACAGCTTATTGTTTAGACTTAATACTTTAGATTTTGATGAGTCGCTTGTATACAGTGGTAAAGGCGACGATAAAAATAATTATTTTATTAATGAATATATTGAAAACGAAAAGGAAGAAAAATATATCATTAAAATTTGCCAGCTTAATGGCGAAGATTTCCAAAAGAAAGCGGACTCTTTAAAAGACTTTAAAGCAGAACGTTTAAACCGTTTTGTTGAAAAAAATGACCCGTCGGATTTATTTTTAAAAATTGCCCATGCCAATATTGATTATAAATATTACTTAAGTAAAGAGGTGTATCCTTTTGTACATGTTGGCGAAAACAAAGCAGCACTTTTAAAATCTTTACCTAAAAATTTTTATAACTACCGAAAAGAAATTAATTACAACGATTCCTTTTTAACTAACCACCATGGTTATAATAAGTTTTTGCGCTATAACTTAAGTAACTTATCCCTTAAAACGCACGACGACCACGAAAAGAATGCTTGTTTCGATAAAAAGTCTTTATGCTTTAATTTAGACAGGCTTAAACTAATTGACAGTTTAATTATAAACCCAGAAGTTAAAGACGATTTACTTTACCATTTTACCATTGGCTACTTAGCTAAAAGTAAAAACATAGAGTATAATAAAGAGTTACTAAAAACCTACCTAAGCATAAGTAAAAGCGAAAAAGGAAAAGAGCGCATGCTGCGCTTTACAAGCTCTGTTAACAACCTTAAGAACGGCGATAAATTACCTAATATTAAAATTTTTGGATACGACGATAGTGAATATAGACTTAACGCAAAAGTATATGCGCCAACGGTATTATGCTTTTGGTCTTTTAAATATTTCGATCATTTTAAGGAAAGTCACTATAAAATAAAAGAGTTAAAGGTTAAATATCCCGAGATTAATTTTATTTCCATAAATATGGACGGGAAAAACATAGAAAAGTCTAAAAACCTTCTTAAAGGAAATGGATTTTATAGTCCTAACGAATACCTGTTTAAAAACCCAGAAGTAGCATCGAATGTTTTAGCTATTTACCCAATGACCAAAACCATATTGGTAGATAAAAACAATAAAATTGTAAACAGCAATACCAATATGTTCTCTGTTAATTTTGAAGAACAATTACTTGGCTTAATTAATAGGTAATACATTACCCTATTTCACCTCAATTTTAATAATAATAATTTGAAGCTATTCCTGCTATCCGCTATATCTTTTTTGTATTAAATATTTTCTACATTTAATACAGTTAAGTTTACTAACATAATTAAGTCTATTTAACAAAAATATAGAAACACAAAAAAGGATGCCGCTACTATCAGGGCTAAACCACCTGCCAACTTAAGGTTTTGCTTAAAGTTACAGTTTATAATGGTTCATTAGCATTTTCTCGTAAACGGTGTCTGGTAAAATACGTTTTAGTACAATAGAAAATTTCTGCAAAAACTCCCCTACTTTGTAATGGACTTTTAGGTTGGGATTATTAATAATTTTATAAATAGCTTTAGCCATAATATCAGGATCGCTGCCATTATCAACATGCGTATTCATTAAGTTTAAAGTATCTCCGTAAGGTTTTTTGTAGGGCGAGTTTTCAAGTAGTGGTGCATGATATCTTCCAGCGGCTATATTGGTAGCAAAATCACCTGGCGCTACATTGGTCATTTTTATATTAAAGTCTTTTATTTCCATCCTGAAAGCCTCGGTTAAAAGCTCTAAAGCACCTTTACTAGCACTGTAAACACCACGATATGGTAAACCCATATAACCCGCAATAGAGGTAACATTAATAATTAACCCCGAGTTTTGCTTACGCATTTGCGGTAACACTGCTTTTATAACGCGTATTGGTCCGAAAAAATTAGTATCAAAATTATTCTTTATCTCTTCATCGGGCGTTTCCTCAATAGGTCCCGTTATTCCTGCACCAGCATTATTAATAACAATGTCTAATTTGCCTTCCTTTTCAATAATAGTACGCACGGTTTCAGAAATGGTTAAATTCTCTTTAACATCAAGTGCCAAAATAGGAAATTTACTGTCCTTATACTTCTCTGGGCTTCTACTGGTGCCATATACTATAAAATCTTTACCAATTAAAAATTCACCTATAGATTTTCCAATACCAGAAGAACCACCAGTTATTAATACCACTTTAGACATAAAAAACGTTATTTAATGCTTTAAAAATACAATAATACTCATAAGGTTCAACCCTTGCAAGAATGTTTATAAAACTAAAAAATCCTGATTCGCCTAAGCTTTCAAGATTTGAGTTTATTGCATAAAAAAAGGCAAGCTACCTACATCACACCGCTACGACCATTTACCTTTGCTTCGTTCCCGACCTGGAGGATTCAACAGGAGCTGGTTGTGTAGGACTTGCCGGTTGCAAAGATACAAACTTTTAAAATTTTCCCAATGATTTTTTAAACCGATTTTAAATAAATATCTTGCTATAAATTATATATCGAAAATGAAAACATTCAAATATCTCACTATCATATTTTTAGGCGCAATTTTAATTGGTTGCGGATCTAATTCTGGTCAGAAAAAAAGTGATTTTTCCATAAAAACTAATGCCGAAAAAGGAAATATTGCCAATAATAGCACCCTAAAATTGTCTCTTGAGAACAAAAAAGCGCTAACTATCGACTCGGTTACTTATTATTTAGATGGTAAACGAATTAATGAAAATTCAGATTTAAAAGATTTTAAACTAGGAAAACACAGCATTGAAGCTACGGTTTATGTTGAAGGCGAAAAACAAACAACCACATCGGCAGTTACCATTTTAAATAGCGAATTACCAAAAGTGTATACGTATAAAATAATTAATGAATATCCGCACGATATTACTTCTTACACCCAAGGTTTAGAGTTTCATAACGACACCCTTTATGAAAGTACAGGGCAGCATAAAGAATCGAAACTTAGAAAGCTAGACTACAAAACAGGAAACGTTATTAAAAACATTGATTTAGCCGATGAGTATTTTGGTGAAGGCTTAACCATTTTAAACAATAAAGTATACCAATTAACATGGCAAAAAGGCACTGGCTTTGTTTACGATGTAAATACCTTTGAAAAACTAAGCAGCTTTAAGTATGGTAATAGTAAAGAAGGTTGGGGTTTATGTAATTATAACAACACTATTTATAAAAGTGATGGTACCGAAAAAATATGGTTATTAAATTCTGAAACTTTAGCAGAACAAGAATACATACAAGTGTATACTAACAAAGGAAAAATTGTTGGTATAAATGAAATGGAATGGATAGATGGTAAAATATATGCCAACCGTTACCAAAAAGATGGTGTAGCCATTATTAACCCTAAAAATGGAGCTGTAATTGGCGTTGTAGATTTTAAACCATTAAAAAAATTAGTTACCCAACATGCCGGTTTAGATGTTTTAAACGGTATTGCTTATAACCCAAAAACAAAAACCATTTTTGTTACAGGAAAACGTTGGGATAAACTATTTGAGGTTAAGATTTTGGAGAAACAAATAACATATATTAAATAAAATATATGTTTACGTTTTGAGTGCCTTACCAATTTTGATAAATATCTTCTGTTGGATTTCCATTAGCAATATAGATAAATAATAATCTGTTTTTTATTTACAAAATTATTACCGTCATAATTTTGTTCTATTACGCCTGTTACTCTATTATTTTAATTATAGCTTAAAACCCGTTTTCTACTTTCAAATCTACTTAGTTTCATTACAATTATATTTAATACTAGAAAATAGAGTATTACCATTATAGTATTTATAATCTAGACTTTAATGATTAATATAACTCGTTTAGTTATACTTTTCTGTAAGAAATGATAATATCTTGTACTACGCTTAATTAGTAGTTGTAATTTTACGAATTAGATTAATATCAAAACTATCCACCTAGTAAATATTGACCCACAGAACCCGTTGCATGCGGGGTAAGTTTAAAAACAAAATCTGGTATAATAAATTCTTCTTTTCTGTGCGATACGTAAATAATAGCAGTTTCGCTTTCTTGGGCTATTTTGTTTACCAACTCTGAGAATAGTTTGGCATCGGCATCGTCTAAACCGTTAGTAGGTTCGTCTAAAATAAGTAAAGGTGGGTGTTTAACCATGGCTCTAGCTATTAACACTAAGCGCTTATGGCCATTGGATAAAAACTGGAAGCTTTTATCTTTTATGTGCAGCATGTTTAACAGGCTTAACCATTGGTGCGCTATATTAATTTGCGTATCGGTTGGGCGCTTGTAAAGCCCTACAGAGTCTAAAAAACCAGAAACTATCATGCTTTCAATGGTGTCTCTGCGTTTAAAACCGCGTAGCATCTCGGAGGTATAAAAGCCTATATTTTTTTTAATATCCCAAACGGTTTCGCCACTCCCCTTTTTTATGCCAAATAACCGCATATCTACCATATAGCCTTTGGGGTTATCGCCAGATATTAACGACAGTATGGTGCTCTTCCCCGAACCGTTAGGCCCAATAAGTTGCCAAAACTCGCCGTGGTTAATTTGCCAAGAGATGTTGTTTAGTATGGGGCGTTCGCCATAACTAACCGATACCTTATTAAGTTGTATTAACGGGTTAAACGTTTCCCTTTGGGTTTGGTAAGGTTGTGGTAATTGTTGCGTGAAGTTTTTTTGCGTCGCTTCTGCGGTTGGCACATATAATTTTGGCTCGCCATCTTCTATAACATAAACGCTGTCTATAAACTCCAAAATATCGCGCTTTCTGGTAGAAAGCTGGATAATGATAACCTCGTTACTTAAATTACTAAGTGTGTTTTTAATTCTAGATTGTGCTGCTACATCTAAACAATCGAAAACATTATCTAAAACTATATAATCGGGTTTAGATTCTAGAATATGATTAAGTAAAGCGCGTTTGCGCTCTCCTTCGGATGAATTGTTAAGGCTGTTTTTGTTTGCCGTTTTTACATCGTACTGTCCATGACGCAGTTCTTGCTCTATAAACGCATTTATTGTAAACTCCGAAAATACAGCGCCTTTTAAATGGTTTAAATCACTAAACCACTGGCCTGTTGTTATGGCTTTTATAAGCTCTGGCTTACGTGCTGTATTGGATATGTAAAAGGCCTTATGTTGTGGCACACGCTATAACCCTATAAGTTTTTGGTGTGAAACGGCACTAAACCATCAATTGGTCTACGAATAAAGTTGCCTACGGTAAAGCCCATTTCTACTGCCACTTCTTTAATTTCTTTTTGAGCAAAAAATGCAATAGATCCTGCAAAATGCACAGGTACGTTTTTAAGCTCATCCTTATACTGCATAATCATATTAGTAACGAAAGCTCTAATACCTTGTTTAATTAGGTTAATAGTGTACTCTGAGTCTTTGTGTAAAAACATAAACTCTGCAAAGTTTGCTAAGTATGCATTAGGACTTGGTTGCTTGTATAGGTTGTATTTTATAAAATCGGGCTCCATGTTAAATTTAGCTCCAAAAGCTATCCTTACATTTTCTGGCATGTGATTATAGTAGTAATCTCTAATTAATTGCTTACCGTAGTAATTACCAGAAGCATCGTCCATTAAGGTATAACCAAGCGATATAACACGTTGGTGTAAAATTTCGCCATCGTAATAACTGCAGTTGGATCCTGTACCTAAAATACAAACTACAGCAGCCTCGGTTGGCGTGTTAATAGTAGAGTAAACGGCAGCTAAAGTATCTTCGTTAACTTCAACATGTGCATTACTAAAAATATCTTTTAATACTGTACTTAATAGTTGTTTGGCATTATCTGTACCGCAACCAGCACCGTAGAAAAAAACGTGTGTTACCTTGTCTTTATTCGCTTTTAAGTCTTTACTTTTTAAGATTCTTTTCTGAAGCTTTTTTTCGTTTAAAATGGCTGGATTTAATCCTTTAGTACGGATTTTATCCATTAATTTATTACCATCACTATCTACAGCTAACCAATCGGATTTTGTAGAACCACTATCAATAATTAGAATCATAAGTTTTAATTTTTAAAAGAAAATAGAGCGCTTTGAAATTATAATTAATAACAAAGGTTTGTTTGTAAATGGATTACAATTTTAAGTTTATGGTATAAAAAAATCCACAGCATTACCCTAAAGGGTAATACTGTGGAAATATATAAATAAATTATTTTAAAGCCCCGATATGTTGAGCTAAATCAATTAATTTAGTTGAATAACCAAACTCGTTATCATACCAAGACACTAATTTTACAAAACCATCATTTAATGCCATACTTGCGTTAGCATCAAAAGTACTTGTTTTTGGCTCTGATACGAAATCTTGAGATACAACACCTTCTTCAGTATATCCTAAAACACCAGCTAATTCACCTTCAGAAGCTTCTTTTAAAGCCGCTTTAATTTCAGCCCATGGTGCTGGTTTTTCTAAACGACACGTTAAATCTACAACAGATACATCAACAGTAGGGATTCTGAAAGCCATACCCGTTAATATTCCATTTAAAGAAGGAATTACTTTACCAACAGCTTTAGCCGCTCCAGTTGAAGCCGGTACAATATTGTTTAAAGATGCACGACCTAAACGGTAATCTTTTCTAGACACACCATCAACAGTTGATTGTGTAGCCGTAGCCGCGTGAACCGTTGTCATTAAACCTTCAGCAATACCAAATTTATCGTGAATTACTTTAGCTAATGGCGCTAAACAGTTAGTAGTACAAGATGCGTTAGATACGATAGTATCAGCAGCTGTAATTTCTTTGTGGTTTACACCCATTACAAACATTGGTGCATCTGCAGATGGTGCAGAAATAGCCACTTTTTTAGCCCCAGCAGTAATGTGCTTTTGTGCACCTTCTAAAGTTGTGAAGATACCAGTACAATCTAAAACAACTTCTGCTCCAATAGCATCCCATTTTAAATCTTCTGGGTTACGCTCTGCAGTAACTCTAATTGTGTTTCCGTTTACTATTAAGTTACCATCTTTAGTTTCGATAGTTCCATCAAACTGACCGTGAACAGAATCGTATTTTAATAAGTAAGCTAAGTGATCTACATCTAATAAATCATTAATTCCTACTACTTCGATATCATTTGATCTAGAAGCTGCTACTCTAAAAGCAATTCTACCTATTCTACCAAATCCGTTAATTCCAATTTTTAATTTTGACATAATCGTGTTTATAAATGTTAAGTGCTCATGATATCTGAGACACGCAATAATTCTAAGTTTATTTTAGTTTTTCCTTTAATGGCATTATCTAATGGTGTAAGTTCCATTTTTCCGTCTAATAAACCAACCATATAATTGGTTTGTCCGTTTAATAACGACTCTACGGCTTTTACACCCATTCTACTAGCAAGAACTCTATCGAAACAAGATGGTGCACCACCACGTTGCATGTGCCCCAGAACGGATACTCTTACATCGTAACCTTCCATGTTTTCGTCAACGTAATCTTTTAATTCGAAAATATTCTTACCTATTTTATCACCTTCGGCAACTATAACGATGCTTGATGATTTTCCAGATTTTCTACTTCTATTTAAAGAGTCTACTAATCTATCTAATCCTAAATCTTCTTCAGGAATAAGAATTTCTTCGGCTCCACCAGCAATACCTGCATTTAATGCAATATGCCCCACATCGCGCCCCATTACTTCTATAAAGAATAAACGGTTGTGCGAACTGGCAGTATCTCTAATTTTATCGATAGCTTCTACTACAGTATTTAATGCGGTGTCGAATCCTAAGGTATGTGAGGTTCCAAAAATATCGTTATCAATAGTTCCAGGAATACCCATTACTGGGAAACCAAACTCTTGATTAAATATAAGCGCTCCTGTAAACGAACCATCACCTCCTACTACAACCAATGCATCTACTTCGGCATCAACTAAGTTTTGAAATGCTTTTTTACGACCTTCTTCGGTTCTAAATTCTTTAGATCTAGCCGACTTAAGAATGGTTCCTCCTTTATTAATAATACCTTTTACACTACGGGCATCCATCTGTTTAAAATCACCTTCAATTAATCCTTCGTAACCACGGTAAACTCCAACACATTCTATGTTATGATAGGCGCATGATCTAACAACCGAACGTATTGCTGCGTTCATCCCTGGCGAATCCCCTCCAGAGGTTAAAACTGCTATTTTTTTTATTGTTTTTGGCATTAATTATCAATTTTAATAAAGTAAAATTACTAAACAAAATGCACATATCTATAGCAATTACAGTAAATTAACAACAGTTTAAAAACTATAACGTTTTAGTTGATAAAAAAAACTAAAGATTTACGAAACCAACCTTAAAAACTACTCTTTTTTGGCAGATGGTTGAATGGAAATGTATTCTGGTAATGGATTTTCTTCGGTAGTTTCCTCTTGAATTTCTAAACTAGGATTCTCATCTTCTTTAGATTTTTTAAATAGCTTTTGAATCAATTCCTTAAAGGTATCGAAATCGACATTATAGGATAATCCTATGCCTTGGGTATAACCAATATCTTCTCCAAAATTCTGGATGCTATTTTCTCTATTAAATACATTGGCGGTAAGGGTACCTTCTTCATTTAAAAGGAAATCGATTTCTACATCGCCCGCTACCACAGTACTGGTTGCTCCACCAACAGGAACCCCCACTTTACCATTTATAAGCACACGATCGCTAATTTGGGTTTGTAGTGTAACACCAAACCTATCGTCGGTTTGATAATCTGGTCTGTTTTGTCCGGCTTCGTAATTTAAACCTACGTTAACCTTACCGTCTTCCGATGAAAAGATACTGTTTAAAATACCATTTAATCGTTCGGCTATAGTTCCAGAGGCATTTAATGCGTTTAAACCGCTTGAAAACGAGCCTGTAGACACTAAGAATAAGGCTTGTGTATCGCGCTCATCTTTAGATTCTAACCGGTAATTAAGCTCAGATTTTATGGTTGATGTTACATTAGGAAACTCAAAACTAAATTCTGGTACAGGTTGCTCGATATCGCCAGTAATGGCAATGTTTAACTCTACCGGAATACTTCTATTAATAGGATTATCTAGTAATGGCGAAGGATTTGCTTGGGTTTTATAAATAGCCAACATATCGATAGTGGTGTTTTTAAGCGGATCGCCATTCCAGGCAATAGTACCACCGGGTTGTACTATAAATTGCTTTTGAATTATACCACCGTAAGCAAAATTGTAAACCCCTTCGAATACAGCAAAATCCCCCCACATATCAAATTTTCCATTGGTGTTTATTTCTACCAGAATACCTCCAACTCCACGTCCTTTTAAAGAGTGCCCCGTTTCTTTGTCGATAATAATTTCTACTTCGGCATCTTGGGTAACATCTAATTCGAAATCGAGCTCTAGTCCTTTTATTTCTTCATAAATTACCTCTTCTCCCATTTTACGAGCTTCTTTTTCATCTTTTGTTATAAAATGAATATATGAGTTGTCTCCAAATGATTCTGAATCGTTCAGTGGAATTTTAAATACAGTTCCTTTTTTAGTTTCGCCTATTACACTAATTACCAATTGCTCGGTAGGACCATAAATACTAGCACGACCGCCAATAAACCCGGTACCGTAATATAAAGACTCCTCGGTTTCTTTAGTATCTAAAATTAACAATCTAGGTGTTGTAATATCTAAACCTAAATTCCATTTACCAAAATTAGCATGACTTATTGAACCATCTAAAAAGCCTTTAGATTTGTGTTTGGTATCGGTTAACATGATTCTATTAAACACAAAACTTTGATTTTTTAACGTTACCGAAGCATTGGTATTAAAATCGTAATCCACATTTAAATAAGGCACACCTAGACCACCGTTTTTAACTATTAAATCGCCATTAAAATCGGGTTTCTTTAAATCGCCAATAACATTTACGCTACCATTGGCTTCGCCCCTAATATTTGACAATACGCCATCTAACAACGGATTTAAAGGCGATAAGTTAAAGGCATTAAAATCTAATACTACATTAATAGCCGATTGTTTTCCAGAAACCGAAATATCTCCTTTTGCTGCAAACGAGCGTGTAATATCGTTTTTAATAGTAGCATCTACATTATAATTGGTAAGCGACTCGTTTCCTTTTATAGTAGCATCAAAAGAGCCTAATAAGAAATCGTTAACCTTTAAATCGTCTATTACAATAGTAGAATTTGGTAGGTAGCTACCGTTTTGCTGTAAAATATCTAACTTACCATTAACATTTCCTGCCAAGGATAAACTATCTATATCGGGCGTTATTTTAGCTAAATCTACATTAGTAAAATTTAGTTTTATATCCTTTTGAGTAGAATCGCGAACAAAACCAGAAAACTTAATTTCCTCGTTATTATGGTTAACCCTAAACTTATCGATATCGAACCTAGATAGTTTTTTATCGAATGTTATTTTATGAAATTTATCTTGATCTTCGTTTATAAACCACTTGTAATCCTTTATAGTTATATCGGACTGTTTAAAACCAATTACCGACTCGTTAGCTTCATTTATAGTATGGTAAAAACTTAAGTTGAAGTTATCTTTATTTCGGTTTCCTCCAGAAAACTCCGATCGCATAAACAGCGTATCGCTTACCGTTACATTAATTAGGTTAAATTTAGATATGCTGTAGTAATTAGTACTTAAACTATCAATCTCTACGTAGGTGTTAAATAAGGGGTTGCTATTATCGACTTGCAACTCGATATTATTAGCAAAGTTTTTTAAGTATTTAATTTTAGGCGATTTAAAAGTGAGCTTAAAATTTTCCTCCTCGCTTTCTACACGCCCTCTAATAAACGTGTTTTTGGCAAGCTCTAATTCCGGATAAATAACTTCGACAATTTTATTGTAAATTTTGAAGTTAAAATCGATACTTTGATTGGTATCTACCTCGTGCGGAATGTAATTGGTGTAAATATGACCAATAGAATTTTCGAATAGCTTTTTTAGGTCCTTTAAAAAGAAATGACCTTTTAATTCGCCTTCAATAATATCTGGAGAGATAAACTCTACGTATCGCGTATCGTCTTCAAACCTTGACGAAATATCAAACTTATCGAAAAAATAGGTATCGTTTTCGTTTTCGTATCTCGTTTTGGTAAAGGCTATTTTACCAACAGCATCATCAAAACTACTACTATTCATATTCATTTTAACACGACTTCTAAAAATAGAGATGCTATCTTTTTTAACAAAGTTAAGCGCGTTTAAATTGGCATGATCTACAATAGCCTCGAAATCGTATTTTTTTACGGTTTCAGAAAAATCTACTAATCCTGTAAAATTTAATTTTAAGTTTTTATCGCTAACATTTAAATTTCCATCAAAAATTTTGTTCTGTAAATTTCCCGCAACTTTAATATTGTTGTAATTGTATTGATTATAAAGGAGTTCGAAAACCTCTCCTTTAACTTGTGTATCTACCTTTTCGGCAGTAAACCCTTTTCCGTTAACATCAAAATCCAAAGAACCTTTCCCGAAGTTTGGATCGTCTAAAAACACTCCAAAATGGAATTGCTCGAAAATAATCTGGCCTTTGTAATCGGCATTATCAATATCGTTAATTTTTGTAATTTCTAGGTTAGAATCTACAAAACCTAATTCGGTATCAATTTCTATATCGGCTAATACTTTTGATGATGTAATTTGAGAATTTCCTCTAACCGTAAAATATCCCAAACGATCGAAAGAAGATGGTATAGCTTCGCCCAAAACATTTGGTAATAGCGCTTTTAAATCTTTGTATGTAGATGATAGGTTGCTAAAATTCCCATTCATATAAAAATTATGATCCTCTTTATTAAATAGGTTTTTAAAATTAATATCGCCATAAACTCTAGTTTTAGAGTTTGTATTTAACCTTAAATTGCTGGTGTATAAATCGTTTAAAGTTCCTGTAACATCGGTACTAAATGTTGCCGATTGGTTGGCGCCAAACTCGTTATAAAACGTGTTAAGCTCATCCAACAAAACCTTAGAGTCTTTAAAACTTGCTTCAACCTTTACTTTATCAACAAAATATTGTAAATCCTCTCGCGCATACAAAAACTTTAAATCGCCTTTTAGTATCGAGTTTGGTGTTTTTATCTGCAGGTTTGCAAAGGTCATATCGGTTAAGGTGTATGCGAAATCCGTCATCATATTTTTAACCTCTACACCTCTACTATCCTTAAAAGCTAAAGTATTTATACGTGCGCTCACATCGCTTCCATTAATTAAAAAGTTAGTGGCGTTAATATTTAAGTCTTCAAAATGGAGCACTTTGGTGGTTTCTTTGTTTTCATCGGACAGCATAAAAACACTGTTGTAAATGGAAACATCGCTTGAGGATAGCAAAAAGTTGCTTTTACCCGTTCTTGGGTTATCACTTTCAAATCTATCTACAAAAACATCCAAGTTAGTTTGCTCCTCATCTTTATAGGTTTTAATGTTAAAGAGCAAGTTTTCAATATCAATATCACCAAAAACTAGATTGCCTTGGTATAAATTTCTGAAGCTTAAAATAGATGTATTTAATTCTGTAATGCTTATTAGTGTGTCTTTTTTGTAGTCTTCAATGTAAATATCTTTAATTTCTATATCGCCATTAAATTGCAAACTCACCTTATCTATATTGATATTGGTTTTAAAATCGTCGTTTAAACGCTTAGTAGCATACTTACCTAACCTTGTTTGAATATAGGGAATAGAAAGCACCAACACCAATATGATGAATAACATTAGCAAAATACCTGCTAATTTTAAAAGTATTTTTAGAAATTTTTTGATGTCCTTTAAGTTATAACTTTATTAAGAATAAACTACTTTTGCATATACGAACGTATGGATGCACAAAGATGCTTATTCGTTTTCAAAATTAACAATTATTGTGCCTAATATTTATTAATGTCTTCACAAAATATTTACATTCTAGGAATTGAGTCGTCTTGCGATGATACAGCGGCTTCTATAATTTATAACGGACGCATTTTAAGTAATGTTATTGCCAACCAAAAAATACACGAAGCCTATGGTGGTGTTGTACCAGAATTAGCGTCTAGAGCGCACCAACAAAACATAGTTCCTGTAGTACACCAAGCCTTAGAAAAAGCAGGTATTACTAAAAATGAATTACATGCTATTGCCTTTACTAAAGGCCCAGGATTAATGGGAAGTTTATTGGTAGGAACCTCGTTTGCTAAATCTTTGGCTTATGGTTTAAACATCCCTCTAATTGATGTAAACCACATGCAAGGGCATATTTTAGCCCATTATATTGATGAAGATGGTTATAATAAGCCACCTTTTCCGTTTTTAGCTATGACGATTTCTGGTGGCCATACGCAAATAGTAAAAGTAGATCACTATTTTGATATGACCGTTATTGGCGAAACCATTGATGATGCTGTTGGTGAGGCTTTTGATAAAAGCGGAAAAATTTTAGGATTGGGCTATCCTGCTGGACCAGAAATTGATAAACGTGCCGCTTTAGGAAACCCGAAAGCCTTTAAATTTACGAAACCAAAAGTGGACGGTTTAAACTTTAGTTTCTCTGGCTTTAAAACCGCTGTGCTTTATTTTATACAGCGCGAGGTTAAAGCCAACCCAAATTTTATTGAAGAAAACTTAAATGATATTTGTGCCTCTATTCAATATACTATTATTGGTATTTTAATGGACAAATTAAAACTCGCCTCGAAGCAAACAGGTATTAAGAATATTGCTATTGGGGGCGGGGTTTCGGCAAATTCTGGAATTCGTAAAGCTTTAAAAGATGGCGAACAAAAATTTGGATGGACAACTTACATTCCTAAGTTTGAATTTACTACCGATAATGCTGCTATGATTGCCATTGTTGGCTATTTAAAATTTTTAGAAGGCGATTTTGCAGAGCAGAATGTTGTGGCCTCGGCTAGATTGAAGATTTAATTATAAAATTTGTAACTTTGATATTATGGATTTAAGTCTTCAAAATAAAAAAATCGAATTAATTCAATGGTTATCGACTTTGAACGATCAATCTTTAATTGATAAATTAATGAAATTACGAGAAACTGAACAGGCAGATTGGTGGAACGACATATCAGAATCTGAAAAAAAATCTATTGAAAAAGGAATTGAAGACGCCGATAACAAAAAACTAACTTCCCACTCCGAAGTAAGAAAAATTTATGGAAAGCGTCTATAAAGTTTTATGGACAGACCATGCTATTTCCGAATTAAAGGATACAATTACATATTTAGAAACTCATTGGACTAATAAAGAATTAGTTAATTTTTCAAACAAACTAGATCATACTATCGAGTTAATTTCTAAAACTCCCGAAATCTTTCCTAATGCTTTAAGTAAAATAGAGATAAGAAGAGCAGTAGTGGATAAACACAATACTTTGTATTACAGGAAAAACAATAATTCTATTGAAATTATTTCACTTTTTGCAAATAAACAAGATCCGACTAAGAAGAAAATATAAACACACAAAATAGTAACTTCTAATTACTTTTATATCCAATTTTTTAAAGCAATTAATCTACCATCATAAGTTATAAACAACAACTTCTTGAAAACTTATTGATTTTTTTTTAAACGCTCCAATTTTCCTTATAAATTTGAAAATTGAAATTAAAACCTACTCTTATGTTACAAAAATTACTTGTTTTATTACTAATTAGCACAGCTTGTGTAAACGCACAAACTTCTATCGAAAAAGACTTAGATATTTTAGAAACCACAGAACAAGCCGAAACGTATTTAAAAACAACTAAATCGAAAAAAAACAAATTAATTACCTTTAACGAAGAGAAGCATAAAACAATTTTAGCTAAAGAGCTCTTTAAATTAGGGATTGGAGGTAAAAAAGTTAACGACGGCGAGTTCGAAAAAACATATTACAAAGTCGTAAATAAAACGAAAAAAAATTACGAGAGATTATCTTATATCTACTTAGATGGCTCAAAATATAAACTAGAGGAAATTAATACCCTTAGAGATCAAATTATAACTAAATACCATAACGGTGCACCTTTCGATTTTTTAGCAAAACAATATTCCATGGATGCTAATGCCAAAAAAGGTGGCGATTTAGGATGGTTTTTAAAAGAAGAAACTCACCCTGCTTTTGAAACTAATGTATTTAGCGAACCTCATGAGTTAAATGAAATCTTTACAGTAGATGTACCATCGGAACATTGGTACTATGTTATTTTAAAAACACACGAACCAAAAGAAATTTTAGAAATTGACGTATTAAAAATAGTTGAATCTAAATTATAATGCAGCTTTTTTATAGCCCAGACATAACAGAAGAAACCGCGCTTTTCACTTTTAATAGAGATGAAAGCAAACACATTGTAAAAGTGTTGCGTAAAACCATGGGCGACACGCTATACATAACAAATGGTAAGGGATGGCTATTTACTGCAGAAATTTCGGTGCCTAATATTAATAAATGTACAGCAAATATTGTTTCGAAGGTACTACAACCTAAACGCAATTACAGCTTGCATTTGGCTGTAGCGCCAACTAAAATGAACGATCGTTACGAGTGGTTTTTAGAAAAGGCCACCGAAATAGGTATAGACAGCATTACCCCTATAATTTGCGACCATAGCGAACGTAAAGTAATAAAACCAGAACGTTTTGAGCGCATTTTGCAATCAGCTATGAAACAATCGTTAAGTTGTTATTTGCCAAAATTACACAAGGCCATTTCGTTTCAAGATTTTATCGAGCAAGATTTTAAAACCGAAAGGTTTATTGCACATTGCGAGGAAACCGATAAAAAATCATTAAAACAACAGTTAAAACCTGGCTCTAACACTACTATTTTAATTGGACCCGAAGGTGATTTTTCTGTTAAAGAAATAACCAAAGCACTAGAAAACAATTTTATTCCTGTAACTTTGGGTGAAACTAGATTGCGAACAGAAACAGCTGCTATTGTAGCCTGTCATTCGGTAGCGTTTACAAACGAATAATTTTCTATGAAATTATATTTATCTCTTTTCTCAAGCCTTTTTTCTCTTTTCGTTTTTAGCCAAGATTTAGCTATTTTAAAATATAAAGGTGGTGGCGATTGGTACGGGAACCCTACAGCTTTACCAAACCTTATTAAGTATTGCAACACCAGTTTAAGAACTAAAATAAACCCAAAACCCGAAACCGTTGAAACCGGAAGTACAGATATTTTTCAGTACCCCTTATTACACATGACTGGCCACGGAAATGTGTTTTTTAGCGACACAGATGCCGAAAACCTACGTAATTATTTAATGTCTGGTGGTTTTTTACATATTGACGATAATTACGGCATGCAGCCATACATAACCAAAGAACTTAAAAAAGTATTTCCGGATAAAGATTTGATAGAATTACCAAATAACCATCCTATTTTTAATTATGCTTTTAAATTCCCCAATGGCTTGCCAAAAATACACGAACACGATGGCAAACGTCCGCAAGCTTTTGGTATTTTTAATGAAGACCGTTTGATATTATTATTCACCTATGAAAGTGATTTGGGTGATGGTTGGGAAGACCCCGAAGTGCATAACGACCCCGCCGAAGTAAGAGAAAAAGCACTTAAAATGGGTGCCAACATTGTTAAATATGCTTTTGAAAATTAAAAAACAAGACCCAAACCCCAAAGGGACCAAACAAAATTGCAAACTGAATACTGAATATTGAATACTGCTTACCGCCAACTTAATTATGCAACTCAACCACTATAACACCAATTTTACTGTAAGAACCTTCCCTATTACATTAATTTGCGATAACGTTACCAATGCACCTAATATTGGTAGTTTGTTTAGAATTGCCGATGCTTTTGGTATTGAGAAACTAATGCTTTGTGGCGAAAATATTCAGTTGGGCCGCAAAATGGCAAAAACCTCTAGAGCTACTGAAAAAGTAGTGCCGTATGAAATTACCAATTCTGCTTTAACCGCTGTAGAGTCATTAAAATCGAAAGGTTACCAAATTCTAGCTTTAGAAATTACCGAAAATAGTAAAGCCATACACAACACTATATTTTCAAACAAAGCACCGATAGCTATGGTAATAGGCGATGAAAATTTTGGCGTATCCGACCGCATACTTAAGTTTTGCGATACTATTGTTCACATAAACATGTTTGGGCAAAACAGTAGTATGAATGTGGTTCAAGCCACCAACATTGCGCTTTACGAAATAACCAAACAACTGCAATAGCGATTTTAAAATTAGCACTACACTGCATTTAAAATAATATTATATTTACTAAATGAATTCAAACACCATTTCTAAAGGTATTTTAAAAGCCATAGGCGTTGTATTAGGTGTTACCCTAGTATTGTTCTTTCTGTATAAGATACAATCTGTTATAGGCTATATAGCCATATCTGCAGTAATTTCGCTTATTGGCCGACCTATTGTGTTATTTTTAGAAAACAAGTTGAAGTTTAAAAACATAATTGCCGTAATTATTACCATAGTCATCTTGCTTGGACTATTTGTAGGATTGGTAGGCTTATTTATTCCTTTAGTCCTCGAACAGGGTCATAATTTATCGCTATTAAACATAGAGGAGCTACAATCTAACATTGAGAATTTATATAAGGAAGTGATATCTTATTTTGATCTTCGCCAAATTGACGTCGAAAAATCCATAAAAGAATCTAATTTAATGTCTAAAATAGATTTATCCATATTACCCGATTTTTTAAACTCGGTAATTAGCGGATTAGGAAATTTTAGCATCGGCTTATTTTCGGTTTTATTTATTTCCTTTTTCTTTTTAAAAGACAGCAGATTATTCGAAAATGGCATTTTAACGTTTATTCCAGAAAACAAAGAATCGCGTTGGAAAACCACCACCACAAAAATAAAAGACTTACTATCTAGATATTTTGTTGGCTTAATTTTTCAAATACTAATTCTATTCATTATTTACATGATTGGGCTGTTAATTATTGGTGTTGAAAACGCCGTTGTTATTGCTTTTTTATGTGCGCTTTTAAATTTAATACCTTATGTTGGGCCATTAGTTGGTGGTTTTTTAATGATCACTTTAACCATGACAAGCAATTTAGGAGAATCCTTTAGCGATGTTATTTTACCTAAAACACTTTGGGTACTTGTGGTATTTGCTATTGGTCAATTAGTCGATAATTTTGGGAGTCAACCTATCATATTTTCAAAAAGTGTGAAGTCGCATCCGCTAGAAATATTTTTAGTGATTTTAATTACTGGTATTTTATTTGGAGTTATTGGTTTAATATTAGCAGTACCTGCTTATACCGCCATAAAAGTAATTTTAAAGGCCTTTTTATCAGATAATAAAATAGTTAAAAAATTAACTAAAAACCTTTAATCTTTACTTTGAATAAAAATATATTAAATACTGATATTCAAAATTTTATAAAAAACAATGCGAATATCGCAATAGGTGATTTAGTACTAAAAGGAACCACATTTCCGGATGTTGACACAAAACAAATCGTAGAACAAATTGAAGCCAAAAACAGGTGTAAATCTAAGCTTTTTACTTGGTATTCCACTAATAAAATATACTACCCTAACAAGCTAAACATCGAGCAAACCTCGTCTGAAACCACAGCGAAATACAAATCGGAATTAATAAATGGCAACTCTGTAATCGATTTAACAGGAGGTTTTGGAGTAGATTGTTTTTACTTTTCTAAGCGTTTTAAATCGGTTACGCATTGTGAGATTAACGAAAGCCTATCGGATATAGTTAACCATAATTACCAGCAATTAAATATTAGTAATATAGAAACCATAAACGAAGATGGTATTGCCTATTTAGAAACTTCGAACAAGCAATTTGATTGGATTTATATCGATCCATCTCGACGTCATGATAGCAAAGGAAAGGTCTTTTTTTTAAAAGATTGCCTACCCAATGTTCCTGAACATTTAAATATGCTGTTTAAACATTCTAATAACATCATGATTAAAACATCTCCTTTATTGGATATATCAGTTGGAATTAGCGAATTAAAACACGTAAAAACCATTCATGTTGTTGCGGTTAATAATGAAGTTAAGGAACTGCTTTGGGTTCTAGAAAACGGATATGACTCTAAAATTACCATCAAAACAGTAAATATTAAAAAAGATAAACAAGAACACTTTTCGTTTCTTTTAGATGAAGAAAAGCTAACCGAACCAACATATAGCCTTCCACTAGCCTATTTATACGAACCTAATACCTCCATATTAAAATCTGGTGCCTTTAATCAAACATCAAAACAATTGAAGATTAACAAGCTTCAAAAGCATTCTCATTTATATACAAGTTCTGCTTTAATAGATTTTCCAGGACGTATTTTCACTATTGAGGCCTCTTTACCCTATAATAAAAAAACAATAAAGCGATTGGACATTAAAAAGGCTAATATTACCACAAGAAATTTCCCGGAAACGGTGCAACAAATACGAAGCAAATTTAAAATTAACGATGGCGGCAACGACTATTTGTTTTTTACTACCGATATGGACGGCAATAAAATTGTTTTAATTACTAAAAAGACAAACTTATGATGCTTAAAAACTTAGTTGGACACTATACCGTAGTAGGTAGCAATCAAGATGACGAACCCAATACCTATAAAGGCTCTCTAAGCCTAACGCTTGATGAAAACAGTAGAATTAAAGCAAAATGGCTAATAAACAAAGACCAGGAACAATTTGGAACAGGTTTTTTTAAGGACAACATTCTTGTAATTAATTTTAACTACAAAATGGACCACAAGGTTTTTAAAGGTGTGGTCGTTTATAAATGCATATCTAAGGATGTTTTAGATGGCTTTTGGTCCGAAAAACACGGCGACCCAAACTACTTAGGTAAAGAACAATGTTTTAGAGCAGACAGCACTAAAGAGGTTATAAATTAAAAGGCGAGCTTGTTAAACTAAGAGCGAGGTTTATCTATACCTCTATCATAAAGCACGATACTACCGGCTACAGCAACATTTAAACTTAATTCCGATTTAAATTTTACTAAAAAATGAGATTTCTCGATAGCTTGTTTAGACAAACCATGATCCTCGGCTCCTAACAAATACACACATCGGCGCGGATGATGAAAGGTTTCTAGAGCCTCGGCAGAATCTGTAAGCTCCACACCTACCAATCTTGCACCCTTAGGAAGATTACTAAAAAAATCATCGAAAGTATCATAATGAAAATAAGGCATTGCTTTAACAGCATCATGCGTATCACTAGCTTGTTTTGCATAGCGATTACCAATAGTAAATATAAAACTTGCCCCTAGGTTTTGAGCTGTACGCCATAAAACACCTAGGTTTTCGGGAGTTTTCCCATTCTGAATTCCTATTCCGAAAAATTCATTTTTAAAATTATCACTCATATCCAATACAGTTACAAAAAGCAATCTAAAGTAT
The DNA here is from genome assembly GCF_900112595.1 of Algibacter pectinivorans. Taxonomy (GTDB): domain Bacteria; phylum Bacteroidota; class Bacteroidia; order Flavobacteriales; family Flavobacteriaceae; genus Algibacter_B; species Algibacter_B pectinivorans. The sequence goes on along the minus strand of NZ_FOMI01000003.1, from coordinate 238,152 downwards.
GTAAAACAAAAAAGCCTCACTAAATATAGTGAAGCTTTAAGTGAGCCCTGCAGGATTCGAACCTGCGACCGCCTCCTTAGAAGGGAGGTGCTCTATCCAGCTGAGCTAAGAGCCCTCAAAGAAAACATTTTCGTTTTCCGGTGTGCAAATATAAAATTAACTATATATCTAACCAAAAGAAATGTTTATAATTTTTACTAGAAAATAACATTTAAAATAAAAATTAAGCTATGTGCCTAATTACAGCTATTTTACGAATCAAGTTAGACTTAAAAATGAGCAAAAAAAATCGCCATTAATTATAATTAATGACGATTTATATATTAAAACGTTATATTTTTTTAGCTAAAAATCACGTAAGTACTAATTACCACAATGCAAATTACAAGACCTACAGGTTTAACAAATTTCCAAGGTGTAACATCAACCTCTCGGGTATATTCTTGAACATAATCGGTTTCTCTAGGTTTTAATTTACCAATAATCAACATAATTATTATTGTAAGCACAAAAGCCATAAACTGAAAATGCAAGAAATGTGGCAAGTCCATCTCAAAACCTTTTGCTAAAATAATATATGTTACATAAAATACAAAAGCAAAAACAATACCTACTTTGGCAGCCAATGCAGGAACACGTTTTGATAAAAACCCAACCACAATAACAGTAAGAATAGGCACACTATATGCTCCGTTTACAGTTTGTAAATAACCAAACAAACCATCCGAAGCATAATATAAAAACGGAGCTACAAACATAGAAAAAATAGCCAGTACAATACCAAACTTTTTACCCACAGACACTACTCTACTTTCTTCCGCTGTTTTGTTAATAAATTGCTTGTAAATATCTATACCAAACAGAGTAACACAACTATTTAAGGCCGAGTTAAACGAACTTAAAATAGCACCAAACATAACAGCCGCAAAGAAGCCTACCATAGGTTTTGGTAACACTTCTGCTACTAACCTCGGATATGCAATATCATTGTTAGACAAAACCTCTCCCCCCCATTTATGGTAAGCAATTATACCTGGAAGAACTACAATAATTGGCCCTAATATCTTAATAAATGCCGCTAACGTTAATCCTTTTTGACCTTCGGCTAGATTTTTAGCCCCTAAAGCGCGTTGTATAATTTGTTGATTAGTACCCCAATAAAAAAGTTGCACGAGCATCATTCCTGTAAAAATAGTAGCAAAAGGTATAGAAGAATCTTCACCACCTATAGCATTTAATTTTTCTGGATATTCGCTAGTTAATTTAGCTAACCCACTAGTAATACTACCTTCATCTCCTATAGCCATTAAGCCAAATACAGGAATTAAAAGACCTCCTATAAGTAAACCAATAGCATTAATGGAGTCTGAAACAGCTACAGCTTTTAACCCCCCAAAAATAGCATATACAGAACCTATAAGACCTATACTCCAAACACATAACCAAACAGACTCCCATTCAGATATTCCAAGTAATTCTGGAAGATTAAACATACCACTAATTCCTAAAGAACCAGAATACAATACAATTGGCAACAATACAATGGCATAACCAGACAAAAACAAACCAGAAGTCATAGCTTTTGTTGTAGTATCAAATCGACGTTCTAAATACGTTGGAATGGTAGAAATACCACCTTTTAAGTATTTTGGCAATAAAAACACAGCCGTTATAACCATAGCTATAGCTGCTAAGGTTTCCCAAGCCATAACCAAAATACCATCGGCATAAGCAGAACCATTAAGCCCTACAATTTGCTCGGTAGATAAGTTTGTTAATAATAAAGATCCTGCAATAACTCCTGCAGTAAGACTTCTTCCTCCTAGAAAATATCCGTCTGAAGATTTTTCGTTTGTACCTTTTGTGGCATAATAAGCAATAACGGCCACCAAAATAGTGAAACCGGCAAATGAAAGTATTCCTAACATTATATTTTTGGTTTAGTTTAGTTTTCTTTTAACAATGTTTCAAATATATATATTAATATTTAAACTACAACGATTCAATAAAAATAAAAAAACAAACTAGTAGGGTCTAGTAGGTTTTATGTATAAATAAATATATATTTGCAATACATTATGATTAAAATTAAAAAAGAAATAGGAATCCCAAAGTATAAGCAAATTATCAATTCTATTGAAGATGCTATACTTGTTGGCACTCTTAAAAAAGGAGACCAAATACCGTCTATTAATAAAATTAAGGATGACAACAACCTGTCTAGAGACACAGTAATGACAGCCTTTAACGAGCTAAAAAGTAGAGGTATCATAAAATCTATAGTTGGCAAAGGCTATTACGTTAACAGTGAAAACATCAACGTTAATCAGAAAATATTTTTATTATTCGACGAATTAAATTCCTTTAAAGAAGATTTATACAATTCATTTTTAGAACACTTAGGTGATAATATTCAAGTCGATATTTTTTTTCATCACTTCAACAAAAACACCTTCGATAAGCTAATATTAGAAAATACAGGTGATTATAACTATTATGTAATCATGCCTGCTAATTTAAAAAACACAAAATCAGCGATTCAAAATTTACCAAAAGACAAAGTTTATATTTTAGACCAAACTCAAGAGGAGTTAAGAGAATATCCTGCGATTTATCAAAATTTCGAAAAGACCATTTTTAATAATCTTTCCAAAGCTATTCATCTTATAAAAAAATATAAAAAATTAATTTTATTGTTTTCTGAAGATAAACAACCTTTACCCATGAAAGCAGGGTTTATTGATTTTTGCACAAGCAACAACATGCCTTTTGATTGTATTGCAACATTAAAAAACAGGACTTTAACTAAAGGCGAATTATACATTATTCCCGAGGATAAAATCTTGCTAAAAATAATCAAACAAATGAAAAGTGAAGGTTTATTAATAGCCGAAGATATTGGCATAATATCCTATAATGACACCTTGCTTAAAGAAATTGTCTTGGGCGGAATAACAACCATTTCAACAGATTTCAACTACATGGGGAAACGTCTAGCCAAAATGATTTTAAATAAAGAACAAACTAAAATAGAGAACACTAATAATCTAATTATTAGAAGCTCGATATAACTATAAATAAGAACTAATTATGTTTTCAATTACTAAAAACGACGCCTTAAATACAATTGAAATTAAATCATTAAACCATAAGGTTTATGGCCAGATTAAGCTTAATGAAGGAGCCAGTTTACAGGAACTAACTTTAAACGGACAAGCCATAATTAAAAGCCTAGAGCCATTGCCTTATAAAGATACATACGCCTCCTCTATTCTATTTCCTTTTGCCAATAGAATAAAAGATGGACAATACACTTACAATAACAAATTATACCAATTTGAAATAAACCAAACAGAAGAAAACAACGCCTTACATGGTTTGGTTTACAACAAATCTTTTAATGTCGTTGATACTTTTACAGACAACGAGTCTGCAAGTATTAAATTAGAATATGTAGAAGAAAACGAATCTATTGGCTTTCCGTATACCTTCAAAATTCAATTAACTTATACGTTTACCAAAACTAATTTAGAGCTTGATTTTTCAGTGGAAAATACAGACTCTAAAGCTTTTCCGTTTAACTTAGGTTGGCATCCTTATTTTGTAAGCGATAATCTATCGGAAAGTATTTTAGAATTTGATTCTTCTGAAAAATTAGTCATTGGCGACCGCAATATTACTACCGGAACAGAAAAACTAGAACACTTTAAATCCCTTAAAATTGAAAACAAAAAATTAGATGATTGTTGGATTTTAGACTCTAATACTATCCAATTTTATACACCAAAGTATAAGTTATCTATATATTCTTCGGCAAAAAACAACTTTTTACAAGCGTACACGCCTCCAAAATTAAACACTATTGCCATAGAGCCTACAACCGGTGTTTCAAACAGTTTTAATAATAACATTGGGCTAGATATTTTAAAACCAAACGACACCTACTCCATTACGTGGACCTTAAATCTTGAAAACAACTAAATTATGACCAATACACTTATAAAAGAGGTTGAAGCGGCATTTTTAAAGGAATTTAAAACAACCCCGCTACTTATATTCTCTCCTGGACGAATTAATATTATTGGCGAACATACCGATTACAATGATGGCTTTGTTTTTCCGGCAGCTGTAAACAAAGGTATTGCGGCAGCAATTGAAAAAAGCGACACAGGACAATCTACCGCTATAGCTTTGGACTTAGATAGCACTATCGAATTTAACCTAGATACACTCAAACCATCAAAAGAAGGCAGTTGGGAAAATTATGTTTTTGGTGTTGTAGCCGAAATACAAAATAGAAATAAAACCATAGGCAATTTTAATATTGTGTTTAAAGGAAATATTCCTGGTGGCGCAGGTATGTCATCGTCGGCAGCACTAGAAAACAGTGTTGTATTTGGGTTAAATGAGTTGTTTCAGCTAGGTTTATCTAAAGAGGATATGATTTTAATTTCGCAAAAAGCAGAACACAATTATGTAGGTGTTAAATGCGGTATAATGGATCAATACGCTAGTATGTTTGGTAAAAAAGACCATGCATTACATTTAGATTGTAGAACCATAAAATCGAACCCTTATAAGATCGATTTTAAAGATCATCAATTAATGCTTATTAACACAAATGTAAAACATAGTTTATCTGATAGTGCTTATAACGACCGACGATCGGCTTGCGAGGCTATTTCCGAATTATTAAATATTAAAGCTTTAAGAGACGCTACCGAAGCCGATTTAGAAACGGTTAAAGACAAGGTAACTCCAGAAAATTATCAAAAAGCGCTTTATGTTATTCAAGAAAACAGAAGAACTATTAAAGCTGCAAAAGCTATTGAAAATAATGATTTAGACACCTTAGGCGCTTTAATTTATCAATCGCATGAAGGGCTTTCAAACCAATACAAAGTAAGCTGCGAGGAATTAGATTTTTTAGTGGCACAAGCTAAACAGAACAAGCACGTTTTAGGGGCCAGAATGATGGGTGGTGGCTTTGGTGGTTGCACCATAAATTTAATTGCAAAACGTGAAGCTGAAGCCTTTGCAGAAACAGCTTCTAAGGCATACAAAAAACAGTTTAATAAAGATTGCTCGGTGTATTTTATTGCACTTTCTGATGGCACACACTTAGTAAAATAAAAAAATCAACGATTTTATATTTCCAATAATGAAAAATACAGATTTACAAGATTACTCGCATAAACGCTTTAATATTTTAACTGGCGAATGGGTTTTAGTGTCTCCACATAGAGCCAAACGACCATGGCAAGGTCAAAATGAAGCGGTTAATAACGAAAAACGACCATCATACGATGCGTCATGTTACTTGTGCGCCGGAAATACAAGAATTAACGGAGAAGTAAACCCTAATTATAAAGATGTGTTTGTTTTTACAAACGATTTTGCAGCTTTACAAAACGATTCTCCTACGTTTTCGGTAAACGATGGTTTACTTGTTGCAGAAAGCGAAACTGGTATTTGTAAAGTCATTTGTTTTAGTCCAGACCACTCTAAAAGTTTAGCCGATATGTCTGCTAACGAGATTCAGCATGTAGTTTTCGCGTGGCAAAACGAGTTTAAAGCATTGGCTGCAAACCCTAAAATTAATTACGTTCAAATATTTGAAAACAAAGGTGCAGTAATGGGTTGTAGCAATCCGCATCCGCATGGTCAAATTTGGAGCCAGTCCACACTTCCTAATGAAGTTGACAAAAAAAACACACAACAGTTAAACTACTATAACAAAAATAACAGTAGCTTATTGGGCGACTATTTAACACAAGAATTAGAAAACCAAGAGCGCATTATTTTTGAAAATGATGGTTTTGTAGTTATCATTCCGTTTTGGGCGGTATGGCCTTTTGAAGCTATGATTGCTCCAAAAAGACACATGACTAACATCTTGGATATGACCGATACCGAAACACTACAATACGCCGAAGCTATTGCCGTAATAACAAAAGCTTACGATAAATTATTTAACACCTCGTTCCCGTATTCATCAGGCATTCATCAAGCGCCAACAGATGGTAATAAAAATAGTCATTGGCATTGGCACATGAGCTTTTATCCGCCACTTTTACGAAGCGCAACGGTTAAAAAATTCATGGTAGGTTACGAAATGTTTGGATCGCCTCAAAGAGACATTACAGCAGAATCTGCTGTGAAAATGTTAAAAGAACTATTATAATTAATAGGATAACCTAGATAGAAACCTCTATTTTTGTTGTCCTATTCTGATAGTTTATTTTAAATGAAAACATACGAAACTAGCTTAACGGTTACAAAAGATCATATTGACGATTTAAACCACGTTAATAACGTGCATTATGTGCAGTGGGTGCAAGATATTGCTAAAGCCCATTGGCAATCGAAAGCATCAGAAGAACTGCAAACTAAATACAGTTGGTTTCTTTTATCTCATTTTATAGAATATAAGAGCGCCGCGTTTTTAAATGACACCATAAACTTAAAAACATATATCGCAAAGGCCGAAGGTGTTACGTATACTCGCGTTGTAGAAATGCATAATGCGAGCACCAATAAATTACTTGCCAAATCCGAAACCAAATGGTGTTTTATAAATGCTAAAACGGAACGCCCTTCTAGAATTCCTAAAGAAATTACCGAATTATTTGATTAATTAGGCCGTATTATACTAAATCATAATTTCAAAAGTTATATTTTTAGGCTCAAATCTTAGCATTTATAAATGACACGTTTTTTATATTTTTCCATTACTTTACTTTTTTTAATGCTTTGGAGCTCTTGTCGTAAAGACTTTGAGTTCACTCCAAGCACAGGAACTTTACAATTTTCTAAGGACACCGTTTACTTAGACACTATTTTTACAAATATTGGATCTAGCACTTACAATTTAAAAGTATATAATAAGAGCGATAACGATATTGTTATTCCTAATATAAGCTTAAAGGAAGGCTTTAATTCCTTATACCGATTAAGTATAGACGGCATGTTGGGTGAAAATAACGGAACACCAGGATCCGAAGGAAAAGTATTTGAAAATGTAGAAGTTCTAGCCAAAGACAGTTTGTTTATCTTTATTGAAACCACGGTTGATATTGAAAATCAAGCCGCTACGGCCAATCAGTTTTTATATACCGATGCTATTGAATTTGATACGGGCAACAACCAGCAAACCGTAGAATTGGTAACCTTAGTTCAAGATGCTGTTTTTATCTTTCCAGACCGCGATAACACCACAAAAGTAATTGATACGCTTACTTTAAATATAGCAGGCGAATTAGTGGTAACCGATTTACAAGGTCGCGAATTATTACCCGACGAGCTTACATTTACCAACGAAAAACCTTATGTTATTTATGGTTTTGCAACGGTTCCTCCAAATGAAACCTTAACCATTAATGCTGGAGCACGCGTTCACTTTCATGATAATTCGGGTATTATCGTACCTAACGGCGCCTCAATACATGTAAATGGAGCTTTTAGTAACGATCAAGACCTTTTGGAAAATGAAGTGATTTTTGAAGGCGATCGTTTAGAACCTAATTTTTCTGAAACAACGGGGCAATGGGGCACTATTTGGCTATTAGATGGTAGTGTTAACAATACTATTAATTATGCTACTATTAAAAACTCAACCATAGGTATCCTATCTGATGGTAACCCAAACGAAACAAACAATAAACTAAGCATATCGAACTCTCAAATTTACAATTCTAGCAGCTTTGGAATTTTAGGAAGAAACACGTCTATATCTGGCGAAAACCTAGTTATAAATAATTCTGGTTTATCATCTTTTGCTGGAACTTTAGGCGGAAAATACAACTTCACCCACTCTACTTTAGTAAATTACTGGAACAATGGTTTTAGACAATTCCCTGCGGTTTTATTAAACAATTTTGTTTTAGATGAAGACAACAATGCAACCATTGCAGATTTAACTGAAGCTAATTTTAATAACTGTATTATCTACGGAAATGATAATCCGGAAATTCTTTTAGATGAAATTGAAGATGATGCTGTGGTATTCAATTTTAAATTCACCAATTGTTTAATTCGTTTTAATGATACGAATAACAATTACACAGGCGATAATTACAATTTTGATGACACTTTAAAGTACGAAGGAAACATTTTTAATGAACAACCAGACTTTAAGGATCCGGACTCAAACCAATTAATAATTGGAGAAGATTCTGCCGCGAATGGCCGAGGTTTAGCTACATTTTCTACCCAAGTTCCCCTAGATATTTTAAACACAAACCGAACAGGTTCTCCAGACTTAGGAGCATACCAACACGTTACTTTCCCAGAAGAGGATTAAGCATTGTTGTCTTTTATTACAACATTATTTTATTTATCTTTAGCAAATAGCTATACTAAAACTTAATAAGCGCAACCTTATTTACGGTTACATATAGCATTTAGTAACCCAATAGACTTAACCAATACATATTAATGAAACCTAATTTAAATTCTGAAATTATAGCTGTTATAGCTACCAATAATGAAGGAATAATCTACCAGTTTAATGAAGGTGCCGAAATCTTACTAGGATATTCTGCTTCAGAAATGATTGGTTTAAAAACAGTCAATTCTTTTCTGGTTGATAAAGAAGTTAAAAAATTTAAAAAAGACATTGCTTTAAAATACAACAGCAAGGATTCAGATTTCGATCCTTATAAATTATTAGCTAAATATAACGGTTACGATGCTCGCGAATGTACTATAGTTAAAAAAGATGGCGCCACATTTATTTCGCTTTCCACACTAACACCCTTAATAAACGAAAGTGGAAAAAACATTGGTTTTATTAGAATTATAAAAAATATAACCAATCAAAAACATATTGAGGCCGAACTATTAAGAAAAAATCAGGTTTTAAATTCTGCCGAAAAAATTACCATGATGGGAAATTGGCAGTGGAACCTTATTACCAATGATGTGACTTGGTCTAGTAACTTATATAACATCTTTGAGGTGCACCCTAATAAAAAATTAACTTACGATACGTATTTTAGTTTTGTTCATCCTGATGATAAAGCACTAGTAACCAATTCGGTTGAAAAGTCTTTAAACGATAAGTTTTTTTACGACCTTTTGCATCGCATTAAAACCACAAGTGGTAAAACCAAAACAATCCAACTACTTGGCGAACTTATTACGGACAAAGCAGGCAATATTATTGAAATAATTGGCACCTGCCAAGATGTAACCGAGCAAAGAATGGCAGAAATTAAGTTTAAAGGACTACTAGAATCTGCACCAGATGCCATGGTAATTGTAAACGAACTTGGAAACATTCAGTTAATTAATAAGCAAGCAGAAAAATTATTTGGTTACCACGCCGAAGAATTAATAAATCAACCTGTAGAAATACTTATACCACAAAGGTATAGTCATCATACAACGCATCGTAAAACCTTTTTTGAAACACCCAAAACAAGAGAAATGGGTGAAGGCAAGGAGCTTTACGGTATTAATAAAAAAGGAAAAGAAATACCTATTCAAATTAGTTTAAGTCCGCTAAAAACGGAAGAAGGTCTTCTTGTTTCGGCTGCTATTAGAGATATTACATTTCAGAAAAAAGCAGAAAACAAAATTTTACAAGCCAATGAAAACTTAGAACTTTTAGCAAATAAGCTTACTTCTCAAAATATTCAATTGGCAGATTTTGCACACATTACTTCACATAATTTACGGGCTCCGGTAAGTAACCTAAATTCTTTATTGGATTTTTACAAAGCGGCAAAATCAGAGGAAGAAAGAACCATCTTATTTGATAAGTTCGAAACGGTAATAAATCATCTTACACTAACACTCAACACATTAATTGAGGCCTTAAAAACTAAAGATGGACGCTCTAAACCTATGGAGTTATTATCTTTTAACGATGTTTTAAACAAAACCAAAGAGATTTTATCTGGTCAAATTTTAAAAACCAACACTAAAATAGTTTGTGATTTTTCAGAAAAACCAAATATTAAATATAATAAAGTATATTTAGAAAGTATTTTTCTTAATTTAGTAAGCAATGCCATAAAGTATAAATCCAAAGATAGAACTCCAGAAATTTTTATTCAATCTGTTGTTGAAGACGGCATTGAAAAACTCAAATTTAAAGATAATGGTTTAGGCATCAACCTAGAAAGACATGGACATAAAGTTTTTGGGTTAAATAAAGTGTTCCATAGACATCCGGAAGCTAAAGGCGTAGGTTTGTTTATGACCAAAGTACAAGTGGAATCTATGGGAGGAACAATATCGGTTGAAAGTGTAGTAAATGAAGGGTCTACATTCAATATAAATTTTAATAAATAAAGATGAGTAAAAACTTAAGCTTTTGCGTAGTTGATGATGATGATATCTATCAATACACCATCAAAAAAACAATACAATCTCTTGATTTTGACAATAGCGTTATCGCGTTTTCTGATGGTGAAGAGGCAATAAACTTTATGATTGAAAATCTTAATAAGGAAGATGAACTTCCTGATATTATTTTATTAGATATTAATATGCCTATTATGGATGGTTTCCAATTTATGGAAGAATACATAAAGATTAAGCCTAATTTAGGAAAGAAGATTACAATTTATATGGTATCTTCTTCGGTAGATAACGCCGATCTTGAAAGAGCGAAAAAGATTAGCGAGATTTCAGATTATATTATAAAACCCATAAAACGTGGTAGAATACAAACCATTGTGGACAACTTAATTGCAAACCAATAGCTATTATTTACTTTAAGCACCATTAATTACGCCACCAAATATTTAGCTAAAACTTTAGATATTTTTTGCCCTGTATTGCTTTCGTAATAGGAATACCCCGGCATTGGATTTACCTCAAAACAATATACATCGCCATTATCAGTAAATCTTAAATCGATACCGCTAAAATCTAATTTAAGTGCAGCACTAACGTTTACACATGCGTTTTTTATGGCATCTGAAATTTTGAAAGGCTCCAATTCGGTTTCGCCACCATCCTTTCTAGCATAACGATAATCGACACCTGTGGTTAGTATTTTAGTGGCTATAACCTCTTTTCCTATAACATGAACCCGAACATCGAAACCAGATAAACGTGCTTGAAATTGAACCGGGCAATACTTTATTTTATTTAACCTTTCGGTATCAGTAGGGTCGAACTCCTTTACAATGGAACGTATGCCACTAATAGATTTATAAATTATAGATTTATGGGCTGCATTAAAAGCTAAAACAGCTTTTGGATTATTGGTAATTAAAGTTGGAGGCGTTTTTAATCCGTAGCGCTTAATTATTTGTGCTTGGTACGGTTTACTACTATTACTATACATGTTGCTGTGCCTATTAACAACCTTAGCATTTGTAACTTCCAACCATTCAAATAAAGATTCGTGTAGCATTTTACATCTAGCCTTAGTTTTTTCATCTTTGCCCTCCATTTCTGGTAGGTTATTTTCGCTCATAAACCGAGAATACACACTCTTAAAACTCGATAAATCATAGCTGCAGTTGGACATATACAATTTTCCTTTAGGCACACCATTAACAAACTTCCAATCAATTTCTGTGTTTTCAAAATGTCTTTGATTAAAAACAACAACCTGTGCATCTGTTTCCATTAAAGCATCTTTAACTTTCGAGATTGGGCTTTCACTAGGTATACCACATAATAATACCATTTTAGTTTTCATAAATAATGTGTTTTAAAATAGCAATTAATTTAGCGCCATACTTACTAAGTTCTGGATAAGTATTGGCACTTAAAAATTGGGTTTCATCCTGTTTATTTATATAAATTTCTAACAAAGGTGTTTGGGCGAGCATAGAGAGTTTTATACAATGTTCAATCAAGGTTTTATTACGGTAATTTGTAATTACCTTTGTACCAACTACAAGTACAGGTTCTATTAGTGCAGTAGCCTCTGAAGATGCAGAATTAAATCCTGCTTTAAAGGCAGCATTAGCCCATTGTTGTTTAGACCAAAACACACCACTTAAACTATAACCTTTTCCTGGGTTGTAAATACGTCCTTTTTTACTAACCTGGGCTAACCAACTCATCATTAAGGCATTCATTTCAGATTGTACGTACTGGCGTTCGGGCTCTTTGGCTTTATCCCAAATTGGTGCTATAGCCATTTGTGTTCTATTAAACAGAAAATTGAGGTTGCTATTGGTTATTTCTAGCCCTTTTTTTGTTTTAATATAAAACAGGTCTTCATCATTATTAATATGTTGTGTCCATTCTTCGGCCATTAGCAACTCTTCCGGACTCACCAATTCTATATCAACATGGCTTTTTTTAAGCTCCAAATAAAGCCAAATGGCATCGCTATCTTGTGGATGACTTAATATTACATTCATAATAGGTAATTAATTAAAAACCTTAAAAACAAATAGCTACTTTGCTTTTAATATTTGTTTCTAAGGTTTTATTAAAAGTGACTAACTCAAAAATTATTTGCCGTATTACATCATACTGTCAGCAATATCTTTATTCATTTTTTCTTGCATCGCTGCAATATCCTGTTCATTAGTTAAAGCGCCCGATGATAAATCTGGCCGTAAATCTGAACCAATAAAAGCAGTTAATGCAGATAAACTTTGTTCTATTTGCGACAAGCGATCTTCAATTGTATTTCCGCCAGTATTAAAGTTACCTAAACCTGGTTTATAGTTATCCGAGATCTCTCTTAGCTTATTACCGCCATCAAAAGGTTTATCTAGCTTATCTGTAATAGGCTTATCTACTTTATCTGGCATAATGCCTTTATTATCTGGCAATTCCTTATAGAACTCTTTTTTAATTTCTTTTATTTCTTTTTTAAACTCTTTACTTTCTACCTTTTCAATCTTTTCCAGCTTTTCCTTTTTAATTTCCTTGTTTTCCTTTTTCTCTAGCTTTTCTAATTTTTCACTTTTTTCGAGCTTTTCAAGTTTAATTTCTTTAGCTTCTTTATTAATATCTTTAAAATCTTTTAAAACACTTTTAGATTTAATACATAAAGAAATATTCAACTCGCTTAAAACATGCGAAATCGGATTAATATAGGTGTAACCAGAATCGTTACCTGCAAAAAGCAACCCTATTACCTTATTATCGGCATCTACAACCACAGAACCCGAATCGCCTTTAGCACTAAATTTTGGGTTTACATTTTCGTCGGGTCTTATACCAATTTGATCGGTTAAAGTTTTAACACCAATGGTGTCTCCGTAGTTAACATTTACGGTGGCATTTATAGCATCAACAAAACCTTCGGTAAATAGTGTTGTTCTACCCCGTTTTCTTACTGCCGAATTTAAAACAGCCGATGCCGTTCCTTTTACATCGCCTATATCTACAATAGAACAGTCGTGCGGTCTGCCACTTAAAGTGGAAATAGCACCATCTACATGTCCGCTTAAAACAGCGCGTTCTAAAGCTCCTACTCTATCGGTTCCTGGCGAACCTGTATCCACACGACTTGGTTGGCACATAAAATCGCCAACACTCCATGTATTATCCACACACATAACATGATAATTACTTAATAGTACGGGGTTGTTTGTAACATTATCTTTAGCAATACAGCCTAAAGTTCCTGTAAATACATAGCCTGAAATAGTACGTTCTGGCCCGATGCTAATTCCGCCTTGTACCGTGGCATACGTAGTGGTATCGGCTTGTAATGAAATGTTTTCTAGTTTTTGAGAGAACACCTGAGGGAAAACTTCCATTTCAATAACATCTGTTTTAATACCGTTTATTGTTTCCGGAATTTTATCTTTTGAAGCAACCGTTTTCTTTTTTTGTTTTACATGTACCCTAATGGTAATTTCATCGGTACGTTTACCATCTGTGTACTTATAGCCTACATCGACTCCTGTTACGCCTTTTAGTTTAAATAAAGCAGCTTCGGCAGATTGCTTTTCCTTAATAATGTCGTTTAATGCTTTCATTTTAATGGGGTTTTAATTCTACATAGTTTTACAGTTTTAATTAATTATTGAGGGAAAATGGTTTTATATGTTACGCTAATTGCTATACCGTCTATAGATTCGGGGATATTTAAATCTTTAATGGTTACGTTTTCAGAATTCACTAAAACCCTAATACATAAATCGCTGGTGTACACACCGTCTTTTTTTAAAGATGCTATTTCTATACCTGTTACGTTAGGATAATCTATAACCTGCGCTTGTATAGTTTTAAAAACTTCTTTAACTTTAAAGTAATTTTTCATGAGTGTGTTTAATTGATAAAACCAAATTTAGTTTTAAAAACAAGGGCTTAAAAGAGGAAATAGCCTGATAACACACAAGGATTACACCTCATTTTTATAAGGGTTTTTCCTGTATTTGAATAACAAGTAACACTAATACCTTATATTTTTTCAAATTTTGAAATTGCTTTATACTTATTAATTTAGATAATATATTAAAGGCTACATGATACATTTAATAGTAGGAAATACAGGCGCTGGCAAAACAACCTATGCTAAGGCGTTAAAAGAAAAAACAAAGGGTATTGTCTTTTCTATTGATGCCTGGAATAAAACGCTATTTCTTGAAGATAAAAAGCCAGAGGATGGTTTAGAATGGTTTTTAGAACGCATTGAAAGAGCCGAAAAAATGATTTTAAATGTAGTAGAGCAATTGGAAGACGCTAAAACAGATGCCATTCTAGATTTAGGCCTATCAAAATTTGAACATCGAGAGAAATTTAGACGCTTTGCAAAGGCCAATGGCTACCAAATAAAACTTCACTTTTTAGATATACCAAAAGCCATTCGCCAAAAACGAGTTATGAAACGCAATACTGAAAAAGGCGACACTTTTGAGTTTGAGGTAACCCAAGAAAATTTCGACTTTATGGAAACTTGGTTTGAAACACCCGCTAAAACAGAACTTGAAAATGGTATAATTATAAAGGAATAAAAAAACTATTTAATTCCTAATACTTACCCATTACTTCCATAAAGCTCAGGCAATAGGCCTATTACCTATTTATAGTCTTGTTATTAATAAAAATGTTAAGCTTTAATTAACATTTACAGGACATCTAAACCAAATTTTCCTACGTAAATCTAGTATAAACCAAAAAAACAAATCAAACAAAAACCCTTATAGATTTATGGACATACAAGTTTACCTTCGTAAAATTAATTTCATTATCAAAAAATCAATCCATTCTACTAAAACTTTTTTTCGTTATCAATTAACTCCCGAAAATTCTCAAAACAACTTTGTTTCCCTAAGCACTTTTTTATTCATGGCTTTAGGGCTTTCTTTTTTCTGGGTATTTCATAACGATTTCGAGCAGTTTAACGCCAATAAATTTAGCACCACAATTGGTTATGCTTTTGGCGTTGTAGCCTTTAGTTTTATGGCGTACAAAGTGTTACTATTTTTATACATGGTTTATAACTTTTTTAAATATAAACCTATTGAAGCTGTTCCAGATACCGACTTGCCAACATGTACGGTTATTGTACCAGCTTATAACGAAGGTAAACAGGTTTATGATACTTTAATGAGTTTAGCTGAAAGTGATTACCCAGAAGAAAAACTACAACTTATTGCCATTGACGATGGTAGTAAAGACGATACTTGGACATGGATACAAAATGCTAAAGAAAAATTAGGAGACCGTTTAGAAATATACAAACAACCACATAATCAAGGAAAACGACACGCCCTTTACCGTGGTTTTAATGTAGGAACAGGCGATATTTATGTTACCGTAGATAGCGACTCTATTGTAAACACCGATACTATTAAACTTTTAGTAAGTCCGTTTGTACATAACGAGCAATGTGGTGCCGTAGCAGGAAACATTCGTGTTTTAAACAATAAAAAGGCAACGCTACCTAAAATGCTAGATGTTAGTTTTGTATTAAGTTTCGAGTTTGTAAGATCTGCCGAAAGTAATTTAAACTCGGTGCTTTGTACACCTGGTGCTTTAGCAGCTTACCGCAGTACAGCAGTGCATAACTGTTTACCACAATGGATTAACCAAACGTTTATGGGTACACCATCGGATATTGGTGAAGATCGCGCCATGACCAACATGATATTAAAACAAGGTAAACATGTGCTGTTTCAAAAAAATGCTATTGCTTACACCAATGTACCAGAGGAATATACAGGTTTATATAAAATGTTTATTAGATGGGGACGCAGTAATGTGCGCGAAAATTTAGAAATGGCTAAATATGTGTTTACTAATTTTAGACCCGATTCTAAATTCGGAACACGTTTATTATTTATTAGTCAGTTTTCTAAAATTTTAATGAGCTTTCCGTTTTTATTTTTCATGTTATACTTTGTACTTGTACACCCGTTATTATTTGTAGGCTCTACACTAGTAACTATTTTAGTACTTGCTACATTTCCGGTGTTGTTCTTTGCACATAGATACAGATCTTTCGAGGCATTTTGGGCTTATTCGTACAGCATTTTATACACCTTTGGCTTGTTCTGGATTACACCCTACGCTATTGCTACTGCAAACAAAAGTGGGTGGCTAACAAGAGAACTAGCAGATAAAAAAGTGGCTAAGGTTTAGAAGAGTCATTTTAGTTTTTACAATTTACAAACACCAACCATAATGACACCTAAATTATGGTTGGTTTTTTTATACCCTTTTTATACGCGTGCTTTTCTTGCTTTCTACAATTTGTAATTTTCTTACATAAAAAATAATTATATTTACGGGATAACAATAACTAAAAAGTTATTTTATCCTGACCTATTTGCGGGATATGAGTAATGAAAGTTATTATATAACGTGTTGTGGTTAATTTGACATACCAATGAAAATAAGACTAATCTTAATATTTCTATTTACCATTGTCCAAACTTCTTGGGCTCAAGATTGTGATTTTGTAATACGGAATTTGTCGAATATTCTAAATGGAAAATCGGAACTTATTGACAAATCGGAATATGATAAAGTTGTTAGAATTTCAGAAAAATTTATTGATTTTAAGCCAATATCTGAAATTGAACTGACCAAAAAATATCCTGAAATTTTCAAACTTAAAGACTCTTGCTATACATTTCGAGCAAATGCTAATAATGGAATTGGAATAAAAACACCTGAATTAAAAGCGTGTAAATATTTATTAAAAGAAAAAGGATATTCAAATTACGAATTTAAGGGAACTTATTGCGGAAACGCATTAATTGAAATTACTGAATTTGAGGGTTGGGGATTTTTATCAGTTGACTTGAAAAACGGACTGACTTGTTTTACAATGGGAAAACCTTTGACTTCAAATGGAGAAGCAACCATTTCTCACTCAAACTATTATGGAGAAGAAGAAATTGCATTAACGGATTTAAAAACGAAAGAACAGTACGTTAT
Organism: Algibacter pectinivorans; assembly: GCF_900112595.1. Taxonomy (GTDB): domain Bacteria; phylum Bacteroidota; class Bacteroidia; order Flavobacteriales; family Flavobacteriaceae; genus Algibacter_B; species Algibacter_B pectinivorans. The sequence continues at coordinate 220,830 of NZ_FOMI01000003.1, read as the reverse complement.
TGGAATTCAAGGTTGGAGAACGATTGAATCTAAAGTTTTAAATAATAGTTACTATTTAAAACTTGAATCTGAATTTCAAACAAGTTGCGAAAAGGAAATAAAATATTTGAAAGTGGAAATAAAAAACTAACCACAACAAAGAACTGAGTTAAAAAACAAGTAACTTTAAGCTAATTTTTAAACAAAGTTTTCGTCATAAGGCAATCCGCTTTTTGCAATAGTAAAAGTCTTTTATATACATAATAAATATAATAAAGGCAGTATTTGCTTCTGTTAAAAACGATACGCAAAAATAACATAACATTAAAAATAATGAAATGGCAGGAGATTTTATTGATATATTTAGGTGTACATTAAAAAAAAGACAAACCAATTTAACTAACAACTTTTCTATTGTTTCAACAAACTTTGGAAAGGTTCGTGTTTTTGATTCTAGGGGCAACAAGCCGGTAATAATATCGGTTCCTGATGGTCCGAATATAATTGAACATCACAACAACCTTATTTCGAAATTATCGCACAACTTTAGGGTAATTTGTTTTGAATTTATTGGACTTGGTTACTCCTATCCCAATTTTAAATATGATTATTCTTTTAATAAAGCTTCTCTTCTTGTAATAAACCTAATGGATATTTTAAGAATTGAAAAAGCTGCACTTTGTTTTTCTTGTTCAAATGGATTTTATGCCATTAAAACGGCCGAACTATTTCCAGATAGAATTGTGCATTTATTCTTATCGCAAACGCCATCTATAAACGAAATGGTAAAGTGGACACATAAAAGCATACCAAAAGTATTAAGATACCCCATAGTGGGACAGCTAGTAAATTCTTTTTCTGAAAAAAAATTAGCAAAAACATGGTATAAATATGCTTTACCTAAAGATACTGATAAATTAAATTTTGTTAATCCTGCAATAAAAATGTTAAATAATGGAGGTTGTTTTTGCTTGTCTGGGTTGGTACAAGGGCTAGAAAACGAAAGCGAGTCGGTATTAAAAGTCCTAGAAGTGCCTTCTACCTTAATATGGGGTACAAAAGACTTTACGCATAGAAGAACAAATAATAAATCTATTTTAGAACACCTGCCTAATTGCGAAATAATCGAATTTGAAAATTGTGGACATTTCCCAGAACTCGAAGACACTAATAGATATATTAAACTTTTAAAGGAAAGACTAACCACATAAAAATAGCCTAACAAAACAAAGCTCTAGCTTAAAAACAGCTTAGTTAAGGTGTTTGCCGCATAGAGTACTATGGCTAAGTTTTTGCTAAAAAAAAGCGATACTAATGGTAAACAAATTACTTAACCCCAAAAAACGCCATTATTTATTATAGCAATTAAGCACTGTATGCTACAGGACTAGATAAAACTTCTAATTAAGCACGCATTACAACTTACTTGCCCGCGCTAGGGATTGTAGCGGCATCCTTTTTTTGCTGCCATAAATGGCAAAAAAAGATATAGTGTAAAGCCCGACCCTTTTCGGGTAGCGCCCAAAACAAAAAAATCCCGCTTTGCAGCAGGATTTTTTAAATAATTATTTTTGGTTTTGCTTATACGAATAAAGGTTTATCCTTCATCATAGCATTTACTTTTATTTTTACGGCTTCTAGTACGGCCTCGTCTTCGAAGTTTGTAATAACCTCGTCTACAAGCTCTACAATAGCACCCATATCGTCTTCTTTTAAACCACGGGTTGTTACTGCAGATACGCCTAAACGAATTCCTGAGGTTACAAATGGTGATTTATCATCGAACGGTACCATGTTTTTGTTTACTGTAATATCTGCCTTTACCAACGCTTGTTCCGCATCTTTACCAGATAGGTTTTTGTTACGTAAATCGATTAGCATACAGTGGTTATCTGTACCGTTAGATATAATGTTATAGCCTTTTGCTACTAAGGCATCTGCCATAGTTGAGGCGTTCTTTTTAACTTGTAATTGGTAGGTTAAAAAATCGTCGGTTAAAGCTTCGCCAAATGCAATTGCTTTTGCTGCAATAATATGCTCTAATGGTCCACCTTGGTTTCCTGGGAAAACTGCAGAATCTAATAAAGACGACATTTTACGTAGGCTTCCGTTTTTAAGTTTAATTCCGAAAGGATTTTCGAAATCTTGCCCCATCATGATCATACCTCCTCTTGGTCCTCTTAATGTTTTGTGCGTTGTTGTTGTAACAATATGACAGTGTGGTAATGGATCGTTTAAAATACCTTTTGCAATTAAACCTGCAGGATGCGAAATATCGGCCATTAAAATGGCACCAACGCTATCTGCTATAATTCTAAAACGTTTAAAATCGATATCGCGAGAATATGCCGAAGCTCCTGCTATTATAAGCTTTGGTTGCTCTTTTGTTGCAATTTCTTGAATTTTATCGTAGTTTAAAACACCTGTTTCTTGCTCTACGCCGTAAAACACTGGATTATATAATTTACCCGAAAAGTTTACTGGCGACCCATGTGTTAGGTGACCACCGTGAGATAAATCGAATCCTAAAATTTTATCACCTGGATTTAAACAAGCATGGTAAACTGCCGTATTAGCCTGACTACCAGAGTGTGGTTGTACATTTACATAAGCAGCTCCAAATAAAGCTTTTGCTCTATCGATAGCAATTTGCTCTACTTCGTCCACGACTTCGCAACCACCATAGTAACGTTTTCCTGGGTAACCCTCGGCATATTTGTTTGTTAACACAGAACCTGCTGCTTCCATAACTTGGTCGCTTACAAAATTCTCTGATGCAATAAGTTCTATACCATGTAATTGGCGTTCTTTTTCTGCTTGAATAAGTTCAAAAATTTGTTCGTCGCGTTGCATAAGTGTTTATTTTTTTTATTTCCATACTAATGGAAATCTTGTTTTATTTAAATAATGTGCAAAAATAGCAAATAGATTAGTTAAACGTATTAAAAAAAAGTAGAATTGTTTTAAGTTTTCAACGGTTTATTAACTGTTAATTTTTATATATATTTTTTCTGTTTTGTTAACTTAAAATAAAAAAAATGTTTAGGTTTGATAAGTTAACAATAAACCTTTAACAACATAAGACATGCCACTATCCGCTAATAATCCAGATAGAACTTCGTGGTTACACGTTGATAAGAACTCGGACTTCCCTATACAAAACATCCCTTTTGGTGTATTTTTAACGCGCGACGATATTATTACTATCGGTACTCGAATTGGAGATACAGCTATAGATTTAGGGGCTCTGCATCAATTAGGTTATTTTGATGGTATTCCACTAACCGATGATATTTTTTTACAAGACACCTTAAATGATTTTATTGCCGATGGTAGAAAAACATGGCGCGCCGTAAGAAATAGAATAGCAGAAATTTTTGATGCCGAAAACGACACCTTAAAAAACAACACAAAACATAAGGAAACCATTTTATTTCGTTTAGACGAAATTGAAATGCAATTGCCTGTACAAGTTGGCGATTATACCGATTTTTACTCCAGCATAGAACATGCTACAAATGTAGGTACCATGTTTAGAGACCCCGATAATGCGCTTTTACCAAACTGGTTACATATTCCGGTGGGTTATCATGGTAGAAGTAGTTCTATTATTCCATCGGGCATCCCTATACACCGTCCGCAAGGGCAAACGCTACCAAACGGGGCAACAGAGCCTGTTTTTGGACCAAGTAAACTCATAGATTTCGAGCTAGAAATGGCCTTTATTACTACCGATGCTAACGATTTAGGCGAGCCTATACCAGTTAATGAAGCCGAAGAGTATATTTTTGGTTTAGTATTGCTTAACGATTGGAGCGCTAGAGATATTCAAAAATGGGAATATGTGCCATTAGGACCATTTTTAGCTAAAAGCTTTGCATCGTCAATATCGCCTTGGATTGTAACTTTAGATGCCTTAGAGCCTTACCGCGTAGAAAGCCCTAAACCATTAAAAAAACAGCTAGACTACCTTAAATATAAAGGTAAAAAGAGTTTCGATATTAACTTAGAAGTGGCCATACAACCACAAGGCGCTAAAGAAAACGTAGTAAGCAAATCTAACTTTAAATATATGTACTGGAACATGTCGCAACAGTTGGCGCACCACACCATTAATGGTTGTCCTGTAAATTCTGGCGATATGATGGGAAGCGGAACTATTTCTGGCCCTACCGAAGATAGTTATGGCTCTATGCTAGAGCTTACCTGGAAAGGCGAAAAACCTATTAAGTTAAAAGATGGTACAGAACGTAAATTTATAAACGATAACGATACTGTAATTATGCGAGGCTACTGCGAAAAGGATGGTACACGCATTGGTTTTGGTAAAGTAGCTAATAAATTATTACCTATTTATAGTAAAAAATAATAGTTTAGCACCTTAAAATTTAAAATACAAAAACGCTCTTAGACTACTGTTTAAGGGCGTTTTATTTTTTTAGCGTTACCACAAGGGTCGGGCTTTCCATTACAAGTCCTCGCACTTCCTTCGTCAGGCTGTGGGCTATTCATTACAATCCCTAACGCGAGTTAACCAGTCAAAACCAGTTACTAATGGGTTTACAACATTATTAGTTGCAGAGGCTTTTGTTTAAATTCAAACTATACCGACTATAATTACAAACTATAAATTTGAAAAGTTGATTTTACATATTAATAAAAATGAAAAACTCATAGTTTTAAAACCAAATTAATAAACACTAAAACACAGTTTTACAACTAAATTAGGGTATTCAAAAAACTCTTACCTACAACCAAAAAGTAATATTAAATTTACAAAACAAGATTTTTAATAACCCTTTATCGTATAAATTAACATTTCATATATAAAGTTCGTATTTTGGCACCACTATTGAAACAGTAACCAAATAATCAAAACAATTAACCCATGAAAAAACTACTACTTCTTTCAATTGTATTTATATTACTCATAGCTTGTAACACTAAAAAGCAAGTTGCAATTGCAGTTAATTCTGGTAATTATGATGGTGCTATAAATACAGCTTTAGAAAAACTAAGAAAAAATAAGAATAAGAAACGTAATTATGAGTATGTAATTATGCTTCAAGATGCGTATAATAAAGTCGTAAATCGCGATTTAGAAGCTATTGAACATCTTAAAAAAGACGCTAATCCAGAAACATTTAAAAAAATTTACGAGCTATACATAGATTTAAATGCAAGACAAAACGCAATAAAGCCTATTTTGCCATTAACAGTAAACGGAAAAGACATTCCGTTTTCATTTAATGACTACAGTGACAATATTATAGATTCTAAAACACAACTAGCAGATTACATTTACGAAAAAGGTTTAAATCTTTTAGAGTCTGATAATAAGCAGGATATAAAACAAGCACATACGGAGTTATCTTATCTAGAGCGTTTAAGTCCTAATTACGAGAACACTAGAGAACTTATAACCGAAGCCCACCAACGAGGAAAAGACTATATTTTAGTATCTATCCATAACGATACTCAACAAGTTATACCACAACGTTTAGAAACAGATTTATTGAATTTTGAAACCTACGGTTTAAATAAATTTTGGAGTGAATATCACGCTAACCAAATACCAAACCTTAATTACGATTATGCTATGAACCTTAATTTTAAACAAATAGAAATCGCTCCAGAACGCATTAATCAGCGTGAGTTTTTACGCGAAAAAGAGGTTTCAGATGGTTGGGAATACGAAAAAGACAGAAAAGGTAATGTTGTAAAAGATAGCTTAGGTAACGATATTAAACACGAAAAAGTTATAAAAGTAAGCGCTCGTTTATATGAAACCATACAAACTAAATCTTCCCAAATTATTGCAGAAGTTGTATATATCAATAACCAAAGCAACCAACTTGTAGATACCTTTACCATTGATAGTGGGTTTGTATTCGAACTTGTTTTTGCTAAATATAAAGGCGATATACGTGCATTAAATAATGAAGATACAAAGTTATTAAACAATAGACGTCTACCCTTCCCTAGCAACGAACAAATGGTTTACGATACTGGAGAAGATTTAAAACTACAACTAAAGGATATAATTAATGCCTACACTATTAGATAAAACAAAAACCCTCCCAAAACTTAAGTTTTGGGAGGGTTTTAAAATATATTGCACTATCCAATTTCTTTTACTTTTATTTTTTTGCACTTTCTGAATAGCGCATATAAGCAGAAATAAGGTTGTTTTCAAATTGTTCAATCTCTAACGAATCACACTTAAAATTTAATCTTAATCTTTCTACTCCTTTAGCTAGTGGATGGTTTCTTGAAGCAAAATTTTGCGTTAAATTTCTAACTCCAGCTTTCTTTTTACATATTTCTATAAATTTTGGGTTAACAAGGTAATGTCCCGTTAAAAGATCTCCTCCATAAGTGCCATGACTCCAACCATAACCATCAACCAATTGAAATTCTTCCGTAGTTTTATTATACGTAAAAGACATAGCTCCATCCTTAAAACAACTCTTAGGATTTTTTTTGTAATTATGCATATATTCCAATATTACTAAATTCAACATAGATAAATATTTTGCTTCCATGTGCCAAAATAAAGTTTTGCGAACATCTTTATTCATTCTTTCCAAGTCATCAGTAATATGCTTTGTATAAACTTTATCTAATTCCCTGACCTTTTTATAGTCATTTTTATATATAGCAAATAAATATTCTCCTCCTGAAATTTTACTAAATTCTGATTTTTGATAATCTTCTATATACTTCTTTTCTTTGGCTAATTTATTTTCTTTAATCTGCATTTTTGCATTTTTGATACTATCTTCTATTTCATTTTTCCTTCTCCAATAACTTTTAGATTGATTAATTTGTTTAATTTCATTTTCATCACTCGGACTAATGAATTCTGAGACTTCAGGATGATTATTATGTAATATTTTGTTATATACAGCCTCTCTATATTGATTTGCTAACCTTATATCTTCACAACTACCTGAGCTATAAAGTTTAGTTTTATAGTCTAACAATTTAAACTCGAACGAATTATTTATAGTAAAACACTCCTTTGGAATTACCCTAGTAATTAAAGTAAATTTATCTGAATTATTATGAATGTTAAAAAATTTAGTTTCAAACTTATAAGCGTCATCTGAGTGTTTAAAGGACTTCATGCTATAAATAATAGGAAAGTCTCTTGTGTATTTATCTAACTTTAATTTTATTCCATCACATGGCTGATAGCTAAATTCAGAATCATTTATTGATAAACACTCATAGTGTTGAGAATAAGAAAATTGAAATACATATATCGAAATAAAAAATAGAAAAAATTTCATAGAGATGACATTTCATTTGGATCACTTAAAGATAATTAATTTATTACTTACAACCTCAAAAAATCCCCAGATTCAATACAAGGTATACCGTCAAGCAATTGGTTATAAAGATAAACCCAAGTGTTCAATGTCCTTCCATCATCTAAAAATGCAGTAACAAGTTCTCTTTTAAACAAACTAGAATCAGGTTGGTTTTCATCTACACCTTCATAAGCATCTAAAACTTTATAAACTGAATCAAAATTGTTTAATTTAAAAAGTGCACCATAAACCTTATCCGTTTCATTATAACTAATTACAGCACCAGGATACCAAGACACTTTATATAATTTACCAATAAAATAACCACGTCCAAAAAACGCCGCATTAGCGTTTAAAAATTTGGACATCTCATTATTGGTGGTGTCCTTCAATAAAGTACCATAAACAAATAAATAATCCGAATTCAAAACGTTTTATATTATGAAACAAAAGTACCCAAATCCAAATCACTAATAGCACTATGCGAAGCGTGTGCCACCGTAACACCGTTTTTTATAATCAAAATTTGAGGCGACTGATGTAACACTTGAAATTTATATCCTACCTCATTGGAAACCTCTCGGTAATTAAGCAAATCTAAATAGTATAGATCTAAATCATTTTCCGTTAAACCATAGGCATCTACAAACTGTTTCATCACCATCCTACTAATACCACAGCGTGTAGAATGTTTAAAAACAACTTGTGTTTTCGTTTTCGATTTTTCACTAATAGCATCTAATTGCGCTAATTCGCTTAATGCAATCCATGGCAATACTTTTTCTTCTTTTGGAGCTTTAGAACTCCCAAATATTTTTCCGAACATAGTCCCGTTATTTTTAGCTTTTTATTCTACCATAATTTAAACAAAAATATCATAATTACAGCATGTATTTTAAATTTGGTCGAAAGGTTTTAATTAACTTACAATAAATTAACAAGCACACTTAAACTGACTAAAAGTCACTAGTAATAAGGGAATAACAGTCATTTTGTCTTGTGATTAGCATTGGTAAGGTAATTGAAATATACCTGTAAAATAAATAATAAAAATAAGGTTTCTGCTACCGCAGGAATAAAAACAAATACAATATGAACCCAAATAATTATACAATTAAATCGCAAGAAGCCATACAACGGGCGCAACAGATTGCGCAAAGTTATGGGCATCAACAAATAGAAAACGAACACTTTTTTAAAGCCATTTTCGAGGTTGATGAAAACGTATTACCGTTCATTTTAAAAAAATTGAATGTTAATATTAATGTTTTAGAACAAGCATTAGATAAACAATTAGAAAATTTTCCGAAAGTTTCTGGAGCAGATTTAATGCTGTCTCGCGAAGCAGGAAAAACATTAAACGAAGCTTCTATAATTGCTAAGGCAATGCATGATGACTACGTGTCTATCGAGCATTTTATTTTAGCGGTTTTTAAATCGAAAAGTAAAATAGCGCAAATGTTAAAAGACCAAGGCGTAACAGAAAAAGGTTTAAAAGCAGCCATTGAAGAGTTACGAAAAGGCGATAGAGTAACGTCTCAAAGTCAAGAAGAGACCTACAACTCGCTAAACAAATATGCTAAAAATTTAAACCAATTAGCAAGAGACGGAAAATTAGATCCTGTAATTGGTCGTGATGAAGAAATTAGAAGAATTCTTCAAATTTTATCACGTCGTACCAAAAACAATCCCATTTTAGTTGGAGAGCCCGGAACTGGTAAAACAGCTATAGCCGAGGGTTTAGCCCACAGAATTGTAGATGGCGATGTGCCTGAAAACCTGGTAGAAAAGCAAATTTTTGCCTTAGATATGGGAGCGCTTATTGCCGGAGCAAAATATAAAGGTGAGTTTGAAGAAAGACTTAAAGCTGTAATTAAAGAAGTTACAGAAAGTGAAGGTGACATTGTACTCTTTATAGACGAAATTCACACCTTAGTTGGTGCTGGTGGTGGTCAAGGTGCCATGGATGCTGCAAACATTTTAAAACCTGCTTTAGCCAGAGGAGAACTGCGCGCCATTGGAGCTACAACTTTAGACGAGTACCAAAAATACTTTGAAAAAGACAAAGCTTTAGAGCGTCGTTTCCAAAAAGTTATGGTTAACGAGCCCGATACTGAGAGTGCAGTATCCATCCTTAGAGGTATTAAGGAGAAATACGAAACGCACCATAAAGTACGTATTAAAGATGATGCTATTATTGGAGCTGTAGAGTTATCGCAACGTTACATTACCAATAGGTTTCTTCCAGATAAAGCAATCGACTTAATGGACGAGGCCGCCGCAAAAATGCGTATGGAAATTAACTCTAAACCAGAAGAGCTAGATGTATTAGATAGAAAAATAATGCAGTTAGAGATTGAAATTGAAGCTATTAAACGAGAAAAAGATGAGAGTAAGTTAAAATCATTACGCTCGGAATTAGCAAACTTAAAAGAAGAGCGTACCGAAATTAATGCCAAATGGATAAGCGAAAAAGAAGTTGTAGATAACATCCAGAATAGAAAGCAAGATATTGAAAACTTTAAGCTTGAAGCTGAAAAAGCAGAACGCGATGGCGATTACGGAAAAGTAGCCGAATTGCGATATGGTAAAATTAAAGAAGCTCAAGAAGCATTAGAAAAACTGCAAAAAGATTTGGTAGCTAATCAATCGGAAAGCTCTTTAATTAAAGAAGAAGTAACCTATGAAGATATTGCAGAGGTTGTTGCTAAGTGGACCGGTATACCGGTTACTAAAATGTTACAAGGCGAACGCGAAAAACTTTTAAAATTAGAAGAAGAACTACATAAACGTGTGGTTGGACAAGAAGAAGCCATAGTTGCTGTAAGTGATGCTGTAAGACGTAGTCGTGCAGGTTTACAAAACCCAGAAAAACCAATTGGAACATTCCTGTTTTTAGGAACAACAGGTGTAGGTAAAACGGAGCTAGCAAAAGCCTTAGCGGAGTACTTATTTGACGATGAAGGTGCGATGACTAGAATTGATATGAGTGAATACCAAGAACGTCATGCAGTTAGCAGATTGGTTGGTGCACCTCCAGGATACGTTGGTTATGACGAAGGCGGACAATTAACAGAGGCTGTTAGACGCAAACCTTACTCTGTAGTGCTTTTAGACGAAATTGAAAAAGCACATCCAGACACGTTTAATATCTTATTACAAGTATTAGACGAAGGCCATTTAACAGATAATAAAGGTCGTATTGCAGATTTTAAAAACACTATTATTATCATGACTTCCAACATGGGTAGCCAAATAATACAAGAGCGTTTTGAAGCCGTTAAAAATGTGGAAACAGCCATGGAAGGTGCCAAGGTAGATGTGTTAGCGTTATTAAAACAAACCGTTAGACCTGAGTTTTTAAACAGGATAGACGATATTATCATGTTTACACCGTTAACACAAGACAACATTACACAAATTGTTGGCCTACAGTTAAAAGGCATCACAAAAATGATTGCAAAACAAGGCATCACTTTTGATGCTACGCCGGAGGCTATTAAATACTTAGCCGATAAAGGTTATAATCCAGAATATGGAGCACGACCCGTAAAACGGGTTATTCAAAAAGATGTGTTAAATCAATTAAGTAAAGAGATTTTATCTGGGAAAGTAACCACAGACAGCATCATTTTACTGGATGCCTTCGATGATAAACTTGTATTTAGAAACCAAGGTCACTTGGTGCCAGAAAATTTATAATAAATATTTAATTTAAATGTAACTTTTTAAAATATTTAGGGTCTATATAAATGGTTGGTTAGTTAAAAAGCAACATGAATCTTATATTAAGATGATTGTTGCTTTTTTTATTTACTAATAAAAATCATTTTAGAAATCACTTAAATACTAAGTCCTATTTTTTAAGTTTTCACATAACTACCTGATACTGTTACAAAAAACAAATAAGAATTTACATTATAAAAAATAATACCCAAAACATAATTTTTTATAAATTATTTGGATAAAATTTAATAAATAATACCGTTAATCTAAAAGTAACAATTTAGTACCTTTTAGTTAACAAAATTTAATAAATTAGCTTATAATGTTTGCTCCAAAACACACATTAAATTAAAGAAACGATTATTTTTTTTTCATTCTCTCGGAAAAAATTAAAACACAAAAAACCTACTATAACAATGATGGACATTTCCAATTACATTGATTTTACACTATTAAAAGCACATACCTCGGAACGTGATATTATTGACCTTTGTCACGTTGCAAAAACACAAAACTATTACAGCGTTTGTATTAGCAGTTGCTTTGTGGCTCTAGCCAAACAACTACTAGAAGATTCTAACGTTAAAATATGTACTGTGGTTGGGTTTCCATTAGGAAACATGTCTACTGAAGCTAAAGTTTTCGAAGCGCAAAAAGCCATAGAAGATGGTGCAGATGAGATTGATATGGTTATTAATTTAGGCTACTTAAAAAGTAGAAATCACGTTTTTGTTTTAAAAGATATTATAGATGTTAAATTAGCCATAGGATCAACACCTTTAAAAGTAATCCTTGAAATTTCTGAATTAAATAAAAATGAAATTATAAAGGCTTCAGAAATATGTGTTGATGCCAATGCCGATTTTATTAAAACATCTACAGGATTTTCAAAAAGTGGAGCGACCTTAACGGCCGTAAAAATCATTAAAAAAACAATACGAAATAAAGCTAAAATTAAAGCTTCTGGCGGTATACATGATTTTGAAACGGCCTTAAAATATATAGATGCCGGAGCAGAAAGAATTGGCACTTCTAAAGCTATAAAAAGTAAAAGTAACAACCGACAAATTAGAAACACAAAAATTTACACAGATTATATTGAAACGGTTTTGCACAAAAACCCTACTCCAACAATGCAATCAAATAGTAATGCAAAACACTAAGATTTATATTTTTTTTGGACGGTAAACGCCAATAAAAAAACGTCTTTTAAATGTTAATTTGAAAGACGTTTTTTTGTACTATTCATAGCTTACCCTTACATCTTCCAATTCTATTTTGGATAGCAGTTTAAGTTCACCTTCAGCAAACAAAACGTCCAAATTTAATAAGGCTGCTTCTTCAGAAATTGAAATTGGCTTATAATTATTGTAATCTACAAACCTAATACCATTTACATAACGTTCGTTATAGGCTTCACGAAAACGCATTCCTAAACCATTGCCCTCATGGTACGAGTACGCTAAATAATCTACTTTATAAGTTTCACTATGCACCCAGTACAGAAAAACATCATCAAAGTCTTCTCCGCCTCCATCTTCATTAAAAGTCACTTTAATTTTATGATACGACTCTCCCTTTATGGATACTTGAGAAACGTAGTGTTTATTTACAGCTTCAGCATTTAACCCAATAGGCAATACCGAAAAATAATGCACAGAGTTAACCGATGCGCTGTACAAATTAGCTATAGAATCTGGCAAAACAACCCGTTGGTTATTTATAAAACGTTCAAAACCATCATTTGTAAGCCTATCTACAATAGAATCATGACCGGTAGTAAAATATCTTTCTAAAACATAATTACCGTTATTGTGTTTTGCCCTATACTGCTTATCTCGAAAATTGAATACAATGGTAGACGTTTTAAAACGCTCGCCACCAGAAAGCGCTATGGATTGATCTATAATAACCTCAGCGTCCGTATTAGGCGCTTTACAACTGTAGTTAAGACCTATTAAAACTAAAAGTAACAAAGTGTTTCTAAGCATAATTCTAAATTTTAAACTTAGTAGCAAAAGTAGCTAACACCTAAATTAAACTATGTTAAACTTTAATTAATACTGCGTATTTAATTGGAAGCTCACCTCGTGTCCTGTAAATTTTTGTGCTAGACTATTTATAGCACTTTCTTTTAATTGCAAAACACGAGGATACCCACCTGTAGTTTGACAGTCTCTCATTAAAATAATGAGTTTTCCCGAGGGCGTTAATTGAACCGTTCCCGGAAGCACTACCGAGGTTATTATGGCCTCTAAGGTATTCGATAAGGGCTCATTTAACTGATACGCCATTCTATTATTATCTTTTGAAATGGTAAACCTAGTTGAAAGCAATTGTTTTTGTTGAACAGCCGAGAGTAAATCGAATTCAGGACCTTTAAAAGCAGGAAGTACTGCTGATTCTAAATAGCTTTGTTGTATGCGAAGCCTAGAGTTCTGCTCACCTGCTTCTATTGTTACGCTATTTAACTCTAATTCATCATGCTTTTTAAGTACATAATGAAACGTAACACCTCTATACATACTTCTGCTACCCATAATACGTTCTGTTTGAAAACCACCAGAAACAGCTAAATAACAGCGAACGCCTGTTTGTAATGCTCCAAAAGACAACACATCATTAGGGTTTACTTTAATTAATTTATTATTGGTTAGCGGTACATTGTTTAATTTAGGACTTACATCGGCTCCAGATAAGCAAATTTTGGTGACACAATTAAATTGTAATGTTGGCCCTGTAATAGTTATTTCTAGAACGGCGGCGTTTTCAGAATTCCCTAATAAACCATTAGCCAATGCCGCAGCGTTTTGATCCATAGCACCAGAACTTGGTACGCCATACTGCTGAAAACCAAACCTACCAACATCTTGAATACTACTATAAAAACCTGGTTTTAGTACTTTAATCATATAGCACCTCACTTTCTAACTGATACACCTTGGCTTCCACTAAGGTTTTAATTTGGTTGTATTCTTGTAATGAAATGCTATAAAACTGAATTTTATCGCCAGCCTTTGCAAAACATGGTTGCTCTTTGGTCGCGTCGAAAAACGTAATAGGAGAATTTCCAATAACATTCCAACCACCCGGGCTTTCCTGTGGATAGATTCCCGTTTGATTTCCTCCAATAGCCACAGCTCCTTTTTCAATCTTTAATCGTGGGGTAGATTTTCTAGGTGTAAATAACACAGAATCTAATCCTCCCAAATATAAAAAACCCGGTAAAAAGCCTATAAAATACACCGTATAAATAGCTGAAGCATGTCGCGTAATAATACTTTCTTCTGAACAGTTTTTTACTTTTGAAATATACTCAAGATCGATACCAAAATGAGCATCATAACACACTGGGATTTTCCATAATCGAGATTCGGTTTTCAAAACATCAGTGTTTGACTGGTAAATATTTTGCAATTCAACAAATGCTGTTTTAAAATCAACAACCTCTAATACATAAACAACTAATAATGAATTATATGCAGATCTAACCTCAAGTATTGTATTACGGTTTTTTTTTAATATTAAATCCTTAAAATGAAGCAAATCATCTAAAATAGCGGTATCTATTTGCTTTGGCCATTCTATTAAAACAGCATGCACGCCATAAGGCTTATATGTAAGTTTATAACTCAATATTAATTATCTAATTTTATAGCCTAATGTCTTTAAGCGATCTACTAAACTTGAAACTAATTTAACAGCATCAGGGTGATCACCATGCATACAAAATGTATCCGCTTTAAGCGCCACCAATTTACCAGCTATAGTTTTAACTTTTTTATGAAAAACCATAGCATAAACATGTTCGAACACCGCCTCCGGATTAGTAATTAAAGCATGGTCTTCTTGTCTAGAAACCAATGTTAAATCGTCGTTATAATTCCTATCGGCAAACGCCTCATACATAATTTCAACATTGTTTTTAATGGCCACTTTAGCTATTACGGAATTATAAGGCACGTACAACTTGGTGGGTAACGCTAGTGCTTTTACAACTTCAACAATAACAGTTGCGGTTTTTTCATCTACTGCTGCCAAATTATACAAAGCACCATGAGGTTTTATATGATGAAGCGGCACATGCGCGCGCTTTAAAATGTCTAATAAATCGTTTATTTGATTTTTTACAGCCGTGTATAGCGCTACACAAGACATATCGACAATGGAACGCCCAAAGTTTTCTCGATCGGGAAACGAAGGATGTGCTCCTATTTTAACACTATGTTTTTTAGCAAGCGCAACCACTTCTTGCATAGAGTTTTGGTCTCCCGCATGTCCTCCGCAAGCAATATTACAGGACGAGATATAAGGCATAAGTAGAGATTCATTACCCATACCCTCGCCTGTATCTACATTAATATCTATTATTTGCTGCTCCACTATACTAAATTAGCTATTCTTGATTAGAATTCAAGGCATAAATAGCAAAACTTCCTAACCAATGCCCACCTTCGTAACTATCGCCAAAAATACTTGGCAGCGAATAATTGATATGCTTATTTGCTATATTTTTTAAATGCCTATACTCTGGCAAGCCTTCTGCTATTTTGTTCAAGCTCCATGCCCGCGAAAAGTTAACACCATCTAGATGCACCAATTGACCATCTGTTCTATCGGACACTACACCCACTTCTAAATTATAATTTCTGTTTTTTAATTCTGGTAGAAAATCATTAAGCCATAATTTAAAATCGTTTACAGGTAATAGACGCTTCATTAAAGCCGCCTCTTCTAGACACGGCGATAAAAAGTCACTTCCGCTAGGTTCCCAAGACATTGGGCAATTTTTATCGGCTGTAAAAAAGTATAAGGCACGCGATTTAATAGCGTTTTTTAAGGCTTCGTTATTAACAGTTACTGCATAATCGTAAGCAAACGATAAACCAAAGGCTGTATTTGTATGGGTTCCGACGCGCAGTGGATAATTTAACTTTGGTAAAAATTCGATATACTTCTGTACTATTAAATTGGTTAATGGTTGCAAATTTGCTTCTAGTTGTCTTGCCGTTTCATTGTCCCAAGTATGTAATGCTTCGGCTAATTTTAATAACCAAGCCCAACCGTAAGTGCGCTCGAAAGATGTGTTGTGTTTGCCTTTAAAATACACTACTTCGGCTGCTATATTTTCTTTTGAAATATTATTGAGTAGTTTCTGTTTTATTGTTGAAGCCTGACTAATATCTGGAAAGGATTTTAACAAACTAACTAAACTCCAATGCCCGTGAACCGATGAGTGCCAATCGAAACATCCATAAAACCCCGGGTGTAATTGCATTGGCGATTTTAAATCTGCTTGACTACCCAAGGTTTGTGATAAGCGGTTTGGATACTCGGTATTTATACAGTGTAAAGGTAAATTGGCTAATGCATTTGCTTGATCAATATTAAGCAATGCAACAGGTTCTGAATTTTTTTCGAGTTTTGGGGTTTCTGTTTTTGTGTTTTGATTATTTTGGCAATTAAAAACGGAAAGCGTAAGTACTAAAATTAAAATATTTTTCATGTTATAAATTTATAATTAAATCTATTAATGAAAAAGGAATAGGAAAATTAATAAAAACCTAAATACATAATTGATTTTTAACACCTTACGGTTCAAAAAAATTATTATATTTGTACTATTCCTCATTTAACCTAACGATTTAATAGCTATAAAAACGTATTAATTATGCATTATGTAGCTGTTGTAGACGATTTCCAACTGTTAGCCCAGGCTATGAGTACTTTGGTGAATTCTTTTAAAAATTTCCAGGTGTGTTACTCATGCAATAACGGGAAAGAAATTATAGAAAAATTAGACGCCTCTTTAAAACTTCCAGATATCATATTAATGGATGTAAATATGCCTATTTTAAATGGCATACAGGCCACCAAGTACATTAAGGACAAATACCCAAACATTAAGGTAATAGCCATTTCTGTAGAAAATAAAACAAAAGATGTTTTGCAAATGCTAGAAGCAGGAGCAAAAAGTTATTTATTAAAAGACATAGAAAAAAGCACCTTAGAAATTGCCTTAACCGAAACCATAAATAAAGGCTATTACCATACCGAACACGTCTCTAAAATTCTTGTTGATGCGCTCCATGGTCAAGAAAAACCCATGACTGTTTTAAAAGAACGTGAAATGGAGTTTTTAAACTACGCTTGTACAGATAAAACCTATAAAGAAATTGCAGATAAAATGTTTCTTAGCCCGAAAACAATCGATGGCTACCGCAATACTTTATTTAACAAGTTTAATGTAAAAAACCGAGTTGGATTGGTGCTCTACGCTATTAGAAACCAGCTTTTTAACCCTTAATAAAAAGTTACCCGCTGCTAACAAAATCCAATATTAACCCAATCTAATTTATCTTATTAATTTAAGTATTCTAATTGCTAATAGCGAAACGCTGGCGATAACGACATTGTAAATTAGAGTTATAATAAAAGAGATTCCTGCCTCCGCAGGAATGTTTAACCCAACCAACCATCACGATCCAAACTACGATACTGAATCGCTTCACTTATATGCGCTCCATTTATATGGTTAACACCTTCTAAATCGGCTATAGTTCTAGATACTTTCAAAATCCTATCGTACGCCCGAGCCGATAAATTTAAGCGTTCCATGGCGGTTTTTAATAGTTGTTTCGAGGCATCATCTAAAACACAATGTTTTCTAATTTGTTTCACATTCATTTGTGCATTATAATGCACGCTATCAGAATCTTCAAAACGCTTAGTTTGCACTTCTCTTGCTTTTGTAACTCGTTTTCTAATATCTACCGATGTTTCTCCTTTTCTGTCGTCACTCAACTTATCAAACGGCACTGGAGTTACTTCAATATGAATATCAATTCTATCTAACAACGGGCCAGAAATTTTCCCCATGTAACGTTGCATTTCCGCTGGAGACGACGTTATAGGTGCATCTGGATCGTTAAAAAAACCACTCGGACTCGGATTCATACTAGCCACCAACATAAAAGACGATGGGTAGGTAACCGTAAATTTTGCTCTAGAAATAGTTACCTCTCTATCTTCTAATGGTTGTCGCATTACTTCTAAAACCTCTCGTTTAAATTCGGGTAATTCATCTAAAAACAAAACGCCGTTGTGCGATAAGGATATTTCTCCAGGTTGCGGATAGCTACCACCGCCAACAAGTGCTACGTTGCTAATGGTATGGTGCGGACTCCTAAACGGGCGTTGCGCCATTAAACCTGTATCTTTTACACGCCCTACAACCGAATGAATTTTTGTGGTTTCTAAAGCTTCATGCAACGTCATTGGTGGCAAAATGCTGGGTAAACGTTTTGCTAACATGGTTTTACCTGCTCCCGGAGGACCAATTAAAATAATGTTATGGCCACCAGCAGCTGCAATTTCCATACAGCGCTTAATACCTTCTTGTCCTTTTACATCGGAAAAATCAAACTCAGGAAAATTTAGATTTTTTTCAAATTCTTCTCTAGTATTAATTATAGTTTGCTCTATGGCTTCACCTTTATCAAAAAAGTTAATAACCTGCTTAATATTTTCTACACCATAAACCTCAAGGTTATCAACAATAGCAGCTTCTTTGGCATTTTGTGCCGGCAGGATAAAGCCTTTAAATCCTTCTTCCCTAGCCTTTACCGCAATTGGCAAAGCACCTTTAATGGGCTGCAAACTTCCGTCTAACGACAATTCGCCCATAATTAGGTATTTGTCTAAATCTTCAGCTTTAATTTGATCTGTAGATGCAAGAATACCAATGGCTAAAGTTAAATCGTATGCACTTCCCTCCTTTCTTAAATCGGCAGGCGACATATTAATGATTATTTTTTTACCTGGAATTCTATAGCCGTTATTTTGAAGCGCTGCAGCTATTCTAAAATTACTTTCTTTTATAGCGTTATCGGGTAACCCTACAAGATGATACCCTACACCTTTATCTACATTTACCTCAACTGTTATAGTTGAAGCCTCAACGCCAAATACGGCACTAGCAAAAACTTTTTTAAGCATACTTTTTAGTTTACACCTTAAATGTAAGAAATGTATTTTAATTAAAAACCAATAGACTTCCATGCACCATGATAAATAACTGAAGCTTTCTTGTTTAAACTACAAAATTATTTAAAATACTAAATTTAAAGTATTTATTTTTAATACTTTACCCCAAAAGCCAAGTCAATAAAAAGCACTATTATTAAGAGAGTATTGGCGTGTATTTATATTTACAAGCCAAATTAATTAGACTTTACAACATTTGTATTTCTTAGATTAATTTCGAATATTTAGTTTAAAAAAAAACGACGTAAGGCTAATATTTTAGATAAAATGACTATTTTTGTCAGAATAGGTTCTATTTAATACGTTTTAATATTTAAATTAATAAAATTCCATAAAAAAAAAACGACCCAAATAAACCTATTTTAAAGTTTGTATTTTACGCTTTTAGTATTTTTTAAACATCTATAACTAAAACTAAAAATACCTTATTAATTAACTAAAACAATAAACCAAGTATTGCCTCGAATTTATTGGCTTATTTTTAATTTTGTTTAAAGCAACTATTTTTTAATCATATAAAAATTAAAATACTATAAAAATAAACTCAATTCTTTGTACCCAAATTATTGACTTTAGATCTAGAACGGAAACCTACTAAATGTTTAACTTAAAGTTATCTAGAAATATTAATAGCTTAGCTAAGCAATTAGCTTTTATCTGCATTGTTTTATGTTTAAGCAACATTATTAATGCTCAAAAAATAGCTGTTCCCGAAAACATACAGGCAGCACTTCTTACTAAGGTACTAAAATACAACCCTCAAATAACTCAAAATAAAAACATTAAAATATTAGTCGTTTATAACCAAAATTCTCTATTGGCTAAAGATGAATTTATTAAAGGACTAGGTAGTAATATCGTTGTTAAAGCCATAGCATTAAAAGAATTAGAGCAAAGCATTTTTGGTTTCCATGTTGTTTATTTCATGGCTGGCATTCATGACTATTCTAACGTATGTAAAGCTCAAAAAGTTTTATCTGTTACAGCTACAACACGTTTTGTAGAACAAGGCAAAATTTCCCTCGGATTTGGAATTGAAAACAATAAACCTAAAATATTAGTGAATTTAACATCACTAGAAATGGAAGGTCAATCATTCTCTTCGGATATATTGAGAATAGGAAAAATTTTTAAATGAAACAAGTTATGAATTTTAAGGAAAAAACACTTTTGTTCATTTTAATCATAACCCCCATGTTATGCTTTAACATCTTTGCGCAACAAGACAAAGTGTATAATGAAATGACTTTAGAAGAGTTATTAGATATTGATGTTGTAATAACAGCCTCTAAACATCCAGAAGATTTATTTGAAACCCCTCTATCTACAACTATAATTAGCAAGGAAGAAATTAATAATTCTGGTGTAACTACTATTCCTGAAGCACTTAGATTATCTCAAGGTTTAATTGTTAGAGAAATTACACCTGGTAATTATGACATTCATATTAGAGGCTACGACGATATTACTAAAAATGTATACCTCACATTATCTTACAACACCACCATTTTGGTTATGATAGATAATCGAATTGTATATAGTTACTTTAGTGGAGGAACCTTTTGGGAAACCCTACCGGTTGGTCTAAATGATATTGAAAGAATTGAAGTAGTTAGAGGTCCTGCATCTGCCTTATACGGCCCTAATGCAGTTACCGGTGTTATTAATATAATTACCTCACATGCCAATAAAAAAGGAAAAAATGTAACAGTAAACACCCAAATAGGAACTAATAAAGCTAAAAACGCTAGTTTAAACCTTGGTTATAATTGGGATGATAAGACAAAATTAACATTTTCAAGTAACTTTTCTGAACGTTACCGTTTTGATAGTAATTATTATGATTTTGTAAAAAAAGATTATACCGATATAGATAATTTAAGCATGTTTGTGGAGCCCATAAAAAACCACGATACTAACGCACCTTGGACGTATAAAGAGTATCAAGAAGAACTAGGTGCTTTTTACGACGAAGAACTTAGCTTAAGAAGAATAGGCGGAAATATCTTTTTTACACATAATTATGGTGTTAATTCAAATATAGATATCGCATTAGGTGCCCAAAAATCTCAAAGCCAAAGAACAGGTTTTTTAAATTTAGCAACACCTTTATCACAAACAGAATCCGAAAGTTACTATTTAAACGCCAAAATAAAGCACAATAACTTAAGCGGCCAGTTTAACATTAACACAGGAAAAGACGAAAACAATTACAAGTTTAATTCTTATAAATTTACTACTATTGATGGTAATTTAGAGTATTTTAAAGAATTTAAAACGGTAAGTATCAGGCCAGGTATTAACTATAAATATTTAATGTATAACAGTCCTTTTACATACAATGAAAGATTCAGTTTTAACGATCTAAATTTTCAATTTAAAGACGAAGCAAGAAAAACCTTTTCTATTTCTGCTTTTATGCTTACAGAATGGAAGCCCATACCAAAACTTAGAGTTATTGGCGCTGCCCGTTTAGATAAATTTGGGTTTAATAAAAACTATTTTTTAAACTATGAAATAGCTTCAACTTACCGTATTAATAAAAGTAATTTAGTTCGTGCTGTACATTCCAAAGCTTCAAAATCTCCCTTCTTTTTTGACACCTACTTAAATGGCATAATTACAACTAATTATAACCACGTAATTGATGACAGTATAGATCCTATAACCATACCAGTTACTCTGCATGTTAATGGACAAAAAGACCTTAAATACCCTACTATTACGAGTAGTGAAATTGGATGGCGAACTAAAATAACAAATACTTTAAATTTAGATTTGGAAATGTTTTATTCCAAAGTAGACAATTTTGTAAACCCAAACGCCTACCACGATTACATAACCGAACAAGAACTTGATGAAAACGGGAATGTAGGTGATTTACTTAGTATAAGTGCTAGTGGGGCAGTTAAATTTGAAAATTACAATTTAAATGCTAGCCAATATGGTCTAGGGTTTACGATTGATTATGACCTTAATGATAAATTTAAGGCTAAAGCTTTTGGAAATTATCAAAAAACGAACATTTCGGGAAGAAAAAATATAGACGTAGAATTAACCAATATTCAATTTGATGTAAATTCTACAGGGGATATCTTAACAACTAAATTAAGTAACACTACAAACCCAACGCAATGGAGCGAAGATGCAACCCCATCCTTTTTTGGTGGTTTTGCTATAAACTATAAACCATATGACAAATGGGGGTTTAATACAGATGGCTATATTTATTCTCAACACGAATTTGCTAATTATAACTATTACCAAATAAGCGATATAGAAAACCTTGAAAAAGACAAATCGCAAATGTACATTAAAACTAACCTTATAATGAACGCAAAAATATCTTATCAAATAAACAAAAATAGTTTAGTAAATATTACCGCAAAAAACCTACTAGGTCAACATCGAGAATATGGTTTTGCTGATAATATAAGGTCTATAATATTAATAGGATTCCAATGGAAAATTTAAGGCTAAAAATATTTAATTAACCAAGACAATATGAAAAACAAATACTATCTAAAAATAATATTTAGTTTAATTATTGCTTGTTTATCATGTAGTAAAGAGGATTCTTTATCGGCATATAACATTTTGAACTCTAAAACATGGCATATAAAAAGTAACAATCTACCTTCTAGTAAAATTTATGCAGGATTAGAAATTACAGAGCTTACCCTGTTTAAAACTAGTTTAAATAAATGCTACTCTTTTACATTTACCACCGATGGTGTTTTAGTTATAAATGACACTAACAACAACGTAGTCTTAAAAACCGTATGGACATTAAATAGTAATGAAAAAAAACGATCTTTTGCAAAAAATTTAATAACCCCCATTCCTAAAGTAGGAAACACTAGATATTGCTCCTTAGATATTACTGCTATCTCCTCATCAAAAATTAAAAGTACAGTTACAATGCCTAACAACGATAAAGTAAACCTATTTAATAACCATAACATCTAAATAAAAGTATTTTTCATTTAGCGCCTATACTATATGTTATTTAAAAACCTATCCATAAAGTTTAAAATGATACTTGTTATCCAACTAGTATCATTATTTTCCCTTGTAATAGGTTTAGTGTATGTCATCTTTAGTAATATTTCAAATTTTAAAGAAGACTTAAAAAATAATACCATTATTAATGCTCATCTAATTGGCGAGTATTGTGCTGTTTCTCTGGATTTTGATGTTTCAGAAAACGCAAAGGAAACACTTGAAAAACTAAAAAACATTCCATCTGTAGATGTTGGCATTGTTTATAATAACGAGAATGAAATATTTGCCGATTTTTATGCAGACGGAGAAAAAATTGTAACTTCAAACACCAATAATTCTGATTCTTGGGAGAATTTCGACACCAATTATTTAAACGTTTTTAGACCCATTTATATTGAAAACAATAAGGTGGGTTCTATTTACCTAAGAGTTTCGACTGAAGTTTTGTCCTTAAAAATTAGAAACTACATAACAACTATGATACTATTACTAGTTGGCCTTCTTGCTGTTAATTTTACGCTTGCATACGGCTTACAAAAAATAGTATCAGAGCCTATAATACATTTAACAAAAGCTACTAAAGAAATTTCTGAAAAAGGAAATTATCAAATGCGCGTTAAAAAACAAGGCAATGATGAAATAGGCGTATTAGTGGATGAATATAACAAAATGCTTCTGCAAATTTACGAACGAGAAGAGTCTTTAAAACAACGTACCAACGAATTAACAGAAACATTAGGCAACCTAAAACAAACACAACAAAAACTTATAAATTCCGAAAAACTAGCAGCCTTAGGCCAGGTAATTGCTGGTGTTGCTCATGAAATAAATACGCCACTTGGTGCCATAACATCTTCAATAGGAAATATAAAAAATACTCTAAATTTTGTACTAAACAAATACCCCATATTTATTAAGGACCTTCCAGAACAACAAAGGTTAGAATTTTTGGCACTTATGGAAGATTCTTTTAAAAATAGACACATGTTAACCTCAAAAGAAGAACGTGTTTTCAAGAAAAAGATAGCAAAAATATTTGAAAACCATAATATAAAAAACGCCTATTCTTTTGCAGACACCTTTGTAGACATGATGGTTGTTGATGGTGTGGAAACATATTTAGATCTTTTAAAAAATGAAAACTCAGAGAAAATATTAGAGGTAGCTTATAAAATAACAGGACTACAACGGAGCACAGAAAATATAGAATTTGCTGCCGAAAAAGCATCAAAAGTAGTTTTTGCTCTTAAAAATTCTTCTCGAATTAATAATAATGACGAGCAAGTACTTGCCGATATTACCGAAGGCATTGAAAATATACTAACCCTATACAGCAACCAAATTAAACAAGGAATTGAAGTAGCTAAAGACTATCAAGTAGTACCAAAAATTTTGTGTTATTACGACGAATTAAACCAAGTATGGACCAATATACTTCATAATGCTATTTATGCCATGGAATTAAGTGGCAAACTAGATATAAAAGTTTATACCGAAAAAGATTGGGTAGTTGTCTCCATTACAGATAACGGAAAAGGCATTCCAAAAAATGAAATAAACCGAATATTCGAACCCTTTTTTAGCACCAAACCAATGGGAGAAGGAACAGGAATTGGATTGGACATTTCAAAACGAATTATAGAAAAGCACAACGGAAAAATTGAAGTAGAAAGTAAACCAGGTAAAACCACTTTTAACGTTTATCTACCAATAATAAACCGTGAAAATCACTCAACAAAAATATAAGAATAGTGCTATGAAGAAAACTGTAATCTTATGTGTCGATGACGAAAAAGTCATATTAAACAGCATAAAAGCTCAACTAAAAGAGAACTACGGAAATGCATTTTTATATGAAACCGCAGAAAGTGCAAATGAGGCTTTAGAGATAATTGACGAAATAATGATGGACCTAAGCGTAAGACTTATAATAATTAGCGATTGGTTAATGCCAGGTATTAAAGGCGATGCGTTTTTAATTAAAGTGCATAACAAATACCCGAATTCGTTAAAAATAATGCTAACAGGTCAGGCCAATTATAAATCCATAGAAAAAACAAAACAAGAAGCGCGTTTATATAAATGCATTAAAAAACCTTGGGTTCAATCTGAACTATTTTCTTGTATAGATTCTGGAAGTGCAACTAATTAAAAACTAGGACGTATGAAAACAGGTGTGATATTTTGTGTAGACGATGAAAAAATCGTTCTAAATAGCTTAAAAACTGAACTTAAAAATGCCTTTGGCAATAACTATATTATTGAAACAGCAGAGTCTGGAATAGAAGCGCTAGAGGCCATCGATAATTTGCTAGAGTTAAATTATGAAATTCAGGTGGTAATAGCCGATTATGCTATGCCTATTATGAAAGGTGATGAATTTTTAATGAAAATATACGAAAAATCGCCTCATGCCCTAAACATACTTTTAACAGGGCAAGCCACGATTGAAGGCGTTGCAAATTCAATAAACTATGCTGGTCTGTATAGATATATTTCTAAGCCTTGGTGTACTAACGATCTTGTTTTAACTGTTAAACAGGCCCTTAAAAGTTACCAGCAGGACAGCCAGCTTAAAATAAAAAACGACGAACTAAGTGAGTTAAGCACATCCTTAGAACAAAAAGTTAAGTTACGTACCCAAGAGTTAAATACTAACAATAAATTACTTTTAGAAAATCAGCGCGAAATTACGCTTCAAAACAAAGAGCTTGAAACTTATAGAAATAACCTAGAAAATCTAGTTAAAGAGCGCACTTTAGAACTTACCGATGCCAAGGAAAAAGCTGAAGAAAGCGACCGAGTAAAATCTGAGTTTTTAGCAACCATGTCGCATGAGCTTAGAACGCCCTTAAATGCTATTATTGGTCTTTCCGATTTAATAGAAGGCGACTCATCAATGGAAGAAATTCTAGAGTATGTAAAAATCATTAATAAAAGTGGAGAGCATTTACTAAAACTTATTAATGATCTCTTTAAAATGTCGCAAATTGAATCTGGAAAAGAAAAATTGATTATGAAGGATGTCGATTTAAATATCTTTTTCTATGACATTCATAAATCCATCAAAGGGTATCAAATTAATTTAGGAAAGGAACACTTAAACTTCAATTTATCAATTCCAACAAACCATAAGAAATTAATTATTTATACTGACGAAATTAAGATTAAACACATTTTAACAAATCTATTAAAAAATGCTATTAAGTTTTCTGAAACTGGTACTATCGAATACGGCTTTAAAATATGTAAAAAAGATGGTGCTATGCATATTATCTTTTTCGTGGCCGATAAAGGCATTGGTATAGATCTAAATCATCAAGATTTAATTTTTAATGGCTTTACACAAGTTAATGGATCATTTAACAGAACGCATGAAGGTGTTGGAATAGGACTTACTATAGCAAAGAAGTTAGTAAACCTACTAGATGGCAAAATTTGGGTAAATTCTAAATTAGGTGAAGGTAGTACGTTCTTTTTCTCCCTACCAATAAATAACGTTAAAGGAGACGTTATTATTGAGGACAACTGTAATGATTTCGATGTATCACTTAACAGTTAGAAAAATTAGCTACTAGCCCTTATTTATCTTTTAGAATACATGAGTTAAAATAAATAGCTTATGCTTTATTAGTTTAAACTAATTAAAGTATAAGCTATTGGAGTTGCTTAATAACAAATTCCGATCTTCTATTAATTTCATGCTCCTCTTCGCTACAAGCATCTTCTGTAACACATTTTTGTAACGGTTTAGACTCGCCATAACCAATGGCAGTAATCCTATAAGATTCTATGCCTTTAGACACTAAATATTCTTTAGTTGAAGTGGCTCTTTTTTGAGACAAATCTTTGTTATAAGCTTCATTTCCCCTAATATCGGTATGCGATTCAATTTCAATTTGCATATTAGGATACTTATTAAGTAAATCGACCACAGGTTGTAAAACTTTTTTAACATCCTTTCTAATGTACCAAAGTTTATAATCAAAATTAATATCTGCCGTTACAATAACAAGCCTATTGTTTTTGGTTTTTAAATTAGGCTCAGAAGCTATAATATTATCATATGCCTTCTTTTTATTTTCGGCATCTTGCTTAAGCTTTACTTGTTCTTTCTTTTGCTTTTCCTGCTCTTTTTGTCGTTCTTTCTCCAAAGCGATTTGCTGTGCTTCCTGCTCCTTCTCTTTAATAGATGCTAAAGACACAAGTGCTAAAGATGCATCGTTTGTAATACGGCGCTCTCCTCCTATTATTATTTTACGTTGCGCATCTTGATAACCATGTGCTGTTGCTTTTACCAATACCGTAATTTCACAATCAACACCTGTATTAAAAGCCCCATCTTCTTTAGTGGTAAACGTAGCTAAATCTGTGCTTGGATCTATAGATATTATACTAAGGGTCACTTTTGCATTTGTAATACATACCTCGGTATCTTTATCGGTAATAATACCATTTATGTATTGTGTACAATCTTCTATAATTAAAGGTTTAATCTCTTTAAAACTATAAATATCGTCGCTCCCTTTACCTTTTATTCTATTGGATGATACAAATCCAGATTTTAAGGATTTATCTAAATAAAAAGCAAAATCATCGTAACCAGAATTAAGTGGTAAGCCCAAATTATCTGGCTTTTGGAAACTAGTTCCGGATTTCTTCGCCCAAAATACATCTAATCCACCAAAACCAAATTGCCCATTCGATGAGAAATATAAATCGCCATTATCTGCTATAAATGGAAACTGTTCGCGGTGTTCCGTATTTATGGCAGCACCTAAATTTACAGGAGCTCCGTATGTGCCATCGGCTTTTACATCAACATAAAACAAATCGAATTCACCTAAAGTTCCTGGCATATCCGAGGCAAAATACAAACGCTTACCATCTGGACTTAATGCTGGATGTTCTACCGAAAAATCATCACCATTAAATGGAAGGGCTTCAATGTTGGTCCAAACACTATCAATTAATTGGGCTTTATATATTTTTAAATGAGTAACAGATTTATCGTCTTTTACTTCTTTACCTTTAATATAATTGTTTCTAGTAAAATAAATGGTTTTAAGATCTTGCGTAAACGCAACCGAACCTTCGTGAAGTTTAGTATTTATAGCCTCTGAGATAGACGCTGAAGCCGTATTTCCTTTTGAAACACTATCCTTATTAATCTTATAAATATCTAAAAATGGCTGATTGTTCCAACCGTAATACTTACTAAAAATATTCTTTTTATGTCCTTCTTTTTTTGAGGCTGCATACACTAAATTATCTTGATAAGGCAACATACCAAATTCTGAATTCTCCGTATTTATAGCTAAGTTTTCAAGATTATAACGACTACCAATAGCTATAATATTTTCTTGCTTAACAACCTCAGCATCAAAAGTTTTTAACACTGAAACATCTCCTTTTTCTGCTAGAAATTCACGACTAACACTATTAGCATCTTTATAATTCCCCGAAGCTTTAAGCGCTTGGATGTACTTAAACACATTCTGGTCTGTTTTATTACCACGTTTACTATTTACTAAATAACCGTAAAGTCTTGCAGACGATTTAAGATCGCCAATATTATAATAACATGTTGCTAAATTTTCAACCACTTGGGTAATACGCTGTTTTGTATTTACTTTTTCGTAGAACGGAATAGCTTTAGCATAATCCGCACGCTCAAAATAGGCATTAGCACGTCGTAAATCATTATTAAAAATGGGTTTAACCGAAGCTTCTTTTTCCTGTGCAAACCCAGAAAACATAAGTATGAATGCAAATATTGGTAGTAATTTTTTCATCAATAATATTTTTAGAAAAATCTTGGTGATTTTTTATATCCTTCCTTTAAACCGAATAACGACACATCGAACAATAATACAATTTCGTGCGACCCGTTGTTATAATTAGAAAACTCTGAAACCGTAGCATCATAAGAGTAAGCCACCTTAAACGATGGAGTAACTCTAAACCCAACAATACCACTAACAGCATCATCCAATCTATACGAAAGACCAGCTTCAAAACGGTCGTGTATTAAGGCATTTACGGACACATCTAAGTTAACTGGAGCGCCTTTTACGGCTCTAGCCATAAATGAAGGTTTTAATTTTAAATTCTCGTTTACAGGATATACATAACCACCAATCATATAAAAGTGCACCTCCTCTTTTCCTAGTTTTGTAGCTACTACAGCATCATCAAGTTGAGTTGTTCGTAAAAAATTAGGAGCAGATAACCCTAAATAATAGGAGTCTGTAAAATAATAAGCACCTGCGCCAATAGTTGGATACACCTCATTTACATTATTAGTAAATGTAGGGTCGTTAGAGTTTATTAAGGTTCCAGTAAAAGCAGTATCATATAAAGTAAAACCGGCTTTTAACCCTAAAGACAACTTACTGTTGGTATTAATATTTAAAACGTATGCAAAGTCTGCGTTAATATTTTTTTCGTTTATTTCGATAACATCCTGCCCAATTTGATCGGTTGTAAATGTTAGTCCCATTTCAATTTTATCATTAAAAGGCGTATGTGCAAAAAATGAAAACGTTCTAGGACTACCAATGGTGTTTGTCCATTGCTTACGGTAATTAGCACCTAAATTAACCACACCAAAATCGGTTGTGGAGTACGCAGGGTTTACAACGCTCATATTGTAAGTATACTGCGTAAATTGCGGATCTTGTTGCGCCACTACGACATTGCATAACAATAAAGCTAACAGCACAGATTTTATATATTTTGACATTTTTGAATTGGTATTGCTAGTCATTATCGTTTTAAATAAACTTGTCCTTGATATGGTTTTGTATCAAATCGATTAAAATTAATTACGTAGAAGTAAACGCCTGTTGGTAAAACTTCACCACTAGAAAATCCTCCTTGATTACTTTTACCATCCCAGAAACCAACTTCTATATCGCCTTTAAAAACAACACGTCCGTATCTATTATAAATTTCAATGTTATAATCTGGGTACACAAATTCTATATTTAGTAACTCGAAGGTATCGTTGATGCTATCGCCATTAGGGGAAAATGCATCTGGAATAACTAATTCTTTTGGATCGCAAGCTGTTAAATCGACTGTAATACCTACCGCATTGCTTTCGCAAGTTATGGTTTGTCCCGACACTGTTGAAGTGACTTCGTATGCCGCGTAATAGGTAACATTATCTAGTACCGTGTTATTATCTAGAGTGTTTCGTGTAGACACATCATTAGTATCGTACCAAACTAAAGTATGGCTAGCTGGTATAGTAAAGCGTGCATTACCAGACTCATCTTCTAATAGATCTGCTATTTGTTTTTCTTGAATTCCGCAAAAATTAGCTGTTGTTGCACTTGGTAAAGGATCTTGAACATCTACCAAAGTTATTTGAATCTCTATAGCTTCACTTAAACAAGATTCCACCTCTACTTGCGCAAAATAGGACGTTCCGTTTTCTAATAAAACGGTTCCTAATAAAGGATTATCGCTTTCGTCCTTCCATACCACGGTTCCGTTGCCAAAATACACATCGTTTAACGTAGCTTGGTCTATACTACAGTGCAGTACTTGAAAATCATTGCTTGAAATTGTTGGATTAGCCAAAGTAAAAGTAACCTCCGTTCTTTCGTTACTTTCGCACCCTACAGTAATGGTTTGAGAAGCATAAATAGGCTCTGTAAGCGTCGATAATTCCAAAGTAGCATCTAATGCTGTTGTAGAGGTTTCATCGTCGTAAATAGTTATGGTATTTGACGTTTGCGTTTCTAAAGCATCTATTAACTCTTGCACAGTAGGCTCATTTTCTAAGCAAAATGTAACTGGTGATAATTCTGGTTTTGAAGCTCTATCTACTAACGAAAAATTAACTTCTACAATAGCACTAGAACATGCCTCTGCAATAATTTGTTGCACATAAACAGGACTTTTAACATTTTCTAGTAACTCTGTAGAAGGAATAGCTACTGTACCTGCTGCATCTGAAAAATAAGTAAGCTCACCTTCTCGAGATAGAGACGATTCGTTATAAGCCAAATCCTCTAAAGTATATACCGTACCATCGGCTGTACAAAAACTGTTTGTAATAGGTTCTGGGTTTGGAGCGACATCGGTTGTTGTAAATGTAACTTGAACACGCTCGCTCTCGCAACCTTGAATTGCTGTTTGCGATACCCAATATTCCTGCGTTTCATCTAATGGTAAGGCGGTACTTGTGTATTCTGGTCCTGTTTGCGAAGTAAACCATTGTATAATTGCGGCATCTGTTTCTACTTGCAAATCGCTTATTGTAGGCGTTGCAGAAGAACAAAACTCATTGGTTAATGGTGTTGGCGCATTAGCCTGATTAACAAAAGTAATTACAGCTTGGGTTCTTGTGGTACTTACACAACCTCCAGATATGGTTATTTCTGCCCAATACGCATTATTCGTATCAATAACGTCTGATGTGTTGTAAGCTATTCCATCGGTTTCGGCATCGTACCACACGATATCTTGTCCCGAAGTATCTAAATCTGAAACCGTATTGGTTACCAAACTACAAAACACATTGGTATTTAATGTTGGCGACGATGCATTGGATACTACCGAAACCATAAATTGCTCGGTTCCTAAATCGCAACCTGTTATGGCACTAGTAAATATGGCATTAAAAGTAGCATCTTCCGTTATTTCGAAAGTTTCTGGTACCTCAACATCATTTATATCGGTTAAAGCAATATTAACATCGGCTCCTGCAAAAATGGATAAATCGCCTAAAGTGACTGGTCCATTTAACAAACATACTTGAAAATTATTTTTAATTAATTTAGGTAATGGCGGGTCTCCAATTCTGAACGTTAAACGTGCATCGAAAATATGATTATTGCCAGATTTAGTTAAACCAATAGCAATACCTTGAGCGGCATAATTATCAATTTCTGTTTGACTTAATCCTCTACAAGCGGCATTATCATCTTGAACACTTCTTATAACAAAAACATAATCACCATCAGGAAGTTGGCTAACATCGTTAGTATTAGAAATATTCAAATCGATACCATCACCTTGAGTATTATTGGTTAATGACACACTAGGATCTCTCGGTTGGAATTGTCCTGGTTCGCTACCATGTTGGTAAATATCGAAAGTTACTGGGTTATACGCTATAAATTCCCCGGAAGGGCTATTAAAACCAAACTGAACACTTGAAGCATCGCACTTATTATCTGGTACAATACTAAACACAGGATTTGGTGGTGCAGGAATTAAATTAAGAAAAATGCCCGTATTTAAATCTTTACAATGCACAAAACTATTAGATTGATAAAACACCAATTGATTGCTACCTAACATAAAACGATCTACAGATACATTGGATGCGGCATTTCCGTTAGAGAAAGTCACCTCATCGGTAAAATCGACACCGTTTATAGAATATGTTACAGATTGTGTTCCATCAATAGGATTAAAGTTAGAATCGACAGTATTTAAATAGGTAATTAAAATATCGTCGAGCTCGCAACCCGTTGTGGATGTTATGGATATACTAGGTTCAACAAACATATCAAACATCTTTGGTGGCACATTTATTATAGAAGTACATAATGGAAGTCCGCCACAAGGAGATGGCCCTGTAATATTGTCTATTTGTATGGTTAAGGTCTCGCTGGATGTTAAATTAAGGTCTGGTTCTAGGTTAAAAGTTGCATTACCATTAGCAAAATCGACATTTTGTGTATTGGTGTGTGTCCCTAAATTGCTTCCTGTAACCGTATAACTTAAATTATACGTACCATTTGCCAACAGTGAACTATCATAATTTACAGTTACCACACCCTGGCAATCCACATCTAGAGTACCCGTTAATTCTAGTTGCTCTTCAATACATATTGTAAAAACGGCTTCTTGCTCTTCGCAAATGGGGTGATCTGGTATAACTTTATAGCTAAAGGTATACGTTCCAACCCCCAAGGTGTTATATATATTTTCAACGTTTATTACAGAATCTGAACCATTGGAAAGTTCGCCTGTACTTGGTACATTACTATCTGTCCATTCGCCATTAGTATCTTCGCCAGTTAATCTAGAAAAAAGATCTAAATCTCTTAAACTAGACATATCGACGCTTTCGCAAAGATTTAAAGGCGTTGCAACACCAGGATTTGGAGATCGTCTAACCTCTACATCTATAATTGCCGAACTTGAAGGGCAACCATTAACAGACGGCACCGTATAGGTAAAGGTATAGGTACCTATTGGTACATCGCCAAAATTAAAAAACTCATTAATTAATAAACCAGTTGCCATATTCCCTGGACTTTCTGTCCAAACGCCACCAGTATCTGGACCAATCATGGCGTTAGCGGTATCTATAAAAATAAATAAATCTATAATATTTGCGGCATCATCGTCATCGGCCTTTAAAACCTGACAAACATTGTTTGTACCTGGATTTTGATTGCTTTCTCCTGGATAACCACCCAAGTTTATAATTACTGTGGCTGTACTGGCGTCGCAAGCGGAATTCATGTAAGTAAATCCATGAGCACCAAACCTGTTAATAGCCCATAAGTTTACTATTCCTGCAGTTTCATCTAAAGCATCGGAATTAAAGTTACTATCTGCAACCCATGTTCCTCCGGGAGTTTCTCCGGTTATTTGATCGAATAAATTAAAAGCTTGTAAGCTGGGGTCTGTTTCTTTATCACATATTGTAATCTCCGACCCAGTACCTGCACATTGTGCTATACCATAAGACGAACTAAAAACAATAAAACTAGTAAAAATGAAACGGAATATATTGCGAAAGCAAGTATTCATTTAGTTATAGGTTTGAATTTAAAAGCTCACAATATATAAAAAAAGGACTGCAAAATCGCGCTTTATCGAATTTATGTGCATTTTAAAGAAAATACACCATAAAAAATTAAACTACTAAAAATCTATTCTTTTAATTACAGATTTAATAATGGGTATTATTTAAACGTATCATGTCTTCTAACACTTTAAAGAAAAGTAAACCTTTAACACAGTGAAACCTATAAATTGAAGTAATATTTACAACCAAAATAAAGAATCCCGCCGTAGCGGGATTCACATAAATTGAACTATCAAACTAATAACATTTAAAAAAATGAAAAACGTCCAATTTACTGATGAAAAAAGATAGTCGGTATTTAGTTTAAAAACTTAGGCTTAATAACTAACATGGCCCAAGCCCAGTTTTGCATATCTGCAGCAGCGTCCTCAGTAACACCTTTAAGTTCGTACATACCGTCGTTTGCAAACATTTGCGAATAACCCGCTACCAATGCGTATCCATTAAATGCTTTTTTAAACACAATATCGATTTCTGTTCCTAAAGATTTTTCTCCGCTTGCTAATTCTTGCTCGCCGCTAAAATTTAAAGCCTTAACCATTAAACTAGACTTTGCACCTAGTTTAAAGGTAGCACTAGCGTGTACATCTACTAAACCAATACTATTTGCGTGGTTACCCACATAGAAATAATCCATAAATCCGTTAAATTTATGATTGGTTCCGTATAAAGGAAAGAAAGCTTCGCTATCGGTAGTTTCAGTATCGTTTCCGCTAATAATTTCTAATCCTGCACCAAGTGTTACTTTATCTGAAGATTTATATGTAAAATCTAAACCTAATAAATAAGCACCATCAACTGTATCTCCCATTTGCAAAAAGGCATTCGCTGCAGCTCCAAATTTTCCTTTTTTATAATTTAAATGCGTTCCTATGGTTTGAATGCTATTAACACCATCTGGATTACTATCTGTATCATACTTTTGGAAACCATTATTTAAAATTAATAAGCTACCTGTAAAATTATCCCAAGCTTGATTTAAATATAAGTATTGCATAGTTTTATAAGAGAAAAAACCAGTAGTTGAGTATTCCGTTCCTACAGATTGAAACCCAGTTGGGTTAGAGTAATCTTGACTAAAAGCTAAACCAACATCGGCCATAAATTTACCTTTTTTGTATTTTAACAATGCCGCATCATGATTACGCCCTTGTTGTGCCCAATCTAGACCTCCAAAAATTCTTTGATCGTCGTAAGACAGCACTTGACGCCCTAATTTGGTAGAAAAACCTTCACCTAACTGGATATCTGCCCACGCTTGAAATACAGCAAACGAGTTGTTTTGGTCGTAAGGTAAAATTTGTCTGTTTTCCCCCCAAACCATAATGTCTTGAAAACTTACGTAAAATTTATAAGCCTCGGTATTATAGCCTGCATTTAACCTAACACGTGTTGAAATACCAAAACCAGGATCTGCCGCATCAGGAATAATACTTCCAAATCCGTTACGATACTCTGTTCTTGGTCTAAATTCTCCATCTAATGTAAACTGCGCTTGTGCAAATTGAACCACTAGGGCTAGTAAACCTATTAATACATATTGTTTTTTCATGTTACTTGTTTTTAATTTTTGATTGTTTGAGTTTTTGTTAATTTATAGCTGTAATTATCCTGTAATCATGAAAAAAACATTTTCATAACCTCAAAAAAAGCACAACCTGTATTTGTTTTATTTTTTAGTTAATGTTCTAAAAAATCAATTAAGTGTTTTCTGTATTTGTAGTAATCGTTATGCTCTAAAACCGACTTACGAGTTCTAGGTCTTTCAAAATCAATATTTAAAATATCGCCAATTTTAGCCTTAGGACCACTAGTCATCATTACCACGCGATCTGCTAGAAAAATAGCCTCGTCCACATCGTGTGTAATCATAACCGCAGTAATTTTTTCCTTATTCCAAATTTCTATAAGTATATCTTGTAGTTCCCCTCTTGTTAACGAATCTAACATTCCAAAAGGCTCATCTAGTAATAATACTTTTGGCTTAATAGCAAATGCCCTTGCAATACCTACCCGTTGTTGCATACCTTGAGATAACTCCGAAGCTCGTTTATTAAACGAATCTTCCATACCTACCTTTTGTAAATAATATTTAGCAATATCGGTACGTTGGGCTTTTGATGCATGCGGAAATACTTGGTTAACACCTAACATAACGTTCTGTAAGGTTGTCATCCAAGGCATTAAGCTAGGC
Source organism: Algibacter pectinivorans (assembly GCF_900112595.1). Classification (GTDB taxonomy): domain Bacteria; phylum Bacteroidota; class Bacteroidia; order Flavobacteriales; family Flavobacteriaceae; genus Algibacter_B; species Algibacter_B pectinivorans. The sequence goes on along the minus strand of NZ_FOMI01000003.1, from coordinate 184,721 downwards.
GCCTGAAAAATAACACCTCTATCTGGTCCCGGACCTTTAATATGTTTTCCTAATACCGAGATATTTCCTCCCGAAATAGGATTTAATCCAGCAATCATAGACAGCATAGTGGTTTTTCCGCAACCAGAATGACCAATAATGGTAACAAACTCTTCCTTTCTAATCTGCAGATTTAAATCTTCAAGAACCACATAATCACCCTTTGGCGTTGGATACACCTTTTTAAGGTTTTTTAAATCCAACATAACATCCTTAGACGGAAAAAGACCATTTCCCACTAAACTTGCTTCTCTTTTATTATCCATTATAGCACTCATAAAAATCTTATTTAAACTGGTTTACAAAATCCTTCGGACTCAATTCCGGAAGCACATATTCTACTGTAGATTTCGATTTTCTTTCATCGCCAATATCCATTAAATACTCAATAATGGCATTTCTAGTTTCCTTAAAATTCGCGTTATCGTTCATTTCTGTTTTATCTCTAGGGCGCTCTAAATCTATTTTAAACTCAGGTCCTAAAGTGGCGTTTGGCCCAGGTCGTAATGGAATAATACGATCGGCCATATAAATACCCTCATCAACATCGTTAGTAATCAATAAAGCGGTACGCTTATCTTTACCCCAAATATTTAAAATCTCGTCCTGTAAATTGCCGCGCGTTAAAGCATCTAGCGCCCCTAAAGGCTCATCCATAATTATCATTTCTGGTTTCATGGCTAAGGCCCTAGCCACAGCAACACGTTGGCGCATACCACCAGATAATTCCTTAGGACGTTTATTAATAGCCGGTGTTAAACTCACCATTTCAACATATTCTGCAACAATGTCGTTTAACTCGGTTTTACTCTTTTTCGGAAAAGCCTCCTTAACAGCCATAAAAACATTTTGTCCTACGGTTAACCAAGGCAGCAACGAATAATTCTGAAAAATCACACCACGTTCATGACTCGTTCCTTGCACAGGCGCACCTTTAAACAAAACCTCGCCTTTAGTTGGTTCTATTAAGCCATTAATTAAATTTACCAAAGTTGTTTTACCACTACCAGTAAATCCCACAATAGCTACAAACTCACCTTCTTCAATTGTCAAATTAATATTGGACAATACTTCGGTTGCGCTATCACCTTGTCCGTAAGTTTTATAAATATTATTTAATTCTAAATATGCCATTTCTTATATCTTTATACGTTTACTTGCCTGTTGTTTATCCAGTATTCTTAGTTAAACAATTCACATTTAAAGTCAGTTTTTTTGGGCGTTACCACAAGGGTCGGGCTTTACATTACAAGTCCTCGCTCCGTGCCTCCGCTGTGGGCTTTTCATTACAATCCCTAACGCGGGTAAGTTTGCTGTTGCCTGTTCTCAGTTAGCAATCATTAGCTTATCTTAAAATGAGCTAAACTTTCGCCTTTTGTCAATAATTATATCGCATCCGTTTTATCAAAACTCACCCAGTTTTGTATCGTTAGCATTAAGCGGTCTAACAAGAACCCTATAATACCAATTACAAACATCGCAACAATAATTTTTGCGTTAGAGTCGTTTGCTCCATTTTGGAATTCTTCCCAAACAAACAATCCTAAACCAGGACTTTGGGCTAATAACTCAATAGCAATTAAAACCATCCACGCTACCGATAATGTAATTTTTAAACCTGTAAAAATTAATGGTAAAGACGATGGTAAAACTACTTTAAATATTTTCTGAAAATTACCAAGCTTTAATACTTTGGCAACATTTATATAATCCTTATCTACAGACGATACACCCATTGCAGTATTAACTAAAGTAGCCCACATAGAACATAATCCTACACTAATAAACGAGATAGTAAACGAGCTATCTTCATTAGAGCCTATTAATAATGTTTTTACAATCATAAAAACCAACAAGTACCAAACCACTGGCGATACAGGTTTAAATATTTGAATAAACCAATTAAAAGCACTTTTTAAAGTAGGACTCAATCCAATAAAAATACCTACTGGCACCGCAATAAATAAGGCTAATAAAAAACCAGCAAATACCGTTTTTAAACTTCTAAAAATTTGATCTACAAACGATGGTCTTCCCGTATAGGTTATAGGATCTAAACCCTGTGCTATCCGTGTTTCGTTTAATGCAGCTGTTTTTTCTATAAATGCCGCTTTATCTGCCGCAATAATATTATGGTCACGTAATAGTGATTTATAAGAATCCCAAACCTGACTTGGCGATGGTAATGTGTTTGGCTGGCATCCAGACTCTCCCGATGCTATACAAGCACGTAAAGCATCAGCCGCCTCCTGACCTTGATCTGTTAAAGCCTTTTCAATTTTATGGTTAGCTTCAATATTATACAACGACTTTGCTCCCATGTGCCACAAACCAATAAATAACAGAATAGAAGCAATTGGCACTACCGTTTTACGTAAAAAAGTTTTAAAATCTTCCTTATCTAGCTTCCCTGTAAATAGGTCTTTTAAAGTACTTAAAAAACCGAGTCCCATAAATTTGGTTACTTTTCCTAATGTTAAACTTTGCTTCATGATGATTTATTTAGTGTATTCTTTCTTTTAAAAACGTTGTTAGTTCTAGTGATTTTAGTGATGGGTAAAATCACCAGAACTAACAATAATTTATTTTATGTTATTGTACCGCTTTATCCTTGTTACCAATTTTAAAACTATTAATGTAAGCGATAGGATCTTTGGCATCATACAACGTACCATCTATAAAATCTGTAGTAGCAGGTTTGTAGCCATCGGTTGTTGGAATATCTCCTGCAGGAATATTACCTTCTTCTACTAAAAGTTTTGCAGCTTTTGTCCAGATATCTGGTCTGTAAATATCTTTAATAGTATTGGCATACCAATCTGCTGGTTTTGCTTCAGGAATTTGTCCCCATCTTCTCATTTGAGTTAAAAACCAAATCCCATCAGAATAAAAAGGATATGTTGCATTGTACTTGTAAAACACATTAAAATCTGGCATCTCACGTTTGTCTCCTTTTTCAAACTCGAAAGTTCCTGTCATAGAATTAGCTAATACTTCTTCTGGAGCACCAACATATTGAGACATCGATAAAATTTTAACTGCTTCTGCTCTATTTGATGGTTCATCTAACCATTTTCCTGCTCTAATTAAGGCTTTAGTTACAGCAATAGCCGTATTAGGGTTGTCCTCAACAAATTTCTCTGTCATTACAAATACTTTTTCTGGGTTATTTTTCCAGATGTCGTAGTTAGTTACCACAGGAACACCAATACCTTTAAAAACGGCTTGTTGGTTCCATGGCTCACCTACACAGTAACCATAAATAGTACCCGCTTCAAGTGTAGCTGGCATTTGTGGCGGAGGCGTTACAGATAGTAAAACCTCGGCATCGATTTGGCCTTGTACATTATCTGCTGTGTACATACCTGGATGAATTCCAGCTGCGGCCAACCAATATCTAATTTCATAATTATGTGTAGATACCGGAAATACCATACCCATTTTAAAAGCGTTACCATTAGTTTTATACTCATCTATAACAGGCTTTAATGCTTCTGCTTTAATGGGATGAATAGGCTTTCCATCGGTACCCACTGGTACATTTGGCTTCATTTTAGACCAAACATCGTTGGATACTGTAATACCGTTACCATTTAAATCCATTGAAAAAGCAGTAACCAATTTAGCTTGACGTCCAAAACCTGCACCTGCCGCAATAGGCTGACCTGCTAACATATGAGAACCATCTAGCTGACCATCTATTACACGATCCAAAACATTTTTCCAGTTTGACTGTGCCTCAACCGAGACAAATAAACCTTCATCTTCAAAAAACCCTTTTTCTTTTGCTATAGCTAAAGGCGCCATATCTGTTAATTTAATAAAACCAAAAGTTAATTGAGGCTTTTCAATAGCTAAGGTTTTAGTTTTAGAAGTTTGAGTAGCTGTGTTTTCTGCTATTGCATTTTTCTTTTCTTTTCCACCGCAGGCTATTAATAAAGCAGCAACGGGTAAAATCCAAGTTGTTTTTTTTAGTAGAGATTTCATTTTTGTTATGTTTTAAGTTTATTCTAAGTATTAATACTTATTCAAGGCAAATATATAAGTAGAGTTTATTTCATTTTATGAGTATCCCCATATCTATACCTCTTTTTAAACCATAACAAAACCTGCTAAAAATCATGTTTTAATCGTAAAAACCTAACAAACAAATAGTTGAAAGTAAAATAAATAATACGTATACCTACGTAAATTAAGTAAAAACAAGAAAAACAAAGTAGATACTAAAAAAGAAAGCAATAATTATTTACTCTAAAAAGAATTACTGAAACTAGAATAAATACTTTTACATTTTCAACCTAAAAGGTAGTTATAGGATGGTTTGTAATTAAAACGTTTTGAAGATATTAGGTATCTAAGAAATAGTTATGCTCACTAATTTCATTTTTTAAAAGCTGCACATCTGTAATGCCAATTTTTTTCCCTTTAGCACTTATTAAGCCTTCTTTTTTTAAGATAGAAAAGACTCGAATTACCTGTTCTTCGGTAGTTCCTGCATAATCTGCATACTCCCTTCTACTTAAAGGTAAATTTAAAAAGCCACGTAAGTCGCCAAACTTGCGGTTAATATATAGTAAGGTATCTATAACACGCTCACGAACTGTCATTTGAGAAATAGACTTTACTTTATTCTCACTTCTATTTAACTCATTAGCATAAAACAACATCATGCTATAAGCAAATTTCGGATTTTCAAGTAAATAGTCCTGTAATTTTTCTTTAGCAAAATAATACAACTCGGTGTCTTGCAAAGCAATAGCTCCAATAGAATAATACTCTTGAGTTCCAAAACCACGATGCCCGACAATTTCACACGCCTTTGCAAAACGTACAATCTGTTCGCGGCCATTTATACCTGTTCTAATAACCTTAACAGTACCAGATTTTATAAAATAAAGCCCATTTACTGGAGCGCCTTCTATAATAAACTGTTGTCCTTTTTGACACTTTAGTATAGGATTATTTCGTGCTTCTTTGGAATTAAATAGCACGTCATAAAAATTATGTATCAAGCAATTATGGCTTCCACAAACACCGCAGGTGCCATCTAATGATGTTTTATTTTCGAAAGGATCGTTTGATGTAGAAACCAACATGAAGTTATATATTTACGTAAAAATACGTATTAATACTTAAAAAGCATACTTAGAATGTTATTTTTACAAGTCCTACAATAAAATACACTTACTAATTAAGTAATCTAAATTTTAACAGCCATTTTTTATTTGATTTCTATTAATTTTAGAAGAACCATTTATAATATGGACCAACTAAAACAGATTCGTTATATTTGCAAAGACATAACGAAAAACACTTATGATCTCTATTCCTGAAGCCATTTCAATTGTAAAACATAGCAGTAAACCGCTTTTAAAAGAAACCATTAAGCGTGTTGAAAAAGCGGGAGGTTATTTCTTATTTAAAGATATTATATCACCTATTAATATGCCGCCGTTTAGGCAATCGGCCATGGACGGATATGCTCTCAATTTACATGATAATTTAACATACACTTTAATTGGCGAAATTAAAGCTGGCGATGGACACCGGCCTACACTAAAAAAAGGAGAAGCTGTTAGAATATTTACAGGAGCGGCTGTACCAGATTCGGCTAATGCTGTTATGATGCAAGAAAAGGTCTCCAAAACAGGACACAGTATCACTCTAGAAATACAAGCGCATACACAGCAAAACATCAGACCATTAGGCGAACAGGTAAAAACCGGAGATATTGCTTTAAAAAAAGGCACTAAGTTAACACCTGCCGCTATTGGTTATCTTATTTCATTAGGTATAACAGAAGTTTCTGTATTCAAAAAACCAAATATTGCACTGGTTACTACAGGTAATGAGTTGGTTGAAGCTGGCCAAGAATTAACTTTCGGGAAAATTTACGAGAGCAATTCTAAAATGCTTTTAAGCGCGCTGTACAGTTTAAAGTTTTATGATGTTACGCGCTACAAAGTGGAAGACAATTACGCTAAAACTATCGAAACGCTTCAAACAGCAATAAACAACAATGACCTTGTTCTTATTACGGGTGGAATTTCTGTTGGCGATTACGATTTTGTTGGCAAAGCCTTAAACGAATTAAAAGTCCAAGAGCTTTTTTATAAAGTAAAACAAAAACCAGGAAAGCCTTTGTTTTACGGCAAAAAGAATGATACCCAAATTTTTGCCTTACCCGGTAACCCCGCTGCTGCTCTATCGTGTTTTTATATTTATGTGTTTATAGCCTTGCAAAAACTAATGAATAGAGATGCTGAAGAATTACCTAGGGTTACCGCCAAATCTGTTTCAAGTTTTAAGAAAAAAGGCGATAGACCCCAGTTCCTAAAAGCCATTTATAGCAATGGAACTGTTGAGATTTTGGAAGGCCAAAACTCATCGATGTTGCAAACTTTTGCCCTTTCTAATGCCTTAGTTTATGCTCCAGAAACGGTTACGGATATTAATGAAGGAGATACTATAGAGGTTATTCTATTACCTATTTAAAACGTTATTATGGGATATAAAATAAAAAGTAGAATTTGGATAGAGGCCGATAACAATGTGCTTCTAGGCGAAGGTCGAGTGCACCTTTTAAAGGCTATTCAAAAAACGGGGTCGCTTTCAAAAGCTGCTAAATCACTTGATATATCTTATAAAAAAGCATGGCAATTGTTGGACTCCGTTAATAAATCGGCTAAAAAACCGGTTACCATAAATAGTATTGGTGGTAAAGGCGGCGGAGGCGCAGAACTTACAGAATATGGACAAGCCTTAGTTAAAGCTTTCGATGAAATCAATAAAAATTGTTGGGATTTCTTAGACAAGCAACTAGAAAAAATTGAGTGTATTTAAAACATCGCATACCATTTTACGTAAGCTTTGGAATTTAGTTATTAAAATTTAATTTTTAGTGTTACAAACCGAAAACATATATCTCTTTCTATTAATCCTGCCTGTGGTATCCTTTTTATACGCCAGCGTTGGTCATGGCGGTGCTAGTGGTTATTTAGCCTTAATGGCGTTGTTTTCTTTTGCTCCCGAAACCATGAAACCTACTGCCCTATTGTTAAATCTTTTTGTTGCAGGCATCTCATTTTACTACTATTACAAAGCGGGTCATTTTAATAAAAAGTTATTCATATCATTTGCTATAGCTTCCATCCCACTCGCTTATTTGGGTGGTACTTTGGAGGTTGATGCCTCTATTTACAAAAAAATACTTGCCATATTATTAGTCTTTGCTATTCTAAAAATGCTAAACGTATTTGGTAAAGAAAGCAATAGTATAAAACCTATTAAACTTTGGCAAGGTTTAATTACAGGTGGTATTATAGGCTTCTTTTCTGGGCTTATTGGCATTGGTGGAGGCATTATATTAACGCCTATAATTCTGCTATTACATTGGGGTAAAATGAAAGAAGCCGCGGCAGTTTCGGCGCTTTTTATTTGGGTTAATTCGGCTGCAGGTTTAATAGGCCAACTAAACAGTGGCGTAACTATACAAAAAGAATCCTTCCTATTGGTTGCCATTGCACTAGTTGGAGGGGTTTTAGGTGGTTATTATGGTAGTAAAATAATTAATAACCAACGTTTACGATATATTTTGGCCTTTGTATTAATCATTGCCTGTGGCAAATTATTTTTCACTTAAATGATACACAAAAAAAACATAACAGGCATTATTTTAGCTGGTGGAAAAAGCTCCCGCATGGGTACAGACAAAGGTTTTCTACTACTAAACAACAAACCTTTTGTGCAATATAGCATTGATGCTTTATCACCGTTAGTTTCCGAAATTATAATTGTTTCGGATAATGCTGATTATGATGTTTTCGGATTAAAACGCATTACCGACATCACTAAAAATGCAGGACCCGTTGCAGGAATATGCTCAGGTTTAAAAGCGTCTTCAACAGATTATAATTTAATTTTAAGTTGCGATATTCCGTTGATTAATACCCAAATACTTGAAAAGCTAATTGATAATATTGATGATTATCACGAAATTATTCAAGTAGAGAGCAATGGTAAAAGCATGCCATTAATAGCCTTGTATAAAAAAGACGTTGCCCAGACCTTTAATACATTTTTAAAACATGATGAAAGACGTTTACGGGTAGCTATTAAAAGCTGTAAATCCAAAAACGTCATTTTAGAAAAAGAAAATGAAATTACAACCATGAATGTAAATACTAAAACCGAATTAAAAGCCATTAAAGATGCAAATAATCATTAAATATTTCGGGCAATTAACCGAAATCACTCATATTGAAGAAGAAACATTAGAAGTTTCCGGAACATATATTTATGAACTTTTAGAAACCCTTTATAGAAAATACAACACCTTAAAAACTAAAGATTTTCAAGTGGCGCAAAATCAAGAACTCGTTTCGAAAGAAACCAAATTAACAGGTGCCGAAATTGCCTTATTACCACCTTTTGCAGGAGGTTAAAAAAATAACTGGTAGGATAAGATTCCTGCCTTAATACGAATAATGAGTAGATACAACAGACATATCATATTATCCGAAATTGGTCAACTAGGTCAAGACAAAATTTCCAACGCTAAAGTATTGGTTATTGGTGCTGGTGGCTTGGGCTGCCCTATTTTGCAATATCTAGCGGCAGCAGGAATTGGAACCCTTGGTGTTATAGATTTTGATGTGGTGGATATTACAAACCTGCAACGCCAGGTGCTTTATGGTAAATCTTCGTTAGGAGTAAATAAAGCCATTGCAGCAAAAACACGTTTAGAAGATTTAAACGATAGTATTTCTATTATCGCTTACGCGGAACAGTTAACGTATAAAAACGCCATAGTAATTTTTAATGAATATGACATTATTGTAGATGGTTCAGATAATTTTGATACGCGTTACTTAGTGAATGATGCCGCTATAATAACAAACAAACCATTGGTATTTGGAGCTATTTACAAATTTGAAGGACAAGTTTCTGTTTTTAATTATAATAACGGACCATCATACCGTTGTTTGTTTCCAAATACACCAGCGCAAGACAGTATACCCAATTGCTCAGAAATAGGAGTTTTAGGTGTGCTTCCTGGTATTATTGGAAGTATGCAGGCTAATGAGGTTTTAAAAATAGTTTTAGGTATTGGCAATGTCCTATCCGGACACCTACTTTGCTATAATGCTTTAACCTGTAAAACCTCCACTTTAAAAATTAAAAGAAATAAAAACGTTGTTTCTAAGGTTCTAAAAACCGAAGAAAACTTCCACAATACCAAAATGGAAGTTAATTGCGAAACGGAAATTAATACCATTTCTATTCACGATGTATTACCTCAAGACAACATCCAATTTATTGATGTTAGAGAAGCACATGAGCTACCAAAAATTGAAGGCTTAAATGTAACGGCTATCCCGTTAGGCATTTTAGAAAACAATTTACACCAAATAAGTACAGATAAAAAGAAAGTCCTTTTGTGTCAATCTGGTAAAAGAAGCAAACGCGCGGTTTTAATATTGCAACGCGCAAATATTACAAACTGTTTTAGTTTAAAAGAAGGCGCAAAGGACATAATTGATACTTACAAGGTTTTTAAAACGACGCAAAAGAACGAAAGTTAAAAAGACCTATAAGCCTGAAAAAGTAATAAAAAAACACCTCCTTTTGGAGATTAAAAAAACATAATCATGACAAACAAAAAAACCAAAAACGTATTCCAATCTGGTGCCATAACTTCAGAATTTATTGGTAATTCCATTTATAAACACCAAACAAAAACAAGTATTGGTGCCCATAACATTTTCTTAGGACAAGTAAGAGCAGACGAGATTGATGGTAAAACGGTTTCGGCCATTGAATACACCGCTTATGAAGATATGGCAAATCAGAAATTTCATGACATTAGAGAATCCGCCTTTGCTAAATTCGATTTAACATGCATGCATATTTACCACAGCCTTGGCACTGTAAAAGCAGGAGAAATTTGCTTATTTGTATTTGTGTCTTCACCAAGACGAAAAGTAGTTTTTGAAGCTTTAGAATATATCGTTGAAGCTATAAAAGCAGATGTTCCTGTTTTTGGTAAAGAAATATTTGAAGATGAATCACACCAATGGAAAGTGAACTCGTAAACGTATTTTGTTTAGCTGTTTGTCGTTAAATCGAAAACAACTAAACAGCAAACAACTAAACAACGCACAAAAAAATGGTCGACATTACACATAAAGTAACAACATTAAGAACCGCAATTGCTCAAGCTGTGGTAAAGGTTAGCAAAATAGAAACAATACAAGCTATTAAAAACGACACCGTTCCTAAAGGCAATGTATTTGCCATGAGCAAAGCGGCTGGATTATTGGGCGTAAAACGCACACCCGATATTTTACCCGATTGCCACCCCTTACCTATTGAATTTACAGGTGTTGAATATGAAATAAACGATTTAGAAATAACAGTTTTATTTACTGTAAAAACAATCTATAAAACAGGTGTTGAAGTTGAAGCCATGCATGGTGCAAGCGTTGTAGCTTTAAACATGTACGATATGCTTAAACCTATTGATAAAGGCATAGAAATACACGCCATTAAATTATTGAAAAAGAAAGGTGGTAAATCAGATTTTAAAGATACATTTAGAAAAGATTTAAAAGCTGCTGTTGTGGTGTGTTCCGATACTATTTCGGCTGGTCATAAAGAAGATAAGGCAGGAAAAGCGATTATAACTAAGCTTGAAAGCTGCGATGTTAAAATAACGGAATATGTTATTATTCCAGATGAAGTTGAAGCCATTCAACAAAAGGTAAAAGCCTATCAGGAACAAGGTATCGACATGGTAATTTATACTGGTGGCACAGGACTTTCGGGGCGAGATGTTACCCCAGAAGCTCTAATACCCTTATTGGATAGAAGAATTCCGGGTATTGAAGAAGCGATTCGTAATTACGGGCAAGACCGCATGCCATTTGCAATGCTATCAAGAAGTGTTGCCGGAACCATTGGCAGTACGTTGGTTCTAGCCTTACCTGGCTCTACAAACGGAGCCAAAGAATCTATGGATGCTATATTTCCATCGGTTTTACATGTTTTTAGAATTTTAAAGGGCGCAAGACACGACTAGTTTTTTACGCTAAGGCGCTAAGAAAAAAAGTCGCAGGATTCAGCACCAGTTGGCAGTTTGATTAGTTGTAGTGATAAGCTTTACCTTAAAATTCATGCTAAAGCAAAAAGTTTAAACAATGAAATTAAACCAGTTACCAAGACTGAGCGTGAAAGTGTAAATTGAGATAAAACAAAAATGAAAGACAAAACAAACATATTACAAGATGCGCATGGTAGAGATCATGCCTATCTTCGTATTTCGTTAATTGAACGTTGCAATTTACGCTGTACCTATTGTATGCCAGAAGAAGGCGTAACATTATCGCCTAAAAGCCAATTAATGACTTACGAAGAAATCTACGAAATTGCTAAAACGTTTGTAGACCATGGCGTTACTAAAATTAGGCTAACAGGTGGCGAACCTTTAATTAGAAAAGATATTCCGGTAATTTTAGAAAAGTTAGCGACACTTCCGGTTGAGCTCTCCATAACATCCAACGCTGTGATAATCGATAAATTTATTGGGGTTTTAAAAGCCAACGGTGTAAATAAAATAAATGTTAGCCTAGATTCCTTGGACGACGCTAAATTTAGGCATATTACGCGCCGCCACGAGTTTAAAAAGGTTTACAATAACATTTTACTTTTGGTTAAAGAAGGTTTTACAGTTAAAGTAAATGCGGTATTAATGAAAGGATTTAACGATAATGAAATTATCGATTTTATTCATTTCACCAAAAATCTACCAATTTCTGTGCGTTTTATTGAATTTATGCCTTTTGATGGTAATAAATGGGATATGAGTAAAATGGTATCTTATGCCCAAGTAATGGCTTATGTTAATAACGCTTTCGCGGAAGGCAGCGTAGAACGCTTACAAGATGCTGCTAACGACACATCCAAAAACTACAAAATAAAAGACTATAAAGGTAGTTTTGCCATTATAAGCTCGGTAACCAACCCGTTTTGCGATTCGTGTAATAGATTGCGTTTAACAGCTAATGGACAACTAAAAAACTGCTTATTTTCGGCTGGCGAATCGGATTTATTAACCACGTTAAGATCTGGAGGTTCCATAGAACCTGTTATACAAAAAGCCGTTGCCTCTAAATTTAAAGTACGCGGTGGCATGGATACACTTAAAAAATTACAGGAACCTAAACTGCACAACAACAACCGAAGCATGATTACTATTGGCGGGTAAATACTGATGGATTATATTAACAAACCTTCATCGGAGTGATCCTGAAGCTTTAATAGATCGAAACTCAGGATTTTGTTTTTATAATTTACCAATATTTCCTTTTTTAATAATTTTCTAGGTAAAGGAATCCTCATTTTAAAATACGCCGAAGGGTAGCAATACGCATGTTTTTTTTTAGGTTCGTCTCCCGCATTGGTTTGTTTTAAATTACTTTTATCGGTTGTAACCACCAAATTATCTCGACTTATATAAAAATTAAAATCTTCTTTTACATAACCCGGAATTTCCAGTTCGTAATGAAAACTAGAATCGGTTTCTAGCACTTTTAAATTGGGATTTTCGTTTGTTTTAGAAAAATAACGTTTGTAGGTTTTTGATAATCTACGATTTGTTTTAGACAATGGAGACATAATACTTTAGGATTAAATTAAACAGAAATAATAAAGGGTACAGCTATTAGAATAGAGTTTAATAAAAACACCTACAAGACTCTATCTATTTGAAAATCAACTAAATTTAAAACAAAAACTTGAAACAAACAATTAAGGCCTTGTTAAATTTTATGGCGAATTCATTTTTTAACATTTAAATAAAAAATAGGTTGGCTAAACTTTAAAAATAACACCTTTACTGGCTAGTAACTGTTTTTTTTTAGCCCTGATAGTAGTGGCATCCTTTTTTATGTACCGCAATTAGCCTAAATAAGCAATCCTTTGGTATACCCTAAAATTACAGTTAATAAGCCCATAGCTTACCCATAAAAAAGATATAACGGATAGCAGGAAATAGCTCCAAATACACATTGTAATAAACCGAATAATAAGGTAAGGTGGTCATTTAAAGTCCATTATTAAACAATTAATAATTTTTGGTAGGAAAATCTTACGATTTACTTTAGTTTTACTAATAGCTATTAATTAATAATTTAAAATCTCTTTTTTATGAATGTATTTAAAAAATGCCTCATGTTATGTGCTGTTGTTTCACTAAGCTTAATGGGTTGCAGTAGCGACTCCGATGGCGATTCTGGAAATGCCAAAGGCTCAATTACATTATCGGGCGAAGAAACCTCTGTAGTGGGTACTAGCCTAACGGTTGGTAATATTTTAGAAGGCGCTTACCAGACGGGTACCACCAAATCTGTTACTTTAACGCATAAAAGTATTGATATTGAGGATGGGGAAATAAACCCAACCACAGCAAGCTTAGTAAATAGTTTTATAATTGTTACGGCCCAGTTTGATGACGAAGATAATGCGGCTGCTACTAAAGCGATCTCGATGATTATTATAAAAAACGGTGAAGAATACCGTTTTGTTTGTGCCTCTGATTATAACGGTGGGTCTGATGAACTGGATTGTGGCTCTGGCTTTAATGTAGACCAAGAAAACAACCAAGTTACTTTTGACGATACTACCGTTGAAAATACTGAAACCGGTAAAGTATTAACCTTGAATGGAGTTGTTACATGGTAAACAAAAAAACACTCAGGCTTAAACTAAGCCTGAGTGTTTTTAAATTACCTAAAGTGTTAGGTTGATAATTGCACCTTAGATTTATCTAAATACTCGGTTATTGAAAACACAGATTGAAACAGGGTTTGTTTGGGTGGATTGTCTTCTTTAAGTTGTTTACTATATTGAAGAATAAAATCTTGATTTGCCCTTATATGCTTAATTAAACTGCAAAGGCTGTATTGTTTTTTAATTAAAATATTACTGCTTACAAAACCAATATGATTTAAATTAAATTGACTAAACATATACCTTGAGCCGGAGCGAATTGCAGATTGATCGGACTTATACCTTTTAATATCTAAAATTGAAAAATCCTTCTTACTTATTTCTTTAATATCTTTTAATATTTGATATGTATTATCTTTACTGGCATTATTTACAAAGCAAAGCTCTATGTTTTTGGCCTTATTAAAATGCTTTACAAATACATCTACATTTATATGTTTTTCGATATTATGACAGACGATAATTATCCCTATGCGAACCATAAAACTTAAGGTTATATTAATTTTAATTCGTTTACAACTGCAGATTTTACTTTATACCTTTTAGCTCTATATACCCAAGCTATTTGTGCTAATTGTCCAACAATTTTTACGGAATCTTTCATGGAAAGTTTAGAACCATCGGCATGTATCCATCTCTTTAAAGGCTGCTCACATAACATAGATTTTGCCTTTTGTAACCCGAAATAAATGCTCATTCTTTTAAAAATTTCGACATCGAAAATCCATTGGGTTACAAACTTTTCGCCAAAGGCAATGTTAATAACGTCTTTATGGAAAATTTTAGCACCACATTGTGTGTCTTTAAAATCCATTTTTAAAATTTTTCGGATGATATAGTTAATGCTTAAACTAATTATTTTACGAGCAGATTCTTTAGTAATGTTTGCTCCCATTCTAGAAATACGTGAACCACTTACAATTTTAAAGTCTGATGTTTCAATGGTTTTAACTAAATCGTCAAAATCTGCTAAATCGGTAGATAAGTCGGCATCTAAAAACCCTATATAATCTAAATCTTCTTTTCTAGCCATGTGTAGCATCCCTAAACGTACAGCTTCGGCTTTACCGCCATTTTTTTCGCAATCGTAAACGGTAATAAAATCTTCTCGCCCTTTTTGCAAGTCTTTTAAAACCTCTAAGGTTCTATCTGTACTTCCATCGTTTACAAAGCATAAGTGATATCCAGAGTTTTTAACAATATAATTTATAAACTCGTTGCTTAATAAACGTTCTTCCTCGTTATAACAAGGAATCACAACACCAACGCAACGCTCCTGAATCATAACATTGCTATTACTAGCAATATTTTCGCCTTCGGGAGCTCCAATTAATCGCTTAACACGTGCACTAATTTCGTTTAAACTTAATGGTTTTTTCATGTAGTCATTAATACCTAACTCAAAACCAGTAGTGATAATATTATCCTCGGTATTACCAGATAGTACCATAACTGGCGTATCTGCGTTTTTAGAGTTTCTAATATATTTTACTATATCTAAACCAGAAACATTAGGCATATTAATATCTACTATAACTAAATCTGGGTTTTCATGGTTGTAAATGGAAATACCTGCGTAGGCATCTGTTTCTATTATAACTTCGTAACCTAATTCTTGTAACCTTTTTTGTAGTGGTAATAAAACTAATTGTTGATCGTCAATGGCTAATATTTTCATGATTTTGAGGATTTTATTTTTTTAATTAATAAGTTTGAAAAAAGATATTTAAGCGTTTGATTCGTAAACAAATATCATTTAAACAGATTGGTTTTTTAATGTAATCGTTAATTCCTAGTTTGAAGGCTTCTGCCATAACCTCGTCTTTTGTATTACCAGATAAAACGATAATAGGAACAGACGAGTTTTTTTTAATTCTAATATGATTTATAAATTCTATTCCAGTAATTTCTGGCATATTAATATCTACTATTACTAAATTTGGTTTAACACTATCGAACAATAAAATACCATCAATGGCATCTGGCGTGGTGCAAACTTGAAAGCCTAATGCTTCTAACTTTTTTTTAATAGGCATAAGCACTGTTTGTTCATCGTCTATTACTAACACTTTCATTTCGAGGGATTTTTTAATTAACTATGGGTCAAAATTACATGAGAAACCGTCTTTTTATTTTATAATTAGATTAATCCATTTATAAGTGTAGACGAATGGTAAAAAGCTATAGATAAATTAAATTTGTAGCCTAATTAAATTATTTATCTTTACCATGTAGCACAGCCTCCAAGATTATTAATGAAAGAAACCTCTAACAAATATTTAATTTCCGCCCTACTTTTAGGGTTAGCCTTTCATGGTAGTGCTATATTTTTCACTTTAGAAACCACTTATGACGCTTTAATACATTTGTTCTTTGCAGATCATTATGCAAATAGTTGGTTTGAGCCATGGAATTACGAATGGTACACAGGATTTACAGTGCAGAGTTATCCGCCTTTAGTGCATCAATCTATAGGCTTACTATCTTTAATAGGAGGTTTAAAATTTGGTATGTTTAGCGTAGCCCTAATTGCCATTGTGCTATTTATAACAGGAACGTATCGCTTTTCGTTATTAATGACCTCCAATAAAACTGTAGCAGGTTATGCCACAGTTTTAGCGGTGTTTTCGTCATCATTTGTGGAAACGCTTCATATTTTTGGTCAGTTGCCTAGTATTGTTGGAGTTTCTGTTTTAATGCATGCCTTACCAGAAATATATTTATGGCTAAAAACAGGTAAAAAATGGTATTTAGCCACTTCCTTATCGTTAATAGCCGTAACCGTAACTTCGCATCATGTTACTCCTATTTTTGGGATGGTATTCTTTATTTTCCCACTAATTGGAATGGTGTTAATGGATGTTTCTAGAGAACAAGTAAACACCATGAAAGAGGTAACATTTAAAGTGTTTTTAAATAGCTTTTTTAAGTTGTTTAAGCGCATTGTGAGTTTTGGCATGTTATCCTTAGTGCTTATTATAGGCTGTATTTTTCCGTATTGGTTAAACTCTAAAGCCAACCCAATTACACAAGTACCCATACCTCATGGCTCTAGAGATAACTTTTTAGAAATTACCTCGTCTGGTTTGGTTTTCTTTTTAATTCCTTGGGGTGTTTTACTGGTAGTTTTACCATACATTTTTTATAGATATTACAGTAAACGTTATTTGTTTTTTGGGTTATCCATAACCATTTGTACCATTTTAGGAACCGGTGGTACAACACCAGTTCCCTTAAAAATGCTAGGCGAAACGGCCTTTAACATTTTAACCTTAGACCGTTTTACACTTTGGGCTTCTATTATGTCTATTCCATTATTAGGGGAGTTTGCGTATCGTTTGGTTGAAGGCGATTTAAAAACCTTAATACAAACTAAATTTGGCGCTATTTACCATCGCATTATTGGTGGTATACTTGCTGGTTTATTTGTATCTATGGTTATTTTTACAATGAGTTTGGGCTATTTTAGACCATCGCAACCACAAAAAATTAAAATGCTTCCTATTGTGAATTTCCTAAACCAGGACGATCATGATAAGTGGCGCTTTTTAACTTTAGGTTTTGGCGACCAAATGGCATGGTTAAGTGCGCAAACTAATGCAATGACTGTTGATGGTAATTATCATTCGGCAAGACGGTTACCTGAATTAACCACACGCCCCATAGAACGTTTAGAAAACTCGAAATTTAAAGGCGTTGCAGGTATTGGATCGCTTCAACAGTTTTTAACAACACCAGAAAAATATAACCTAAAGTACATTTTTTCTAACGATAAGTTTTACGACCCCATACTCTACTTCTGTGGTTGGCAACGTTTGCGCCAGTTAGAAAATGGTATTATGGTTTGGGAGCGTCTTAACATTCCTCCGGTATCCTCTATACTACCTAAAGAAGATGTTGCCAAATGGCTAAAAATACATTGGGGTATTATGCCGTTTTTAACGGTTTTAGTTGCCTTTATTTTAAACATACAAATGCTTTGGGTTAATATGCTAAAAACCCGTGTTAAACCAATACCCGACTTTTTAAAATACCCGGTAGCTTACACTAAATTCAATAGAAATGTACTGCGCATTACCCATATTTGGTCATTTATTTTGGCTATTATAATGTGCTACGGTATATACTTGTTCTACTTAAAGAACGATACACAGCGCAGTCCTGAAAACGCCATAATGGCTTATTATGATGCTTTAGATTTTAAAGAATTTGAGAAAGCACATAGCTTAATAGATCCAGAAAGTAATTTACCCATTGCACAATACATGTTAGAAATATCTGTAACAGATGGTTTACTTAGTAGTTATGCTAAAATGGACGCCATTGAAACCGAAATTACAACACATAACGATAGTACGGTATCTGCAAAAGTAATTAGCCAATGGATTACGCCTTTGGAGAAAATTGAAAAGGTTGATTACAAATCATTATCGAAACACAACGGTAAATGGTATTTACAACCAGACGATTTAAATAATGATTTACCTCCAGACCAATTATATTCTGATAATACAACTAAATATTTTAATCAAGGTAGACGCCGCATAACAACAGAGCAAACCCACCACGAAGATATTTTAAAACAACCAGTACTAGAAGTGGTTTCGGCTAAATTGGTTAAATATAGTGGTAGTTATGCCATAATTGGCGAGGTACAAAATATAGACAATGTTCCAGCCGATGTGATTCTAAAAGGCACACTTTATAATGATAACAATAAGCAGCTCGCAACTTATAACGCTAAATACCATGTAAAACATAAATTAATGCCTAAAGAGTCGAGTAGCTTCCGTATTAATTTTGAAGGTATAGCCTGGTCTAAAACGCAAGATTCCATTCCGGACACATTTAATCCAGATGAGTTTACCCCTGTAGAATTTGAAGAACAACCTACCAAATTTAATCTTCAAGTTGCAGGTAACGTATCGGGCTCCGATTTATATAAAAATGTTGTACTAAGCGCTGTAAATTTTAACAAAGGAACCATACATGGTAATTTATTTAATAGCGGTTTGCAAGAAATAACCATTCCGCAACTGCTAATTTCGTATTACGATGCTAATAAAGAAATGCTTTGGGTAGATCATTTATTTGTAAAAGCCGGAGTAAGACAACAACGTAAGCAAGATTTTGAATATCAAATTTTAAAAAATGGTACGGTAAAAATTATAAATAGCAATATGGAAAACATTTTTGTAAACGGTTTACCAAATGATGCGATTTCTAGTAAAATTGTGCCTAATAGAATTAAAAAGCATAGTGACGCACAATTACAAAAAATCGAGCATCCTAACTTTAGTTATATAAAAATTGAAATTAACACTTATATAGGTAGTCCTAATTAATGCAGATAAAGAAAACACATATCATTCCATTAATTTTGATTTTATTATCGGGGTTTGCTGTGGCACAACAACACGAACAAGCCTCGACTAATGCATCGGTTACAACGCAAACTAAATATGAAGTTGGTAGCTCTATTGTTTTAAAATTCCCTGCAACTAAAGCCGTTGCTCCACTACTCTACTGCTCCAATAGTTATGGTTCTACTTTAATTTCTGGAGACAGAAAAAACCAAGAATTACACTATAAAATACCAAATAATATTTCTAAAAAAACTGGTGTTATTAATTGGCAATTACTAGATACTAAAACACCCATTTCTGGCAACATATACATTACACCTAAGGCAGAAGTTGCTACCATGGAAACTTATATTGGCCCGCCAAGTATTGAAGCTGGCGGAACAGATTATACTATGCTAGTAGTTATACCCACCGATAGTTTAGATAATCCAGTACCAAACAACACCACTGTAAATGCTAATTTTCAGTTTTTAGATTCGGAAGAAAAAGAAACCATACTTACTAATAATTTAATAGCATTTAAAAATATTAATTCTAAAAAAGAAAGTGGCCGTATGTTAGTGTCTTCTGAAAGTTTAGGTATAAACTCCAAGGAATTTACCATAAATGTATCGGCCGCAATTCCAACAGATTTTAGCATTTCGGCAACACGACCGCATGATTATGCCGATGGCAATCAAATTACCACATTTTCTACGTCAATAATTAAAGACCGTCTTAATAATATAGTTAGCGATGGCACTTTTGTAACTTTTATTATAACTAATGCCGAAAACAATATTTTAAAAACCACAGGCACTACAATTAATGGTGTTGCTACATCTAAAATAATTCATCCAGATTTTAAAGACCAATGGCGCATTTCTGCATTTGTAGATGGAATGGCCGAAAGCAATACCATAACATTGCATTACAAACAGGTTATTGAAGATTTTGAAGTCTCTTTTTTAAACAATAACAGAACTATTCGTGTTGGGCCTTTACAAAGCTTCATGAAGCAAATGATTCCTGATGGCTTGCAAGTTAAACTCAAAGTTTTTAAAGGAGATACACTATTTAAAACGCTAACAAAAACGTCCTTTAATGGTTATGCTAATTTTTCTTTAAAACCTGCTATTTTCGAGAATGAAACTTATAATTTCCAATTGGAAACAGCCGGAAAAACCAAAGTATTTAAATCTAAAAAATTATGGTAGGTTTTAATAAAAATATCATGCGTACCATATTATTGGCTTCCTATATTATTCTTATAGGACTTATTATTACTGGTATTAGCGCACTCTTTAGCTATTTAAATACCGGAGCAGACAGAAGCTCTATGCTGCATACCGAAATACAAAAAGTAGAACAATATCTACCTAAATTAAATTGGGAACCTTTACAAAACGAAGGCAGACCAATGGATAGCGAAAACCTTAATGCTTTACAAAACGATTACTTAGACGCTTGGTATGTAAAGCAAATAGCCTACAAAACCAATAAAATTGCTGGTATTAAAGATTACTATACCGATAGTGCTAGACTAAACTTATATGATTTTATTGCATTAAATAAAGCTAAAAACATAACTATTGAAGCCACCACCTTACAGCACAACCCTACTTTAGAGTTTTTTAGTGAAGATGGCCAATTAGCCGTTATTACCGATAGAAATGTAATAGAGTACAAACGTGTTTATAAAGACGAAACATTAGTACTAGAAACTAATGAATTATCCACCTATAAAATTGTGTTTTTATTAGAAGATGGCTTTTGGAGAATAAGACATTTAGTAAAAGAACATACCGAAATTTATAAACCAGAAAACAAAATGGTAAATACCGATAGCCTGAATATTAAAGGTATTAACTATTACCCACAAGCAACACCTTGGAATATGTATGGTGATGATTTTTCTAAAGACACTATTTCGAAAGATTTTAAAATTATAAAGGATGCAGGTTTAAATGCTGTTAGACTATTTGTACAATATGAAGACTTCGGAAAAGCGAGCGTAGAATATAAAAAATTAGAAAAATTAAAACACACCTTAGATGCTGCAGAAGAACAGCAATTAAAAGTCGTTTTAACCTTGTTCGATTTTTATGGCGATTACTCCGTGTTAAATTGGACTTTAAATCAAAAACATGCCACAACCATAGTAAATAGTGTAAAAAACCATAATGCGTTATTGGCTTGGGATATTAAAAACGAACCTAATTTAGACTTTAAATCTAGAGGAAAAGATTTGGTTATAGCTTGGGTGGATCATATGATAGATTTAGTAAAATCTTTAGATGATAAGCATCCGGTTACCGTTGGTTGGTCTAATACAGAAAGCGCTTCAATATTAAAAGATAAAGTAGATTTTATATCGTTTCATTATTATGAAGATTTAAGTGATTTTGACGAAGCCATAAATAAAATGAAAACAGAAATACCTAATAAACCATTGGTGCTTCAGGAGTTTGGGTTGTCTTCTTATCGTGGCATTTGGAATCCATTTGGTAATTCAGAAAACGACCAAATGGCATATTATAAACTAGCTCAAGAGAAATTTAAAACTCACAATTTACAATTTATGTCTTGGACTTTATACGACTTTACAGAAATACCAAAGGAAGTCGTTGGTCGACTTCCTTGGCGTAAACGAGCTCAAGAGCATTTTGGCTTTATTAACCAAAACGGAGAGACTAAGCCCGCGTTTACTTATATATCAACACTTTAACTTTACGCCATTACTGTTCCTTTATTACTTTTTTTAGCAATAATATTTTTAAAAGTATCTAAATATAGTGTAGCTATTTCAGACATTGGATGTGCTGTCGCTGCTTGGTAATTTACTTTACCTAATTCTATTCTGTAAGCTACGTTAGTTACAATTTTTTCTATTGCCTGTGCTAAACTTTCAACCGAGGTTGCTTCAAAAAACTCACCTCTATAGCCTTCATCTTGCACTAATAAGGCTAAATCTCCAAGATCTGGCATTACTACCGCCTTACCGTAACTTCCTGCCTGGTGTAATACGCCAGAGCTTCCGGTTGTTGATGTATATGGAAATACAACTACGGCACTTTCGTTAAATAATGTTGGCACCTCATATTCTTCAACATACCCTGTAAAACGCACTTGCGGTATATGTTTGTAATCGGCCTGTACTTTAGCTAAGTACCCAGGTACATTTGGGTTATCTGTTCCAGCAATAACAACTTCCAAATCTAAGCCTGTAGATTGTCTTACTTTCTCCACAGCTTCAATCATACCTTCTACTTTTTTATAAGTTCCAAACTTTCCAAAAGTCATAATTTGCATAGGTGATGTTGGCACTTTATAATCTGGTTCTAATGGTATTTCAAAAGTACCATGAGGTATTAATTTTACGTTTTTAGCCTTATATTTTGCTTCTAAAATATCAACATACTTTTGCATAGTAACGGCAACCGTATCGGCTTGAAGTATTAGTCTTGTAAGCGTACTACCAATAAAACCATAAATTTTTTGCATTAATTTATTACTTGTAAAGCCTGCACTTCCTAAATCAACTTCTTCTAGAATATTATGAAGTAAAACAATATTTGGTATTTTTTTAAGCTTACAAACTAAGGGTAACATTAAGCCTAATGCCGCAGCTGCTTTTTTATCGCCAAATTTCATAAATTGTAAATTAAACAATACAGCATCTGGTTTTGTTTGATTAATAGCCTTAGTAACCGAGAGTATGTTACTAAAACTATTAAAAGACCAACACTCCTTAATGGTAATTTTACAACCAGCCTCGGTAAAAGCAACATCCTTTTCTCCTTTAGTAGTATCGGTTAATAATATTAATTCTGTAATATCATCTTTTTGTCTAAAATGCTTAACTAAATGATAAGCGTATTCATTTAAAGTGACTTTACTAGGCGGATAAGCTGTTACGATGGCTAATTTCATGATTTTGGGTTTTTGTGTAATTTTAATTACAGTACAAATTTGAGGTTTTATTAAACTAAATACAGTAATTTTAGATAGACTTTACTTTAGTGTAGACGAGTGGTCTTTTACCTTAGATAAGTGGATTTCGATTTTATTTGTTCATATTTAAAAAAGGCTAATTGAATAGTTAGTAATAATAACATAGCTATAATTTGCATGTGCACCACCTGCTCTAAACTATCATGGTAAAACATAACCAATCCCATTTGCAACATGCCAAATACACCCGAAATAACTACAGGAATATATTTATCTAAAGACAGGTAGTAATAAGCGAAAATATTAGAAATGGCAAACATAGATGTTGCTATGGCATATTTCCATAAAAGCGGAGCCATGGCTATGTAACTATTTCCAAAAAGAAGCGTAATAATAGTTTCTGGAAAACTTAAGCACACCAATATTATTGTTATTGAAATAGCCGCTATATAACCCACATACTTAAAAAGTATAGAGGCCGTTTCTTTGCCATCTTTTTTAAGTTGAACCACAGTTGGTAACAGCAGCATAACAAACATCCAAGCTATAAAATAAACAATACGTCCTATTAAAGCTAAGGAGGCATACAAACCTGCTTCGTAAGATTCGAAGTAATGCTTAACTAAAAGAATATCACTATTATTTATTATAATTTGGGTAAGCTCATAAAAAGCCGTAATGATAAAAAAACTTCTTATATCCTTAGCGTGTGTTTTATTTAAATGTAAGGCTTGCTTTGGAATAAGCGTTGGAAATTTAAAGGGTATTAATCCAAAAATAAAGGATGCAAAAATACCCACGGCAATAACTACCGAAGATCGGATATCGAATATTAAAATAAGCCCTAAAGTAATTATTAATCGGCTTAACATTTCACCTTGATAAGTAATAGACAAAGATTTAAACGCTTTTTTACCTTGAAAAACACCTCTATTAACACTCATTAAAAAGTAAAGTGGTACACCACAACCAAATACCACAAACATATTAGAAGACGAGGTATTAAATAGGCTTTGTAATTGGCTTGCAAAAACAACAATAAGGCCCCCCATAAGTAGACCTACCAAAAGAGCATTTTTATATATTTTAGAAATGAAGCTTTTAAACACCTCATTTTCAAAAAGCACCGAAAATTTAGCGGTAACCAATTGAAAAGTCATGGCTGCAAAACTTAATACTAATAAAAAGGTAATTAATACCGCCGCATCAGCAAATTGAGCAGGTCCTAAAATACGACCTAAAATTAAATTATATAAATAATTACCACCGTTTACAGCAAGAACGCTTAGCATAAATAATTGCTCTGGAGTAATTTTTTTGGATTTTAAAATAGTAAGAATTTGCATGATTTGGGTATAAAAATTAAAAACTACTATTTAAGCTCTAAAAGGAATTTCAACGGTTTGATATATAGTTTTACAACCATAACCAATAACCGAAAACGATTTGTTTTTAGTCTTAGCTATTTGAAAAAGCTCTTGAATAACATGTAAACCATGATTATCGATAGCCGAAACCTTTTCAATATTAATGGTTACTGATTTTGTGTAGGTTAGCAGAAACTCTAAACGGTCTTTAAACTTTTTTGAAGTTGCTGTATTTACAATACCTTCTAACAAAAACACGCCATTATTTTCTTTAATATTTAAGGACATAAGTATATATTTTAAATTAATATGGTTTTAATTTCCGATACAAATATCAATCAAGAATCACTGGAGGGCGCCTAAATTTCGTTCAGTGGCATTTTGCTTTAGACGAATGAATCTGTTCTATTGATGAGATAATAATCCAATTATACTCGTAAAATTGTAATATCGTTAATAGGTTAAATCGTTATTAAAAAACACACCTAAACCTACAAATGATGCACAAAATCGTACAAATATAACTTTTAATCGGTAAAAACAATATGAAAAAGCATACTTTTCTTTCAAAATATATTATATTTACGCCGTGATAATGTTCACAATACGATAAATAACCCCAAATTATCTACCATTATGATTAAAATTCTAGCCATAGACGATCAACAATTAATATTGTTATCTCTAGAAAAACACTTATCCGATTTAGGTTTCGATATTAAATGTGCCAGTTCTGGCGAAGAAGGATTAAAGATTTTTGACACCTTTAAACCAGACATCGTAATTGTAGATATTAATATGGATGGCATGACAGGGCTAGATGTTGTTAAAACCATTAGACTTGAGAAAAAATCGGACACTAAAATTTTAGTGCTTTCTGGAAATACCAACGAAGACACCATTATTGATGGCTTTGATTTAGGTATTGATGATTACATGAAAAAACCGGTTTCTCTAAACGAAGTAACGGTAAGAATAAATAGAATTTTTGGTATAAAAACCAATAAATCACAAAACGAAACTACTAAGGACCAAATGTTACAACAACGCTGTGTAGGTGTTGTAATTCCTTGTTATAATGAAGAAGAAAGACTCTCAAGCAAAGAGTTTCATGATTTTGTAGATAGTAATTTAGGCTATCACCTCTGCTTTGTAAACGATGGTAGTACTGATAAAACCTTAGAAGTTTTAAACACACTAAAAAAAGGTAGAGAAAATAATATTAGTGTATATGATTGTGCCCAAAATGGTGGCAAAGGCGAGGCTGTAAGGCAAGGTGTTTTGCATTTAGCCAAAGACCCTCAGTTAGATTATATTGGGTATTTAGATGCCGATTTATCAACAGATTTTAGAGATTTTGACGATTTAGTAAAAACTATTGAAACTTCAGATTTTAAAATTGTGAGCGGTTCTAGAATGACTAGAATGGGTGCTAATATCGCTAAAGAATCTGCACGTGCTATAATAAGTAAAACCATAAATCTAATTATCCGTACCATATTAGGTATGCCGTTTAACGATACGCAATGTGGTGCAAAAATTATGGACAAAGACATAGCTAATCTGGTATTTAAAGATAAATTTATAACGCGTTGGATTTTCGATGTTGAAATTTTTATACGCATGAGAAAACATTACGGCAAGAAAAAAGCAATCTCTTTCATTTGCGAACAACCGCTTAAGCGCTGGATTCATGCTGATGGCTCTAAACTATCCATGAAAGACTCGGTAAAAATTGTTGGTCAACTAGGTCAAATAGCATTGCATTACAGATAACATTAAATAAAAATAGGTTACAACATTCTATTTAAAACAACCAAAGGTCATTGTGTGTCGTTGAATAACCATTTACTGTAGGTTAATAATGCCATACTATTAATTAACTTGCATTTATATAAACAATACCTAATATGTCCTTGAAAAAGCTATTATTTTTATCCCTTATTTTGGCCTCTTTCTGTGGCTTTTCGCAAAACATGCAAGAAGGTTTTACCTATTTGGAAACAGGAAAATATGCCGACGCAGAAACCTATTTTAAAGGTATATTAAAAGAGTATCCAGATAATAAAACCGCAAGATTATGTTTAGGAAGAGCTATAGGCCTTAACGGAAATCCAGAACAGGCCAACAGCCTTTTTACCAAGTTATTAGCAGATTACCCCACAGATTTTGAGGTAAAACTTAATTACGGAGAATCTCTATTATGGACCAGTAATTTCCCTAAAGCAAAAACGTACTTTAAAGGTTTAATTGAAGAAGATCCTAAAAGCTTTCCTGCTCTATTAAGCTACGCAAATACCCTATCTAACTTAAAAGAATATGAAGATGCTTTAATATATGTAAACAAAGCACTTGATGTTTTACCGGGAAATCCTAACGCCTTAACCTCAAAAAAATATATGTATTTAGGCTATGCCTATCAAAACCAGCAAGCCCAAAATTATACTGAAGCCGAACGCCTTTTAAAAGCAAACTTAACACTTTTTAATAATGATAAAGACACACTATTAAATTTAGTAAACCTCTATTTAATTGCAGGCGAATTTGACAAAGCTGAAACCACATATAACACCATTGGGGAAACCCCAGAAAACAAAACCATAGCTTTAAATGGTTTAGCCTTGGTAAAACATTTAAAAAGTAAAGATAAAGAGGCACTAGAACTTAGTGAACAAGCCTTTTTAGGCTTAGGCGCACAAACCGATGCCGCATTGGTACAACCTACCACCGAACGTTATATACAAGCTCTAATTTGGAATAAGAAATATAAAACAGCCAACACGTTAATTAGTAATTTAATTGAAACCAAACCTAACGAAAACTGGCTATTAGCCCTACGCGCTACTTTAAATATTTATAAAAGTGATTTTAAAAAAAGTGTTGCAGATTATAACCGTATACTAGTAAACGACAGTAGCTCGTTTGATGGTAACCTAGGAAAAGCAAATGCCTTAAAAGCTATTGGAAATTACGATGATGCCTACCAATCGGCAGAAAACACATTAACGTTTTACGACAAACAAAAAGACGCCACCAATTTTATAAAAACATTAAATACTAGTTTTACTCCGTTCTGGGAAACTAAAGCCTCCTACTCTTTTGATAATGGCGATAATAAAGCCTTTGGCGTTACCACAAAAATAGAATTTCCAACATCGACCAAATTTAAATGGTTAGCAAATTACGGGTACAGAACAACTAGCAATAAGATTACCGATTATAATGCCACATCAAACGATTTTTCATTAGGATTAGCATACCAATTATTACCTAATTTAACCTTTAAAGGTACTGCAGGTGTAACCTCGGCTAATGCTAGTACTAACGATTACACACAATTTGTAACCGATTTAGCATTAAATATTAAGCCTTTTAAATTACAAGTTCTAGATGTAGGTTATAAAAGCGAAATACAAAGTTTTAATGCCGAATTATTAAACAGAGAAATTGTAATGCATAATATATATGCCAATTACAGCTTAAGCACCAACTTTAATTTAGGTTGGTTTACCCAGTATTTTCACACCTGGCAAAACGATGGTAATGCTAGAAACTTATTATTTACCTCGTTATATTACAATATTTTAGCAAAGCCCTCGCTTAAAGCAGGTTTAAACTACCAATACATTACCTTTAAAAACCAAGTGCCTACTATTTATTTTAGCCCAGAGCAGTTTAATGCTGGCGAAGTATTTGTTAATATTATTAAGGACGAAGCCATAACCAAACCTAAAGCATGGTTTTATGAGTTAACGGCTGCAACAGGTTTACAATACATTGAGGACGATGCAAGCCAGAGCACGTACCGCATACAAGGTAAATTAGGCTATAAATTTTCTGAAAGAGCGCTACTAAACCTTTACGGAACTCGCAGTAATATTGCCTCTGCTACAGCTGCTGGTTTTACTTTTAATGAAATTGGCCTACGTTTTAAATGGTATTTGTTTGATACTCCAATTTTTAGAAAGTAATTAAAAGCCTCTTATAAAGGTATATATATAAACTTTAGGCCTTATAAAAACAATAAACCATTCGACTACTTAAAGTTTTCTTTAGTTACTGAATTACAAAAAAATAAGGAATTTTATAAAGTCCAGTATTAAAATATACAACAGCTTTGTCTCCAACCTCCTTACTGTTATAAATGTTTTTTGAAACAGAAACTTCATCAATTTCATTTTGTGGTCCCCATTTTTCGAGTTCTAAGTAATACGATGTGGTTTTACCTTTACTAATTCGTTTACTCAAAATACCAACATCGTAAACCAAAGGATCTGCTTCTTCAAATGCTCCGTTTGTTGTGATTATAAGTCCATAGGCATAAGAACTTCCTAGCATAAAAACACCTAGCAGTGTTAAATATGTACTTCCTTTTTTAAAATTATAATGCACATACGCATCATTCATAATTATATATCCAATTACTAGAACTAGTGTTGAAACGGGAACCCAAAGTCCGGAATAATCTAATATTTGAAAATCAGTTAACGCTCGTATTAATAAGGTTAATGAAGGAATAATAAGCGTTGAATGTATATTGGGATAAGGCGAGTTAGGTTTTTCGTCTAAACGAATCAACCCTTTGGAGGATTTAAAAATTATTAGTCCAATTATTGGCAACATACCACAAAGGATAATCTGAATTTGATAATACTTTGGGAAAAACCAAGTGGATAGAGCAACCATCCACGAAATAACATTAATAATTTTTGTCGTTTTTTTTGCTTTAAGTAAATTATCCGCTCTTTCTTTCGGCGTCATACCATATGCTCTGTTCTCCAATATCTTTTGTTCATCGTTTTTAAATTCCTCTACATCTAGATCATCAAAAAACTGTTGAGACCAGGAAAGTAATTCGCCAAAACCGCCAACATACCTACTCACTTTAATCTTTTTCTCATTTTCATTCTTAGAAAAATAAAAAAGATAATTTTTATCTACCTTAAACCCTTTAATGTTTTTTATAAGTAGCGATTTAGTTTTAAAAACTCCTACACTTATAATCCGTTCTTTTTCAATAATTAACTTGTTCTTTTTAGTGTCTATTAATCCAAGAATCAGAAGAAACTCCAAACCCAACGCAAAAGGAGTTAAGATAATGGCTAATGTTACATTCACTTTTTCTTCCAGGTATGGCATAATTCCTAAATAGAGAAATAATATCATCAATAGAGGTAAACATATCCATATAAAAATTTCCCAACCTTTTGCAATCCTGTATTCTTTACGCATATATAAATTATCGAAGCATGCCTTTTTTTTTAATTGCTCCATCAAAAAGAAAACCAATCACTATAAAAACAGTACTATTTAAGAACGAAATATACCAAAAAAAAAGGCAAAAAACTTTCGTCTTTTG
Source organism: Algibacter pectinivorans (assembly GCF_900112595.1). GTDB lineage: Bacteria > Bacteroidota > Bacteroidia > Flavobacteriales > Flavobacteriaceae > Algibacter_B > Algibacter_B pectinivorans. Next base: position 154,869 of record NZ_FOMI01000003.1, on the reverse strand, counting down.
CCTTACTACAAAGAATAAAACTGCTATTAATTAATCCATGAGTAGTTTTGTTGTATTATAATTACCTTGGGTACTTTTAATAGTGCAGAAATACATTCCTGAACTTAAGTTTCCGCGTTGCAGAGTCACTTGGTTAGCACCTTGTTTAGCATCTACTTTTAACGTTTTTACTAAACGTCCAACTTGATTATAAACCTGTATTTGTAAGGTTTCGGCGTATTCTGCAGTAAAGTGTATTGTTGTTTGATTTTGCATTGGGTTAGGTATAGCCGTTGTTGCTATGCCAGTCGTTCCCTCTTGCGAAGCGACAGATAATGCGCTACTTGTTGCAAAACGTAATTGATTTAAACTCATTTTTTTGGTGACTTGCTCGCCGTTATCGGCTAACATGGTAAACACTATAGAGGTTATGTCGTTTGCCTCAAAAGGCGTTCCGTTGCTAGATTCAAAATCTGAAAACATTAACGTATAATCTTCTAAATCGTTAGTTAAAGCTATACTTGTTTTATATTGCGTTTGCCAGTTGTTTACGCTCTCTTTTACCAATCGTATTATTAAGGTTCCAGTACCGTTAGCCTGTAACTTAAAGCTGTTATACGCTGTTAAATCTATAGGGTTAAATTTTGGCGTTAATGCTCTGTATGCCGCTATATAATCGCTTGTTGTTGCTTCTAGTTTTATGCTACGTTCTATGGCATACTCATCGTTACTAAACGTGTCTTCAGTTTCGTTAACCGCATAATTTGTAACCGTTGTTGAAGGCGCTGCATCATCGTATCCCCATGGTCCATCGGACATGAATAAATCGTCTGGAGTTGCTACGCCATCGCCAATTCTAAATCCAATATCGAAAAGATTTCCTGCATCAACTTCGATGTTTGAAATATAATCGCCTGTTAAATTAATTGTTGTCGATACATTTTCTACAGTTTCGGTTTCTGTAGCTCGCAATCCGCCATCAAAAGCAACAGCTTCACTCCTATTTGTATTTACAACTTGTAAATTAAGTTTACCATTTTTATACGTTCCGGTTCTAACAAATACTGTTGGTGGTGTGGAGTTGTTGTAGCTTGTTACAGATTGTTGCACATCTAATAAACGAACTACTTCTTCTCCTAGTTTTACTAAATCGTCTAAATTATTAGACCAAATTTGAAAATTATAAAACCCAACGTTACTTTCGTATTTATCAAGATTCCAGTGGCTCTCAATTGCAAAATTAGCGTTGTTGTTAATTGATTTTGCCGAAAGACTTAATACAAACTCTAAGCTACCATCAATATTTCTTATTAAAGATTTTATAAATTGTTGTTCGTTAATTTCTAAAGTCGAAACAGATATTAATTGTGCACCTAACAACCTATCGCAAATGTATTTTGTATGCTCGTAAACGCCTTTATCTGTTTTTAGTAATAAGATAGATGCAATGGCATCGTCATTTTTTATGTAATCTACTGAATACACTTCGGTAGCATTAGTAATTCCTATTAAATCTGATGGCGAAGATTCGATAACACTATCCTCATTAATAACCTCTAAAGGCATAAAATCTGAAAGGTTAAAACCGTTACTTTTAGCGGCACTTGCTTTACCGTAATTTTTAGACTTTTTAAAACGTTTTGCTGTAGCTTTATCAAACTTATAACTCGTTTTTGCCCTGTTAAAATTACGTTTGCTAATTTGTTGAGACAATCTGTTATTACTTTCTAACCCACCTTCGTTTGCACTAGATGCTGTAGACATTTCTAGTACTGGACAACCCGAATAACCTGAACACGATGGATCTTCGCAATCAATTAACCCATCGCCATCATCATCAATACCATTATCGCAAATTTCTTGAGGAACTGGTGCTGTAGGACAACGTGCACCATCGTTTTGAGAGCTTGATGGTCCAAAGGCAAATAGGTTAGATTCTATAACATTTAAGCCATTTAAATCTTGCACACTTTGAATAACGTAAATAGTCCCTGTTTGATTAGCCGACACATAAAAACGTCCCGAAGCATCAAAATAAACCGCGCCATAGGTATAATTTAAACCCGAAAGGATTGGTACAATACCTAAACTTTCAACACTTCCTGTTTCGGCGTCAATTCTATATAAAATATTAGTGTTTTTTTCTAAGGCATATAATTTACCATCTACGGCATTAAAAGCCCAGTCATGAATACTAATGTTTTTAGCTAGCGTTTTTGTTGCTATATATTTTGTGTAATTCTCAGATTCTGGATTTACATCAATAGCGTAATACGTTGTTCCGCCTCCTTTTAGGTAATACACACCGTTACTACTAACATCGCCTACATAGCGGCCATTAGTTGGTAACTCATCAATATAAAAAGTGGTTGTTTTAAAATCTTTACCTATACGTACTATAGATTTTTGAGGCGTACTTAATGATCCCCAAATGTAACCATCGGCAGGATTGTAAGCTGCTGCGTTTATATTACCTTCTGTAACATTGCTTGCTACCTCGTAAGAGTTGCCAGATGCTAAATCGATAGCATAAACATCATTATACTGAAATAGGTAAGCACTATAGTCGCAATTAAAAGGTGCACTTTGGGCGTTGTATACGCTAGTGATAAGTAGTAGTGAAAGAAGTAATAATTTTTTCATGATTTGGGTTATTTATAGTACAAACTTATTCTATTAAAGGGCTTATTTTTAAATTATTCGCTAGATGAAAATTAAGTGTAGGTAAATGGTAGATTTGTGCCGTTAAATGAATTAGCGTTTTACAAAAATGTTTGTAAAATAGCGCCTTCCATTACCATCTTCTGTAGATGAAATTCCTAGATCTGTAAATTCTGGGGTTTCAATATTTTTTCTATGATTTTCACTTTTTAACCAAGCATTAACTACAGATTGTGCTGAAGAATAGCCATAGCCAACATTTTCTGAAACACTTTTAGCATTTACATTTTTCTTTAGGTTTTCTAATCTTTCAAAAAAGTAATCATGACTAGCTTCGCCTTTTTCAACCATATATAAATTATGTAAATAAGCTTCTTTTGAGGCTTCAACAAGAATATTAAGTTTAGACAAACTTCTTGAAGCTCTGTAATTGTTAATAATTTCGGCTATCTCATAATCCATTTGAGAATATTCCAATTGAATATGGGTAGAATTATATGGTTCTAATATTTCGGCATCGTCTTTAACAGAGCAGGATTGAAATGAAATATTTAATACTATGATGACAAATACAAAGGATAATTTTTTCATGAGGACTTGTTTAAATTCATGACAAAATTAACTTGAAAGGTCTTTGTATTTTTTAATTTTCGATTAGCCCATTTTCATGTGTAGACGAATGGTTGTTTTTATTGGTTAAAACACGTTTTAACGTAAAAAAGGCAAAAGATTCCTCTTTTGCCTTTTTACATAATTTTTAAATAATTTATTTACAGCGCTATTTTACAGCAAATTAAGACGCTTCATTAACTCCGGTCGGTTGGAGCGACTTACAGGAATAACGTCCTTTTTAATAAGCACACTATTGTCCTCGATATCTATAATTTTCTGCACATTTATTATATAAGAGCGGTGTACTTTTAAAAATAAATCGTTTGGTAATTTGTCTGCAATCTTTTTTAATGTGGAGTGTACGGTGTAATTTTTATCTTCAGTTTTAACTTGTATATAATCACCTTTAGCCTCCACCAAATAAATACTTGGTATATCTATTTTAATTAGGCGTCTATCTATATTAACATATAAATCGTTTCCTGAGCTCGATTCTTTTTTTTCTACAGTTACTTTTTTAGCCGGTTTTCGCTTTATCCCAAATGCTTCGGCTTTTTGTATAGCTTTCTCAAAACGTGGCAATAACAAAGGTTTTACCAGATAATCTACAATACATTCGTACTCGAAAGCTTCGATTGCAAATTTGGGATCTGAGGTTGTTAATATTATTTTAGGCGGATTTTTTAGGGTTTGAATAAAATCAAAACCAGTAAAATCTGGCATATGAATATCTAAAAATATAAGATCGACCTCATTTTGATTTAAATATTTTATGGCTTGCATTGCATTAGGAAACTCTTCAAGTAGATTTAAACTAGGAATATGAGTACATAGCTGAGTAATAATTGTTCTAGCCATGGCCTCATCGTCAATAATAATACAATTCATAAAATAATATTAAATAGTAGTTAAGTAGTCTGTAATAGCCTGCAAAATGGCGTCGAACTCTGCTTTTCCCGACGTATTTTGCTCTAATAGATTATTTTCATAATCATCGGCTACAGCATAACTTTTTTCAAGTCCTAAAATACTAATTTTATGTTTAAGTTTGTGTACATTTTCGGCAGCTTCTTTATAATTGTTTGCCGATATATTTTTTACATAGATTGCTTTCTCCTCTGGAAACTCGCGTTTAACAACACCTATAAGCTTATCTTTAAAGGCTTTATCATTACCCGATAGTTGATTTATGTATGATAAATTAGGTTGTTCCATAGTTATTTTTTTATGGTAAAAAAGAATGTTGAACCTTCGGTAATTTTAGATTCAACCCAAATTTTACCGTTATAAAGTTCTACAATCTTTTTTACAATTGATAATCCAATACCCGACGATCCAGGTGTATTCTCTAATTTTTCGAAGGTTTTAAATATTTTATCAAAATACGTTTCCTCAATACCTTTTCCGTTATCTTTTATATAAAACTGCCAGTATGTATTACAATCCTCAACACCAATTTCTATAACTCCTTTTGCTTTATCGTTATATTTTATAGCGTTACCTATTAGGTTTTGAAACAGTTGCTGCAACCTGTATTTATCCCCTTTTACAGTTGGTAAGTTGCTTTTTTTAATAGTAATGTGCTCTGGTACTTCAACACTATTTAAAATATCATCAATTATAATATTTAAATCGACGTCGTAAACCTCTAACTGATTTTTACCGATTGTTGAATACTCTAAAATACCACTGATTAAGGTATCCATTTTCTCAACATTGGTTCGTATTAAATTTAATGTTTTTTTTCCGCTATCGTCAAAGGTTTCCTGATAATCTTGAGCTAACCAAGCTGTTAAGGTATCTATACTACGTAATGGCGATTTTAAATCGTGCGAGACCATATGGGCATAATCGCTAAGTTCCTGATTTTGATGTGCAAGCTCGTTAAGGATAGATTGCCTTTGCTTATTCATCGTGATAATAGCTTTAGTTTTATTATCAATAAAATCGACCAAATTGGCCCCCGTTAATTCTATATCTTCAGCCTGTTCCTCTTCTTTTAAATTATAAAATTTTAGCGTATCTATGACACCTTTTAATTTTTCGATAACCTCCTTTTGCTCATCGGCTTCCTTTTGTAATTTTCGGTTTGCAGTAAATAATTCTTCGGAGCTAATGGCCATGGCGCGCTGAATCATTTTAGACTGTTCGTCAAAATTATTGTACGAGGAATCTACAGCACTAAGAAATGTTGTTAATTCACTATTGTTTCTTAATTCTTCAGTTAAATATTTACGAATTTGTCTTTTTAGGAGTGAATTCATTATTCGCTTATTAGCGTTATAGTCATGGTTTGGTTATGCAATTGGCACGCTACTTCACCATGAAAAGGTGCAATTTCTCCGTAGGAATAAAAACCACTAATTACGGCGTCGTTACCTATAACTTCAATAACTTCTTCTATTTCCTCTTCAACACGTTGGTCTAACACTAATTTTCTGCCAATACAACTTACTAATAACGCTAATTCTGGTTTATTTTTTCTGTATTCTAGTGCCTGTGTTGCTGCACGTTCTGATGCGTTTGCAATATTATCTACATTAGTCATCATGAGCTGAACCTTAGAATTTTCTATAATATCGCCAGCTAAAATTACCGCATTTTGCGCTTCATCTATATTTAAAATAGACCTTACAATAGATTGGTTTTCGTCTGTAGATGTTACATTTAATGGGTATAGTAATGCTGCTCCAGGTAAATCTTTAGCCTTTTCGCCTAAGTAACTCTTATATAAATCTAATGCCGGTTGGCCGTCTAACTCATATAAGGTGTTTCCTTCAGACTTTGTTACTACACGTTCTGGTCCAAAAGGGGTCCATCCGCCATGAATAGAAAACGAAATCTCTAGGGTATCGCCATAAAAACCAATAGCGACTAATTCTCCTTCTTTTGGGTTTTCGTTATAGGATGCTAAGGTTTTTTCGAAACGATCATCATCGCCACATAAGCCACCTGTTATTAAAACATTGTCTTTGGTAGAGGCACTTAATCCTTTAGTAAGCTGACTTCCATTAATAAAACTACCTTCTGATATTACTAAAACATACTTTAAATCGTCTTGAGGGAGTTGGTTTACTAGATCGTTTCCTGTTTTATAACTGTCTAAATCTGCATTTAAAACATTACTTGTTTTAATAATAAATTTACTTTTTTCGAACTCGATTGCCGTTATAGTAATACTTTCTTGATTTACTGTATTAGAGGAGATTTCTGCACAAGAAGATGCAAAAACAATATGTCCGTCTGGAAAAAGCTGCTTAATATCATTATAAACATTAGCATCTTCTAGCATATATCTATTACCAAAAACTAAAACTAAAGGTTCGTTTAATTCTTGTTTTGGTTTAACGTATTCCCAATCTTTATTTTTATGTTTTATTAATTGTACTGTTTTCATTACCTATTTTTTTAATGTGAAATAAAAAGTGGTTCCTACGTTTGGCTCGCTATCTAACCAGATTTTACCTTCATGTAAATTGATTATTTTTTTAACTATAGATAGCCCTATTCCCGAGGACTCTTTACTTTTCTTTAAGGAATGGAATATTTTAAATATTTTATCGTGGTATTTTTTTTCAATACCCATGCCGTTATCCTTAATAGAAAATTTATAATGACTTTTTAAATCTTCGACATCTATATCAATAGTTCCAAAATCTTTATCAATAAACTTTATGGAATTACTAATTATATTTTGAAACACCTGTTGCAGCTTGGTTTTATCGCCTTTTACCACAGGTAATATATTTAAAAAACTTATTTTTATATGGTCTGGTTTATACATGATTTTAACCAGATCTGTAATAAGCACATCTAAATCTACATCTACTTTTTCGTTTTCGTTTGTACCAACGCTAGAATAATTTAAAACATCTGTTATTAGTTGTTCCATTTTTTCTAAAGTAACATCAATAAGATGTAAATTCTGCATAGTTACAGCATCTAGTTTACCCTCGTTATCTTGTTTAATCCAAGTTACCAAAGCATTTATACTACGTAATGGCGACTTTAAATCGTGGGAAACAATGTGTGCATACTCTTGTAAATCGTCATTACTTTTAGCTAATTTATCGAGTAAATTTTCCTTTTGAAGTTGTAAATTTTTTAACTCTGTAATATCAAAATTAATACCTATTGAACCAGTAATATTGCCATCTAAATCATAGTTAGGCGCACCACTAACAAGCCAATACCGTACTTCTCCATCCTTCTTTTTAATTCTTAATTCGTAGGATTCGGTTTTACCATGCCTTCTTTCATTTATTTTTTCTTCTAATAAATCTCTATCATCATCTACAGGCAAAAGGTTAACACCATGTTTTCCAACAAGTTCTTCTTCGGTATAACCTGTCATATTCAACAAACTTTGGTTTACCATAATGATGCGGTCATTAAGATCGACCTCCACCAAACCTAAGTTCATGTTAGAAATTATATTGTAGTATTTAAGCTTTTCTGTTTCTAAACTTTTTCGATATTTTCGTTGTAATGTTATGTCTCGAACAATACCTTGGGCGGCAACGGGTATACCATCGTCATAAATAATACTAGCATTAATATGTACTAGTTTTTCCACCTTTTTATCGGTAAGTATGGTAACACTAAAATCTGTAATAGACCCTGTATTTAGTAGCATTTTAAAAGATTGTGCTACACGCTCCATTTCGGTTGGCTTAACCATATTAAGAAGATTAAAATCTTCGTTAGAGTCGTTTAGTCCTAACAAACTTACTGCGGCATCATTAACTTTAAGTATGTTACCGTGTAAATCTATAATAACATAGGCGTCTACAATGTTTTCGAAAACACCTTGTAATTGGGAGTCTGTTTTATTAAGTAAGGTTTCTAACTCGGCATACGATTTTTCAAGCTTTTGCTTAGCCTCATATAATTCGGCAGCCTTATTTTCTAGAATTTTTTCTGCTTGTTTTCTAGCTAGTTTTTCGCGAGCAAGTGCCCGCTGGAGCATGTCAATTTTGTCTTGACTCATTAATTTTTATTAATTAAAAACTTAACCTCTGTTCCGTCTTCTTTTAATTTTTCTAGAACAATGTTAGCCGTTGAATTAAAATGTTCGAATGTTTTGTTCATTAATCCTAAACCAAAATGATGCATTGCTCTGCTAGATCTATAAATTACTATTAACGAGTTTTCCGATTTTTCTACAACTTCAAAAGTTGGAAGTTCGGCATCTGGATAAATTTTTCTTACCTCTACATGTATATGATTTTCAATGGACGAAATCATTTCAATAGGATCTTTGTAAGTTTCTAAAAGCCCAGGATAGCTATCCTTTAGTACACTAAAGAAATGCTCTGCATAAACGAGTAAAAGATCATCAATAGAAATCCCTGTATTAGTACTTAATTGTTGCAGTAATTGTAACATTTCTGAAAAATTATATGTACCAACTGCAGTATATACACCACCAGACTCTAGATTAGATGAACTAATGATATTATCCACCATTTCTAATCCAAATTTATCCTCTACTAATTCTAAAAACTCAGTAAAAACTATACCCTTCATTAAATTTGCTTTAATTCGTTAATACTCCAATATGATAATAACTTTTCCATTTTAGAAACGTAATCTTCATATTTTAAAGGTTTTAATACATAGCCAGCAATACCTATCTTATAACATTCTAGCAAATCTTTTTGATTACTTGAAGTGGTTAAAATAATAGTAGGTATATATTTTAATACATCATCATTTTTAAGGATACCTAAAAATTCAATACCATTGATTTTAGGCATATTCAAATCTAGCAAAATAATGTCAGGTAATTCATCTTTTTTATGTAAAATTTTTAAAGCATCCTCACCATTATTAGCCTCAATAACTTTATGATTAAGTTGAAGTTGCGAAATTGTTCTGTTGAACTTCATAATTTCAATCATGTCGTCCTCGATTAGTAGAATGTTTAATGTCTTGTCCATTTTTGATGCTATATATTTACCGTAAAAGTAATATAAATGTAAAGTAACAAGAATAGAGTTCGTTTATTCCAAATTAAGTGTCGATGAATACCTTTTAAGTGTCGACGAATGGATTTCATATACTTTTACTTAACTAAAACAATTTTCCTAAAATTACTTTTAGGTGCTTCGCAAAGCGAACATTGGTAGGCATTTGGTAAACTATCAAAAGGTGTTTTGGCAGGTATGTTTTGGGTAAGATCGCCATAGGCCTCGTCGTAAATTGTAAAACAATCTGAGCATTGATGTACTTCCTCTTCTGTAGTTTCTTGGATTTCTAAAGTTTGATCCTCTTCCTCTCGCTCTGATCCTAATTGCTCGAAATATAACTGACTTAACTCCATTAGCAAACCCGGTAACTCAACCTTATCTACATCTTGAACATGTGTGATGTATTCGCGTGTGTTCGTGTCGAAATTTTTAGCATACAGCAAATTATAGGTGTCTCTAACTTTAAAATCTTTGATAGTTTGAGGTTGCCTGTTTTTTTCTATAACTATAGATGTAAAGTTGTACGTATCACTATCAAAACTTGTTATTCCAAAGGTTAAACCGTAGGTACTAATGTCGTTTTGATCGAAGTTATTTACCAAATACTTTTTTAAATTTAGAGCACTTTCGTCGTTTACTGGCAAATGCCAATTCATCTCTAACATAGAATGGCGTACATTAATACCAAACTTACCTAGCAATTTTTCCCATTTTAGTTTAGACTGTAGTGGTATTCCTTTAACAATAAAAGATTTCCAGGGGGTAATGGATATTTTACCAATTTTATTTTCGGAACACAAATCGCACATAGCTTTTAAAAACTTAAGGTCGTAACGATTGTTTCTCCAATATAAGCCTAACCAATACCTATCGGACCCAATTCTATTCATGCCCTCGTAATACGGGAATGGGTAAAATGGTACTTCTAGTGGCTTATCCACTGTTCTATTATTGGTATCAACGGCATCACTTACTAAATCGAACACTGTTTCGATAGTTTCGGGTTCTTCAATAAGTATATTTTCAATGGCATATTCAATTTTATCCATATCCCAACTATAAATAAGCGCAGGGTACATTTTGGTTTCTTTCCAACCCGGTAACCTTACAAATAAATACCAATAATCTTCATGACCTGAAGCTATAAAATTCACATTACCTGTAAACAGTGGTACAAGTTTTTGTTTTGGATCTATAACATTAATACGCAGCTTTGGAGGATGTTTAAATTGCTCTAAAACATATAAATACCTATCACTTGTTAACCATGAAGTACTTGGTAAAATTTCGGCAGAAACGTATGATGATGCTATATTCTCTATTCCATCTTGTTTTGGTTTTACAAACTGAATTTTTTTAAATTGGCTAAACTTACTTTCGTCTATTTCTTCTGGAAAAATAATATCTTGTCTAGACCCAAAGGATATAGCATCTAAACCTAAACCTTCTGCAGCCTCACAAATGTATTTTAACTCGCCTGGAGATAAAACTCCTCCGTTTATCATTAATCTATATGGTTCTGTCATTATGCTAAAACTTTAGAATTTTGAAGTATTTCTCTAACTTGGGTTTTACAACTACCGCAGCCTAATCCTGCTCCCGTTTTATTACACAGCTCTGTAAAATCTGTGCATCCAGAAGCTATCGCATCTTGAATGTTACCTGAACCAACCTGACTACACGAACACACTAACTCCCCTATTACCGGTACATCATTTGATGCCCCTCTAAGTAACGTATCGCGTTTATCGGCCATTTCAATTTTACTTTCAATCATGGTTTTAAATTCGGCGAATTCATTTTTATCACCCATTAAAACCGCACCAATTAATAAATCGTCTTTTACAATACACTTTTTGTAATAACGCTTTTTAATATCTGTGAAAATAATTTCTTCGTAGCTATTATCGTTATCTGGCACATTAATATCGCCAATACTGCAAAGGTTTAAGTCGTTAAATTTTAAGATGTTCATTAACACCGACCCGTGATAAGAACAACTAATATCTCCTGCAATAAAGTTAGCCAATATATTGGCTTGTTCTTCTGCCGCCGAAGTTATACCAAATAACTGATTATTATATTCGGCTATTTCACCTATGGCAAAAATATCGGGGTCGGATGACTGTAAATGCTGATTTACAATAACCCCTCTACGGCATGCAATACCATTAGTTCTTGCAATTTCTACATTTGGAATGGTTCCTATGGCATACACAATGGCGTTTGCAGTAATAAACTTTCCACTTTTTAAAGTGATGTTTAATTCCCCTGTATCCTCATCGTCAAAAACCGTACTAACTTCATTATCAAAATAAATTTGAATACCTCGTTCTTGCACATCCAACGCAAGTAATTTACTAGACACCTTATCTAATTGACGCTCCATTAAACGCGAACCACGCTGAATTATGGTAATTTTAGCGTTTTTATGTTTCATGGCAGCAGCGAGCTCTAAGCCTAATAAACCACCACCAACAATAACTACATGCTGTTCCTCTGGCGGTAAACCTGTAGCCTCTAAATGGGCTTTAAAACTATCGGCATCTGTTTTATTTCGCATGGTAAAACGCCCCGGCAAATCAATTTGCACATCTTTAGGTACAAAAGCGCGACTACCTGTAGCTAAGATTAATTTATTATAATCATGCTCGACATTATTACAATCCGTAACCCGCTTTGCTTTTTTATCTATTTGTGTTATAAAAATCTCGGGATGTAGCACAATGTTAAGCTTTTTAAGCTCTTTTTGTTTAATTTTTAATAATTGCTCCCATGATAATTCTTCGGTAACATACTCCGGTAGCAAGACTCTATTGTAGAATAAATTCGGCTCTTTTGAAAACACATGAATTTCATCAATTTCGTTGTACTCTCTATAATTTTGTACAAACCTAAAGGCAGCAGCACCGGCACCAACAACAATAATTTTTTCTGCTGCTTTTTTATATTTAGCAACCGATACACGAGTAAATTTAAAATCTGGTTCTTTTGAAACAGGATCTACATGGGTGTTGGTTAAATTATTGGCTCGGTTTAAATTACTTTGCAACTGCTTACCCCAGTGCATTGGTAAAAACACCACACCTTTTTTTATAGTATCGGTTACCTTTGCGCGTACCCGTACAACACCATTTTCGCTTTTAATTTCGGTAATATCCCTGTTTTTAATTTTATTTAAAAAAGCATCTACCGGATTTATTTCTAAAACAGGCGTTGGATAATGTGTTTTTAAACGCGATACCTTACCTGTTTTGGTCATGGTGTGCCATTGGTCTCGAACACGCCCTGTGGTTAATATTAACGGGAAATCGCTGTTTGGTAATACCGATGTATTTTCGGTTACACTTGGTAAATTAAACTGTGCTTTTTTACTTGGTGTATAGAATATTTTATCTTCAAAAAGTCTTGGAGTGCCTTGATGCCTATGTTCTGGAACTGGCCACTGAAATGTACCTTCACTCTTTAAACGATCGTAATTTAAAAAAGACACATCAATATTTGTGCCTTTGGTCATCGACGCATATTCATCGTAAATTTCGCTAGCATTATTAAAATTGAAACCTCTAAAGCCCATGCGTTGTGCAAAATCACAAAATATTTCGACGTCTGGTCGTGCTTCACCTGGTGCTTCTATTTCTTTTGGTAGATAGGAAATACGACGCTCAGAATTAGTCATAGTACCTTCCTTTTCCAACCAAGCCGCAGCGGGTAAAACTAAATCGGCAAAACCTACGGTATCCGATTTATGAGATATTTCTTGAACCACAACAAACTTAGCGTTTTTCATGGCTTTTTCTACTCTATTTAAGTTAGGAAGACTCACTAAAGGATTCGTACATGCAATCCACACGGCTTTTAATTTTCCGCTTTCCAAGGCATCGAACATTTCGGTAGCCGTTAATCCAGGTTTAGGATTAATTTTATCGACGCCCCAAAACTCGGCAACTTCACGACGGTGTTCTGGATTTAGTAAATCTTTATGAACCGCCAATAAATTAGCCATACCTCCTACCTCGCGTCCGCCCATAGCATTAGGCTGTCCGGTTAACGAAAAAGGTCCGGACCCAGGTTTTCCAATTTGCCCGGTAATTAACGACAAGTTAAGTAATGACACATTTTTATCGGTACCCACCACACTTTGATTAAGTCCCATGGCCCACATACTTATAAAACCTTTGGATAGCCCTATAATATCTGCTGCCTTTCTTATATCTTTTTCTTCAACCCCACATAATTTTGAGGCTTGTTTTAAAGAGGTTTTAAAAATTAATTCCTTGTAAGATTCAAATCCTTGTGTATAATTTTTTATAAAATCTTCATCAATTAAACCACGCTTATACAAACATCTTCCAATGGCATTGTATAAAATAATATCTGTTCCAGGAAGTAATTGTAAATGTAAATCGGCAAAACTAGCCGTATCCGTTTTTCGGGGATCTATTACAATAATTTTAACCTCCGGATTATCCTCTTTACGCTTTTCTATCCTTCTAAATAAAATAGGATGACACCAAGCAGGATTTGCTCCGGTAATTAAAAATGTATCCGCTAATTCTATATCTTCATAAGAAATTGGAACACTATCTTCTCCAAATGTTTTTTTGTAACCAACCACTGCCGAACTCATACATAAACGTGAGTTTGTATCTATGTTATTGGTACCTATAAATCCCTTTGTAAGTTTATTTGCTATATAATATTCTTCTGTTAAACTCTGACCCGAGACATAAAAACCTACGCTATCTGGACCATGCTTTTTTATAATCGATTTAAAAACGTTGGCAGCTCTATCTAACGCATCATCCCAACTTACACGCTCTCTTGGGTGCGAACGACTCCATCGCATTTCGGGATACAAAATTCTATCGGACGTATCATTAGCAACATAATGTAAATTCATCCCTTTAGAACATAACATGCCTTTGTTTACCGGGTGATCTTTATCGCCCTCAACAAACACCTTGTTATTGCTGTCTTTCTTAACAATAATCCCGCAACCAACACCACAATAAGAACACGTTGTTTTTACTTCGCTTTTAATCATAGAGACTTACAATTTTAACTAATTAATGCATTTTAATTTTTGAAAACAAATACACAACTCATTATTCTTAATACCTTAAAAAAGGTAGTTATTATTTAAACTATATCAAATATTATAGTATTAAAATAATTTTTAACGAACAGGAATTAGATCTTTTTCAGCAACCATGGTATCTTTTTGTGCTACTTTTTCATCTTCGGTAGAAAAACGTATGGCTAGCGCAGACATACCTGCTATAACCACCACAATACCAATTATAAAATAACCACTAGATACTGCTGCCGAAGACGCTGCCGATTGGGCCGCTTGTATTGCTGCTTCTCCCAGGCCTTCATTTGCTGCAATAGCTGCTTTTTCGGCCACTGCCGATTGCGATTTTAATAACATAGCCGCTAAAAATGCGCCCACATTTCCTCCAGCTCCTACAATACCAGAAACAGAACCAATAGCCTTTTTGTTTATAAATGGAACTACGGAAAACGTTGCCCCTTCGGCCATTTGAACCGACAAACTAAACAATATTAAAAAACAAATACCTATACCAATACTAGTTGCTGCCGAAAAGGTAATAAGCATAAAACCTTGAAGAGCAAGAATAGCTGATAAAAATATAACACGGCCACGTAATCCTTTTAACTTTCCAAACCTGTCGCCAAAGAAACCACCTAGTGTTCTGGCAAAAATATTCATTAATGCAAAAGATAATACAAGGTTTCCTGCAGTAACTCTTTCTAGTTGAAAGGTGTTTTGCAAATAATCGTCCATAGTACCATAAACAGTAAGTTCAATACCAAAAGATGCGGCATAGATAAAAAACAAAATCCATGTTCTGTAATCCTTCAATACAGTTGCAAACCCTACTTGGTCTTTTTTCTTTTCTATTTTAATACCTGATTCTTTTAAATCTTTAAAATTACCTTGTGGTGTATCTTGTGTGAAAAAGTAATACACAATACCCATTAGGAAACAAACCGCACCTGCAATAACCATAGAATATCTCCATGCCTCGCCTTCTGCAATACCAAAACTAACTACACCAGCAGCAATAATTGGCATACCTAAGCGGTTGGCGCCACCACCAAGATTTCCCCAACCTGCCGACGTTGCATTTGCAGTACCAACTATATTTGGAGCAAACATTAATGAGGTATGCACTTGAGTAATTACAAATGATGCTCCAATAAAACCTATAAATAAACGGCAAATTAAAAACTGCGTAGGTGTTTGGACTAATCCGCATAATATAACGGGAATAGCACCCAACATAAGTAACCATGTATAACATAACCTAGGGCCATATTTATCGCATAATTTACCAATAAGTAAACGAGCAAATACGGTTCCTGAAACCGCAAGGATTATAGAGTTCCATTTTTGATCTGGTGTTAAACCAAGTTCTTTTACCACATCTGGCATAAAAGGCACAATACCAAACCATGCAAAAAAGCATAAGAAAAACGATATAGCCGTTATCCAAAACGTACGGATAGAAACATGTTTTAAGTTAAATAAATTTAATGTGGTTGATTTACTTTGTGATGTAGTATCCATAATTAAGTAATTTATACGTACAAAACTAAGTATATTTACTTAATTTATATTAAACATAAATAAGTATTTAAAAAGAAATACGATATTACTAATTAAAGAATGTCAATTTTGATGAATCCCTAAAATGAAGAAATTAATTTATAAAATATTAAGAATATGAAAATCTAGATTACCCAAAAAGCGTAATTAAAGCGAAGATGTAAAATATAATTATTAATACCCAAAGACCAATATGAGCATTCCAAGAAGCTATATTACTATTTTTAAAACTGATGGAATCCTTCTCCTTTAGCTTATAACGTAATAGTAAACTAGCCAAAGCGAAACTGATAATACCGGAATACAAAGGATAATTTTCTATAAACTGAATACTATAATTTTTAATTGAATCCATCCTTAACAATTACGTAGTTGTAAATAAAGCTGAAAGTACTTAGCGCCCTATATTATTTTTTATTCTCGTCGACAAAGGCATCTTTAAACTCGATTTCATCGTCAATTTTACCCTTAAAAGCTTTAATCCAAGCGTTACTAAAAATATTAATAACAGTAGGCCAAACGCTGCCTTCCACGTTGTTTAAATCGCCCTCTAGAGGAATTTTAGTGGCAATAGTATTCGTGCTTTGATTTTTAAGAATAAATTTAAAAAAGCCCACTAAACCTTCCCATAGCACTTCTAAAAATTTATCATTTTTACCTATAAGTTTACTATTTTCAAGTAGCGGTTTCATATACCCCTTTAAATGACCGTCTGCAATAGCAATCTCGCTAAACAACTCGAAGTTCCCAGATTCAAAGTCTATACCAGCGTAATGATTTGTAAAATCATTAAGCGCTTTTACATTTGCTTTTTCTAAGGCAAACGATACGTCCATATCTGGTATTTGTTTTACTAAATTTATACGACCATCTAATGTCATTTTTCCGCCACCAATAGAAACTCCAGTAGCATGAATTGGAGATGGTAAGGTTCTATTTTTTTCTACAACATTTCGCAAATTGGTTGCTGTAAGCTCTACATCATTAAAATGTAAATCGATATTTGGGTCTGTCCCTAGCTCAACATAAGCAATTTTCCCTTTATGAATGATAAATTTATTAACATCCATAGGTACAATTTCGGTTAAAGCTTTGGTCCAATCATCTACACTAACATCTGCATCAGTAGCGTTTTGATCTTCAACTACATAAATAATTTCTGGATTATGCATGACGATTTCGCTAACTATCTTTCCTTTAAATAGTGAACCCCATTCAATAGAGATATCACTTTTAGGAAAATTTAAAAAAGGCACTTCTGTTTTAGCTTTTAACTTATTTAAATACATACCATCAATAACGTATGCTCCTCGATACAGTGCAATATCCACATCCTTAACTTCGCCGTAATACCCTGGAATATCGGCCAAGGTGTTGTTAATTTGATTTTTAACAAACGTAGGCAGGTAAAACCTAAGTACAACCAAAAGCCCTAACACTACTAGAGGTATAGTGAAACGCTTCTTTTTATAAATTTTTCGGTTTTTTGGGGTTTCCATTCGCAACTAATTTTTAAACAAAGAAACATTTTAAAGCGCTAATTTCGTTGTCCTATCCGTATAAGTATTAACGCAATTGCGAGATATATACCTTAAGCTAAACCAAACTCTTTAGCTTTATTATTAAGTTCCATTAAATTTTTAACCTCTAATTTTTTCATGAGATTAAAACGATGCACCTCGGCAGTTCGCTTACTAATTTTAAGCTCTTCGGCAATATCTTTATTGTTTTTAAGCTGAAGTACTAAATTTAAGATTTGCTTTTCGCGTTTAGTAAGCTTAAAAGGATCTTCCTTTACCTCTTTCTTAGTAGCAACCGCTGCATTTGTGTTACCGTTTACGAAGTTATTCATAATAATAGAAGACACATCGCCAGTAAAATATTTACCGCCAGAGGCTACGCTATTTACCGCTTTTAAAAACTCTTCCTTACTAGCTCCTTTTAACAAATACCCATCGGCCCCAGCTTGAATTGCTTTTACCACGTATTCTTCCGAATCGTGCATAGAAAGCACCAAAGTGCGCACATCGGTATACAATTTATTAATCTCGCCTACAGCCTCTATACCATTCATTTCGGGCATACGAATATCTATAATCAATACTTGCGGTTTATTTTTGGCAACTACTTCTAAAGCTTCTTTTCCATTTGATGCCTCATCAATTACCACAATTCCCGTTTGATCTTCTAAAAGTGCTTTAATACCATCTCTTACTAAAACATGGTCGTCTGCTAAAACTACATTAATTACATCCATAAATTTATATATGATAGTTCAAAAATACGTATATAAACGAAAACTACGTATTTATTTTATAAAACATTAGTTAATTTAACCTAACGTTTAGATTTCCTCCAAAGGAATATTAAGAGTCACTCGAGTGCCTTGTCCTGCGCCCGAGGTTACAAAAATGCGTCCGTTAATATATTTAATGCGCTCCTTCATAAACGTCATTCCCATACCGCCATCCCCCATTTTTACATGCCTAACATTGTCTGGATCGAAACCTTTACCGTTATCGTCAATAACAATACTTAACATGCTATCGCTATGCGATAAAGACACCAAAATATGTGTAGATTCGGCATATTTTATAGCGTTATTAATAGCTTCTTGCGTAATTCTATAAATATTTATTTCGGTAAGCGAATCTAATCGCTTATTAAAATCTGTTTTATTAAAAAGAATAATATCCTTACCCGTTAATCTTGTTAACTCTTGCGTTAACTTAGTAATTGCTGGCACAATACCATGGTCTGATAATTCTGGAGGCGTTAAATTAAAAGTTGCTGTTCTAACCCCTTTTATAATGTTAGTTGTTAATTCTTTTAAATATTCAATTTTAACGGTTGCTTTTTCAACATCATTAGTATCAATACTTTCTAGGTTATATTTTAAACCGGTAAGCATTTGGCCTATACCATCGTGTACATCTTTTGCAATGCGGCTTTGCTCCTTTTCTTGGTTTTCAATAATCTTACTAGAAATTATTTTTTGCTGACTCATACGTTCTTCAAAACGTTGCGTATTAAGTCTACTTATTTCTAATTGAGCTAATTTACGCTCTGTAATTTCTGAAGCTATAATTAATATTTCAGATTTTTCATTTGTAGGATTGTATGGAATAATAGCCATTTCTAACCAAATAACATCTTTAGTTTTTGTGGTAGCTTTTACTTCGCCTTGCCAACCCGTTTTTTTGTACTTATTAATTAGATCTTCTATTATAACTTGTTCATTTTCTTCGGTAGACAATACCTTCCAGAACATGGTAGAATTATTAAATTTTGAAAATTTAAATAATCTAGAAAACTTATTTCCTAAATGAACAATACTTCCATTGGGTAAAATACGAGCAAACAAAAGGGTGTCTTCCATAACACGACTTAAGGCTCGCAATTCTTTAATAGATTTTTCTTTGGCAAGACTGAGCTCATCGGCATCGAACGCCATTTTTTTAGCACGTTTTTCGGCAAGTAATAAATCGGCTAAAACAGATTTTACAGATTTTGCTGCCGGCCAAAATATAAATAAAAACTCAGCTAAAAGTATTAATAAGGTTAATGCTGTTAACCAAAATTCTAGTTGCCTTAACCGGTCTACTTTAGCGTTAGCCTCAAGATCATATTGATTTACAATATCATCCATAATACTTAAAAAAGTAGCTTCGTACGCTTTAACTTTTTCTACATCCTGTTTATAATTCTCATTGGAAAAGTCTGGAAATAGTTCAATTATATTAATAATAGATTGCGAAGCCGTACTTATAGAGTCGAAAATAGGATTTAACCGCTTAAACTTCTCATTAATGTTTTCGCTATTGTTATTTGGTAACCCTAAACTATCATTACCTTTTTGAAGGGCATGATGAGATAAAGACCAAAGATGAAGTGTCTCTTTGATTTTTTCCTTTAGAAGAATACGATTATTTGCATTAGTTTCTACTGATATTGAAAGGACATCTTTAGTGAGTTTCTGACTTAACATACGCTGACGACCAGCAACATTTATTACGGTAGAATCGCTTTCCTGATCGCTTAAATGTGTACGTATTAAAACCTGACTTAAAACCACCGATATAGCGATTGTAAATAAGGCAATAATGTATAAACGGCGTAATTTATCAAACGTGCTTTGGTCTAATGAATTACTTGATTTAATCATACGTATGGTTTAAGAAATAGCCTGTTTTACTAAGGCTAAACTTTTTTCAGAAAAAGGTAAACCTAAAGCAGCTTCATGACCTTTATCGGACATTTTTACCCAGGTTTTTTTAAGAATATCAATTATTTTTTCGTCGCTATGCTTAGCAGCAAATTCCTCAAAATAATAATCTAGAAACACCAAACAAATAGTATCCTCTAAGGTTTGAGATTCTTCGTTTTTCTTAATTAATTTTTTAAGAATTATAGCCTTAACTCTATCGGAAAATTGATCATCAAAACCCACTTGTTTTAAAATATTTACCGTTAAATCGGCATGCATTTTCTTTAAGGTTTCACGCCATTTTAAATAGCCTACACGATCCATTGGATATTCGTCTCTACCAATTTTCCAACGGCAAATATGTTGCGCCCGTGCCGCGATTTGTAATGCTTTTGATGCATTAGGTTCAAACTGCAATAACTTCCTTGTCATACGTTGCGAATACAACAGTTCCTTTGGGTAACTCATACCTGCAACTTCGTAGGTATTAACATCTTCGGAGTTTGCTTTATCTATTAAAGCAATGGCAGTTTCAAATCTGGTAGGCTTCATATTTTGTGTGTTTTGGTCTATCAACTATTCTGAAAAGCCAATATACACATTTTCTTCTTCAATTTTAACAGGATAAATTGCAATAGGCTCTAATTCGCCATTTAAATTTTCTCCTGTTTCCAAAGAAAATGTTTTTTTATGCAATGGGCAGGCCACCATTGGAATACCTTTATGATCGCCTATCATTCCTCTACTTAATACCATTTCTTCTTTCTCTGGCGATAGGTTTTGGCAAGCAAACCAGCTATTTAGCCTTTTAAAGTTAAACACGGCAATTTGTAAATCTTTGTATTTAACACATGCCCCTCCATCTTCGGGAAAATCGTTAACATGGGCCGCTTTAAACCAAACTTTTACATCGTCGATTTTAACGGTTTTATATTTTTCAGCAATTGCATTCATTTTATATCAAATTTTATAAGATTATTAGTTCCAAGGTTCTGGCATTTTTTGCTCTCTCATAGGCACAAACACTAAATTATCATCTTCCTCCTCACTATTAACAAAATGATTAAAACGTTTCATCATTTCTGGATTATTAACGGCTTGAGTCCATTCGCACTCAAACTTATTAACTAGGGTTTGCATTTCGTTTTCTAAATCTTCAACAATACCCAATTTATCGTCAATAATTACCTCTTTTAAGTAATCTAAACCACCTTCTAGTCGCTCTTGCCATGCGGCAGTACGTTGCAATGGTTTTGCCGTACGCATATAAAACATTAAATAACGGTCTAAGTATTTAATTACGGTTTCATTATCAATTTGTTCGGCAAATAATTCGGCATGTCGTGGTGTAGCGCCACCGTTTCCACCTAGATATAGGTTCCAACCACCTTCAACGGCAATTAAACCAAAGTCTTTTCCTCTAGCCTCGGCACACTCTCGAATACAACCAGAAACGCCGCCTTTAATTTTATGTGGCGCACGAATACCGCGGTATCGATTTTCTAGCTCGATACCAAAGCTTACACTTTCTGCCATACCGTAACGACACCATGTTGAACCCACACAAGTTTTTACGGTACGTAACGATTTTCCGTAGGCATGTCCACTTTCAAAGCCATGACTAATTAAATCTTTCCAGATAAGTGGTAATTGTTTTAAGGTTGCACCAAACAAATCGATACGCACACCACCAGTAACTTTGGTGTATAAATCGTATTTTTTAGCAATTTCTCCAAGTGCAATTAATTTATCGGGGGTAATTTCGCCACCTGGAACACGAGGCACAACAGAATACGTTCCATTACGCTGTATATTTGCTAAAAACCTATCGTTAGAATCTTGAATAGCATATTCCTTATTGGCAGTATCTGCATTAATAGAGGCCATTAACGACGCTATAAGCGGTTTACATAATTCGCAACCATGTCCACCTGTTCCGTGGTTATCTAAAACCTCGTTAAACTTGGTATAGCCTTTTACTTGTATAATTTTATATAAATCTTGTCTGCTTAGTTCGAAATGTTCGCAAACACCTTCTTTAACTTCAATACCAAGCGCTTTAAGTGTAGCGTTAGTTAAATCGGCAACCATAGGCTTACAGCCACCACAACCCGTTCCTGCTTTAGTACAACTTACCACACCTGCCACATCTGTAGCCTCACCATTTTCGATAGCCGAACAAATTTGTCCTTTAGTGACGCTCTCGCAAGAACATACTTGAGCCTCGTCTGGCAAATCGGTTACATCGCCAAAAGAAGACGCACCATCGCTTGCCGGTAATATCAATTGAGATGGATCTTCGGGAATTGCCATACCATTTAAGTATATTTGATGCAACATGTTGTAAGTAGAAGCATCGCCTACAAGAATACCACCCAATAACTTTTTACCATCATGACTTACATTAATACGCTTATACAGATGTTGGGTTTTATTTTCGAAAATTATAGAATGACCTTTAGATGCCGGCATAAACGGCTCTCCAAAACTAGCCACATCTACCCCAATTAATTTTAGTTTAGTAGACATATCGATATCCGCTGGCATCACAACTTCTGTGCTACCAATAATTTGTTCTACTGCTACTCCTGCCATATCATATCCTGGAGCCACCAAACCATAAATCATTTGATTATATAGCGCAATTTCACCAATGGCATAAATGTGTTCATCAGAAGTCTGCATTTTATCATTAACCACAATACCACCACGAACACCAACTTCGAGACCGCTATTCTTTCCTAATTCATCTCTAGGACGAATACCTGCCGAAATTATTAGCATATCTACATCCAACACATCATCTTCGCCAAACTCCAAACCAACAACAGAACCATTACCTAAAATTTGATTGGTTGCTTTACTTAAATGAATATTTAATCCAATAGATTCTAGTTTTAGTTGCAAAACTTGGCTACTTCTTAAATCTAGTTGTCGTGGCATTAATTTAGATGCAAACTCTACAATATGAGGCTCCAAACCCATATCCATAACTGCCTTACCAGCCTCTAAACCTAACAAACCACCGCCAAGAACAGCCGCTTTTGCGTTTGGCTTTTCGGCCTTTAGCTTTGCTGCATAGGCTAACATGCCCTCTAAATCTTCAATGGTTCTGTATACAAAAACACCTTCCTTTTCAACACCTTTAATTGGTGGTACAAAAGGCGAAGACCCTGTAGCTAACACTAAATAATCATAAGAAAACTCACGATCTTTAGCTGTTTTTATAGTTTTATCCTGTCTTGAAATATCTGAAACACGCTCGCCTGTAATTAGGTCAATATTATTATCGGCGTACCATTCTGCTGGGGCCATTTCTAGAGCTTTAGCATCTTGGTTTTCAAAAAATTCACTTAAATGAACTCTATCGTAGGCAGGTCTTGGCTCCTCACCAAAAACTGTTATTTTAAAATTTTTAAACTCCGATTTTTGAACAAATTTTTCGCAAAACTTGTAACCAACCATTCCGTTTCCAACAACAATAATATGTTTCATAATTACGTATTTTAAACAAAACTAAGTATTTTTACTTAATTTATGTAGTTAAAACATAACAAATACTTAAAAAACACGTAATATTATCAATTTCTCAAATTGAAATGCTAATTTTTACTTTTTAGAAATATTATGATTGTTGTATTGCTGAAATCTTAAACTTTTGAGATTCTAACCCTTACACTCTTAGATGCCGGTGTTTTAGCGGTATGCGCGAAACTATCTAAGGGTACTAACACATTTGTTTCTGGAAAATACGTAGCACAACAGTTTTTAGGAATATCATAACCCACCACTTTAAATTGATTAGCCTCTCGAATAACACCATTATATTCCGAGGCAATATTTACAACTTCCTGCTCTGTAAAACTACGTAGTTTCATATCGTCTCGATTCATAAAAACAATTCGTCTTTCGTTAAAAACACCCCTGTAGCGATCGTTTAACCCATAAATAGTGGTATTAAATTGATCGTGACTACGTATCGTCATCATTATTAACTCCCCATCCTTTAATTTCCAATTCGGAAGTTTATTTGATGTAAAATTGGCTTTTCCTGTTTTAGTTTTAAAGGATCTTACTCGTGCGCCATTAGGTAAATAAAAACCAGAAGGCTGTTTTAGTTTTTTATTATAATCTTCGAAACCAGAAACGACCTCAGCAATATCATCGCGAACCAAATTATAATCATCCTTATAGGCCAACCAATTAATTTTAGAGCGGCCCTTTAAGGTTGCATGAGCAATACCACAAACTACGGCGACTTCACTTAATAAATCATCAGAACAAGGCTCTAAAATACCTTTTGTTGAAGATACAATACCCATAGAGTTTTCGACACTTTGCGTTTGCACGCCAGATTTTTGATAATCCTTTTCGGCACGACCTAAACATGGAAATATTAAGGCTTCTTGCCCCGTAACTAAATGCGAACGATTTAGTTTTGTACTCACATGAACCGTTAAATTGCAATTGGCTAAAGCCTGTGCAGAATACTTAGTATCTGGTACCGCAGAAATAAAATTTCCGCCCATACCAAAAAACACTTTTACTTTGCCCTCGTACATAGCTTTTATAGATTCTATAACACTATAACCATGCTTAACTGAAGGTTTAAATCCATATTTAGCCTCAATTTTATCCAAAAAGGCTTGTGGTGCAGCTTCCCAAATACCAACGGTTCTATCACCTTGTACATTAGAGTGTCCACGAACGGGACACGTGCCTGCGCCTTCCTTACCAATACTACCTTTAAGCAATAATAAATTAACAAGCTCTCGAATATTATCGACTGCATTTTCATGCTGTGTTAAGCCCATGGCCCAACAAATAATAATTTTATCGTTATTAAGGATTAAATCAAAAGCCTCATTAAAAGTTTCAAGAGTAACTCCTGAAGCCTCCAAACAAGTTTCAAAATTATAGGTTTTTAAATCTGAAATAAAAGCATCATAACCACTAGTATATTCATTAATAAAAGCTTTATCAAAAACACCGCCTTGAGCCTCCTCTTTTTCTAGTAATTTTAACAACAAGGCTTTAAAGAATGCCACATCGCCATTAATGGTTATTGGCACAAACACATCTGAAAGTTTAGTACCTCCAGTAAGTAATTTTATTGGGTTTTGCGGGTCTGTAAATTTTATTAAACCGGCTTCAGGCAAAGGGTTTACCGCTATAATTTTACCGCCATTTTTTTTTGTTTTTTCGAGAGCAGATAACATTCTTGGGTGGTTGGTTGCAGGGTTTTGCCCAATAACCATAACGACTTCGGCTTTATATAAATCATCTAAAGTAACGGAGCCTTTACCAATACCTAAAGTTTCGGAGAGTGCACTACCACTTGCCTCGTGACACATATTGGAACAATCGGGCAAATTAGAAGTCCCGTATTCCCTAACAAATAATTGATATAAAAAAGCGGCTTCGTTGGTGGTTCTGCCAGAAGTATAAAACGTGGCTTCATCTGGATTATCAAGTGCATTTAAATGCTCTGCTACTTTTTTAAAGGCATCATCCCAAGAAATAGGTTGATAATGAGATGCTCCTTTGGGCAGATACATGGGTTCTGCCAAACGGCCTGATTTTCCTATTTCAAAATCTGATAAACGCGCTAAATCATCAACTGAATTCTGCGCAAAAAACTCACGGTTAATAAGTTTATTCTGCATTTCTTCAGCCATAGCTTTCAAGCCATTTTCGCAATATTCGCCAATTGCAGAACGCTCATCATCTGGATCTGGCCACGCACAACCTGGGCAATCAAAACCACCTTTTTGATTCATTTTTAACGATACCTTTATAGCATCTAAAGGTTTCATGTATTTGTTAGCATGACCCAAAGAAGCTTTCAATGCTCCAAAACCCACACTATTAGTTGGAGGCGTTTTAGTTTTTAAATTCTCGAATTTTTCGGGTGTTAAAGCTTTTTCTATTGGTGATTTACTCATTAAATTTCAATTATTTGAATGGAAAGTCTTTTAAATCAAATTTACAATATTATCGTCGTTTAGGATATAATCCTTGAATAGTAAATGGTCTTTTTTGTAACAGTTATGATTAAAAACTAAAACTTTTAATTATCTAAACTTGCCTTTTGTTTACAAAAACAATCTTCCATCATTTTATAAAGCTCGGGATGCTTTCGTTTGAATAACTTAGGTCGTTCAAAAAAATACTCGGAGGCTACAGCAAAAAATTCTTCTTGATTTGTACCGCCATAATTTCTAATATCCGATGTGTTATTATTTATGGCTTCCATTTTATCATGCATAAGCTTTAACCAAGGTATAGCGTAGGTATTAGATAACAAAAGTTTAGGTACACCATCTACATCGCCATCCATTTTATCTATAAGATGTACAAACTCATGGATTGCCGTATTTCCTTTATCGGTTTTATTATTAAACCCTAATCGCAATGCTTTTCTAGATAATATCATCTGGTTTTTAAAACGCCCTGTACCAACTAAGCCCGCTATATTTCTGTTTTCGCCTTCAAAATTATAATCTGCATTAAAATGATCTGGATAAATAAGCACCGTTGTTAAATTTGTGTAGTTCCAATTATCGAAACAAAAAACGGGAATAACAGCACTTGCAGCCACCAAAACCACATCCAATTCTTCTAATTGAAACTTAACGGCTTCTACATGCGTTTCCGATAAAAAACTTGCTATTTTGGCTCTAAAAAGCGCTTGTTCTTTGCTTGATTCTAGATTTTTATAAAACAACACATGATTTAACAAAAGGTTATGCCAGGTATCTGGAATTTTATAAATTTTCTTGGGATTACTGTTTTTGTAAAGATAGATTCCATACAACAGCAAAGTACATACTACTAAACCTAATATCATAAATTAACCAACAACCGAATTTTCAACATTCATATTACTCATGTAAGGCTGTTTTGTTAAACGTTTGCCAGTGGCCTTATAAATAGCATTTGCAACAGCTGCCCCAATTGGTGGCAACGTTGGTTCGCCTAAACCTGTTGGATCTATATTGTTTTCTATAAAATGAACATCGACTTTAGGTGTTTGCCCCATGCGAATTAATTGATACGTATTAAAATTATTAGATTGTGGCACACCGTTATTAAAACCAAAATCTGAATATAAGGCGTGCCCAATACCATCAATAACACCGCCTTTAGCTTGGTTCATTGCACCCAACGGATTAACTACAATACCACAATCTACGGCACAAGTAACGCGCTTTACATTAGGAATTCCATTTTCCATAGTAATGTCGGCCACCTCAGCGACATGCGAATTATGACAATAGTACACCGAAAGCCCTTGATACACGCCTTCTTCAGTATTGCCCCAATTCGATTTTTCGACTGCCAATTTTAAAACAGCCTGTAAACGGTCTGGACTATACTCGATGTTAGCCTCCGGATTCTGCTTAACATTATCTAATAAATCCATGTGCAACTGCACTCTATCCATACCTAATGCTTCAGCTAATTCATCAAAAAAGCTTTGCTCTGCACTGGCTAAAAAATTGGTGTATGGCGCTCTCCACGCTCCCGTAGTAATATTACTTTTATAACTTACCGTATCTACTTGATAATTGGCAATGGCTCCGGCAGGAAAGAAATTAGGAATTAAACCATACATATTTCCATTTACACAAGCTTCTTTTAAATGATAACCTGTAAGCTTACCATCTTTAATTGAAGCAGCTATTTTATATTTTGTAGACGGACGATATACGCCAGTAGTCATATCATCTTCTCTAGAAGATACCATTTTAATAGGCTTTTTAATAGTATTTGAAATTTCGACAGCCTCATAGACAAAATCGTCGTACAAGCGTCTACCAAAACCACCACCCATTCGGGTCATTTCTACCTGAATATCTTTAATATCGCGTCCTAATAAATCGGCTACCACATTTGCAGCAGCTTCTGGAGTTTGAGTTGGACCCACCAAATGCACCTTTTCGGGTGTTACATTAGCGAAGAAATTCATGGGTTCCATTGTGTTATGTGGTAAAAAAGGCGCCTCGTAAACCCGTTCGATTATTTTATCGGCGTTAGCAAAAGCGTTTTTAACATTACCATCTTTACGTCTCGTATTAAACGTATTTCCGTTTAATAAATCTAATAAAGCCTGATTATGAGTTTCGGTACTTTCCAGAGGTGTTTCGGTTTTCCAAGAAGCCTTTATAGCCTTTTTACCTTTCATGGCATCCCAAGTTGTTTTTCCAATAACAACCACCTTATCTGTATCGCTCATGGCCATAGTCCAATTGCTTTTTCCTTGGGCGCGATAGTCTCTTATTTTTTGACCAATAGTAATCACATCTACCACACCTGGTAATGCTTTGGCTGCTTCTGCATCAAAAGACTCTAAAACCTGTCCAAATGCAGGCGGTCTTAAAACACAGGCATACAGCATGCCTTCTTCTTTATAATCTAAACCAAAAAGCGGTTTTCCAGTAATTATTTTATCAATATCAACATTACCTTTTCCTTTTCCTATAATTTTAAAGTCTTTAGGGTCTTTTAAAGTTACCTCTTCTGGTACTTCAAGAATCGCTGCTTCCGCTACTACATCGCCATAGCCTAAAGTTTCACCATTTGCATTCGTAATTACACCTTCTGACACCGAACATTCTGAGGCATCAACACCCCACCTTGCAGCAGCAGCATTTACCAACATTTGTTTTGCTGTTGCTCCCGTTTGGCGCAAAGGCTCCCAACTATACCTAATGGACTGACTTCCACCAGCCACTTGTCTTTTATAATTTTCGGTGTCTAGTTTACCTTGTTGCACATACACATCTTCCCAGGCTACATCCAACTCTTCTGCAATAAGCATAGGCATTGATGTTTTTACGCCCTGACCAATTTCTGGATTAGGAGAAAAAATAGTTACTTTACCTTCTTCTGAAATTTTAATAAACGCATTAAAATCGTTGTAATTTAGTTGACTTAAATCTACCGGAGGTTTTACATCTGCCTTACAAGCGTTAAATAAATTAAAACCTATAATCATACCACCACTAGCTAAAGCCGATGATTTTAAAAACGATCTTCTACTGAATGTCATTGGTTTTGAAGCTGCCATTTGTTTATTTATATAGGATTAACTTATTTTTTTGATGCTAATTTTACAGCTTCTTGTATACTATTATAGGCCGCACATCTGCAAATATTACCATGCATAGCATCTCGTATTTCGGAGTCTGAAGGACTCGAATTTGTATTTAAAAATGCTGAAGCCGTCATAATTTGTCCGGCTTGACAGTAGCCACATTGGGGTACATCTACCTCTTTCCATGCTTGCTGCACAGGATGATCGCCATGTTCTGAAAGCCCTTCAATAGTAGTAATATTCATGCCCTCTGCTTGCGATACTTGTAACAAACAACTTCTTGTAGCATTGCCATTTACATGCACCGTACAAGCGCCACATTGCCCTATTCCACAGCCAAATTTTGTACCTACTAAATTAATTTTATCGCGTAAAACCCATAGTAATGGCATATCGCTATCTGCTTCAATAGCATAAGATGTATTATTGATTTTTAAGTTGAATTTTGGCATGGTTTAATTTTTTTATTAAGATATTAAAAATTAAAATGAATACTAAGCTAACTTAATTTATTTAACATTCGATTAACTAGTTTCAACTACTCTATTCGCCTTTTTTTATTTGCATTTTAACAACTTAATTGTTTCAACATAATTATTTTCCGCGTTATAAGATTAGTAAGCCTACCAAGTATATAGACTTTTATATCTACGTTTTTTTAAGGTACTTGGCAAATTTTAAAAGTTATATTTATACTAATTACAAATGTTTACAATAGTTTTGTCTAAAGATAAAACGGCTACACATTTTAATTAAAAATTTCTGTATTCACTTTTATGCTTTAATATTAACATATAAAATAATATGCTAAAAATAACGTAAGAATTAAAATACTCATAGCTTAAACCCAAATTGGCTATTAACACTACATAGAAGCATTTCTATATTTTATGTTAAACAATTTGATAAAACGTAATACTTGTTTTTACAAAAGGACTATTTTATTCAATTATTTCACAATGTGTTACCTTTTACAAACTCTAAAGCACGCTTTTCATTATAATACACATTCTTTTTATCAATAAAACCAGCATGCCCACCATAATTAGGCATTTCCAAAAACAAATTTTCATTGTTTTTAGCTTCCTTCACAGGATAACATTCTGGAGATAAAAACGAATCGTTTAAAGCATTAATAATTAAAGTAGGCACTTTTATTTTAGGTAAAAATTGTAAACTACTACTACGCACATAATAATCTAGAGCATCTTCAAAATCGTGCGCTTTTGCGGTATATACGTTATCAAAATCTGTTAACGTTTTAATAGATTGTAGTGTTTTATCGTTTAACTTATCCGGAAACCTTTTTTGTTTTACCTTTAATCTGTTTAATAAATGTTTTAAAAACCTATCGTGATATAATTTGTTTTTAAACGTATGTAATTGCAATGCCGAACCTGCCAAGTAACAAGGAACCGATACCGCTATAGCTGCCTTAACCTCTTCTGGAATACTATTGGGTTCCCCTAGATATTTAAGAATAATGTTAGCGCCTAAACTTATCCCTTTTAAGTAAATTTCAGAATACGCTTTGGTACTATTAATATGTTGTAATACACTATTTAAATCTTCGGTATCACCAGAATGATAACTTCTGTACTTTAAATTGTCTTCGCCACTACAACCTCTAAAATTTACGCAAACAGCATCAATATTATTCTCATTAAATAATTTAGCGGTTCCTGTCATGTAAGGACGCTGCCCATTGCCTTCTAAACCGTGCAGCAAGACCACAAGTTTGTTGGTTTTTTGTTTGGAATAACTCCAATCTAAATCTAAAAAATCGCCATCATGTAATGTTATACGCTCGCGTTCTTGTTTTATAGATACGCGACGCACCAATCCAGAATATACTGTGGATACAAATCCTTTTTTAAAGAATAATGGTGGTTTGTATGTTGACTCTACTATTGGCATATAATTATTTTAGTTTAAGGTCTACAAATTTAAAAGTATTTCCGTTAAATAATCCTTTATCGCTTAATTTTAACGAAGGTATAACTAACAGGGCCATAAAAGATAACGTCATATAAGGTGCGTGTAATTTACTTCCTAAAGATTTCGCCATTTTATCCAATTCGGCATACTGCTTTCCTATGGTTATTCCATCTTTATCGCTCATAATTCCTGCTACTGGAAGCGATACTATTTTTTCTTCGGAATTGGAAACCGCACAAATACCACCTTTATTTTTTATGATAACATTTACAGCTTTACAGATGGCTTCGTCTGAAACACCTACGGCAATAATGTTATGAGAATCATGACCTACAGATGATGCAATAGCACCTTCCAATAAACCAAAATTCTTTATAAATGCTACAGATGGTTTTTGGTTTTCATAACGATTTACAACCGTCATTTTTAAAATATCGTTTTTAACATTAGACACTAAATTACCATCTACCTCTTTTGCTTTTTCAATTAATGCATTGGTTACCAATTGGCCTTCTAAGGCTTCGATAACACGAATTTCTTTTGCGGAAGACTCCACTCTAAAATCGGTAACATCTTTTTCGTTACAGTTAAAATTATTGAGGTTGTTAAACGCAATATTTTGTATTAACGATTTTCCATCACTAAAAACAAGTTCTCCTTTTATATAGGTTTGAAGCGTTTTAAAAGTTCTTAAATCTTGCACCACAATAAAATCGGCATCATCGCCTTTTTGCAGTAAACCAACATCTAAATTGTAATGTTTTACCGGATTAACGCAAGCGGCTTGCAAGACTTTAAACACATCAATTCCTTTTGCTACCGCACGCTCGCATAGTTGATTAATATGCCCTAAAATTAAATCGTCTGGGTGTTTATCGTCGCTACAAAACATCATGTTTTCAAAATGTTCTGGTAACAAATCAATTAAAGCATCGAAATTTTTAGCAGCACTTCCTTCTCTAATTAAAATTTTCATGCCTTTTTGAAGCTTCTCTAAAGCCTCATCGAAGGTAAAACACTCATGATCGGTTGTAATTCCGGCACGAATATACTTAGATACATCTTTACCTCTTAGTCCTGGTGCATGCCCATCAATAGGTTTATTAAAATATTTTGCCCAAGCTATTTTTTTCATGACTTCATCGTCATTAAAAAGAACGCCAGGGTAATTCATCATTTCTGCTAAATACTTAATATCGGGGTTTTCAAGAAGTACTTTAATATCATCGGAATCTATAATGGCACCTGCCGATTCAAAATCTGTAGCAGGAACACAAGACGGTGCCCCAAAGTTGAATTTAAAAGGGACTTGCTTTCCGTTTTCAATCATAAACTCCACACCTTTAACCCCTAATACATTAGCTATTTCATGCGGATCGGAAACGGTTGACACTGTACCATGAGTTACTGCTAGTTTAGCAAACTCACTAGGCACTAACATAGAACTTTCTATATGAATATGCGCATCTACAAAACCCGGAATTATATATTGGTTAACCTGATGCTCCTTTTCTTGAATAGAAACAATTTTACCGTTTACAAAGGTAATTTCTCCTTTATAAATGCGTTTATTTTGTATGTCTACGATGTTGCCTTGTAATATCAATATGGATGATTTTTTAAGTTTTATATTTTTTTAAGTGCCCTTATATTTATATACGCAGAAAATAGACTTTACAGCTATTTGCTATTTCAACTCTATTTTTAAAATTTCCTGGGTACTGTCTGTTACTCTAAACCGGTTATCGGCGCGCCTGTTAATTACCCAAACAATGTCTTTGCCCGAATATAGAAGCCATGTATGCTCTTTATCTAAAAGTGATAATTTTTCGTCTTTAAAATACTTGCTTACTTTTTTCTTTCCAGTCATTCCTAACGGATAAAACACATCGCCTTCTTCATATTTCTTAATGGTTAAAGGAAACTGTAGCTTGCTTTTATCGACATAGATAACATTGGTTCGTTTTCCAAAAATAGCGTCGGCTTCATCGAAAAATAAGATACCAAAAGGTGTTTTTACTTGCCTATCGTTTTTTAAAACTGAAATAGATTTATGATGCTCTACATCTATTTTACTTAGCAATAAATGCGCTCTATTTTTTATTAATCGGTAGGTGTTAGAAAATACTTGCTTACCGGTTTCGCCATCCAATAAACTAACAATATCGTCCCATTGTGTAAAACCAAATTCCTTTAATGCCTCATAAAGGTATGGCTTAGGGTTGTTAAGTTTTTTAAATTCGGCAATTTTAAACCGTACTTCGTTACCCTCAATATTTTCGATAGCTTTACTTAAAAAAGCATCGACACTATCTTCTACAATATGATTTGTTTCCTTTAAATTATTGAGTGTATTTTGAAAGCTTTGTAACAGACTAGGGTTTATTTCCTTTAAAATAGGAATAACTTGGTGCCTTAATTTATTTCGTAAATATTTTACCGATTTATTACTACTATCGTCGCGCCAAAATATGTTATTTTGGGCGGCATAGTTTTCGATATCTTGAGATGAAAATGGTAATAATGGGCGCACAAACTTACCATTAACTTCGGGTATTCCTGTGAGACCTTCTAACCCTGTTCCTCTTGTAAAATTGATTAAAAATGTTTCTAGATTATCGTCGGCATGATGTGCGGTTAATATGTAATCAAATTTTAATTGATTGGCTAAATCGTTAAACCAATTGTAACGCAACTCGCGTGCCGCCATTTGAATGGACAACTTAGCATCTGTAGCAAAAGTTTGCGTATCGAAACGTTCTACAAAGACTTCTACGTTTAATTTATCGGCAAGTTGAACTACCGATGCTTCGTCGGCATCACTTTCGGCACCTCTTAAATTAAAATTGCAATGTGCTAAAGTTATATCTAGTTTTAATTGGTGACATAAATGAGTTAGTACCACGCTGTCTATTCCGCCAGAAATAGCGATTAGTATTTTACCGTCGTTTAAAAACGATAGGTTTTTATTGATATGAGTTTGTAATGTATTGTGCACGCTCAAAGTTAAGTTTTATTTTATTCTCGCAAAAGTTGCGAAGGCCCAAAATTTTTAAAATATGCCATAGATTCCTGTTTTAAAACCTGTGTTGGCAGATGCGTACGCAAGGGATTGAAACGGCATCCTTTCTTTGCTGCCATAAATGGCAAAAAAAGACCTGCCGGCAGGCAGGCAGGCGCCATAAACCTTTTAATTTTCTAAAACATCGCGCATGGCCTTGGCTTTAATAAGGCATTCCTCGTACTCTTTTAAGGGGTCGCTTTTGGCTGTTATGGCGCCACCAACGGAATACGAGACATTTTTTTTGGTTTTATTATAGAGAATGCTTCGTATTACAACGTTAAAATCGAAATCGCCCGTGGGCGTAAAATACCCGATGGCACCAGAATAGATTCCGCGCTTGCTATCCTCGAGGGTTTCTATAATTTTCATGGCCGATAATTTTGGCGCTCCCGTCATGCTACCCATTGGGAATGTGCTTTTTATAATATCGACCGGATGGGTGCTTGGATCTACCTGAGACGTGATTGTAGAAATCATGTGATGCACTTGCTGGAAGGTGTAAATTTTACATAACTCCTCCACTTTTACGCTGCCTTTTAATGCGGTTTTTGATAAATCGTTACGCACTAAATCGACTATCATAATGTTTTCGCTACGTTCCTTTTTATCTTTATGCAAATTGGTTTTTAGCAAATTATCGTCGGCGGTATTCATTGCTCGTTTTGCCGTCCCTTTTATGGGTTGCGAAATTACGGTAGTGCCTGCCTTTTTTAAGTAACGCTCTGGCGAAGCACTAAGTACATACTTATCTTCCAACCTTATAAACGCTGCAAAGGGCGGTTTGGAAATACTGTTGAGTTTTTGGTAGGTTTCCAGAGGGTTAATTTCCTTGTTTTCGGCATAAAACTCTTGGCAAAAATTGGCCTCGTAAATGTCGCCGCGGTAAATATGCTCTAGCATGGTGTTTACCTTCTCGAAATAAGCATCTTTATGGGTACGTAGCTTAATTTTAATATCGGAATAGGCTTGTCCGCGAGCGACTTGGGTTCGTATTTTTATGGCTAGTAGGTCGTCGTCAATTTCGTCGTCAACAAAATTTAAATATTGAATTTCAACTTGGTTACCACTAATTAAAAACACCTTTTTTGGCTGAAAGAAACACAAATCTGAAAAGCCTAAGCCATCAAAATTACTAGACTTTAAAGCTTCGGTATCGTTTTTTAAATCGTAGGTTAGGTAACCAAAAATCCAATCGTTTGTATAGCCTTGGTACTCTTTAAGTTTCTCGAAACCTTGATGGTAATCTGTTTTAATACTCGTAAAAGCTTCTACCGCTAAAATAGCATCGTAACTATAATGCTTTTGCCCGTTTTTGTTGGTCTTTGGGTTAGAGTCTAGCCATACAACTTCATCAAATTGTTGTGCCCAATTAAGCAGCTGGGTCTTAAATTTTTCGATATCCTCGAAAGTATGAATTCGTTTTGTCCTCAATTAAATAAATTATTAAGAATTCATTTTAACTTTAAGTCGAAATAAATTCTAAGCAAAGTTAATTAGAATACATAAAGCCTGTCTAAAATTTTATCAATTATTTTCAGCAAAACCCAGAAGTTTTATTATTGCTTCTAATAAAATTGATATTCTATTACCATCAATAATCAGTAATCCGCTTTTTAAAATTGAAGATTTTTGTACCTTGTTTTAAATTTGAAAAATTCATGTACAGCTTAGAAAATAATATACTTAAAATAGACATTAAAAAAACAGGTGCAGAGTTATGTGGCATAACAGGTTTAAAAAACAACACCGCTTTTATGTGGCATGCAGACCCCGATATTTGGGGCAGTTACGCACCTAACCTATTCCCTATAATTGGCGCGCTAAAAGATGATACCTATATTTTTGAAGGAAAACCTTATACGTTACCTAAACACGGTTTTATAAGAAATAATGAAGATATCACCCTACTTGAACAAACTAAAAACAGTATTACTTTTAAACTTATTAGTAATAACGATTTAATAAAAAAATACCCTTTTAAATTTGAGTTTTTAATTACGTACACATTAACGGAAAACACTATTGAAGTAAAGCATAGCATAAAAAACTTAGATGATACTACCATGTATTTTTCGGTTGGTGGCCACCCCGCTTTTAAATGCCCTGTTTACCAAAATGAAAACTACGAAGATTACACTTTAGAGTTTGAACACCCCGAAAACTCTAAAACCCATTTAATAAATATGGCTAATGGTTTAATATCCTCTAATACCGAACACGTATTTTTTAATTCTAACAGCATTATCCTAAACCGCGATATATTTAAAAGAGACGCGCTTGTTTTTAAAGATTTAAAATCTAAAAAAGTGACCTTAAAAAGCGCCAACCACGGCCCTATTTTAACGGTTAGCTACCATGATTTCGACTATTTAGGCCTATGGGCAAAACCAAACGGCAACTATGTATGTATTGAGCCATGGCTAGGTATTGCAGATAACGAAGACACTAACCAAAACCTAACAGAAAAAGAAGGAATTATTAGTTTAGCCCCAAATAAAAGCTACCAAGCCACCTATAGTATTGAAATACATAAAAGCCATTTAGTCTAACAGAATAAATAAGCTTAACTTTGCGCCCTAAATAACACTATGTTGTAATTTAAACTTAGTTAGAGCTTTATTTATAAAGACCTAAGTACAATTGCAAAACAAACAACAGTAGTATTACAAAAACTTATGGCACATTTTGAAGATTTAAATTTAAACACACCTTTACTTAACGCACTTAGCGACTTAGGTTTTACAACCCCTACGCCTATACAAGAGCAAGCGTTTAATATTGTGGCATCTGGTAAAGACGTGGTTGGTATAGCACAAACAGGTACCGGTAAAACTTATGCCTATATGCTGCCTATACTTAAAAACTTAAAATTTTCGAAGCAAGATAACCCAAGAGTTTTAGTTTTAGTACCTACAAGAGAACTAGTTGTACAGGTTGTAGACGAAATAGAAAAACTATCAAAATACATAAACAATCGTGTTTTAGGGGTTTACGGGGGCACCAATATAAACACCCAAAAACAAGCCATTGCCGAAGGTATCGATATTTTAGTAGCCACACCTGGTCGCCTTTACGATTTAGCCTTAACACGAGTTTTACAACTTAAATCTATACAAAAATTAGTAATTGACGAGGTGGATGTTATGCTCGATTTAGGGTTTAGACACCAATTAATAAACATTTTCGACATCCTACCAGAAAAGCGCCAAAACATAATGTTTTCAGCAACCATGACCCAAGATGTCGATTTACTAATAAACGATTTCTTTAAAACTCCAGAGCGCGTATCTATTGCCGTTTCTGGAACACCGCTAGATAATATATCGCAACAGCGCTACATAGTGCCTAACTTTTACACCAAGGTTAATTTATTAACCCATTTATTAAAAGATAAAGAACACTTTAATAAAGTATTAATTTTTGTGGCCTATAAACGTATGGCAGACCGTTTGTTCGATAACTTGGATGAGCGTTTTCACGACGAGTTATGCGTAATCCACTCCAATAAAACACAAAATTACAGGCTACGTAGTATCGAGCAATTTCGAAATGGCGAAAACCGTATTTTAGTGGCAACCGATGTTATGGCACGTGGTTTAGATATCGATAACGTATCGCATGTTATTAACTTCGATACACCAGATTTCCCCGAAAACTACATGCACCGTATAGGTAGAACAGGTCGTGCGGAACGAGAAGGTGAAGCTCTTGTTTTTACTACCAAAAACGAGCAAGAAGCTATCGAAAATATCGAGTTGTTAATGAAAATGACCATTCCGGTTCTAGAAATTCCAGAAACCGTAACCATCTCTACCGATCTTATTGAAGAGGAACGTCCGCAAATAAAAGAACGTAACAACCCTAACAAACGTAGAGACGACGATGTTCCCGGACCAGCATTTCATGAAAAATCCGAGAAAAACTCCAAAGAAAACTTAGGTGGCTCCTATAAATTTAAAATTGCTGCCAAGTACAAAAAGCCAAAAACTCGAGGCGATAAAAATTATAACAGGCGAAATAAGAGGAAATAAGTCGCAGTTTTCAGCGGTAGTTTTTAGTGGTTTACGTTCTCAGAATTTAGCTTTTAAGGTTCTTTTTAATAGTTGTTTTTGGGCGTTACCCCTAAAGGGTCGGGCTTTCACTACTCGCTCCCTTCTACGTCGGGGAGCTCAAACATGCCGTTCAATCCCTAACGCACCTATCTGCCAAGTATAATTATTACTCGTTTTTTATTAGTCGCTTTGTTTTTTTTATTTTCAAAGCTAGCGCAAGCAAGGATTTATTAAAACATGGAAAACCTCCCTTTCAACCTAATGAAAAAGAGATTTTAAATAATTTGATTAATTGATTGATGAAGAACCGCTATTGCTACTAACCTTTCTGTAAGCCTCTTAAAATAATAATGCCAATTCGTGGTAAAATAAATGTAATACAGCCAAATACGGTAGTTAAAAAGGCTACTTTAAGTCCTGCGGCCATCATACCTTGACTAATACCGCCAATGGACTCTATAGCATCAAAGGCTGTAATCATGCCAATTGTAGAACCCAAAAACCCAAATACTAAACCTAATATACTAACATCGGATGCTAGTTTGGTCATTTTTTTAGATTTCAATACATCCTTTTTCAAATTAACAAAGCCCATAACGAGAAACGCTATAGCCAACAACAGACAAATTAATATTAAGGACATAAATAGTGGTCCGCCTTCCATAAATCTATCTACAAAAACATTCAAGAAAACAACTGATAACATAAACATAATTAATTGGTTTTAATTAAACATGGTACAAACATATAGCCTTAATGTGTACTAAAAATTAAAATGCGACGGATAACGAATTTAGCAATTAAAACAGCAATATGCTAAAACGGTAATTAAATCGGTTATTCGTCTACAAAATATTTAAGCCCTTAAAATTTATAGTATTATTGTATTGTAAACCGAAATGTGTTTTTACTTTATTTAGCTAAGCACAGTTTCCGCTGGAATAATACATTTTAAAACGGAATATTATATACTCGAAACAAATTTCACTCCTAAAAATGAGTAAAAACACACTCGAATTGACAAAATTCCTAAAACATTTGTAATGCTAACAAAGCAATTCATTTTAAAAAAAATAGGACGGGTAATACTTCACTTTGCCTTTTGGTGCGGGGTCTTGCTGTTTTACACCTATTTTTTTGGTGTAGATAGTAGCGATTTTAGTTATGTATTATCCTTCTCGTTGTTTTTAATGCCTATTACTATTGCAACAACCTATGTTTTTATTTATAAAATAAAAACATTGTAACCAGAGAAACTATTAGCGCTATAGAAGCCAAACTACCTAATGCTCAATTTTTAAGAATACACCGATCTTACATTGTAGCATTAAAACATATAGAATCTTTTACTAACGAGGAAATAACCATTAATAACACCGCCTTAACCATAAGTAGAAGTTATAAAAAGGATGTATTACAGATTTTAGAAAAGTATTAAAAACAAAAAAACCCTTTCCAAATTAATGAAAAGGGATTTAAATATAGATAGTTTCAATATTAACAAGTATTAACCAACCAAATTAACCCTAACTTATAGAAAACTCTGTTTATATATAACTAACTACAATTTACTTGTTATACCAGAGCACAAGTGTTAACTAACTTTTCTTTTGCTCTTTTTATTCTCATTTTAACCGCGCTTGTTCCTAACCCCATAACCTCTTCAATATTTTTAATAGATAAATCGTTTTGATATTTTAATAATAATATGGATTTATCTTCGGCAGAAATCATGCTTAAACCGTAGTTTAACTTGTCAACCAAATCTTGGTTACTATAACTTTCTTCAGTTAAATCGGCTGCATCATAAAACTCAGGAAAACGCTTTTCGTATTTTTTTACTTTACTTCTAGATAAATAATTTACACAATGATTATAAGTGAAAGAATATACCCAAGTTGAGAATTTAGAATCTCCTTTAAAACTTGAAAGTTTTACAAATAACTTTAAAAAGATGTCTTGAGTTAAATCTTTAGCTTCGTCTTCATCATTTACAAAAGAATAACATTTGTTGTAAATACGCTTTGAAAATCTATCGTATAAAATTTCAAATAAAGCGGAGTCTTTTTTTACTACTATTGCGGATACTAATTGTTCGTCTGTCAAAATTAAAAGGGTTATTGGTTATTGATACCCCAATATTACAGAATAGATAACCCGATGCACTTTTTAAACAGAATTGGTAAACCAAATCGATTAAAAACATATTTAATCGTTGATGTGTAATTATTTTTGACAGAAAAAACCTAATTTATAATTTTTAGCTGAATTTTAAAAAAAGGAAAACAATTAAAACCATCTGCGATAATTACTTTTTTAAATAAAAAAACCTCTTAAGTTATGATAAGACTCATAACGAAAGAGGTGTAATATAAGAGTAGAGAGTTTTTCGGTGTACAGAAAAGTAACCAACCAAATTTTAACCCTAACTTAAAGTTAATCCTGTATACTTACTTGACTCTCTACAATATCTTTAATTGGTACTATTAATTTTCCTTCTTCAGTTTTAATGGTTACTGTTATCCCGTCTATGGATTCAATTCTTCCTTTTAAATTATTAAATTCTATTTTCTGTCCTAACTCGTAGGTTTTTCTTGTATAAAAAGTTCTTAGCAAATCGGCTACTACCTTTTGTGCTCCTAAACCTAAAGCTAGTGCAAAGGCTATTAAAAAGGCTGCCAAAATCATGGTTAAATTACTCGTTATAATCTCGGTATCTATGCCCGCTTGATTTAATGCTGTAATGGATACAAAAATTAAAATAAGAAAAAAGACCACCTGACTAATCATTTTTGCTCCAGATAAATCCATAGATTCAAAAAACGATTTTATACCTTTCTTAATAAGGTTGGCTAAAATTAATCCTACTGTAAATATTACAAGCGCAGCAAACAATTGCGGTAATAAGCCTAATAAGTTGCTAATTTGCTCTGAGATCATGGTAAGGTTCATAATATCCGATGCCATAATAAATAGCATGATATACATAACCCACTTAACAAAATTTGATACAATTTTTATGGTATCGAAATTTAGTTTTTTGCCTTCTACAATTTCTATTTCATTAATAGCATCATCTAACTTTTCTGCCTTAGCTAGCTTTAAAGCTTTTTTAATAACCTTAACTATTAATTTTGTTATTAGCCATCCAAATACAAGTACAATAATAGTACCTATTATATTCGGAAATATTTTTGATATTTCAAGCCACATCGTTGTTAAAGATTCCATGGCCATGTCTTTCCATTGTGTTGCTTTATCCATTTTACTTATTTTTTATTGTTAGGGTTGTATTGGTTAAAATTTAATTATCAGAATTTCTATTCTTCATTACAGTTTCTATAACATCTCCTATGTTATATGAAAATAATGAAGCCAAATCCATTATAAGCTTTGCCATAGCAATATCGCTCATTACCTTGTTTTTAAGTTCCGGTGGAACTTCTTTAAGAGGCTGGTTTATTAATTTAAATGGATCTTCCATTAATTTTGGTTTTCGTTATACACTGCTATTAGCTTGTCTTTAGCGCGTTTAATTCGCATTTTAACCGCACTTTCTCCAATCTCCATAGCACTTACAATTTCCTTTATAGAAAGGTTATCTTGATACTTCATCAATAAA
This sequence comes from Algibacter pectinivorans, assembly GCF_900112595.1. Lineage (GTDB taxonomy): Bacteria > Bacteroidota > Bacteroidia > Flavobacteriales > Flavobacteriaceae > Algibacter_B > Algibacter_B pectinivorans. The sequence goes on along the minus strand of NZ_FOMI01000003.1, from coordinate 113,025 downwards.
ATCATCTTCTCTTCTGGAGAAATTAATTCTAAAGCCACTTTCAACTTATCAACCTTCATTTTTAAGAAACTACTATCATCTTCCTCGTCTTCCGATAGATTTTCTAAATCTTTATAATCAACAGAATCTTTTTCAAACTTTTTAGCTGTATTTCTTGTTACATAATTAACACAGTGATTGTATGAAAAAGCATAAAGCCAAGTTGAAAACTTAGATTTTCCTTTAAAACTACCCAATTTAACAAAGAGTTTTAAAAAGATATCTTGTGTTAAATCTTTAGCTTCATGGCCATCTTTTGCAAATCCGTAGCATTTATTATAAACTAAAGTAGAATACCTATCATACAAGGTTTCAAAAAGCAAGGTATTATTGGTTTCCACAATGGCTTTCACCAAATCTTCGTCCGATAGTTTAGTAATGTTATTTAGGGTTTTCAAAATTAGCTTTCGCTATTTAGTTGTTATACGGTTTTAAGACACAACCTTTTGCAAAGAGTCACAAAAAACACTAAAAATTAATAAATTACGTACAAACTAAAAGGTAATTCTTCGGATTTCCCTAAACTAAACCCCATAAAAAACTAAAAAACAATGACTTAATATAATTTTCACAATTACTTCGTGCTACGATAGATACCATAATTAAACTTTTGTTAAGGCTCATTTTAACATCTTAACTTATTAATGATATTGCTAAATTTGCTCAAAATCAAAATTTATGAAATTCATTTACACAAGCCTTATAGTTATTTTCTTTATTTTACCGTACAAGAGTCATGCTTTTGATGATTTTTGGGGAGCCACCGGCCACCGTGTTGTTGGTAAAATTGCCGACGATTATTTATGTGGCAAAACAAAAAGACAGGTTAAACGCCTTTTAAAAAGAAAATCTTTGGCTTTTGTATCAACATTTGCCGATGAAATAAAATCTGATAAACGCTACAATGAGTTTTATACTTGGCACTATATTAATATGTCTCATGATGAAAACTATGAAGACTCTAAAGTAAACCCTAAAGGCGATTTAGTTACTGGTATTGAATTTTGCAAAACCATAATAAGTGATAAAAATGCAACTGATGATGATAAAGCATTTTACCTTAAACTATTAATACATTTAGTGGGCGATTTACACCAACCTATGCACGTAGGCTTACAAGAAGATAAAGGTGGTAACGATTTTAAAGTACAGTGGTTTTATGAAGATTCCAACTTACATCGCGTTTGGGATACAGATATGATAAAGAGTTTTGGTATGAGTTATAATGAACTTGCCGAAAACGCTGATGTTTTATCTAAAAAACAAGTAAAAGCCTTACAGAAAGGTACTGTTGTTGATTGGGTAAACGAAACGCACGAACTTACTAAAAAGGTATATGCATCTGCTAAACTAGGTGATAACTTAAAATACCGCTACTCTTACGAGAACTTTAATACCGTTAGAAGTCAGTTACAAATTGCCGGCATTCGTTTGGCTAAGGTTTTAAATGATTTGTTTTAAAAAACAACCTATATATTATATTAAAAAGGCTGACTTTAATTATTAAAGTCAGCCTTTTCTATTTTGAAATTTCTGCCTTCGCAGGAATTAGATATGTAACGCTCTATCTTCAGTGGCAGCTAAAGCCGCTTCTTTAATAGCTTCTGTAAACGTTGGGTGTGCGTGAGACATACGAGAAACATCTTCGGCAGAGGCTCTGTATTCCATAGCAACAACCGCTTCGGCAATCATATCTGCAGCACGAGCTCCAATCATATGTACACCTAAAATTTCATCGGTAGTTTTATCTGCAAGAATTTTTACAAATCCATCTAAATCCATACTTGCTCTACTTCTACCTAAGGCACGCATTGGAAAAGATCCTACTTTATAATTAACACCTGCTTCCTTAAGTTGCTCTTCTGTTTTACCAACAGCAGCTACTTCTGGCCATGTATAAACCACACCAGGAATTAAGTTATAATCGATATGTGGTTTTTGTCCTGCTAAAGTTTCGGCAACAAAAACACCTTCTTCTTCTGCCTTGTGTGCTAACATAGCACCTTTAACAACATCTCCAATAGCATATATGTTTGATGCCGATGTTTGTAAATGCGCATTTACTTCAACACGACCTCTATCGTCTAATTTTACTCCTGCAGCTTCAGTATTTAAACCATCGGTATACGGCTTACGCCCTACAGAAACTAAACAGTAGTCGCCTTTAAACTCAACTTCTTCTCCTTTTTTGTTATCGGCTTTTACAATTACTTCGTCGCCAACGCGCTCTACCGATTTCACTTTGTGAGAAACCTGCATTTTAAACTTCGCTTTTTTGAAAACTTTGTTTAATTCTTTAGATAAGCCAGCATCCATTGTTGGAATAATTCTATCCATGTACTCAACAACAGTAACTTCCGCACCTAAACGACGGTAAACTTGACCTAGCTCTAAACCAATAACACCACCACCAATAACAATTAAATGTTTAGGGATTTCTTTAAGTTTTAAAGCTTCGGTTGATGTTATGATGCGTTCTTTATCAATATTTATAAATGGTAAGCTTGATGGTTTACTACCTGTAGCAATAATGGTGTTTTTTGCTTCAATCTCGGTTGTTTCTTCACCATTAATAGTAATATGAGTGGCATCTTTAAAGCTACCTAAACCTTGGTACACATCAATATTGTTTTTCTTCATTAAAAAATCAATACCTCCAGTGGTTTGGTCAACAACAGCTTGTTTACGAGCAATCATTTTCTCTAAATTCACTTTTACCTCACCAGGAATTTCAATACCATGCTCTTCAAAATGTTTTACCGCATCGTCGTAATGGTGCGAAGAATCTAAAAGTGCTTTACTTGGTATACAACCTACATTTAAACAGGTTCCTCCTAATGTTGAGTATTTTTCTATAATGGCAGTTTTCATGCCTAATTGTGCGCAACGTATGGCTGCAACATATCCTCCGGGTCCAGAACCAATAATGGCTACATCGTATGAATTCATATAATAATTTTGAGATTTTCTATTTATAAATCGAAAATCAAAAATACAAATTTAGATTCAAGGTTATTAATGGATTAACAGTTTTTTTGAGGAAATTAATCTAAATTATAAATATCTTTAAGAATCCACTCTAACTCGGTATCAATACCCGATTGAATATCCATTATATTTGGTACCACCTTAACATCGGGTTTAATACCAAAGCCATCTGGATTTTGCTTTTGTGGCGCCTCTATTTGCATTAAGCCAAAGCCCACTTTAACCTGAGACTCCGGTAATTTATAAATTTTGAAAACGCCTGCTACGGTTCCATTATACGCGCCTCCAGTTTCTTCCCCTATAAATGTAGCGCGCTTTGTAGCTTTTAAATGGGTAGAGAGTATTGAGGATGCCGAAAACGAATTACCATTTATTAAGACATACAACTTTCCGGTATATGCTAATGGCTTAGGGGCTTTAATTTTGGTGTACTTATTAAAATTAAAATAAATTTTATCGTTATACGTTTTAGTTTTTATTAAACTATAAGTCGCAACCACGGGATAAAACAAAGAACCTATTACTTTTATACTATTAGGTATGGTATTACTCATTACAGATTTTATAAATGGGGTCCTACTCATTACCTCACTTTCTTTAATAAATTGAAACGGCTTATTAGCTAAATAGCCATATAAATAGTCTATTTCGGCTATTCTTCCGCCTCCATTATCTCTTAAATCTAGAATAAAGTGGGAGGTGTTTTTGGCATCTATTTTAGCAAAAACTTCTTTATAAAAACGTTTATAATTGCCGTTGGTAAAACTTCTTAATTTCATATAGGCTATTGTGCTATCTTTTCCTATGTATTTAAAATTTCTGGTAAAGTTTTTATCCTTTGGTATATACCCTCGTTTCCTTTTTTGTTTTCTAAATTGTTTTTTTGCTAGTCTATTTTCTTTTTTATCCTCTAGACTACGTTTTTTAGGTTTTATGTCTTCCGCGGAAGCGCTAATGGAATCCTTATTATCTTTTTTTGGATTTTTATCGATGCGCCTTAATACTTTTGAAAACACCGAATCCTTAGCCTTAAAAGTTACCTGTAAACTATCTAGAAACCCTTTATCTCTGTAATAATACAATGAAAACGATTTAGACACATATCTGTTATACAGTGTTTTATTATAACCATCGGAAGCAAAACGTGTTTTATATACTTCTGCCAATTTTGTTGCCGACTCGCCATTAATACGCACAATTTCTTTTCCTATTAAAGTAGAATCGTTTCCTTTATAATTTTTTACCCAAAGTTTACCCTCTAGATAAACGATATCTAAATCGTAGAACTCAAATTTTTTCTTTTTTAATGCCTTAAGTTCTTTTCTTGTAAACCGCTTACCTTCTAGCCCAACCGAAACATGACCTTGCTTAACTTGTGCCACAACCGGAGCTAATTGCTTATAAAACGCTCTGGAATCCATAGGTCGATTAATGGCTTGTTTTAAACTATCAAACTTAAAATCCAAAACCGCTTTAGGTGTGTATTGATATAACTTAGGATGATGGCGTTTAAGTTGCTTATATAGCTTATCGATATCTTGATGTAAGTCTTGTATCGTATGCAACTTGGTAATTTGTGTATTATGTTTTTCAACACTCTTACAAGACACCAAAAAGGCCAATAATATAAATGTATAACACATTTTTTTCATGCTTACTAAAATAGTGCTTCTGGTTAAATCTTTATTATCTATTAATGTTTGTTTAACTTTTAATTAAATTCGAATGAAATTCTGTAATTTTGTGCGGCATGCAAAAAAACATAAACATACAAAATAAGAAAGCACGCTTTCTATACGAAATACTCGATAAATATACCGCTGGTATTGTATTAACGGGTACCGAAATTAAATCTATAAGAAGTAGTAAGGCCTCTATAGCCGAAAGTTTTTGCGAGTTTAGCGAAAATGGTGAACTATTTGTGGTGAATATGACTATTCAAGAATATGCCTTTGGTAACTACTATAACCATAAACCAAAAGCAACTAGAAAACTACTTTTAAATAAAAAGGAATTAAAAAAGTTAAATAAGGAAGTGCAAAATTCTGGGTTAACTATTATTCCTTTACGCCTATTTATTAACGATAAAGGTTACGCTAAGTTAGATATTGCATTGGCTAAGGGTAAAAAATTGTTTGACAAACGCGAAACAATTAAAGATCGAGATAATAAACGTGATTTAGACAGGATAAAGAAAGCGTACAAATAGTATTATATATTTTTTAACGCTTTGACTAGTTAATTTTTACTAATTTTCAATTTTAAATCTACAACATGAAAAAGTTATTAATTCTTGTTTTGCTTAGTGTTTTATCCATAAACCTTCAGGCTCAAGATAAACAGAAAGACAAAGGCGAAAAACCTGAAAAAGAAACCGTGGAATTTATAGTAGATAGTACTTCTGTTTTAACCTTAGATAAAACTATAGAAACCTTATATAACGTTATTTCGGGCGAGAAAGATGAAGAAAGAAATTGGAAACAATTTAAATTTCTGTTTTCATCTGATGCTAAATTGATAGCTTCTGGAAAAGATAAAGAAGGGCATTTAAAAGTCGTTTATATGTCTCCTGGAGATTACATAAAAAGCTCTGGAAAATGGCTTGTTGAAAACGGATTTATAGAAAAAGAAATACATAGAAACGTGGATGTATTTGGTAATATTGCTCAAGTTTTTAGCACTTACGAATGTTTTAAAAGCAAAACAGACCCAGCGCCTTTTATGCGAGGTATAAATAGTATTCAATTATTAAATGATGGGGAACGTTGGTGGATTGTTAATGTGTTTTGGTCTCAAGAAACGGATAAACATCCTATTCCTGCAAGGTATTTAAACTAAGCATTTGTGGTATGCTGGATTCTAATACAGAAGAAACTTATTGGACACAACGCTATTTAGAAAACCAAACTGGTTGGGATATTGGCGCGCCATCGGCACCACTAAAAGCATATATAGATCAATTAGAAAACAAGGGTTTAAAAATTTTAATTCCTGGTGCAGGACATGCCTACGAAGCCGAATATCTGTTTAAAAAGGGCTTTAAAAATGTTTATGTGTTGGATATTTCTCAAGAACCTTTGGATGCCTTAAAAAAACGCATCCCAGAATTCCCCGTTCACCAAGCCATTCAAGGCGATTTCTTTACACATAACAACACCTACGATTTAATTATAGAGCAAACCTTTTTCTGCTCCTTCCCTCCTACAAAAAGTAGCCGACAACAATACGCTGCTAAAATGCACGAACTACTAAACCCTAATGGGAAACTAGTGGGCCTATGGTTTTCAATGCCATTAACAGGCGATATGGAAAAACGTCCTTTTGGTGGTTCTAAACAAGAATATTTAGGCTATTTCGAGCCCTTTTTTAATATCATAACTTTAGTGGGTTGCTATAATTCCATTACGCCACGACAGGGCAATGAGTTGTTTGGTATTTTCAAAAAGAAATAAAACCCTAATTTTTATCCTCCAACAAAGGCACAAATCTAAACTCGCCAAACTCTTCTTGTTCAAATTCTTTAGGACCTTTTCTGGTAAACATATTCATGATTTGCACATCGTCGCCCACAGGAATAACAAGTCTACCTCCTATTTTTAACTGGCTTAACAAGGGTTTTGGTACAAAAGGTGCTCCCGCGGTTACTATTATGCCATCAAAAGGTGCCTCGTCTACAAGTCCTATATAACCATCGCCAAAAATTAACTTCTTAGCACGATAACCTAATTTAGGTAGAAACTTACTCGTTTTTTTAAACAACTCGTTTTGGCGCTCAATACTATAAACTTTAGCGCCCAATTCGCATAAAACAGCAGTTTGATATCCACTTCCTGTTCCAATTTCTAGAATCTTACTTCCCGGTTTAATTTTTAGTAATTCCGACTGAAAAGCCACCGTATAAGGTTGAGAAATGGTTTGGTCTGCACCAATAGGAAATGCTTTATCCTGATAAGCATGGTCTAAAAAGCTAGAATCCATAAACAAATGCCTCGGTATTTTACCTATGGCGTTTAAAACACGGGTATCTGTTATCCCTTTGTTTTCTAATATTTTAACGAGCTGCAGTCTTAATCCTTGATGCTTAAATGTGTCTTTCAATGTTGGCGTGGTTTAGTTGGATAAAATTAGGCAAACATTTTTAAGCTAAAAACTATTTATTGAGATTTTATTTTTCGTCATTTATAAGCCAAATTTTTAGATTAATTTCCTAACTTCATCTTTTAATTATCTTATTTTTGTTGAAAACGTATAAATTATGCTAAAAGCTGGAGTTCTTGGTGCTGGCCACCTAGGAAAAATTCATTTAAGACTTCTTAAACAATCTACAAAATACGACCTTGTTGGGTTCTATGATGCCGATGAAACAAACGGTAAAAAGGTAGAAGCCGAATTTGGATATAAATTTTTTAACTCTATAGATGCGCTTATTGATGCGGTTGATATGGTTGATATTGTTACACCAACCCTATCGCATTACGATTGTGCAAAACAAGCTATTGCCAAAAGCAAACATGTTTTTATTGAAAAACCTATAACAAATACGGTTGAAGAGGCAGAACACATTAGAGAACTGCTAGCACAACATAATTTACGCGGACAAGTAGGCCATGTAGAGCGTTTTAATCCGGCTTATCTTGCTGTTAAAGATGAAATTAATTCGCCTATGTTTATCGAAACACATCGATTGGCAGAATTTAACCCTAGAGGTACCGATGTTCCTGTGGTTTTAGATTTAATGATACATGATATTGATATTATACTTAGCGTTGTAAAATCTAAGGTTAAACATATTTCGGCAAGTGGTGTTTCGGTAATTAGTGATACTCCAGATATTGCCAATGCGCGTTTAGAGTTCGAAAATGGCTGTGTTGCCAACCTAACAGCGAGTAGAATTTCTCTTAAAAACATGCGTAAAGCACGCTTTTTTCAAAAGGATGCTTATATCTCTGTAGATTTTCTTACTAAAAAATGTGAGGTGGTAAAAATGAAAGATGCCCCAGAAACCCCTGGCGATTTCGATATGGTGTTACAAAATGCCGAAGGCGTAAAAAAACAGATCTATTTTGATAACCCATCGGTATTAGAAAACAATTCCATTTTAGATGAATTAGAAACCTTTGCCGATGCTATAAATAACAACACGACACCTATTGTTTCTTTACATGATGGTACCGAAGCACTTCGTGTGGCCACCCAAATAATAAATGCTTTTTAAATGAAAAAAATTGCAGTAATTGGTGCAGGCACTATGGGTAATGGTATTGCGCATACCTTTGCGCAATCTGGATTTAAAGTCTCGCTTATAGATATTAATGAAGCCGCTTTAGAAAAAGGCATGAATACTATTGCTAAGAATTTAGATAGAATGATTGCTAAAGAAAAAATTTCGGAAGCAGATAAAACTAATACTTTAGCAAATATAAGCACATATACCAATTTAGAAGACGCTGTAAAAACCATTGATTTAGTTGTAGAAGCTGCTACCGAAAATTTAGACCTAAAACTTAAAATATTTAGGCAATTAGACCAAGCGTGTCCAAAAGCTGCCATTTTAGCTAGTAACACATCGTCCATATCTATAACCCAAATTGCAGCTGAAACATCTAGACCAGAGCAAGTTATTGGTATGCATTTTATGAATCCGGTTCCAATCATGAAACTGGTTGAAATAATTAGAGGATACAACACAAGCGATACCGTTACTAAAACCATTATGGAACTTTCTGAAACTTTAGGAAAAGACCCTGTTGAAGTAAACGACTACCCTGGTTTTGTAGCCAATCGCATTTTAATGCCCATGCTTAACGAATCTATTGAAACCCTTTACAATGGTGTTGCTGGTGTTAATGACATTGATACCGTAATGAAGTTAGGAATGGCACACCCAATGGGACCATTACAACTTGCCGATTTTATTGGACTAGATGTTTGCTTGTCTATTTTAAATGTAATGTATAACGGTTTTAAAAACCCTAAATATGCCCCATGCCCATTATTAGTTAATATGGTGCAAGCAGGTAAATTAGGAGTTAAATCTGGTGAAGGGTTTTACGATTATTCCGAAAGTAGAAAAGCAGAAAAAGTTTCGAAACAGTTTTTAAAATAATGATTGAAACCAAGGCTTTTTCATTAACTAAAGAGAACTATTATAAAATTGTTTTATTAACTCGATTTAAAAAATCATGGTGGCTTTACCTCATCATGATACTTATTGCTATTTTCAATTTACCTAAGTTTGGAAACGATAGTTTTAGTACCTTTTTTATTATTTTCTCATTTTCATACCCTTTCATAATATCAATTTACCTCTATTTTTGGACAGGTTTAAAAGGCCATAACCCCGTATTTTCAGAAACCCATTTATCTTTTAATAATGCGTATTTGTATTTTAAAAGAGTAGGAAATGAATCGAAATTAGTGGCGAATAGCAGCCAAAAAGCCGTTTCAAAAAACAACTATTGGTTAATATATATTGCTGAAAATCAACCTATTTACATCCCATAACATATTTTTTATAATGTTAACGATTTAGAGGCTTTTTCTAAATTAATAAAACAGAATTTATAGATACATGAGCATTAAAGAAAACCTAAACAACATAAAAGCTAAACTCCCGGAGCATGTTACTTTAGTAGCCGTTTCAAAAACCAAACCTGTTAGCGATTTAATGGAAGCTTATGAGGCGGGTCAGCGTATTTTTGGAGAGAATAAAATCCAGGAAATGGTAGAAAAATACCAAGACATGCCAAAAGATATTGAATGGCACATGATTGGCCACGTGCAGCGGAATAAAGTTAAATACATGGCCGAATTTGTGAGCTTAATTCATGGTGTTGATAATTACAAATTATTAAAAGAAATTAATAAGCAAGCAAAAAAACATAATCGTGTAATTGATTGCTTGTTTCAACTAAAAATAGCATCAGAAGATTCTAAATTTGGAATGTCTTTTGAAGAAGCATCAGAAATTATTCAGTCGGAAAAATTTTCAGAATTAAAAAATATTAATGTGGTTGGTGTTATGGGAATGGCTACTTTTACTACTGATGAAAACCAAATAACCAAGGAGTTCAATCGTTTAAAATTTGCATTCGAAGCTTTAAAAGCCTTACAAACCCAATACTGCAGCTTAAAAACTATTAGTATGGGTATGAGTGGCGATTTTCCTTTAGCAATTGCAGCGGGTAGTACAATGATTCGAGTTGGAAGTAGTATATTTGGTTCAAGAAATTATACAAATTAAAAAATAAAGGTATACTATTTACGCAATACTAGACATAGAAACCACAGGTGGTAAATTTAATGAAGAAGGTATAACTGAAATTGCTATTTATAAATTTGATGGTCATGAGGTGGTCGATCAATTTATAAGCTTAGTAAACCCAGAACGCGATATCCAACCTTTTGTAGTAAATCTAACCGGTATTAATAGTAATATGCTTCGTAATGCACCTAAATTTTATGAGGTTGCTAAGCGTATAGTAGAAATTACTCAAGACTGTATTCTTGTGGCGCATAATGCCCAATTCGATTACCGCATTTTAAGCACAGAATTTAGACGATTAGGCTTCGAGTACCAGCGTAAAACCCTGTGTACTGTAGAACTTTCTAAAAACTTAATTCCAGATCAGGACTCTTATAGTCTAGGAAAATTAGTGCGCTCTTTAGGTATTCCTGTAACCGACAGACATCGGGCTTCTGGCGATGCTTTAGCCACCGTAAAACTATTTAAATTATTACTAGCAAAAGACACCACTAAAACCATTATACAAAAATCTATAAAGCTTAGTACCAAGCGAAAAATGGAACCCAAGCTATTAGATATTATTGAAACTTTACCCTCTACAACTGGCGTTTATTACATTCATAAATCCGATGGCGACATTATTTATATTGGCAAGAGTAACAATATAAAAAAGCGTATTAATCAGCATTTTACAGGCACCAATTCCAAATCAAAAAAACTACAATCTAAAGTAGCCTCGGTAACGTACGAAGCTACAGGTAGCGAATTGGTAGCACTACTAAAAGAAAGCGAAGAAATTAAAAAGAATAAGCCGCTACATAATAGAGCGTTACGTCGATCTTCATTTACCCATGCCTTATATGTTTTTAAAGACGATAACGGCTATTTAAATCTTAAAATTGATGTGGCCGATGGTCGTAAAAAAGCCATAACAACCTTTAGTAATCGCGAGAGCGGAAAAAGTTTTATTACTAGAGCGGTTGAAGATTATAACTTATGCCAAAAGCTTGCTGGTTTATATAAAACAAAAACAAGTTGTTTTGGATACGATATTAAAGCTTGCGAAGGCGCTTGTATCCAAAAAGAATCTGCAGAATCTTACAACAAACGTGTTGAGGCTTTAATTGAAAAAAACAGCTATTCCAACAAAAATATGGTTATAGTCGATAGAGGTCGAGCGGTCGATGAGCGCAGTGCTATACTAATTGAAAATGGCGTTTTTAAAGGCATAGGCTTTTTCAATTTAAACTACCAAATAACGAATCTTAAGGTATTAGAATCCATTATTACACCCATGGAAAATAATAGAGATGCGCAGCATATTATTCAAAATTACTTGCGAAAGAATAAACGTTTAAAAATTATTAGCTTAGATTAAAATATGAATTCATTCACTTTATTTATTTTTCTATTTTCTGTTTTTTCGGTATTTTTTTGCAAAAACTTTAACTTAAAACCTTACTTCTTAAAAAACCAACTAAGCTGCTGCCATTAATTAATATAACTTTTTGTTACATTTGATATCATGAAAAAGTTATTCGATAAACATTGGAAAACTAGGATCTATAAAATTATTTATCACTCGGATACACCGGCTGGAAAATTGTTCGATCTTGTACTTTTAGTAGTAATACTTACAAGTATCTTATTGGTAATGCTTGAGAGTGTAAATACTATTGATGCCAAATACCATAGTTTCCTTAACATTGCCGAATGGATAATAACCATTCTTTTTACTATCGAATATATTTTAAGAGTTATTACCAACTCGAGCCCTAAAAAATATGTATTTAGTTTTTATGGCGTTATAGATTTACTATCTACAATACCCAAATACTTATCGTTTTTCTTGGTAGGATCGCACTCCTTAGTAGCCTTAAGAGCATTACGCTTAATGCGTATTTTTAGAATTTTAAAACTAGCCCGTTTTATGGGCGAATCCAATAATTTTTTAAAAGCACTGCGAGCTAGTAGAGTTAAAATCGCGGTTTTTGTATCGTTTGTAGTTATTATTTGTGTTATTCTAGGAACCGTTATGTACCTTATTGAAGGAGATCAAGGTAGTGGGTTTACCAGTATCCCAAGAAGTGTATATTGGGCAATCGTAACCCTAACAACTGTGGGCTATGGAGACATTGCTCCTGTTACACCTTTAGGGCAATTTCTAGCTTCTGTTATTATGATAATTGGTTACGGTATTATTGCTGTACCAACCGGTATTGTTACTGCAGAGTTTGCTTCGCAGAAAAAAGTAGAAGTAAAAGAAGAAGAACAGGTTATAATAGAAACTAAAACCTGTAAAGAGTGCTTAACTAGCGATGTACGTAGCGAAGCAAAATATTGCTATGTCTGTGGTGCTGAAATAGTTTAGCTTATCGATAAGGCTATAAGTGCTGTGCTCCTATATTTAATAACTCTACGTTTAGTATTTTAACTACAACAGGTATTGTTTTTACATTGACAAAATTTTAAATTATACAGATGCAATACTGCTAAAGATAGTGCTGTTAAATACGTTATAGTTTCAGGTATTGAAACGAACTGAAATTTTTCATTTACAATTAATAACAATAAAGAAAACCAATTAATCCACAGTAATGATTTTATATATAGTTTTGAACTGTTTTTCGTTGAACGAGCTACCGCGAAATAGGAAATAATTAAAAATATATAATCTAAACTGCTCCACCAAATTGGGCTGGTTTCGCAACCATCTAAGGAACAAACTTGAGCTACAAATAGAAAAGGTGTAGCCACACAATGCACTACGCATAAAAAACTTGCTACTGCTCCAAAAACATCTGGTTTAACTAAAACTAATTTCATTTATTTTTTTGTTAACGCAACTAAGTTGCAAAAGTAATTATATAATTTGTAATTTCAACCTAGTTGTAATAACTTTGTTCTATGGGAATTATTAGAAAAACACAATCTATTGAACTTTTACTTAGCGAATTTAGCAATAGTACAGGTGCCATTTCTGCCATCGAATTAATTAAACGTCTTAGTGCAAAGGTTAATAAAACTACGGTATACCGCGTATTAGACAAATTAGAAGACGACGGCGTAGTGCATTCCTTTTTGGATAAAAGTGGCATTAAATGGTATGCAAAATGTAATTCTTGTACCCATGCGCAACATTTTGATTCTCATCCACATTTTCAATGCTTAAATTGTGGTAAAGTAGATTGTTTAGAAATTGAAGTTGCTCTACCTAATATTCCTAATAGACAAGTTGAAGTTTCTCAAATTTTAATTCAAGGTAACTGCGAATCTTGTAGTAAGTAAAAACCAACTACATTTAAACTTCTACTTACTAATATAAAAGCGATTTTGCTATAAAAGCATCGTACACCCAAATAATACTAAAAAAAAAGCACGTATAGTAATACGTGCTTTTTTTTCCTTATTTATTTTACTAATGATCAAAATGAGCACCTAAAATTTTAAATTGATAAGGCGTAATATTAAGATTAAATTCCTTCATATTACTTAAATCATTAAGTTCTATTTGAATTATTTTTTTCTGTGTTGGAATAGATACATAAATAAAATCTTCACTTAAATCAATATTACTAGTTACAGAGCCATGATCGGTAGCTTCGGTATCCATTGCAATATTTAATTTCCCTTGATATTTTACTAGTCCTGTTGACACTTCAGTAATATTTAAAAGACCTGTTTTTGTTAAACTTGCTATCAAGTCGCCATCTTTGGACTTGATACATTTGAACAAATTACTACTCTCAAGAATTGGTGTTATTTCTTCATCTGCAATATTAATAAAATAAGCCCCTTTACTACCTGTATATCCTACAAACAAATTGGCATCATTAGTACTTAATAAACTTCCAAACCAAACATCGTCTTCAAAATCGTCTGGGTAATTAATTAAGCTTTGGTCTCCATTACTTTTTACAACCAAAACTCCAGAATTTGATCCAAAAACAGCAACATCATCATGGCCTGCATTTCCATGAATGCCAGAAGTTACAATTACCGGTTTATCTTCAAAAAGAATCTCTCCATTTTGACTAATAATTTTAGCCGATTCTGGTAAACCTGCGCCATTACCCAATTCGGTTACTGCTAACGTTCCATTTGGAAAAACCACCATAGCACCATGATGAGCTGCAGAACCCGTATTAATAGTTCTTACAGGAGAAGATCCATTATGTATACTGCTTTCATTAAACAGGCTTAACGTAGCATCGCCATCATTATAAACCGCAACATAACCATGCTCTGATTTAAAGTGTGTTGGACTTTGGCTTTCAAAACTTATAGCTGCCATACCTTGCTCTCCAAGATCATGACTATGACTACCATGAGGAATCTCTCCTCCAAAATTAAAGGTTTCAGTAAAATTATTACTTCTGTGCGTAATTACGCCATAAATTCCAGATTCGGTTGCATAAATACTACCGCCGCTAAAACTGGCCTCAAAATCTTGAATTGTGTTATCGTAAGGCTTTAAAAAATTTAGAACATTGGATTCCGAATCGGAAATAAGTAAAGCGGTATGTTCATCTTCAACAATTTGAGAATCGTTTGTAATATCATCTGCATCGTCATTTGAACAGGACGTAATAATGCTTAAAACTAGCACATAGCTTAAAACTTTGAATACTTTCATTTTTTTGTGTTTTATAGATTTTGGCGCAAATATATAACAAAAACTTATAAATGCAACTCTGTTGCGTTTATAAAATTATTTTACATATTATATCTTTTCAATACGCTACATTAAAGCGTTTTACAACGTAAACCAATAAAAAATAACAATGAAACCCAGAAAAAAAAGCAATCTAAATTATGGTTTGTCCTCCAAATAAATTGGTATTAATCATTTATTCAAATTAACTTTACCAATTATAAAATACTAGATTATAAACTCGAATTCTAAATATTTAATTTCCATAATTGGCCCAACAGCCATAGGAAAAACGGCACTTAGTATTAAGTTGGCGCAGCACTATAACACCGAAATTATCTCCGCAGATTCACGACAGTTTTTCAAGGAGATGCAAATAGGTACTGCCGCACCATCACCCGAGGAACTCGCAGGTGCTAAACATCACTTTATACATCATAAATCGATAACGGACAATTATAATGTTGGGGCCTTCGAAAAGGATGCACTGCAATGTCTCGATTCCTTATTTAAAGCTCATAATGTGGTAATTATGGTTGGTGGCTCAGGCTTGTATGTCGATGCCGTTACAAAAGGCTTAGACCATTTTCCGGAAGTAGATCCTAGCATTCGCGAAGCCTTAAATTCCCAATTAGAAACCCATGGGTTAGAATCGCTTCAAGCCCAATTGCAAGCATTAGATAGTACCTCTTATAATAGCATAGCCATAGCTAACCCACATCGTGTAATTCGCGCTTTAGAAATTTGCATAGGCACAGGTAAACCGTATTCTTCTTTTTTAAACCAAGGGAAAGCCAAACGAAATTTTAAAACCATTACTATTGGTTTAATGGCAGATAGAGCTCTTATTTACCAACGTATAAACCAGCGTGTAGATATTATGATGGCTGAAGGTTTGCTAGACGAAGTAACAGCATTACTAGATTTCAAGAACCTTAATGCTCTAAATACGGTTGGATATAAAGAACTTTTTAGCTATCTAGATGGGACTTGGGATTTAGAATTTGCCACCTCCGAAATTAAAAAAAACACCCGTCGATTTGCCAAACGTCAGCTTACTTGGTTTAAAAGACAAGACGATACCCTTTGGTTTAATTTCGATACCCCAATAGAAACGATTACAAAGCAATTAAACGCTCATATTATTTAATACTATGCCTAACGAAAATGTTCTAGATAATCCCGTTTGGTTTTCACTAACAGAAAAACATACCCAACAAGGTATAGATTATGGGAACACTAAAATGTATCATCCCGATTTTACACCTTTTGGGGCCTTTATAAAAGGAGCCGATACCGCTGCTGCTATACTGGAACATGCTAAATTAACACCTTCCTTTTTTATGGTAGGCGAAAAACCAAACATGCCTTCCAATTTTAAACCACCTATACAATATGTTGGTTTACAAATGATACTATATAAAAAAATAGACCATCCCATAACCGAAAGCATAGTAGAACTTAAACCAAATCACCAAAAAGAAATTTTGGCATTAGTTGCCATTGCTTACCCCGATTTTTTTAAACCTAAAACCAATACGCTAGGTCGCTACTTTGGCATTTTTAAGGATGAAAAATTGGTAGCCATTACAGGGGAACGTATGCAAACAGAGCAGTTTACCGAAATTAGCGGTGTAATAACACACCCAGATTATGTTGGAAATGGTTACGCTAAACAGCTAGTTACCCATACATCCAATAAAATATTTGAAAAGAACAAAACACCTTTTTTACATGTAGACCAAACTAATCTTGGGCCTATAAATCTGTATAAAAAACTTGGTTTTGTTACGCGAAGAAAATTAGAATTCTGGCAAATAAACAGGTAATAATGCCAAAATATAAAAGTAGATTTACTGCATAGTAATATCGCTATATTTAGCATTAATTAAAATTGTTTTTCCAGTAGAAGGATTTCCTGTAGAAAAATTAGAGGTATTACTTTTTACAGCCTGATCTGGCTGTGCCAAACGAGAATGCGTGCCTTTATATTGCATACTATAATCTGTTTTAGGCAATCCAATAACAGCATTACTGTTTTGTAGAATAATATTTAAGTTATTAAAACTATCTTCAATATTATAAATATCTACATCGCCAATATTACTATCAATTATAGCACTTCCTGTTAAAGATTCTATATCCACCTCCGAAGATGTTAGATTTAAAACCAAATGAGCAACATGCTCAATATCTGCACTTTTAACATAATTTAAATTCAACTCACCCAAATTCCAGTGCGTAATCTGTATTGGCGAATATGAAGCATTAATGGAAGTAGAACTTCCATTAATACTTAAAGCTTTAAACTTTGTGTATGCTAAATCTGCTTTTAAATTATCAATATTATTAGCAAATTCTATTTCGCCATACTTAACATTTACTCGTAATTTAGCATCCTTAGGTATTTTAATTTTAATCGTTTTTTTAACTTTAATAGCCGACTTATTATCCAAAAGCTTTTCTATTTCTAGCTCTCTTTCTTTAATTAAAACAGCACGTTCCTTAAGGTGCGCTTTACGGTCTTTGGCATGTTCCTTAGCCATTTCGCGATGCATCATAGCGCGTTCCTTTTGTGCCGCCATACGTTCGGCATTGGCAGCAATATGTTCTGCTTGGGCTTCCACTCTACTGGCTTGAGCTTCCATGCGCTCTGCAAAACGCTCGCCCCATTCTTCCATACGTTCGGCATATTTTTCGCCCCACTCTTCTCCAAACTTCTCGCCCCAAGCTTCCATTTTTTCAGCAAAATCATCACCATACTTGTCACTCCACTCTTTTCCGAATTTTTCGCCCCAAGCTTCCATTTTTTTAGCGTAGTCTTTACCGTATTTAGACTCAAATTTACGCGACCATTTCTCCAAATAATCCTCTCCCTGCTCTTTATAGGCTTCATAATCAAAAGCAACAGCATTAACGCCTTCTGGTAATTCTGGTAATTCGGGCATTTCAAACATTTGTGGTATTTCTGGCATTTCCGGTATTTCCGGAATATTAATATGCATCTCTGGCATATCAGCAAGTTCAAATTTCAATTCATTTAAAATGGCACCAACACCATAATCGTCGTCGCAATTATCGCAATCGTAAGCCTCATGATGGGCCCACATAGCATTTGGAGCATGTCCACTACCAGCATTAATTATTACTTTATTTGTAGTAGCATCAATATCTATATGCCATTGCTTTAAAGCATCATCTAGCTGGTCTTTACTTAATTTTTCGCCTTCAATATAAGCCTCTATCTCTACAGTGTTTTTGTTCCATGTGTCAAACACAATATTGCAGTAACTGGTGTTTAAATCTACCACAACATCTTTATCTACTTTTATAGATTGCGATACTTTGGTTAATTTTTGTTGTGCTGCTATACTTCCCGAAATAAGAAAGCAGAGCACCACAAATTTGATTTTTATATAAAAACTGTTCATTTTTTGATTTTTTTAGATTGATTGAGATACTTCATTGGCTATACCATCAGAAGTATTAAATGTTTTTAATTGTGCTCTTAATCGATACAATAAATTTAAACGCAGTTTTAAATTATCAATTAAGGCATTAACTGTTAACTCACTTGGTCCAGACTCGGTGAGCTCTAAAGATAGTTTTTGGTAAGCTTTATCAAGTTCATTTAACTGGTTTAAATACCCATCAAACAACTCCTTAGTTTCTGGCGTATAGGTCATTTTTGCCAACTCTAAATTTATGCTAGCTAAATAATAATCCTCCACTTTTTTTAAACCTGGCGAGATATCACCCAACGATTTTGTTTCCATAGTTTTAGTACTAACCACCGCTGGTGTGCTACCTTTTATGGGCGATTCAATTACCTTATAAGCTCCAAAACTCACCCCTAAAAGCACCACAATACTGGCGGCAATTTTAAGCCAACCAAATGTAGCAGCTTGCTTTTCGGGCATTGCAACATCCAATTTTTCAAGAAAACGATTTTGATGGTTTTTAGGCATCTCCTCATGTTTTATCTGGTCGTTTTTAAACAACTCTCTAATGTCTTGTGCCATCTTTTTTAAGTGTTAACAGTTTTTGTAATTTTACTTTTCCTCTAGATAGTTGTGTTCTCGATGCTACTTCAGAAATATCTAGAATCTCCGAAATTTCTTGATGGTCGTAACCTTCAATCAAATATAGCATCACAACATATTTATACGTTTCTGGCAAAGCGTTAATAGCCAATTTAACATCGCTTAATGTTACCGTATCTTCTACCAACCATTTGTCGTCTTTAGGCGTATCAATAACCTTAAGGTGCACCTCGTTTAACTCAACAAGCGTGTGCTTTTTAGCCTTTAAAAAATCAATACTCTTATTCACCACAATACGTTTTAACCATGCACCAAAAGTAACCTCAGCTTGGTATTGATGCAGCTTAGTAAACGCCTTAATAAAGGCCTCTTGTACCACATCTTCAGCATCGGCAGCATCCTTTAAAAACCGTTTTGCAACAATATACATACCATCGCAGTACTGGTTGTATAACTGCAATTGCGCCTTCCGGTTATTCCGTTTACATTGTTCAATAATGTCAACTTGAAACATGCTTGCTTTACTTTTGGTTGTTATCCACATTATGCATCCTGCAGATAGGTTAGTTCGTTTAAAAGACGATTAAAAACTAAGAGTGTTGCAAAAAACTTTAATTTTTTTCAAAAAAAACAATTTGGGCGCTACCACAAGGGTCGGGCTTTCCGCTACAAGTCCTCGCTCCTCCTACGTCGGGCTGTGGGCTATCCGCTACAATCCCTAGCGCGGGTACGTTGGCTAGTGGCAGTTCAAAAACATAGGTAAAAACTCGGTTTGCATGCTACTTTAAACATCTGTTGCCAACCATTTGTATTGTGTTATTTCTCCCTTACAACAAATCTAAATAATTTAACGTTTCTACTTTAGCAGTTATTCCAATTAAATTATCTTTATACCTTAATAAATATCTCTAAATGAACACCTTTTTAAAGCGCACCTTTATCCTATTATCAATAATAGCTTTAGGTTTATTTTTATATTCAACTTTTGTCGAAAACATTTTCGCAAAACGATTAAGTCCAAAAGATACTGTAGAATTTAAATTAAACGACTTAAAACTCGAAGTATTTTATAACCGTCCATACCGTAAAGGCCGCGAAATATTTGGCGCTTTAGTACCATTTAACCAAGTTTGGCGTACAGGAGCAAACGAAGCCACAACCTTCGAAACCAACAAAACGTTACAAGTAAACGGCATGCCATTAGCAGCAGGAAAATATACCCTTTGGACCGTTCCAAAAGATTCCACCTGGAATGTTATTTTCAATTCTAAACAATACTCTTGGGGTGTAAATGCCGAAATGCAACCTATGTGGGACCCTAATTACGATGCTTTAAACATTGAAGTGCCTGTACAAAAATTACCAAACCATGTCGAGCAATTTACTATTGCTTTCGATAATTCTACCGATAACCTGTACCTAACCATGGCATGGGACGATGTAAAAATTGCAGTGCCACTTAAATAAGCTTTCAGTCGCAGTTACATGTGGCAGTCAATAAAAATAAAATGGTTAATTTAGACAAACGTTCGTGTATGTCCAGATAAACTGGGAGAGGCTATGGCTAAAAAAAACAAATCTGCTTTACAAGAAAAAGAAGGTGTTTCCATTTCCGAAACCACTAACAAAGCATCTATTGCGGCAATTAAACAAAAACGCAAAACCAAATTAGACAGTAACAGCTTAGTAACATCTTTATTAAACCAAGACATTACAGCCTTAGGTAGAGCCATTACACTTGTAGAAAGTAAAAATGCAACGCATAAAGCCCAAGCCAACACCATATTAAAAGCCTGTTTGCCTCATGCCAATAAATCCGTTAGAATTGGCATTACCGGCGTACCCGGTGTTGGAAAAAGTACGTTTATTGAGGCTTTAGGAAAACACCTAACCGCAAAAGGAAAACGCGTTGCCGTATTAGCTATAGACCCAAGTAGCAGTATTACCAAAGGCAGTATTTTAGGCGATAAAACCCGAATGGAAGCACTGGTTAAAGACGATAACGCTTTTATTCGTCCGTCGGCTTCCGGCGACTCGCTTGGTGGCGTAGCCCGAAAAACTAGAGAAACTATAATTTTGTGTGAAGCCGCAGGTTTCGATGTTATAATAATAGAAACCGTTGGTGTTGGACAAAGTGAAACCACTGTACATAGCATGGTCGATTTCTTTCTGCTTTTAAAACTAGCAGGTGCCGGCGATGAATTGCAAGGTATAAAACGAGGCATTATTGAAATGGCCGATACTATTGCCATTAACAAAGCCGATGGCAACAACTTAAAACAAGCCAAATTAGCGCAGGTAGAATTTAAAAGAGCACTTCACCTCTACCCAGAAAAAGCATCGCAATGGCAACCTAAAGTTACTTTGTGTAGCGCACTAGAAAACCAAGGTATTGAAGACATTTGGAATATTATTCTAGATTATGTAAGCACAACCACTAAAAGCAAATACTTTCAACATAACAGGTTACAACAGAATACGTTTTGGCTCATTCAGACGGTAGAAAATCAATTAAAATCGAACTTCTTCAGCACACCTAAAATCAAAAAAGCATTACAGGAACAAATACAGCTTTTAAAAAACAACAAAACCACACCTTTTGCTGCTGCCGATTATCTATTACGTATTAAAGATTAATCTTTTACAAACCGCTTAATGGCATAAGTTCCCAATTTGTAAAACATAAATCCGGATATGGCTCCAAAAGTCATTCCGCAAAAAATATCTAAAGGATAATGCACACCAACATAAATCCTACTGTAAGCAACAATAGCACTCCACAATAACAATATAAAGATTAAATTCTTATAGTATGGTTTAAGCATTAAGCCTGTAAACACAGCAGCTGCCATAGTATTTGATGAATGCCCAGAGAAAAAACCATATTTACCACAGCGCACTGCTATAAAACGAATTTTATCGGCTATATCTTCTGCTCCACAAGGTCGTGGTCGCATAAACGTACGCTTAAAAACATTAGTTATTTGATCTGTAAAGGTTACCATTAAAGCGATAACCACTATAAAAACCAATAACGATTTTAGTCCAAACTGTCTATAAAGTAAAAACAGCAAAATCGCATATAAAGGCGCAAAGGTATATTTATGCGTTATAGCTAACCATAAACTATCCCAAGTTGCAGAACCCAACCCATTTAAATATACAAATAACGCGGTATCATATTGTAAAAGCTGTTCAATCATTTAAATACAGGTATTTCGGTTTTTATTCGTCGTACTTAGCTATCTCACTATCGTAAAAATCTGTAGCATCCTTAATAGCGTTTTCGGTTTCAACTTCTAATTCTTTTTGGTCTTCGGCATCAAAATCTTCAAACCACTCTACCTCATCGTTTTCAAGATTAATAATAAACCTAGGAAACTCGGTATGAATCACATAGATTGCATTTGGGAATTCGGTGTTATCACCTAATATAAATTTTGGAAGACTCATTTTTTTTATAGTTTAAAGTGTCTAAAGTTATAAATACTTAAAGTTTTTCTTACTCGAATGAAATAGTACTCAAATTTAATTAACTAAAGCTTGTTTGCAATGGATGTAAAAATAGCTAAAAGTTCTTTGGCTTCAATTCTCAATTTAGAAATATTTGCCGTTTTCAACATTTCCATTTCCTCAATAATCTCAAGCCAGTAATCTGTTTCACTTGCTTCAGCTAAACTGATTTTTATTTTATTTTTAAAATCTTTTGGACTTCTAGATCTATTCGCTTCTCTATAGTTAGCGCCTATGCTTGTCCCGGATTTTGATATTTGATTTCGTAATACTAATGATTCTGGTGTATTGGGAAGACTCCCTGAAAGTTTAAGAATTTCAGTGGCAAATACAATTGTTCTTTTCTCTAAAACTTGAGCAAACTCTTTATTAGTCATACTTGTTTTTTAACTTTAAATACTCCAGACACTTTAGCTCACTTAAGACTTTTTCCAATTAACTTTTTTGTCAAATAGTTAAACCTTATATACAATAAAATTGAAGCCGTAGTTAAACCAGCCAGCAACCCTAACCAAATACCAAAACTTCCGTAAGCATCTTTATCACCTAAAAACCAACTTATAGGAAACCCAACTAACCAATACGATATAAATGTTATTACCGTTGGTATTTTTACGTCCTGTAATCCGCGTAAAGCGCCTAAAACAACCACCTGAATACTATCGCTTATTTGAAAAATAGCAGCAGCTATTAATAGGTTTGATGCAATACTTACCACCTCCATATTATCTGCATAATTTTCTGCGTCATTAAAATCGACATATATTCTTGGAAGGTAATCATGAAAAGCAAAGAAAAGCAAGGCAAAACAAAATGCTAGTAAGGTGCCCATTAAAAATAAAGAAAATGCAATACGCCGTAATTCTAAATACGCTTTTAATCCTTTTTGATTACCCACACGAATCATGGACGCTACACTTAATCCCATGGCAACCATAAAGGTCATAGAACTAAGGTTTAAAGCGATTTGATTAGCCGCTTGCGGATTTTTACCTAGTAATCCGCTTAGCCAAATAGCTGCGGTAAAAATAGCTACTTCAAAAAACATTTGCATAGCACTAGGTGCGCCTAAATTTAAAATCTTTTTAAGCATTAACTTATCGAGCACAAAAAACTTAATATTGGTAACAAATGCTTTCGATTTTTCTTTACCTTTTAATAAATACCATAGGTACCAAACCATAACTAACCTAGACACTAAGGTTCCGTAAGCCGCTCCTACAATGCCTAATTCTGGGAAACCAAACTTTCCAAAAATTAATACATAGTTTAAAACTATATTTATAATATTCCCTATTAATGTGGCATACATTGGGTATTTAGTCATGGATAAACCATCACTAAACTGTTTAAAGCCCTGAAACACAATTAAGGGTATTAGTGATACAGCTACATAATTAAGATAAGGAATAGCTAATTCGACCACCTCTACAGGTTGTTTCATTAAATACATAAGCGGTTTTGAAAAATAAACCAGTAAAAAAAGTAAAATGCCTAAAACGGTACATAAAAACAAACCGTGTTTAAACGCCGATTTTCCTTTTATAAAATCTTTAGAAGAATCTGCTTCGGCTATTAAAGGCGTTATGGCTGTTGAAAACCCAATACCTAAGGACATGGCAATAAACATAAAGCTATTTCCTAAAGATACCGCAGCAAGTTCTGCTGTACCTAATTGCCCAACCATTATGTTATCTACAAAACTAACAAAAGTATGTCCTAACATGCCCAACATTACGGGAGCTGCTAGTTGCCAATTGTATTTAAATTCTTTTGTGTAGTTACTAATTTGCATGTTGCAAAAGTAAACTTTACTTGATACTTAAAGTAAATTTCTTTTAAAGATTTGAGACGTTTTTTTTAGCCATTTCAAACGCCATTATAATATCTTGAACAATAGTAGCCACAGGCTTTATATCATGTATTAACCCTGCAATTTGACCAATTTCTAACTCTCCTTCTTCTAGGTCGCCTTCAAACATTCCACGTTTTGCTCTTGCTCGACCTAACAATGCTTTAAGTTGCTCTACCGTAGGCGCTGTTTTATATAAGTCTTGTACTTGATTGTAAAACTTGTTTTTAATTAAGCGCACCGGAGCTAACTCTTTTAACGTTAATTGTGTATCGCCTTCTTTAGCATCAACAACAACCTTTTTAAAATCTTGATGTGCCGAACTTTCATTACTAGCAACAAATCGGCTACCAATTTGTACACCATCGGCACCCAAAATCATGGTTGCTAACATGCCGCTACCTGTGGCAATTCCGCCAGCGGCTACAATAGGAATTTGTATCTGCTCCTTGACCATAGGAATTAAAGTTAAGGTCGTTGTTTCGTCTCTACCATTATGCCCACCAGCTTCAAAACCTTCGGCCACAATAGCATCAACACCAGCTTCTTGCGCTTTTAAAGCAAATTTGACACTGCTTACAACATGAACAACAGTTATACCGCGTTCTTTTAACCAAGCTGTCCACGTTTTTGGATTTCCTGCCGAAGTAAACACAATTTTAACACCTTCCTCAACTATAATATCCATTATTTCTTGAATGTTTGGATACAACATAGGCACATTAACACCAAAAGGTTTATGGGTTGCTTTTTTGCATTTTTGTATGTGCTCTCGTAAAACGTCTGGATACATAGATCCTGCTCCAATAAGTCCTAAAATACCCGAATTACTTGAAGCCGATGCTAATTGCCAACCACTATTCCAAACCATTCCTGCTTGTATAATGGGGTATTTAATTCCGAATAAAGTTGTAATTCTGTTTGCCATTAGTGCTTTATAATTTTGAAGGTTTTTGAAATAAAACTGCTTTCAACTCGAATAAAATATATACCATTAGCTAGTGCTGTTGTATTTATTTCATTTTGATAATACGTTATTTGAAAGCTATTCACTTCTTGTCCTAAAACGTCATATAACTTTACTGAAACTGTAGTATCCTCAGAAGGAAGTTCAAAAAACAACTTATTATAAACGGGATTCGGATAAATTTTAAAAGCATTATTAACCCCATTTTCTTTAACTGTTAAAGCACTATTTAAAGCCAATTCCAGATTAGGAATGCCATAGCCTAAAAAATAATCTGGTGTATTGTATTGTGATGCGGACTCCCTAACTAATTGCATAATTTCTTCATTTGTTTTCTCTGGTAAAGCTTGCCACAAACATGTTATTCCGCCAGCAATAATAGGCGAACTAAATGAAGTACCATTGGATGTGCCAATAACATCGTTTTCTGTAACCACAACACTAGCCAAACCTTGGGCCACCACATCTGGTTTTTGTGTTGGCTGTATAGCACTACCTACCGAACTAAAAGAAACATAATCTCCTGATGAATTTACAGCGCCTATGGATAAAACATTTGGAGAATCTGCAGGCGCTCCTACTCCATCATTTCCTGAGTTTCCTGCCGAAGTTACCATAAGTAAACCTTTTTCAAAAGCTATATTTGCACCTCGAGTTATGTAGGTGGTGTAGCCGTCTAAATCGGTATCAGCATGAGTATATCTTGTATAATTTGGTGCGTAATCTTTATAACCTAAGGAGGTATTTAAAATATCGACACCTAAACTATCGGCACGTTCGGCTGCTTCAACCCAATAACTTTCTTCAACTGGGTTTTCATTGGCGCTATCTTCGGTTATAAATAAATAATAAGAAGCATCAGGAGCCGTACCAACAAATTCATTTTCAATGTATCCAGCCATATTGCTTAGTACTAAGGTACCATGATTACTAGACGTACCCGTATATACATTAACATCTCTATTTACAAAATCGTAACTTCCTAAAAGGTTACCAGCATCTCGTAGTCTTTGAAACGCCGCCATAGTATTTACATTAGGAAAACCAGCATCTAAAATAGCAACTGTCATTCCAGAACCCGTATAATCTGCTAAGTGTAAAACATGACCATTAAACATTTCTATTTGATTGGCAGAATTGCCGTAATCGAAAGTAGTTATTGCACTTTCAAGCTTAAATTGCTTATTCTGTTTTTTGGTAACTACAGTATTTTTTGCGTTTAAACTTTTATCTGCAAAATCAATTCTACTTACAAAACTTAAACCAGTTAAAGCCTCAATATTGGTTTGAATACCTCGAACATGTACAGCATTAAACCATTTAGATTTAGCCAATACCGTTATACCCGCCGTATTTTTTAATTGTGCAATATAAGCCTCGTTAACGGGTACATCTCGTTCGTCGATGGTTACGTTATGCGCATTTTTTCTATCAATAGCCTTTTGGGTAAGTATAGAAATTGGATTAGCCAATGAAGCAGATACATTCTCTTTATCGGTAAGGTACACCCAAGCATCTTCTATTTGGGCAGATACATTATTAATAAGTAGAACAAATACGATAAATAGAATAGATACTTTTTTCATAACTCGAAGGCATTAGCTTTGCTAAGTTATGAAATTACTCCCGAACCTATTAATTCATCTTCAATATACCAAGCTACAAATTGTCCTTCGGTTATTGCAGACTGAAATTCGTTAAACTCTACATACAAGCCGCCATCTACTTTATAAAGCGTTGCATCCTCTAAAGCTTGTCGGTATCTAATTCTTGCTTTTACTTGCATGGTTTCGTCTAGCTTTAAAGCTAAATCTTCACGAATCCAATGTAATTCTTCATTACTAACAAATAATGCTTTTTTGTACAAACCAGGATGGGCTTTACCTTGACCGGTGTATATAATATTCTCTTCTACATCGGTATCAATAACAAACAACGGTTCTACTGTGCCACCCACACCTAATCCTTTACGTTGTCCTTTTGTAAAATAATGCGCACCTTGATGTTTACCTACTACTTTACCTTGATTAATATTATAATCAATTTTACGCGATAGGTATTCTAGTTTTTCTATTTCGGAATCAAATTGCGTTTTTACCTCACTATAAACGGCTTGCTCTTTAGGTACTTCTACAATTACACCCTCTTTAGGTTTAAGTTGTTGTTGCAAAAAATCTGGCAACTTTACTTTACCTATAAAACAAAGCCCTTGAGAATCTTTCTTTTCGGCTGTAACTAAATCTAGTTTGGTAGCTATTTCTCTTACCTCTGGTTTTGTTAATTCACCAATTGGAAATAATGCTTTAGATAATTGTTCTTGTGATAATTGACATAAAAAATACGATTGATCTTTGTTTCCATCAACACCTGCTAAAAGTTGATATACTTCTTTTCCGTCTTTCTGAATGGTTCCTTTTCTGCAATAATGACCTGTAGCCACGTAATCTGCCCCAAGATCTAAGGCTATTTTCATAAAAACATCAAACTTTATCTCTCTATTACATAGCACATCTGGGTTTGGTGTTCTTCCTTTTTCGTATTCATGAAACATATAATCTACAATACGCTCCTTATATTGTTCACTTAAATCGACGGTTTGAAATGGTATACCTAATTTTTCGGCAACCAACATAGCATCATTACTATCATCTAACCACGGACACTCATTAGAAATGGTAACCGAATCGTCATGCCAGTTTTTCATAAACAAACCAATAACCTCATAGCCTTGTTGTTGTAACAAGTATGCTGCAACACTAGAGTCTACACCTCCAGAAAGTCCAATTATAACGCGTTTCATTCTTAAAAAATTAGTTTACAAAGATACGTATTATTGTAAGATTGCAATGCGTTTAGCTTAAATGTTAAAGGCTAAGGAAATTCGTTTTGTTTTATTTTTTATAAAAAAACATAAACAAAACAGAAATTGTGTTTAATTATTTTATATATTTGTTAAACAAAACTTAAACACAAACATTATGAAAATCTTAAATCCTTTAAAAAAAATAACTTTAGCCTCAGTGCTTTTAATAGCATTTAGCTCTTGTAGCGATGATGACGACAATACTCCTGAACCACCAATGCAACTTAATATTGTAGAAACAGCGCAAACTGTAGACGACTTAAGTATTTTAGTTGATGCTGTTGTGCAAGCTGGATTAGTAGATGCCCTAACTGCAGATGGAGACAAAACTGTTTTAGCTCCAACCAATGCCGCTTTTACAGCGTTTTTAGCTGATAATGGTTTTAATTCACTATCTGAAGTTCCAAACGATGTATTAACCCAAGTGTTATTAAACCACGTAATTGCAGGTACCAACATTACCTCTGCAGACCTTTCTGGAAATACAGGATATACCAACACTTTAGCCGATGGACCAAGCGGAACAAAATTAAGTTTATACTATGATGGAACAGCAGGTGTTATGTTTAATGGTGGCGCCGAAGTAACCCTACCGGATGTAATGACTACAAATGGTGTGGTTCATGTTATCGATCAAGTTATAGCGTTACCAACCATAGCAACATTTGCAACTACAAATCCTGCATTATCTATTTTGGTAGATGCATTAGCGTATGCCGATTCTGGTGCCCCAACCGTCCCTTACATTGAAACAGTATCCAATCCAGATGCAGGACCTTTTACTGTTTTTGCTCCTACTAACGATGCTTTTGTAGATTTATTAGCAGAATTGGAAGTGGACGCACTTACAGAGATTGAAACGAGTACTGTTGATGCCGTATTATTACACCATATAGTAAATGCAAATGTACAATCTAGTGCTTTAGCAACTGGAGAAGTAGGTACACTTGGTGGTCCAATTATGGCCGATACCTCTACGTTTACACTTACAGATGGTAATGGAAGAATGAGTAACATTATTACAACCTTAGTAGATATTCAAGGTGTAAATGGTGTGGTACACGTCATTGACAAAGTAATACTTCCTGCTGCGGAATAATATAGTTTGGTTTGTTGATTGTAGATTACAATTAGAATTATTACTAAAAGTGGTCTATGAAAAAGGACGCCTTAAGAAATTAAGGCGTTTTTTTTATGTATTTTGGTTTATATGTAAAGTCTTTTTCATTGGTAAGTTTACCGTTTTCGTAGTACTTCCAAACGCCATCTTTTTTACCTCGTTTATAACGCCCTTCGGAAAGTAATTCACCTTTAGGATTATAAAATTTGGCCTCTCCATGTAACTCGCCGTTTTCATACACATAGCTTTTTAGCACTACATTTTTTTCTGACAACCACAGAGATTCGCCATCTAGTTTACCGTTAACATAATTTTGCTTTTCGGCTATTTGCCCGTTAGGATAATACACCAAACGCTCCCCTATTAAAGCGCCATGGTCGTTATAATGTTCCAGAATAAGTAATTGATCGGAGTTTTTTTGGTAATACTTCCAAGTGCCAATATAGGTTTTACCATCCATTTCTCCCTTACTAATCACCCTTCCGTTAGACGCTAAAAAAGTGACTTCTGCTTTCTGGTTAGTGTCATTAAACAACTTAGTAGCAGACAAAATGCCTTTCTTTTTATAATACTTATAAAACTTAAACAAACCTATTTCCTTGCCATGAGCAAATTGGCCTTCGTACCTTAAAACATCTGTACCTTCAAATTTCTTTTGCCAAACACCATGACGTTTTCCGTTTTCGTCAAACTGATTTATAGTTTGCCCAAACATAAGCCCACTTAACATTAAGAAGAAAAATAAATTATAACCTGTTTTCATGTTTAAAATTTTAATTTTATCGCTTTCGCGGAAATTATACTCCACTAACGCATAAACTCTAAATTTCTTATAACAAAAAAGCTGCCAAAATGATTTCTGACAGCTTTTTTAATTTAATAGTATCTACAAGAGCTTAAAAACCTTGCAGTAAAGATTATTTACGCTTTTGCTGCGCTTGTTTTTGTTTTTCGGCTTGTTCCATCATTTCAGCCATTTTTTTCTGAAAACGATTTTCCTTTTTAGGCTGCTTCTTCTTTTCTTGAATTTGAGCATGAATCTTATCTTCATCAAGAATAAAGTTTTTAATTACTAAAATAATTCCAATACTAATAACATTAGAAATAAAGTAGTATAAACTTAAACCAGACGCATAGTTATTAAAGAAAAACAACATCATTATTGGCGAGAAGTACATCATATACTTCATCATTTTTGCCATATCTGGCATGCCTTCTTGCTGTGGTTGCGATTGCATATTTTGTCCTGTAGTTAGTCGCATATAAAAGAATATGGCTATAGACGCTAATATTGGAAATAAACTTACGTGGTTTCCATAAAAAGGTATATTAAATGGCAAGTCTGCAATAACATCGTAAGACGATAAATCGTTAACCCAAAGGAAAGATTTCTGTCTTAAATCGAATGCCGATGGGAAAAACTGGAATAAGGCATAAAACACGGGAAGCTGAATTAAAGCTGGTAAACATCCTGCCATAGGGCTAGCTCCTGCTTTAGTTTGCAACGCCATTGTTTCTTGTTGCGCTTTCATTTTGTTATCCTTATACTTTTCGCGAATAGCATCTAATTCTGGCTTTAAAATTTTCATTTTTGCCTGAGATAAAAACTGCTTGTATTGCACAAACGACAATAAGAACTTCACTAATACTGTCATGACAACAATAGCAATTCCGTAAGACATGTACCCACCTAAAAACCCAAATAAAGGCATAAAAATATAACGGTTAATCCAACCAAAAAGTCCCCATCCAAATGGCACTAATTCGTCTAGATTTCTGTCGTATGCATTTAATACTTTAAAATCACTTGGTCCGTAATACCAATCCATGGTTTGGTTAAACTCACCACCTTGTAATTCTAAAGGAATAGAAGATGCAAAACTTTTAGTAAACACGGTATCTATTTCTTCGTCTTGTACTAAATTTTCAGTTTTAACTTTTACATTCTTAAATTTATTATCTGTTAATAATACCGAAGAAAAGAAATGCTGTTTGTAACCAATCCAAGATACATCTTCAACATCATCCTCACCATCTCTGGTATAATCTGCCTTACCATCTTCGTAATCATAATGCAAATCGGTATATCTATTTTCATAAGAAATACTTTTTGCATGTCTGAAACCTTTTAATTTCCAATCTAAATTAATGGCTTGCGAACTATTAATAACAGAGCTTAAGCCTTGAGAACGGATAGCAAAATCTATCATATAATCGCCCTCTTTAATCTCGTAACGGTATTCTAAAAACTGACTTTCGGAAACTTTAAGTTTCATAGAAACCACAGTTACATCGCCATTTTTAGTAACTTTTGGTACAAATGGTAAATCTTTAGTATTTAGAATTCGGCTATCTGTTGTTCCGAAGTTTATATTAAAGGATGCATTATTATCCTTAATCATATAAATTGGAATAGAATCGTAATCTACAAATTCCTTTAAACGTACTTCTGAAAGAAAACCACCTTTGTTGCTAAATTTAAGTGCAAATAAATCGCTTTCAACAACTGTTTCTTTATCATTAGATTGCGCTGCAGAATAAGCAAATGCACCTAATTTGTTTTTTAACTGAATCATTTGAAGCGAATCTACACCAGAACCAACGGCGTAATCTGCTGCAGTAGTCAATAAAGTATCATCTTGAGCTTTTGCTTTTTGCTCTGCCTCTACCTGCTCTTGTTTTGCTTTTTCCTGAGCTTCTAGTTCTTCTGGCGTAGGTTGATTTTGCCAAAGCATGTAGGCTAATATTCCGAAAATAAGCACAAAGCCAATAATCGAATTAATATCTAATTTCTTTTCTTCCATGTGTTAGTTATAGTGATTTTAGTCTATTGATTGCTTAACCATCCTTCAAAAGGATTCATATCCTCAAGAATTCAAAATAAGCTATCAAATAGCTATCCAATCTTACAATTGTGCCATAGTGGCATTATTTACTCTTTTTTTTATGATTTAGTGCTGCTTTAACGAAAGCCACAAATAAAGGATGCGGATTAGCAACGGTACTCTTATATTCTGGGTGATATTGTACCCCAATAAACCAAGGATGTTCAGGTACTTCAACAATTTCTACTAAACCTGTATCTGGGTTTAATCCTGTTGCCAACATACCTGCAGCTTCAATTCTTTCTTTGTAGGCGCCGTTAAATTCATAACGATGTCTATGACGTTCTGTAATGCTTTCGGCTTTATAAATATCGCGAACTTTACTACCCATTTTTAAATCGCAAGCCCAAGCACCCAAACGCATGGTACCACCTTTATCGGTAATATTTTTTTGATCTTCCATTAATCCTATTACTGGATTAGCAGTAGTCGTATCCATTTCGGTTGACGCCGCATCTTTAATACCCAATACGTTTCTTGAAAATTCTATAACCGCCATTTGCATACCTAAGCAAATTCCTAAAAACGGAATATTATTTTCTCTAACAAACTGTACTGCATCAATTTTACCATCAATACCACGTTCGCCAAAACCGGGAGCTACTAAAACACCGTCAAGATGTCCTAATTTTAATTTTGCATTATCTTTATTTATGTATTCTGAATGTACCGATTCTACATTTACCTTTACCTCATTAACCGCTCCAGCATGAATAAAGCCTTCTAGGATAGATTTATAAGAATCTTGTAACTCTACATATTTACCTATTAAACCAATAGTAATTTCGGTTTTAGGATTTTTATGACGATGCACAAATTCATTCCATTGATCGATATCTGGTTTGGTACTTTTAAGTTTTAATTTTTTAAGCACCACTTTATCCAAGCCTTCTTCAAGCATTAAATTAGGTACATCGTAAATGGTTGAAGCATCTATAGATTGAATTACAGCCTCTTCTTTAACGTTACAAAACAATGCTAATTTGCGGCGTAAATCGCTAGGCAAATCATGCTCTGTTCTACACACTAGAACATCAGCTTGCACACCGCTTTCCATTAAAGTCTTAACACTATGTTGTGTAGGTTTTGTTTTTAACTCACCCGCAGCCGATAAATAAGGCACCAATGTTAAGTGTATAACTATGCCATTGTTTTCTCCTAAATCCCAACGTAATTGACGAACAGCTTCTATGTATGGTAAGGATTCAATATCACCAACGGTACCACCTATTTCGGTTATTACAATATCATAATCGCCAGATTTCCCAAGTTTTTGAATACGCTCTTTAATCTCGTTAGTAATATGAGGAACGACTTGAACCGTTTTACCTAAAAACTCACCACGACGCTCTTTTTCAATAACACTTTGGTAAATTCTACCTGTAGTTACGTTATTAGCCTGACTTGTTGGTCTGTTTAAAAAACGTTCGTAATGTCCTAAATCTAAATCGGTCTCTGCCCCATCTTCGGTAACATAACATTCGCCATGTTCGTAAGGGTTTAAAGTTCCTGGATCGACATTTATATAAGGATCTAATTTTTGGATGGTAACCCTATAGCCTTGAGCTTGAAGTAATTTAGCCAGAGATGCTGCTATGATACCTTTTCCTAATGATGATGTAACCCCACCGGTTACAAATATGTATTTTGCTGTAGTTGTCATGTTGCGCTTATAAACGCAGGCAAATTTACAAAATTAAAATAGTTATTTAAGTGGTACTTGTTAACAATTTTTGAAAGATTGAATATTGGAATTATTGTGGATATACTTTATTCTCTAATTAATTTACGGCAACTATATTAAAAGTCATTACACCCCTATAAAACAAGGCTTTACAGCCGATTTTAATTTTACCCGAAAAACAAATTTATATTTAACCCTTAAAAATAAGTTGAATACTAGTATTTTTATAAAAATTCTTAAAATGACTTACAAGATGAGAATCTTATTTTTCTGCATACTAACATTGATTTTAAATTCCTGCCAAAACCAAAATCCGAATCTTAATAAATCGGGAGAAGACGAATTAAAGTCTCTTGAAGTTGAACAAACTTTAGATAAAGACCTTGTAAATTTTAAGGATCTTATTTATGTTCCTATATATTCGGACATATATATTGATAACAATAACCCAGAACATTTACTTGCTGCTACCTTAAGCATTAGAAACACAAGTATTAATGACACCTTATATATCTCTAAAATAGATTATTATAATACCGGAGGAACCTTGGTGAAAAATTATATAAACAACACCATTATATTAAACCCCATGGCAACTGTTAACTATGTTATTGAAAAAGAAGATACTAGCGGTGGTTCTGGCGCTAATTTTATTGTAGAAGTAAGTGCTAAAAACCGAAACACAAGACCATTAATTCAGGCTATTATGATTGGGCAATTTAATAATAAGAGCTTCTCGTTTTCAACCGATGGCTATTCTATAAGTGATAAAACCCCTGCGCTAAAAACCGATAAAAAATAATTAGTATATCTAATTACAACAGCTTAAATCTGATGTTTTAAACTTCAAGAATGGTTTCTTCTTCCTTTTGAAATACATAGGTTAAAAGCCACATAATAGTAAAGGTTGGAATAACATCAAACCCTGGAATAATTTCTTCTATAAACGAAATGACACCAGCTACTTTACCTTTGGTACCTTTATACATTTTACTCATTAAATACCCAGATGCTGGTGCCCAAATAATATCGAATATGGTTAACATACCAATGGCATCAAACACTAGACTAAGCCCGAGCTTTTTATATTTACTTAAATTTTCTAAATTCATAATTGTTTCTTTACTAAGACTATAGCAAGAAACATACCAAATTTAAAAAACGAATTACTTTCCAATAAGCTTTAAAAACTCATTTCTAGTTTCAATTTTTTCAAACTGACCTCTAAAACCAGAAGTTGTTGTGGTAGAATTTTGCTTTTGTACACCACGCATCATCATACACATATGCGAAGCCTCAATAACAACTGCAACACCTTGTGGATTTAGGGTATCATTTATACAATCTAAAATTTGTTGAGTTAAGCGTTCTTGCACTTGTAAACGTCTTGCAAACACATCAACAATTCTAGGTAATTTACTTAAACCAACAATTTGCCCATTAGGAATATAAGCGATATGCACCTTACCAAAAAATGGTAAAATATGGTGTTCGCAAAGCGAGTACAATTCAATATCTTTTACAATTACCATTTCGTTATAAGACTCCTTAAACATAGCGCCTTTAAGAATCTCAACCGGATCTTGATCGTAACCTTGGGTTAAAAACTGCATTGCTTTTGCAGCACGCTCTGGTGTTTTTAACAAGCCATCACGACTAGTATCTTCACCTAAATCTGTAATAATTTCTTGGTATTTATTTTTAACATTATCAGTAACATCATCACTGTATTCCTCAAAACTCTTATATGGCATAATTAATTCTATAAAGTCAACTTGTTTGTGCAAGTTTATTGTAAAACAAAATAATATTTAAATATAAGCATAAAATAGAATTCACAATTAAATCTTCTATTAATAAAACATATTCGTCAATAAACATTTGCTATAACCGTATTAAATAGTAATTTCACGTCTGTTATTTATTTTAGATGATACAAGCAAAAAACATTCATAAATACTACGGCGATTTACAAGTTTTAAACGGTGTTAACCTGCAAATTAATACAGGCGAAATAGTTTCTATAGTTGGAGCTTCGGGTGCCGGAAAAACAACCTTATTGCATATTTTAGGTACTTTGGATAAAGCTTCGGTTAAAGCAGATTCCCAATTACTTATAAACAACACCAATATAACAACGCTTAAGGACAAAGCTTTAGCTAAGTTTAGAAATGAGCATATTGGGTTTATATTTCAATTTCATCAATTACTTCCTGAGTTTACAGCCATTGAAAATGTGTGCTTACCTGCATTTATAAAAGGCACAAAAAAGACCGATGCCGAAAAACGTGCCAAGGAACTCCTAGATTTTTTAGGATTATCGCATAGATACAACCATAAACCTAACGAACTTTCGGGTGGTGAGCAACAGCGAGTAGCAGTAGCACGCGCTTTAATAAATAATCCAGAACTCATTTTTGCCGATGAACCTTCGGGTAATTTAGATAGCGAATCTGCCGACAATTTACACAACCTCTTTTTTAAACTACGTGATGAGTTTGGTCAAACCTTTGTAATTGTAACACACAATGAAGATTTGGCAAATATGGCCGATAGAAAATTAGTAATGGTTGATGGTAATATAATAGACTAACTTTTATTGTAAAGCGCATACAACCCTAAAACGGGACCAATAGCCAATACTAAAAACAGATACTTTACCTCTACCTCGGTTTGTAAATAATTTAAAAGCTGAATACTTATAATGGTAATAGCAAAACCAATAGAGTTAACAATAGTTAATGCTGTACCTTTAGATGCCGCGTCTACATTTTGAGCCACTAAAGTTGAAAACAATGGCGAATCTGCAATAACAACCATTCCCCAAAACATTAAAAATAGCAGAAAAGTAATTTCTGAATTTATCATAAAAAAAAGCGGCGAAACCAAACAGCATAAGCCAGATAAAGCAAGTGCCGTGGCGGCAACTTTTTTACTAGAAAAACGCTGCGATAAATAACCAGAAATTACACAACCTAAACTTCCAATGGCAATGCTATAAAAACTGTACAACGGAATATTAAAATCTGCTGTATTATGGTAACTAGAATACGCCTTTAAAAATACAGGCACAAAAGCCCAAAAAGCATATAACTCCCACATATGTCCAAAATAACCAAAAGCTGCACTTCTAAATGTTTTAAGTTTAAAAACCTTGTAACACATAGATACATCAAATTTAGGCAAGGTTTTTTTATAAGGCCCATCGGGAACTAATAAAACCACTAAAACACCACCTAAAACAGCTAAACCAGATGTAACATAAAGCATATGTTCCCAGAAAAACAAACCTGGAGCCCCTTTTAATACATGCGGAAAAGCGGTTCCTAACACTAAAGCACCAACTAAAAAACCTAGCGATTTACCCAAACCTTTCTCGAAATAATCGGATGCTATTTTCATGCCCACTGGATAAATGCCTGCCAGAAAAAAGCCGGTTAAAAAACGAAGTGCTATTAAACTTAAAAGCGTGTGCGAACCAAAGGCTATTAAAACATTAAAAAATGCGGCTAATATAGCGCTAACAAAAAACACCTTGGATGGCGAAAAACGATCGGCAATAGTTAAAATAGCAAATATAAAAGTGCCTGCAATAAAACCAAATTGTAGTGCCGAAGTTAAATTACCTAAGGCCAACGGGTTTAAATTAAAGCTAATTACCAAATCGCCAATAATGGCATTACCTACAAACCATAAGGATGTACAAAAAAATTGGGATAATACAATTATGGGTAAAATTGCCTTTTTACTTGTCATTTAGCACGAATTCTTTTTAATAAGCTATTAAGTCTCTTATTTATTCAACTAATTACATTTATTTTTGTTGAATTATGAAGGAAAAACAAATAAAACTTACCCAGGCAGAACTTAAAGAGTTTTTAGACGCTAAAGTTTTAGAGTATAACAACCCTAAGTTTATTGAAAGCGACCCGATACAAATACCGCATAAATTCAGAAAAAAAGAAGATATTGAAATTTCGGGGTTTTTAACCTCTACCATTGCCTGGGGAAACCGGAAAAGCATAATTAATAACGCCAATAGGTTAATGGATTTGCTAGATCACTCACCTTACGATTTTGTTATAAACCACGAAGAAACCGATTTAGACAGACTTGCGCCTTTTGTACACCGCACGTTTAACGGACAAGACTGCATACAGTTTATAAAATCGTTACAACATATATATTTAAACCATGGTGGATTAGAATCTGTATTTGCTAAACATGCCGAAAAAGACTCCTTACAGCTTGCTATATCGAAGTTTAAATCTGTGTTTTTTGAGATTGAACATTTACAACGTACCAAAAAACACGTTAGCGACCCGTTAAAAAAATCGGCTGCAAAACGTATAAACATGTTTTTACGTTGGATGGTGCGAAACGATAAAACAGGCGTTGATTTTGGAATTTGGGATAGCCTGTCGCCCAACCAACTATCTTGCCCATTGGATGTACACTCGGGCAATGTAGCTAGAAAATTAGGTTTACTAAAACGCAAACAAAACGATGGTGTTGCTTTAACTGAGCTTGATACGGCATTAAGAAAATTAGATGCAAACGACCCTGTTAAATACGATTTTGCTTTATTTGGTTTAGGAGTTTTTGAAGGTTTTTAACGCAATGTAATTTACTCTACATACATTTACGTAAGCTTTAACACTGCAATTCGACTACTTTTTAATGATAAACCCTAATTTGCCCCCTAACGAACTTAAACGCTTAAATGCTGTTAAAAGATATAACTTACTTGATACTCTCCCTGAAGAAGATTACGATAACATTACCACTTTAGTTGCAACTATTTGTAAGGTGCCCATTTCGTTAATTACCCTGTTAGATGAAGATAGGAATTTTTTAAAATCACATTACGGTATAGATTTTAATGAGTCTCCAAGAGACATTTCGTTTTGCGGACATGCTATTTTAAGCAACGAGCCAATACTCATTGTCGAAGATGCTACAAAAGATGTTCGTTTTCACGACAACCCCATTATTACAGAAAATAACGTGTCTTTTTATGCCGGTGTTCCGTTGATTAACCCTGATGGTTACGCCCTAGGAACGCTATGTGTTTACGACAATACACCAAGATCGTTTACTCAAGAACAAAAAGATGCTTTAATTATTTTGGCAAAACAGGTGGTTCAGCTTTTTGAATTAAGATTAAAAAACAAAACATTAAATGACACCTTACACACCCTAGAAGAGCGTCATGATATGCTAAACACCTTTGCTAACAAAGTATCGCACGATTTAAAATCGCCATTAGCAAATATAACCTCACTTACCAGTTTATTTAAGGATGAATTAAAGGCATCGCACCCAGAAATTGATTTAGAATATTTAAATTACATTGAAGAGTCTGCCGATACCTTAAGAGCTTATATTGATGGTATTTTAAAACATTATAAAAGTGAAAAATTAATTCATAAGGATAAAATTGAAACTAAATTAGAAGATGTATTTAATTCGATTAAAACGGTTTTAAACTTAAACGATTCTAATTTTAAACTCCTTAAAACAGCGTCGCTAAACAATGTAAACACCTATGCTTTAAAACAGATTTTATTAAATTTAGTGGATAATGCTTATAAATATAATTTTAAAACATTACCCGAAGTTAGTATTGATTTTGATGAAAATAAAACGCATTACATCTTTTATGTAAAAGACAATGGTAATGGTATAAAACCAGAAAAACTACCTATTTTGTTTGAGTTATTCCATACCGCCCACCACGAAGATAGTAAAGGCAATAAAGGTACGGGTATTGGCTTATTTACGGTAAAATCGTTAATAAACAAATTGGGAGGTACTATTACCGTAGAATCGACAGTAGGTATTGGAACAACCTTTAGGTTTACTGTTGCTAAATAGCATTTGGGCGTTACCACACCCTGCGACTCCGCTGAGCCCAGGCGTGACCCGTCCTGAATAAAGGCTACATAATTTTAAACATTATGTATAAAAACGACAAAGTAATTAGACGTTACAGCGAACCTTTCAAATTAAAAATTTTAGACGAACTTAGCATTGGAAAACATACAAAGAGTGAACTTTGTAAGCTCTACTCTATCGCACCTACAACTGTTAATGAGTGGATTAAAAAGTATAATCGTAAAGATTTAATGAACACCAGAGTAAAAGTGGAAACTAAAGACGAAATATCACGAATTAAAGCACTTCAAAAAGAAATAGAACAGCTTAAAAAACTGTTGCTTAAAAAGGATCTCGATGCTATGGTATTAGATTCTTATCTAGAAGTAGCCGCTGAAGATCTAGGCTATAAATCTGTAGCTGAGCTAAAAAAAAAGTTAAGCATAAAGCCTTAATCAAAGCGAAAGAAAAATCTAAGGGATTTGCCTCTTTAACAACTATAAGTCATTGTTTCGGGCATAAACGTGATGCGTATTATAAATACAAATCTAGAGCTGATAAGCGTTTAAAACAAGAACAACAGATTATTAACATAGTCAGTAAAAAACGTAAATCCCTTCCTAGAGAAGGGGTACGTAAACTCATAAAATCATTAGATGATGAGTTTACTAAAGCCAATCTTAAAGTCGGGAGAGACACCTTATTTAACGTCCTTAGAAAACACAATATGCTTACACTTAGAAAGAAAACCAGTGCTAGAACAACCAATTCTTATCATCGTTTTTATAAATATAATAACCTGATAAAGAACATAGAAGTTACCA
Organism: Algibacter pectinivorans; assembly: GCF_900112595.1. Lineage (GTDB taxonomy): Bacteria > Bacteroidota > Bacteroidia > Flavobacteriales > Flavobacteriaceae > Algibacter_B > Algibacter_B pectinivorans. Next base: position 72,470 of record NZ_FOMI01000003.1, on the reverse strand, counting down.
GACCAAACCAAGTTTGGGTATCTGATATAACCTATATAAGAACCATAAAAGGCTTTTGCTACTTGGCTTTAATAACTGATGTCCATTCCAGGAAAATTGTTGGGTATGACCTGAGTGATAGCCTTGAGCTTAAAGGATGTGTGAGAGCGCTTAAAAAGGCTATTTATCAAGCTAAAAACATTAATGGACTCATACATCATTCCGATAGAGGCATACAATATTGTAGCAATGTATACACACAAATACTCAAAAGAAAAAAGATAGATATTAGTATGACAGAAGAAAATCATTGTTACGAGAACGCTATGGCAGAACGTGTAAATGGAATCTTAAAAGACGAGTTTTATCTCGACCAAACCTTTGATAACGTGGCTCACGCAAAAAGAGCTGCAAAAAATGCAATTAATTTATATAACGAAATAAGATTACACTTATCTTTAGACTATAAAACACCAAATATGGTATATAAATTATCAGCTTAAATTAATTATTAACCTGTAGCCATATTTCAGGACTAGACAGCGGTCGTGCTTTTCGCTATACCTGCCCGCCGCAGGCAGGTCTTTTTTTGCCATTTATGGCAGCAAAAAAAGGATGCCGCAACAATCCCTAACGCAGAGAAACGCATAAAATACAGTTTTTTTTAAGCTCGCTTGCTACTAACAGCATTGAAAAATCATGGCATTCTGGATACACAAAACACCTGTGAGTTTATAACCTACACCGGCAAATAAACCCGCGCTAGGGATTGAAAAGGAAAGCCCACAGCGACCTTTTTGGGGAGCGAGGACTTGTATTGGAAAGCCCGACCGCCTGCCCTGAACGGAGTCGAAGGGTGTGGTAGCGCCATAAAAAAACGGCTGATAAACATCATGTTCATCAACCGTTTAAACTTTACTTTATTGTTTTTTTTAACCCTTTAACCAAGCGTTACGTAAGTCTATTTGTGCTTTGGTAGCACTAGGCTTTTCTATTAATGCTTGCCCGGAGGTATACCCTTGGGTAGTTGTTGTTTTTATAACCACCTCTTTACCATCTCGTTCTAATACAACCTCAACATCTAGTCCTGGTGTCCAACCGAAAACCTGACCTAAAACTTGGTTTGCATTTTGTAGGGTAACAGCAGTACCATCTATAGATTTAATAATATCGTTTGGTTGTGCCCCTTGCGCTTTCCAAAAACTATTTTCTAACACGCTATCTACAAAAAAGATACCTTTTGTTGGATCGCCGCTTACTATTGGCGCACCATTTATTAAAATGTAATTGGCTTTTATTTGCGATTCGCCAACTTCTAAACCTGCCTTTTCGAAAAACGTGTTGTAGTTAATTGGAATATCTCCAACTACGTGCGTGTTTAAAAATTCTCCCACGGCTGGGTAAGTCATAGCAGTGATTTCGCTAATTAGTTTATCATCTTCGAAGGGTTTGTTTTTTCCGTATTTATTAGATAATTCTTTCATTAGCGACAAGATACCACGGTTTCCGTTGCTTTCTTCGCGCATTATAATATCGATACACATGCCTATTAACGCCCCTTTTTGGTACACGTTTAAATACTCGTCTTTATACGGTGCCTTTAAAATATTTTCGCTCATTATAGTAAAGCTCATAGCATCGTTTAAACGCTTAGAGGCCTCTATTTTTTCCATAATGGTATTATAAAACTCAGCCTCGTCTACTAAACCTTGGTTAACTTGAAATAAGGTTGCAAAATACTCTGTAACTCCTTCGTACATCCATAAATGCTTAGAGAAGGTTGGATTGTTGTAATCGAAATAATGCACATCTTCTGAGTGTACACTTAACGGTGTTACAATATGAAAAAACTCATGCGACACAACATCTGTCATGCTTGATGCAATGGCAGCCTCGTTCATAGATTCTGGCAACACAACAACTGTTGATGTGTGGTGCTCTAATGCGCCGAAACCTTTAGGAGAATCGTCTTCTCCTTCCGATAAATACAAGTAAATATCATAGCGTGGTGTAGCATTAATATCGCCTAAGTAGGCTTTTTGAGCCTGCATCATTTTATAAACTACATCTTTTAGCGATCTTGCCGAATGTACTTTATTAGGCGAATATACACTTAATACAATTTTAATATCGCCAACTTGAAACTCTTCAACATCTAAGTTTCCGTACATCATTGGGTTATCGGTAATATCAAAATATCTAGGTGCATAATAACTAGTGGTCATGGTTTTACCATCTTCGCTAGTTTGAGAATCTACGTTTTGTAAAGCCGAAGTACGCTTTAAATCTGCAGCAGCAATAACATCTAACTTATATTGGTTGTTTTTTAAAGAATCAAAATACCCAATAAATCCATGTAGGTTTAAAACATAGTTGTTTGGCTCTATATTGGTTCCTGCAGGCGAAAACGGTGTTTCTTTTCCTATACCGCCATCAATTTCAATATCGAAAGTATCGTTAACTAAATAGGTTATTTTATCTAGTTGCTTAGCATTTTCAATGGTCCAAGTATTGGTATCCACTTTCTTTACAGGCATTTCGTTTCCGTTATAATCGATAGCCTTAAAATTGTCTACATATTTCCCAAAATCACTTACCGAATAGGTACCTTGAATAACCCTTGGCAGTCTATACGTTACCGTTTGGGTAGTAAAACGCCCAGGATTAATGGTTACAGGTGCTTTATCATCTGTAATGTTAGATAAATTTATTGAAGTCTCAATAGGTAAACTTGTTGCTAAATCGTTACTAACATTTTTAGTTGAGCCACAGCCAACTAACACAGCACCAGCAAATAAAGCGAATAGTGTTTTTGTATACATTAAATTAATTTTAAAAGTTTTTTAATTGACGCGCAAATTACCATATTGTTACCGTCTCCTTTCTTAAGGTTTTGTTAAATTCGCAACATGCAAAATTTACTAGTAAGTATATTAATTCCGTTTAAAAACACGCAAGAATTTATAGGCGACTGTATCCAATCTATTATAAACCAAACCTATACCAATTGGGAACTTATTATAATTGACGATAACTCGACCGATACGAGCTTTACTATGGTTAAAGCATTTGCTAAAAAAGATAGCAGAATTAAACTTTTTAAAAATTCTGGAAGCGGGATTATTGATGCTTTACAATTGGCTTTCTCTAAAAGTGAAGGCGATTTAATTACTAGAATGGATAGCGACGATATTATGCGACCTAACAAGCTAGAGGTTATGGCCGCTAGTTTAATGCACCACGGAAAAGGTAATTTGGCTGTTGGTTTAGTTCATTATTTTGCTGAAGAAGGCATAAAAGCAGGATACAAAAGTTATGAGATTTGGCTGAATGCCTTAACCAAAAAAGGCACAAATTACTCTGAAATTTACAAGGAATGTGTAATACCCTCTCCTTGTTGGATGCTTTACAGAGACGATTTTATAGCTTGTGATGCTTTTAACCCAAACAGATATCCTGAAGACTACGATTTAGCCTTTAGGTTCTACAAACATGGGTTTACCTGCATACCGTGCAACACCATTTTACATGATTGGAGAGATTATAGCCATAGAACCTCTAGAACAAATGAGCATTACGCCGAAAACCATTTTATACCACTAAAATTAGATTACTTTTTAGAACTGGATTACATACCAGAAAAAACACTATTTGTTTGGGGCGCCGGAAACAAAGGTAAGTTTATAGCCAAAACACTTATTGAAAAACAAATAGATTTCGAGTGGATTTGCGATAACCCCAAAAAAATTGGTAAGGATATTTATGGCAAAATTTTAAGGCCTTTTAAGGACCTGGAATCTGTAAAACACCCGCAAAGCATTATCACTGTTGCTAATAAGGAAGCGCAACAGGACATAAGAAACTATCTTAATGCTTTAAAACTAAAATCTGTAGAAGATTATGTTTTCTTTTGTTAAAAAACGTAAAAGATAAAATGCTAAATTCCTTAAAGCACGTTTATAAATTCAAATGCATTTTCTATATTTGGGCAATCTAAAACAATATGCAGTTTAAACACCCCGAACTTCTTTACGCATTATTTTTACTGCTCATCCCTATTATTGTTCATTTATTTCAGTTACGAAAGTTCCAGAAAGTCGAATTTACTAATGTGGAATTTTTAAAGGAAGCCACTTTGCAAACCCGTAAAAGTTCGCAAATAAAAAAGTGGTTAACCCTGTTAACACGGTTATTACTTTTAGCGGCTTTAGTGTTTGCTTTTGCGCAACCTTTTACATCAAAATCTGATGCCTTTAAAAAAGACAAAGCAACCGTTATTTACTTAGACAATTCATTTAGCATGCAAGCCAAAGGCACGCATGGCGAATTACTAAAACGTGCAGTGCAAGATATACTAACTCAGGTACCAGAAAACGAAACCATATCGCTTTTTACCAACGATGCTGTTTTTAAAAACACAACTATAAAGGCAATAAAAAACGATTTATTACAACTCGATTATTCCACAAATCAACTCACTACACAAGCGGCATTATTAAAAAGCAAATCGTTTTTAAACAAAAAAATAAACACTTTAAACAATATTGTTTTAATATCTGACTTTCAATATATTAACACACAAATTGAAACAGAAAAAGATTCATTAACCCGGTTGAATTTTGTAAAACTCAGTCCGGTGAACACCAACAACATTTCGGTTGATAGTCTTTACATTTCTGAAACCACACCAACAGCTATTGCCTTAAAAGTAATTCTTAAAAACAGCGGTACCGAAATTGAAAATTTACCAGTTTCATTGTATAACAACAACAAGCTAATTGCTAAAACTTCGGTAGCTATTCAGCAAGAATCTGAAGCTATATTTTCACTTCCTGTTAATCAAATCATCAATGGAAAAATAAGCATTAACGATGCCAATTTACAATTTGATAATAGCCTTTATTTCAACATTAATAAACCATCAAAAATTAATGTTTTAAGTATTAACGGCACAACCGATTCGTTTTTAAAACGCATTTACACACCCACAGAATTCAACTTTTTAGCCACTCCAGAAAACCAATTAAACTATAATTTAATTGACAACCAACACCTCATTATTTTAAACGAGTTAAAAACAATTCCTGTTGCCTTAAATGCTGCTTTAAAACAATTTTCGGCACAAGGCGGATCGGTTATAATAATTCCGGCGCAAGATATTAACCTAGCGTCTTACAATCAATTATTAGCCAATTATAGCAGTGGCTTTAATGCCATTACCAATACCGAAAAGCGCATTACAACCATAAACTACTCGCACCCTTTGTACAGTAATGGTGTTTTTGAGAAGCAAGTTAAAAACTTTCAATACCCGAAAGTTAATAGCTTCCACCCTATTACAACCAAACAATTAGCGTCGGTTTTAAATTTTGAAAATGGTAAACTCTTTTTAGGACAGTTTAAAAACACTTTTGTTTTTACTGCGGCATTAAATACAGACAATTCTAGCTTTAAAAACTCGCCTTTAATTGTGCCAACCTTGTATAACGTAGCAAAGCAGAGTTTTAAAATTCCTGAATTATATTACAGTATTGGGCAAGAAAACACCTTTGATGTGGATACCAAAATGCAGCAGGACGAGGTACTTTCATTACAAAAAAACGGTATTAGCATGATACCTAAACAACACTATTTTAACAATAAAGTGGTAATAAACACTTTCGATGAACCATCGGAAGCCGGTATTTACGCATTAACCACTAAAAACGACACCATAAAAAAACTGAGTTACAATTTTAACCGAAGCGAAAGTAATTTAAACTACAACGATCTTTCGGCTTTACAAGAAGTAACTGTTAGCGATTCAATTACCGAAATTTTCGATACTATAAAAAGTGACACAAAAGTTAACGCGCTATGGAAATGGTTTGTTATTTTTGCACTAGCGTTATTGATTATTGAAATGCTCATCTTAAAATTCTTTAAATGAACATACTTATAAAATCTGCCACAATCATAGATTCTAAAAGCGAGTTTCACAACACAACTCAGGATGTATTAATTGAAAACGGTAAGATTACTAAGATTTCCAACAGCATAGAAAACCCTAAAAATTACAAAGAAATTAATTTCGAGAATTTACATATTTCTCAAGGTTGGTTCGATAGTAGTGTAAGTTTTGGCGAACCTGGTTACGAGGAGCGCGAAACCATACAAAATGGTTTAAAAACTGCAGGACTTTCTGGTTTTACAAGTGTGGCTGTAAATGCCAACTCCAACCCAGTAATAGATTCTAATGCTAATATTACATTTTTAAACTCTAAAGCCAACAACCACGCCGTTAGTTTATTGCCTATTGGCGCACTAACCGTAGGAAGTTTAGGTACAGATATCGCAGAACTTTACGATATGCGTAGCGCAGGAGCTGTGGCGTTTTACGATTATAAAAAATCGATTTCTAACCCTAACCTCATGAAAATTGCACTGCAATACGCTAGTAATTTTGATGGCTTGGTATGCTCTTTTCCGCTGGAAAATAAAATTTCCGGACATGGGGTTATGAACGAAAACATAACAAGTACACGCTTAGGTTTAAAAGGTATTCCGGCTTTAGCCGAAGAGCTACAAGTGGCTAGAGATTTATTTTTACTAGAATATACAGGCGGAAAATTACATATCCCAACTATTTCTACTGCAAAATCTGTAGAATTAATTAGAGAAGCAAAAAATAAAAAATTAGACGTTACCTGTAGCGTAGCCATACATAACCTGTATTTTTCGGATGCGGTATTAACCGATTTCGATACCAATTATAAAGTATTACCACCGCTTAGAACACAACCCGATATCGATGCTTTAATAGCTGGGGTAAAAGATGGCACCATTGATATGGTTACTACCGACCATACACCTATTGACATTGAGGAAAAAAAGATAGAATTCGATCATGCCAACTACGGCACCATTGGTTTAGAAAGTGCTTTTGGAGCCTTACAAAGTCTATTTACGACCAAAAAGACCATCGAGGTACTAACCAAAGGTAAAGCTAGATTTGGAGCCGAAATACAACCTATAGCTGTAGGTAATATGGCTAACATCACGCTTTTTAACCCGGATACTAAATATACCTTCTCGAAACAAAATATTACATCGAAATCTAAAAATGCTATTTTTGAAAACGAAACACTAAAAGGTCACGTTTTTGGTATTATAGCAAACAACCAAAAGGTTTTAAAATCATAACATGACAGAACAAGATATAGATAAAGGGCGCCAAAACGCCATAATAAGTTACATTACCATTTTTGGTGTTATTATAGCCTATTACTTAAATAATGAAGACAATAAAAAAAGCGGTTTTGCCAGTTTTCATATTAGACAATCCTTAGGACTTTGGCTTACTTTTTTTGCCTTAGGGTACATTATTGGTAATTTTGATAGTTGGCTAGTAACGTCTTCGTTTTACTTGTTTTTTGCTGTCCTTTTTATTTATGGGTTCTCTAACGCTATAGCACGAAAAGCACAGGCTGTTCCACTTGTAGGTAACTTATACCAACGTATATTTTCAAACTTAGGGTCTTAATACATCTTTTAAAGGTGTAATTCTAAAATATGAAATACCGAAGCCTAAGAAAACCAGACTTCACTAAAAGCAATACATAAAAGCATGGCAAATCCATCACTTTCTTTACAACACATCGTTCGCGAATCTAGTTTAACCGAAAACGCACCATTATTAATCATGATGCATGGTTATGGAAGCGACGAGAACGATTTGTTTTCATTTGCTGCCGAATTACCAGAGGAGCTATTTATTATATCTGTTAAGGCGCCTTACACCATGCAACCATACGGAAATGCTTGGTACGCCATTAATTTTGATGAAGACAGAGGAAAATGGAGTGATAACGAGGAAGCTATAGCTTCAAGAGATTTAATTGCTAAATTTATAGACGAAGCCATTGCCACCTACCCAGTTAACAAAAATAATGTATCGCTTTTAGGCTTTAGCCAAGGGTCTATTTTAAGTTACGCCGTAGCATTAACTTACCCTGAGAAAATTAAAAATGTAGTGGCACTTAGCGGTTATATTAATAAAGATATTTTCCCTACTGATATGGACACAAAAAACTACGCAAATTTAGATTTTTACTGTTCTCACGGTAGTGTAGACCAGGTAATACCTGTAGATTGGGCAAGACTTACAGCTCCGTTTTTAGACGCCTTAAACATAAAACACAGCTATTCTGAATTTCCTGTTGGCCATGGTGTAGCACCTCAGAATTTTTACGAATTAAAGGCGTGGCTAGAAGCACGTATTTAAAGCAAATTTTAACCTAAATATAAACAAACAAGTTTGGTTGTTATTTTATAATGACTACACTTGTTTTGCCTTTCAATTTGTAAGAAAAATTAATTATATTTACGAGATAACAATTAAAAAAACTTGTTATATTCTGATGTGTTTTCGGGATATGAATAGTGAACGTTATTTTATAATAGGTTGTAGCCAATTTGAGAAAATGCAGAATTCCATTCAAAAATTTATAACTAAAAATTGTCATTATTTGTCTGAAAAAGATATTTTTCAAATGAGTGAATCTGATAATGGTCCTATCAACAATGTATTGACTGGATTAAATAAGCATTGTTACGGAATTTGGCTTTTAGATGATAAAACCGACAATAACTATATCTTGTTTTATATTAACAAAAGAACTGAATTAAGTGGTTTAGTTTGTAGATTTAAAATAAATGAGAAAAAACGAAATGATTTCGCTCTTGGTTTTGCGAAAGTTATAAATCAAGAATACCCAAAAGACACCGATTTAATTGAAACCTTTAATACGTTTCAAAATCATACAAGAACAATGTTAGAAAAACTAAATCGGTTCACTTATGGTAATGAAATTGCGGACAAAAACGGAACTTTAATTGTTAAAAACAAAGTAGGAATTGATTATGTACCGTTCGTAAACAAAAAAGAAGCTTTTAAACATATTTTTTCAACAGACAATGAAAGTGTATCAATAGAAAATGGCAATAAAATCTATCTTATGTTTAATCCGAGAAATGGTTACACTAAAATTGGTCGAAGTATAAAACCAAAAGTCAGAGAGAAAACTCTTCAAGGAGAAGACCCAGAAACTGAAATTATTGCAATGTGGAATTCACCAAAATCGACTGAAAAAGATTTACACAATGAATTTAATGAAAAAAGAATTCGTGGAGAATGGTTTAATTTGGGAATATCTGACTTACTGAAAATAAAAGAAAAAATGAAATAAAAAACTGGCTACAACAATGTATAACCGCAATTACGGCGGATTCGACTACGTCCGAATCCACTCGGAATTGCTAACGTCTGTGCTAAACCGAAAATAATCGCTAATTTAACCCGTAACTGACGGTTATACGAGACCGTTCGGCTTATAACCCAATGAAAAATGACTACTAAGATTAAAGAATTTTATATTCAAGATTTATTTGAAAATGAATTGAATAAAATATGGAACGATGAACTGTTTTCAGAATTAAACGTGATTGAAAGGGGTTATGGAGTACATAATAATGTAATAGAAAATCAATTATTATTTATCGGTATAAATCCTTCTTTTGCTAAAGGATCTGTAAATGGAAATTTCTTTGCTTCTATAAATCAAAAAGGACAAAATAATTGGGGAATTTCATATCCATACTTTAAAAAATTTGTTGAAATTGCTGAAAATACAAATCTTTTATGGTCTGATATCGACTTATTATTTTTTAGAGAAACCCAACAAAAATATATTAGCAAAATAGAAAAAACGGAAATAGGAAAGAAATTTATTAGTAGACAACTAGATATTTCAAAAGAGGTAATTCTAAAAGCGAAACCCAAGGTTATTGTGATTTGTAATACAAAAGCTAGAGATTTACTAAAAGATAAAAAAATTAATAATAAAATTGAATTCGTTTTTGAATTTTGTGAAAAATTAGGAACTGAAAAAATTATTAAACCTACAGAATTAAAAGGGACACCTGTTTTTTTCACAAGCATGCTTACAGGACAAAGAGCATTAGATAAAGGAAGTTTTAGAAGGCTAATTTGGCATATAAATAAAGTAGCAATGAGTTAATATTTATAGAAAAAAGATTAATAAGGTAAGATTATTACAAATAGCCAAAAAGTTAACAACAGCTAAAGTTAATGTGGATATATAACATTCTCATTTTTTTTAGCTTCTTTACTTTGTCCGCCTAAAGGTATATGATTAATTTAAACTAACGAAGATTAAAACTAGGTCTAAGTTAATTGAACCGTTCAATAAATCCTTGATTTATCAACTCCCACACTGAGCCTAACCAAAACCATTAAAAAGCACTATGAATACTAATTTTAATTTTGAAGTTTTAAAAAGCAAAATTGAATTTGCCGTTAAAACATGTTTTAAAGAAAACATTCAGAAATATGGTTCTGATATTTGTTCTTTTGCATTAATAAGTGATGATGGAGCAATGACTGTGGTTCCGTTTACAAATACTAAAACTCATTTAAAAAAAATGCAAGCTCAAAACCCAGAACACAAAGATTACTATGAATTTGAACCAGCCGAATGGTTTACTTCTAATGGGGCTAATGAAGCATTCAATGCAATTTGTAAAATGGTGTCTTTGGAAATTGACAATGAAGAATTAGACTTCGAATATTTTAGAAACAGCTTATTCGAATCATGCGTTGAAGTATTGGAGAAACTTCGAACCGAAGTTTTTTTTCAAAAAGAATTAGGAGAAAATTTGTTGGTACAGTTTAATATTTTGGATACTGACGAATCGAAAGACAATTTAATACATTGGACCAAACGACTTAATGATAGTACATACGTAAAACGTTATCAAGACTATATGACACAGCAATAAACTTATAATATTTAACTATACTATTACCGAACCTCGAGCAAACTAATTCCTTTTTAAGTATGAAATATAAAATACTAGCCGATTCTAAATCGTTATACGAATTTGCAGACCAAAAAACATCTCAGGCTGTAATGGATGCCTTGATTATTAATGGTAAAGAAACAACGTATAACTTTAATAAAATTCTTTATATTCAAAATCAGAAAAACATTGAAGGCAACATAATAAGTACTATCGAAACGCCTGTATTAACTGTTGGAGGAAAGCTATTTATTTCTCAAAGTTTAAAAAACATTTTTGAAAAATACGATGTAATTGGCGAGTACTTTGAGGCACAAGTAAAAGCTAATGGCACCGCTTTTAATGAAGATTACTTTTTATTTAACCCACTGACTGGTAGTAATTGTTTAGACTATAAAAATTCTACTTATAATAAAATATATGACGATTGGAGTAAGATATTTAACATTTCTAAAATAACGCATTTAAAAATTGAAGAGCATAAAACACCTAACAATGCGCCCTTATTTTTTTTAGGACAATTTCCTTATAAAGAAAATGACAATCGTATTTTAGAGAAAATTATTTTTATACGAGAGGATTTGGCAAAAGAAATTAAAGATGCTAAAATATTAGGTGTTAATATTTTTGAAATTGAAAATTATAGCTACAATTGGAAATGGCTATAACTAGAATAAAAACTCCAAACACTATCTTTAAATAACACACCCGCGTTAGGGATTGAAGTGGATAGCCCACAGCCTGACGAAGGAAGAGCGAGGACTTGTAACGTAAAGCCCGACCCTTTTGGGGTAACCTGCCTGCCGGCAGGCAAGCGCCCAAATCATTTATTAAAATGCATTTAGTTTGCTACTTCGCTAATAAATTTAATACGGTATAAACGCAGTTCTTCATCGTCATAATCGCCATCAAATTCCTCGATTGCTAAACCAATGCTATCGGTTTCAGATTCCATGAAATACTCGTGAATTTCTTCTTGCTGGTCCTCGTCTAGAATATCGTTTAGCCAATAATCTATATTTAACTTAGTACCCGAAAACACAATGGCTTCCATTTCTTTTATAAACTCGGACATCGACATACCTTTAGATGACGAAATATCGTCTAAGGGCAATTTCCTGTCTATATTTTGAATAATGTATAGCTTATTGGCAGAATTGGTTCCTGTAGATTTTACAACTAAATCGTCTGGACGTGTAATATCATTTTCCTCGACATATTTTTCAATAAAGGCCACAAAATCTTTTCCGTATTTTTTAGCTTTACCCTCGCCAACTCCATGTACATTGGCCAATTCGGTTAAGTTAATGGGATATTTTAAGGCCATATCCTCCAATGATGGATCTTGAAATATAACAAACGGCGGAACGCCTAACTTTTTAGCATTCTTTTTACGTAAATCTTTTAACATGCCCATTAAAACAGGGTCGGCAATAGCACCACCTCCTTTTTGTGCTGTAATAATGGTACCATCTTCTTGTTCACCTTCAAAAATATGGTCTTCGGTCATCATAAAAGATTCTGGTTTTTTAGGGAACTCTCTACCCGCTTCCGATAGTTTAATAACGCCGTAAGTTTCTATATCTTTTTTAAGATACCCAGCCACTAAAACTTGCCTTAATAAGGCCATCCAATATTTATTATCTTTATGTTTACCACCACCAAAAAACGGTTGTTCGTTTGTTTTGTGCGAGTTAATTAAAGCGTTTTCTTTACCTATTAAAACGTTTACTAAATCTTTAGATTTGTATTTTTCATTCGTGTTAGCAATAGTTTCTAGCAATAACTTAACATTATCCTTTGCCTCGACCTGCTTTTTAGGATGCCTTACATTATCATCCATATCGCCACCTTCGCCTGTTTCATTATCGAACTCTTCGCCAAAATAATGCAGGATAAATTTTCGTCTAGAAATGGATGTTTCGGCAAAAGCAACTACTTCTTGTAGTAAGGCTTGCCCTATTTCTTGTTCGGCAACAGGTTTACCTGACATGAATTTCTCAAGCTTTTCAATATCCTTGTACGCATAATATGCTAAACAATGGCCTTCGCCACCATCACGTCCTGCACGTCCTGTTTCTTGATAATAACTTTCTATACTTTTTGGAATATCATGATGAATTACAAAGCGCACATCTGGTTTATCTATTCCCATACCAAAAGCAATAGTAGCCACAACCACATCCACATCTTCCATAAGGAATTTATCTTGATGGCTAGACCGCGTTTTGGCATCTAAACCAGCATGATATGGTACTGCATTTACACCATTTACTTGAAGCACTTGTGCTAACTCCTCAACACGTTTTCTGCTTAAACAATATACAATGCCCGATTTACCTTCGTTCTTTTTAATGAACCTAATAATATCGACATCTACATTCTTAGTTTTTGGGCGTACTTCGTAATATAAATTAGGTCGGTTAAAGGATGCTTTAAAGGTTTTAGCATTGCCAATACCTAAATTTTTAATAATATCTTCTTGCACTTTAGGCGTTGCGGTAGCCGTAAGCCCAATAATTGGAATATTATCGCCTATCCGTTTTATAATGTGTCGTAGGTTTCTGTATTCTGGTCTAAAATCGTGTCCCCACTCACTAATACAGTGGGCCTCATCGATGGCCAAAAACGAAATTTTTACGCTTCTTAAAAACTCGACATTCTCTTCTTTGGTTAAGGATTCTGGAGCGACATACAATAATTTAGTTACGCCATTAACAATATCTTCTTTAACCTGCTTTATTTCGGTTTTATTTAAAGAAGAATTTAGCACGTGTGCTACACCATTTTCTTTTGAAACACCTCTAATGGCATCTACCTGGTTTTTCATTAAAGCAATTAAAGGAGATACAACAATAGCCGTACCTTCTTGCATTAATGCTGGTAATTGATAACATAGTGATTTTCCTCCGCCTGTGGGCATTATTACAAAGGTGTGCTGTCCAGCTAAAATACTTTCTATAACACTTTCTTGAAGCCCTTTAAACTTACTAAACCCAAAATACTTTTTTAGAGCGGCATGCAAGTCGTTTTTTGATATTGACATGAATTATTTTAAAATTATTGTTTAATTATTTCTCTAAAATGCACATAAATCAATTTTAAATAATTTCATAAAACATTAAGAGAAGCCTCATATTTTTTTCGTTAGTTTTGTAACCAATTTCCAAATTACAACAAAAATTCAATTTGACTAACATTTAAAGATAATAAAATCTTTAAAACTCAACTCAAAAAACAATAAATTTTGAAAGATAAAAATGCCATAATTAAAATTGCTAAGCAAACCATTGAAATGGAAAGCAAAGCTATTTTAAACTTAGCAAGCTTAATTACAGATGATTTTGCAGCGGCTACACAGCTCATTTACAAATCGAAAGGGCGCGTAATTATTACAGGCATAGGCAAAAGCGCTTTAATAGCAAATAAAATTGTAGCAACCTTAAACTCTACTGGTACACCTTCAATTTTTATGCATGCAGCAGATGCCATTCATGGAGATTTAGGCTTAATTCTTAAAGAAGATATCGTAATCTGTATATCTAAAAGTGGAAATACACCAGAAATTAAAGTATTGGTGCCACTAATAAAAAGTTCAAAAAATAAAATAATTGCTATAACAGGCAATCCAGAGTCCTTTTTAGGGCAACATGCTAACTATATTTTAAATGCTTTTGTAGAAAAGGAAGCATGCCCAAATAATTTGGCACCTACCACAAGCACTACTGCGCAACTTGTTGTTGGTGATGCTCTTGCGGTTTGCTTACTAGAACTACGGGGATTTTCTAGTAACGATTTTGCTAAATATCATCCAGGTGGCGCGTTAGGTAAAAAATTATACCTGCGCGTTAAAGATATTAGCTCTGTAAACCAAAAGCCAAAAGTAACTCCTAATACGAATATTAAAAGTGTAATTGTTGAAATAACCGAAAAGATGCTAGGGGTTACAGCTGTTGTTGAAAACGATGAAATTATAGGTATTATTACCGATGGCGATTTACGTAGAATGTTAACCAAAGTAGATGATTTTTCTGGGTTAACAGCAAAAGATATTATGGGTAATAACCCAAAACGTATTCAAGCCGATGCTATGGCTATTGACGCTTTAGAACTTATGGAAAACAACGACATTTCTCAGATACTAGTTGAGGAACATGGTAAATATGCAGGTATTGTACATTTACACGATTTAATTAAAGAAGGTATTATATAATGGCAAAAAAAGATATAAATGAGATGTCTTTTTTAGATCATCTTGAAGATTTACGTTGGCACCTAATTAGAATCTGTTTAGCCGTAATAATTGTAGCCACACTAGTATTTATTTTTAGCAGATTTGTTTTCGATAATATCATTTTTGCGCCACTAAATATGGGCTTTCCAACATATAGTATGTTGTGTGAAACGGCAAACTTTTTTGTTATGGACACCACGTTTTGTGCTAAAGAAATGCCAATGATATTACAAAACCGAACTATGGCTGGACAATTTTCAGCCGATATTTGGACCGCTATTTTGGGGGGCTTTATTATCTCCTTCCCATACGTTATTTATCAGCTCTGGAAATTTATTAGCCCTGGATTACATAGTAATGAACGCAAACATTCTCGCGGGTTTATAGTAATTTCATCACTACTATTCTTCATTGGTGTCCTTTTTGGTTATTATATAGTAACGCCATTATCCCTTAATTTTTTAGCTAACTACAGCATATCTACTCGTGTAGACAATCAAATTGATATAAGTTCTTATATCGCTTTAGTGAGGTCTTCTGCCCTAGCTTCTGGCCTAATTTTCGAGCTACCTATTATTATTTACTTTTTAACCAAAATAGGATTGGTAACGCCAGAGATATTAAGAAAATACAGAAAATACGCTTTGGTCATTGTACTTATTTTATCTGCCGTTATTACGCCGCCAGATATTGCGAGTCAAGTTATAGTAGCGATTCCTATTTTAATTTTATACCAAGTAAGTATCTATATTTCTAAAATTGTAATTAGAAACCAGAAGCGAAAAGAAAAGCAAATAGCTAAAAAACAATAAATTGTTTTTTAGTAAACCCCATGTAATAAAGATAGTATCGAGAACAAGTTTTAAGCTAGAAACACAAAACAGTTATTAAAGAATTAATCAAGACGTTATCATAGTTGTATATGATTTTACTATTTTTAGCGTTCAGTATATAAAAAATATGATTTTAAGAGCCGAAAATTTAATGAAGTCCTATAGCGGACGAAAAGTTGTAAAAGATGTTTCTCTAGAAGTTAATCAAGGAGAAATTGTTGGTCTATTAGGACCTAACGGTGCTGGTAAAACAACCTCTTTTTACATGATTGTTGGTTTAATTAAACCAAATGGCGGTCATATCTTTTTAGATAATACACAAATTACAAAATACCCTATGTACAAACGTGCACAAAACGGTGTTGGCTATTTAGCCCAAGAAGCCTCGGTATTTAGAAAACTAAGTATTGAAGATAATATTTTAAGTGTATTACAACTTACTAAATTAAGTAAGAAAGAGCAACTCATGAAAATGGAGTCGCTAATTGAAGAATTTAGTTTAGGTCATATTAGAAAAAGCCGAGGCGATTTATTGTCTGGTGGTGAACGTCGTAGAACAGAAATTGCTCGTGCACTAGCAACCGATCCTAATTTTATTCTTTTAGATGAACCTTTTGCAGGGGTTGACCCCGTTGCTGTGGAAGATATTCAGCGTATTGTAGCACAATTAACTAAAAAGAATATTGGTATCTTAATTACCGATCATAACGTACAGGAAACACTTGCTATTACAGATAGAACATACTTAATGTTTGAAGGTAGTATCCTTAAAGCCGGTGAACCTGAAGAATTAGCAAACGACGAAATGGTTCGTAAGGTGTACTTAGGTCAGAATTTCGAATTGCGTAAAAAGAAAATTCGAGAATAGGGGCCAAAGCCATATTTTATTTTTAAATATCTATTTTACAAACAATTAGGGCGTTACCCCACCCTTCGTGTATGCTCAGGGCAAGCGGTCGGGCTTTCCATTGCAATCCCTAACGCGCTTATCAACTAATTTTCAGCGTTTTATCTATTCAAATACGCTTATTCCGAATAAATTTATAAACTCTATTCATAAACTTACTATACCCTAACCAGTCTAGTTCTTCATTATAATCCATCCTATTAATAAAATATTTCAACAAAAAAAGTTAAACAATTATTCGTTTTATAAAAATTATCATATCTTTATGATATCAAATTAATATCATTTTAAACTAACAAAAATTATGGAACAAGAAAAAATAATTACACCAGCAAACGGATACTTAATGCTATTCGTATTTTTTATTATGTTCTTCGGTAGTATTATTGGCATCTTTATTACAGGGAACTTACTATTCGCAATTTCAATACTAATTGCTGTATTTATTGCATCGGGTTTTATTATGGTGCAACCTAATAACTCTAGAGTATTACTACTTTTTGGAAAATATGTGGGCACCATTAACAAAAATGGTTTTTATTGGGTTATTCCATTTTACACTAAAAAGAAAATTTCTTTGCGCGCCAGTAATTTTGATAGCGAACGTTTAAAAGTAAACGATAAACTTGGTAACCCAATAATGATAAGCACCATTTTAGTATGGCGAGTAAAAGACACTTATAAAGCAGCTTTTGATGTCGATGATTTTGAAAACTTTGTAAAAGTACAAACAGATGCTGCCGTTAGAAAATTAGCCAGCATGTACCCTTATGATAATTTTGCAGATGAAGGCTTAACAGAAGATATTACTTTACGCTCTAGCGTTAACGAAGTAAGTGAAGCTTTAGAAAAAGAAATAGACGAACGTTTATCTATAGCAGGCATTGAAGTTTTAGAAGCTAGAATAGGCTATTTAGCATACGCCCAAGAAATTGCAAACGCCATGTTAAAAAGACAACAAGCCACAGCTATTGTAGCAGCGAGACATAAAATTGTAGAAGGTGCCGTAAGCATGGTAGAAATGGCTTTGGAAGAATTAGGCAAAAAACAAATTGTGAATTTAGATGAAGACAGAAAAGCAGCCATGGTTAGTAATTTAATGGTTATTCTTTGTGGTGATAAAGATGCATCGCCAGTTTTAAACACAGGCACTTTAAACCACTAGAAATGAAACAATTTAAAGAAGAGCAACGCTTTACACAACCATGGTTAATTATTTTAATGACGGTTACCTCCATTGCCCCTATTGTAATTATTACCAATTTATTCTTAAAAAGTAATAACATGAGTACAAAGCAATATATTATAGCATTAAGTACTATTTTACTAGGATTCGGACTTGTTTTTATATTTAAGTTAACAACCCAGATAGACAAAATAGGCATACATTATAAATTTTTCCCACTCCATTTAAAAATGAAAACCATATCATGGAGCGATATTAAACATGCCGAAACTAGAACTTATAACGCTCTTTCAGAATATGGTGGTTGGGGATTAAAAGGTGGTTTTCTTTGGAATCAAGCAAAAGGAAAAGCTATTAATGTTAAAGGAGATATAGGAGTACAACTAACCTTAAACAACAATAAAAAGTTGTTAATAGGTACACAACAAAAAAACCAAGTAGATAGCGTTATAGCAACATATTTACATCAAAAATAATTATGGCAAAGAAAAAAGCATTTGCATTGCGTATAAATGAAGACATGCTGAAGGCTATTGAAAAATGGGCTGCGGATGAATTCCGTAGTACCAATGGCCAGCTCGAATGGATGCTAAATGAAAGTCTAAAAAAAGCTAAGCGAGCACCTAAAAAAAAGGATACCGATTAAAAGCTTTACTTCTTCTTAAAAATCAACTTTTTAATACCTATAAAAATTTTCACAGCAATATAAGCTCCTAACCCCACCAATAAACCTACTATAAAATCTCTTATAAAACTTGGTATAGTTTCTAAAAAATGATGTAAAAAATCAATATTATGAACAAAAATACCGCCCGCAACCAATAGTAAAGCTATGGTGCCTATTACAGATAAACTGCGTATTACCCAAGGCAAGGTATTAATAAGTAGATTACCAAATATATAAGAAAAACTCTTTTCGTTATCGTTAAGCTTTACCAGTTTTAAACCAAAATCGTCCATTCTAACAATTAATGCAACAATACCATAAACACCAATAGTTGCAATTATAGCAACTATAGACACGACAATAATTTGAAACAAAATTGGTCGTCCAATAACGGTTCCTAGGGCAATAATTACAATTTCAACCGAAAGAATAAAATCTGTAAAAATAGCCGACTTAACCTTTGCTTTTTCAGCAAGCATCATGTCTTCTTCAGATAAATCAACCGGATCAACTTCCTTTGTAGAAACCTCATTATGTTTTTCTGGCACAAAAAAGTGAAATATTTTTTCGAAACCTTCAAAAGCCAAATAAATACCTCCTAAAATTAATGCCAAAGTAACACCCCAAGGCGCAAATGCACTTAATAAAAAGGCAATAGGTAAAATAATGATTTTATTTAAAGCCGACCCCTTAGTAATAGCCCACAGTACAGGCAATTCTCTAGATGCTATAAATCCTGTTGCTTTTTCAGCATTAACTGCTAAATCATCACCTAAAATACCAGCTGTTTTTTTAGTTGAGATCTTGCTCATCACTACAACGTCGTCCATTAACGCTGCTATATCATCAAATAATGCAAAAAATCCTGAAGCCATAGTTGTATTATGTTTTTTATTTAGAAGTTAAATTGTCTAAAACAGACATTAAGATATATAGTATTATAATTACTGGAATAGCTGCAAATTGTAAAACAATTAAAAGTACAGCACATAAAATTATAAAAATGTATCGTGTAGCATTTCCTTTAAAACCATAAGTTTTAAATTTTAAGGCAAATAATTTAATACCCGAATTAAGTAAGTAACAGCTTAAAAAAGTAAGCCCTAACAAAAACCATGTATTAAGAATTATACTATTTATAGCATCGCTATTTTGAAACTCGATAATTAATGGTAAAGATATTATTAATAAGGCGTTTGCAGGTGTTGGCAAGCCTTTAAAATAAGTTTGTTGATCTTCGTCTATATTAAACTTAGCTAACCTGTATGCCGATGCTAGAGTAATAAAAAGCCCAAGCAATGGCAGTATTGGTACATTAAAATCTACACCAAACGTAGTTGGTTCCCAACTTTCACCTTGGACTAAATCTGTGTCTAGAGTTAATATTAACAGCTTATACATTATAACTCCAGGAACCAAACCACTAGTTACCATATCGGCTAGCGAATCTAACTGTAAGCCTAATTCACTTTGCACCTGTAACTTTCGAGCAGCAAAACCATCAAAAAAATCGAAAAACACACCTAGAAACACAAAAATAGCTGCCGATATAAAATTGCTATTAATAGCTAAAATTACAGCGATACAACCACACAATAAATTTAATAAGGTAAGTGCATTCGGTATGTGTTTTTTCATGTTTAGCTGTTTTAAGATTGTAAAAATAGCAAACAATTTCCGTCTAAAACAATATCTATTACAAATTGAAGTTTTAAAGATTATAAATTATGTGCATCTTTGTAAAAAAATTACGATTGAGACTTTACATCACCACTCTATTTTGTGTCTTAACTTCTAGCCTATTTAGTCAAACTGTTAGAAAATATTCTAATGAGTTTATGAATATTGGAGTTGATGCTGCGGCTTTGGGTATGAGCAGCGCGGTTACATCACACACAGGCGATGTAAATTCGGGGTATTGGAATCCTGCAGGCCTTTTAAAGCTGGAGGACAATCAACTATCCTTAATGCACTCAAGCTACTTTGCTAACATAGCCAATTACGATTATGCGGCTTTTGCTATGCCTTTGGATGATAATAGTGCCGTTGGAATTTCATTAATTCGTTTCGCGGTCGATGATATTTTAAACACAACACAGCTTATTGATGCCGATGGGAATATAAATTATGATCGTATAAGTTTATTCTCTACTGCCGACTATGGTTTAACTTTCTCCTACGCTAGAAGTTTGCCTGTACAAGGACTTAATTACGGTGTAAATGCAAAAGTTATTAGAAGAGTTATTGGAGATTTTGCCTCGTCTTGGGGGTTTGGTTTAGATGTTGGTATTCAATTTGAAACCGATAACGGTTGGGAATTTGGTGTTATGGCTAGAGACATAACTACAACGTTTAATGCCTGGGCCATTAATGAAGAAGCCTTTGCAACTATTAGCGATGCTGTTGAAGGGCAAAACCAAGAATTACCAGAAAGTACAGAAATTACTATTCCAAAGCTTCAAATTGGAATGTCTAAGCTAGTAGACTTTAATTATGATTACACGCTTTTAACATCGGTAAACTTAAATGTTAGGTTTGAAGAAAATAACGACCTTATTTCTACATCATTTGCCAGTATTAATCCGGCTTTAGGTTTTGAGTTTGGGTATATAGACATGGTTTATTTACGTGGCGGATTAGGTAATTTTCAAAATGAAGAACAATTTGGAAATGAAGAATTAACCTTTCAACCTAGTTTTGGTTTAGGTTTTAAATATAACGGCATTCAAATTGATTATGCTTTTACCGATATTGGCGACCAAAGTGGAGCCTTATATTCCAATGTTTTTTCTTTAAAACTTGATTTTAGTATCTTTAGATAATGAAGTTATTTATTCCAAAAATCATTCTCCTTATTTGCATTTTTTTAAGTGTTAAAGTAGCTTTTTCGCAACAAAATGTATTATCAAATCAGGCCGAAATTAGCGTATTAACGGTAGGTCCTGGAAATTCACTAAACGATGCTTTTGGGCATAGTGGTTTTAGAATAAAAGATTTAAACAACAGACTAGATGTTGTTTATGGGTATGGCGAATATGATTTTGATGCGCCTAATTTTTATTTAAAATTTGCCCAAGGACAGCTTAACTACTTAATTAGTAAAACAGATTTTACTAGGTTTTATAAAATTTATAGCTACCATAATAGAAGTATTAAAGAGCAAGTTTTAAACTTAACTCAAACCGAGAAACAAAAGCTGTATGACTATTTAATAAATAATTATAAAATTGAAAATAGGCGTTATTTATACGAGTTCTTCTATGATAATTGTGCCACAAAAATTAAAGATGTAACAAATATAGCCACCAATAACCGTATTACTTTTAACCCTCCAAACGATTTTGAAGACGCCACCTTTAGAACCTTAATTTATAGCCATGTAAACAAAAACTCTTGGGGCAGTTTTGGTATAGATCTAGCCTTGGGCTCTGTTATTGACAGAAAAGCTAGAACCGAAGACCATATGTTTTTACCAAAAAACATTTACAAATTCTTTGAGAACGCTACCGTAGGAAGCGAGAAAAAACCACTTGTTAAACTAAGTACGGTACTATATGTCGCTAAAGAAAACATACAACCAAGCACATTTTTTACAAGTCCGTTGTTTATTTTAGGACTCGTGGTTATGTTTATACTCTATATTACCTATAAGGATGTTAAAAACAAGAAACGTTCTGTGTGGTTAGATGTTAGCCTTTTTACACTAACAGGCTTAATAGGCATTTTAATTTTGCTGCTATGGTTTGCCACAGCCCATACAGGAACACATCAAAATTATAACCTATTATGGGCATTTGTTTTAAATATTCTTGTTGTAGGTCAGCTTTTTAAATCACAACCTAAGGATTGGTTTGTAAAATACATTAAACTTCTTATAATTTTACTTTGCCTATTAACACTACATTGGATAATTGGTGTTCAGGTATTTGCTATTGGTTTAATACCGCTACTTATAGCTTTATTTGTGAGGTATGTTTACTTAGTAAAACATTTTACTAAGCTTTAGAATTATACATTAAAGGCTATAAACTACACTATTGCCCTCTAAAGAATATCATGGTACTCAGGGTTTTAATTATAATATTCATATCTATAAAAAAACCTCTGTGCTTAATATAATACAAATCATATTGCAGTTTAAGCAAACTATCATCAATAGATGCACCATATCTTGTTTTTACTTGTGCCCAACCTGTTAACCCAGGCTTTACAATATGTCGGGTTTCATAAAAAGGTAGCATTTGCGCTAATTCTTTAACAAAAAATGGACGCTCTGGTCTAGGACCAATCAAACTCATTTCACCTTTTAAAATGTTAATAAATTGTGGGAATTCATCTAATCTAGAATGTCTCATAAATTTACCAAACGGTGTTATTCTAATATCTCCTTTTTTCGCCCAAACAGCTCCTGATTTTTCGGCGTTTTTTATCATGGTACGAAACTTAATAATTTTAAAAATTTTTCCGTTTTTTCCTATTCTGTCTTGCGAATAAAGAAGTGGTCCCCTATTGCCTAGTAAGTTTCCTATTAAAATAATTGGTAAGACTGAAGTTCCAATTAAAATTCCAATTATAGCAATTAATATATCGAAAAGGCGATGAAAAAATAGATATAGTTTATTTTGATTACTTCTGCTAAAAGGAAAGTATTTATAAAAATCTTTCCCAACAAACTGCACGGGTACACGATTCGTCATATCCTCATAAACCTGAGTATACTCGTTTATAGGAAAACCTTCTTCTAATAATTTAATTAAGGTATAATATATCTCGGAAGTAATGTTTTCTGAATTGTAACTAGCCACAACAATCTCCGATATTTTTTGTTGATTAATAACTTCCCTTATTTGATTTGGCTGATACTCTTTAATACCTCTAAATTTAATAGCTTCTTGAGTATTTAGCTCACAATTGACAAACCCTATAATTTTGTAATTAGGATCTGCACCTTTAAAAGCTTCCATAATAGTTTCAATATTAGAAGTTTCACCAATAATTAAAACCTTTTTATAAAATCTAGGAGTTCCAAAAAAAGTCACGTAACATATTCGCCATAAAAACAAAGCAAAAAGAATAGAAAAATAAAAGAATAAAATTTGAAGTCTGTTATCTGGTAATACCGGGGTAAAAAATGGTGTTAACAAATAAAATAAAACTGTAATAGACGATGTTAGCACAAGACCCGCAGCTATACTTTCAATTTTACTAGACTTTTGTAAATCGTATATTTCGAAAATGGTTCCGAAAACAGAAATATAAAGTATAAGTATAATTCCCCATGCCCATTTTTCGGTAGTTAGTATGAAATAATCAAAAGCAAAAGTGTTTCCTACTAAATAAAGCGCAAAAAGTATAAAAACTATATCGAAAACCCGCAAAAGAATTTTTCGTTCAGATATGTTAAAATGAATGCTGCTTTTAGCCATGTGAGAGGGATATTTAACGGGCTCTAAATATAAGAAGTATAATTTTATTAGGACTTAATTATTTTAATACTTTAAGCCATTGCTTTTCAATACTCTTCCAATCCATTTTTTCTGCCAACAATCTAGCATTTTGTATAAGTTGCTGTGTTTTTTTCGGTTGCTCCATAAGCTCTTGAATAGCTTCCACGAATACTTTAGATGAATTGGGAGGCACAAGTAACCCGTTGTTATGGTTATCAATTAAATACGGCATACCGCCAACATTTGTAGATACTATGGGAAGCCCCAATGCCATAGCCTCAATAACACTTACCGGCATATTATCAAAATTAGTAGTGTTTATAAAAATGTTATAATCTTCTGAGAGTTTAATCCATTCTGGCTTAGATAATTTACCTGTAAAACGCACTTCTACCTGCATTTTATTAGCATAATCTTGCACTTTTTTTAAACTACCATCGCTATCTGGACCTACCATACAAAGACTAGCTTCTACGCCATTATCTTTTAAACCTTTTAAAACGTCTATAGCTAATAATGGATTATAAATTTTTGAGAACGACCGTACCCAAAGTAAATTAACCTGGGAAAAAGTTCTTGGCTTAAACTTATAATTATCAAGCTCAATAGAATTTGAAATGTTTATAATATTGTTAAAACCCTCAGCCTCAAACTTAGACTTTATATATAACGATGGTGCTATGTTAACGTGTGCATTATTAAATATAGCTCTAGAGAGTTTTGGAGAGTTTTTAATTCGCAGTGGGAGGTTTCCACCATGTAAAATTGGAATAAAAGGGATCTTTAAAAGTCTACATAATTGACTTACAAAAAAAGCATAATAAAAGTTAAGTGTACTATAAGTGTCAATAATAACATAATTTGTATTTTTTCTATGCTTGAAACATACCAATAACATTTCTAAAAGCCTGAATGCTATATTTTTTTTATTAGATGCTGCATAAACCGTGTAACCTGCTGTAGATAATAATGGCCCCAATATATCTATACAAGATAGATTTGACTTAGGTGTAATACCGGACTTGCTACCAATGTATATTATGGTTTTCAATTTTTAATTGGTTTTAATCGTTTTTGTTTATCCGTTTTTTTAGTTCTAATTTGAATATCTAATAAGCAAAGTCCATAAATAAAGGCTGGAGCCGCAATTCGCATTGCAGAATGATTAATTGTTAAAAACCAAAAGATATAGCACGAATAGAAAAAAATATTTGATCTATTTTTTAAACGAAAAAATAATGGAACGAAAAACAGTATACAAAAGGCCGCCAAACCAAATAAACCATGCTCTGATAGTATTCGACTCATTTCATTATGCGATGCTGCAAGTGTTCCTACTTTTTCTTCTCTTAGCTGTTTAATTTTACCAACACCAACACCTAAAATAGGGTTATTAAAAAACTCGTCCAATTCAAAAGAAATTAAATCACTTCTTCCTGTTGAAACATCTTGTTTTTCCCTACCTAAAGCATCTCTATTAGTATATCTATTATCAATTAAACCACTGGTTTGCATTGATGAATACAACCATATACCTAAACCCAAACCCACAAACACAAAAACCAATCTACTTATTCTAAATTTGCCTTTGGAGCTAACCTTTCCAAAGTAAAAAAAGATAAATGCAACAATCATAAATATTGCAGTTAGCACACCTCCTCTACTAAAGGTTACAATACCTCTAAAACTCACTGCTGCCAATAAAACACCATTAATTATTTTAAGAAATAATGTTGGAGAGTGCATAAAAAACCTAATTGAAAAAAGAAACATACCTAAGCCTAAAACTGTAGATACTTGGTTAGGGCCAAAACCTCCAGATGCCGCAAAGTTAGACCCGGTTCCTCTTAAAGTTTCACTAATATCAGGCGTATATAAAAATAAGTAAACCGTCATTGCTATTAGTGGCAAAGCCATATTGAGCAAAACCTTATGTATATTATTGTAACTTATTTTACGCTTGTAGCAAAAAACAGAAACAATACCTAAACATATTGGACCACTTAAATTAAATGCTATATCTGTTCTTATTGAGGATTGTACGGTAGCATTTAAACCTGCTACTAATATTCCTGGTATCAATAAAAAGATATAAACTAAATATGGTAAAGGTTGTTTACTCGCGTTATAAGTTACAATACCTATTAACGTAAATAAGATAACCAGGTATTTAGAGGCCTCATATAAAACATTACCTCCTGTCATTCTAATAAAAACCTCGGCACCCACAATATAACTACATGCCATTAATACCTTAATTACCTTTTGCGATGGTTTTATTGTAAAAATTTGATAAGTAAAATATACAAATATACCTAAAAGATATAGTACAGATAGAAACTTAAAGATGTAAATTAGTACCCCTAATACAACATGTAAGCCTATTAATTTTATGTAACTATAGTTTTTCAATGTGTTTTTTTATGATTGATTTATATACTTTAATAATATTTTTTATTTGTGCCTTTTCAGAGTAATAAGTCTCAACATGTAATTTAAAACTCTTTTTTAAATGTTGTCTCAACTCATTGTTTTCAATTAAGTTAATAATTCCTTTTGATAATTTGTCTTCAGAAGATTTTTCGACCAATAATCCGTTAACTTGGTTTGTAATTACTATTTCACACTCACCAACCCTGGTAGCAATTACGGCTAAACTTGATAATCCATACTCTAAAAGTCCTATTGGCAATCCTTCAGATATTGAAGATAATACTCCTATTTCGCATTGTGTTAATATATTATAAATATCTAGTTTTGCATTGTATAGATACACCGATGATTCTAGGTTAAATTCCATAATTGTATCGTGAACACTTTTTGAATACTCATCATTAAACGATTTACCAACACAATGAAGCGACCAATCTGGATACTTAACATTCACCTTATTAAATGCTTTTATAAGCGTAATATGATCCTTTTGAGGCCTTAAATTAGCTAAACAAACTATACGCTTATTAGCTACACCCTTTAAAATTGTTTCTTGCAAACTCTTATTTAAGGTTGCAAAATTAGGCTGGTAAGACACGTGAGCATGCTTTAACTTTTGGATTGCCCAAGTTTGCAAATTTTTATTCACGCTAAAAACATGTGAAAAAAATTTGGAACAGCCCTTTAAAACAACATGTTTTCTTTGGTTTAAAAATTCGCTATTACCATAATGATCATGCCAAATTACTTTAACTCGAAGGTTTAATATTTTTATTATTGTTGCTAAAAAAAAGGAGGATGAATGTGCATGAATAATTTGAATATTGTTTGTCCTAATAAACCTTGATAATTTGTTTATAGCTTGAATATCGAAAGCGCGTTTTTTCTCTAAAAATAAATAATCAACTGTGTTTAGAATATCTTGTTTTAACAAACCTTCTTTTCTAGTAGCACATAAAGCCGCATATTCAATATTGGAAGACAAAGCATTGGCTATATTTACGGCTACACGTTCTGCACCGCCTGTTTCTAAAGAATCGATTAATTGTAAAACTCTCATCTACTACTTTAATAATTTAACGATTTCACTTTCGAAAACATCTAATGTATACTGCTGCGACCAATTTGATGCCCTTTTAGACATTTCCTTGAGTTTACTGTCCTCGTTTAAGTAATTAAGAATTATGCGTGTCGCTTCTTCCAAACTTGGTTGTATTAAAAGACCTCGATTACCCTGATCCAACATAAATGGAACACAAGAAATTGATGTAGCAATAGGTATAGTTCCATAGAACATAGCTTCTGCTACGGCTTTTGGCCAACCTTCAGATTTTGATGGTAATATTAAAAAATGACTCGATTTCAGGTCTGTCTTAATCTCCAATTTATCTCTGTTCCCTAATAATTTTATAGATTGTTCTAAGTTATTTTCAACGATATAATTATACAAATCTGTTTTTAGTATCCCATCTCCGTAAAGGTTAAACTCAACATTTAGTCCTTGCCTAATTAAGTTTTCTATAATTTGAATAGCCAACAATGGTCGTTTACCTTCCACTAAACTCCCAATAAATACAAACTTTAACACTTTTGTATAATCTCGGATATGTATAGATTCTTTTTCTGTGTCTTTAAAGGTAGCCGTAAAAAATGGCAAGATGTTTTTGCTTTGGTTTTTCCATTCGCCATAAACCAAAACCTGCATATTCTTTGTTAAAAATGTATTCGATAATATCCATTTTTGAAACCGATAACTTAATGGTTGCTTCGCTTTAGGGTCCCAATTACCAGCATATTTAGCCGTTTTTACTTTATTTGGAAACAATATTTGCACTAAACTTCCTAATAAACCCATATTTCCGGGGCACCTTAAATGTATATGATCTGCTTCCGAAATTGCTCTACAAATTGAAATTAAGATTGCAGGTATTTTAAAAACAGAAGTAATACTTTTTTTTAGATTAGTAAACTGAAAAGCATCAACCTTCTTAAACTTTAAATTATGATGATTATAATCCAAATCGATAACATTTTTAACCTTCTCGGTTTTAGGTGCAATAATAGTTACTTCATCCACATGTTTGAGCCATAAATTCATTTCGCGCACATAAGGTGCGTAAGCAGAAATACTTCTGCCATCTCGTTTATGTTTAACATGCGTGATAATTAAGAATTTCATTTAATTTAAAAGCGTCTTAATAATTTGTTTGGCTTGTGCGCTGGGTGTACAGTATTTTGAAAAATATGCTTTTCCATTTAATGCAATTTCGGTATGATAATCTGGATTATTTAATACCTTATCGAAAACAACTTTAAAATCTATAGATTCTTCTATAGCATATAATTCTTGGTTATGCTCAAGATTTATAGGTAAATCGATTTTAAAAGGAAACGATAATACAAAAAGTCCTTGGTTAAGATATTCGGCTAATCGCCAACTTACAGCACCCCAAACAGCTGCATTATTTAAAACAATCTTAGATTTTTTACTTAAGCTTGAAAAAAGTTTTGGTGGATATTTAACATGGTTTAATTCCGCATCAAAATTAAGGTTCTCGCCATCTGAGCGCGGTATAAAACCACCTTCGAACTCCACCCTATCATCTGCTTTACAATACCTAATAAACTCCGCACGAATGGTATTGGTTTCTAATTCATTTTTCCAGATGCTTGAAGAGAAAAAAATGTAGTTATCCTTTTCAACTTTCACATTGTAATCTTTATAGCCAGGTCTTCTTTTTAAAGTATAAAGCTCTTTTAATATAACCCTAGGTTTTAAATACTTAAGTAGTTTAAAATTAAACAACTTTAAATAAAGAGGGACTATATTAATTGGGTAATGCGGAAATAAAGGTTTTACCTTTTCTTGCTTAAACGATGGGTTGTCTAATAGTTTATTAGTTACAAAAAACACATCACTTTGATCATATAAATTTTGATTAAAATACACCGGATCATCATTATTAATAACCCCAATTTTGTCCTTTATCTTAAAAATTAAAAACGGTCTATTATTATATTTTAAAAATCTATCATCCATTTTAAATTTAATATTAAACTCTTTATTGAGTCCATATAAATAATAAGACGAATAGAAATTAGGTATGTTTAATATATAAATAGTTTCCATTAATTAATTTTAGGTTTATTAAGAATAAGCGAGAACCATCCCACAATGCGTCCTAAACTTTCACTAAAAGCTTCATTCTTATTGTTACTGGTTATAGCGTTACTTAATCTAATAGTTGTTAATAGCGTTACTGTAGCATGCCATTTTAAGCGCATTTTTAACGTAGGATTAGCATATTTTACGCGCCAAACATACCATCCATTTCGCACTACCATTTTGCCATATTTATATTTATTGGGTCTTCCTCTATCTTCATGATAGTGCTTTAACTGAGCCGAAGTATTAACAAATAACGCTCCTATTTTTGCAAGGCGTAAGCTAAAATCGGCATCTTCATAAAGTCCGTATCCTTCAAAATAAGTCGAAAACTGCAAAGTATTAAACACTTCTTTTTTATAAGAAGCTACACCACCCATAATTTGTTCTACTCGATATATTTTACCTGACGGCGGAAGAAAACCTATAGAGCGCCCATGCGCAAATGTTGGCAAATAACCGGGAGGCGTATCGGGTTGTAACCCTAATTTTCGCCTTAATTTAAATCGAGATGGTTCAGTTCTCGACCATCCATCAAAATTGAATGTATTTGGATTTAATATTTCTTTACCTTTATGCCACTTTACTTCGTTTATAATATAACCTCCTACTGCCAGAGCATCCTTTTCAACATTGTAAGTATGTAGTAAATTTTTAAAATAATTAGCTTCTAAAACTATATCATCATCTAAAAAACACACCACATCCACAGCTCCACTAAGCATTTTAATACTATAATTTCGCTGTCTTGTTAAACCTCTATGAGCCTGATCTACCAATACGTATCTTAAGTTTTTAAAGTTATTGTTTTTTAATAGGTTTTTGGTATCATGATTTAAAGAACCATCAACAATAATAATTTCGTTTGGGTACAAGGATTGGTTATTAACCGAAATCAATAAATTTTGTAGCGCTTTGGGCCTCATATACGTACATACTACTAATGCAAAATTCATATTAATTAGTTTTCAATGTATTAGCCCATTCTATACTTTTTTGCCATTGCTTTTTGAAATGTGAATAGTATTTTAATGGATTTTTTATATTCTGACTCTTATAAAACTTAATAAATAAATTTGTTTTATACCCCTGTAATTGTTGCTTTGTTGAATTAGTGATTCTGCTAAGCATAACTGTTGGAGAAGGCTTGGGTTTAATGGCTCCTTCCCTTTCCCAAGGATGAATAAATTTAGTTCTAAAACCTCCTATTGGTGCTTTTAAATGTAATATCTTAATGTCTGGTGTATAAATAACATCTGCCCCAAGGTTTCTTAGTTGCATACCAAAATCGGTATCTTCCCCATAACCAAACTCGTAAGCCATATTAAAACTAACATGATCTAGATATTTAGAATCTATTACACTGCTCCCGCCTCCAAAAGTACTCCATTGTATTGCTGTTTTGTTTTTCTCCACTTCATTTTTCTGTAAATAACTCATAGCTATAACACCAAAATTATATGTTTGCATTTTTTGAATGATATTTTCAATTAAGTTAGCATCAAACTTGTTATCATCGTCTGCTAAGTAAACAAAATCGGATGTTACACTTTGTAAAGCTAAATTTCTAGCATTACAAACCCCCATTTGATGAATAAATCTATGTATTATTATAAACGGCCATGATTTATTATAAATAAAGTCTAATTCGGTTTTACTATTTTCAACATCGTTTTGTTCAATAATAATTACTTGTTTTGGCAGTAATGTTTGCTTTTCTAAATCTAATAGTACACCGTGTAAAAAGTCTTTCCTGCCTAATGTTGGTATAATTACATCTATCGTAGATTCTCTAGTTTCTGGTTTATTTAGAGTTTGTAAATCGAAGCTTGATGCATAGTTAACCTTTTTAATAAAAATAGATTTTAAGAAGGGTATAACAAGAAATTTACCATCATAAATAATAAAGTTAAGTAATAGAAAAACACTCCAAACTGCTTTATAATGTTGTTTAACAAATTTAAACAAATGAGAATAAGAAGTTTTAACATTTACTAATTTGGGCGTATTTTTAAATAGCAGTTTTGGTTCGGAGTAGCAAAAAAGCCCATTTGGCATACCCAATTTTGCAATAGAATTTAGTACAAAATCAAAAGACTCCTTTTTATTAACTTGATTCTTAAATTTAAGAAGTTGTGATGCATAAATGGCCCCAACATTACTACTCATGAGCCATGTGGGATACTTTACGTTTTTGTTCACCAATAAAAAAGGGGAATCTTCAACATATCCAATTTGTTCTGGAAGAAATTGATTTTCACTAAAAGATAACATCATATTTTTTAAATGAAATGAAGCTTTAATGCCTTCAACATTTAAATAATCCTTGTTAGATTGATGACACCAAACTATAATACGCTCTTTATTATCCTCTGATAAATGAAACAAGGCTTGAACAGGCGATTTGAAAGTACCATCTATTATTTGATTGGTTTTTAAATCAATTATTTCTACTACTAAATCATCTTTGTGAATTAAAAGTATCATGCTTTTAAAATGGATTTGAAATAATCAATATTTATTTCAGCATTCTTTTCTATATCAAAAAGTAATTCAACTTTTTGTCTCGCAGCTTTCCCTATTTGGGAACATTGTTTTTCATCCTTTAACAATTTAAGTATTTGATTTGAATAATCATCAATTTTTGATGGATGTACTAGAAATCCATTAATTCCATCATCAATTAATTCTTGCGCCCAACCTATGCTAGTATTGACCACAGGCTTTTGCATTGCCATAGACTCGATAGTTACCATACCTAAAGTTTCAGCAAAGGAAGGATATACACAAATATGTGCATTTCTTATATGTTCTTTTACTTTTTGATATGGAATTTTCCCTAAATAATTTACTTGTTTTTTAGCTTTATCCGAAAAAATATCTTCCATTAATTTATAGGTTGAACTTTCGCCAGTTTTAATATCTGATGAATCTCCTCCTATTAAAATTAATTGTGCTTCTGGATTTCTGGTAATAACTTTATTGAAAATTTCGGCTAATTCTAGAACTCCTTTTTTTCTGATAATCGTTCCTATATATAATATAGTATTTCTGTTATATACATCTGGAAATTCATTCTCAAAATGTTCTAATTGCAAGCCATAGTGGATAGTTTTAATCTTCGTTTTATCTAAACCGAAAATCTTTTGCGTTTCAACACCTGCATAGGTTGTTGGTGCGATATAAGCTGAAGCCTTTTTTAACCCTAGCTTTTCAAACATAAAATTTTTAAATTTTTGTTTACGTCCATCCAATTTGCAAAAATATGCATCGCTACCATGAAACCTAACAACTAAAGGTGCTTTTAATCTCATAAACGCAGTAATTCCAGTCCAATCAGCAGCTTCTAAAATATCGATATTATTTCTAAGCACCACTTGATTTACATAGTTCTGAATAAATTTTCGGTGGAAATACCATGTAAACAAATTATAAGTTTGTTTTGCTATAAGATGAATTTTAACACCTTCATCTTGAACAATACCCGATTCATTTTGATGATAAACAAACACAGTAACATTTACTCCTTTTTTAACTAGAGCAACGGCTAAATTTTTTATACTTGTAGCTATGCCAGCTGCTTGTTTAACTTTTGGGTGTGGATATTCGGAAGTAATGAAACCTATATGCATTAAAATATTTTTTTTAGTATAATCATCTTTAAATAGCGCTTTAAAGTTCTATCTGTCTTTATACACAAAAAACGTGTAAACAACTAATCTTAAAGGCATTAATACCATTATTGTTAGAGCTGTTGATATAATATAATTCAACTTAAAAAACAATCCTAAATTATACAATAAATTAGCACTGACATAAAAAAACAGTATAGAAAAAATATATTTAATTAACTTATAATTATCGTGACTTTTAGAATACAAAAATTTTAATTGAACTCCATAAAGCACAATATACGCAATACCATAAACAATAATGAACGCTAGTGTTTTGTTAAATTCAAAAATATCTATTAAAAGATAAAGTCCTGCAAAAACGTAGATATAACTCACTATACTAATTAATGCATATCTAGAAATTAGTTTTTTGTTTAAAATAGTAAATAGCTTTTTTAGACTGCTTTTTCTTAACATTATTCTAAACATTATCGTTCATCAACATCATTAATTTTCTTTTTTGGCTAATAATATGGTCCATGGTAATGGAGCCTCCGTAGCAATAACTTTTCCATATTCTTTTTCAACTAACTTTATTAATGTTTTTTTTGACCAGTGATTTAAATGTCCTGGTGTGTTACCAAAATCTTTAATATATTTAAATCTACATAAGTTTAAAAATCGCCAAAGTGGCTCATTTGGGACACCTATAATTAAATATGATTTTGATACTCTTTTTATTTCTTGTAAAGCTAATTGTGGATAATCTAAATGCTCTAATACTTCCAAAAGAAAGACTAAATCAACGCTATTATCTTCATATTTTAATTCATAAACACTTTCTTGAAAAATTTTTAAATCAGGATTATTAATTTGCGCCCTTTTAGCAAGCTTTTCTACAAATTCTGATCCGCTAATATTTGTCACCATTTCTTTTAACCGTTTGGTAGAAATCCCTTCTCCTATACCTATTTCGTGAGCCGAATTTATAGCATCAACCTTATCTAGTAATTTTTTTACAGATTTAAAATAACTACTTACAAGATACTTAGCAATAGCCCCTTCATTGTTATATTTTCCTAAAAAGTCTTCTTCCTCGGGAGTTGCTTTTAATTTATTATAATTAATCTTCTTCAAAATATTTCTTTTTAGTTAGAAATAATATTTTTTCCTGATTTCCTCTTATCCTATTCAGCATATCTGCTAAAAAGGCTAAAACACTAATTAACATTGACAAACCAAATAGTGCTAAGGCTATAAACCCTAAGCTTTTATAAGGCGTTATCATACTTGTATTATACCAATGGATACAAACAAAACCTGCCAACAGTACAGCAATTATAAAAACAATTAAAGCTATTGTTAAAAAAAAGGATAAAGGTCTGTAGTCTTTAAAACTTTTAAAAATTATGAAAGACGTTTGAAAACCATATACAAAAAGGTTATTCGCTACTCTAGACACTCTACCATCAAAATATTTAACATTTACAGGTATTTGACTAATTTTATAACCTTTATGCAACAAATCTAATATAGTTTCGTGAGTATAAGTAAAGCTACCTTGTAAATTTAAATTATATAAACAGTCCCTAGAATACGCCCTAAAGCCACATGAAACATCTTGAATTTTGGCCTTACTTACAAAACCGACTATTTTACTTATTAAACTGTTTCCAAAAAATTTCACTTTTGGCATATTTACCGGTCTACCATTTGCAAATCTATTTCCTGAGCAGAAATCGGCTTTTTTATTAAGTATAGGAGCTATCATATCAGTTATTTGATTAACATCAAACTGTCCATCAGCATCTACACTAACCATAATATCTGCATGAGATTTTAAAGCATAATCAACAGCGGTTTGAAACGCTTTTCCAACGCCTTGATTATGGTTATGATTTAACACGGTAGCTCCTGCTTTTATGGCCTCCTTTTCGGTATCATCACTACTACCGTCATTAACCACTAACAATTCCAATTCATCAAACCCTTCATACTTTTTTGGAATTGATTTTAATACCTTAAGAATGGTTTCTTCCTCATTTAAAGCAGGCATATAAATTAATATTTTTCTAAAATTCATGAGGTTTAATAAAAAAATTAAATTCTGGATTGTGTCTTTCTAAAAAAATCATAAGTACTTATTTACAATGAGAATATCTAGTCTAATTTCATTTAATATATAGATAAACGACACTAGCTGCGATCCGTAAACAATCCATTTATCACGGATATTCAGCAATTTAAACAAATAATAATACCCAAGATAAAAACTAGGAAGTAGTACCAACCAATAACGGCTAAATCCTGTTCCTGCAAAAACAAAACCAAGCATGATTAACATAGATGAAATGAATAACTTACTAACGGCAGGTCTTTTTAAATGCTTAACTAATCCACAAACAAAGCCAAAAATTAAAATGAAACTTATTAGATAATTCCGAAAGCCAGTTATTGGAATAAATAATGACGCAAAAGCTGGAATACCATTAATTTTATCAACTTCATGATGTTGTTCCAAGCCTAAACCACATTTAATGTTATACAATAAAGGATTACCGACTTTAAACCTATTAAAATAACTAATCTCAGATAAATTTTGTTCTTCAATATTTAATAAATACTTAGCCCAAAGTATTACTGGTATTAAAAATATTAACGAATAGGTTACTATGGGTAAACTATAATTTTTAAAATTTTCTTTTAAATAATCGTAATAACATAACAAGATTACCACACCCAACACAGCATATAAATATCTAGTAAAAACCATTAAAATAAAAAAAGCTAATATTTTAATTAAATAACTTTGTTTTGGAGGCCGGGATACATAATATATAAACCCCCAGAAACCAAAAAAGATTAAAGATTCAGGATATAAAGTTGAAAACCATGCAACAGCATTAGGGTTTACCGCTGTTAATGCTAAAATTCCACCTATAAAAATCGGGCTTACGTTTTGTTGTTTTAAATACAATGCTATAAACCGAAAACCAAAACCGACTAGGCATAAATTGAAAATTTTATTTAAAATAATTCCTAAAACTGGGAAAGTTTTAATTTTAAAAAGTGCAAAAACAAAAGGAATAGTTGGAGCTATCGATGAAGGATTATTAACAAGGTAATATTGACCTAACAATATGTTATCTGCAAGTTTAGAATATGTAAGTTCGTCTGCATGCACAGGTATTAATAATGACCTAAGTGCAGATAGTACACTAATTATAATTATTGCTATAAAGAACCGCTTATGGATGATAATTTGTTTAGTTTCCATCTATTTGGTGGTTAGTAACATATTTATGGTGTCCCAAATAGTTTCTGATGCTTTGGTTGGGTTGTTACCAGCTACAGTTTTAAACCATTCTTTACATATCTCAACATTTGATAAGTGTCCGTCTAAAATTTGCTTCACTAAACCTTCTAAATCTTTTTTATCTGCACAAAATACTGCTGCTTTTTTACTTGGCATACTTCTAAAATGTACGTACTTATAATTCTGACCAATATCTCTAATTCCTTTTCTTAATTGAGGTTGTTCATAATTATAATAAATACAAGGTTTATTATGAGCTACAAAGTCGAATATTGTAGATGAACAAACGTTAGTTACAAACTCGCTATGCTCACAAACATTATAAAGCATTTTAAAATCTTCCGGGGTTGGCAAGACTTGATTCCATTGCTTTCCAACTTGTTTCCAAATAGGGTCTAAAACTGTAATAACATCTTTATTTGCCTCAATTACAACATTATATCTTGGCGTAAAATCTACAGGACACTTTCTGTAAATAATGCCTAAATTTTCGCCTTTACCATTTAGGCTTCTTACAGCATTTACCAAATCTTCTAAATAATATTGATCTAAAGGTGACGTGGTTTCATCGTCGCCAGAATAGCAAATATATTTTTTTGAAATATCTAAACCATGTTCTTTAAAAAATTCTTCTTTTGTCTGTTTTAAAGCTGAATTATAATGAGGCTCAAACTGCGGTGTTCCTGTAACAAACACTTGATTTTCTTTAACAAACGGGTAGTATTTTAACACCTCTTGTTTCATTAAATCACTCCAAACAAAATAATAGTCGGTTTCAACTACTTGCATGGCTTTAGGTACGTTATCCCAAGAATAAACAAAGGCAACTGTAGGAATTCCTAAATCTTGAGCTGCCAATAATGCGCTTATAGATTGAGTTGCGCGTTGTGTGGTACAAAATACCATATCTGGTTTATGCTGCTCTAACTGTGCTTTACAATATTTATATTTTGATGTTGAGCGTTCTAATTTATTAATCTTTGCTCTTAATTTTACGATTCCTTTTTCTGAAGAGTACAAACCAATTAACCATTTTACATAAAGGGTTTTTAATGTGTTTTTTGTGCCATTATAATTAAAAGGAAATTTATAAGTTGGATATACATTATCCTTAAACTTTGTTCTAGAAACGTTTAATTCTGCGCGTTTTCTTGCTCTAGAATAAATTGGTAATAATGGATGCGTTGTATGGTCTTCTATCTTAATTTCATTAAAACCTAGATTGTCTTTTAAAGAAAAAATAGTATTGTTCCAATACGTAATATCGAACCCCATGTTTTCGCCAATACTTTTAAAGTCCGTAAAGGCAAAGTTTCTTAAACCAACACCATCAGGAAAGAAAACAAATATTTTTTTCTTCATTTTACTCATCCGATTTAAAAGGACAAACCTCCATTAATTTTGAACATAAATTATCAATTACTGTTTGTTTTGGCAATGCTTCTTTACCTTGAAATAGCAATTCTAAATCGTTTACATTCATTTTTTTATTTGAAATATCGGGTACATAAGACGTGATTCCTACAGATTCAAAATAATCTTGATATTTAATCCCATCGCCAAAAACATCATCTGAAAATTGGTGCCATATTGCTGGTATTCTATAAGCATGCGCTACAATAATTCCATGCAATGATGAAGATACAATCTTATCGCATTTAAGAAACATATCTGTAATATCTTCAACATTATTGGTCATTAAATTAATTAATAAAACCGACTCTTGGTTTTTATAAAACGCACTTACTTTTTCAAAATCTCTGTAATGCGGAATAACACCTACTTTAAACTCTTTTTTAATTTTAGGTTTGTAATATTTTGGTAGTAAAAGCGCTGGATCTCCGTAAATTTCTGGAACTTTAAATCCCTGTTTTAGTAAATGTTTTCTGGTTTGCGGACCTCTAACTGCTAAAAACTCTGCTTTTTTAATTTCAAATTCTTTAGAAATAATTCCACTTCCCCAAACAATACATTTTTTATTTACATGGGTTAAAATACTACCAATTGTTACATAAATTGGTGTAAAAAAATCTTGAAAATGAAAATTAGCTGGTTTACACCAAACTACTTTTTTATTAGATATTTTCTCGACTAGGTATTTACCAAGAAGGTCTCCATAGTTTTCTTTAGGCTTTCTTTGAAGTTTTATTTCATTCCACCAAAACAACCTAAGTTTATTGGTTGCAAACATGCTATCCTTTTTGGTTTTTTAATTTATTGCGTTGTACTTGCTCTATTGGTAATATATCTTGATTTTTAAATTGCAAGGCTTTGTAAACTGCATTTACATCTCTAGATAATTTACGTAAACCCATAGGCTCTAAAGACGCTGCATGGTCTGTTCCTTTCCAAGTTCTATCAATAGTATAATGTCTTTCTATAATATTTGCTCCTAAGGTAAAAGCAGCAACATCCACCGCAATGCCCAAATGGTGTCCTGAAAACCCAATGTGTTTTACATCATTCCCGTAAGCTTCGTTAAGTAAATTAATATCCAAAAGACAAACATCATCAAAAGGAACTGGGTAACCCGATGTACAATTATAAAGTACTAAATCTTTATTTCTGTTTTTGTTTTTGAAAAGATTTACCAAGTCTTCAATTTCAGATTTGGTCGTCATTCCTGTAGAAATATGTATTTCACCTTTATAATTATCGCATAACCATTCCAACATCACCACATTGTTATTACAAGCAGAAGGTATTTTGATAAATTCTGGATTTAAAGCTGTTATTTCCTTGGCCGATGTTAAATCCCAAACCGAGGTTGAATACGTAATACCTATTTCTTCGCAATATGCTTTTAATTCTTTATGCTGGTCCACATCAAACTCTAAAAACTCTCTATGTGCACCATAAGTATCTCCATAAGAATTAACAGGGTTTGGGTGTGGTTGGTTATACTGCTCTTCGGTTAATAACTCTTTATTATGTCTTTTTTGAAATTTTACGGCATCAACATTACAGAATATCTTAGCCACTTTTATTAGTTCTTTGGCTATCTCCATATCTCCTTTATGGTTACAACCAATTTCTGCAATTATATATGGTTTTTTATACGTATTCATTAAGCTTGGGGTTTAAAATCTTTTATTATAATTCATTATAAATTGGCAAGCTTCTCTAATGGCACCAGCTCCTGAGTTTTTTGACAGCACAACATCTGCATTATGCTTAACAATATCTGTGGCATTATTAGGTGTTATAGACCAGCCAACGCTACATATATTTGTTAAATCGTTTACATCATCGCCAATATAAGCTACGTTGCTAAGCGAAATGTCTTCTTCTTTAATAATATTATTTAATAGTGTATATTTATCTTTAACTCCCAAAAACACATCTTCTATTTGTAGTTTTTGCATGCGTTTTACTACGAGTTCTGAATTTTCTGAAGTCATAACTATAACCTTGATATTAAATTGCCTTAATATTTCAAGACCCATACCATCGCGCATATCGAAGCCTTTTGTATGTTCGCCGTCTTTTGTATAAGTAATTGTACCATCAGTAAAAACGCCGTCAACATCTAAAACAAGGTGTGTTATTTTTTTAGATTGTTTAGCTTGTTTTTGTCTTTCAATAAGTAATTGCTCAACAACTGTCCAATCGGTTTCAGAATCTATTTCATGTAAGGAATCTTCTGCCATTTGCACAACAGCAATATTACTTCCTAATCTGTTTTTAGTACTCTTTAAACTATCTTTTGTAGTTGCATAAACAGCACCATTTTCTATTAATAAACCTTCAAAATCTTGTCTGCGCGGTCTTTCTTTTGGATTATAATTTAATGCTTTGCCATTTTTATCCCATAAAAACCGATGTGTATTTACAACCGTTAAAGCAGAATCGTAATCTTCATTTAATTTTTCTAAACAAATGTTTATATCTTCTTTTCGGGTAAATGGTGATGTTGCTTGAAGTAAACAAAATACATCAAAATTGTAATTTATAGACTCACAATATTCTAATATTGCAAACTCTGTAGATGCTGTATCGCTAGCACTTTCTGCACTTCTTAAAACAGCTTTAACTTTATTTGTCCAATGATATTCTTTTGTAATAAAATCAATGATACTTTGATCATCTGTATAAACGACAACCTCATCAAGATTAGAAAAAACAGCTTCTCCTAAAACCCAAGTAAATAATGGCCTTCCTACCATTTTTCGCTTATTTTTGTTAGGTATACCTTTTGAGCCCTTTCGTAATGGAATAAATCCTATTTGTTTCATTTAAAAAATGTCATGTTAATTTTATAGCACGTCGCTAAAATACGATTTTTCCGGATGAAATAATCAAAAAATCAGATAAAAGGTTTTTATATATCGTATTTATCAGTCTACTAAATAGGATAAAATATTTCTGTATTTTCTAAATTATTAGTTTCTCTTTTAGTCCTTTCAAATAAATCAAAAAAACTCAACTCAAAATCATCATTATTTTGATCTAAAAAATAGACATATTTATTATCAACATAAGCACTAAACATCTCTAAACCAACTTTATGTATTAACAATGTTGCGATACCCATCATTTTAGCTTCAATAGTGCATCCTGAATAATTTGTAACATGTAAAAGGGAGTTGCTAAGTACTAAAGGCAAAGGCTTTTCGACTGCACTTTGTAATACGGTGTTTTTACTTATTCCGTGATTGATTAAAAATTTATATATAGTTTCAATACGCGTATCATCTCTAGGGTGCAACCTTAAAACCCATTTAACATTTGATTTTTTGATGATGTTAATCAATTTTGGTGTAAACAATTCCAAAGGCGACGTTTGCATACTGTACACTATAGTTTTTTCGTCGTTAGAGTTAGCTCTATTTTCTTGATAATTCATCCAATAAGAAATATAAGGCTGCCCGACTACTTTTGCACAAACACCTTCAATTTTATTTGCCCAAGCATCAATATTCGCTTTTGAAATAGCATCCCAATTCCAAAATTCCTTAGGCATAGTATTGAAACCATTATTTGGCACTTTAGACCAGTTAGAAAATGCCATATGCACATTGGTTTGTGGTCCATGCTGAAAATCTATAGTATTTATTTTAAGTAAATTTGCAGTTATTAGAGCTGCATATAAATCATCATAACCATAATACCCCAAGAAAATAATTTTGGAGGGTTTTGTTTTTTTATACATTCTGGAATAAAAACCCTTTAAAGACTGCATTTTTAACACCCAATTTCTAATATTACTTATACCAATACCTAGGTTTTCTGCGGTAAGCTTATAGCTTAAAAGGTGCTGGCAAAAGGTATCATATTCTGCAAGTTGAATCGTTTTGTTTTTTTTGTTTTCTTGTTAGTTTTAATAATAGCTTATAATTATCAAGCTGCTTACTTAATGCTATTAAGGCTTTATGATTATACATGTTTTCATAAATTTTTTGATATTCAACCATATAAACATCATCCTGTAAATTATGGTGGCTAATGATGGAATCGTAAAACCTATTAAAATATATTCCATCATTCAAAACACGATGAAAATGCGCCCCAAAAAATAAAATTTTCTTTTGTTTTAATTTGAAAAAGAAAACTTCCGAAGCGAAAAAAGCTTTTATTATTTTAAAAAACACTACTACTTTATTTGAAGAACGTGCTAAAGGTTTATTAGCTTTAACGTCTTGTTTTTTATCATAAATAGTTAATAACTCATAGTATAATTTTATTCTTATATAAGGCCACACCTGTATGTTATCAATAGTCCAACAATCGACAGGAAAGTTATCTTCGAGTGATATTATGATATTTTTCGCATTTTCCTGTGAGTCAATATGATGCATACACATTAATATTTCTCTAGTTTAAACGTTTAAATTCAAATTAAAAATAGATTGATTTTGCCATTCTTGATAATCTTTAACTTTGTAATTATATGTATTAAAAACTTCCTGTAAATCACTTTTTGATAAATCGCTTAACCATCCGTTCAAATCTCGAGAAAGGCTTACTAAATCCGAGCAACAATAAGAAAGCACTACTTGTTTTACATGATTTTTCTCTAATTGTTCAAAAACCGCGTCAATGTTATGTACATATTCAAGAACACCACTTAAAACTGCGGTATCGTATTTACTCAAATCAATTATAATAGGTTTATTTAAATCACAAACTACAGTCTCTTCAAATCTTTTTACAATATCTGTTGGAGTATAATCTATTGGGTTTAAAAACGTTTTTAAAAACATGTTTCCAGCCCCAAATTCTATAATTTTAGATTGCTTAGATATATATCCTCCAAGAATAGCTGTTCTTTCATTCCAAAGTTCATCTAATTCGTTATTTTTTTTCCACCTATTTAAATCTGTTTGTCTAGTTTCAATTAAGTATTTGTTTACTTTTTCTCTTTGTTTTAAACGCTTATTATGCTTAAAACCGTTTATAACATTTTTAAGCTTGTTGGATACTTTTTTTATAATATTACTCATTTCCCATGTTTTTTGTTCCGGCATCCCGATACGCTTTAAAAACTTGATTTTTAATAGTTTCATATTCGTACATGGGTTTAATTTCATTTTGATTAAAATTGAATGCTTGTTCAATTAAGGCATCATTTTTTAGTGCTTTTAATATTAAATTTTGAATTTCATTAGTACTTTCTGGGTTCTCGATTAAGAGTCCGTTTTTATTATCTATTATTACCTCAGCACTAGCGCCTCCTGGGTTAGATTGTATAGGAAAGGCTCCCATTATTATAGCTTCTAATAACGTATTTGGCATTCCATCAGAAACACTACTTCCTATATATATTATAGATTTGCCCATTAATTTTAAGATCTCTTGTTGTGGTAAAAACTTGTCTTTATCCAAAACTGAAATATTCAAGTTTGTTTCTTGCTTTAAAGCGTTAGAAAAACGCATAACTTCAGAATCCGCAGAAAATACAATAATCTTATATTGGGTTACATTATCGCAAATGTTTTTTAAAGCTTTTAAAACTTGAATGCATCGCCCTAGTGACCCTTGGTACCCTTTTACCAAAATAGTTCTTCTAGATGCCGCTGGCATTACGCTGTACTTATTTATGGTATTAAAATCGTATCCGCCACCTCCTGGAAAACATCCTAAATAAATACCCTCAAAATTATACTTTTTTGCTATTTGATAATCCCTCAAGCAATCAGACATAAAATAATTTACTCGCTTAAGCACTCTTATTACTTGTTCTTCTTTAAGCTTAACAGACTTTAAATGGAATAAATCGCTTCCCCAGGATGAATATATCCATTTTTGATTTGGATGCTTTTCCATAACATGTATTATCGGAACGCAAGCTACTTGCATAGCAAAACTATGTACTAAATCTGGTTTTAAATCGATAATTAATTTTTCGAATGCCACTTCAGGCCTTCTTTCAATTAATGGTCTTAACAAACGATACAAAAATGGTGTTTTTTGTTTGATAAAATAACGCCCTTTAAATTTTGGCCATTTGATTTTCCAGCTATTAATCTTTTTTACCCAAGGTAAACGGTTAGTCTGTTTCCCATCAACAATATCGAACCAATATACGTCATGACCTGAGTTTTCAAGCTGTTCTGCCCATCTAAAAAAGTGCAACGAAGGCATTGAAACAAATAATATCTTCATTAATTAAAGTATATAATTAAGTTTATACTTCCGGCTTCCCTATTGAAATGATATACATAAGGACAGTTTCTATAATTTTTAATTATTTCTTCGAGCAGTAAATTATTTAAATCTTCCAATTTTAAATAATTAAAATATCTCT
The DNA here is from genome assembly GCF_900112595.1 of Algibacter pectinivorans. Taxonomy (GTDB): domain Bacteria; phylum Bacteroidota; class Bacteroidia; order Flavobacteriales; family Flavobacteriaceae; genus Algibacter_B; species Algibacter_B pectinivorans. The sequence continues at coordinate 28,081 of NZ_FOMI01000003.1, read as the reverse complement.
TATTTAAAGCTTTTTTTGCACTTTGAAATACTTTCTGCTTAAAGTTAACTTTATTGATTTGAATTTTTACAACTTTATTTTTGAAGTTTTTAAACTGCGCTAATAGAGCTGAAAAATGAAAATCGATAGGTTGAATATTAATTTCCACATCTGGTTTTAACGAAAGTTTCAAATAATCCTCTTTATTTGGAAGCATTCCCCAATTTTGATTTTTATTGGCTTTAATGACCTTATTATTTATAGTTAAATTCATGTAGTGGTGATTTACACGTTCTAAAACAGAATGAAACGGACTAGAACTCGTTTTGCTTCTATACGCTTTTGGATGCCATTGGTGCTTTACTAAAATATTGCTATCATAGAAACTAACATGCAAACCAAAAGTTTTTAAGCGCTGATGGATATCGGTATCCTCAGCACCCCAACCATGGTAAAACTCATCATAGCCGTTTACTTTTTTAAGCGTTTCAGTAGGAAATAAGGTGGTTCCTGTTATTTCTTTTCCGCCTTCAAAATCAATTTCGTAATCTTCGAAATTTTTATCTTTTAAAGATTCTTCTTTTGATAAAAAGCTATATTTAAAATAGGTAACGTTTTCTGAAGCTAGCTTACTTGCTATTTTAATAAAGTCTGGATGAAAAACTAAATCTATATCACCTACTAAAAAATAAGGCGTATTACATAGTTTTAAAGCTATATTTATAGCTCTGCTTTTATTCCAAAGTTGACCATTAACAGGACATTGTATTATCTTTATAAAACTATACTTTTTAACTAAAACTGAAAGCGCCTCGGCAAAATCTATCTGGCTACCATAATCGACTAAAACGACATTAAATCCTGATGAACTTTGGCGCCCTAATGCATCTAAACATTTTTTTACAATGGTTAAATCCCTATCCCTATATGTTAATACGATGGTTATCAATGCTATTTAATATTAAAATTAGCTAATTGCTTATTAGACAACCCTTTACTTTTATAAAACCACTTTTTAAAGGGATTTAAGCCTAAAAACCTCCTAAAAAGTTTAGATTTTATTACATATTTTACCTTGCTTTTTTTTAAAACTGGGTAAGTATCATTAATCGGCTTTTTTGGAATTTCTAAAATTTGATTATATGTGGTAATAAACCAATCCTCAAGAGTATTTCCCATATGATAAGCGTAATTATTGACGGTAGATAACCTATAGCTGTCGTACTTTAAAACAGGAATATCCAAATACAGGCCTTCACTATCACCTCCTAATTTATAGCGTGTATTATTTTTTGGTAAATCATTAAAAACCTCCCGTTTATAAGTCGCTACAAAATGACTACATCCAACCATAGCTTTTAAGCCATTAGTAGCCTGCAATGTTAAATATACATCTTTATATTTATCCTCTAAATATGACCAACCAAGACTATTAGCAAATTTAGACATAGCTTCTGGATTAACCACTTTTGTAAATTTTAATTTTTTTGAAAATAAATTATCAAACCAAATATTATAAGTATAATTATTATGCTTTCTAAATACCGGAACAGGACATACTGCTCCCGCTTTAGGAAAGTTTTTAAAGATATCTAAAATGGCTTTTTCCCATCCATTTACAAAAAGCACATCTGCATCTGCAATGGTTATAAAACGCTCATTTGCTGTTCTAAGAGCTTTTAAAATACTGTTAACTTTACCTATAGTTTCTTTTTCAATAATTAACTCATCTATTAATCCATCTTTAAATAAATTGAATAATTTATCATTTACTATTTTGCAGCTTCCATTACTTATTATAGAGATAGCTATAGGAGATTCGCATGATTTTAATAAGGAACTTAAACAAATTTCAAAAACCTTCCAAGAATCCTTATAATATCCAACTTCATTAGGTATGTATAATGGTATTATAACCCTATGCCTTTTATCTTTTATAGATAAAATTTGTTCTTTTGATGGGTTATTAGAATCTCTCATTTAATTTAGGTGTTTTCCAATCCAATAAATTCTTCAACAGTTGTAATGTATTTATTTGAAATGTTTTTAGCGGAATATTTAGATAAATACCTATTTCTTAAATTATTAGCTATAGTAGTTCGTTCTTCCTCACTTGTATTTAATAATTTATCCATTCCATGCTTAAAAGTATCATAATTACTAATATCGAACCAAAAATCGTTATTTGTATTAATCAAACGTTCCTGCATTGCACCAACTTTAGTAGAAAGAATTAACCTGCCAGCAGCCATTGCCTCAATACCAACCAAAGGTCCTGCTTCATTAAAAGATGGTATAATTAACACTTCATTATTCTCAAAAACTTCATATAATTTAGTAGGAGTAAAATACCCCTTAAATTTTATATTTTTATAACTCTCATATTTTTTAATTAAAGTAATTCCCATTTCTCCTTCGCCATAAATCTCTAATGATAAAGATTTGTTAGGATATTTAATAAAGAAAGAAATTAAATTATCTATCCCTTTATCTTTTGCTAGTCTACCAATAATAATAAATTTCTCAATTTTATTACGTACAGGAATGGTTAATAATTTTTCTTCAATAAAACTACATTGGTCTATTATAGCCTGACTTTTGATTAAATTTTTAATTTTAGATGCATTAAAATTAGAGTGATGTATAAACAAAGATACTTTGTTTATATAGTTCAATTTTAATTGAAAGTTATATATTTCTCCACTAGTTCTAAATACTATAGGTTTTTTGTTTAAAAATGAAAAACTTACAATTTCATTCATTAAACTAGATGTTAATTGAGCATTTATAAAAACTAAATCGTACTTTAAAAGTACGTTCTTGAGTAAAAGAACGATTTGTTTGGAATATCCTAACCTTTTATTTATTGCATTATTTACATAATTAAATTTTTCATTACGCTTATTATTTTTTACATACGCTATTAATGAGAAAAACCGAAACAACATATTTTTTTTGAATAACATTTCTTTTAGCGAGGTTACCTTTCCTTTATTATAACTATTATAAATTTCGGAAGCCATAGTCATATCTGCAGTTGAAATTATATCAACTTTAAATTTTTTAGATAACACATTGGCAATAAAACCACTTTCTTGCTCTCTCCCTCCCTTATCTAAAAAGGGTCCAATTATTAAAATATTTTTCATATAAAATTAATGCCAACTAAATTAAAAAAAAACAGTATTTTCAATTTAACTTGAAGTCTATTTCCCTTTATTTAATAGTTAAATTTTTCTGGCTTATTAAACTTGAATTTTAAAATTAATAACAGCCTTTTCGTGGCGTAATACATTGCTACAAACATGTTTTTAACAGCGCTTAATATGGTAACCAACGTGCCTTTAAAAACACTAGATATTTTTGGTTCCTTATGCCATATTTGGTAATTACCAATTAAATCGTTTTTAAATCTAAAAAACAATTGCTTGTCATTTCTGGAAACACGATAATTAAAAACTACGGGAGCAAACTCGATGTCATATCCTGCTTTTAAAACACGTTTTGTCCAATCTTTATCTTCAAAGGTTGGCACATTTTCATTAAATTTAATTTTGTTCCAAATAGATTTCCTGAATGCAGAACCAGAAAAAATTAAACCAGATTTATTGGGGTCTTGTAGAGCCGATATATTGTTTATATAATTTTCGTAATCGTTACTTGCATGTAAACACCTAACACCTGCTAAGTTTTTATTTTGTACAAATTGTTTTTTTATAGTTGAAAAAAAATCAGGGCTTACTGGGTAAGAATGCGCACTAAAAATAACTATTATTTCGTTATTTGCCTTTTCTGCACAAAAGTTAGCACTACCTCCATAACTAAAATTTGTTATGGTTTCGAATCTTGCGTTGTATTTGGTTGCGATTTCTTTAGAGTTGTCCACCGACAGATTATCAACTACAATAACCTCATCTACATCATTATTATAGCGATTTTTTAAATTAGCCAGTAAAAACTCCAATGCTTTGGACTGGTTTTTAGTTCTTATCACAACAGAAATCATAACAGTAATTTTATTTTTTTAAAATGGACTTTACAAAAACATAAATTTTAAAGATAAAATTGTTCTTAATCCTATTATTAAAATTTAATAACTCATCATTTTGTTGATAAGCTAAAATAGGGTTTTTAAAATGTGCATCGTAAATCGCCTTATTCTTTGAATAAATATAATCGTATAAATCAAAATATAATTTAGGAGAGTCGGAAAAGGCATTGGTAAGACTACCACTTTCGTGCTTTCTGTAATAATAAAGTGTTTTGTTAATTTTTACCACTTTTGAGTTTTTGTTTAACATTCTAATCCATAAGTCCCAATCTTCAAACGATTTTAGTTGTTCATCATAGCCTCCAATTGCTAAGTAATTATCTTTTTTAAATGGGGTACATGCAATAAAAGTATTTCGCAATAACAATGTTTTATAATTGTATTTAGGTAATACATATTTACCTTCCTTCTTTCCAAAAAAAGAAACATCATAGTAAACCAAATCTGCATTTGTATTATTAAAAGTATTCAATACATCTTTAATTAATGCCGTGTTAATTACATCGTCTGCATCTAAAGGAAGAATAATATTGTTTGTGGCCTTATTTACCCCATAATTTCTAGCACTTGATAACCCTCCATTTTCTTTAAAGAAATATTTAAAACGGATATCCTTCCTGGTCCAATTTAAAGCAACCTCTTCCAAATTATCTGTACTGCCATCATTTACAATAATACATTCCCAATTTGGAGATGTTTGCGCATAAACAGACTGCAAAGCTTCATCTAGAAAATGTGCTTGATTGTAACATGGAACTATTATGGAAATGAAATTTTTCACGAAAAAAACTTATTTAAATATTTTAATTTTCAAAAACCTAATTGGCGCTAAAATAGCATTTCCAATTTTAGAAGCTTTAGTATTTGTACTCTTTAGATTGTTAAGTTTTAGTTTATAGTTTATATAAGTTACTTGATTAAAATAAGATTCAAAATTATCTAAATATACTTGTTTATGTTTTTCAAATAGATAAAGTTTAAGTTTCATATGATGCTCCTTAAAAGCCACTATATCTCTAGAATTTTGTTTAATTCTATACACAAACAAAGGCTCTTTTAAAATATGCATATCCCAACCGTGTTTTAAAATAGAAATCCAAAAATCCCAATCTTCATAACCTTCTTTCATGTTTTCATCGTACCCTAAAACTTTATTCCAGCACACTTTTCTGTACAAAGAACAGTTTATGGCATTATTATTAACTAGTAAATTTTTAACACTACCGCCTACTGGTTTTACAACGTTGGGGTCTAATCTATTATTTTTTAATATTTTATAATAACAACCAACTACACCTATATCTAAATTATTATTTAAAATACTAACTGCTTTTTCTAAAAAAGTAGCCTCAAAATAATCATCTGCGTCAAGATTTAAAATATAATCTGTTTTTGCTAAATCTATACCAATATTTCTGGCAACGCAAACCCCTTTATTGTTTTGGAATATAACTTCAACATTTTCTATATTAATGTTATTTAGAATTTTTTTTGTTTCAACATCAGATCCATCGTCAATAATGATGATTTTTTCTGCTTTTAAGGTTTGGCTTAAAACAGAGTTTAATGCCTCAATAATATATTTACCATCATTGTAGCAAGGAATAATAACTGTGGTGTTGCTCTTCATTCCTGATTAAATTTTAATGGTTTTTGATTTCCAACGTTTTTCAAACTTATAAATACCTCTTGAAATGAATAAAAAAAGGCTTCCAAATATTTTAATTTCAAAACTCAACATTGAATTATTTGGTCTCAATATCTTAGATAGATTATCAAGTATATATTTAGAATTTACTTTATGATTTTTTTCTAAACTTTTAAAGAATGTATTAATTAAATTGTAATAATATATATTAACTAATTCTGAATCTCTCAATTTAATACTTTTCTTTAAAATTTGAATTGAAACAATGCTTTTAGATTCTTGAAAATCGTCAACATAGCTTAAATTTTTTTGAGTTTTACTAGTTTCATGTTGTCGGTATAAAAATAGAGGAACATTTATTATTTTATAGGATTCTTTTCGGGCACGAAAAAATAACCGTGTAAATAACTCAGTTTCCTGACCTCTTTTTAAATTTTCATTAAACAATATTTTTTCACTTAAAAAGGACTTTCTAAATAAAATAGAGTTTGTTATTAGTTGTAATTTCCATAAAGCATAGTCTTTAAACAAATAAGATTTAATTTCTAAGCTTTGAAGAGTTTTGTTCTCTAAATTTTGATTAACTGTATAATGCGATCCAATAACAAAATTCACACTAGATGTAAACGCTTCAATTCTAGATTTTAAAAAATTATCTAACATGACATCATCATCATCAAACCAATTTACATAATCTCCCTGACTTAATTTAAAGCCATAATTTCTTGCTCCATTACCACCCTTTAAATAACCATTTTCAAGATTATAACATGAAAACCTATTATCTTTTTTTACAAATTTATTTACAATTTCTAAAGTGCTATCTGTACTATGGTCATTTATAACAATGCACTCCCAATTTGCATAAGTTTGATTTAATATAGAGTTTAAAGTATCACCAATTATATGTGCTCTATTATATGTTGGTATTATAATGGATACAAGTGGGCATTTCATTTTTAAATATAGTGTTTCCCTATTGTTTTATTAGTAATTCTACTTTGAGTTATACTGTCTGAAATACGATATATTAATTGAAGCTCCTCATTACATCGTTTTACATTTCGCAAATTAAACTTTAATAAGTAATTAAGTCTAGTGTTTTTAATTTCTCTTATACGTTTGTTAATATGGCTAGAATGATTTTTTAAATTAAGATTTGCCCAATTTAACTTGTACATCCATTCTTTATATTTTAAAGTTTTAGTTTGAAAACCTTTATTTTCAAACTCTCGATCATGCATTACAAAAACATGTGGTACAATTCCAACTTTTAACCTATGGTATCTTAATCTTTGACAATAATTATCATCTTCTCCATAATGAAAAAAAATAGGATCAAAGCCTCCTACTTTTAACAATGTTTCCTTGGGAATTAGCCAACTTGCAGCATTAACGAAAGGTACTTCATAGATTTTAGATAAATTCTTGTTAATGGCATCAAAATGAAAGAAATTATTATAATCGTACTTTAAATAGCTAGAAAAATTTCTATCCAATTTATTACCCGATCCATTTAATTGTATAGGACTTAACACACCAAATGCTGAATTAGTTTTATGTACATTTACCAATTCTGCTATGGTATCTCGTTTTAAATATGCATCTTGATTTAGTAAAAATACATAATCTGCGCCTTCATTTAGTGCATAACTTATACCTAAATTATTGGCTTGACCAAAACCCAAATTAGTTTGTTGTTCTAGCAATATAACCCTAGGAAAATGTTTTTTTATAAATGCTACAGTATGATCTGTAGAGGCATTGTCTACTACTATAACTTTATAATCACAACAAGAATTTAAGCATTTTTCTAGCCATTTAATACCGTTATAACTAACAATAATTATGTAAGTATCCATAACATTTTAAAAAAACTTATTTAGAATTCTATTAAACCTATTACTTAAATTTAACAGGGTATCAAATTTAACAATATAAAAGCTAAACTTTGGCTTTTCCTTACTTTGAATTATGTTATTTAAAACTTGCCAATGTTCATTTAAAGTATTGTCGATTTTTTGCTTTACTTGTTTTGTTAAATATGCAGATTCATTTAACTTATTACCAACATTATTAAAAGAATTTAAAATCACATTATTACTAAGTTCTGCCAATTCTAATAATCCTTTAAATTTATGCAATACTTTAGACTTATTGTTAAGCACTAAAAAAGAAGGTACACCATATGCTAAAGCTGTAATAAAACCATGCATGGAAGAACCTAGAAAATATTTTCCTTTTCCAATTACGTGTGCTACTGTTTTTAATTCATCAGACTCAACTATACTATAATCGCATTTCATTAGTTTAGACACTTGTTCTGTAAAAAACTTATCTCCATGACAATCACCTATAATAATTAATTTTATAGGCATTTTGAGCTTCTTACTTAAAGCATCCAATTCTTTTGCCGTTTCATTAATTGGGCAGTGATATCTTGAATTTAAATTAATTGTTATGTAATTAGAACCCGTACTTGTATCTAGAGGCCATAATTTATGAATATCAAATGCTGTATCTGGAACAACACAAATTTTGTTTTTAAAATTTAAATCTCTTTTAATTGAATTGCTTACTATTTGTTTACTTATACCTTCCCGAAAGGCTAAATAATTTGAACTCTTAAATGTTTTAATTGCAATTTTTTTTTGTATAAACCCTTTAAAACCTCTTGATATACCTGGAGCATTGAATAGTAACGGTATTTTTTGTTCTATAGCTATTTTAGCTGCTCCTACCCACAAATTAGCATAAGCAAATCCTTTTTTATTATTATATACTGTAACGTAATTTGGTAATAAATGAAGTATATTCCCTCCCCCTATTAATATTGCATCATAAGCATTATTTTTAGCTTTATCAAACGAAATAATAGGCCTGCTATCTTTAAAAACTGTTTGATTATTAGTTGGTGAAATGTGGTCCCATTGATATTTAGGCAGTCTAAATTCTGCTATATGAGGAAAAAGTAAATCTCCATAATTATCAACATCAAAAGTCCCAAAATGCCCTACTTTTTTCATCTTTTAGTACCACTTGTATTCTGCTAATGCCTTAGCTTTAATTGATGCTGGCTTCAAAATAATTCCGCAATTAAAGAAATCACTATTTACTACTTCAAAAACCAAACATTTTTTCAATCTTTCTACTTCTACTTTGTTGCTTACAACCCCAACATTTACATAATACAAACCTTGTGTTAATGGGTTCCTTTCTATTACACAATTTAAAACATCGCTAGATGTTTTTATATACCCATTATTAAAATATTCTGAGGATATATGTAATACCTTTTCATCATTAAAATTATAAATACCTAAGTGCACATTAGTTAGGTTAATAGCTTTTACGTTTAAGTTAAAACAAATGTTTATATTGCTACCAGAGGCAACCAGTTTGTTTTTTATTTCAATATTTTGCAAAATATTATCTTTATTATTTGCAGAATAATACAATTTGGTTTCTTTGTTTTTATTATTTGAAATATAGTATTCTATGCACTCTTCTACCTCGCCCTCAAAGGAAGAACTTCCATTTTCGAGAACAATAGCTCGCGTACATAAATTTTTTACAGCTGCCATATTATGACTAACAAATAAAACTGTTCGACCTTCACCACGACTTATATCCTGCATTTTACCTATAGCCTTTTTTTGAAATTCGGCGTCACCAACAGCTAATACCTCATCAATTACTAAAATTTCCGGTTCCAAAAATGCGGCAACGGCAAAAGCTAGTCGAACTGTCATACCAGAACTATAGCGCTTTACTGGAGTATCTATATATCTTTCACAACCTGAGAACTCAATAATTTCGTTAATTTTAGAACTTATTTCACTTTTAGTCATACCAAGAATAGCTCCGTTTAAAAATATATTTTCGCGCCCAGTCATCTCGCCATGAAACCCTGTACCTACTTCTAATAAAGATGCTATACGTCCCTTGGTTTTTATTTCTCCTGTTGTTGGTCCTGTAACTTTAGAAAGTATTTTTAAAAGCGTAGATTTACCCGCTCCATTTTTACCTATGATTCCTAAAACTTCTCCTCGCTCTACCTCAAAATCAACACCTTTTAGTGCCCAAACATAATCAGAGTCACCTTTAGAAGTACGGTCGTTTGTATCTCCTACTTTTAAATATGGATCTCCTTTTCCTCTAATTTTATACCACCATCTGTTCAAATCATGGCTAATAGTTCCAGTTCCAACAAGACCTAAGCGATATTGTTTAGAAATGTTTTCGACTTTTAAGATAATGTCTTTCTTTTTCATACTAAACGGTATCTATAAAGGTTTTTTCTGTTTTATTAAAAATTATTAACCCTAAAGAAAAGATTAAAATTACTGCTACACCAACATATAGAATTTTAAATATAGAGAAATCACCAACACCTAAAGTCATGTGCCTGAACAACTCAATTATTATTGTCATTGGATTATATTCTACTAACCATGAGTATTCCGGAACTTTTTCTTTAAAATAAGATAATGGATACATAACTGCAGATCCGTACATTAATAATTGCACACCAAAGCCAACTAAAAAAGTAAGATCTCTATACTTTGTAGTCATTGAAGATATAATCATACCAATACCCAATCCAAAAAACCCCATAAATAATATTAATATTGGTAAAAAGATTATTACAAATTGAGGTGACACGTTAGTCGCTTTATTACTAAAAAACACAAAATATAAATAGAAACAAAAAAACACTAACAATTGAATCCCATACTTTAACAGGTTAGAGAACACAACCGAAAGCGGTGTTATAACTCTTGGAAAATAGACTTTACCAAAAATACCTTGGTTGGCTTTAAATGTATTACTAGTACCGGTTAAACAGCTACTAAAATAATTCCAAGACGTTATTCCTGCTAGATTAAACAAAAAAGGAGGTACACCACTACCAGTTGGTATTGCAGCCAAATTATTAAAAATTAGGGTAAATATAACACCTGTAAATAAAGGCTGTATAAAATACCATAATGGTCCTAAAATAGTTTGTTTATATTGGGTAATTACATCTCGTTTTACAAATAAAAGCAGAAGATCTCTGTATCTCCAGATTTCACTAAAATTTAAATCAATTAATTTTTTCTTTGGAGAAATTGTATAAAGCCAATCACTATTCTTATTATTCAATATCTTTTCTTTTTAATTCACCAACTTTAAACCTTAGGACAACTAGCTAAAAAATGACTTAATTCTATTTATTATTGTTTTTTTAGCAGGTCCATCATCATTATAACCATTCCCATAACTACCGTAACCATAGCCATAGCCATAACCATAACCGTAACCGTAACCGTATTTCCCTTTTTGGTTATAGCCATTATACACAAAACTTAAATTTTCAATTTCGCCTTTACTATATTTAGTGTTAATTAAGTTAAGCATCCCTTTTTTTGTATAATCTTGTCTTACAACATATACCGTTGCATCTGCATATTCTGTTAACTCTAATGCATCAGCCACAAGACCTATTGGTGGTGTATCTAACACAATATAGTCGTAATTTTGTTTTAGATAATCCATCATTTCATCCATATTATCATTCATGAGTAACTCTGATGGATTTGGAGGTATAGGACCAGATGTTATTACATCTAAATTTTCCACTTTGGTAACTTGAATGACCTCATCTATACTTTTTTGACCAATTAAATAATTTACAACGCCAATCTCATTTTTAATTTCAAAGTCTCCAAATATTTTTGGCTTTCTTAAATCTAGCCCAACCAAAATGGCTTTTTTACCGCTCATTGCAAAAACGGTAGCAATATTAATTGAACAAAAGGTTTTCCCCTCGCCACTTACCGAAGAAGTTACCATTACGGTTTTAGAGCCTTCTAAATTATGCTTTTTATAAAAATATTGTAAGCTAGACCTTATAGACCGAAACCCTTCTGCTATTGTAGATTTAGGTCTTAAGTGGACTACCAAATTATTTTCCAAACTATTTTTACCAACTACTCCTAGTAACGGAATATTAGATAGGCCTTCTAAAACCTGTGGATTGTGTAGTTTGTTATCTAAAAATGTTAGTAAAAAAGCTAATATTAATGGAGGTAGAATACCACCAATAACGGCAAATAAGTATCTTGAACTTAAACGTAGGTCTATAGGTGTGGCACCAGTATCTTTTGCAGGATCGATAACCACAATGTCTGATACGCTAGCCGATTTTATAATATCGGCCTCACCACGTTTTGCTAAAAACACATTATACGTTTTTTCACTAAGGGCATATTGTCTTTCAATATCAAACAACTTTTGCTGAGCCTTTGGCAATTTTCGTATTTTACCATCCTCAATAGCAATTTTATTATTTAAGGATTGTTGCTCTCTTTTTAACTCCCCTCTTGCCGAATTTATATTTTCTAAAAGCACTAATTTCAGCCCTTCAATTTCGCGATTTAAATCGGAAAATATGGTTGCATCTTTTCTAACAGTAGCTCCATATTTTGACTTTTGTACAGACAATGCATTAATTTTTGCGATGTTGGAAAGTATATTTCCCTCGTCTATTCCAGAAATAGAAGGTGCCGGAACTTCTGTAAAAGAATTACTTGTTTTTAGATAGTTTTCTAAACTGCTGTAATAGGCTAATTTTCTATTCACTTCATCTTTACTCGTTTCTAAAGAAGATAGTTTAGCATTTATGGCAACACTTTCGTTAGTTAAATCAAATATTCTGTTTTTTTGTTTATAGTTATTTAATGAATCCGCATTAAGCGTTAACTGCGTCTTTACTCTATCCAACTGGCTATCAATAAACGCTATAGTATTGGTTACAAATTGGTTTTTCCTATTTAATTGGTCGTTACTTAATACAGAAACAGTTTCATTTAAATAATCAACAATTTTACCCTTATTTACATCAACCATACTTAAATTTAGTGTTGGAGAACTTCTAGGATTATCAATTACTAACTTATTTCTGTACTTTGCTACTACGGCATCAAAATCACTAAATTGTATAAAATATTCATCATTAACAACTGGTTTCCTATCTTCAGCCAAATAAATCACTCCATTTATATATGGCAGACTAATAGTATCTCCTAAGGTATATTGTTCTTTAAACTCACCCAGAGGCACATCTATATTCGCTGTTTTCTTAGAGTCGTAATTTTGAGTTTTGGCTAAGTTAGATTCAAAATTTAAAGACAGTAAATACTTATTATCTTCAAGAAACGTAATTTTAACGGGATGATTTATTAATTGACTCGTATTTGGAGATAAATTAATTCTAATTGGTGATGCCTTATAAATATCATCTTTTCTAAACCTAGCTTGTTTTAAATATGTGATATAAAATTCAAGATTATCAACTACTTTCTCATGTATTGAGCGTGACCTTAAAGAAGTCATTATAGTTTGCACTTTTCCAGTAACACCGCCCCAGTTAAAGGTTAAACTAGTTGTTGATGTAAATAATGGGTTAGATTCTTCCTCTACCGAAATCTGCGTACCTAACCTATACGATTGTTGTTTTCGTATATTTTGCTGATACACTATAAATATACCAAGACCTATAAATAGAACAAACAGTTTCCAATAGCTTAAAACCCTAATTAAAAAGGCCTTAACATCAAATGAGGGTAGTGATTGTGATTCTGAAATTTCGAATTCCTCTTCCATAGTTTAGTCTAATAAGTTTATAGATTTCGGGTTAAGAAATATGTAGAAACAAGTACCGATAAAATTGAAGCAATAGTGGTTATATTTTGTATTGCCGTTTGTCCAGCACCTAACGATTTACGTTTTAAAGGTTTAACCAAAATCATATCGTTAGGTTGAATATAATAAAAAGGCGATTTCATGGCTTTAATATCTGTTAAATCGATATGATGAATCTTTTGGCCTCCTGGATATTGCCTTACAATCAAAATATCTTTTCTATCTGCAGTATCTGGTAAATCGCCAGCATTTGCCAGCGCTTCAATAATATTTACTTTGTCTTGAAATAAAGTAAATACACCACCACCCCCTTCGCCTGTAACCGTATACCTTAACCCCGCTAATTTTACAGTTACAAATAATTCGGCATTCTCTTTAAAATATTGCTTTAAAAGCTCAGATTTTACTTTCTCCTCAATCTCTTGAGTTGTAAAGCCCAAAACATTAATTTCGCCTAAAATGGGGAACTCTATATTACCATGTACATCTATAGTAAAACCATTAAAATAAAGTCCTGTTTGACTCTGCGCCCCACTTCCTCCTTCTTCACTCACAGGGTTAAAAATACCCACCAACTCAGGGTCCAAGGCCTTAACATTAATACTTAAAACATCGCTAACCTGCACCCTGTAAGGCTTTGGGATTTCGGTAATTACCAGATTATTATTAGTAGTCCCAACTTTATCCTGTAAATAAACAACGTCTTTATTACTTATACATGAAGTACATAAAAAACTAAAAATCAATAAAGTAACAACAAAATAGGGCTTCATATTTAGCAAATTGATATAACGCAAATATAACTTTTAGCTTTGAAGAATAAAACTTATATCGGATTTTTTGGTTTTTTATCCGTTCTTTGCAAAAAAATAACAGCACTTGAATTATCTAACAGTTGAAAACATATCGAAGTCCTACGGCGAGCATACGCTTTTTGAAAACATTTCATTTAGCGTACACAAGGACCAAAAAATAGCCTTTGTTGCAAAAAACGGAACAGGTAAAACGTCTATTCTAAATATTTTATCTGGAGACGATTCTGCAGATTCTGGCGACGTTATTTTTAGAAAAGATATTAAAGTTTCCTTCTTATCTCAAGATCCTAAATTTGACAACGCTTTAACTGTTGAAGAAACTATTTTTGCAAGTGATAGTCCTATATTAAAAATTATTGCTAACTACGAAAAAGCGCTGTTAAACCCCGAAGATACAGATGCGTATCAAAAAGCTTTTGAAGCCATGGATCGCCATGAAGCTTGGGATTTCGAAACGCTTTACAAACAAATTCTTTTTAAATTAAAATTAGATGATTTAAACCAAAAGGTAAGTGTGCTTTCTGGCGGACAAAAAAAACGCTTAGCCTTAGCCAATGCTTTAATTAACAAACCCGATTTATTAATTTTAGATGAGCCTACAAACCATTTAGATTTAGAAATGATTGAGTGGTTAGAAGCTTTTTTTGCTAAAGAAAATATTACGCTGTTTATGGTTACACACGATCGTTATTTTTTAGAACGCGTGTGTAATGAAATTATAGAATTAGACGAAGGAGAACTTTATAGCTATAAAGGCAATTACTCGTATTATCTTGAAAAACGAGAGGAAAGAATAGAACGTGAATCGGTTGAAACGGGAAAAGCAAAACAACTTTTTAAAAAGGAGCTTAATTGGATGCGCAGGCAACCCAAAGCTCGAACCACAAAATCGAAATCTAGAATTGATGATTTTGCCGACATTAAACACCGTGCGCATCAACGCAGAAACGACCACGAAGTGCAGCTAGAATTAAACATGGAACGCCTAGGAAGTAAAATTCTAGAATTCCATAAAGTATCCAAAGCATTTAAAGATAAAACCATCCTTGATGCCTTCGAGTACACCTTTAAAAAAGGAGAACGCGTTGGTATTATTGGCAAAAATGGCACCGGAAAAACAACTTTCTTAAACATTTTAACACAAACTGCGCAACCAGATTCTGGTAAAGTTGTTAAAGGTGATACCGTTAAATTTGGCTATTACACACAAAGCGGAATAAACATAAAACCAGAGCAAAAGGTAATCGATGTTATTCGAGAATTCGGAGATCACATTCCGTTGAAAAAAGGAAAAACAATTAGCGCTCAGCAATTATTAGAACGCTTTTTATTTAGCCGAAAAAAACAATACGATTATGTTGAAAAACTAAGTGGTGGCGAGCGTAAACGTTTATATTTATGTACCATTTTAATACAGAACCCTAATTTTTTAATTCTAGATGAGCCTACAAACGATTTGGATATTGTAACGCTTAACGTTTTAGAAAGTTTCCTTTTAGATTTCCCGGGTTGTATTATTGTTGTAACACACGATAGATATTTTATGGATAAGGTTATTGATCACCTTTTTGTTTTTAGAGGCGAAGGTGTTATTGAAGATTTCCCAGGAAACTATACAGATTATAGGGTTTATGAGGACAGCCAACCTGTAATAACAAATACAGCAACCAACGAAGATAAAAAGGATAACAAATCCTGGAAACAAAACGAAGCTTCAAAATTATCTTTTAACGAAGAAAAAGAGTTAAGAAATATTGAAAGTAAACTAAATGCTTTAGCTTACGATAAGAAAGAATTAGAAGCCAAATTTAATAATCCGGATTTATCGCAAGATCAAATTAACGAACTGTCAAATAAGCTTCAAGACATTATTGATACCATTGAAGCAAAGGAAGAGCGTTGGTTTGAATTATCATCTAAATTAGAAGGATAAAACTAAACACGGCTTGTACCAGGTTATTCAATACATAAAATTTCTGCTAAAATCCACCAATCAACATGGTGTGCACTCCCCTTTTGTTTATAATTTGGTTACACAGTGTTTTTACGATACCACCAAGCACAACAGCTACAAGCTTATAAGTAACTACAAAGATTCGCTTTTAAAAAATAAAACTAAAATTAAGGTAACAGATTTAGGCGCTGGTTCTCAAAAAATGAAAACCCAAGAGCGTTATGTTGCCAATATTGCTAAAAATGCGGGTACAACTAACAAACGTGTTAAGTTAATTTACAGAATTACTAATTATTTTAAACCACAAAATATATTAGAGTTAGGTACATCCTTGGGTATTGCAACCCATGCTATGCACTTGGGAAACCCGAAAGCGAACATAATCTCTATTGAAGGCTGCCCAGAAACCGCGGAGTTTTCAAACCAACAATTAAATACGTTTAAAGCCGAAAACATAGCCTTAATAAATGGCAATTTTAATACTGAAATTGAAACATTAAACTCCAAACCATACGATCTTATTTTTTTTGACGGAAACCATCAAAAGGAAGCGACATTGCAATATTTTGAAGCTTTACTAGAAGCAACAACTAACGATTCGGTTTTTATTTTTGATGATATTTATTGGTCTGAAGGTATGACTGAAGCTTGGGAAATTATAAAAAACCATCCTAAAGTAACCGTTACTATTGATACCTTTTTTTGGGGCTTCGTTTTTTTTAGAAAAGAACAGGTAAAGGAGCATTTTACCATTAGAATATAACTAGCGCCCTAAAAAAAACTCAACCTAAAACTAAGCTGAGTGTTTAAATTATAATTTAGTTCCACTAGTTTACAAGCTTAATTTCCACTCTTCTATTCTGCAAACGTCCCGCTTTATACATATTTGTCGCTATTGGTCTTTTTTCACCATAACCTATAGCCGATAATCGTGTTGGATCGATACCATGTTCAATTAAATAGTTTTTTACCGCATTAGCTCGAGTTTCCGATAACCTTTGGTTTAACTCATAACTTCCAATACTATCGGTATGACCTTCAATTACAAACTTCGAGTTAGGATATTCATTTAAAACGGTAATAATATCGGCTAAAACAATACTAGATTCTGGTTTTAGTGTCGATTTTCCGTAATTAAAAAATATAACCTTAGCATAATTATTTAAAGTGTTCTGTAGTTTTTCGATAACCTCCTTTGGGCAGCCATTGTTGGCCACAGATCCTGCTTGGTCAATACAATCGTCATCCTTATCATAAACTCCATCGCCATCGGTATCTTTAAAAGGACACCCATTATTTTCCTCATTCCCTGCTAGTTCTGGACATTCATCAACATTATCTAAAATGCCATCGTTATCCTTATCGCCCCAAGGGCAACCTTTATTTTCTTCGGGGCCAACTTCATCTGGACAGGCATCTTCACCATCTACAATACCATCATTATCTTGGTCTTTAATTGGGCAGCCATTATTTGAAACCGGACCAAATTCTTTAGGACAATTATCTAATTTATCGTAAATCCCATCGCCATCTTTATCGCTAGGACCGTTTTGATACACAGGCACCTTTACACCTGCGTAAACATCTGCTTGCCTATTGTTATCGCTACCAAATGCCGATAAAATTGATCCTGAGCCAGCATAAACTGGACCTGCTCTAAACCCATAACCAACTCTAAACTCTTTGTTTTCAATTACTGTAAATGGCACATAAAAACTAAACCATTTACTTTCGTAGCGCGGTGTAAACGACACCAAATTAGACACCCGATTTGCCGTTATTCTGTTTTTAGATATTAATGAATAATCGGTATTTAAATTTAAGTATATGGTATTGCTAAGGCTCCAATCTACATTTAGGTGTAAGGCTGTAGGCAAATCTATTTTATAACCCGTTTCTGTATTGGTACGAATGTAATATGAGTTTAAAAAACTACCGAGATCTTCTGCTGTATCTTCGTAATCGTCTTGATTTAAGTCTTCAAAATTAACATCGAACGTTTCATTAACGGCATCTTTATAATCTACAAAACCAATATCTGTTATAGAAACGCCTACTTTTAATTTATACTTGTTTTTGTGCTTAAAATTATACGGACTATAGTCTTTTGTTTTATAGTCTTTATAGCTTGGTCTTAACTCATAAACAAAACCAACATCTACCCCAACACCATTAGCATGGTCTGGTAATTTAATATCGTAATCATCATTATCAAATTCGGCACTGCGCGCATAAGTTAAGTCTCCACTAGTCGTTATACTTCCTGTGGTTTCTCCACCAAAAAAAGCAGTTCCATCGGCATCGTAATCCACATAAATATCGGTTCCGGTTACAAAAGCACTACCAAAACCTTGTAAATATTTTAAAGAAACACCACCTTTTAAAAAATGCTTGTTTTTGTTTATTAAGGTTCTAGCATAAGTAATTCCTACTTCTCCCCAAGAGTGCCCTAACACGTTTAATTGTGCTTCATTTAAAATAAAATCTCTTGTGGAGTCATCGTCTATTGCAGCTATAGAAGCGTCGTCAAAATCATTGGCATTAACAAATGCTCTTGCTCTTGTAAAAACAGCTACCGAACTGTTTTTACTTAAATTAAACATAAAAGAAGGCCCCAAAATATCGGCATTAACTAGAGCGCTATTAGTACCATTTGAGTTTATTTTCGCCTCCATATCGAAGCTATAGCCGTTTCTAGAAGCATTCCATACATTAATACCATAGTAATTGTTACCACCAAAAACACTTGCGCCTCCAAGGTTTATATCGGTTTTAAATCTAGAATCGGTAATATTTGCAGGATTAGATATAAGGCTATGTACGCCGCTATAATTATCGGTTAAAAACCCTAAATAGGATTGCGCATCCATGATAAAAGTCCCCATTATAAACACCAATAAAATGCTAATTTTTTTCATTCCCCCCATTTTATAATATAGCAGCAAAAATAAGAGTTTTCTAGTTTAAACATATTAATTATTAGCATTTTATCTTTTTTTTACAAGGTCTTTAATTTTAGGTCCTGCAGTACGTTTTAGGCATTATTTAAATATTAAATAATCGTGATATTTATAATAAGACATTGCTTATGGTATGTGTAGCTTGTAATTAAATAGAATACCTTTTTTTTTGAGTATTCGATTTTTAACTTTTACCTTTATAACATGAAATTAGAAAACAGAATTTATATCGTTACACAGAAATTAACGAAAAACATCTGACCTCTAAAACAACAAAAAATATCAGATGAAAATTTACACAAAAACAGGCGATAAAGGTACTACTGCATTATTTGGAGGAACACGTGTACCAAAACACCATATTAGAATTGATAGTTACGGAACCGTGGATGAGCTAAACTCGCATTTAGGTTTAATTCGCGACCAAGATATTAACCCTAACTACAAAGATTTACTTATTATAATTCAAGATAGACTGTTTACGGTTGGGGCTATTTTAGCAACCGACCCCGAAAAAGCTATTTTAAAAAATGGCAAGGAGCGCCTTAATATTGAAAAAATTTCGAGTGAAGATATTGAGCGCTTAGAACGGGAAATGGATGCCATGAACGATGCCTTACCACCCATGACGCATTTTGTTTTACCTGGCGGACACCAAACCGTGTCATTCTGTCATATTGCGCGTTGTGTGTGCCGTAGAGCCGAACGTTTAGCATCGGCACTTAACGAGTTGGAACCTTTTGAGGCTAATGCGCTGACTTATTTAAACCGTCTTTCTGACTATCTTTTTGTATTGGCACGAAAGTTGTCGTTTGACTTACAAGCAAATGAAATTAAGTGGATTCCTGAGAAGCGTTGAAGTTTGAAGCGTTGAAGTTTGAAGCATGAAGTTTGAAGTTTGAAGTTTGAAGTTGAAAATAGCAGGTTTTAAAAAACTGCTTACTTAGGACTAAAAACGGCAGACTTACCCGCGTTAGGGATTGCAGTGGATAGCCCACAGCCCGACAAAGGAGGTGCGAGGACTTGTAACGGAAAGCCCGACCGTAGCGTTTCCTGCGAGGTTTTAAAAACCTTGTAGGTATAAAGCGAAGGGAACGCCCAACTTCTCGTTACATTCCGAAAAAAGAAAACGGCATACTCGAAGTGACACCAAAATATTATTTGCTAAAAACATTATTAACCCGCAGAAATAATTGCAAGGGTTTAGAGTACAAAAAGATACGTTCTTATAATTAATGATTAAATAATTCATTTTTTTCTTGTGTGTTTAAACTAAAAAATTATTTTTGCAAAAAATTAAACACAAAAGAAATGTATTGGACATTAGAATTAGCATCTTATTTAAGTGATGCACCTTGGCCAGCAACAAAGGACGAATTGATAGATTACGCTATTAGAACGGGCGCCCCTTTAGAGGTTGTTGAAAATTTACAATCTATTGAAGATGAAGGTGACTCTTACGACTCTATAGAAGAAATCTGGTCTGACTACCCTACCGATGAGGATTACCTCTGGAATGAAGATGAATATTAAATACAGTATTGCAACATAGATAAAAAAAAGTCTCGAATTGAGGCTTTTTTTTTGTTCTAAAATGTATCTTTGAATGCCTTTTATTTAGGCGCAATAAACAACAAGTTAAACCTAGGCTAACCCTAGATAAAACATATAAAATTACAAAAATGAGTTTTTTAAATTCGGTATTAAAAATATTTGTTGGCGATAAAGCCAAACAAGATGTAAAGGCTACAACGCCATTGGTTAATAAAATTAAGTCTTTTGAAGCAGCATTAGAAGCTTTAACACATGATGAGTTAAGGGCAAAAACCGCTGAATTTAAAGCTAAAATTGCCGAGGCTAATGCCGATATTGACAAGCAAATTGCCGATTTAACCCTAGAAGCAGACAATACCGAAGATATTGATGCGCGTGAAGATATTTATGAAAAAATAGACCTGCTAAGGGATGATGCTTATAAAATAACCGAAGACGTTTTAAACACTATTTTACCAGAAGCCTTTGCTGTGGTTAAAGAAACTGCAAAGCGTTTTACAAACAATACGTCTATTACCGTTACGGCTACCGAGTTTGATAGAACTATATCTGGCGCAAAAGACAATGTAACTTTAGATGGCGATAAAGCGATTTGGGCAAACTCTTGGGATGCAGCCGGAAAACCTATTACTTGGGACATGGTACACTACGACGTACAGTTAATTGGTGGTATTGCTATGCACCAAGGTAAAATTGCCGAAATGCAAACGGGTGAAGGTAAAACTTTAGTGGCTACGCTACCGGTTTACTTAAATGCTTTAGCCGGTAAAGGTGTGCATTTAGTAACGGTAAACGATTACTTAGCAAAACGTGATAGCGCGTGGATGGCTCCTATTTTTGAGTTTCATGGCTTAAGTATTGATTGTATAGATTACCACCAACCAAACTCCGATGCCAGAAGAAAAGCCTATAATGCCGATATTACTTATGGCACCAATAACGAATTTGGTTTTGATTACCTGCGTGATAATATGGCACACTCGCCAGACGATTTAGTACAACGTCCGCACCACTACGCTATTGTAGATGAGGTGGATTCTGTATTAATTGACGATGCCCGTACACCTTTAATTATTTCTGGCCCAATACCTAAAGGCGATCGCCATGAGTTTACAGAATTAAAACCTAAGGTAGACGATATTGTATCTGTACAACGCAAATATTTAACTGGTGTTTTGGCCGAAGCTAAAAAGCTAATTAACGATGGTGATACTAAAGAAGGTGGTTTTAAACTGTTACAGGTGTATCGTGGTATTCCAAAAAACAAAGCGCTTATTAAGTTTTTATCTGAAGAAGGTGTAAAACAACTTTTACAGAAAACCGAGAACTTTTACATGCAGGATAACAACCGCGAAATGCCAAAGATTGATGCGGATTTATACTACGTTATTGAAGAAAAAAATAACCAGGTTGAATTAACGGATAAGGGTGTTGAGTATATTTCGGGTAAAGACAACCCAGATTTTTTCATCTTACCAGAAATTGGCATTGAAATAGCTAAAATTGAAGAACAAGGCCTTCCTGTTGAAGAAGAAGCTAATTTAAAAGAAGAATTATTTAAAGAATTTGGTGTTAAGTCTGAGCGTATACATACACTAAACCAATTATTAAAAGCCTATGCTTTATTTGAAAAAGACACCCAATATGTGGTAATGGACAATAAAGTGATGATTGTAGATGAGCAAACGGGTCGTATAATGGATGGTCGTCGTTACTCTGATGGATTACACCAAGCTATTGAAGCCAAAGAAAATGTAAAAATTGAAGATGCTACCCAAACCTTTGCTACCGTAACCTTACAAAATTACTTTAGAATGTACCGTAAACTGTCTGGTATGACGGGTACAGCATTAACAGAGGCTGGCGAGTTTTGGGAAATCTATAAACTAGATGTTTTAGAAACCCCAACCAACCGCCCAATTGCAAGAGATGATAGAGAAGATTTAGTTTTTAAAACTAAACGCGAAAAGTACAATGCTGTTATAGATGAAGTAACAAAACTATCGCAAGCCGGAAGACCAGTATTAATTGGTACCACATCGGTTGAGATTTCTGAGTTATTGGGTAAAATGCTAAGTATTAGAAAAATACCGCACAATGTCTTAAATGCGAAACAACACAAACGCGAAGCCGACATTGTTGCCGAAGCAGGAAATGCAGGACAAGTAACCATTGCAACCAATATGGCTGGTCGTGGTACCGATATTAAACTATCTGAAGAAGTTAAAAAAGCTGGCGGTTTAGCCATTGTAGGTACAGAGCGTCATGATTCGCGTCGTGTAGACAGACAGTTACGTGGTCGTGCTGGTCGTCAAGGAGATCCAGGAAGCTCTCAATTTTATGTATCGTTAGAAGATAACCTAATGCGTTTATTTGGTTCGGAACGTATAGCTAAAATGATGGATAAAATGGGATTAAAAGAAGGCGAAGTGATTCAGCATTCTATGATTTCGAAATCTATTGAGCGTGCACAGAAAAAAGTTGAAGAAAACCAATTTGGTGTTAGAAAGCGATTATTAGAATACGACGATGTTATGAACGCGCAGCGTGAAGTGGTTTACAAGCGTCGTTATAACGCCTTAAATGGAGAGCGTTTACGTGTCGATTTAGCAAATATGATTTTCGATACTTCGGAAGGCATTGCCGAGACCAATAAAGGGGCTAACGATTTTAAAAATTTCGAGTTCGAATTGATTCGTTATTTCTCTATGAGTTCGCCAATTACTGAAGCAGAATTTGGTAAACTATCGGCACAAGACATTACCTCTAAAATATACAAAGCCGCGTTTACGCATTACAGAGATAAAATGGCAAGAAATGCAGAACTTGCATTCCCTGTTATTAAAAATGTATATGAAACTCAAGCCGACAAATTTAAACGTATTGTGGTACCATTTACAGATGGTGTTAAAAGTTTAAATGTCGTTACAGATCTTGAAAAAGCTTACGAAACTAACGGTAAACAATTAATTACCGATTTTGAAAAGAACATTACACTTGCCATAATTGATGATGCTTGGAAAACGCATTTACGTAAAATGGACGAGTTAAAGCAATCGGTACAGTTAGCAGTACACGAGCAAAAAGACCCGCTTTTAATTTACAAATTTGAAGCTTTCGAGTTGTTTAAAGCTATGATTGACCAAGTAAATAAAGATGTCATTTCATTTTTATTTAAAGGTGAATTACCTCAAGAAACTCAAGATACTATTCAAGAAGCCCGTGCAAGAAAGCAAGAAAAGCTTAATATAGAAAAAGAAGAAATTCCTAATCTTGATGAGCGTTCGGCACAAAACAGAGCGGCAGGCAATACACAACGCCAACCAGAAGTTGTTGAAACTGTGGTACGTGATAAGCCAAAAATAGGCCGTAACGACCGTGTTACTATAAAACACGTAATTAATGGCGAAAACAAAACTTTAAAATACAAACAAGCCGAACCTTTATTAGCTAAAGGCGAATGGGTTTTAATTGAGGAGTAACAAATTAAAAAAAGTGTTTACCATTTATTTATATTTTTACAATATATAGCATAATTAAAATAAATATTAAGGCTTAAAAGGACAAAATCATTGTTAATTGATTTTGTCCTTTTGTGTTTTGTATTTTGTATTTTGTTTGAAATGAAAATTTAAAAAGCAAATGTTAAAAATTTAAAGGCTTCCTTACCACCAAAACTTCGTCGCTAGAAAATTCCATCCAAGCAAAATCATATACGTAATGGTAAATTTTTCCACGGCTATTAATATTTTGATGCGTATGATATTTAAATCTAAATTTCATTTTTTCAAGAACAACACGCTCTATTTTACATTGTGTTTTCTTTTTACCCATAATCTCTAGAAGAATACTTCGATTTCTATGTAATATAGTATCCAATTCTTTAACTATTAGAGCTGTTGATTTTCTTAAGTTAACGTGATAGTAATTTTTACATTTAATTGAACAAAATAACTTATCACTTCTTCCCAATACTTGTTTACTACATATTTTACATTTCATAACTATTTTGTAAAAAAACAATATAAATAAATTTTAAAACACTGATTTTAAATTTTTTACATCTATTCGTTTCTAACGGTTAATATATACTTATTAATTATTATATACTAATCTGTATAAACTTTTTTACTATGTTTAAAAAACAAAAGTCATCATTATGCAACCAATAATTTATCAACCTCTTAGAGGTGCTAAAAGAATTAAAATACATATTCCTTATGAATCAAAAAGTTTAAGAGAATCTATAAAAAAAATTAATGGTAGTTTTTGGCACCCAAACCAGAAGTTATGGTCTGTAATTAATACTGTAGACAACCTTAACAAATTAAAGGTTATGTGTAACGGAAATTTTAAAATTGAAAAAATAGCGAACTCTGTAGCTATACCATCGGTTCCATTAAATAACAATGCCATTAAAGCTCTGTATAACTTAGAAAAGGCTTTAGTTTTAAAGCAATATAGCCGATCTAGTATTAAAGTTTATAAAAAAATGTTTAATGTATTTCTTAGTAAGTTTATGCAGCGAAACTTAAGTGAGGTTAGTAAAGATGAAATAGAAGGTTTTATTTACGAACTAATTACAAAAAACAAAATTAGTGAAAGCTATCAAAATCAATTGATAAATGCTATAAAATGTTATTACGAACATGCTTTAAAAATGCCAAGAGAATATTATGATATACAAAGACCAAAAAAACCGCTAAACATACCAAATGTATTAAGTAAAGTCGAAGTTCTTAAAATTATTCAACAACCTACAAATTTAAAGCATAAAGCCATACTTCATACCATTTATAGCGCTGGCTTACGAGTTTCTGAGCTTATAAATTTACGTATTATAGACGTTCATTCTAAGGAAGGCTATCTATTTATAAAAGATAGTAAAGGAAAAAAGGATAGAAAAACCATTTTATCAGAGCACTTGGTAGCACTACTTCGCGATTACTACAAAAAGTACAAACCATCTTATTGGTTATTTGAGGGTCAGGCTGGTGACCAATATAGCGCCTCTAGCATTAGGTCTATTTTTAGAAAATCTGTAAAAGAAACAGATTCGAACCCATGGGCAACTGTACACACTTTAAGACATTCGTTTGCCACGCATTGTATTGAAAATAATATAAATATGAGGCATTTACAGAATATGCTAGGACATAATTCTCCAAAAACAACAGAAATTTACACTAAAACAATAGCTATTAATAACAAAACTATAACTAGTCCTTTGGATTCGTTGTTGAAAAATAGTACATTGCAACGATAAACAATATAACCGTAGTTTTCTTATTAGACTATAGTTATACAAGTGTTGTAAAACATTTGAGGAAAACCTGAATATGAGTAAATTAATACAACCGAAATTTGATTTAAATATTAACGGAATGAAATTTCTTGGACGCGGACCAAAAGCCTCTGGAAAAGGAATAGGATGGAGCAGAAATGAAAATATAGTTTACAAATGTGTTGATTGCGGAAGTGAAATGTTAGCTTCTCATAATGATTATTGGAATTGTGAATGTGGTGCAATTCATTTAGATTTTGACGCTGGAAGATTTGGCTCAAATTATGGAGATGAAAATATTCTTGTTTATAAAAAAAATGAACAAACAGAAAAAAATCTGAATTCAGAAAATAAGCGAAAATCATTTCTAACTGAATTAATTGAGAAAGTATTTAAACCGAAAAATTAAAAAACGTTTTACAACATTGTATATAAAAAATTGCTATTTTGTGCTTAACCAAAGTTAGTTGCTTTGTTTGCTAGCTTCTGATTTTCCTTCGGAAAATCCTCGCACACAAACACGCAACATTTCATATACGTAACCGTTGTACGCAAGTTGACCGATGAAACGTAAAAAGAAAATAACAATCGGAATTGGACTCTTATTGGTCGGAATTTTATTTTGGCAATTCGGACTTTTTAACCGATTCAATTATTTGACTGCAAAGATTGACGGCTGGAGAAATTCGGCAAGAATTGTAACAACTGAACCACCTTTGCATCCTTGCGGAGTTCCTTGTATTGGACTGAAAGAAGACTATGGATTTCACGAACATTATACAAGCTGTAATCAAACTGGACCAACTATACGCGGAATTAAAGCTTATAATGCAGAAATTGAAAAGTATCTAAATAAAAGAAACGGAAAGGATTGGCGAGCAAAATATCAAGCGGAATTGGATTCGCTGATTAAAAATAATCGATTAGAATAAAATGGGATTAGGAGCTGGACACGTATTGGATATGATAAATCGGATGAAACAAAACCGAGCGCAACGTCCATCTAATCGTTCAAAATTTAAAGAAAATAATCGTGATGGAATTTATTCATCTGACAAAAAATCTCGACAACCGAATTTTAAAACTGTTCCTGAAAAAGAACTGATTGAAATAAAAAATCGGATTCGTGAACGAGCGAAAGCGGAACAAAAAAAAGAACGGATTATTATTGGAATTTCAATCCTTTTCGGAATAATTTCACTAATCGGATTTCTAATATGGCTGAAATAAAAAACCTGCGTACAACAATGTATAACCGCAATTACGGCGGATTCGACTACGTCCGAATCCACTCGGAATTGCTAAAGTCTGTGTCAAATCGAAAATTAACGCATATAAACCCGTAACTGACGGTTATACGAGACCGTTGTGCTTCATTTAACAAAATGACAGATTAATGAAAAAAATCTTCATGTTTATAACAATAATTTGCTTTCATTATGCAAAAGCTCAGAATGATATTAACTTAACTGACATTTTAGAAAATGTTGAA
This sequence comes from Algibacter pectinivorans, assembly GCF_900112595.1. GTDB lineage: Bacteria > Bacteroidota > Bacteroidia > Flavobacteriales > Flavobacteriaceae > Algibacter_B > Algibacter_B pectinivorans. Next base: position 655 of record NZ_FOMI01000003.1, on the reverse strand, counting down.
AGTCAAAGTCAAATTGATAGTCTGAAATTTTTATATCCTAATCTATCCATCAAAAAACACTCTTTATCTACTGGAGATAAAAACATTAATAAAAAAGTTTTCTTACTCGAAGAAAAAGAAATTAACGCAGACAGCATTGACGCAATTAAACTATTATCCCAAAAAGACATAAAAGAATTCAAAGTAAAATACATATTCATTAATGGAAAAAACCTTAACGAAAAGGAAATTAAGAAAATTCAAAAGAAAGCTTATAAAGAATTGAAAAAAGGCAAAACTTTTAGTGAAGTTGCCAATAAATACTCAATGGATCCTGGAAGTAAAGATGGTGATTTAGGTTGGTTTCCTGAAGGTCGCATGATTGAAAGGTTTGAAAATGCAATTAGAGAACATAAAAAAGATGAAATATTTCAAGTTTCAGACCAAAGTAGAAAATGGCATTTTATAATTTTAAAAAACCACGACGAGAGAGAAGCCAAAATATATGAATATATAACAATCACAAAATCGTAAAAAAACGAAAGCACAACAACGTGTATAATTAATTGCTTTGGTCGTTGCTTATTTGGAAAATTCCTTCGGAATTTTCTCGCGCTCGTTTTTGTTTACTAATTTAGTTGCTTAAACACGCAACTAACCATACACAAAACCGTTG
>NZ_FOMI01000001.1 GCF_900112595.1 Algibacter pectinivorans | reverse complement strand
CTATTAGATAAAAATGATATTCTACCAAGTATGACAGAACAATATGACCCTTATGAAAATGCTATTGCAGAACGGATTAATGGTGTGTTAAAACAAGAATTTGCAATTGATAAATACAATACCAATTTGGAAATTAAAACTAAATTAGTTCAAAATACCATAAAAATATATAATAATTTTAGACCACATTTATCTAATTATATGTTGACGCCACAAGAAATGCACAATCAAAATAAGGTCAAAAGAAAACAATATAAAAACAAAAAAGGTAGTGATTTTAAATCACTACCTTTAAATTATTAATTCTGTAACGCTATTTCAGGACGTCACAATTTGTCTTTTAAAACTTAAAGGAATATCCAATTGATATTTCGGTTCCTGGTTGTCTTAAAGAAAATATTTGATCTTGGGCTCTAAAAGATTCGAAAGTACTTTCTCTTTCATCACCTAAAATATTTTTAACTTTAAAATCTATTGATGATCTTTTGTTTTCTCCAAAAACAAAGTTAGAAGTAAAGTTTAAACTATGAAATGGTTTGGCATATACGTCTGGGAAAAATCCATTACCAACTATTTCTAAAGATTTTCCTTGAACATTGTAAAATAGTCCAGCTCTTATGTCTTTATCTACAAAATCGTAATTGAAACCTCCATTAATTAAGTATGGAGACATACCTTGTAAACTACGAGTTCTGTCCACAGTTTCACCTGTTCTTAAAACACCTTCAGCTGTTCTTAATTGGTATTCAAAATCAGACATTATAAGCTCTGATTTTGTATAAGACGCATTGGCATTAAATGTTAAGTTTGATAATGACTCTCTAACAAAACCAAAATTTTGACGGAATTCGAACTCTGCACCATACATTTTCGAATCACCTAAATTGGCAACCGTATATTGTGGTGATGAAGAACTTGTGTTTGGCATAAATACAATTTCAATAGGATCTTTAAATGATTTGTAAAAACCACTAACCGCAATCATTTGGCCTTCTTCTCTAAAGATCTCGTACCTTAAGTCGAAGTTGTTTATATAAGTTGGGCTAATAGGATCAAATATAAGATTACCATTAGAATCGAATTTACCAAATGCATTTCCTAAAAATGTATCATTTGTAACTGGGTCGTAAATTTGTGCACTTGAAGCTTCTTTAAAAGAAGGTCTTGCTGTTGTGCGAGAATATGATAACCTTAAGTTAGATTCATCTGTTAAAGCGTATATTAAGTTGGCAGATGGAAATAAATCTAATTGATCTAAAATCTTTTCTCTCGTGTACGCTGTACCATCGTTTTCTTCTCCAGTGTAGTATTGTATGTAATTTTCAGAACGAATACCTAAAACCGTTTTAAGATTTTCAGATAAGTTGAATTCTGCAGAAAAATACGTTGCACTTACTTGTTGTTCGCCTTCATATGCATTAGCAGGCTCAAATGCATTTTCAATATTTAAATGGGTTCCCTCGCCTGTACTTGGTGTCCAAATATTTCCTTCTGCTAGTAACAAGTTAGAGTCTCCATTTGGTACAATTACGTTAGTGTTGGTAAATGAGTACTGGTCAATACTAAAATCTCTAAATTTGTAGTTGTGTGACGCTCCAAATTTAATTTTAGCAGGTCTATTTAAGATGGTTACTTTTTTACTAAAATCGGCTTTTCCAGACCAATTTTCTTCTGTTAAATTTCTCCACAATTGTATTGGATAACTAGAGGCACTAGGTGAGATAAAATAATCACCATCGTCACTAATTTGGAAAGGTGTAATTCTATGGTTTTTATCATATACTCCTGTAAAAGTAGGTGATAATTTCCAATCGAAGTCCCATTCATTGTTTGCACCCCAATTATGATTACCACTTAATAGCAGGTTTGTAATAGAACGTTGTGTGTATAATAATCCATCTTTTACAAGTGGCTCAAATGCTCCAACACCTCCACTAGTATTACTTTGTTGTTCTAAAAAGTTAGAGGTTGACTCTCCGTTTTGTATGTGCAGTAAGTTTACTTTAAGTTTAGATCGGTTTGTTTTATAAGTAATTCCTACTAAACCGTTAAGCAATACATTATTAACGCTTTCTGATCCTGTACTAGTTCTAGAGGCATCTAATTCGTAAATGTCATTTGCCCCAGAAGTAACTCGTCTTGTATAACGACCATCAATTCTTTCGTCATAAAAAGTTACATCATTTTTATAAGAAACCGCAACTTGATATCCAATTTTGTCGTCGTTTTCAAGCGCATATTGGTTACCTAATGTAAAACCAAAATCAAAATTAGCACCGTTAGTAAAATTGTCGGCCTTTAATTGTTTTTGAAAACGATCTGTTAATGATGTTAATAATACTCTATTTTCAAAAGTACCAGGAATTGGTTGATAACGATTTATTGGTAAGTCTCTTGAACCATTATCGTAACCAAAATTGTCTGTTGAGCTGCCATTATATGTAAGGGCATTATCATTAAAGTGCATGCTAGGGTTGTAAGCAGCTCCTAAAGAAATAGAGTACTCACCTTTTGTTGGAAAATCTTTAGTTATAATATCAACAATACCTCCTGTAAAATCTGCGGGGTATTCTGCAGCAGCAGATTTAACTACAATTATGTTATCTATTATACTTGTTGGGAATACATCCATTTGAACAGTGTTTCTATCTGGATCTAACCCAGGAATATCAACACCGTTTAGTATAGATTTAGAATAACGATCTCCAAGACCTCTTACATAAACGTATTTTCCTCCTTGCACAGATACACCAGGAACACTTTTTACAGCAGCAGCAACATCGCCAGCTCCTGTTTTTTTAATGCCTTGAGCAGACATAGCATCTAATAATGTAACAGATTTTTTCTGTATTTGTAATACAGCATTTTCTGTATTTCTTTTAACGCTAGTGGTAATTACAATTTCGTCTAAAGCATTTGATGCTAGCGTAATATCTAAATGAGTTTCCTGTCCATTAGTAATCACTACATCACTAATTTCTTTGGTTTCATAACCAACGAAAGAGAAAATTATAGTGTAAGTTCCAGCATTTAATTCAAGTTGGTATTTACCATCAAAATCTGAAGTCGTACCAGTTGATGTTCCCTTTACTAAAACGTTGGCAAATGCAAGAGGCTCATTATTATAATCACCATCGATAACATTACCGGTTAATATTCCAGTTTGCGCGTTGGTAATATTAAATAAACCAAATGCAAAGAGAAAAAGAACTATTAAAATATTTTTCATGTTTATGATTTATATGCTACTGCTCACCTTGTGAGCAGTAGCATTTATATTTTGTTAAATAAATTTTAGATTAAAAGCCGAAACCTCCCGCAGTATTAGCGTATGTCCAGCTAAGAGCTGAAGTTGTTGCTCCTACTGTTTGGCTTCCTTGTGTAACGGCAGTTGCAGTCGATCCAAAACCTGTAACTGTAACGTTTTCTGCTTTGTTAGCAAAAATGGTTGCTACATCTGTAACACCTGCTGGTAATACAATTTCCCAGGTTCCAAGTGTTATTAAACCATTGTTATAGTTTGTAGCAACACCGTCGTTATCTAACTCAACATCTGAAGAATCTTTAAAACCATAAGCATACACATTGTTTACATGTCCTTGTGCATTACTTCTAAAATCGGCATATTCACCGTTGGCTGTAGTTGTGTTTCCAATTAAAGTTAAATCGTTAATTGTAAATTCACCATTAAGAGATCCTTCTGGACCGTCAATTTCCAAAGCATGATCTGACGCTTCACCCAAAGCTACTACAGCGTTTGTAATGGTACCAGAGTAAGCTTGATCAATATCAAGTGCATCATCACCTTGAGCCCATACTAATACATTTGAAGCATTTACAGTTCCTCCAAAAAACTCAATACCATCATCAACGTTAGCTATAACCTCAACGTTATCGATAGTTGTTCCGCTACCAACACCACCTAGTGTTAAACCGTTAATTTCGTTTCCTTCTCCTAATAAAGCACCACCATGACGAATAGAAACATATTGTAACGTACCTGAATTATCATCATCAATAAATGATTCACCATTTTCTAAATCGGCTCCATATAATCCAAAAGTATCATCGGCAGGAATTCCTTCAATATTAGCAAGACCAGTATCACCAGAAACAGAGATAGAAGCTCTACCTAACATGATGATACCACCCCAAAGACCTCTATTGCTTTCGTTTAAATTTGTTCCAGCTGTTTGACCTGGCTCTATATTATCACTAATAGAAGTAAAAATAATTGGAGCTGTAGCAGTTCCAACAGCATTTAGTTTAGCACCTCTAGCAACTATTAATGCAGATGAAAGTGAATTTGTTCCAGCTTTACCTTTAATAATGGTACCAGCTTCAATGGTTAGTGTAACACCTTCTTGTACTACAACTTTTCTATCTAATACATATACGTTATCAGAAGTCCAAGTTTCGTCAAGGGCAATACCACCAGATACAACTATTGTTTCGAAAGCTTCATCATTATCACCATCATTAGTGAAATTATTAGTGATTGTAGTTTCTTCTATAATAATAGGAGTATCATCACTTTGTAAACATCCTGTAAGTACTAGAGAAGATGCGATTGACAAGGTTAAAAATAATTTTTTCATGAGTTTAATTTTAAAATATTCTTAGTTAAATTTTGTTGTTTTTATCTTGCCGCAAAGAAACTACCGTTTTATAAACAATGTGTTATCTATGGATTAAACAACTGTAATAAAAGTGTTAGGTTAGTGTTAACTAATATGTAAAACATGTACTAAATAATTTACACTCTGTTAACATTAAAATTAATCCTGTGTACTTATTGGGGTTAACTAGTTTTAATAAAAAAGCCCTTCTCTACGTATAAGAAAAGGGCTTTTAAAATGTTGGTGTAACCTAATATGTTAATGTTTAGGCGATGCTAGTTATGCTATAAACGTGATGCTTTGTTATTATTGCCAGCCATTGTTGTTACTAAGTCCTCCAAAGTTATTGTTCTTGCCGACAGCGTTAAATTTATATTTGATGCGTTTGATGCTACAGTAATTATTGTTTCTTTAGTTTCATATCCAATAAAGCTACTTACTAAAGTGTATTTGCCGTTTTTTAAGTTATCGAACTTAAAATAACCTTCATCATTACATAAAACTTTGGCTCCAGTTTCTTTTAAAATCACTGTAGCTAAAGTTAAAGGTTCGTAATTAGATTCTGCATCTAATAAGCTACCGCTTATGGAACCACTATTTTGGGCATAAGATAATGCTGAAATAAAAAATAGTGTAATATAAGTTATTTGTTTCATGGTAGTTATAAAATAAGTTGCAATAATACATTTTATTACAGCTTTAATATGTTACTAAATCATTAAACATAAATGATTAAAATGTTACCTTAATGTTAAGTAATTTACCAACCCATTAAGTCAACAATTTATTATCTTGCCGCAGGTTAATTGAATGAAAAATTATGAACTGGGAGCAACTTTTATCCTTAAAGCGCTTTGGCGACACTAATAAACGTATACGTAAAGAACAAGACGAAACACGGTTGGGTTTCGAGGTGGATTACGATCGTATTATTTTCTCATCTGAATTTAGGAGTTTACAAGACAAAACTCAAGTTATACCATTGTCCCAAACCGATTTTGTGCATACCAGGTTAACTCACAGTTTGGAAGTTAGCGTTGTTGGACGTTCTCTGGGTAGGCGTGTGGGACAAAAACTACTTGAAAAACATCCGTATTTACAAAGCTCACTTGGGTATCAAGCCAACGATTTTGGAGCTATAGTGGCAGCAGCTGCTTTGGCGCATGATATTGGAAATCCGCCTTTTGGGCACTCAGGAGAAAAAGCTATTGGCGAGTTTTTTAAAACCGGCGAAGGTAAAACCTTTAAATCTCAACTAAGTGCTAAAGAATATCAAGATTTATGCGATTTTGAAGGTAATGCTAACGGATTTAAAATTTTAACCGAAGATAGATCTGGGCGTCCAGGAGGTCTGCGCCTAAGTTATGCTACACTTGGTGCATTTATAAAATACCCAAAAGAGTCCTTACCAAAAAAGCCAACACAACATATAGCTGATAAAAAGTATGGTTTTTTTCAGAGCGAAAAAGAAGCTTTTTTAGATGTGGTAAAAGAACTCGGGTTAGTAAAACGAAGTGAAAACCATTTAAGCTATGCCAGACATCCATTAACCTATTTGGTAGAAGCCGCCGATGATATTTGTTACACCATTATCGATTTTGAAGATGGTATTAACCTTGGCCTTATACAAGAAGAATTTGCCTTAGAATACCTCTCTAAAATAATAAGACACACTATAAGGCCTGAAAACTATTACGCTCTTTCAACTAAAGAAGATCGCGTGGGTTACTTACGTGCACTGGCTATAGGGTCGCTAATTAATGAGGCAGTCGATATATTTATGACTCATGAAGAAGCTATTTTAAACGGAAATTTTGATTGTGCATTGCTCGACAAAAGTAAATACGATGCCCAGATAAAGGATGTAATTAAAATAAGTATTGATAATATATATCATTCTACCGAGGTTATCGATAAAGAGATTGTAGGCTACGGCGTTATTAATACACTATTAAAAACCTACACTAATGCCATAAATAATAACTTTAACAATAGTGCATCAAACTACGACAAGCTTATTTTAAAAAGCTTGCCAGGAGCCATAAAAACAACTAATACTAGTTTATATAGTCGTTTGTTGGGTGTGTGCTACTATATATCTTTACTGTCGGATAGTAAAGCTATATTAAACTATAAGAAAATAAAAGGTATTAGTTTTTAAAAGTAATTATTACTGTAATTGGCTAGAGAATTTAATTTTGGAGGTGTCGATAAAGTGGTAAATACAATAAGGTTTCAATGTTGTTTATTGGGTTTTAATTTAAATAATTTATTATTACAATTGTTTTTGCTACGTAACCCTAAACTTTAAAAGGCGCTTTTTTCATATAAAAGTCTATTAATTTTATTTAAGTAAATCTAACTTTATTAAGACTTTTACTTGTATAAACTTTGGATGCTATATAATATATAAATCTAATAACTTTATTAAGTTTTGTTAGTATTGCGTTATATGTTTTAACTAACTCTTGATTGCGTTATTCTTTAAATTTAAAAGTTAGTTAAAAGATTTAATTACTTACTCTTATTAGTTAGTATATATAAATTGGGCTTACAGTTTGTTTACTTTCTACATAATTTACATTTAGTTTTTTTTGGAAATGAAATATTTCTTAAAAATTTTTAATAAAAAAAGGCCCAAACCACTTGATTTAAGCCTTTTTATTGTGATTAGCATGCGTTTTAAATTTGCGCAATAATAAAATAAAAATGAGAGATTGTTTTTATTTTTAAAACTCTAAATCCACAATTAAGTCAAATTCATCGTAAATAGCTTTATCTTTTAATCCCTCAAAGAAACTTGTTGATCCATATTTAACATCGAAGGCTGTTCTATCAATTTTTAACGATGCATTAGCTTTATTTCCATAAACCGAAAAATTAAATGATACTATCTGGGTTTTCCCTTTTATAGTTAAATCACCTGTTATGTTATAAGAGTTTTTTCCAGTTGCGTTTACTTTCTTGAAAACTAAAATTGCTGTTGGAAATTTTTCAACGCCAAAAAAATCATCGGATTTTAGATGACCTTCTAGTTTTTCTTTGTATTCACCTTCTAAATCTGTAGAGGTTATGCTATTCATGTTTATAATAAATTCTCCACTGGTTAATTTGTCTTCGTTAAAATTTAGATATCCAGATTTAATATTAATCACACCTTCATGAGATCCGGTAACCTTGTATCCTTTCCATACAATTTTACTTTTTTCTACTTTAATTTCTTTTTTATTTGGGCCTTCTGTAGTAAAAGAAAATGCCATAAAAGCTATTAATGTTATAGCTGCAATGTTTTTAATTGAATTTTTCATTTTTTTAATTCTTTAAATTGTTGAACAAAGATGCTATAGATAAAATCCTAAAAAAATAAAGTAGATTATAAAATAATGTTAAACTAGATTAATATTTACTACTTGCTAACAAGCTGATTTTTAATTTTACTTAAAAATTCTTTGGTTATACCTAGATAAGAGGCAATGAGATATTGGGGAACGCGTTGGTTTATTTTTGGGTATGTGGCATTAAAAATTTTATAGCGCTCTTTTGCTGGAAGGCTAAAGTTTCTAATAATTCTTTTTTGCGAAGCTACGTAAGCGCGTTCTACAATTTTTCTAAAAAGACGTTCTAGTTTGGGTATTTCTTTGTAGAGCTCTTCAAGATTTTCGTAGTTAAATTGAATAAGTTTTGTGTTTTCAAGGCATTGTACGTTAAAGTCGGCAGGTGTTTGGGTTATAAAACTTCCTAAGTCGGAAGACCACCAATCTTCAATAGAAAACATAACTATATGTTCTTGACCTTCTAAATCTATATAATAAGTTTTGGTACACCCAGAAATAATAAAGTTTGCAGTTTTACAGACGTCTCCTTGTTGCACAATGTATTGATCTTTAAGATAATTTCTTTGAACTATTTTAGATAACAGAATAGTTTCTTCTTTAGGTGTTAAGGTAATAAACTTACTTATGTATTCTAAAAAAGGGTTTTTATTCATTGTTTCGAAAGGCTTAAAATCAATAATAGGTAAAATTAATTAATATGTTTTACAAAAAAAGTGTTCAAGCTTTTAACATCTAAAGCAATAACTTTTTGAAGTTCGTATAAAGTACCATGCTCTAAGAAATCATCAGGAATACCTAGTACTTTTACAGTGTTTTTATAATTATTTATAGAAGCAAACTCTAAAATGGCAGATCCAAACCCACCTTTAATACTGTTGTCTTCAACAGTAACAATGGTATTATAAGTTTTAAAAATGTTATGAAGTAAGTTTGCATCTAAAGGTTTTACAAAACGCATATCGTAATGCGAAACGTTTAAATCTTTTATAGCTTCGGAAACATTTTTGGCAATAGTACCAATACTTAAAATAGCAAGTTTGTTTCCTTTATTAAGGGTAACTCCTGTTCCAATTTCAATTTTAGAAAACGGTTGTTTCCAATCTATCGTTTTACCGCGGCCTCTTGGATAACGTATGGCAATAGGTTGCTCTAAACCTAATTGCGCGGTGTACAAAATGTTGCGGAGCTCCATCTCGTTGCTAGGTGCAAAAATGATAAGGTTCGGGATGCAACGTAAATAACTTAAATCGAAAACACCGTGGTGTGTCGCGCCATCTTCACCAACTAAACCTGCACGGTCTAAACAAAAAATAACAGGTAGTTTTTGTATGGCTACATCGTGTATTATTTGATCGTAGGCACGTTGTAAAAAGGTAGAGTAAATATTGCAAAACGGTATTAAACCTTGTGTTGCCATTCCTGCGGCTAGGGTTACTGCATGTTGTTCGGCAATGCCAACATCGAAAGCACGATCTGGAATTTGCTCCATCATGTATTTTAAGGAACTTCCTGTGGGCATTGCAGGTGTAATACCTACAATGTTTTTATTTTGTTTTGCTAATTCTACAATGGTATGTCCAAAAACATCTTGGTATTTAGGTGCTTGAATTTGGGTAGATTTAATTGGTAAGTCGCCAGTTATAGCATCAAATTTTCCTGGGGCATGGTACTTAACTTGGTCGGCTTCGGCTTGTTTTAAACCTTTACCTTTTGTAGTAATAATGTGCAAAAACTTTGGGCCTTTTACGGTTTTTAAACGTTCTAACGCTTTAATGACTTCATCTAAATTATGGCCATCAATAGGTCCAGAATAGTCAAAATTTAAGGCTTCAAAAATATTATCTTGTTTTTGGGTGCCTTTTTTAACGTTTGTTAAATACATTTTTAATGCGCCAACACTTGGGTCTATGCCAATGGCGTTGTCATTTAAAATAACTAACAAGTTAGCATTTGTAACGCCTGCATGATTTAAACCTTCAAAGGCCATTCCGCTAGCAATGGAAGCATCTCCAATTACTGCAATATGATGTTTGTTATCGCCTTTTAATTGTGAGGCAATGGCCATTCCTAAGGCTGCCGATATTGAAGTTGACGAATGCCCAACGCCAAAAGAATCATAGGTACTTTCTTCTCGTTTCGGGAATCCGCTTATGCCTCCAAGTTGGCGGTTGGTATGGAAATTGTCGCGTCGTCCGGTTAAGATTTTATGTCCGTAGGCTTGGTGGCCAACATCCCAAATAAGTTGGTCTGTTGGTGTGTTAAAAACATAATGCAAGGCTATGGTAAGTTCTACAACGCCTAAACTAGCTCCTAAATGTCCTTCTTTTGTAGCGACAATATTAATGATAAATTCGCGTAACTCTTTGGCAAGTTGAGGTAGGTCTTTTTGGTTTAAAAGACGAAGTTCTTTAGGGTTGTTAATTTGTTTTAATAGACTTTTTTGCACAACGCAAAAGTACAAGAATGAATTTGTATTTTTGCTATCATGATAGAACCTTTTGACGATACTTATTTTATGAAGAAAGCGCTACAGGAGGCTGAAGCTGCTTTTGAACAAGGTGAAATTCCTGTTGGTGCTGTAATTACTATTGATAACAGAGTAATTGCTCGCGGACATAATTTAACCGAAACATTAACGGATGTTACGGCCCATGCCGAAATGCAAGCCATAACTGCGGCCTCTAATTTTTTGGGCGGTAAATATCTTAATAAATGTACCTTGTATGTAACGTTAGAGCCTTGCCAAATGTGTGCGGGTGCGCTGTATTGGAGTCAGATTTCTAAAATAGTTTATGGGGCTAGAGATGAAGCTCGTGGTTGCATTAATTTAAATACCAAGTTACATCCTAAAACTGAAATTTCTGGGGGTGTTCTGGCTGATGAGGCTTCGGCACTTATGAAACGGTTTTTTGTTGAGAAACGGAATTTGAATTAGAGTATAAATTTACACCTCCCTTAATCCCTCCTTTATAGGAGGGAAACTGTTGTCTTAGAAAAATTAATACTTAGAATAATTATTTAGCCCATGAGTTTCCCCTCTAGTAAGAGGGGATTAAGGGGTGTGTATATTATGATATTTAATTTAACTAGTATTAAATTATTGAGTATTATATTTATAGGTTTGAAGAAAATGGGTTAACACCTCCCTTAATCCCTCCTTTTTAGGAGGGAAACTATTACCTTAAAAAACTAATACTTAGAAAAAGTATTTAGCGCATGAGTTTCCTCTCTAGTAAGAGGAGATTAAGGGGTGTGTTTCTAATTAAGAATTTATTTATCCCTAAATTAGAGTTTTATAATTACCACCTGTTCTCTATTTTTAAAATATGAAAATATCTTATAATCCAAAACTTAAAGAATTAGCTAGACAGCTGAGAAATAATTCTACTAAATCTGAAATTAAGTTGTGGACGTATTTAAGAAGAAATCAAATGCATGGTTACGATTTTCATAGGCAAAAACCGATAGATGAATTTATAGTAGATTTCTTTTGTAATAAATTACAATTGGGTATCGAATGTGATGGTTATTCGCATGAAATACTTGAGGTTTATGAAAAGGATGTTATTAAAACAAAAAGATTAAATGAATTAGGGATTTGTGTTATACGATTTTCAGACTATCAAATTTTTAATGATATTGAGAATGTTATTAGAGCTATTGAAGATTATATTTATAGGTTTGAAGAACATGGGTTTACACCTCCCTTAATCCCTCCTTCTTAGGAGGGAAACTGTTACCTTAAAAAAAACTGGTACTTAAAGTAATTATTTAGCGCATGAGTTTCCCCTCTAATAAGAGGGGATTAAGGGGTGTGTATATTATGATATTTAATTTAAGCCGTATTGAAGTCTTTAAGATTGTAATTATAGGTTTGAAGAACATGGGTTTACACCTCCCTTAATCCCCTCCTTTTTAGGAGGGAAACTGTTACCTTAAAAAAAACTAGTACTTAGAATAATTATTTAGCGTATGAGTTTACCCTCTAATAAGAGGGGATTAAGGGGTTTGTTGTTTTAGGATGCTAAATACATGTTAATTGTGCACTGGCTTTTGCTGACTAACCCGCGTTAGGGATTGAACGGTTTGTTTGAAATCCTTTTTGCTTTTCGCAAAAAGATTGAGTAGTGAAAGCCCGACCCTTTAAGGGGGGCGCCCAAATTTTAATACTTTTTACGCTTTTGGGATTCGCGCATTTTATCGAGGTTTTCTTTGGTAAGCATGTAATCTTTCATGTTTTTATCTTTCCAGCTGTAATAGGTGTACAATGGAAATACCACTAAAAATAAACCGGTTACGCCGAAACCTATTAGTTTTTCGGAATATTCGACATCTAGGGAGAACCCTAAAATAATGCTTGTAAATGCGGCAATGGCTAGAATATATATAATGTATTTCATGCTAGATGCTATTGGGTGAAGTTGATTAATTGTTGTCTGTATGCGGTTAGGAGTTTGGAGCGGGATATGTAACCGTAATATTTGCCATTTTTTACCACTGGCAAATTCCATGCGCCACTGGACTTGAATTTATCCATGATGACATTCATGTTATCGGTTTCGTAATTTATAATGCCAGCATCGGCGTGCATGAGGCTAGCAGCGTCTACTTTGTCGTAAAGGTCGGCGTCAAACATCATATGACGGATATCGTCTAAACGGATGACACCTAAAAATTCATGATTATCATTAACGACAGGAAAATGGTTTCTAGACGATTTGGCTACGGCGTTTTTTAGTATGTCGCCTAGTTTCATTTCGGGTTTTAGGATGATAAAATTGGTTTCTACAACCTTATCGATATCTAAAACCATAAGAACGTTTTTGTCCTTGTCGTGAGTCATAAGTTCACCACGTTGTGCTAATTTTAAGGTGTATATGGAATGGGATACGTAGTATTTTGTAATGGCGAATGAAATAGCAGAAACTATCATTAATGGCACAAAAAGCTCGTAGCCTCCAGTAATTTCGGCAATAAGGAAAATAGCGGTTAGCGGTGCGTGCAGTACTCCTGCCATTAACCCCGTCATACCAATTAATGTAAAGTTAGATTCGGAAACATGAAAGTCTAAGCCTATATTATTGATAATTTTTGCGAAGGCATTTCCTAAAACATTTCCCATTACTAAGGTTGGAATAAAAACACCACCTACACCGCCGGCACCAAAAGTGGTGGTCATGGCAATGGCTTTAAATATACCTATGCCTAATAGTAATGCAATAACGATCCAGATATTTGTTAAATCTAAATCGAAAGGTGTGGTGCCAATGGCTGCTAAATGATCGCCTTTTAAAAGGTTGTTCATTATGCCGTAACCCTCACCATAAAGTGGTGGAATAAAATAGAGCATGGTGCCAATGGCTAAACCACCAATTATTAATCGCACAGCTCTACTTTCAAATTGCTTAAAAAAGTTGGTTATGCCAAAAAACACTTTTGAAAAATATACGGATGCTAATCCTGTAACAACGGCTAGCAGCACGTAAAATGCAATATCGTTTATTTCGAATTTATCGGTTAGTTGGAAACGTAACAAAACATCGGTTCCTAAAAACATATACGAGGTTACCACTGCTGAAACAGATGCCAAAAGTAATGGTACAAGAGAGGCAAAGGCAATATCGAGACTAAAAATTTCTATGGCAAAAATAATGGCTGCAATGGGTGCTTTAAACATGGATGCCATGGCACCTGCAGCGGCACAACCAATAAGTAGCATGCGTGTTTTAGTGTTCATTCTAAACAAACGTGCAGCATTAGATCCTAAAGCAGAACCTACACTTACTGCGGGACCTTGTAAACCTACCGATCCCCCAAACCCAGCGGTTAACGGCGCTGTTATTAACGCGGCGTAAATATTGTATCGTGGAATAATGCCATTAAGTTTTGAAATGGCGTATAAGGTTGACGATATACCATGACCAATATGTTTTTTTAACCAAATTTGTTTTATAATATACACCAGGAACAGCCCTATCATTGGGAAAATGAAGTACAACGAGTTTTGATAATTATTAAAAAACTCTAGCTTAAATAGTAAACGAATATAATGCGTTAAGTTTTTAAGTGTTACCGTACCCATACCAGCTAAGAAGCCCACTAGGATACTTAGCGCATAAATAAATTGTTGCTCTGAAATATATTTATATTTCCAGAGCAGAAATTTACGAAGTGGTTTTTTTGTTAGCGATGGCATGATATAAAACTAATAAAAAATCCTGCATAGCGCAGGATTTAATTTTTATGATTTTAAATTAAGTTTTAAGCTTAATTCGGTTAACTGCTCATCGTCAATTGGTGCAGGAGCGTCTATCATGACATCGCGACCCGAATTGTTTTTTGGGAAAGCAATAAAATCTCTAATAGTTTCTTGTCCGCCTAAAATAGCAACCAATCTATCTAAACCAAAAGCTAAACCACCGTGTGGTGGCGCGCCATACTCGAAAGCATCCATTAAAAAGCCAAATTGTGCTTTAGCTTCTTCGTCAGAGAAACCTAAATGTTTTAGCATTATGGCTTGTGTTTGCTTGTCGTGAATTCTTATAGATCCGCCACCAATTTCGTTTCCGTTTAAAACTAAATCGTATGCATTGGCTTTTACTTTTCCAGGGTTGGTTTCTAATAATTCTAGTTGTCCTGGTTTTGGCGAAGTAAATGGATGGTGCATGGCGTGGTAATGACCCGTTTCTTTATCTAATTCTAATAAAGGGAAGTCAATAACCCATAATGGTGCGAATACTTTTGGATCTCTTAAGCCTAAGCGCTCTGCTAATTCCATACGTAATGCACTTAATTGTGCACGCACTTTATTAGTATCTCCAGAAAGTACACAAACTAAATCGCCTGGTTTAGCTCCAGTAATTTCGGCCCATTTGGCTAAATCGTCTTGGTCGTAAAATTTATCGACTGAAGATTTAAAAGACCCATCGTCATTACAACGTGAGTAAATCATGCCTAAAGCACCAACTTGCGGGCGCTTTACCCAGTCAATTAATTTATCTATTTCTTTTCTGGTATAACTATTTCCACCTGGTACAGCAATACCAACTACTAATTCGGCATTATTAAAAACACCAAATTCTTTATGTTGGGTTACTTCGTTTAGCTCGCCAAATTCCATCCCAAAACGAATGTCTGGTTTATCGTTTCCGTATAAACGCATGGCATCGTCGTATAACAGCCTTGGGAATTTTTCAACCTCAACACCATTTATTTCTTTAAGTAAGTGGCGCGTTAAGCCTTCAAAAGCATTTAATATATCTTCTTGCTCGATAAACGCCATTTCACAATCAATTTGTGTGAATTCTGGCTGTCTGTCGGCACGTAAATCTTCGTCTCTAAAACATTTTACAATCTGGAAGTACTTATCCATACCACCAACCATAAGCAATTGTTTGAATGTTTGTGGCGATTGCGGAAGGGCGTAAAATTGTCCTTCGTTCATTCTAGAAGGAACCACAAAATCGCGTGCACCTTCTGGTGTAGATTTAATTAAATATGGTGTTTCAACTTCTATAAAACCTTCTTTTGAAAGGTAATTACGCACTTCTTGAGTTACCTTGTGTCTAAATATTAAACTGTTTTTTACAGGGTTACGACGAATATCTAAATAACGATATTTCATTCTAATATCCTCGCCACCATCGGTTTTATCTTCAATAGTAAAAGGTGGTAATATGGCTTTGTTTAAAACAGTTAACTCCGATACTAAAATTTCGATATCGCCAGTAGAGATATTTGGATTTTTTGAAGCACGCTCAATAACCTTTCCTTTAACCTGAATTACAAATTCGCGGCCTAAATTTTGAGCTTGTTCAATTAGCTCTTTCGAGGTGCGTTCCTCGTCAAAAACAAGTTGTGTAATACCGTAACGATCCCGTAAATCGACCCAAACAATAAAACCTTTATCTCTAGACTTTTGTACCCAACCAGATAGGGTAACTTCTGTATTAATATTTGCAGCTGTTAATTCACCACAATTATGACTTCTGTACATAGTTAAATTTTGATGTGCAAATTTAATGAAATACGCTTGAGTATAAATTTTTATATATGTTTTTTTAAATAAATGATGTGTATTATATAGTTACACAATGCTTGTAACGAAAGTTAATGACGGTTTTAACGGTTTCTTGGTTTTGGGGATATCTTATTGTTTATCTTTATAACTTAACGATAATTAAATGTTTGACTATAAATTTTAGTAAATTCTTATTACGGGAGTGATAATATGTATATATTAGCACTAACTAACTTTAAATTAAAATATGATTATGAGTAAATTTTTGAATTTAAAATTGATGATGTTCCTGTTTTTTTGTGGCTTACCTATTACAATAATAGCACAAGAAGTTTCGGGTGTTGTTAAGGACGATACTGGCGCATTACCAGGGGTTTCGGTAGTTGTTAAAGGGACCTCTACAGGAACAACAACCGATTTTGACGGAAATTATAGCATTAGTGCTAATGTTGGCGATGTTTTGGTGTTTTCTTATGTGGGTTATGAGACGCAAGAAAATACGGTTGCGGGTAGTAAATTGAACGTAACTATGCAATCTGGTGTGGCTTTAGAGGCCGTAGTTTTAACCGGAAATAGATCAAAACCAAGAACAATATTGGATTCTGCAGTACCTATTGATAATATAGGTTTAGATGAAATGCGTAATACAGGACAGCCAACGGTAGATAAAATGTTAACTTATAAAGTACCGTCTTTTAACTCTTCTACACAAGCTATTTCTGATGCGACAGCGCATTTTGATCCAGCCGATTTACGTGGGTTAGGACCAAGTAGAACTTTAGTTTTAGTAAACGGAAAACGTAAAAATCAAAGTGCATTAGTTTATATAAATGATACTCCAGGTAAAGGTGAAGTAGGAGTAGATTTAAAGAGTATTCCTGCTGCGGCCATAGAACGTATAGAGGTTTTACGAGATGGAGCTTCTGCCCAATATGGGTCTGATGCTATTGCCGGTGTAATTAACATGGTATTAAAAAAGAATGTAGACTATACTTCGGTAAATGTAAAATCTGGTGTTACCACAGAAGGTGATGGTTTTAATTTTGGAGTAGATTTAAATACGGGCTTAACTGGCAAAAATGGAGGCTATTTAAATGTTACTGCAGGGTATTACGAGCAAGAAAAGACTAATAGACCAGGTACTCCAGGATCTGATGTTTTATTTGGTGTTGCTGCCGATGACCCAACTTGGGGTTCTTGGTTAGCAGAAAATCCAGATTTAGGTATGACCGTTGGGCAGCCTGAATTAAAGAAATTAGATTTGTTTTTTAATGCCGGAATTCCTTTTAAAAACGATTCGGGAGAGTTTTATACGTTTGGTGGTGTAACCTCTAGACAAGGTAAGAGTTTTGCATTATATAGAACACCATATTGGGTAAGTGATCCGCACAATTTATTACACGAAGCAGGTACGGAATATAATGGATTTCAACCTACTTTTGAAACTGATGTTTTAGATAATAATTTAACTGCTGGTGTTAAATGGAAACTGTTTAATTTCGATGTTGATTTTAGCGGTACTTACGGAAGAAATAGAATTGATTACGATGTAAACAATACGTTAAATATAGATTTAGGTGCCAACAGTCCTACAGGGTTTGATGTTGGGGGATATGCGTTTAGTAACGCTTTAGCTAACTTGGATTTTTCAAGAAGCTTGGGTCAAGTTAATATTGCTTTTGGAGCAGAAATTAAACAAGAAAATTTTTCTGCTAGAGCTGGAGAGCCAGCATCTTATTTCAATCCTACAGGAAATGGAGGAGCGCAATCTTTTCCTGGTTTACAGCCTTCAAACGCTGTTCGTGCCGATAGGCATAACTACGGTGTATATGGAGATGTGGAGTGGGAGCCAACTGATGCTTTGTTAATTGGTGGAGCAGTACGATATGAAGATTTTAGCGATTTTGGAGATAACGTATCATGGAAAGTTAGTGGTCGCTACTCTTTAGGTGATAATAGAGGCGCTTTAAGGGCATCTTATAGTACAGGGTTTAGAGCACCATCTTTACATCAAATCTATTTAAGTAATGTGCAAACTCTTGTATCTGGAGGAACCATTTCAAACCAAGGTACTTTTAATAATGTAGACCCTATTATTAGAGAAGATTTAGGTGTGCCGCAACTTAGTGCAGAAACATCAAAAAATATTTCGGCTGGTATTACTTATAAAATTAAACCAAACTTTTCAGTTTCAGCAGATTTCTATAATGTAAAAGTAGACGATCGTGTATTATTTACAGGAGAAATTGGTTTTGATGGAGACGATACCACTACCAATCCAGTAGAAACAATTTTAAATGATAATTCTATTACTAGTTTAAAGTTTTTCGTGAATGCCGTAAATACTAATACAACAGGTGTAGATTTAGTACTTAACTATACCAATATCAATTTAGGAGAAGGAAATTTATCTGCAACTTTAGCTGCTAACTTTAATGAAACTACAATTGATGGTGAAATTGATACACCAGAATTATTAGCAGATAATGGCTATGAAATTTTTAATAGAAAAGAACAAGCAAGAATTACGTCTGCTAGACCTAAGTCTAAAATTTTATTAGGCTTGGATTATGATTTAAACAAATGGAATTTTATTTTAAATAACACGTACTTTGGTGAGGTTACTTGGCAACATGCTAATAATGGTTTAAATGGAGCAGATTTAGGAAACGGTCCATTACCTATAGATGATGCTGCTTACGATCAAACTTTCGCTGGTAAAATTATAACAGATTTAATAGTTGGTTACGAGTTTAGCGAAAAGATTTCAGCAAATATTTCGGTAAATAACTTGCTTAATGTGTATCCAGATGAAATAGATACTAAAGGCGATTTTGTTACCGATCTTGGTGGTCGTTTTAAATACCCTTGGGAAGTAAGCCAATTTGGTTTTAATGGCACCGTTTTAAATGCAAGCGTAGCGTTTAAATTTTAAAATATAGCGTTTTTTAGTATATACGCTTCAAAATTATATAAACCTCAGGTTTTAGTATAAAGACTAAAATCTGGGGTTTTGTTTTATTCCTTTTAATTTGTGTTTTAGGTTTTGTGTAGTTTAGTTTTTAGGTTCTGACTATCATGTGTTTTTATGACTTGTTTTTTTTCTAAAGCACTTAAGGTATTATTGTTTTTTGTAGTTCAAGTTTTTGCTTAATGTAGTCTGTTAGGTGCATAATATTCTGGGTGTAAGTGTTTAAATTATAATATAATATCCATATATTAGCTAGAACTAATTCAAAATAAATAATAACTATGAGTAAAATTTTACATTTAAAATGTCTGCTGTTTCTATTCTTTTTAGGCTTATCTGGAACAGTAATGGCTCAAGAAGTCTCAGGAACAGTAACAGATAATTCTGGAGGTTTACCCGGCGTTTCGGTAATTGTAAAAGGTACCACAAAAGGTACTACAACAGATTTTGACGGAAACTACAGTGTTAATGCAAAAACGGGAGATGTTTTAGTGTTTTCGTATGTAGGTTACGAAACGCAAGAAAAAAGCGTTTCAGGTACGGTTATTAATGTAACAATGGAATCTGGTGTTGCATTAAATGAGGTGGTTTTAATTGGGTCTAGAAATCCAAGTAGAACTTCTGTGGATACAGCGGTGCCTGTAGATGTTATTGATATGACCGATTTAGCTACAGCTGGTCCACAAGTATCGGTAACACAGATTTTAAATTATGTAGCACCTTCATTTTCTTCCAATACACAAACTGTGGCTGATGGAACAGACCATATTGACCCTGCGCAATTAAGAGGTCTTGGTCCAGACCAAGTGTTGGTGTTGGTTAACGGTAAAAGGAGACACACGTCATCTTTAGTAAATGTTAACGGTACACCAGGACGTGGTTCTGTTGGTACAGATTTAAATGCGATTCCGGCAGCTTCAATTAAACGTATTGAAGTTTTACGTGATGGTGCTGCTGCCCAATATGGGTCTGATGCTATTGCGGGCGTTATTAACATTGTACTTAAAGACAATGTTAACGAGCTTACTGCTGCGGTTACAACAGGAGCTAATATGTCTAAAAATGGAAATGATCATGATGGTGGAACCGATGGTGAAAAAACACAAATCGATTTAAACTACGGTCTTCCAATAGGTGAAAATGGCGGTTTTATTAATTTAACGGGGTCTTTAACAACCCGTCAAAGAACATCTCGTGCTCGTGCCAATAGCGGTGCTCTATTTCATGCGTACAATGCTATAGAATGGCAAGCCTTTCAAGATGGTTTTAATCTATCCGATTTAAGAAACGATTTGGGTGCTATTCAAAATTATGCCACTCAGGTTGGACATTTTGATGCTGGCTTACAAGGACAAATTGCGGGAGCTACAAGTATCGAGGAGTTGTCTGGTTATAATGTAACTACAGGAGAACAAACTACAGGGATTTTATCTGGTTTAGATGTTACCGATGCAGAATTAGCAGCTAGAGGACAAACTAGAAGTGACTACAACATGAGTGTTGGGCAATCTGGATTAGACCAAGGTCAGCTAATGGGAAATCTAGAAATTCCTATTGGAGATGTAGAAAACGAAGCTAAATTATATGCCTTTGGTGGGTTATCTTATCGTCATGGTGATGCTTCTGGGTTTTATAGAACACCGGGACATTCATCAGGTAGAGGAAATACTTTATCTTATATAAACGGTTTTTTACCAAACATTGAGTCTGATATTATTGACAAATCTTTAGGGTTTGGTATTCAAGGGAAAATAAATGATTGGAATATCGATTTATCACACACTTGGGGTTTAAATACGTTTGCTTATAACATTACAAACACTACAAACTTTTATTTACAAGCGTCTTCTCCAACCGAGTTTGATGCTGGTTTAAATGGTTTTCAACAGAATACGGTAAATTTTGATATGTCTAAGTTTTACGACGACATCATGTCTGGTTTAAACATAGCTTTTGGAGCAGAATATCGTGTTGAAAATTTCTTTATTGAAGCTGGAGAAGAGTCATCTTATGCGAAATATGATGTAAATGGCGAAGTTGAAACAGCTGCAGCTGCCGAAGATCCAACCTTACAGGTAACCGATTTTTTTGGTAATCAAGCAACAGCTGGTGCACAAGTGTTTTCTGGGTTTACTCCAGAAAATGCGATAGATGCTAAAAGAAATAGTATGGCATTATATGTTGATGTTGAAGCCGATATTTCTGAAAAGTTTTTAATGAGTGGTGCCTTACGTTTCGAGGATTTTAGTGATTTTGGTAGTACATTAAATGGTAAATTAGCTATGCGCTATAAACTAAGCGATAATACTAATTTAAGAGGTGCCTTGAGTACTGGCTTTAGAGCCCCTTCATTACACCAACAATTTTATAGTAAATCTAATACCCTATTTAACGATCAAGGTGTTGCACAAGAGGTTGGAACGTTTACTAATAGTTCTAGAGCGGCAGCATTATTTGGTATTCCTAAGTTAAAAGAAGAAACATCTTTTAATGCAAGTTTAGGGTTTACTACTAAAATTCCAGATGCTAATTTAACCATAACTATTGATGGGTACTATATTGCTATTGATGATAGAGTTACTTATACTGGTAATTTCTCAAACCCAAATGATGGCTCTCAATTAGCCGATATATTTACTAATCTAGGAATTGGTCAAGCTGCGTTTTTCGCGAATGCTATCGACACAGAAACTAAAGGTTTAGATGTGGTAATTTCGCATAAAGCAAATATTGGTGAGGGCAGGTTAACTAATAATTTAGCAGCAACCTACTCTAAAACCGAAAAAGTTGGCGCTACACAAGGAAGTGATATTTTAACGGAAGCAGGTTTATTAGATAACTATTTTGATGAAGCGTCTAGAGTGTATTTAGAGCTAGCTGTACCTAGAGTAAAAGCAAACTTATCGCATAACTTAGACATAGGCGATTGGAACATTTTCTTAAGAAATGCATTTTTTGGTAGTGTATTCGATACCGGAAACTTAACCGAAGGCGGACATCCTGAAATTGGATCTAATGTGATAACTGATTTAACTGTGGGTTATAATTTTAGCGATGCGTTAAGATTAACCATTGGTGCTAATAATTTATTGGATGTTTATCCCGATGAATTACCAGGATACTTAACTTCAAGTAATCAATTTGTTTACTCACGTCGTGTATCGCAGTTTGGTAATAATGGACGCTACGTATTTGGTAGGTTAACATTTAATTTAAAATAGAACGTAGTAACAGTTTAACTAGACTATGTTAATAATCAAAAAGCCCCAACATTTGTTGGGGCTTTTCTTCGCTATTAATTAATCCTAATGATCTAAGAACAAAAGGATTACTTTAAAACAACTAAGATGGTTGTTTTAAGGTGTATTGCCAATTCTATAACATTGAGAAGTGACAATTTCTAGATTAAAGTCTCGATTTAAATAAAGAACTTACAATAAATTCAAATTAATCTAAACGTTTTTGTTTAAATTAAAAGTTTCTTGATCAATTAACTCGGTTTCATTTGAAACTCGATCTTTAAATAACCACATTTTAAATTGGGTTATAAGATAAAATAAAATTGGCACGACTATTAAAGTTAGAAACGTCGCTATAAATAATCCGTAAATAACGGTCCAAGCTAATGGTCCCCAGAAAATTACGTTGTCACCACCCATATAAATGTTAGCATCAAACTCACTAAATAAAGTAAAAAAGTTGATGTTTAAACCCGTTGCCAACGGAATTAATCCTAAAATCGTGGTAATTGCTGTAAGTAAAACAGGTCTTAAACGTGCTTTTCCTCCTTTAACAATTGCTTCCATTAAATCAGTTTTTCCTAAATATTGATCGGCTTCTAAATGGTAACTTAGTTTCTTTCTATCAATTAAAAGTTGCGTATAGTCTAGCAGTACCACACCGTTATTTACCACAATACCGGCTAATGAGATAATTCCCATCATGGTCATCATTATAACAAAAGAGCTTCCTGTGGCTACAATACCTCCAAACACACCTATTAAACTTAAAAATATAGCTATCATAATAATTCCAGGCTTCGAAACCGAATTAAATTGGAATATTAGTATAAAGAAAATTAAACCTAAGCCTGTAAAAAAGGCACCCATTAAAAAGGCCATTTGCTTATTTTGCTCTTCTATTTGCCCCGTATAATCGATATTTACATTATCTGGTTTTTGTGTAAACCCTTGCATTTCGTTTTGAATTTTAGCTACAATAGCCGCAGCATCTGTATATCCAGGTGCTAATGCAGAATATAACGTAACCACTCGCTTAACGTCCTTATGCTTAATAGCACTAAAACCAGAATTGTTGGTTTGTTTTGCAACCGTAGATACAGGAACTTCCTTTATTTGTCCAGAAGCCATATCTCTAAACGTTATTTTCTGATTAAAAATAGCACTAGTATTGTATCTATTCTCTTCATTAAAACGAACATAAATATCGTAATCTTCTCCATCTTCTTTATAAACACCTGCTTTGGCACCAAAAATAGAATTACGAAGTTGCTGCCCCACTTGTCCGGCGCTAACACCTAACTCACCTGCTTTTTTTCTATCAACCAAAACCTGCATTGATGGTTTTGATTTATTAACATCGATTTTTAGCTCATCAATACCTTGAATGTTTTTAGTATTAATAAAATCGCGCATGTTTTCTGCAGTAGCAATTAATTCGGTATAATCGTCACCTTCTAATTCTACGTTAATGGGATATCCTGCAGGAGGTCCTGCAGCATCTTTTTCAACCGAAATAGCAACTCCAGGATAAATGTCTTTTAAGTCTTCTTGAACCTTTTTAAGAAGTTCTTGACTATCTGCACCTTTCCTAAATTTGTATTCGCGCATGGTAGCTGTAATTTTTCCACGATGCGGCATTTCGGCAGCAGAACCACCATCGGTTTGCGGGTTACCAGCGCCTTCACCAACTTGCGATACCGCACTCTCGGTTAAGAAATTAAAATCACCGTCCATATAAGCTTCATCATTAATGATTTTATATACACGTTGTTCTATATCTTTTGTAATGGCGTTAGTTTTTTTAATGTCAGTACCTTCAGGATATTCTATATAAACTATAATTTGATTTGGCGTATTATCTGGAAAGAATTCTACTTTTGTGCGTTGGCTTCCTACAGATGCTCCAAAGCCCATAAAAGCTATTATTAGTAATGCAAAAGTGGTTATAGTGATTACGGCAGGTTTTCTTCCGCTTAAGGCAAAACGAAGTGATTTCTCGTAAATACGCTCCCATTTTGGTAATATTTTATTTTGAAATCCGTTTGCCCAATTTCGTAAAAACAAGCGGTAAACCCATAGTAGTATTACGGTTACAATCATTAAAGTTCCTAAACCTCGATAGGCACTTCCGGTTATTAATATTAATAATCCAAGACCTCCAGCAATAGCCGATATTTTTATAATGTTTTTAAGCGGCATATCTTTATCTTCAATGGTCATAAATTGAGATACCATAACCGAGTTAAAGAAAATAGCAACAAATAATGAAGACCCAAGAACTACGGATAAGGTTATTGGGAAATATTTCATAAACTGCCCCATTACACCAGGCCATAAACCAAGGGGAACAAAAGCTGCAACTGTTGTTAAAGTTGAAATGATAATAGGATATGCTATTTCACCAATTCCTTTTTTTGCGGCTTCAGTTCTGTTCATGCCTTCTTCGCTCATTAAACGATACACGTTTTCTACCACAACAATACCATTATCTACCAGCATACCAAGCCCCATAATTAACCCAAAAAGAATCATGGTGTTCATGGTGTAGCCTAAGAGGTCCAATATCATTAAGGACATAAACATAGACATAGGAATGGCAAACCCAACAAACAAGGCGTTTTTAAATCCTAAAAAGAACATTAAAACGGTTACAACTAGTATAATACCAAATATGATATTGTTAACTAAATCGTCTACCTGACCAATGGTTTTTGAAGATTGATCGTTGGCAATTGTAACGGTTAAATCTGGAGGAAAGGTGTTTGCAATAGCGTCTTTAACTATGGCTTGAATTTGTTCGGCAGCAGCAACCATGTTTTTTCCAGCTCGTTTTTTAACATCTAGCATTACCACTGGATGACCAAATTCGCGAGCGTAGGTAGTTTTGTCTTCGTCCTTAAAACGAACCACAGCAACATCCTTTAAATAAATAGGGTTGTTGTTTTCTGCCTTTACTACAAAGTTTTCAAGTTCTTTGGGCACGTCTATTTCCCCTATAATTCGTATGGTACGACGTTGTCCGCTAGTAATTAAATTACCTGCCGACATGGTCACGTTTTCTCTGCTTATGGTGTTTATAATATCGTCGAAACTTACTTGAGCAGCCATCATTTTGTAAATATCTACGGCAACCTCTACTTCTTTTTTTTGTGCACCACGAATATCTACTTGTTTTATTTCCTGTAGGCTTTCAATTTCATCTTCAAGAAATTCGCCATATTCTTTTAGCTTATCAATAGGGTAATCTCCAGAAATATTAATGTTAAGTATTGGAATTTCTTCAGACATACTTAAATCGAACACATTAGGTTCTACTTTAGCGCCATTAAATGTTGGCCAATCTTCGCCAGCAGTTTCCGAGTCTACTTCGTCTTTAATTTTCTGTTTTGCAGCGTCAACAGATATGTTTTCGTCAAATTCTACAATTACAATCGAATAATCCTCTTGCGATGTTGAGGTAATTTCAACAACATTACTTACCGTTTTAAGTTTGTCCTCAATAGGGTCGGTAATTAATTTTTCTATATCCTCGGCTGTATTACCAGGATAAATGGAGCTTATGTAAATTTTGGTTTCTTTAATTTCTGGGAAATTCTCTCTAGGCATGCTAAAATAAGCACCTGCGCCAAGGAATAATATAAGTGCAATTAAAACATACATGGTTGTTTTATTGTTAATTGCCCAAGAAGAAAAACCAAATTCCTTATCTACTTGTTTGTTTTTTTTATTTTTAGTCATTGATTTTGGTCTTTAATTTTAGTTTTCCTCTGCAATATCAAGAACTTTTACATCTTGACCATCTTTTACACTTCTAGCACCTTCAACAATAAGTTCTTCATTGTTCTCAATACCAGATAACACCTCAATATAATCACCTTGAGTTCTTCCGGTTTCAATAAACTCACGTTTTACTTTGGCTTTATTTTCAACTTTATTGGTAATGGTATACACGTATTGCTGACCTTCGGCATTTTCTGATATAATACTTTGTGGTATTAGTATGGCCTTTTGGTTGGTGTAATCGTTAATTTTAAGTTTTGCTGTAAGGTTTGGTTTAATGTCTTTATCTTTATTAGTAATAGCAACTTCTACCTTAAACGTACGGTTAGAAGGGTTTATAAAGTTTCCGGCTTGACGAACTTTAGCATCTATGCTTTTTCCAAGCACAGGAAATTCTACTTTAACTTCTTTGCCATTAACAATATCTGAAACATAACGCTCTGGCACTTCTGTTTCAATGTACATATCGTCTAGGTTTACAATTCTAAATAACATCGTTTGACCCGGACCAACAACACTACCTTGATCTGTAATAACATCGTCGATAGTACCCGAAAATGGTGCACGAACAACAGTTTTTGCGACTTGTTGTTCTAGTTGTTTTGTAGCTTCTAGTTGTCCTTCATAGGATGCTTTGGCTTGTAAAAATTGTATTTCGCTACCTATATTTTGTTCCCATAAACGTTCTTGACGCTCATAGGTTGTTTTAGCTAATTCGGTTTGAATTTTTAATTGTGCTAATTGCTGGCCTAATCCGCCATCATCAATTTTTGCTAAAATTTGTCCTTTGCTAACTTTTTGTCCTTCTTTTACATAAACATGAGTTAAAACCCCCGAAAACTCTGGGTAAATTAACAAGTTTTGTTTGGTGTTAACATTACCTTGCAATTCTACAAAGTGATTAAAAACAGCTTCTTTTGCATGAAAAGTTGTTATTAAAGGAATTTTTTCTTGAGGATCTAAGCTCTTAATGGTATTTTCTAATTGTTTTAGTTTTTCTGAAATTTCTTGAGCCGAAACTTCAAGTTCACTTTTTTTAGTTCTAATAAGTTCTAAATCGCCTGTAGCTATAATGTCTTCAACAGATTTTTTTCCTTCACCTCCACACGAGGTTAAAATAAAAGCACTTAAAAATGTTAGATATATATATTTCATGGTTGTTACGTTTATTAAATTCACTTAATTATGGTTGTGTTTATAGCCCTTGGTTTGTAATGGTTTCTAGAGCTACTTTGTTGTTTATAACATTAAGCATAGCTTGTAAAAACTCTTGCTGTGCGGTATAAAGTTGCGTTTGTGCTTGTCTTAACTCGAAACTAGAAGCAATACCTTCAAAAAATTTAGTTTGATTTTTTTTCTCGATACGTTCGGCTAGATTTAAGTTTTCTTTCTTAATGCTATATTCTTCAATAGCAAATTGATAGTCACTTTTTGCCGATGCTATTTGTAATTTTAATTGTTGTTCGGTTTCCGTTAGGTCGTCTTCGGCTTTTTCTAAATTTATTTTAGCACGTTGTATTTTAGAATTTGTTGCTCCAGAGGTAAAAATTGGAATACTTAATTTGGCGCCAAAAATACCGAAGCCATAATATTTTTGGTCGCTATCTAGAAAGGTAAACTCGGGGCTATAAGAGGCATATCCTCCAGTTAAAAAAGCACTAAGAGTTGGTAAGTTTTTGAATTTCTCTAATTTTAACAATAACTCCTTAGAGGTTTTATCGTTTTCGGCAATTTTATAATCTATTGTGTTTTCTATTGAAAACGGATTATTTGTAAACGCTAAATCGATATTTTGGGCTGTTAACGTTTCTAGATTATCTGTTAGTACCGTTTCGTTTTCAATATCTAGACCTAGTGTAATATTAAGCATTTGGTAGGCTACTTTTTTTAACCTAATACTGTTGTTTAAGGTACTGTTAATGGTAGATAATGTTATTTTTAGCTGTTCTACACTTTCTTCTTCCTCTAAACCGTTCTCATAAATTTTAGTGGTTTCGTCAAGGTTTTTTTGCAAAGCCAATTTGTTGCGCTCTAAAATAGTTACGCTTTCTTCGGTTAGTAAAACATTACCATAAGCGTTAACTACAGCTTTTCTAACCTCTAAATCTGTTTTGGTTTTAGCGTTTTTAGATATCTCTAAATATACTTTTGCAGATTGTAAGCCTACTATATAAGAACCATCAAAAAGTAATTGGCTTAACGTTGCAGAACCTATTAAGCTTTGTTCTAGTCCTAAAGCTATTGCCGTATATTCGCCTTCTGGACCGCCAAAAGCAGAAGCCTCAACAACTTGTAGTTGCTGTTTTATGCTATTTTGGTAATCTACTGCGGCATTAAGTTGAGGTAAACCTGCCGCTGTTGTTTCCCATTTTTGTTGCTTTGCAGCTTCAATATCTCTGCTAGCGTTTTTAGCTGTTCTATTATTTTCTAAGGCAAAAGAAATAGCTTCTTCTAACGAAAAACGCTGTTTGGTTTCTTGTGCAATAGCTGTAATAGAAACTAATACGCTAAAAATTAATATTAGTTTGTTCTTCATTTTATGATTGATTTGATGTTATAAATTTATTTAAAGTTTGGAAGCCTTTTTCGGTAACAATGGCTCTTAAGTGATATTCCAGATAACTTTCCATTAAGTATTCCATTGAGAACAACTCTGATGGAAAAATAGTGCCATCTTTAATACCTGTCATGCCGTTAAAATACATTCTGGATATAAACGCTATGTCAATATTAGGACGAAATAACCCAGTATCCACACCTCTTTGCAGGCTTTTACTAACGGAGTCGTGCATTTTTTCAAATTGTTTTAAATGAAGTGTAGCATATATTTGCGGATAGTATTTTTTTAATTGAAATTGGGGCGACGATTTTTCGCTTTCTAGATGATGCATTACAAACATCTTTATATCGTATAATTCCTCTATTGGGTTTGTAGAGTTGGTGCATATATTATCAATACCGTTACATATTACATCGAAAACAGAAAATGAAACAGCTTCAACTAATTTTGTTTTGTTAGCAAAATGGACATATATCGTTTTTTTCGATATACCCATTTCATGAGCGATATCGTCCATCGTGACGCTTTTAAACCCTAGGTTTAAAAACAAGTCGGTTGCTTTTTTTACTATTTTTTCTCTCATAATTGGTGGCAAAACTACAACAGGAAACTTTAAAAACCTAAAAAGTTTCCTGAGTTTTAATGTTTTTTTAACATATCCTTTACATTGGGGTTTTTAATTATAATGAATTACCCTATTTTTGCTTGATGCTTTCAATAGAAAAATACCAAGAAGAGTTTATCGCGTATTTAGATAACTTTTCTACATGCAAAGAGCCTAAAAACTTATATAATCCTATAAACTATATTTTAGGTTTAGGAGGGAAAAGGCTTCGTCCTGTTTTAACCTTAATGACTGCCGATATTTTTTCGGGTACTTATAAAAGTGCCTTAAATGCGGCTTTAAGTATAGAGGTGTTTCATAATTTTTCGTTAGTTCATGACGATATTATGGACGATGCCCCTTTACGCAGAGGTCAAAGTACGGTGCATGAAAAATGGGATGTTAACACCGGGATTCTTTCTGGCGATGCCATGTTAATTATGGCCTATCAATTATTTGAAAATTACGAACCTATAGTGTTTCAGGCATTAGCAAAGTTGTTTAGTAAAACAGCGTTAGAAGTATGTGAGGGTCAGCAATACGATGTCGATTTTGAAATTAGAAACGATGTTACTATTACTGAATACTTAAAAATGATAGAGTATAAAACTGCGGTTTTAGTTGGAGCAGCCATGAAAATGGGCGCTATTGTGGCTAAAGCATCTGTTGAAGATCAAAATAATATATATGAATTTGGACGTTTTTTAGGTATTGCGTTTCAATTGCAAGACGATTATTTAGATGCTTTTGGCGATCCTAAAACCTTTGGAAAACAAGTAGGAGGCGATATTATAGAAAACAAAAAAACCTATTTGTATTTAAAAGCTTTAGAGTTTTCTAATGAAAGCGATCGTAAAGAGTTAAGCCAATTATTTGCATCTAATCCAGACGATGTGACTACTAAAATTGAAGTTGCAAAACAGTTTTTTGTTTCTACAGGATCTGCCGATGCAACTAAAAACGCTATACAAGAGTACACTAAAAAAGCCTTTACGGTATTAGAGTCTTTAAATATTGCGGAAGATAAAAAGCAGTTGCTAAAATCTTTTGGAAATAATTTAATGAACAGAACTGTTTAATAATCAAATGTTGTTTCCTGTTAATTGGGAATCTTGTTTATGAAATTACCAGATACTTTCGAAAATTTAATTGAACAAGCCAATCAATTAGAGTTGTATAAAAATTTGATTCTGCAGTTAAATAAAGATTTTCTTTTAGCTAATATAGATTTGGATTTTCATGAGGACATTTTACCATCAAGTTTAAAATTGATGCTTCACGAAACGGTTTATAAACTCATTCAAGAAAAATTTACCGACTATTTAAGCTTGCTATACATTATAGATGTTCCGGAAAAACAAGTAAAAGCTCTAAATGGCGATGATATTTTAAAACTCTCGGAAGAGGTTTCCTTTTTAATATTAAAACGCGAATGGCAGAAAGTGTGGTTTAGGAATAATTATGCCTAAAACTATTAAAAATAAAACCTAACAAAAGGCGCCCAAGGATCTGCGTAAATACTTTTTTTGGTGTCGTATAAAACATCGTACCTTATACCCAATGTAACGTTTCTACTTCTATAACCGGCTCCTAAATACAGCGCCGGAATCCAATAATTATCTGTAGGAAGGTCAATATTAGTATTGTAACGGCGGTTAACATTAAGTTGCTCAAATTCGGCAGAAAGTTGTACTTCTCTTATTACATTATATAATGCTACTACGCTTCCGCCCAAAATAGTAGACTTATAAGCATTTTTTTGATTATTAAAGGTGGCATTTAATCCTAATCCTAACGAAAAATTATTGTCAAATTCATAAATAGCACTTGGTGCTACCGTAGCACTAAAAAAGCCATCGCCAAAATTTAAACCTAAACCTCCACCAAATCGTACGTGGTCCCAGAAATTGGATTGAGTATCTTGCGCCGTAATATTTAGCGAGTAAAATAAAAGGAATGCGAAAAGAAAGACTATTTTTTTATTTATTAAAAGAATTGAATTCATACCAGCGTTAAATCTTTAAAAAATTAACAAAATTTTAAGCATATTCGTTAATTGAATATTATTTGCTATAAATATAGTTAAAGAAACATCTAATTTTAGTAAAAGTTGTATTTTTGGTGAATATTTTGATTAAACTATACGGGATTAAAAATAACAATGGATAAATTTTCATTTCTAAACGCAGCACATACAGCATTTTTCGCTGATTTATACGAGCAGTATCAACAAAGTCCAGATTCAGTCGAGCCAAGTTGGAGAGCCTTTTTTCAAGGTTACGATTTTGGTAGTGATAATTATGGATTAGAAGGTGAAATTGTTGAAGGTGTTTCTACTCAAATACCAGAACATGTTCAAAAAGAATTTCAAGTTGTAAGATTAATTGATGGTTACAGAATGCGAGGGCATTTGTTTACTAAAACAAATCCAGTTCGCGCAAGACGTACTTATCAACCAACTTTAGAAATCGAAAATTTCGGCCTTAACGCAAACGATTTAGATACCGTTTTTAATGCAGGCGATATTTTAGGAATTGGTGTTAAAACCCTTCGTGAAATTATTGTTCATTTAGAAAAAATATATTGTAGTTCTATAGGAATTGAATATATGTATTTGCGTAATCCAGAGGTTATTGCATGGTGGCAAGAACAATTAAATAAAAATGACAATCAGCCAAATTTTTCGGCTGAAACTAAAAAATATATCCTTTCAAAGTTAAACCAAGCCGTTACTTTCGAAAACTTTTTACAAACTAAGTATGTAGGGCAAAAACGTTTCTCTTTAGAAGGTGGCGAATCTTTAATTCCAGCAATTAGTAATGTGCTTTTTTATGCCGTTGAAAAACATGGTGTTAAAGAGTGTGTACTGGGTATGGCACACCGTGGGCGTTTAAGCACATTGGTTAACATTTTTAGAAAACCTGTTAATGAGCTTTTTAGCGAGTTTGATGGTAAAGATTTTGAAGATGCAGATATTGATGGCGATGTAAAGTATCACTTAGGGTTAACCCTAGATAAAACATACCAAAACGGTAAAAATATTAAGATGAATTTGGTTCCAAATCCGTCGCATTTAGAAACCGTTGCACCTGTTGCTGAAGGTATTACTAGAGCAAAAATTGATAGCGATTACGAGGGCGACGATTCTAAAATACTTCCAATTATTGTGCATGGAGATGCCGCAATTGCAGGACAAGGTATTGCTTACGAAGTAGCCCAAATGAGTCAGTTATCTGGTTATAAAACTGGAGGAACTGTACATATAGTAGTAAATAATCAAATTGGATTTACAACCAATTATTTAGATGCACGTTCTAGTACCTATTGTACAGATGTTGCAAAGGTTACTTTATCGCCAGTAATGCATGTAAATGCAGATGATGCCGAAGCAGTAGTTCATGCTGTTGAAATGGCCTTGGAATACAGAATGCGTTATAAGAAAGATGTGTATATCGATTTATTAGGGTATAGAAAATATGGTCATAATGAAGGTGATGAGCCTCGTTTTACCCAACCAAAATTATATAAGGAAATAGCTAAGCATGCAAATCCTTTTAAAATTTATGCCGATAAATTAATAGCAGAAAACACTATTGATCAGGCGTATGTAGATAAAATTATCGCAGATTTTAAAGATACTTTAGAAAGTGAGTACACAAAATCTAAAAAGGCAAAATCATCTAAAGTTCGCGAGTTTATGCAAGAACGTTGGAAAGATTTTGAAAGACAAGGGGTAGAAGAGATGTTACAATCTGAGGATACTACCTATGCTAAGGAGAAATTAGAAAGTATCTCTAAAGTAGTATCAACCGTACCCGAAGGTGTTAAGTTTTTACGAAAAGCAGAACGTATTCTAGCTGGTCGTGAAAAAATGGTTTTTGAAACCGATACCTTAGATTGGGGAATGGCCGAAACTTTAGCGTATGGAAGTTTGCTAGAAGAAGGTTTCGATGTTCGTATCTCGGGACAAGATGTCGAGCGTGGTACATTTAGCCACCGTCATGCCATTTTACGCGATGAAATTTCAGAAGAACGTATTAATCTATTAAATACTAATCCAGAGAATAAAGGGGAAATGTATATTTACAATTCTTTTTTATCAGAATACGGCGTATTAGGTTTCGATTATGGATATGCCATGGCAAACCCAAATACATTAACCATTTGGGAAGCGCAGTTTGGCGATTTTAGTAATGGTGCCCAAATTATATTCGATCAATATTTATCGGCTGCCGAAGATAAATGGAAAGCTCAAAACGGTATAGTTGTTCTTTTACCTCATGGTTATGAAGGTCAAGGATCCGAGCACTCATCGGCAAGAATAGAGCGTTACCTACAATTATGTGGTGACGATAATATGATTGTGGCAGATTGTACAACACCTGCAAACATGTTCCATTTACTACGCCGTCAAATGAAACGCAGTTACAGAAAACCATTAATCGTTTTTACTCCTAAAAGTTTATTACGTCATCCAAAAGCTGTTTCTAGTATAAAAGAACTGGCTTCTGGCAAGTTTGAAGAAGTTATAGACGATACTATTAACCCTAAAAACGTTAAAAAATTAGTGTTCTGTACAGGTAAATTCTACTACGATTTGTTAGCCGAAAGAGAAGAATTAGGTAGAGAAGATATTGCCTTAGTAAGAATAGAACAACTATTCCCGCTACATTTAGAGAAAATCCAAAGCGTTATTGATAAATATCCTAATGTAGAAAATTACGTTTGGGCACAAGAAGAACCTAAAAACATGGGGGCATGGAGCCATATGTTACAACGTATGGATTTGGTTAAGCTAGAAGTAGCTTCTAGACCTTACAGTTCTGTACCAGCACCAGGTTCTAGCACTAGAGATAAACGTAGACAACGCCGTGTAATCGATACGGTTTTTGGAAACTTAGATAAAAAATAAAATTCAGATACAATTAAAATTATAAAAAATGATTTTAGAAATGAAAGTGCCTTCTCCAGGCGAATCTATTACAGAGGTAGAAATAGCAACTTGGTTAGTAGAAGATGGTGATTATGTTGAAAAAGATCAAGCTATTGCCGAGGTAGATAGCGACAAAGCAACACTTGAGTTACCAGCCGAAGTTAGCGGAATTATTACGCTTAAAGCGGAAGAAGGTGATGCTGTCGAGGTTGGAGCTGTAGTTTGTTTAATTGATACAAGTGCAGAAAAACCAGCAGGAGGTGAGGCTCCAAAAGCTGAAGCTAAGGTTGAAGCACCAAAAGCTGAGGTGCCAAAAGCAGCCGAAACTAAAACGTATGCTACAGGTACTGCAAGTCCTGCAGCGAAAAAAGTTTTAGCAGAAAAAGGTATTGATGCCTCTACAGTTACAGGAACCGGTAAAGCCGGACGCGTAACTAAAGAAGATGCGGTAAACGCAGTGCCTTCAATGGGAACTCCAACAGGAGGTAGCCGTGGTACATCTAGAAGTAAAATGTCTATGTTACGTCGTAAAGTAGCAGAACGTTTGGTAGAGGTTAAAAATACAACGGCAATGTTAACTACGTTTAACGAAGTTGATATGTCGCCTATTTTTGCTTTACGTAAAGAATATAAAGAAACCTTTAAAGCTAAACATGGTGTTAGTTTAGGGTTTATGAGCTTCTTTACACTTGCAGTAGTTAGAGCATTAAAAATGTATCCAGCAGTAAACTCAATGATTGATGGTAAAGAAATGTTATCATACGATTTTTGCGATATTAGTATTGCCGTTTCAGGACCAAAAGGACTAATGGTACCAGTAATTCGTAATGCCGAAAACTTAAGCTTTAGAGGTGTTGAGTCTGAAGTGAAACGTTTGGCATTACGTGCTAGAGATGGTCAAATTACGGTTGATGAAATGACAGGAGGTACATTTACAATTACCAATGGTGGTGTATTTGGAAGTATGTTATCTACCCCAATTATTAATCCGCCACAAAGTGGAATTTTAGGAATGCACAATATTGTAGAGCGTCCTGTTGCTATTGACGGTCAGGTTGTAATACGTCCTATTATGTATGTTGCGTTATCTTACGACCATAGAATTATTGATGGTAAAGAAAGTGTAGGCTTTTTAGTTGCAGTTAAAGAGGCATTAGAAAACCCAATAGAACTATTAATGAATAACGATGTTAAAAAATCATTAGAGTTATAGTATTAAATAAATTAAATAAAAAAAGGTGTTACAATACTATTGTAACACCTTTTTTTTGGTCGAATGTTTTGGGACAAACTAGATCACACTAACTAAAACATAATATAAGATTTATTGCTACTACAATAACGGCTAAAATACTTAACCCTATAATAATACATTTATTTAGAGTATTGTTTTCTTTTTCCATTTGGGAATCGAACATGTTCTTTAGGTTTTAAATTTATTTTAAAACTCTGCACCAATACAGTGCAGAGTTTCTAAAAAATTCTCTCTCAAAAGAATTAATTAATAGCACTGTAAAAGTAATACGATTGGTGTTTAAAAAAAATACGCAGTTATACGTATTTTTAAATTGAAGAGGCATTTTATAAAAAAAACCTTTAAAATGCGAAAGCTCTAGACTATTACAATCTAGAGCTTTCTTTAATTCTCCCTAAGAACTAATTAATAGCACTGTAAAGATAAGACATTTAATTCTTACAAAAAATAAGCACTTCTACGTATATTATAAAAAATCTTTGTTTAGTGTTGCCCAAATGGATAATGATGTGGGTCTGTTATCTAGTTTAAGCTTATGTACAATATTGCTTCGGTGCTTATCAACAGTTCTAATAGAAATAGATAACTCGTCGGCGATGTCTTGGCTCGTTTTATTTTCAGCAATAAGTTTTACTATTCTTAATTCAGATTTGGTAAGTAAATCTAGGGTTTCGGGTTTGTTTTCTAAGGTGCTACTTTTTAAATACGAGGCTATTTCTTCGCTAAAATAGGGTTTGCCTATAACTACCTGACTTATACAGGTTTCAATTTCTTCAATAGCAAACTCCTTTAAAATATAACCGTAAACGCCGTACTCTACTGCTTTGTCGTATAATTCTTCTTCTTTATCAAAAGTTATTAGAATAACTTTAGTGCCTAATTCGTTTCTTTTGCAATCTTCAGCAATTTCTAACCCCGTTTTATATGGCATTCTAATATCTAAAATAGCAATAGTGGGTTTTAGTTTAACAATAAGGTTGTATGCTGTTTTGCCGTCTTCAGCACTACCAATTATATTAAA
The DNA here is from genome assembly GCF_900112595.1 of Algibacter pectinivorans. Taxonomy (GTDB): domain Bacteria; phylum Bacteroidota; class Bacteroidia; order Flavobacteriales; family Flavobacteriaceae; genus Algibacter_B; species Algibacter_B pectinivorans. The sequence continues at coordinate 571,750 of NZ_FOMI01000001.1, read as the reverse complement.
CCCTTTGGAGGTTAAAAAATCGGTTAAGCCTCTAAGCATTAGCGGGTGATCATCGGCTATTACAATTGTAGTATTCATTTAGTATAGAGAGAGCGTTGGTTTGCTATTAATTTATAACTTTAAATATAGATATTTCTTTTCGTAATCTATGATTGCTTTGCCTTTTTTTAAAATGTCTGCACCTATAATACCATCAACAGGTTTAGAGTTGTGGTTAGTAAGTGCCATGTTTACGTGTGTAAGGTTAAATAAGACTAAAACAACCTTATTATGTTGCCATTTACCAATTTTTAATTTGTTTTTTCTTGATGTTTTAGTTTCCATGTCTATAGCACCAGCACCAGCAGCTTTAATTAAAGAGTCTTCAGCTATAAGATTAAAGGTTTCAACGCTTTCAAAACCTACGCAAGAATTAGATGCTCCGGTATCTAGTATAAACAAACCTTTCTTTCCATTAATTGTAGCTTTAATTTCAAAATGATTGGTCTTGGTAAAGTGCAACTTAACTTTTGTGTACCCTTTTTTCTCAAGAAATTCTTGCAACAATTCCATCTTATTAGTTTTAAACAAATATAATCCTATAAAAACAATTATTTTTACATTATATAAATTAATGACTTTGATAATTACAGACACACACACGCATTTATATAGTGAAGCCTTCGATGAGGATAGAGACGATATGATTAAACGCGCTATTGCACAAGGCGTTTCTAGATTTTTTATTCCTGCTATAGATTCAACTTATACCAAAGCGATGCTTCAGCTTAAACAGGATTACCCTAACCATGTGTATTTAATGATGGGATTACACCCTACACATGTTAAAGATAATTATAAGGAAGAGCTAAAGCATGTTGAAGAGATGCTTGCATCTCGAAAGTTTTATGCTGTTGGAGAAATAGGTATTGATTTATATTGGGATAAGTCAACTTTAAATATTCAAACAGAAGCATTTAAACATCAAATACAACTTGCAAAACAGTATAAATTACCCATTGTTATTCATTGTAGAGAAGCTTTTAATGAAATTTTTGAAGTTTTAGAAAGTGAAAAAGGAGACGATTTATTCGGGATATTCCATTGTTTTACAGGAACATTGGAGCAAGCGCATAAAGCTATTTCGTATAATATGAAGTTAGGTATTGGTGGAGTAGCAACTTTTAAAAACGGTAAAATAGATCAGTTTTTAAATGAAATTCCCCTAGAGCATATCGTATTAGAAACGGATTCACCTTATTTATCACCAGTGCCTTATAGAGGAAAACGAAACGAAAGTGCATACATTATAAAGGTTTTAGAAAAGCTTTCGGACATATATAATGTATCTTTAAAAGATATAGCGAAAGTTACAACCACAAACTCTAAAAAAGTTTTTAAAATTTAGGCATGACAAAATCTAAGGTAAAAATACTGCTTATATACACAGGTGGTACTATAGGTATGGTTAAGGATTTTAAAACGGGAGCATTAAAAGCTTTCAATTTTAAAAATCTATTAGATAGAATCCCAGAGTTACAACTCTTAGATTGCGATATCGATACCGTGTCTTTTAAGAATCCAATAGATTCTAGCGACATGCAACCAAAATATTGGGTGGAAATTGCCGAAATTATCGAAACCAATTATCAGGGTTTTGATGGTTTTGTTATCCTTCATGGTAGCGATACTATGAGTTATTCGGCATCGGCACTAAGTTTTATGCTCGAAAACTTAGCAAAACCAGTAGTGTTTACCGGGTCGCAGTTGCCAATAGGAGACTTAAGAACCGATGCTAAAGAGAACTTAATAACATCTATTCAAGTAGCTTCATTACAACACCAAGGCAAACCTGTAGTAAGAGAGGTGTGTTTGTATTTTGAATATAAACTATATCGAGGTAATAGAACTACTAAATTGAATGCTGAACATTTTCAGGCATTTGTATCCTCAAATTATCCAGATTTGGCCGAATCTGGAGTGCATTTAAAAATTAATACAGAGCATTTATTACAAACAAACGGAGCAAGACCACTAAAGGTTAATAAAAATCTAGACGAAAATATAGCGGTTGTAAGGTTGTATCCAGGTATATCGAAAACTATTTTAGAAACTATTTTTAGCGTACCTAGTTTAAAAGCGGTTATTATTGAAACTTTTGGGGCAGGTAATTGTACTACCGAAGCCTGGTTTATTGGTTTGTTAAAAGAAGCTATATTAAAAGGTATACATATTATAAATGTAACACAATGTGCAGGCGGAAGTGTACTAATGGGACATTACGAAACAAGTAGGGCCTTAAAAAAACTAGGTGTGATAACTGGAAAAGATATGACAACCGAAGCAGCCATTGCAAAACTGATGTATTTGTTAAGTAAAAATATTTCTGCTAACACATTCAAAACCAAATATGAAACCGCTTTGCGCGGGGAATTGTCTTAAAAATAACTATAAATATTTTATCCTTTAAAGATTTTTTTGTTATTTGAGCCCCGTAATTAAAAATTGATTATAGAGAGGTGGCCGAGTGGCTTAAGGCGCACGCTTGGAAAGCGTGTATATGTTAATAGCGTATCGAGGGTTCGAATCCCTTCCTCTCTGCTGATATTTTTTATTTTTAATTGCTTTTTTTTTATATCTTTAACACTTTAACTAATAAAATTAAGATCGTACAACATGAAAAGATTATTTTCTATCCTAGCCATAACTTTAATGGTGGCATTCGGAACTGCTAATGCAACTACAATTGCAAACACTAGTACTGCTGTAACAACGGTTACAACAATGACACAAGACGAGGCGCCAGCTGCAGAGCTTTCGTTTCATCAAAATTTAAAGAAGCGTTTTATTGAAGGGGGTGCCGGATTTATGGGTATTGTACTTTTATGTTTAATTCTAGGTTTAGCAATTGCTATTGAAAGAATTATCTTTTTAAACCTTTCTACAACAAATACAAAAAAATTAGCTCAATCGGTTGAAGATGCATTATCTTCTGGAGGCATTGAAGCAGCAAAAGAAGTTTGTAGAAATACTAAAGGGCCTATTGCTTCTATTTACTACCAAGGTTTAGATAGAACTGACGAAGGTATTGAAGCTGCTGAAAAAGCTGTAGTAGCTTATGGAGGCGTTCAAATGGGACAATTAGAGAAAAACGTATCTTGGATTTCTTTATTTATCGCATTAGCACCAATGCTTGGTTTCATGGGAACGGTAATTGGTATGATTCAAGCCTTCGATAAAATTGAGGCAGCAGGAGATATGCAACCATCACTTGTAGCAGGAGGTATTAAAGTAGCACTTTTAACAACTGTATTTGGTTTAGTAGTAGCTATTATACTTCAAATTTTTTACAATTACATTATTGCTAAAATTGATAGTATCGTTAATGATATGGAAGATGCTTCTATTACGTTAATGGATCTATTAATCAAGCATAAAAAGTAATAATTTAAAAAAATAAAAAATGGGTTTACATAAAATTTTAAAAATAGTGGCTTTCGCATTAGCTATTATTGGAGCAATATTTGTTCTATTAATAATAGCTGGAGATGATGAATCTGCTTTAAGTATGAGTGGGAACTTACTCTACGTTGCCTACGCTGTACTAGGAATAGTATTAGCTTTAGTAGTGATATTTGTTATTAAAGGTTTATTTGCTGGCGATATTAAAAAGACACTATTAACGGTAGGAGCATTTGCCGCAGTAATATTTATATCTTACGCAGTATCTTCTGGTACAGATCTAGATTTAAAACCTTTTACAGATAAGGGTATGGATATAGATGAAGGAACCTCTAAAACAGTAGGAGCTGGATTGTATGCATTTTATGCATTGGCTGTAGTAGCTATAGGATCTATGTTACTAGGTGGAGTAAAAAAAATCTTAAATAAATAAGTTATGGCAAAAAGAGCAGCACCAGAAGTAAATGCAGGCTCAATGGCCGACATTGCTTTCTTATTACTAATATTTTTCCTTGTAACAACTACTATTGAAACAGATTCGGGAATTAACCGTAAACTTCCTCCAATGGAAGAATCTGAAGAAGATGTAGTCATCAAACAAAAAAACATCTTTACCGTATTATTAAATGGTCAAGATCAGTTACTTGTTGAAGATGAAATCATGGAACTTAAAGATTTAAGACAAGCAGCCAAAGAATTTTTAGATAACGGAGGAGATAAGTCTTGTACGTATTGTAAAGGCGCAAAAGATCCTGCATCATCTGATAATCCTGACAAAGCCATTATTTCCTTAGCTAATAATAGAGAAACAACTTATAAAACCTATATATCGGTTCAAAACGAATTGGTAGCGGCTTATAATGAGTTGAGAAATGAAAGAGCCGAGACTTTATATAGCATGTCCTTTGAACAAATGGAAGCGGATTATAAAGATGTAAATTGGCCTGGAAATAAAGAAAAGCTTAAAGTGAAGATAGACAAGATAAAAGCTGACTATCCTCAAAAGCTTTCAGAAGTACAAGAATAATTTAACATTTATAAAACATGTCTAAATTTAACAAGAAAAAAAGTGGCGAGATGCCGGCGGTTAATACAGCATCACTTCCTGATATTGTATTTATGTTATTATTCTTTTTTATGGTAGCTACAGTAATGAGGCAAAACACTTTAATGATTGAAAATAACTTACCGTTTGCCGATCAAGTTGAAAAGCTAGATAAAAAAGATTTGGTAATGTATATTTATGCAGGTAAACCAAGCGAAAATTATAAGCAATATGGAAATTCAGCAAAAATTCAATTAAATGATAAATTTGCTGATGTTAAGGAAATTGCATCCTTTATTGCCGCAGAACGAGCTTCAAAGCGTGAAGAGTTAGTGCCATATTTAACCACAGCTTTAAAAGTTGATAGCGATGCTAATATGGGATTAATAGGTGATATCAAACAAGAGTTACGTAAAGTTAATGCTCTTAAAATAAATTATACCACGAAAAAAGGTAGTGTACTGGGTAACAATTAAACTCTTACATTCTTAATTTTATAAAAAAGGCGTTTTGATATCTCAAAACGCCTTTTTATTTTATTTACTTTTACTAATAAATAATATTCGTTAATGAAGTATTGTATTTCTATTTTACTTTTTATTGGTGCTTCTAGCTTTTGTTTTGCTCAAGATAGTACCGAAAAGGTAGTTGATTCACTTTATAAAGAAGACCAGTTTTATGCAGGTATAACATATAACTTGTTAGGCAAAAGTCCCGATGGTCTTAGTCAAAGTGGATTTTCATTAGGTTTCCATTTAGGGTTTATTAGAGATATGCCTATTAATACCGACAGGAATATAGCCATTGGTATAGGGCTAGGCTATTCTGCAAACTCCTTTAATCAAAATTTATTAATTTCGGCTAATGATGCAAGTGGTTTCGACTATAGTATTCTAGATGATAGTTCTAATTATTCTAAAAATAAATTTTCTACCCATTTAATAGAAGTTCCTATTGAATTTAGATGGCGTACTTCTACACCAACCGAATATAATTTTTGGCGCATTTACACCGGGTTTAAGGTAAGTTATGTGTTTAGTAATACCACGAAGTATTTAGGAGATACAGAGGATTTAAAATATAATAATATTGACGATTTTAACACATTACAATATGGTTTTACATTAAGTGCCGGTTATAGCACCTGGAATTTTCATTTATACTATGCTTTAAATCCTATTTTTAACAAGAATGCTACTATTGATGGTGTTGTATTAGATACCAATGCCATTAAAATTGGTTTAATGTTTTATATACTCTAAACTAATTGAAAGATAAACTGTAAAACCTGTTACAGCCAATAGGTAACTAAAATTAATTGCGGAATTACGCCAAGAAATAGTCCAATTATTAGCTCTATATAAGAATGGGCTTTTAAGTGAAGTCTAGAAGTGGCAACGGCCCCTGAAATAATAGCCATAAATATTAGCGTATTATTTAAATTAATGCTAAAATGAATGCTAAGCGCTATAAAAAACATAAATACCCCAGTTATAGCTATCATATGAATACTTGCCTTAAAACGCATTATTGCGAGCAATAAGCAGGATATGTTAGATATAAGTATACCTACAAAAAAAAAGTAAAGTTCTGGAGACTGCGATGGGGTTAATATTTTTTTTAATATTATTAAAACCACAATACTATTTAGCATTAATGGATATATTCTCTCTTTAGTTGTACTAAGGTTAACGGTATTAACCTTACCTATTAGTTTTAGTATTAAATACAATAAGAGCGGTAAAATTATGGTAAGTATAAAAAGAGCAACAAATTTTGCTTTTATAATTTCTGGCGGATAGTATCTTGGCGATATTGAAAAATAGTACGCCACCGCAAATAGCGGCATTAATAAAGGATGAAAAATATATGATATACTCTTTAGTAGCCTATCCATTATATTTTTTTACGTAAACGCGCTACGGGTATGTCTAATTGCTCTCTATATTTGGCAACCGTTCTTCGGGCAATTGGATAACCTTTTTCTTTTAAAATACCAGCTAAGTTTTCATCGGTTAAAGGTTTTTTCTTGTCTTCTTCTTCAACAACAGTTTCAAGGATTTTTTTAATTTCTCTAGTAGAAACATCCTCGCCCTGATCATTTTTCATAGATTCGGAAAAGAACTCTTTTATCAACTTTGTGCCATAAGGCGTATCAACATATTTACTATTTGCTACTCGTGATACTGTGGAGACATCCATGTGGATTTCATCTGCAATATCTTTAAGTATCATGGGTTTTAGGTTGCGCTCATCGCCCGTTAAAAAGTACTCTTTTTGGTAGTGCATTATAGCACTCATGGTTACAAATAAAGTCTGTTGGCGTTGTTTTATGGCTTCAATAAACCACTTGGCAGCGTCTAGCTTTTGTTTAATAAATATAACAGCGTCTTTTTGAGACTTAGATTTGTCCTTAGAGTCTTTGTAACCTTTAAGCATGTTATTGTACTCTCTAGATACATGAAGCTCTGGAGCATTACGTCCATTTAGTGTGAGCTCTAATTCGCCATCTACTATTTTAATAGCAAAATCTGGAACTACGTGTTCTACAATTCGGTTATTTCCAGCATAAGATCCTCCTGGTTTTGGATTTAAATGCTCAATTTCGTTAATGGCATCTTTTAGCTGGGTTTCGGTAATATTAAACTTATTAAGTAATTTTTTGTAATGCTTTTTAGTAAACTGATCGAAAGCATTATCAATAATATTAATGGCTAATTCGGTATCTGACGTTTTTTCTTTTCGGTGTAATTGAATACTTAAACACTCTTGAAGGTTTCTGGCACCAACACCTGCCGGATCTAATTGATGTACAATTTTTAATACTTTGGTAACTTGTTCTTCGGTGGTATATACACTTTGCGTAAATGCCAAATCGTCTACAATATCACTTATTTCGCGCCTTATGTATCCGCTTTCGCCCACGCTTCCTACTAAAAATTCGGCTATGTCACGTTCTTCGTCAGATAGTCTATATGTATTTAATTGGCTTATTAAATGTTGTGTAAATGAGGTTCCTGCTGCATACGGCATTGTTTTTTCTTCATCGTCACTGCTGTAGTTGTTTACTTGAGTTCGGTAGTCTGGAATTTCATCGTCGCTCAAATATTCGTCCACATTTATATCTTCCGCATTTATAGAGTCATTGTCCTCGTAATCGTCTGTTGTGTTATCAAAATCGGAATCTAGCTCATCCTTACTATCCTCTTTACCGCCTTCTAAAGCTGGGTTTTCTTCTAATTCTTGCTTTAAACGTTGCTCAAAAGCTTGCGTAGGCAGTTGTATCAGTTTCATTAACTGAATTTGCTGTGGCGACAGTTTTTGAGATAATTTAAATTGTAAAAATTGTTTAAGCATATGCTATTTTAAGGTTGTTACTCAAATATATAAAAAGGGATTAGTATACCCAAGGTATTCTAAGTTTGACTTTTACAAAGATACTTTTTAAAATTCGGCATTTTGTGGCGTTCTAGGGAAAGGAATAACATCTCTAATATTGCTCATGCCTGTTGCAAACATGACTAAACGCTCAAAACCAAGTCCGAATCCAGAATGCACTGCAGTTCCAAATTTACGTAAATCGAGGTACCACCAAAGCTCTTCTTCAGGAATGTTTATAGCTGCCATACGTTCTTTTAAAACATCTAAACGTTCTTCGCGTTGCGCTCCTCCTACTATTTCGCCTATTCCAGGGAATAGAATATCCATGGCACGTACTGTTTTTTCATCGTCGTTTAAACGCATGTAAAACGCTTTTATGTTGGCAGGGTAATCAAACAAAATAACAGGGCATTTAAAGTGTTTTTCAACTAAAAATCGTTCATGCTCACTTTGTAAATCTGTCCCCCATTCATTTATAGGATACTTAAATTTCTTTTTCTTATTTGGTTTAGAGTTTCTAAGTATATCAATGGCTTCGGTGTAGCTAACACGTTTAAAATTATTATCGGTAACGAAATTTAATTTTTCAATTAAAGACATTTCGCTTCGTTCGGCTTGCGGTTTTGATTTTTCTTCGTCTTGAAGACGTTTGTCTAAAAACTCTAGATCCTCACGATTGTTATCTAAAACATATGTTATAACCGATTTCATAAAATCTTCGGCTAAGTCCATATTTCCTGCAAGATCCATAAAGGCAACTTCTGGCTCAATCATCCAGAATTCAGCTAAATGTCTTGATGTATTTGAGTTTTCAGCTCTAAACGTTGGGCCAAACGTATAGACTTTCCCTAAAGACATGGCATACGTTTCTGCTTCTAATTGCCCAGAAACGGTCAAGTTGGTTTCTTTTCCAAAAAAGTCTTTTGTATAATCAATTTCTCCTTTTTCATTTAAAGGCGGGTTTTTTGCATCAAGACTAGATACTTTAAACATTTCGCCAGCACCTTCAGCATCACTTCCTGTAATTATTGGTGTATGTGTATAATAAAACCCATTATCATTAAAGTATTTATGAATAGCAAATGATAAAGCCGAACGTAAGCGCATTACAGCACTAAAAGTACTTGTTCTGGTACGTAAATGTGCATTTTCACGTAAAAATTCGAACGAGTGCTTTTTAGGCTGAATAGGGTAGGTTTCCGGATCGGAATCGCCTAAAACCGTTAAAGCACTAACCTTTATTTCAACCTTTTGTCCTTTACCTTGGCTTTCAATCAATTCTCCTTTTACATGAATAGCTGCGCCTGTTGTTACTCGTTTTAAAAGGGCTTCATCAAAATTTTCGAAATCAACTACACATTGTATATTGTTAATGGTTGAACCATCATTTAAAGCTATAAAACGATTGGCTCTAAAGGTTCTTACCCAACCTTTAATTTCTACTTCTGGTAATATTATATCTTGTGTTAGTAATTCTGAAACAGTTCTTAATTGCATATTGAAAAATTTATAATGTAAATATAAAATTTTCAAATATTATTACTGTTAGCTATTAGGCTAAAATGTAAAATATTACTGTTAAAATTTTATGCTTCAGATTCGTCCTCTTCAGGAATAATATTTATTGTTGGTTTTCTAAGCACCTGCTTATTAGCTATACTGCGCTCTAACGATAATAACAATGAAGGTAACAATAGTAAATTTGATAACATGGCAAATAGTAAGGTAGCTGAAACTAAAGCACCTAGAGCTACGGTGCCACCAAAGCTAGAAATGGTAAATACCGAGAAGCCGAAAAATAAGACTATAGAGGTGTAAAACATGCTTACGCCCGTTTCGCGTAAAGCCCCATATACAGAAACTTTAATTTTCCAGTTATTGGCTTGAAGTTCTTGTCTGTATTTGGCTAAAAAGTGAATGGTATCATCTACCGATATACCAAAGGCAATACTAAACACCAAAATAGTAGATGGTTTTATAGGAACCCCTAAATAGCCCATTAAACCTGCGGTTATTAACAGTGGCAATAAGTTTGGTATTAACGACACTATTATCATTCTGCCAGAACGGAACATATAGGCCATAAATACGGCAATTAATACAATAGCTAGGGTTAAGGATATTACTAAGTTTTTTACCAAGTATTTTGTGCCTTTTTGGAATAGCAATGCTTTTCCGGTCATAATCACATTATAACGTTCTTTTGGAAAAACTTTATCTATTTTTGTTTGAAGGTTTTCTTCAATACGTTCCATTTTGTCGGTTCCAACATCTTTCATAAACGTTGTAATACGAGCATATTGACCTGTACTATCTACAAAATTTTTAAGCAAATCGACATTGGATGTTGAATTTTTCGCATACGATAAAATAAAGCTATTTTCTTGCGAGGTTGGCAATTGATAGTATTTTGTGTTGCCATTATAATAGGCCTGCTTAGAGTATTTTACTAAACCAACTACCGAGATGGGTTTAGAAAGCTCTGGAGTTTCGTAAATGAGTTCTTCGAGTTCTTCCATGCGCTTTAAGGTGGCGAGTTTCATAACCCCTTTTTTACGCTTAGTATCTATCATGATTTCCAATGGCATTATACCATTAAATTCATTTTCAAAAAACCTGATGTCGTTTACAAATTCAGATTCTTGTGGCATATCTTCAATTAAACTTCCAGAGGTTTTAATTTGATAAATACCAATAATACTTACTACTAGCAACACAACAGATGTTATATAGATAGTAATACGTTTTTTTCTTACCATAAGTTCCATCCAATCTACAAAACCACCAATCCAACGTTTGTTAAGATGCTCTAAATGGCGATCTTTTGGATAAGGCATAAAGCTGTATAGAATAGGAATAATAAGTAAACACAGAATAAAAATGGCTAGAATACTTAAAGAAGCTACTACTCCAAACTCCTTTAAAAGTTTACTTTCGGTTAGTATAAAGGTGGCAAAACCAGATGCTGTAGTAACATTAGTCATTAACGTAGCATTACCAATTTTGGTAATAACACGCTGTAATGATTTTATCTTGTTCCCATGCAGTTTTACTTCGTGTTGGTATTTATTAATTAAGAAAATACAATTTGGAATACCTATTACAATAATTAGCGGTGGTATTAAGGCTGTTAAAACTGATACTTCGTAATTTAAAAAGCCAATAATTCCTAAGGTCCACATTACACCAATACAAACCACTACCATTGAGATAAAGGTAGCTCTAAACGATCTAAAAAAGAAAAAGAAAATTAAAGACGTTACTACTAAAGCCGCTAAAATGAATGTGCTAATTTCATCTACTATATTTTGAGAGTTTAGGGTTCTAATATATGGCATACCAGACATTTTTACATCGACGCCATATTGCTTTTCAAAACTTTTAATTTTTGGTATTAAAACATTAACAATAAAATCTTTTCTGGCAGAGGTGTTTACAATGGCTTTATCCATGTAAATAGCTGTTCGTATGGTTTTAGAGTCTTTATTAAATAAAAAATTATCGTAAAATGGGTACTTTTTAAAAAGCTCGTTTTGTAAAGTTTCTAATTGAGCTAGGTTGGTAATAGAATCTTTTATAAAGGGCTCCAACTGGAATTTTTCATTTTCAGTATCCTTTATAAGCTTTTGAAGATCTTTTATAGAAACCACAGTTTCTATCGCTTCACTTTTTTTAAAATATTCCGAAAGGTTATTCCAAGCATTTAGCTTTTCAACAGTAAAAAGTGTGGAGTCTTTAACACCTAGAACAATAAGATTACCTTCTTCACCAAAAGTTTCAAGAAATCGGTTATAGGTAATATTTACCTCATGATTGTCGGGCAACATATTAGCTTCGCTATAGGCTAAACGCATATTGTCCCATTTCTGAGCCAACAACACGGTAGTAATAATAATACCTAATAAAATACCAATTTTGTTACGTAAAATTAATCTTGCCGTAACGTCCCAAAAATTCTTTGTAAAAAGTTTAAACATGCCTTAGTAAAAAAGATGCGCAAAGGTAGAAAAAACAAGGATAATACCTGTTAACAATTATAATAAACCTTATTAATTAATGGCACTAGACTTGTATTTAAAATTAAAAGGGGCGGTAGCTAGTGCTATGCTTTTAATGCCTGCGTATCGTGTTGGTTTATAAAGTAATGTTAAATGTAAATTTAAATGCCACATTATCGTCTATACTAGGTAGATGGTATGCACCATACCTGTATGTAAAGCTTAAACCAAATCCAAAAAGTAGCTTGTTTAATTCGAAGCCAGATTCTGTATAGCCTTTTTCTAAGCTGCTGAAAGTTATATTTTCATGTCGTTCGGGAAATTTCATATCGCCAATGGCATATCGTGTTATTAGTACCAATTGTGGTTGGTAGCTTTTAGAAATATTAAATGGCTTTAAAAAATGTTTAAATTGAAGAGTTGTAAACCTATCGGAAAAGAATTCGTTAAAAAACATGGTTTCAAAACTATTTAAACCTGCCACAGAAAAGCGCTGTAGTATTTTTTCTTTATTAATGTTGTTTGGGTAGGCATGGTAAAGGTGAGTTAATGGAAGGTCTCCTAACGCCAAACCAAATACTATTGTTGCCTCAGAAAATGCATTTTTTTTATCACCTATGTAACACAGGGTTCTAAAATCTAGTTTAGAAAAATTAAAGTCGCCACCCAAAACATTTTTAAAACTTTTGGTGTATTGAAATGAAAATTTTGGATAGGTTTCGTTTGTAGTTTCTTTATTATTTTCTGTAGTTGTTAATGTGTTAAATGGGCTCCATTGTAGTGCTATTTTAGCAGAGGTTATATCGAAATTTTGATAAGAATTGCCGTTAACATTGAAACCATATGCGTAAGTAGGTTCTATTTTGCTTGTAGTAAACTCTGTTTCTGCAAGCCATTTATAATTTATTTCGTGCTCTAGAGCAATAGATTTTGTAATATGTTTATGAAATAAACTAATGTTTAACAAACGCGGTTCAAAGAATTGAAAAAAACGTTTGTCTGTTAAAAATTTGGTACTTCCCGTTTCTTGTAAGTCGTCTGTGTAGGTTAAATTTAGCCAGGTATTTGTTTGTTCGGCTAGCCTAATGCCACCACCTAAGCTATATTTAAAACGGTGGTCTCTAAAGCCATAAACCCCGTAAGAATTTAGTCTGTATTTTTCAGAAAACGCCTTGTTTGTTACAATACCTATACCCGTTCTTACGCCTTCGTATTGGTTGTATTTTATTAAATATCGTAAATCGGCATCGAAGTATTTGGATGGTAAATAGCCGTTACCAAGGCTTTTTAGCAACTTTCTTTTATTAAGGGAATCTTGCTTAGGCTCTTCAATTTCTTTATTAAAAGATTGCGCTTGCACCAAAGTAGTACTTGCCAATAATAAAAAAACAGAGAAATATTTAAACATTAGTTATAACGCAAGAAGCTAAATAATTTATAAAAAAAAGCGACCTAAAGCCGCCTTTAAAATTTAAATGTTGTTTTGTATTAAACAGTCATTATTTCTTTTTCTTTAATATCGAAAAGCTCATCGACCTTTTTAACGTGAATATCGGTAATTTGTTGTATGTCTATTTCGGCATTCTTTTTTAAATCTTCCGACACATCATCATTTTTCTTTACCTCGTTCATAGCATCTTTTCTAGCGGTTCTAATGCTTACTTTAGCATCTTCAGCTTCAGATTTTGCTTGTTTTGCTAAGTCTTTACGACGCTCTTCGGTTAATGGCGGTACATTAATAATTATAGTGTCGCCATTGTTCATTGGGTTAAAACCAAGGTTTGCATAAGCAATTCCACGCTCAATTTCTTGAAGCATGTTTTTTTCCCATGGTTGTACGGTAATGGTTCTACCATCTGGAGTGTTTACATTGGCAACTTGACTAAGTGGTGTTTGCGAACCATAATAATCGACCATAACACTTCCTAACATGGCAGGACTTGCTTTTCCTGCTCTAATGTTTAAAAATTGTTTTTTTAGATGTGCTAAGGCATTACCCATAGATTCCTTAGTACTATCTAATATAAATTGTATGTCTTCGTTCATTGTATTAAACTTTTTTCAAATTATATATAATGGTTCAAAAATTACGCCAAAAACTACACGTTTACAACTGTTCCTATATTTTCGCCAGAAACTACTTTAAGTAAATTTCCTTTTTTATTCATATCAAAAACAATTATTGGTAATTTGTTTTCTTGACTTAAGGTAAATGCTGTAGTATCCATAACTTTTAAACCTTTTCTTAACACATCATCAAAAGAAATTGAGTTAAACTTTACGGCAGTTGTATCTTTTTCTGGGTCGGCATTATAAATACCATCAACACGAGTGCCTTTTAAAATAACATCGGCTTCAATTTCTATAGCTCTTAAAACTGCTGCAGAATCTGTAGTAAAATAAGGATTTCCTGTTCCACCTCCAAAAATAACTACACGTCCTTTTTCTAGGTGGCGCATGGCTTTTCTTCTAATAAAAGGTTCGGCAACTTCGTTTATCTTAATGGCGGTTTGCAGTCTTGTTGGTATATCGGCATCTTCTAAGGCACCTTGTAATGCAAGTCCGTTAATAACAGTGGCTAACATACCCATGTGGTCGCCTTGAACACGATCCATACCTTTACTTGCTCCAGCAACACCTCTAAAAATATTACCACCTCCAATAACTATGGCAACTTCAATGCCTTTATCGGTAATGGTTTTTATGTCTTGCGCATATTCTGCTAAACGATCTGGGTCTATGCCGTATTGGCGTTCTCCCATTAAAGCTTCGCCAGATAATTTTAGAAGTATTCTGTTGTATTTCATCGGTTATTAGTATTTCGATTTAGAACTTTGGCAAAGCTACACATTTTTTTTATTTTTTGAATTTATATAAAACGCGTTTTTTGGAATAAAAAAACCACTACTCTTAATAAAGAATAGTGGTTTTGCTATTTATATTTTTGCGCTTTCGCGAAATCGTTTATCCTACAGAAGCACGTTTGAAACCTGAAATTTGAACATCTCCATAAGAAGATACATAATCGGCAACAGTTTTCTTTTCGTCTTTAATAAACTTTTGGTCTAAAAGGCATTGCTCTTGATCTAAAGTTGTATTATCAGAAATAAAACGTTCCATTTTTCCTGGTAAAATTCTATCCCAGATTTGTTCTGGTTTACCTTCAGCTTTTAATTCTGCTTTTGCAGCCTCTTCAGCTTCAGCAATAACTTCAGGAGTTAATTGAGCCATAGAAATATACTTAGGTACGTTTTTAAGTGTTTTACCTAAACGTCCTAATTCAATATTATCTTTTTCAATAACTGCAATTCTAGCTTCAGTTTCCGATGCTACGAATGCAGGATCAAAGTCTTTATAAGATAATGAAGTAGCACCCATTGAAGCAACTTGCATTGCTACATCTTTAACTAAAACATCGGCGTTATCAACTTTAGCAGTTAATCCAACTAAAGCAGCAATTTTGTTAATGTGAACGTAAGTACCAACATAAGCAGCTTCTAATTTCTCAAAAGCGTTGATTTCTAATTTCTCACCAACAACACCAGTTTGTTCAACTAGTTTTTCTGCAACAGTCATACCTCCAAAATCGGCAGCTAAAAACTCCTCTTTAGAGCTTGTGTTTAAAGCAATATCAGCTAATTGGTTTGCTAATGCTAAAAAGTTTTCGTTTTTACCAACAAAATCAGTTTCACAACCTAAAACAATAGCAACACCTTCAGTTTGGTCTGCATTAATTTTAGAAACAGCTGCACCTTCAGAAGAATCTCTATCGGCTCTTTTTTCAGCTACTTTTTGTCCTTTTTTACGAAGCACTTCAATGGCTTTATCAAAATTACCTTCAGCTTCTACTAAAGCTTTTTTGCAATCCATCATACCTGCACCAGTTGCTTGTCTTAATTTATTAACCTCTTGGGCTGTAACTTTTACTGTAGTACTCATAGTAGTTATAATTTAAAAAAGTCGTTCAATATAATTTTCTATAAAGAAAAGAATTAAACGACTTAATTATGTTGTATTAATGTTATTTATTCTTCTTCTTCAGCTACTGCTTTTTTAGCTGGAGCTGCTTTAGCTTTAGGAGCGTCTTTGGCCGATGCCGAAGCGTCTTTTTCTGCTTTACGCTCTGCTAATCCACCAGATACTGCTGCTGCAACATGCGTTAAGATTTTATCAATCGATTTAGAAGCATCATCATTTGCAGGAATTACATAATCAACTTGACGTGGGTCAGAGTTGGTATCAACCATTGCAAAAATAGGAATGTTTAATTTTTGAGCTTCTTTAATCGCGATATGCTCACGCTTAATATCTACAACAAATAAAGCACCTGGTAAACGCGTCATATCTGTAATAGAACCTAAGTTTTTCTCTAACTTAGCTCTTAAACGATCAACTTGTAAACGCTCTTTTTTAGATAATGTCATGAATGTGCCGTCTTTCTTCATTCTATCAATAGAAGCCATTTTTTTAACCGCTTTTCTAATAGTAACAAAGTTAGTTAACATTCCACCTGGCCATCTTTCAGTGATGTAAGGCATGTTAATTTCGCCAGCTTTTTCAGCAACAATATCTTTTGCTTGTTTTTTTGTTGCAACGAATAAAATTTTACGTCCAGAAGCTGCAATTTTTGCAAGTGCTGCTCCGGCTTCTTCAATTTTAGCCGCTGTTTTGTAAAGGTTTATAATATGGATGCCGTTACGCTCCATATATACGTAAGGTGCCATATTAGGGTCCCACTTACGTGTAAGGTGTCCAAAGTGCACACCTGCTTCAAGTAATTCTTTTACTTCTACTGCCATTTTGTAATAGTTTACGTTCTGTTGAATAGCAATGATTAAGTGGTCATTTTATAAATCGCCTTAACCATTTAGATGCTAAACTAAATCCTGCCTTTTCAGACTCGGACAACAATAACTGTTTTAATTTATTTTTATAGTTTGAAAATGATAAAGGAATCTGTAATACAGATCCTGAACCAAGTCCAGGATATTAACGTTTCGAGAATTGAAACTTCTTACGAGCTTTCTTCTGACCGAATTTCTTACGTTCAACCATTCTTGGATCTCTTGTTAATAAACCTTCTGGCTTTAAGATTAATCTGTTTTCAGCATCAACTTCGCACATTGCACGAGAAATTGCTAAACGAACAGCTTCTGCTTGTCCAGTAATACCACCTCCATATACATTTACTGTAATATCAAAGTTGGCGTCATTGTTAGTCAAAGCTAAAGGTTGTTTTACTTTGTACTGTAAAGTAGCAGTAGTAAAATAGTTAGCTAAGTCTTTTTTATTGATTGTAATGTTTCCTTTTCCTGGAGAAACATAAGCGCGCGCAACAGCCGTTTTTCTACGGCCAATTTTGTGAATTACTTCCATGTTATTTAAATTCTTCTAGATTTATTGCTTTTGGCTTTTGAGCTGCATGTGCATGCTCTGTTCCAACAACAACTGTTAAATTGCGAAATAAAGCTGCTCCTAATTTGTTTTTAGGTAACATACCTTTAACCGCTTTTTCTACTACTCTTGCAGGATCTTTTCCGTACAATTCTGTAGCAGTTAAACTTTTTTGACCTCCTGGGTATCCGGTGTGACGAATGTATGACTTGTCAGTCCATTTGTTTCCGGATAATGTGATTTTCTCTGCGTTAATAACAATTACGTTATCTCCACAATCAACATGAGGTGTGAAATTTGGCTTGTGTTTTCCTCTAATTAGTTTTGCAACTTTAGAAGCTAAACGACCAAGCGCTTGACCTTCAGCATCAACTAAAACCCACTCTTTAGTAGCAGTAGCTTTGTTGGCCGAAATCGTTTTGTAGCTTAATGTGTCCACACTATTGATTTTTTAATTATTAAACATTCCTCTTTCAAAAAGAGTTTGCAAATTTACGATTAAATATTTGATTACCAAATAGTGTGCTGTATTCTTTTTGGAAAATTAAAAGTATTGATATTTAATGCTTTAGGGTGTAATTGGTAATTGTCAATAAAAAAAGCTAAGTAAATAGGTTTTACTTAGCTTTTTTTATTGAATTAGATTGTTGTTTTATTTTCCTAAGCCTATAGTAAGGCCACCAGTATAATAAGTACCTTTTCCAGTGTTTCTTCCACTAACAACCGTACCAGAACCTAGGCTTACACCAATGTTTTTAGTAACAGGAGCGTAAAGGTTTAATCCTATTCTAGAGTAATTTACTTTAGTTTCAGGGAAATTTCCAGCAAAATCGGGTGAGTTTATGTCTAGACCTCCATTGGTTTTTTGAGCATCGAACCAAGCATCGGCATAGAAAGATTTTCCTGCATACCCTAATTTTATTTGTGCGTTAACGCTATTTGGAACATCAAATTTAGCGCCAGTACCTAAACCTAAATTATTATCGGCTTCTCCTCTAATAGAGTATCCAACAAATGCATTTCCAAAAAAGCCAGAATTATTATTGTATTGTAAACCTAGTTTAGTGTCAAAAGACGAGGCTCCGTTTCCTATAGATAGTATACCATTAGGTTCGTAATCAAAGGCGTAAGACCCTCCTATTGCTATAACTCCAGTGGTGGTACCATGTTTATGGCTAGATACAAAAGGTGCCCATTTAACTAATACGCTTATGTCTTGTAAATCTGATTGTTCTGTCGATCCATTTACAGGGTCTGCTGCTCCGTTACCTGTTGCTTTTATATATGGTAAATTTACAATAGCAGTAATATTATCTGTTATACCATAGTTAGCATAAATATTATAAATGTTTTGATCAATTTCACTATGCGCAGGTACACCATCTACTTCGTCTAATCCTAAATAGAATTTCTCGAAACTTTCATAAGTGTAAGATAACGAAATATTAGCTTCGCCTTTTTTGTTAAAAAATCCATCAGGATTAATTTGTGCTTGTGTGTTTTGTACAACCAAGGTTAGTACTGTAATACATGTAATTAGTAATCTAAATTTCATAACGTAGTTTTTTTATTTAGCCCATTAAGACGCTTTTAAAACATAGTCATTACAAAATTTGTATTATTAATTATTTAAGATTTTATGTTTTATTGTTAGTTGTTTTTTTACGGTTTGATTATTAGTGGTTTAATAGGTAAGTGTTTCAATATTTATTTTTGAAATTATTATGTTTTCTAATGATTCTCTTTTGTTAGTTTTGTGTTTTCTTATACAAATAATATGATTTCTATAGATAATTTAGTAGTAGAGTTTAGTGGGCATACCTTATTTAGTGATGTATCTTTCACCATTAATGAAAATGATAAAATTGCCCTTATGGGTAAAAATGGCGCAGGAAAATCTACCATGATGAAAATTATTGCTGGTGTGCAAAATGCTACGCGAGGTCATGTAAGGTGTCCTAAAGAGGCCGTAATTGCATATTTACCACAGCACTTGTTAACAGAGGATAATACTACGGTTTTTGATGAAGCTTCAAAGGCTTTTAGTCATGTTTTTAAATTACGTAACGAGATGGAGGACTTAAATAAGCAGTTAGAAACCCGTACCGATTACGAGTCGGATGAGTACATGAAAATTATTGAGCGTGTTTCAGATTTAGGAGAAAAATATTATGCACTTGAAGATGTTAATTACGATGCCGAAGTAGAAAAAGCTTTAAAAGGTTTAGGTTTTAAACAAGAAGATTTTACAAGACAAACCAATGAGTTTAGTGGCGGATGGCGTATGCGTATCGAATTGGTTAAAATTTTACTACAAAAGCCGGATCTTATTTTATTAGATGAACCAACAAACCATATTGATATAGAATCGGTTATTTGGTTAGAAGATTTTTTACTTAATAAGGCTAATGCCGTTGTTGTGATTTCTCATGATAGAGCATTTATTGATAATATTACTAATAGAACTATTGAAGTTACTATGGGTAGAATTTACGATTATAAAGCAAACTACTCGCATTATTTACAATTACGAGAAGAGCGGCGCGCACACCAAATAAAAGCTTTTGAAGAACAGAAAAAATTTATTGCCGATAATCAAGCGTTTATAGATCGTTTTAAAGGTACATTTTCTAAAACCAACCAAGTAAACTCTAGAGAGCGTATGCTTGAAAAATTAGAGATTATTGAAATTGACGATATAGACACTTCCGCTTTAAAATTACGATTCCCAAAAACACAACGTTCAGGGGATTATCCAATTACAGTTAAAGAAATATCTAAATCTTACGGTAGTCATGTAGTATTTAAAAATGCTAGTATGTCTATATCTAGAGGCGAAAAAGTGTGTTTTGTTGGAAGAAATGGTGAAGGAAAATCTACAATGATTAAAGCCATATTAAATGAGATTGAAGTTGAAGGTGAATGCGTCTTAGGGCACAATGTTAAGGTTGGTTATTTTGCGCAAAATCAGGCAGCACTACTAGATGAAAATTTAACTGTTTTTCAAACTGTCGATGAAATAGCACAAGGTGATATTAGAAAACAATTAAAAAATATTTTAGGTCGATTTATGTTTAAAGGAGAGGCTATCGATAAAAAAGTAGGTGTGCTTTCTGGAGGAGAAAAAACAAGATTAGCTATGGTAAAGTTATTATTAGAACCCGTTAATTTGCTTATTTTAGATGAACCTACCAATCATTTAGACTTGAAATCTAAAGATGTGTTAAAAGAAGCCTTAATAGATTTTGACGGCACCTTAGTATTAGTGTCTCACGATCGCGATTTTTTACAGGGGTTATCCAATAAAGTTTTTGAATTTAAAGACCAACGCGTTATTGAGCACTTCGAAACTATAGATGCCTTTTTAGAAAGAAACAGAATAGAAAGTATAAAGGCTATGGATTTATAGGTTGTTAATCTTAATAAATAACGTTTCATCTAAAAAAAAAATTTAAACCCATTGGGAACTTTCTTCTAAAATCGATATTATTTATATTTGACATCTAAATATTACAAAAAATCACATCTGCTTTTGCTGTGCTTTTATGAATTGTAGGTTTATGGTGTTGTATTAAAAGTCTATATTAAGTTAATAAAACAGTTTTAGTTTAGTATAGTTTATATGTCACAATTTATTGTGAAAAATAATTGATTAATGATGTCTTACAGTAGTTGTAACATAAGCCTTTACAGTAAAAGAGTTTGATCTTAAATTTTTAAGTTATGAAAAAAGTATTAATTATTATTCTCATTAGCTCTTTAAGTTTAAAAGCACAAAGTAAATTGTATCCTAACACAGGAAATGATTTTAATTTAGAACAAAGTATAGTCGACAATACTTTGAGTATTTCTCACCCAGACTATGTTATAACTAAATTGTTTTTATATAATAAATCTACTTTTAAGCGTACCACCTTTGATAATTATTCAAATAATATTGCCGTAGACTTAAATAAAATGGAGTCAGGGATGTATACAGTAATGGTTTATACAAATGGCGATATAGTAGTGTTAAAATTAAAAGTAGTAAATGATAATTTTAAAGAGGATATAGAGCCTACTGAAGCTATCGTTAAAACAGAGGAAATAGAAGATACTAAAGAAATAGAAAAAAGAACTCTTAAATATTACCGGGTTGTGGCTTCTATAAATGGAACTAGTATATCAAAATATAATGTATTTACCGAGAGCCGCAAAAACGGGTTAATAAAAAGAAACAAATTGGATGTTAAAAGTTATACAGGTAGGAAAAATACGTTAATAGTCTCAGCGCTGTATACCGATGGAAGCGAAGAACTTATTTATGAAACTATGCCTAAAAATCGTAGTGCTATATTTAAAAGAGACAAAGGTTTAGCAAAAACCAAGGATTTGTAAATTATAATGTTTTTAGTTAAAGTGGTGTTTTTTGCTGTATCGTAGTTTGAAAATATTTTTTTCTATAAAAAATGTTTTCAAACATAATTTCTTCCTAAAATTGATTAATGGTTTTCTATATTAAATCAATTAAAAATGGAATATTACAGAATTAAATATTTTAAAAAAAAGGAATACATTCTACGTTGTGTCACCCTTTTAAAAGAATTGCGTCGCGGTTTAGACACTAAAATTCCCGAAAGACGATTAAATGAAACCTTAATTTTTGGCTCTTGGAATATTAGAGAGTTCGATTGCAATAGCAAAAAATTCGGGCCTAGAAAAGAAGATGATTTTGTTTATATAGCCGAAATTATATCTAGGTTTGATGTATTGGCAATTCAAGAAATTAATGATGATTTGGCACCGTTACAAAAAGTTATGCGTATGCTTGGTGATGAGTATGAATATATTCTTACCGATGTTGCAGCTTGGAAAAGTGGAGGAAACAACGAGAGGCTAGGTTTTATTTACGATAAACGTACGGTTAAATTTAATGGTGTGGCAGGCGAGCTGGTGTTGCCTCAAAACATGTTAATTAGAAATAACGACGGCGTTATTGAACGGCAATTTGCTAGAACGCCGTTTAAGTGTTCTTTTCAAGCAGGATGGTTTAAGTTTAAAGTAACTACGGTACATATTTATTACGGTAAGGATAGCGAAAAATCAAATCATTTTAAAAGACGCGTTGAGGAAATTGATAAAGTAGCTAAGTTAATTAGCGAAAATGCCGAAAAAGAAGGCACTAAAAAAGACCCTAGTACAAAATGGTTTAATCCTTATAATTACTTTATTGTTGGCGATTTTAATATTGTAAACGAAAACAATGTAACCTACGATGCACTTGCTAAATATGGTTTTGAGACTATAAAAAACAGAAAAGGCTCAAATAAGGATCGTACTAAATTTTACGATCAAATTTCATATTATAAAACCTCTAATTTAGATTTTGATTGGAAAGATTCAAACCGATCAACAGGGAGAGATCATAATAATACCGATAGAATATTTAATTTCTTCAATTATATATACACCGAAGAACAATTTCCGTTGTTTAAAACAGATGTTGTAAATTATATTACACGCAATAAGGCTGCCTTTAAAGACGATATTGAAAAGTTGAAAATTAAAATTGAAGGTATTGAGGCAGAATTGGCGCTAGATACCATCTCTAAAACACGACGAAAAAGAATAGAACGTCAATTAGAAAAGGCTAAAGAAACACAAACCTACACCAAAAATTTAGTGGCTTTAAAAACCGAAGAGCTTACCGATTTTTATTTGAATTCTCCGTGGAATACCTTTCAAGTAAGCGATCATTTGCCTTTGTGGGCAGAAATTAATATCGATAAAAGCGACGAATATTTAGATAATTCCTTTTAAAATAAAAAAACCCTTACTTAAAAAGTAAGGGTTTTAAATTAATGTTGGCCCACCAGGGCTCGAACCTGGACTCTTTGGTACCAAAAACCAACGTGTTGCCAGTTACACCATAGGCCATTCGTGTAATGAGGGTGCAAATTTAATATAAAAAATACTTTGTACAAGCTTTTTATTAAAAATTTTTATCAAAATTCAATGTTTTTTTAAAGCGTATAGTATCCGGCTTATATGTTAAGACAAACTAAATAGTTACCGCTCATTTCATATTTATTGTTAAATTCGCCAAAGCAAATAAAAACACATACAAATGGCAGATGCAAACTATAAAAAATGGAATACCATTTTAGGTTGGATTTCTTTTTTAATAGCGCTTATAACTTACAGTTTAACCGTTGAACCTACCGTAAGTTTTTGGGATGCTGGCGAGTATATATTAACCTCGGCAAAATTACAGGTTGGTCATCCACCGGGAGCACCTTTATTTCAAATGCTAGGAGCGTTTTTCTCTATGTTTGCTTTAGAGCCTTCGCAAGTTGGTTTTATGATGAACATGATGAGTGCCATTGCTAGTGCTTTTACTATTCTTTTTATGTTTTGGACTATTACGCTGCTGCTAAAACATTTAGTTGCTGGGAAAAATGATATGTCTCAAGGTAAATCTATGGCTATTTTAGGTAGCGGATTGGTAGGTAGTTTAGCTTTTGCTTTTACAGATTCGTTTTGGTTTAATGCTGCCGAAACCGAAGTGTATGCCATGGCCACTTTAATTATGTCGGTTTTATTCTGGTTAGGTTTACGTTGGGAGCAAGACATGGATAAACCTCGTGGTAACCGTTGGCTTATTTTAATAGCCTTTGTTATCGGGCTTTCTTTTGGGGTGCACTTTATGGGACTATTAACCATACCAGCACTAGGACTTATTTATTACTTTAAAAATTATAAAACCATAACCATTCAAAATTTTATAATTGCAAACGTCGCCTCGGTGGGTGTTTTACTGTTTGTATTTAAATTATTAGCGCCTAACATTCTTAGAATTTTTAGTGCCATGGAAGTGTTTTTTGTAAACACCATTGGTTTGCCTTTTAATTCGGGTTCTATAATTGCAGGAATTGCTTTGGTGGCTATTATTTTTTATGCGTTAAAATATACACGTCAAAAAAATTATGTGCACTTAAATACAGCTGTACTTTGTTTAACCTTTGTTATTATTGGGTTTTCTACCTGGTTAATGTTGCCTATTCGTGCTAATGCTAACGTGGTAATTAACGAGAATAATCCGTCTAGTGCCAGAGAGTTATTAGCCTATTATAATTTAGAGCAGTATCCAGAAACACACTTGTTTTATGGGCCTCAGTTTACCGATCAATATGCGTATTTAGATGAAAACAATCCGTATGTGGATGATAAACCTAAATATGAAAAAGACGAAGAAAAAGGAAAGTACGTTGTTGTAAATAACTGGAAAAACGCAAAGCAGAATTACAACTCTAAACATGCTTCTATTTTACCACGTATGTGGAGTTCTGAGCATGCCGAAAATTACATGATGTTTTCTGGGTTTTTAGATTTTAATTTAAAACCAGAATACCGAATGGAAAACGAGCTCCGTTCGGCTGTGGCAAAGTTTAGAAATGATGTCGCACAAGGTGCTATTGATTATGAAGATTATAATAATTTTTTAAAGCAATTTAAAGATTATATCGATATTGAAAAACCATCGTTAGCGAGTAATATTGCTTACCTTTTTGAATATCAATTGGGGTATATGTACTGGCGTTATTTTATGTGGAATTTCTCTGGTAGACAAGATGATATTCAAGGACGATATGATAACCACGGCAACTGGATTTCGGGTATAAAACCTATTGACGAATGGCATTTAGGCATGTCTCAAGACAATTTGCCTAGCGATGTTAAAAATAATAAAGCTAGAAATACCTATTACTTATTGCCTTTAATTTTAGGGCTTATTGGGTTCTTCTTTTTATTTAATAAAGACAAAAAATTATTTTGGGTTATGCTTGTGTTTTTCTTGTTTACAGGAATTGCTATTCAAGTATATACCAACGTACGACCTTTTGAACCTAGAGAGCGCGACTACTCGGTAGTAGGATCGTTTTATGTGTTTGCTTTATGGATTGGTTTTGGAGTATATGCTATTTACGATGCCCTTAAAACGTATATACCTAAAACATTAGCAGCTCCAATAATTACAGTGGTTTGTTTATTGTTAGTTCCTGGTATTTTGGTTGCAAACAATTGGGACGACCATGATAGATCCGATAAATACACAGCCAGAGCTATGGCAAAAATGTATTTAGATTCTTGTGCCGAAAATGGTATACTATTTACCATTGGCGATAACGATACGTTCGCATTGTGGTACGCACAAGAAATTGAAGGGTATAGAACCGACGTTCGTGTGGTTAATACCAGTTTATTTCAAACCGATTGGTACATAGACCAAATGAAGCGTAAGGCTTACGAGAGCGACCCTATACCTTCGCAATTAACACACGAGTTATATAAGTACGGCACTAACGATTATATCATTATTCAGCAGGTTATTAATGATACCTTAAATGTTAAGCAGTTTTTAGATTTTGTAGGTAGCGATAACCCAAAAACTAAATACAAGTATGTATTGCAACAGCGTGGTGTCGATTTATCGAATGTAAGAGAGCAAGATGCTAACGCTACATATTTACCAACGCCATATTTACGTATTCCTGTAAATAAAGAAAACGCTTTAAAATCTGGTATTGTAAAGCCTGAAGATGCCGATAAAATTGTACCCGAAATTAATATTAAGGTTTCCGGTGGAGCACTTTATAAAAACCGTTTGTTAATGCTAGATATTGTTGCCAATAACGATTGGAAACGCCCTATTTACTTTACTGGCGGTAGTTTTGGAGACGACGATTATATTTGGATGAAAGATTACCTGCAATTAGATGGTATGTGCTACAAGTTAGTGCCAATTAAAACGCCTGTAGATAGAGCTAATCCGTTTGATATGGGGCGTGTAGATAGCGATTTAATGTACGAGAAAGTTAAGAACTGGGATTGGGGTAATAGCGGTAGTCCAGATATTTATCATGATGTGGAAACGCGTAAAAACTCTATTACTTATAGAGGGAATTTAGCCCGTTTATCTGAACAGTTAATTAACGAAAAGAAATTAGATAAAGCTGAAGAAATAGCAGATATAGCCATGGAAAACATGCCTGTAGAATACTTTGGTTATTACACGCTTTTAGAACCTTTTATTGGAGCGTATTACGAAGTTGGTAACAAAGAAAAAGCCCAACGTTTGTTTAAAGAAGTGGCTAATAAATACCAAGAAAACTTATCGTATTACAGCAGTTTAAAAGTGGATAAACAGGAACGTTTATTTGAGGAAATTTATACCGATATACAGCGTTATAAAGGCTTGGTTGATGTGTTAATTAGATATGATATTGAATTTGCTGAAACCGAAGGCGATATTTTTAATAATTACTTAAGGTCTTTTAATCATTTTTATGGCGATGAAGAGCCTGAAGATACCTTGAGAACGGATGCCGATATCCCTGTGGATAGCGAAGTACCTGTAGATGTGGATAGCTTAAATTAATTAACCTTATTTGGGCGTGGGCTTAACACCAGTAAAAACACCTGTTGTAGTTAAAAAGTTATTCCCGAAGTATATTTGGGAAGTGCCTACAAGCCAGAAAGTTATTTATTTAACTTTTGATGACGGACCAACGCCAGAGATTACCAATTGGACTTTAAAGGTTTTAAAGCAATACAACGCTAAGGCTACCTTTTTTTGTATTGGTAACAACGTTTTAAAGTATCCTGAGATTTTTAATAATGTTATTAATGATGGGCATGCTATTGGCAACCATACGCATAACCATATTAAAGGTTGGAAAACAAAAGCTGTAGACTATTTAGATAATGTATATAAAGCGCAGGAAGCTATTACATCTCAAATTCCAGAAGCCCATACCGTTAACCTTTTTAGACCGCCCTACGGACAAATAACACCCAAACAGGGTAAAAAACTCATGGCTTTAGGGTATAGTATAATTATGTGGGAAGTGTTGTCTTTTGATTGGGATAAGTCCATGACTCCAGAAGCTTGTTTACAGAATGTGCTTAGTAAAACTGCTGCAGGTAGTGTTATTGTTTTTCATGATAGTGTAAAGGCCAGTAAAAATATGCAATACGCTTTACCTAAAGTATTGGCTTATTTTAGCAATAAAGGATATCGTTTTGATGCTTTGAGTACGTCTATCTTTTAAGTTGTCTTTTTTACAGAGCGTACAGACGTTTGTACGTGTTATTTTAGCACCGACTTAGTTATGTTCTGGATTTGCGTTAGGGATTGCCGCGGCATCCTTTTTTTGCTGCCGTAAATGGCAAAAAAAGACCTGCCTGCCTGCCGGTAGGTATAGCAGAAAGCCCGACCCTTTATGAGTAACGCCCAAAATATGCGGCTACTACCTTTTTAAGTGTTATTTAAAATCTTGAAGTAAATTTATAAGCGTATTGGCATCTTGCTCGCCACTTTGGCGCCATTTCATTTGGCCGTCTTTATAAATTATAAGTGTGGGTGAAGACTTAACACGTAAAGCTTCGGCAAGTTCTTGATTTTTATCGACATCAATTTTTATAACTTTAGCTTTATCGCCAAGTGCAGCTGCAACATCTCTTAGTACGAGATGCATAGCCTCTGTTTGTTCGTTATTTTCTGTGTAGAAATCTAGTAATACTGGAATTTCGACATCTATAAGTTCCCCAAATTTTGACATACAATGTTTTTTATTAATCGAGTGTGCTTAATACAAACCTACGTAAATTTTTAGTATTTGCTATTTATGCGGTACAATATTGCTTAAATAGCGATGCTTAACTATAAAAATAAGCAATTTCTTTATAAATACAAGTCTTTGTATTACGAATTTGCTGTGCCTTTTTTAAGTTCTATTACGGTTACTTCTGGCCATATACCAACGCGTCCCGGATAGCCTAAATAGCCAAAGCCTCGGTTTACATTAATGTATTGCCCCATTTCTTTATAAATGCCTGCCCAATATTTGTAACGCCATTTTACAGGGCTCCACTTAATCCAGCCAGGTATTTCTATGCCAAATTGCATACCGTGTGTGTGTCCGCTTAGGGTTAAATGGTAGTGGTAATCGTCTTTTATAACTTCTTCTTCCCAGTGTGATGGGTCGTGGCTTAGTAGTACCTTAAAATCGTTAGCATGAATGTTTTGGGCTGCTTTTTTTAAATCGCCCGCTTTTTTAAAACCGCCTTTACCCCAGTTTTCTACACCAACAATGGCAATGCGTTGTCCGTTTTTTTCAATAAATCGGCTTTCGTTTAAAAGTAAATTAAAGCCCATTTCCTTTTGGATTTGCTTTAAATCGTTAAGGTTTTTGTTTTTGGCTTCGGTTGTTGGCCAATCTACATAATCGCCATAATCATGATTTCCTAATACCGAAAACACACCATCGTTAGCCTTAAGGGTGCCGAAAAGGGATTTCCAATTTTGCATTTCGGAGGCTTTATTATTTACCATATCGCCGGTAAAAAAGATAACGTCCGATTGTTGCTCGTTAATAAGGTTTATACCATATTCTATTTTTTCTTTATTATCAAAACTACCCGAGTGGATATCGCTAATTTGTGTTATTTTATACCCATCGAAAGCGTCTGGTAAGTCTTCAAAATGTAAGGTGTAATTTAAAACCCTAAAGCGGTATTTACCACGATACATACCGTAAAGTAACGATGTAAATGGTATGGCAGCTAAACCAAGGGCTACTTGACTTATAAACTTACGGCGCGATGGCAGATAGAAGTTTTCGTTTTTAGTAACTACTTTATCATAAATACCTAAAATGCCTCTAATAATATCTTCGCCCAATAAAATAGGGACCAAAACTAAGTTAAAGGATATAAAGGCCAACAGAAAACCAAAGGCATAACTTTTGGCAGGGTTTAATACACGACCCTCTGAGTATATGGTAAACTGAATTATAAAATTGGCCGCAACAAGTAATGTTAAGGCAATAAATAAATAGTGAATGTAGGTGTTTTTAGTGACTGTTTTTATGGCTTGGAAACCGTAAAAGCTTATTACAAGGTAGAAAACAATAAATAGTATCCAACGTAGCATTTTTCTTTTTTATTCAAATATACTAGTAATATAAAGTATCTTTTTAAATGCATTACTAATTTAACTTATACTTAAGATTTAGTAGGATAATGAAAGAAATCCAAATCGGTTAATAGACATTTTAATCATAACTTTTTGTAGTTTTGATATTCCATCAAAATAAACAAAATGTCCGATAACAAACGCGTATTTTTAGTTGATGCTTATGCATTAATTTTCCGTGGCTATTATGCCTTTATAAAAAACCCAAGAATAAACTCTAAAGGTCTAGATACCTCGGCTATTATGGGGTTTATGAATTCACTTTTAGATGTTATAAAACGTGAGCGCCCAGACCATTTAGCCGTTTGTTTTGATAAAGGCGGAAGTTCGGATAGGGTAGAAATGTTCGAAGCTTACAAAGCTAACCGAGACGAAACGCCCGAGGCTATAAAAATTGCAGTACCTATTATACAAGATATTTTAAAGGCTATGCATATTCCTATTATGGTAAAAGAAGGTTTCGAGGCCGATGATGTTATTGGAACCCTTGCTAAACAAGCCGAAAAAGAAGGCTACCAAACTTTTATGGTAACGCCAGATAAGGATTTTGCACAATTAGTAAGCGAAAACATTTTTATGTACCGCCCTATGTTTGGTGGTGGTTACGAAACTTGGGGCATACCAGAAGTACAGAAAAAGTTTGAAGTTACAGATCCTTTGCAGGTCATTGACTTTTTAGGGATGATGGGCGATGCCAGTGATAATATACCAGGTTTACCCGGTGTTGGCGAAAAAACAGCTAAAAAATTCTTAGCGGCTTATGGCAGTATGGAAAATCTTTTTGCTAATAGCCACGAGCTTAAAGGTAAAATGAAGGAGAAGGTGGAGGCCAACCAAGAATTAGGTTTGCTCTCTAAAAAATTAGCCACTATTATGCTAGATGTTCCGGTAACATTTAATGCTAAAGATTTTGAGTTGGACCATCCCGATATCCCGAAGGTAGTCGAGATTTTTCAAGAATTAGAATTTAGACGATTAATAGATAATTTTACTAAAACATTTTCAGATGAAGGGCAAGCTGCTACTACTACCAATACAGCTTCAGAAAAAGCAGCCCCAAAAGTAACACCAAAAGAAGCAGAAAGTGCTGGAGCAGGGCAATTTAGTTTGTTTGGAGGCGACCCAAATTCCGCGAAAGCGCCAACCGAAACAGACACGTACACCAGAAAAACGGCCGAAACCGTATCGCATTTTTACCAAAGCGTAGCACCAGGAATGGCCACTAAGTTGTTTGTTAAAAATTTAATGAACCAAACCTCGGTGTGTTTTGATACCGAAACCACGGGCTTAAACCCGCTAACGGCAGAGTTGGTTGGTATTGCATTTTCATGGGAAGTAGGCAAGGGGTTTTATGTACCGTTTCCGGAAGATAAAACCGAAGCGCAAGCCGTTATTGAGGAGTTAAGAGGCTTTTTTGAAGCTGAAAACATTCAGAAGATTGGTCAGAATTTAAAATACGATATTAAAGTATTAGCCAAATATAATGTTGAAGTAAAAGGGCCATTGTTCGATACCATGTTAGCGCATTATTTAATTAATCCAGACATGCGACACAATATGGATGTGCTGGCAGAAACCTACCTAAACTACACGCCCATTTCTATTACCGAGTTAATTGGTAAAAAGGGAAAGAATCAATTATCCATGCGCGAAGTACCTTTGGATAAGCAAACAGAATACGCTGTTGAAGATGCCGATATAACCCTGCAACTCAAAGAGCATTTTGAAAAAGAATTGGGCGAAGCCAATACCCAGAAATTATTTGATGATATTGAAGTGCCGCTATTACGCGTACTTGCTGCCATGGAGTTGGAAGGCGTTAATTTGGATGTGGCGTTTTTAAATTCGTTGTCCGAAGCCTTAAATAACGATATAAACACCCTAGAAAGTAAAATTTACGAGGTTGCTGGTGAGGAATTTAATATTGCCTCGCCAAAACAATTGGGTATTATTTTATTTGAAAAACTAAAACTTGTAGATAAGCCTAAAAAAACCAAAACAGGGCAGTATAAAACAGGCGAAGATATTTTATCGTACTTAGCTAAAGACCATGAGATTATCCAGAATATATTGGAGTTTCGTGGATTATCGAAACTAAAAAGTACCTATGTTGATGCCTTGCCATTACAGGTAGAAGCCGCTACGGGTCGTGTACATACAGATTATATGCAAACCGTTGCCGCAACAGGTCGTTTAAGTAGTAATAACCCGAATTTACAGAATATACCAATACGTACAGAACGTGGTCGTCAAGTACGAAAAGCGTTTATACCAAGAAGTGATGAGTACACTTTATTGGCTGCCGATTATAGCCAAATAGAACTGCGTATTATTGCCGCTTTAAGTAAAGAGGAAACCATGATTGAAGCCTTTAAAAACGGCGAAGATATTCATGCCTCTACCGCATCGAAAGTATTTGGAGTGCCTATTGGAGAGGTAACACGCGAGCAGCGTAGCAACGCTAAAACGGTAAACTTTGGTATTATTTATGGCGTGTCTGCTTTTGGTTTAAGTAACCAAACCGATTTATCGCGAGGCGAAGCCAAAGCGCTTATCGATACCTACTACGAAACCTACCCAAAACTTAAAAAATACATGAGCGAGCAAGTCGATTTTGCACGCGATAATGGCTATGTAAAAACGGTGTTAGACAGAAGGCGTTACCTAAAAGATATAAATTCAAGAAATGCGGTGGTGCGTAGTGCTGCCGAACGTAATGCCGTAAACGCACCTATACAAGGTAGTGCTGCCGATATTATAAAAATAGCCATGATTAACATTTACAATAAGCTCGAAGCCGGTAATTATAAAACCAAAATGCTATTGCAAGTGCATGATGAATTGGTTTTTGATGTGTATAAACCAGAGCTAGAAACCATGAAAACCCTTATTAAAACCGAAATGGAAAATGCCTTTAAAATGGAGGTTCCGTTGGATGTTGAGGTAGATACAGGTGTAAACTGGCTAGAAGCGCATTAATAATTTAAAATTTTGAGATATTTAAAATCACTTCTTATTTGTTTGCTGTTAGCAAGTTGCTCTAACGATTTGTATAAAGCGTCTAAAACCGCCTATAAAAAACAGGCCAAAGCACTTGGTAAGGATTTGCAATATATTCAGCCAGATAGTATAGGAAATCAATTGGTTGGTGTTAAGGAATCTCAGAATTTTAGTATGCGTAAGCCTAATTTTATTGTTATCCATCATACCGATCAAGAGAGTTGCGAGCAAACGTACAGAACCTTTGCGCTTAAGCGTACCCAAGTAAGTTCGCATTACGTTATTTGCGACGATGGTAGTATTACCCAAATGCTTAACGATTTGCTTCGTGGTTGGCACGCCGGAAATTCCAGTTGGGGCAACGTAACCGATTTAAACAGCGTGTCTATTGGTATTGAGTTGGATAATGATGGCGAAGAACCATTCTCTTACGCTCAAATAAATAACCTAATTTGGTTGCTAGAGCATTTAAGCGAAAAGTATAACATCCCCAAACAAAATATTATTGGTCATGCCGATGTAGCTCCAGGACGAAAAGTAGACCCAAGTGCACTGTTTCCGTGGAAAACCTTAGCCGATAGTGGTTTTGGTATTTGGTACGACGAAAGTAAATTAAACGACCTCGTGATAGACGGTACATTTAACCCCACAAAAGCCTTAAAATTTATAGGCTATAATATTACTAATCTTGAAAGTGCTATTTACTCGTTTAAGCTGCATTTTAACCCCAGCGAAGTAACGAAAAAACTCACCGAAAAAGACAAGAAGATATTGTACTTGCTGGAATTGGAGGTTTTGAAGGGGTAATGGTTTATTTTGACAAGTTGGTTGAGGTCTTTTTGATATATTAGCTAATAGAAAAAGAATAAGTAAGATGAATACTTTTGAGGTAATAGATACAGAATATATAACAGCATGTCGAACTATAGAAACAATATTGCTTAACAATCGAGATTTAACAGAAGTCTTTTTTGTCTATAATTATGAAGGTGTATCATTTAGAGTATTCAAATCGCATTTAGAATTAATAAATTTTTTTCAAAACAAATCAGAAAGCCATTTTTGTTTTGATACTGAAAATGAACTTGATGTGTTTTTAGCTGAAGTGAAATTAGTAGCATAGAAAAGTTAGAAATAAATTAATGAAAACCATACTCGTCACTTGCGCTATTATTCAATTTGAAGATAAAATTTTAGCAGTTCAAAGGAGTGAAACAATGAAACTTCCTTTAAAATGGGAGTTTGCAGGAGGAAAGATTGAGTCAGGGGAATCAGAACTCGATTGTATTAAAAGAGAGGTTTTTGAAGAACTAAATATTAAAATTGAAGTTAAAGAAAGACTAACTCCTGTTACACATCAATACCCAAACTTTAAGATTAAATTAATACCTTTTATAGCTGAATATCTTTCTGGTGAATTAAAATTAAGAGAACATTGTAGCTTTTTACTTGCTGATAAAGATGAATTGATTACTTTAGATTGGGCAGAGGCAGATTTACCTATTTTAAAAGAATTTATTGAACTATGAATCAAGGAATATATGAAAATGTAATTAGTTAATAGTAATGGATTTAGCAGTCTTTAAAAAAATATAAAATTATAAATATATTAGTTGTTATGAATGAAAATGAGCTTTTACAAATTATTACTGAATATTTTAAGGAAAAGATTTTTGAAAACCATAAAATCAATGCTTTAAAAACTCATTCAAAACTTAAATCTTATAAGATAAATCCAATTATAGTTAAATATCTTTCTAAAATTCTTGAAGATAATTTTACGCCTTTAGGGATTGCTAAGGCACTCTATTATCCAAGAATATTGGGAACTTCAATAAATACTTCCTTTGGGACAAGAATACAAAATATGTTTGTTGAATTAAATCTTGCTAACGGTTCTTTAATTAAAGGAATGGATATTGAATTTATAGATAAAGTTGACAATCGAAAAAAATGGTGTCAGCTAAAATCTGGACCAAATACAATAAATTCAGAAGACGTAAATCCGCTTTTAAAAAAATTTACAACTGTTACCAATCTTGCTAGAACTAATTCTTTGAATATGAATAACTCAGATTTAATTTTAGGAGTTCTTTATGGAGAAGAATCTCAACTGAGTCAACATTATAAGAAAATTGATACTCAATTCCCTGTAATTATAGGAAAAGAATTTTGGTATAGAATTACAGGATTTGATAATTTTTACGATAAATTAGTATCAAATCTAGATTTAATGATTTTAAACCTAGATACTGAGGACTTCTTTAAACAAGGCTATATTGCTTTGTCTAGAGAAATTGAAGCCTCTAATTTATTTGATTTCAAGTAATATTTATTAAGGAAACTAATAATAGAATACCCGATTTCTTTACCTAAATTACAAGGCACTGCATTCCCTATTTGCTTGTATTGTTGAGATACAGAACCCATAAACTTCCATTCATCTGGAAAAGTTTGGATGCGTGCATACTCTCGCACAGTAAAAGGCCTAGTTTCATCTGGATGGCAACGCTCCGTTTGCTTTTGAGCAGGACTACAAGTTAAAGTTAAACTAGGTTCATCCCAGCCAATTCGTCTAGCCATTCCTGTTTTGCCACCACCTAAATAAAAACTTTTCCCCATGTATACTTTCTGAATATCTAATGGTAAATTTCTCCAATATCCTTTTGGCGGAACTAAATCTAAAATTTCTTTTTTATGATCTGGATATTTTGAACCTTCGGATTTAGGAACATTAGAATTATATAATTTTCCTTTCTTTAAGGCATCTGATAAATTGTAAATGGTTTGATAGGGTTTTGGATATTCATATTTAATATCAATATCCTTTCTAACACCAACCAAAATTATTCGTTCACGCTTTTGCGGTACTTTATAATTTATAGCTTTTAAAACCTGAACAGGTACTACTCTATAACCTATTTCATCAAGAATTGACAACATGCCTTTTAAAGTTTCTCCTTTTTCATGAGAAAGCAACCCTTTTACATTTTCACCAATACAAATTGGCGGATTGACTTCTTTAACTGCACGAGCAAACTCATAAAACAAAGTTCCTCGAGCATCTTCTAATCCTAATTTCTTTCCTGCATAACTGAAAGCTTGACAAGGAAACCCACCTGTTACAATATCAACCTCACCATTAAATTCTTCAAAATTATAGGATTTAATATCCCCTTCTAAAACATTCCAATGAGGGCGGTTTTCTCTTAATGTTTGGCACGCCCATTTATCAATTTCGTTTAATGCAGCACATTTAATGCCCGCCTTTTCAAGTCCAATTGCTAATCCTCCTGCTCCGGCAAAGAGCTCTAAAACTTTAAATTCTTTAATTGGGTTCACTGAATTGTCTACATCTTCGTCAAAATTTTCAAACAACGGTTTGATAAGATTATTAATATCTTCTTTTTTATATATGCGATATTCACTTATAGGTTCTCTTAAAGCACAAAGTTTTCCTTCTTTGTCCCATCTTCTTAAAGTTTCTTTACTTTTACCTAGTAATTCAGCAGCTTCGGAGAGCGAATAACAATCTTTTATAACCATCTTGTTCAACATTACACAATGGTTACAAATTTATAAAAATTTAGATTAATTTTTAAGTTTTTTAAAAATTAATTTAGGCTAAATTATATATTGAAACTTTCTAGATATTCTTGTTCGAGTAATTTTAAATTTCATTCGATAATTTTATTTTCATTTTTCAAATCCTCTAAATAACGCTTCAATTGCCGCGTTGTAATCACGTCTGTCTCTAAATCCTTAGAATAAACCTTGAGTGTTCCTGGAATTGAAAGTCCGGTATTTGTGGGTGTAATCAAAACTCTCGATTGTTCTCCGTCTTCAAAAAATTCTAAAACTACATAAAGTTGTTAAGGGTCTTCGTCATGATAAGGTGTGTGAAATTTTACAATTTGCCCTCTTCTATTTGGTTTCATAATATAAATGTTTTTACCAAAATTAGAACCTAAACGAACCATAGTCAACATACAATTAGCAGCATTTTACTGATTTTCTAAAATTTGTCTACTCATAATTTCGATAGCTTCATCTTTTCCTAAAATATTACCCAATTCGGCTAGAGAGTCTTCATCTCGATAGACACCATTTCTATCATTCCAAGATAACCAATCAATTAATTTCAAACGAGACCAAGAATTCAATTCAACCATTAGCTCTTCTTTTTTTAACTCCATTATTTGGTAATACGGATGCTTTAATTTTTCTTCTTCACTTATTGGTGTATACATAATTCTACATATAGAAATTCAACATATAAATATAATGAAATTTAGTATAAAAACCTACAAATCAAAGTGTTGAATAGGGTTTGAAGTGTAAAAAACTATTAGAAATTACTTGTAAAAAATATCCGCAAAACTCTCTGTAGGTTAATCAAAACCCCCAATCCAGTCAAAATAAATAGCTATCAAGTCAACCACCCATAAGGTTTATTCATAATTTGTCCTTAAAAATAGAAATTATGATAATTACAAAAGTATTAGGACTTACAAGTGCTTTAACAAGAAGTAAAAAAGCTAAAATTACAATTTTACTAATAGAAGTCGCGGTGTTGGCACATGCGGTAGCAACAAGAAAAAAGGACACTCCTAAAAAAATAAAAAAGTAGAAGCTTAGGCTTTAGTTTGCTTGCCAATAAAAACACCCCTATGAGCTGCGCTCTGTATGTTCAATAAAAATATATTTTCATTTCGATAACCCTCAAGGGGCTAATCCAGACTCATAAGCTTTACATTAAATAATAATCAGACTAGTAACTTACGTTTTTCGTTACACTTTAATTAACTTTTATGTGTTGTAGTTTAAGTTGTAGCACAACTATTGGTTTGAGGTGTTTTTAAGTCATTTTTATTTTCACTAAATTAGAACAACCTTAATATATAGTTTAAAACCTATATAGCATGATTATATTTTAAAGGGCGCGGTATAGGTTTATAGTTTGTAGTATAAAATGTGGTTTAAAATGAAGTTCACATAAACACTAAAAATCGCAGGTAAAGATATGCCGTAACAATTGTCCCCTTGAGGGGACTTTAGGGGTGTTTCAATAATGAAAAACAAAATAATCCCATACCATCCAGAATTAAAATTTTTGGCAAGACAGCTAAGAAAAAACAGTACATTACCCGAGGTTTTATTGTGGCAATGCATTAAACAATGCGCTTACGGTGTTCAATTTCACAGGCAAGTACCTATGCTAAACTATATTGTTGATTTTTACTGTCATGAAATTGGTTTAGCTATAGAAATAGATGGACAAAGTCATGACCATTCTTTTGAATATGATTCTAAAAGACAAGCTGAATTAGAGGCCTATGAAGTTACTTTTTTAAGGTTTTCGAATCAGGAGGTAAAAAAGAATATGTTTAGCGTTTTGTTGGTGGTTGAAGAGACTGTGAAGAGGTTGAGTGAGAAAATTGATTAAATTTTTATCTAAAAACACCCCTAAAGTCCCCTCAAGGGGACAATCTACACCGATAAACTTACTCGTAAATATTAACAGAATTCATACACTTTAGCACTCATGGGCGATATAAGTTTAAGAACTCAGAATGCATTTACTTAAATAAAATATTCTTAAAAACAACAAAAAGACACTTTAGGCGTGTAAACTACCTACGCTTCTTCTTACTCTTAAATTTAGCCTTATTTTTTCGTCTGTTAAAAGGTACAGCATCATCAAAGGTGTGTTTAGCTTCGCCGGTTGGTTTGTTTTTACGCCACTTTTCGGTTTTTTCGGGCAGTAACACTTTTAATAAATCGGGTCTGCCAACTTTATTTAGCGTCTTTTTAATCCACGCTTTATTTTCATCCTTATACCAGAAGAAAAAACGATGTTGCTCGTCTTTTTCTTTACGGGTTTTAGGCGTGTTTACTTTTTTAAGCGTGTATGGATGGTAACCACTGTAGTAAATAACCGTAGCCACCGTCATAGGTGTTGGTGTAAAGCCTTGTACTTGCTCTAACTGGAAACCCATATCCTTAGTTTCGGCAGCTAGGTTTGCCATATCTTCTACTTCGCAAGCCGGATGATTCGATATAAAATAAGGGATTAGCTGTAGCTTTAAACCTTTAGCAATATTAATTTTATCGAAACGCTCCTTGAACTTATGGAAGTAACTAAACGATGGTTTACGCATTAGTTTTAAAACCGGATCGCT
This sequence comes from Algibacter pectinivorans, assembly GCF_900112595.1. GTDB lineage: Bacteria > Bacteroidota > Bacteroidia > Flavobacteriales > Flavobacteriaceae > Algibacter_B > Algibacter_B pectinivorans. Next base: position 533,293 of record NZ_FOMI01000001.1, on the reverse strand, counting down.
GGTATGTTCTGGTGCTACTTTAAGTCGGCCAGAAACGTGTTTGGTCATGACCTCCTCGGTATAATCATCTAACTCTTTAGGATCGGCATTTTTATTAAATTCTGGCACCAACATATCATGGCGAATTCCCGAACCAATAAACGATTTTTTTACTTTTGGATGACTATCAACAGCCTGATATAATTCGGTTAAAGGCTTATGCGAGGTATCTAAATTGCTACAAATAACTGGCGAGATACAACTAGGTGCCACACACTTGTCGCAGATAGCTTGTACTTTCCCTTTCATTTGGTACATGTTGGCACTTGGCCCACCAATATCAGATAAATAACCTTTAAAATCTGGCATATTAGCCACTGTATCTACTTCTTTTAAAATAGACTCTTTACTACGCGATGCAATAAATTTCCCTTGGTGTGCCGATATGGTACAGAAACTACAGCCTCCAAAACACCCACGGTGAATGTTAATAGAAAACTTTATCATTTCGAAAGCCGGAATAGGCCCTCGTTTATTATATTTTGGATGTGGTAAGCGCGTATATGGTAAATCGAAAGAGGCATCTATTTCCGCTTCTGTCATAGTAGGATACGGCGGATTAATCATTAAGGTTTTATCTCCAATTTTCTGAAAAATACGTCGTGCAGCCAATTTGTTAGACTCCTGCTCTATCACTTTAAAGTTAGATGCGTATTTTTTCTTATCCTTTAAACATACTTCATGCGACGCTATTTCAACATCTTCCCAATTGCTGTTTTTTGGTATTTTATCGTCTGCATTTAAAAGTACTGCTGTTTGGTTTACGGTGTTTATACTACTAAAAGGAACGCCTTTTTCTAGTAATCTAACCACTTCGCGTAAGGGTTGTTCGCCCATACCATAAACTAACATATCGGCCTTCGAGGTTTCTAAAATAGAAGGTAATAACTTATCGCTCCAATAATCGTAATGTGTAACACGACGCAACGAAGCCTCAATACCACCAATTAAAACCGGTACATCTGGCCATTTGTCTTTTAATATTTTGGAATAAACGGTAGTAGCGTAATCCGGACGAAAGCCAATATCGCCATTTGGTGTATAGGCATCCTTATCACGGCGTTTTTTATTCGCATTATAATTGCTAATCATAGGGTCCATGCAACCTCCAGTAACACCAAAAAATAATTTTGGAGCCCCAAGCTTAACAAAATCCTGAAGATTATCGTTTACATTGGGCTGAGGTACAATAGCCACACGTAACCCAAAACTTTCTAGCATACGGCCAATAACTGCGGGCCCAAAAGTTGGGTGATCCACATAAGCATCGCCGCTAAACAGGATAACATCTAGGGCTTCCCATCCGCGTATTTTCACCTCTTTGTTTGTGGTAGGTAACCAATCAGAAAGTTTTAACTCTTGCATAGGCTGCAAAAATAAACAAAAATAGCCGCTTAAACGCCATTAGCTATTTATTTTGGGTGCCGTACATGGCGTATTGGCTAAAATATTGATATTTAACAACGTACGGCGTGGTGGTTTTAGTTACTAAATTTTAAAAGTAACTACTGGGCGTTTGGCATGATTTACCAAATCTTCACTAATACTGCCATTAAAAAAATGCGAAATACCCTGTCTACCATGGGTGCTCATACCAATTAAATCGGCACCAATAGATTCAGAAAAATTCATAATGCCCTTTTCAATGGTCACATCGTTATAGGTGTTTAGGGTGTAGTTATCAAAATCTGCCGACGATACAAAGTCCTGCATGCGTTTACTAGTAACTTCCGAAGGCATAAATTTATTAGGCGTATTAACCGTTAACAAATGTAGTTTGGCATTAAACTTTTTGGCAAACGTTATGGCCTTTTTGTAAGTTTCTTTGCTTTCATCTTTAAAATCGGAGGCAAAAACAAAGTTAGATACATTAAAGGTTTCATGTTCTTTTTTAACAACAAGTACCGGTATTTCGGAGGTTCTAACTACCTTTTCGGTATTACTTCCAATGAGCATTTCTCGTAATCCGCTAACACCGTTAGAGCCCATAACAATTAGGTCTACATCGTACTTTTTGCAATTATGAAAAATGCCTTTAAAAATCTCGTTAAAATCTACGGTTTCGTGCACTACAACATCGCTTAGGTATCGTTTTCTTAAAATAGATTCAAACCTCTTGTGCGCTAATTTCATAAAAAACATAGCTTCAGGCAACTCGCTTTGCGTACTCATGGCATCAACTTCGTGCAAAGGCATTTCAATAAGGTGAAGCAAGTAAATTTCTGCATTATGAGTTTTAGCTAGTTGTGCAGCTACTTTTAAGGCGTTTTCGGCCTGATCAGAAAAATCGGTAGGAACAAGTATTTTTTTCATAATTTAGAAGTTGTGGTGTATCTAAATTTATGAAATATTCCTTTAAAAATCAATAAAATATTATATATTTGCATCGTTGAAAGGCGGAATTAAAGATATGAGGGGACGTAAAGTCCCCTCTTTTTATACTAAAAATGTTTAAAAAGAGAGCAAAAGAGTTACTGGAGGCGGCGTTACTAGAACGTCCAGATTTGTTTTTAATAGATTTTTCGGTAAATACAGAAAATCATATTAAGGTCATTATAGATGGCGACAATGGGGTTTTAGTAGAAGATTGTATTTTTATAAGCAGAGCCATTGAGCATAGTTTAGATGAAGAGGAGTATGATTTTTCTATAGAAGTTATGTCGGCAGGAGCAGCTTCACCTTTAACACACAAACGCCAGTATAAAAAAAATATTAAACGAACGCTAAGCGTAAGAACGAGCTCTGAAGAGATTGAAGGCACACTTACCGAAGCAACCGAAGATAATATCAAATTAGAGTGGAAAGTTAGAGAGCCTAAACCAGTTGGTAAAGGCAAAGTAACTGTTAAAAAGGAAATTAATATTCCTTACGAAAATATTGTAGAAGCAAAAGTTATGATTAAATTTTAATTTAAAGAGTTATGGAAAATATCGCGTTAATTGAATCTTTTTCAGAATTCAAAGATGATAAGCTAATTGACAGAGTAACGTTAATGGCAATTTTAGAAGATGTATTTAGAAGTGCCTTAAAAAAGAAATTTGGAGATGATGATAATTTTGATATTATTGTAAATCCAGATAAAGGCGATTTAGAAATATGGAGAAATAGAGTTGTTGTTGCCGATGGTGAAGTTGAGGAGCCTAATCAAGAAATTACAATAACTGAAGCTCGTAAAATTGAGCCTGATTTTGAGGTTGGTGAGGATGTATCTGAAGAAGTAAAGCTTATCGATTTAGGTAGACGTGCTATTTTAGCATTACGTCAAAACTTAATTTCTAAAATCCATGAGCACGATAATACTATAATTTATAAGCAATTTAAAGATTTAGTAGGAGAAATTTATACAGCCGAAGTACACCATATTCGTCATAGAGCAGTAATTTTGTTAGATGATGAAGGTAACGAAATTGTACTTCCAAAAGACAGACAAATACCTTCAGATTTCTTTAGAAAAGGAGATAATGTAAGAGGTGTAATTGATAGTGTGGAGCTTAAAGGTGCAAAACCAACTATTATCATGTCTAGAAGTTCCCCTAAGTTCTTAGAAAAATTATTTGAACAAGAAATTCCAGAAGTTTTTGATGGTTTAATTACTATTAAAAATGTGGTAAGAATACCAGGCGAAAAAGCAAAAGTAGCAGTCGATTCTTATGATGATAGAATAGATCCTGTTGGGGCTTGTGTTGGTATGAAAGGGTCTAGAATTCACGGTATTGTTCGTGAGTTAGGTAACGAAAATATTGATGTTATTAACTACACCAATAACTTGCCATTATTTATTACTAGAGCATTAAGTCCTGCACGTGTAACTTCAATTAAATTAAATGAAGAAACAAAACGTGCCGAGGTTATCTTAAAGCCAGAAGAAGTAAGTAAAGCTATTGGTAGAGGTGGTCATAACATCCGTTTAGCTGGTCAATTAACGGGTTACGAAATCGACGTATTTAGAGAAGGCGCAGAAGAAGATGTTGAGTTACGTGAGTTTACAGACGAAATTGAAGGCTGGATTATTGAAGAGTTTAGTAAAGCAGGTTTAGACACTGCAAAAAGTATATTAGAACAAGACGTTAAAGACCTTGTTAAGAGAACCGACTTGGAGGAAGAAACCATCCAAGATGTTATTAGAATTCTTAAAGAAGAATTTGAAGATTAGTAAATAAAAAGTGCAGATTTGCATTTTCATTATGTCCGAAAGGGTATAATACATATATTTGAGTATTTTAAAGGCGATTTATGGCTGAAACAATTAGATTAAATAAAGTATTACGCGAGCTTAACATCTCTCTAGATCGCGCTGTAGAATTTTTAGATTCTAAAGGCGTAGAAATAGAGAAGCGTCCAACTACAAAAATTTCTCAGGAGACTTATAATCTCTTGTCTGGAGAATTTGAAACAGATGCTAATAAAAAAGTTAAGTCTCAAGCAGTAAGCGAAGCAAAGCTAAAGGAAAAGGAAGATTTACGTATTAAACGTGAAAAAGAATTAGAAGCTAAGCAAAAAGCACAAGAAGCCAGAGAAAAAGCTAGAAAAGACGAAGTAGTTAAAGCATCTGCAGAACTTTCAGGACCTAAAACTGTTGGAAAAATAGATTTAGATCCTAAAAAGAAAGCCGATGAAACGCCTGCCGAACCTAAAAAAGAGGTTGCTAAAGCGGTTAATGAAACGCCTAAAGCGGAGTCTAAAGTTGAAGCTAAAAAGGAAGAACCTGTAAAAAAGGAAACACCTAAAGCAGAAAACAAGCCTGAAACTAAGTCGGAACCAAAAGAAGAAAGTCCTGCTAAACCACAACTTAAACAAGTGGTAGTAGATGGCGAATTGGTAACGCCAGAGGAAAAGGTAGAAACGCAATACAAAAAACTTACAGGGCCTAAAATAGCAGGAGATAAAATTGATTTATCGCAGTTTAATAAGCCTAAAAAGAAGAAAGAAGAAAAGAAACCAGTTGCCAAAGCAGGAGACGCCAATAAAAGAAAACGTCGTCGTATTAGTAAAGCTGGAGCACCACAAGATAACCGTGGCGGTGCAAGACCTGGAGGAGGAGATAGCAGATTTAGAGGAAAACCAGGTGCAGGAGCAGGTCGTCGTAATGTTGTAAAAGAAGAACCTTCAGAAGAAGATGTTAAAAAGCAAGTGCGCGAAACACTTGAGAAACTTCAAGGTAAATCTAACAGAGGGCGCGGTGCTAAAAACAGAAGAGATAAAAGAGATAAGCATAGAGAGCAAACTGAAATCGATCAACAAATCGAAGCAGCAGAAAGCAAAATCATAAAAGTAACAGAATTTGTTACGGCTAGTGAAATGGCAACTATGATGGATGTTAGCGTTACGCAAATTATTTCTGCTTGTATGTCGCTTGGTATGATGGTAACTATGAATCAGCGTTTAGATGCTGAAACATTATCTATCGTAGCCGAAGAATTTGGGTATCAAGTAGAGTTTGTTACTGCAGATATTGAAGAATCTATTGAAGAAGTAGTTGATAGACCAGAAGACTTAAAAACGCGTGCACCAATTGTTACGGTGATGGGTCACGTCGATCATGGTAAAACATCACTTCTAGATTATATACGTAAAGAAAATGTAATTGCAGGAGAGTCTGGTGGAATTACGCAGCACATTGGTGCTTATGGTGTTGAGTTAGAAAACGGACAAAAAATAGCGTTCTTAGATACACCGGGTCACGAGGCCTTTACAGCAATGCGTGCTCGTGGTGCTCAAGTTACCGATATTGCTATTATTGTAGCCGCTGCCGATGATGATATTATGCCGCAAACAAAAGAGGCTATTTCGCATGCGCAAGCTGCAGGAGTACCAATTGTTTTTGCTATTAATAAAATAGATTTACCAGCCGCTAACCCTGAAAAAATTAAAGAAGGCTTAGCGCAAATGAACCTATTGGTTGAAGATTGGGGTGGTAAAGTACAATCTCACGATATTTCAGCTAAAAAAGGTACAGGAGTAAAAGAATTATTAGAAAAAGTATTGCTAGAAGCCGAGTTATTAGAGCTTAAAGCAAACCCAAATAAACCAGCTATTGGAACTGTAGTAGAAGCCTTCCTAGATAAAGGTCGTGGATATGTGTCAACTATATTAGTACAAGCAGGAACATTAAAAGTGGGAGATTACGTGTTAGCGGGTCAGCATAGTGGTAAAATTAAAGCCATGCATGATGAGCGAGGACATGATGTTGTTGAGGCAGGACCTTCAACACCAGTATCTATTTTAGGTTTAGATGGGGCACCACAAGCGGGTGATAAGTTTAATGTATTTGCAGACGAGCGTGAAGCTAAACAAATTGCTTCTAAACGTGCACAATTACAACGTGAGCAATCGGTTAGAACACAACGTCATATTACATTAGATGAAATTGGACGTCGTATTGCATTAGGTGATTTCCAAGAGCTGAATATTATCCTTAAAGGTGATGTTGATGGTTCGGTAGAAGCCTTAACAGATTCATTCCAGAAATTATCTACTGAAGAGATTCAAGTAAATATTTTACATAAAGGTGTTGGAGCCATCACAGAAAGTGATGTGTTATTAGCTTCGGCCTCAGATGCTATTATTGTAGGATTTAATGTGAGACCAGTAGGAAACGCAAGAATGATTGCCGATAAAGAAGAAATTGATATCCGTACATACTCTATTATTTACGATGCTATTAACGATCTTAAAGACGCTATGGAAGGTATGTTATCTCCAGAGCTGAAAGAAGAAATACTTGGTACAGCTGAAATTAGAGAGATATTTAAAGTATCTAAAATTGGTACTATTGCAGGTTGTATGGTAACCAATGGTAAAATAACACGTAATGCCGGTATTCGTTTAATACGTGATGGTGTGGTTGTTTATACAGGCGAGTTAACATCGTTAAAACGATTTAAAGATGATGCTAAAGAAGTAACTAAGGGTTACGACTGTGGTATGCAAATTAAAAACTACAACGATATTAAAGAGGGCGATGTAATTGAAGCTTTCCACGAAGTAGAGGTTAAAAAGAAGTTAAAGTAAACCATATAGTTTACTAACTTGAATATAAAAAAAGAGCGACCATTTGGTCGCTCTTTTTTTGTTATTATAACGTGGTTTTTTATTTCTTAGGCTTAAAAATAAAGGCATGAGGAAATTTTGTTTTAATTTTCTTTAAAGCGCGGTCTGCTTCTAATCGTGTTCTAAAGTTTCCTGCCCAAATTTTAAAGTTTGGTGTTTCGTATTGCATAGATGGATGCCAACTGCCAAAAGCGCTTGTAAACTCCTCTTGTGCACTGTAAGCACCGGCTCTGTTGCCAGAATAAACCTGAATTTTATAACGCTCAGAGCTAGTTTCATCTTTGTTTAATTCTTTCTTTAAATCCAATAAAACGGTAATATGTTTGTCTTGATTTATGGCAACATTGCCTTGTTGAGAAAAACTATATGTCGATAGTAAAACAAAACATATAAGGCTTAAAAATTTATTTTTCAGGTTCAATGGTTTCATGCTTGTATTCTTTTTATTGTGTAACTTATTTATAATCATCTAGTAATAGAGGGTCTGTAGATTTAATAATAGTAATAGTTTATTAAATTTTATACAAATGTATACGTTATAAACTTAAATGCGGCTCTTTTTCTTATTTAGAATCCCTCTAAATTATCAATTAACAGTTCACTAACATTTCTAAAATCGACTTTTAATATTACTTTTGCGAGAGATTTTTTTAACTGCATTTTTCCATTTATAGTAATGAAAAAATCATACCAAAGTTTAGAAGTTAATTTGACCAACAATATGAGAAAGGTGATTCACCGTAAATTAAGCACAAACCTTCTTAGTTTAAGCTTAGTTTTTTTACTAGCATTTACAACGGCTCTTTCTGCTCAGGAAGGAGACCCAGCAAAAGGAAAATCATTATTTAATGCTAATTGTGCAGCATGTCATCAACTAGATAAAAAGATGACAGGGCCAGCTTTACGTAACGTAGAGGCGCGATTAAGTGACGAGCAAGGTTTAGATCGTACTTGGATTCAAGCTTGGATTCGTAATAGTGCGGGGCTTATTAAATCTGGCGATGCTTATGCGAAAAAAGTATACGACGAGTTTGGTGGTGCTGCAATGACTGCTTTTCCTCAATTGTCGGATGATGATATAAACAACATTTTGGCTTACACAGCCGAAGAAAAGAAAGCGCCTGCGCAAGCAGCTACTCCAGTTGGAGGAACTGAAGCGACTAGTGGAAATTCTGGAGGTATTTCAAACGAAATTATTTTAGGTGCCTTGGCAATCTTGTTTATGCTTTTAGCTGCAGGATTGTATTTAGTAAATAAAACATTACGTCGTTTTGCAGGAGCACAGGGTATTGATTTGCCAGAGGCTTCAAATAGAACACCGTTATGGAAAGCGTTTGTTCAAAATCAGTTTTTAATGCTGGTTGTCGCTATATTCTTTTTATTATCTAGTGCATACTTTGTGTACGGGTATTTATCTCAAATAGGAGTAGATCAAGGGTACCAACCAGTGCAACCAATACATTTTTCACATAAAATACATGCTGGTGATAACGGAATCGATTGTAAGTATTGCCACTCTTCTGCAAGAGTAAGTAAAACATCGGGTATTCCTTCGTTAAATGTTTGTATGAACTGTCATAAGTCAATTTATGAGTATAATGGCGAAACGTCTCCAGAGTATTCTAAAGAATTTTATGATGGCGAAATCAAAAAGTTATATGCAGCTGCAGGATGGGATGATGCCGAGCAAAAATATACAGGAGATTCTCAACCAGTAAAATGGGTGCGTATTCATAATCTACCAGATTTTGCTTATTTTAACCACTCACAACACGTTACTGTTGCAGGTGTAGAGTGTCAAACTTGTCATGGTCCTGTTGAAGAGATGGAAATTATGTACCAACATGCGCCTTTAACTATGGGCTGGTGTATTAACTGTCACAGAGAAACTAACATTGATGTAAAAGATAATGCTTACTATACTAAAATACACGAAGAGTTATCTAAAAAGTATGGTGTCGATGAGTTAACAGCTGCTCAAATGGGTGGTCTAGAATGTGGTAAGTGTCACTACTAATTAAGTAGTTTTTCTCGCCGCGAAAGCGGAAAACATTAAATAAAAATTAAGAAGTAATTCAATTATATAATATGTCATCAAACAAGAAATACTGGAAAAGTGTTGAAGAGCTAAACGAAAATAGCTCTATTGTTGAGACGCTAAAACAAAACGAGTTTGTAGCTGAAATTCCTACTGATGAATTTTTAGGTGATAAAGAAACCTTGGAGGAAACATCTACAACGCGTCGCGATTTCTTAAAATATGTAGGGTTCAGTACTGCTGCGGCTTCTTTAGCTGCTTGTGAAGGGCCTGTAAAAAAATCTATTCCTTATGTAGTGCAACCAACAGAGATTATTCCTGGTGTTGCTAACTACTATGCAACTACAATTGCAGATGGTTTCGATTTTGCTAGTGTTTTAGTAAAAACGCGTGAAGGTCGTCCAATTAAAATTGAAAATAATACGATGGCAGCTACCAATGGTAGTGCTAATGCTAGAGTGAATGCTTCGGTTTTAGGATTGTATGATAGTTTAAGAGTTCAAGGTCCTAAGAAAGGCGATGCTGCTATTTCTTGGAGCGATTTTGATTCTGAAACTACCGAAAAATTAACCAACGTTGCTGCGGCTAATAAAAATATTGTGTTGTTAACACAAACATTTGCAAGCCCATCTACTAGTAAGTTAATTTCAGAATTTAAAGAAAAATATGGTAATGTAAGTCATGTAGTTTACGATTCTGTTTCAGAATCTGCTGCATTAGATGCTTACCAAGCTAAATATGGAGAGCGCGGATTAGCAAATTACGATTTTGCTAAGGCGATGACAATTGTTTCTATTGGTGCAGATTTCTTAGGAGATTGGCAAGGTGGCGGATTTGATTCTGGTTATGCAAAAAACAAGGCGCCAAAAGATGGCAAAATGTCAAGACATATTCAGTTTGAATCGAACATGTCCCTTACTGGTGCTAATGCCGATAAGCGTGTACCATTAACGCCTACAGAACAAAAGTTAGCTTTAGCTAAATTATATAGCTATGTAGTTGGTGGATCTGTTTCAGGAACCCTACCTGAAAAAGTAGAAGATGCTGTTAAAAAAGCGGCTTCTCAACTTAAAAAAGCAGGAAGCAACGGAGTTGTAGTAACAGGTATTCAAGATGTTAATGCACAAACAGTTGTTTTAGAAATAAACGAAGCTCTAGGTAGTAAGGCTTTTGATAAATCGACTCCAATTAAAACAAGACAAGGTAGCGATGCTGCCGTGGCTAAATTGGTTTCCGATATGAAAGCTGGTCGTGTTGGAGCTATTATAATGAGTGGTGTAAATCCTATTTATACCTTACCAAATGCTTCAGATTTTGCTGAAGGATTAAAGAAAGTAGAGTTGTCTGTAGCGTTTTCTATGAAAGTAGACGAAACGTCTTCGCAAGCACAATATATAGCAGCAGCACCACATTATTTAGAATCGTGGGGTGATGTTGAAATTAAAAAAGGACACTATGGTTTAACGCAACCTACAATACGTCCTTTATTTGATACAAGACAGTTTCAAGAATGTTTATTAAAGTGGACAGGAAATAGTGTTTCTTACCATGATTATATTAAAGATACTTGGGGTACTGGAATTTTAAGTGGTGGGTCGTTTAACAAAGCATTACACGATGGTGTTTTTGTTGGAACTATTGCTACACAAACTGAAGATACATCAAATGCAGAAGCTTCTGCCGGAGTACCTTCAGGAAATGCAGCTAGAGCATTAGCATCTTCTGCAAAATCAAACGGTGGTTTAGAGTTAACCTTATATACCAAAGTTGGTATGGGTGATGGACAACAAGCCAACAACCCATGGTTACAAGAGTTTCCAGATCCTTTAACAAGAGCATCTTGGGATAACTATTTAACCGTGTCTAAAGCCGATGCCGATGCATTAGGTTTAATGAATAAACACGTTGCTAACGGTGCATTAAATGGTAGTTATGCCAATGTTACTGTAAATGGAGCGTCTTTAAAAGTGCCAGTAATGATTCAACCAGGACAAGCTAAAGGTACTGTTGGATTAGCATTTGGTTACGGTAAAACATTAGGTTTAAAAGAAGAAATGCAAACAGGAGTTAACGCCTATGCATTATATCATAACTTTAGTAATGTACAAAACGTATCAGTAGAGTTAGCTGCCGGTGAGCATGAATTTGCTTCAGTACAGTTACACAACACCTTAATGGGACGTGGCGATATTATTAAAGAAACAACTTTAGAGATATTTAATACAGCAGATAGAGATGTTTGGAATAAGGTTCCTACGGTTTCATTAAACCACAAGGAAACTCCAGTAACTTCTCCAGATGTAGATTTATGGGATGAATTTGATCGTTCAATTGGGCATCACTTCAATCTATCAATCGATTTAAATTCTTGTACAGGATGTGGGGCTTGTGTTATAGCTTGTCATGCAGAAAACAATGTACCTGTAGTTGGTAAAAGTGAAGTACGTCGTAGCCGTGATATGCACTGGTTACGTATTGATAGATATTATTCTTCTGATGATACATTTGAAGGAGATGATGCTAAAAAAGAGGGGTTCTCTGGATTATTTGGAGATAACGGATCTTTAGGTGGATTTGGAGAAATGGAGCAAGCTGCTGATAATCCTCAGGTAGCTTTCCAACCAGTAATGTGTCAGCATTGTAACCACGCACCTTGTGAAACCGTTTGTCCTGTGGCAGCGACATCGCACGGTCGTCAAGGTCAAAACCATATGGCGTATAACCGTTGTGTAGGTACTAGATACTGTGCAAACAACTGTCCTTATAAAGTACGTCGTTTTAACTGGTTCTTGTACAATGGTAACGATGAGTTTGATTATCATATGAACGACGATTTAGGTCGTATGGTATTAAACCCAGATGTTGTAGTACGTTCTCGTGGTGTTATGGAAAAATGTTCTATGTGTATTCAAATGACACAGAAAACTATTCTTGATGCAAAACGTGACGGAAGAGAAATTAAAGATGGTGAATTCCAAACAGCATGTTCTGCAGCTTGTAGTAGTGGAGCAATGGTATTTGGAGATATCAACGATAAAGCTTCTAAAGTTGCAAAACTTAAAGAAGATGACCGTATGTATCATTTATTAGAAAGTGTTGGTACTAAGCCTAACGTGCAGTATCATACTAAAGTGAGAAATACAACTGAAGCATAAATTTAATTAAAGAATCAATTATATAATTATGGCGTCTCATTACGAAGCACCTATTAGAAGACCTTTAGTTACAGGCGAAAAATCATACCACGACGTTACTGTGGATGTGGCCAAACCTGTAGAAGGAAAAGCAAACAAGCAATGGTGGATAGTTTTTGGTATCTCGTTAGTAGCTTTCCTTTGGGGAATTGGATGTATTTTATACACAGTATCTACAGGTATTGGAACTTGGGGTTTAAACAAGACCGTTGGTTGGGCTTGGGATATTACTAACTTCGTTTGGTGGGTTGGTATTGGTCACGCAGGAACACTTATTTCTGCTGTACTATTACTGTTCCGTCAAAAATGGAGAATGGCAATTAACCGTTCTGCAGAAGCAATGACAATATTTTCTGTTGTACAGGCTGGTTTATTCCCAATTATTCACATGGGTCGTCCATGGTTAGGGTATTGGGTATTACCTATACCAAACCAATTTGGTTCATTATGGGTAAACTTTAACTCGCCTTTACTTTGGGATGTATTTGCAATTTCTACGTATTTATCTGTGTCGTTAGTCTTCTGGTGGACAGGTTTATTACCAGATTTTGCTATGCTAAGAGATAGAGCTATTAGACCGTTTCAAAAGAAAATCTATGCTTTATTAAGCTTTGGCTGGTCTGGTCGTGCAAAAGATTGGCAACGTTTTGAAGAAGTATCATTGGTACTTGCAGGATTAGCAACGCCATTAGTACTTTCGGTACATACTATTGTATCTTTTGACTTCGCAACATCTGTTATTCCTGGTTGGCATACAACAATATTCCCGCCATACTTTGTGGCAGGTGCGGTATTCTCAGGATTTGCCATGGTAAATACACTTCTTATTATCATGAGAAAAGTGTGTAACCTTGAAGATTATATTACAGTACAACACATCGAGTTAATGAACATTGTAATTATGATTACAGGTTCTATAGTTGGTGTAGCTTATATTACAGAGTTATTTATTGCTTGGTATTCTGGTGTTGAGTACGAACAATACGCTTTCTTAAACAGAGCAACTGGTCCTTATGCTTGGGCATATTGGATGATGATGTCTTGTAACGTATTCTCGCCGCAGTTTATGTGGTTCAAGAAATTAAGAACAAGTATTATGTTCTCTTTCTTTATCTCTATTGTTGTAAACGTAGGTATGTGGTTTGAGCGTTTTGTAATTATTGTAACGTCGTTACACAGAGATTACTTACCATCTTCATGGACTATGTTCTCACCTACATTTGTAGATATTGGAATTTTTATTGGAACTATAGGATTCTTCTTTGTACTATTCTTATTATACTCTAGAACCTTCCCAGTAATTGCACAAGCAGAGGTTAAAACAATTTTAAAGTCATCTGGAGAACTTTATAAAAACATTAGAGAAAGAGGCGATAGTTTAGCTGGAACAGGAGCAGATGCAAGAACATCAGGTAATGCAATTGTTAAGCCTGTGGCTGAAGTAAAAGAAACGATTCCTTCTACTGAAGATAACTCAGAAAAAGTAAGTAACCTATTAGGAAGCATTGGTGCTTTCGATCCGGCTACTCAAACTGCTGATGATTTAAAGAAAGTAAATGGCATTGGTCCTAAAATGGAAGAAGTATTAAATAGCATAGGTATTTATACATTCCTTCAAGTTAGTAAAATGACAAAAAACGAATATGATTTGTTAGACAGCATTACAGGTTCTTTCCCAGGAAGAGCAGAGCGTGATGATTGGTCTGGACAAGCTAAAAAATTAATCAACTAAACATAGTCAATGGAAGCTTCAAAAGTTATTCACGCTATTTATACCGATGATGATATCTTAATGTCTGCTGTTAAAAAAGTTAAGGCACAAAGATTTCATATCGAGGAAATATATACTCCTTTCCCAGTACACGGGTTAGACAAAGCTATGGGATTAGCACCAACTCGTATTGCTATTACAGCATTTATATACGGATTAATTGGGTTAACTGTAGCCATTACCATGATGAATTTTATTATGATTGAAGATTGGCCTCAAAATATTGGTGGTAAACCAAGTTTCAGTTATATTGAAAATATGCCAGCTTTTGTACCAATTATGTTTGAGCTTACTGTGTTTTTTGCAGCTCACTTAATGGTAATTACATTTTACTTACGCAGTAGAATGTGGCCTTTTAAAAATGCTGAGAATCCAGATCCAAGAACTACAGACGACCATTTTTTAATGGAAATTGCAGTAAACGGTAATGAGAAAGAACTAGAAAGTTTATTAGCAGAAACTGGAGCAGTAGAAATTAATTTAGTTGATAAAGCCCATTAATAATAGATATGAAAAGCTTAATTAAAATATTAGTATTAGCAGTAGTTTTTGTAGCTACATCTTGTAATAAGAGTACAGCACCTAACTATCAATTCATGCCAAATATGTATGAATCTGCAGGATATGAAACCTATGGCGAAGCAGCATTTGCAAATGGTGTAGAAGCGCAATTACCTGCTCAAGGTTCTATTCCTAGAGGTTTTGTTCCTTTCGATATAGAAAATTCTACCGCAGGTTACGATTTTGCAAAGGCAACCTTAAATAGCCCATTAGATTCTACCCAAGTAGATTTAAATAGAGGTAAAGAGTTATATGATATTTACTGCGGAATTTGTCATGGTAATAAAGGTAACGGACAAGGTAACTTGGTGAAACGTGAAAAAATTCTTGGTATTCCAAGTTATGATGATGCAGGAAGAGCTATTAATGCAGGAAGTATTTACCACACTATTTATTATGGTAAAAATGCAATGGGTTCTTATGCTAACCAATTGAATGAAGAAGAGCGTTGGCAAGTTGTGTCGTACGTTTTAAAGTTGAAAGCAGATTTAGAAAAGTAAGATTGATAAGATTATTATAGATATGTATACATTTTCAAATAAATTAAAGACATTTTCTTTCGTTCTAATGCTTTTAGGAGCAATAGGAGTTGGTTATGGTTTTTTGACATCTCATTTATCTTTTGAAGAAGTGGAGCACTTACTTGCAGAAGAAGCACACCACGGAGGTGGACATGGTGAAGAAGCGGGACATGCGGCACCAACTCATGATGCACATGCAGTAGCAGATACACATGATAATCATGGAGATACAGCACATGCTGAAGTGGATGAGCACAAAGAACATGTAGAACATGTGCAACACCAAATAGCAAATAGACCTTGGTCTGCATTATACGTAGCAGCCTTCTTTTTTATGATGATTGCTTTAGGTGTATTAGCATTTTATGCTATACAAATAGCTTCTCAAGCAGGATGGTCTCCAGTTTTATTTAGAGTAATGGAAGGTATAACAGCTTACCTTTTACCAGGTGCCTTAATAGTTTTAGCTATAGCAGTGGCTTCTGGTACCATAGGACACTATAACATATTTATATGGATGGATCCTGAGGTTGTGGCGCACGACAAACTTATTGAAGGTAAAACAGGATGGTTAAATCTTGGTGGTTTTGTTATTAGAGGTCTTATTTTTATTGGAGGTTGGTATGCTTACCGTCACTTTTCAAGAAAATTTTCGATTGCTCAAGATACAGCTGAAGATAATAGTAACTTTAAAAAATCATTCCGTATTTCTGCGGCATTCTTAGTATTCTTTATTTATACAGAATCTATGATGTCTTGGGACTGGATTATGAGTGTAGATCCGCACTGGTTCTCTACATTATTTGGTTGGTATGTGTTTGCTAGTATGTTTGTAAGTGGAATTACGGTAATAGCATTAATTACAATATACCTAAAATCTAAAGGTTTCTTAGAGTTTGTAAATGCAAATCATTTACATGATGTTGCTAAATTTATGTTTGCAATTAGTATATTCTGGACGTATTTATGGTTCTCACAATTTATGTTAATCTGGTATTCAAACATTCCAGAAGAGGTAACTTACTTTGTAACGCGTTTCCAAGATTATAAATTACCATTTTTAGGAATGGTAGTTATGAACTTTGTGTTCCCATTATTAATGCTTATGAATGCAGATTACAAGCGTATGCCATGGTTTGTGGTTATGACTGGTTTAGTAATCTTATTTGGACATTATATAGATATTTTTAATATGATAATGCCAGCTACAGTTGGAGATAGATGGTTTATTGGAATACCAGAAATAAGTTCAATTTTACTTTTTGCAGGGTTATTTATATTTGTAGTATTTAGCGCCTTAACAAAAGCACCATTACTTGTAAAAGGATATCCTTTTAGAAAAGAAAGTGAAGAATTTCATTATTAATTAGATATAAATAAAGACGAACGATACCAATGACTGCTTTATTAACAATTATAGTTTTAGTATTTATTTTAGTTGCCATTTGGCAAATGGTAAAGATTTTTGATTTGGCTCAGGCTAAAAACGAAAGTACAATTGCCGGAGTTGCAACAGATAAGGATAATACATTAAATGGATATTTAATGATGGGCTTTTTAGCTTTCATTTACATAATTACCATTGTATGTTTTGTTAAATGGGGTGATTTACCTTTAATGTCTAACTCTGCATCAGAACACGGACCAACTATCGATAATTTAATGGTTATTTCTATGACCCTTATTTTTATTGTACAAACATTTACTCAGTTCTTATTACACTATTTTGCTTTTAAATACAAAGGGGAAAAGGGTAAAAAAGCATTGTTCTTTGCCGATAATAATAAGCTGGAAGCTATTTGGACCATTATTCCTGTAATTGTTTTAGCAGGTTTAATTATTTATGGTTTAAGTACATGGATAAACATTATGGGTGTAGACGAAAGTGACGACCCTTTAGTTGTTGAGTTATATGCACAACAATTTAACTGGAAAGCTAGATATGCTGGTGCCGATAACACTTTGGGTAAAGCTAATGTACGTTTAATTGATATTGATCGTGCTAATATTTTAGGTTTAGATGAGTCTGATCCTAACGCTCAAGATGATATTATTACTACAGAGTTACATTTACCTGTAGGCCGACCAGTATTATTTAAAATGCGTTCTCAAGATGTTTTACATTCAGCGTATATGCCGCACTTTAGAGCACAAATGAACTGTGTTCCTGGTATGATTACGCAATTTGGATTTACACCAACAGTAACTACTGCTGATATGCGTCAAACACCTCAAATGATAGAAAAAGTTCAAAACATTAACAACATTAGAGTTGAAAATAGTAAAGAACTTGTAGCTAAAGGTGAAGATGCTTTAGAGCGTTATGAGTTTGATTATTTATTACTTTGTAACAAGATTTGTGGTAAGTCTCACTACAATATGCAAATGAAGATTATAGTTGAAACTCAAGAAGAATATGACGCTTGGATTGCAGAACAAAAGGAATTCAAGAACTCTCTAGTTAATTAATTAAAAAAAGATAAACACGATATAAGATTATGTCAGCACACGCAGATAACCACGCTCACGACGACGATCACGGACATCATCATAAAGAAACGTTTGTAACTAAATATATATTTAGTCAAGACCATAAAATGATTGCTAAGCAGTACCTAGTTACAGGTACTATAATGGGAGTTATTGGGGTTATAATGTCTTTTATGTTTCGTATGCAAATTGCATGGCCAGAAGAGCCAAACGTATTGTTTGAAGCATTATTAGGTAAATGGGCTCCAGATGGAGTTATGGATGCCGATATTTATTTAGCATTGGTTACTATACATGGTACCATCATGGTATTTTTCGTATTAACAGCAGGTTTAAGTGGTACATTTAGTAACCTATTAATTCCATTGCAAATTGGTGCTCGAGATATGGCATCTGGTTTTTTAAACATGGTATCGTACTGGTTATTCTTTTTATCATGTATTATAATGGTATCTTCTTTATTTGTTGAAGCAGGACCAGCAGCAGCGGGTTGGACTATTTATCCGCCATTAAGTGCTTTACCAATGGCTCAAGGAGGTTCAGGTATGGGTATGACCTTATGGTTAGTATCTATGGCTATTTTTATTGCTTCGTCTTTATTAGGGTCATTAAACTATGTAGTTACTGTTATAAACTTACGTACAAAAGGTATGTCTATGACAAGGTTACCTTTAACAATATGGGCGTTTTTTGTAACTGCTATTATTGGTATTATTTCATTCCCGGTATTATTATCAGCAGCGCTATTATTAATAATGGATAGAAGCTTTGGAACGTCATTCTTCTTATCTGATATCTTTATCCAAGGTGAAGTTTTACATTATCAAGGAGGATCGCCAGTTTTATTCGAACACTTATTTTGGTTCTTAGGACACCCTGAAGTATATATTGTAATCTTACCTGCAATGGGTCTGGTTTCGGAAATTATGGCATCTAACTCACGTAAACCTATTTTTGGTTACCGAGCAATGATTGCTTCAATATTGGCAATTGCCTTCCTTTCAACTATTGTTTGGGGTCACCATATGTTTATTTCAGGAATGAATCCTTTCTTAGGGTCTGTATTTACATTTACAACATTGTTAATTGCAATTCCTTCAGCTGTAAAAGCATTTAACTGGATAACCACACTATGGAAAGGTAATTTACAAATGAATCCTGCCATGTTATTTTCTATTGGTTTTGTATCAACATTTATAACAGGTGGTTTAACAGGTATTATATTAGGAGATAGTGCATTAGATATTAATGTACATGATACTTACTTTGTTGTGGCACACTTCCACTTAGTAATGGGTATATCTGCTTTATATGGTATGTTTGCAGGTATTTATCATTGGTATCCTAAGATGTATGGGCGTATGTTAAATAAAAATTTAGGATACATTCACTTCTGGATTACTGCAGTATGTGCGTACGGGGTATTTTTCCCAATGCATTTTATAGGAATGGCTGGTTTACCACGACGTTATTATACAAATAGTAATTTCCCTTTATTTGATGATTTAGCAAACGTAAATGTTATTATAACAATTTTTGCTTTAGTTGGTGGAGTGGTTCAAGTAATATACCTATACAATTTCTTTATTAGTATGTACTACGGTAAAAAAGCTGTACAAAACCCATGGCAGTCTACTACATTGGAGTGGACAACACCTGTAGAGCATATTCATGGAAACTGGCCAGGAGAAATTCCTCATGTATATCGTTGGGCTTACGATTATAGCAAACCAGGACATGATGTAGACTTTGTTCCTCAAAATATTCCATTAAAGGATGGCGAGGAAGAATTGCAGCACTAACACGATATAACATAGTTTATTATATAAAAAACCCACCTTTTTAAGGTGGGTTTTCTTTTATTTCAAATTTTTTTAGGCAAAAAGTGAAATTTATTGTATAAATTCGATGAAATACAAAAAAATCTGTTAAATTGCACAAAATTTTAAAGGTTACTTTAATCTGTTTCTTACAGGGGTCTTACTTAACTTATTAAGATTGTATTGTTTATTTGATTTTAAATTTCAAACTATGAAAACCAAACCTACTCAAAAAATTACGCACTCTTATGCGTTATTTTTCTTGTTGCTATTTGGGATGTCTTATTCAGGATTTTCCCAATGCCCGACAGTTAACAATCCTGCACCACCTCCTATTTGTGTTGCTGCTGGTTATTCTTTTGGCGATTTAAATGCTAATGCCACCGATGGTGGAGATGGCATTGTATGGTATGATTCCCCTACAGGTGGAAATTCTTTTAATGCTAATGAACTTGTAGACGAAGGCATTTATTATGCAGGTAACAACTCGGGGACTTGTGTTACTAGAATGCCTATTACTATAGATTTCATCGTGGATGCTTCTGGGCAAAACTTAGATAGAGTGTATTGTAGTAATGAAAATGCAACCTACCAAGTGTATGTTGACGACGTTTTAAGTGCTAGCATTCCAGCAAATGGATCTGTAGAAATTTATTCAGATTTAGCTCTAACCAATAGTGTTAATTTTGGTGATGCCATTCCAAGTAGTATGGTAAACCATTATATCGTTTTTGTTGATAATTCTGGTTGTAAAGGACAAATAGAAGGAGCTAGAATAATTGTTAGTGGTTCCCCTGTTGAAGCTACTCCTGCTACTAGTCAGCCTTTCTGTTCTGATGCTAATGCTACCATTGCCGATTTAGATCCTGGTACTACAGGTAATTTTTATTGGTATAGAAATTTAGATGGGTCTGGAGATCCAATAGCACCTTCGTTAGCCTCTACAGAGGTTTTGGAAAATGGAACCTATTATATTCAAGTTGATAATTTTATTTGTGTTAGCGATCCGGTGGCTGTTACAGTAGCGATAGATGATCCAGTTAATCCGGGTACATCGAGTAGCTTAGCATATTGTAATGACAGTTTACCAGTTGCAGATTTTAATTTATTTGATGAATTGGGTGGAACCAAGGACACTACAGGTTCATGGTCTGGACCACAAGCTACATCTAATGGACATTTAGGAACCATTAATATTTCTAGCTTAACTACATCTGGCGATTATATATTTATTTATACAGTGCCAAGTAATGGCGTTTGTCCTGATGGCGTTTCAGAAGTGACCATTTCGGTTTTCGAATCTTTAAGTTCTGGTAATGCTTCAGCAGCAAATCCAGCTTCATTTTGTATAGCAGATTTACCTTCAGAATTCGATTTGTTTTCATTAGTAGAAAATCATGATTTAGGTGGGCAATGGACAGCAGGTGCTGCAAGTACAGATCCTGTTATTACTTCTCCTATTGATTTGTCAGGTTTAACCGCAGGTACATATAATTATACCTATTCGCAAAACGTAACTCCAAACCCTTGTCCAGAAAATTCTACAACAGTACAAGTTGTTGTATTAGATGATCCAAATGCAGGAGTTGCTTTAAACGCTGTGTTTTGTGAAAATGATTTAACGGCAAATTCACCATATAATTTATTTGATGCTTTAGATGGTTCGCAAGATAATAATAGTGGTACTTGGGCGGATTCAAATAATAATACAATTTCAAACAGTTTAGATATTACTTCTTTAACTGTAGAAGGAAGTCCTTATTCTTTTAATTATACTATAGATAATGGTACATGTTCTGATACCGAAATTATTACAATTACTATCGAACCTGCTCCGGAATCTGGAACGGTAAACCCAGCAGCAATGTTTTGCGAAGGCACAGGATCGGCAACGTTCGATTTATTTACCTTATTAGAAGGCGAAGACCAAACAGGAACATGGAGTGATGATAATGGTACAGGTGTTTTAACTGGTAACGAGGTAGATTTATCTGGATTAACCCCAGCAACTTATAACTTTACATTCGATGTAGATGCCATAGGAAGTTGTGATGACGAGCTGGTAACAGTTCAAATAACCATCAATCCATTACCAGAAACAGGAACACCAATGCCAGCTACATTTTGTGAAAATGATTTAGTAGCAAATTCACCTTTAGATTTATTCGGACAATTAACCGGAGAAGATGCAGGTGGTACATGGACAGATGATAATAGTTCTGGCGCTTTAACGTCAAGCAATGTAGATTTAACAGCATTAGCCATTGGTAGTTATAACTTTACTTATACTATAACAGATGCAAATAGCTGTGAAAACAGTTCAACGGTAACACTAATTGTAACCGATGCTCCAGAATCTGGAACGGTAAATCCAGCAGCCATGTTTTGTGAAGGCACAGGATCGGCAACGTTCGATTTATTTACCTTATTAGAAGGCGAAGACCAAACAGGAACATGGAGTGATGATAATGGTACCGGAGTTTTAACTGGTAACGAGGTAGATTTATCTGGATTACCCCCAGCAACTTATAACTTTACATTCGATGTAGATGCGATAGGAAGTTGTGATGATGAGCTGGTAACAGTTCAAATAACCATCAATCCATTACCAGAAACAGGAACACCAATGCCAGCTACATTTTGTGAAAATGATTTAGTAGCAAATTCACCTTTAGATTTATTCGGACAATTAACCGGAGAAGAAGCAGGTGGAACATGGACCGACGATAATAGTTCTGGCGCTTTAACGTCAAGCAATGTAGATTTAACAGCATTAGCTATAGGTAGTTATAACTTTACTTATACTATAACAGATGCAAATAGCTGTGAAAACAGTTCAACGGTAACAGTAATTGTAACCGATGCTCCAGAATCTGGAACGGTAAATGCACCAGTAGAATTTTGTATTTCAGAAATTACTTCAGGGCAAACCTATAATTTATTTGACTTATTAGAAGGCGAAGATCAAACAGGAACATGGGCAGATGACAATGCTTCGGGCGCTTTAAGCGGAAACGAAGTAACATTAGATGGACTTGCTGCTGGAATCTATAACTTTACTTTTGATGTTGATGCCATAGGAAGTTGTGATGATGAGTTAGTTACTGTAAGTATTATTATTGATACTATTGAAGCTCCTACGGCAGATGCTATTCAAGAATTTTGTGATAGTGCTACAGTAGCTAGTCTAGAGGCTACGGGTACAAACATTAAATGGTATGATGCAGCTACAGAGGGTAACCTATTAGATAGCGATACTGCTTTGGTAGATGGTCAAATGTACTATGCGAGTCAAACCGATGCTACAACAGGATGTGAATCTACAATTAGAACAGCGGTAACAGCAACCATCTATCAGTCACCAAACGCAGGTGCTGCAAATGCAACAGCAATTATATCTTGTAATGATAATACAAGTATCGACTTATTTACAGGATTAGATGGCACTCAAGATACTACAGGAACTTGGCAAAATGATGATAGTGCCGGTACTATAACTGGTAATACCTTAGATGTTACAGGTGTTTCTGCAGGTACATACAATTATACGTATTTAGTAAGCGCTTCTTCTCCTTGTGTAGATGATAGTGTAACAATAACAATTACTATTGAAGAGCCTTTAAATGCGGGTTCAAACACAAACATCCAGCAGGTTATGTGTAGTAATGAAGGAACAGTCGATTTATTTACGCTTTTAGGTGGTGCAGATACTGGCGGAACATGGTCTCCAGCATTAACAAGCGGAACAGGTGTTTTTGATCCTTTAGTTGATGTAGATGGTACTTTTGTGTACACCCTTACTAACAGCTGTGGAACGTTTACAAATCAAGTTGAAGTAGAAGTAACCTTAGCTCCAAATGCAGGAGAAAACAATACTCTAGATATCTGTACTAGCTCTGATGCTATCGATTTATTTACTTTATTAGGAACAGGTGCACAAAGCGGTGGTGTATGGTCTCCAGAACTAACAAGCACAACAGGTGTTTTTGATCCTGCTGTCGATACTTCTGGCACATATATTTATACTGTAACAGCGGTTTCACCATGTTCTCCAGATGCTACAGCAGAAATTGTAGTAACAGTTACGGATACGCCGGCAGTTGGTGTTCTAGATCCAAATCCAGAATTCTGTATGGAAAACAATCCAACAGTTGCAGATTTATCTGCTAGTATTAGCGCAACAGGAACGGCTAATTGGTATGATGATATGGCACTTACAATGCCATTACAAGATACAGATAGCTTAGTAGATGGCGAAGATTATTATGTAACACAAACGAGCAATGGTTGTGAGTCTTTAGGTGTCGAGCAAATTAATGTAACTATTAACGACGCGCCTACACCAACTTTAAAGGATTCAACTTTAGAATATTGTATAAATGATAATCCTACTATTAATACATTATCGGATAATATTACAGAGTATGACAATACAGGCGATAATCTAAGATGGTACGATGCAGCAACAGGTGGGTCAGCAATTTCAAATAACTCATCCTTAACTAATACTACATATTATGTGGCATTAGTAGATGCTGCAACCGGATGTGAAAGTAGTGTACGTTTACAGGTAACGCCAGATTTAACGGCTTGTGGTAAACTTCAAATTCCAGATGGATTTTCTCCTAATGGCGATGGCACTAACGATACTTTCGATATCGATAACTTAGCTATTCTATATCCTAATTTCGAAATAGAAATTTTTAACCGAAACGGAAACGTGGTTTATAAAGGAAACGCTAATTCACCAAGATTCGACGGTACGTCTAATCAAGGTAGAGTCGTATCAAAAGGTGATTTACCAGTAGGTGTTTATTTCTACATTTTCAACTATAACGATGGTGAAAACAAACCAGAACAAGGACGTTTATACTTAAGCAGATAATTTATACAATAAGCAAAATTTAAGAACATGAAACATTTAAATATATATCATAGAATAGCTGCTTTGTTAAGTATAATTATACTGTCTTTTCAAGGTAACGCACAACAAGATCCTCAGTTTACACATTACATGTATAACATGAGTATTATTAATCCTGCCTATGCTACAGCAGAAGAAGGGATTTTAAATTTAGGAGGATTGTACCGAACGCAATGGGTAGGACTAGAAGGCGCTCCAAAAACAGGAAGCTTTTTCGCCCACACACCTATAAACGATAAAATAGAGATGGGAATCTCTTTTACCAACGATAATATTGGCGATGTCGTAAACGAAAATAACATTTATGCAGATGTAGCGTATGTGTTACCGGTAGGATTAGAAAGTAAACTATCATTTGGTGTAAAAGCCGGTGTAACGCTTTTTGATACTAATTTTAACGGCTTTCAATTACAATCTGGAGGATCAAGTTCCGATCAGGCATTCGATGAAAACATTAGTAAAGCTTTTCCAAATTTAGGTATTGGTGCTTTCTTTTTTACCGATTCTTATTATTTAGGTTTATCGGCACCAAATATGCTTTCAACAAAACACCTCGAGAATAAAAACGGCATTACAGCTACAGGGGTTCAAAATGTACACTATTTTTTAACCGGTGGATATGTTTTCGATCTTAATAATGATTTAAAACTAAAACCAGCATTTATGGCTAGAGGCGTAAAAGGTGCTCCAATGGCTATCGATGTTACGGCAAACGTGTTAATTAACGAAAAACTAGAGGCTGGTTTAGGATACCGTTTAGGCGATGCTATGAGTGCTTTAGTAAATTTTAGAGTAACACCAGATCTAAAAGTAGGATATGCTTACGATTATACAACCTCTAATTTAGGAGATTTTAATTCTGGATCGCACGAAATATTCATTTTGTTTGATGTTGATTTATTTGGCTTTAAAAGCGGATACGATCGTTCACCAAGATTCTTTTAACATTAATATTAGGAAAACATGAAACATTCTTTATTGAGATATATGTCAAATGAATTAACAATCAATAGAATGTTACATCTGACAATTAATATAAAATAAAATTTACAGATGAAAAAATATACATACATACTTGCAGGCCTATTATTAGTTAGTGGATTGGGTCATGCTCAAAAGAAAAATTTAAAGCATGTTAATAAGCTTTTCGAAATGAGAGCTTACAAAGATGCAGCAGAAATTTACGAAACCAAAGAGCGTAATCAAACAGTACTTCAAAATTTAGCAGATAGTTATTATTACAATACAAGTTTGCAAAAGGCTGTTAAAACGTACAGAGAATTATTTGTTGAATATGGGGATTCTATCGATATAGAATATCACTTTAGATTTGCACAAGCCTTAAAAGGTGTTAAAGAATATAATGAAGCAGATAAGCATTTAAAAATGTATTATAATAAGCCTATTAATACCTTAGCGCTTATTGAGCAAACCGATAAAACAACACCGCATAATTTCAAATTAAAACAAATTGAAAATAAAAATTCAAGTAGCGATTTTGGATTATCTTTTTATGGCGATAATAAAGTAGCATTTGCATCGGGGCGTAACTCAGAAAATCCAAATTATACCTGGAATAATTTGCCTTATTTAGATATTTATAGTGCTACGTTAAGCAGTCAGAACGTCTTAGAAGATATTCAACCATTTTCTGAGGCTATTAATACAAGTTCGCACGAAAGTAGCCCTGTTTTTACTAAAGATGGTAAAACCATGTATTTTAATAGAACCAATACCACACGTAAAAAAACAGATCAAGAACGTATAGCCCATATTAAGATTTATAAAGCAGAATTGGTAGATGGCGAGTGGACTAATGTTACCGCGTTACCATTTACTTCAAACTCTTATAGTACAGAGCATCCTGCATTAAGTAAAGATGAAAAAACACTATATTTTGCTAGTGATATGCCAGGAACTTACGGAAGTTTCGATATTTATAAAGTAGCCATTAATGAAGATGGTACTTACGGCGAACCAGAAAATTTAGGAGACACTATAAATACCAAACACAGAGAGCAGTTTCCTTTTATTAGTGAGTTTAACGTACTATACTTTTCTTCTATTGGCCATTTAGGTTTTGGTGGTTTAGATGTGTTTAGAAGCAACTTAGTTAATGATACATTCGATAAACCAGTAAACCTAGGAAGTTCTATAAATAGTAGTTTAGATGACTTTGCGTATGTAATTAGAGAGAAAGATAACAAAGGTTATGTGTCTTCAAATAAAACCGGTTACGATAGAGTATTTGGATTCTCAAGAGTAGAAAATCCTTTAACAAAATATCAAGTAGAAGGGGTTGTACAAGATTTAAATAGCAAAGCTTTACTTAAAGGCGCATTGGTAACTTTATTTGATGAGTCCGATACGGTTATTCAAGATACCATTGTTGGAGATGATGCTTATTATATCTTTAAAATAGAACCAAATAAAAAGTATAAAGTTCGAGGTACTCAAAAAGCGTATATTCCTCAGGATGTGGAGTTTTCAACCGATAGCAAAGGTAAAGTACAACACGATATTTACTTAACGTTAGAATCTTTTGCTGATGCTGAAGAGCGTGTTAAGGAAAATGAAAAAGGCGATGTTCAAGTTAATTTAGATAAAATTTTCTTCGATTTCGATGCCGCTATAATTCGCGAGGATGCTGCTAATACTTTACAAGTACTAGTAGATTTAATGAAGAAATATCCAAGTATGGAAGTAGAGGTTTCTGCGCATACTGATGCTCGCGGACCAGATGAGTACAATTTAAACTTATCTAAAAAACGTGCCGCTTCAACGCTAGAATATCTAGTAAGTCAGGGTATTGATAGAAATCGTTTAAAAAGTATTGGTTATGGCGAAATGCAACCACTTAACGCATGTGTTAAAGAAGGCATTTGCGACGATAGAGAATACGATATAAATAGACGTTGTGAGTTTACTATTTTAAAGTAATAACAATACTAGTTAATCAAATAATTAAAAAGCCTTTCCAATTCGGAAAGGCTTTTTCTTTATATTTGCTTGTATAGACTTTTTAGTCATTCTCGCACATGCGGTAATCTAATTAAATTCAACCTAAGTGTTATTCTAAGCCCTGTTTAAAGGCGCTATACTATGAACGAAAACCTAGATCCAACAGACGAAAATTTTTCACCAGAAGAATTTGATGTAGAAAAAAAATTAAGACCCTTATCATTTGATGATTTTACAGGGCAGGATCAAGTATTGGAAAACCTTCAAATATTTGTTCAAGCTGCAAATTTAAGAACCGAAGCCTTAGATCATACGCTTTTTCACGGTCCACCAGGACTAGGAAAAACAACATTAGCACATATTTTAGCCAACGAGCTAGAAGTGGGTATAAAAGTAACCTCTGGGCCTGTATTAGATAAGCCTGGAGACTTAGCAGGATTGCTTACTAATCTTGACGACCGCGATGTTTTATTTATCGATGAAATCCATAGATTAAGCCCTATAGTGGAAGAATATTTGTATTCGGCCATGGAGGATTATAAAATTGATATCATGATTGAAACGGGCCCAAATGCAAGAACGGTTCAAATAAATCTAAATCCTTTTACTTTAATAGGAGCTACAACTAGGTCTGGGTTATTAACGGCTCCCATGCGTGCCCGTTTTGGTATTCAAAGTAGGCTACAATATTATAAAACCGATTTATTAACCACCATCGTGCAGCGTAGTGCTACTATTCTAGACGTACCCATTTCCATGGAAGCCGCTATAGAAATAGCGGGTCGTAGTCGAGGTACACCTCGTATTGCAAATGCATTATTACGTCGTGTTCGAGATTTTGCCCAAATAAAAGGCAACGGAAGTATTGATATTAAAATAGCCAAATATGCCCTAGAGGCTTTAAATGTTGATGCCCATGGTTTAGATGAGATGGATAATAAAATATTAACTACCATTATCGAAAAGTTTAAAGGCGGTCCGGTTGGTATATCTACTATTGCCACTGCAGTAAGCGAAAGTTCAGAAACTATAGAGGAAGTATACGAGCCGTTTTTAATACAACAAGGGTTTATAATGCGTACGCCTAGAGGTAGAGAGGTTACAGAACAAGCGTATAAACACCTCGGAAAAATAAAGGGCCCGACACAAGGTGGGTTGTTTTAACAAATTATTATGGTAAATAACTTAAAGTCTAGAGGTAAAGTAGGTTTTTTATAGGCGAAATTTGCGCTTTAACGAAATTTTAACAGCACAACTATTTTATTGGTTTGTTGTCTATTTTTTGTAAGGTTTTATTGGTTAACGATTTACATTTACTGTGTAAATTGTAACCAGTTTTTTTATTATGAAAACTTTAAAGTACTGTAGTCTTTTAGTTATAGTTGTCGGTTTTTTAAACTCTTGTGCAACAGATCAAGACGATTATATAGAAAGACCTTCTCAGTCTATTCTAGAGCAGCGTATTGAAGAATTATATGGTTCTAAAGAATCTTTAATACTTCCAGCCTCAAACAATTATTCAGATATTCCTAGTGATGCAAAAAATAGTATCACAGAAGCAAAAGTAGCATTGGGTAAATTTCTTTTTCATGAAACCATGTTAGGAGAAAATCCTAGTAGGCCAGAAGGAAGATATACCTATTCTTGCGCTAGTTGTCATCATGCAGCAGCAGGATTCCAAAGCGGTATATTACAAGGTATTGGAGAAGGTGGTTTTGGTTTTGGTAACCATGGAGAAGGACGTGTAAAAGCACCAAATTATGTAGAAGCAGAAATCGATGTACAACCTATAAGAAGTCCATCAATAATTAACAGTGCTTACCAAGATGTTATGCTATGGAACGGTCAATTTGGTGGTGTTGGAACTAATGCAGGAACCGAGGCAAGTTGGACAGTAGGCACTCCTAAAGAGGTTAATAGTTTAGGTTTTGAGGGCGTAGAAACACAAGCCATAGCTGGTTTAGATGTGCATCGACTTGTAATTAAAGAAGACTTTGTGCTTAATACTGAATATAAAGAGTTATTTACTGCTGCATTTCCAGATGTTCCTCAAGAAGAATGTTTTAGTAAGTTATACGCAGGTTTAGCTATTGCGGCCTATGAAAGAACAGTTTTGTCAAACGAGGCACCCTTTCAAAAGTGGTTAAATGGTGATAATTCTGCTATGAGTACCGATGAATTAAAAGGGGCGTTGTTGTTTTTTGATAAAGGACAATGTTATAGCTGCCACTCCGGACCTGGACTTAACGGAATGGAGTTTCATGCATTAGGTATGAATGATTTAGCAGGCGAAAATGTTATGACCGTAATTGATGAGGCTACCAAAAAAGGACGCGGTGGTTTTACCGGTAATAGCGAAGATAATTATAAGTTTAAAACGCCTCAATTATATAATTTATTGGATGTTGAGTTTTTTGGGCATGGTGGTAGTTTAAAATCGGTGCGCGATGTAATAAGCTATAAAAATAATGCCGTGGCAGAAAATAAAGAGGTGCCATCAAGTAATTTATCAGAGCAGTTTGTGCCTTTAAATTTAACAGAAGATGAAATCGATTTACTTACTTTATTTGTTGAAAACTCTCTTTACGATCCAAACTTAAAACGTTATCAACCAGAAAGTTTACCTAGTGGAAATTGTATTATTAATGCAGATTCTCAATCATCTATAGATATGGGTTGCATGTAATTGCTAAACCTTATTTTACTACAATAATAAAAACCGAAGTTAAATGCTTCGGTTTTTTTGTTTTTTTAGTGGTGTATAAAAACTGTATTTTTAAAGCAAAGAACTATTTTAGGTTTTTTTAAATGAGAAAATAAATGTCAAAATATACATATCCCAAAAAAGTGCCGTTTTATAAGTTTTTGTTAAACGCAAATTCTATGGCCAAAAACCCTATTGTTTTTCATAACAAATGGTTTAATGAGGTTGGCGAAACATTTGCTGTAAAATCACCATTTTATGGGTATGTGGTTTTAACGCGCGATGTAAATTTTGCGAAGCATGTGCTTCAAAAGCAGCATAGATCTTATCGTAAATCAAAAATTCAAACTACGTACTTATCTAAATATGTAGGATATGGCTTGTTAACCGCTAGTGGCGATTATTGGCTAAAACAGCGCCGGTTAATTCAGCCAGCATTCCACAAAGAAAAAATTAACGACTTGGTTTCAATTATTAATAATACTGTCGAGAAACAAGTCGATAACATAGAGTCAAATGGCTTGGTAGATTTATACCCTATAATGAATGAGCTAGCTTTTAAAGTTGTAGCAAAATCATTATTTAATTTCTCAGCAAAAAAAGAGGTTTTAGAAAGATTACAATTTATAATTGAAAAACTTCAACTGTTTATTGTGAAAGAGTTACGCATGCCTTATAACAAACTTTGGTACTATTTAAAGGGAGATATTAGTTATCACATGAAGTTGGTAAAGGAAAGTAGGTGTATTATTAATTCAATAATTGAACATAGGCGTAAATCAAACCAATCGCATAATGATTTGTTAGACATGCTATTACATGCACAGTATGAAGATGGTAGCACCATGAGCAATAAACAATTAATAGATGAAATTCTAATTTTGTTTGTTGCGGGGCATGAAACTACGGCAAATGCATTAACATTTACTTTAAAATTACTAGCAGAAAACAATGAGGTTTTGCGTAAAGTGGAAGACGAAATTAGTAAAAGTAGTCTTAAAAGTTTATCGCCATTAGAAACCATATCTCAGTTAAATTATACTAAATGTGCTATTGAAGAAAGTTTACGATTATATCCACCTGCGTGGATAACGGATAGAGTAAATATTGAAGACGATAGTATAGAAGATTATCATTTAAAAAAAGGAACCATGATAGGTATTTCAATTTACGAGCTGCATCGTAATAAAAAATACTGGAATAATCCTGAAGCTTATATTCCTGAGCGTTTTTTAGAGGAAAACAGAAAAGAAATATTGCCCTATTATATGCCATTTGGTGCGGGGCCTAGGTTGTGTATTGGCAATGGTTTTGCTATGTATGAAATGATTTTAGCCGTTAAAATCATTGTGAAAAAATTCAATATAACTTCAGATAACAATAGTATAAAAATAAATCCGTTAATTACATTAAAACCCGTAGATGTTAAATTGAAATTTAATAAAAAATAAAGGTGATTAATAACAAAGCTAAATACTCAAACTTCATAAAAGCCGAAGCTAAACGTTTAGGGTTTTTGTCGTGCGGTATTAGTAAAGCAGGTTTTCTTGAAGAAGAAGCTCCTCGTTTAGAGAAATGGCTTAATAATAACATGAACGGGCAAATGCAATACATGGAAAACCATTTTGATAAACGCTTAGACCCAACAAAATTGGTAGAAGATTCTAAAAGTGTTATTTCTTTATTGTTAAATTATTATCCTGCGGAAGAACAAAATAGCAACAGTTTTAAAATTTCAAAATACGCATACGGTGCCGATTATCATTTTGTTATAAAAGATAAATTAAAATCGTTACTTCATGTTATTCAAGATGAAATAGGCGAAGTACATGGTCGTGCTTTTGTTGATTCTGCTCCGGTTCTAGATAAAGCTTGGGCTGCAAAATCCGGATTAGGATGGATTGGTAAACATAGTAATTTGCTAACCCAACAAGTAGGATCCTTTTATTTTATAGCCGAATTAATAATCGATTTAGATTTAGAATATGATTCTGTAACAACAGACCATTGTGGAACATGTACTGCTTGTATAGATGCGTGTCCTACCCAAGCTATTACCGAACCTTATGTAGTAGATGGTAGTAAATGTATCTCTTATTTTACTATAGAGTTAAAAGAAAATATCCCAACGGAATTTAAAGGTAAAATGGACAATTGGATGTTTGGCTGCGATGTATGTCAAGATGTTTGTCCATGGAATCGGTTTTCTAAACCGCATAACGAGCCACTTTTTAATCCGCATCCCGACTTGTTAGAAATGACTAGAAAAGATTGGGAAGAAGTCACACAGGAAACCTTTAGTAAAGTGTTTCAAAAATCGGCAGTAAAGCGCACCAAATTTTCTGGCTTGAAGCGTAATATAGACTTTTTGAAAACTTAGCGCATATTAACTTTTAGTTGATTCCCTTTTAACGAGTGCAGTTTCAAGGGTAATAATTGTGCTTTTTTTTGGCTTTTTATTTTTAATAGCTTTCATTTCTTTATAAAGTTGCTTAAACGCAGTTTTACCCATTTTATAACCGGGTTGATCAATTGTTGTTAATGTTGGAGATATTACCGAAGACATAAACCAATTACTAAAGCCTACAATTTTAATATCCTCTGGGATTTTAACACCTAGAGCTTTAAATTCGGTCATGGCACCAATAGCTACTAAGTCTGTATTTATAAAAATACCATCAACATTGTCATGATCGTGTAATAGTTGCCTTGCGTTTTGTTTACCTTCTTCAAAACTTTTATCACCAAGTTCACAGATATAAACTAAAGTTGGATCGTAAGCCATACCATTATCAATTAAAGCTTGTTTGTAGCCTAAAAATCTATCAATAGAGTTCTGAGGTAAGAGTCCACCCCTAAAATGCGCAATGCGTTTACAACCAATATCAATTAGATGTTGCGTAGCAGTGTAAGCGGCTTTTCTATCATCAATAATAATTTTTGAACACTTAACAAGTTTAGCAATTTTATCGAACATGACTAAAGGTTTCTCTTGTACTATAACGTCGTTTAAGTGCTTAAAATCGGCTGTACCGTTAGCTATTGAAATTATAATGCCGTCTACACGCTGGCTTAATAATAAACCAATGTGTTTTTTTTCTAACTCATAAGACTCATTAGATTGAAGAATGATAACCAAATAACCTTTTTTTTCTGCCTGCGATATAATACCTTTTATAACATTCGAAAAAAAATGATGAACGATTACTGGAATTACTAAGCCTATAGTTTTAGACTCTTTGGTTCTTAAGTTAACAGCAAACGTATTTGGCTTATAGTTTAATGTTTTTGCCAGTTCTTTTACTAACCCTTTAGTTTTTTTACTTACATCCGGATAGTCTTTTAAGGCTTTTGAAACTGTGGTAACAGAAATATTTAATTGTTCGGCGATTTCTTTTAAAGTTACAGGTTTCATAAAATGAGTTTTTAAAGCATAAATATAATAATTAAAAGTATTTTCGAAAACGTTTTCGGTATAAACGAAAACGTTTTCGATGCTAAATAATTATTTATATATATGTTTTGCTGTAGATTTGATAAAAATTAACTAAATAAATTATCAAATAATCTAAATTAGGACAAAATGAATTCAATTAAAAAAAATGGAGTTTTATTGATAATATTGCTGCTTTCGGTGGGTACTGCCGTAGCGCAATCAATAACAGGAAACGTGAAGGATAAAACAGGTATACCTTTACCAGGTGTTAATGTTATTGTAGATGGTACTACTAAAGGTGCTGTTACAGATTTTGATGGCAATTATGCTATTAGTAATCTGGAAAATGGTAAGTATACCTTATCTGCTACTTTTATTGGGTATGCTAAAACATCAAAAACTGTTACCATTGATGGAGGCGATCTTGTTGTCGATTTTACAATGGAAGAAGATGCGCAATCTTTAGACGAAATTATTGTAACTGGAGTTGTTAATCCTAAATCTAGACTAGAGTCTAGTATATCGGTATCTACAATGGGAGCCAAACTTATTGAGCAAGCTGCACCACGAAGTGCCGGAGAGCTTTTTAGAAACATTCCGGGTATACGTGCAGAGTCTTCTGGTGGTGAAGGTAACGCTAACTTTAATGTGCGTGGTGTACCAGTATCTTCTGGTGGATCAAGATATTTCCAAATTCAAGAAGATGGTTTACCACTAAATTTATTTGGAGATACCTCTTTTGGGAATGCCGATAACTTTTTAAGAATCGATTCTAATATTGGTAGAGTTGAAGCTATTAGAGGTGGTTCTGCATCTACGCAAACCTCTAACGGTCCAGCAGGTATTATTAACATGATAAGTAAAACAGGGTCTGAAGAAGGAGGTTCTATAGCAACAACTTTTGGTTTAGATTATCAAACTAGTAGATTAGATTTTGAGTATGGTACGCCGTTAGGAAATGGCTTAGAGTATCATATTGGTGGATTTATGAGAACTGGAGAAGGACCAAGAGAAATAGGTTACCAAGGTAATAAAGGGGGACAGTTTAAAGCAAACCTTACTAAACGTTTTGAAAGCGGTTACGTGCGTACCTATGTTAAATTTTTAAATGATAAATCTGTTATGTATATGCCAATGCCTATGCGTTTAGAGGGTAGTAATTCAGATCCTACGTATTCTAATTTACCTGGGTTTGATATTACTTCAGATGCATCACAGTCTGCATACTTACAACAAAGTGCTGGTACATCTCCTTTTTCTGGTGAAAGACATGTAAATGACGTTAGAAATGGTAATAACCCTATTTCTAAAGCGTTGGGTGCTGAGTTTTCTTTCGATTTAGGTGAAGGTTGGAAAGTAACAGGTAAAGGTAGATATTCAAATAATAGTGGACAATGGGTTGCACCATTTACCGCGGCTGTAGGTACGGTTGCTGAAATTGAAGCTATGTTAACGGCTGATAACGATGTAGATGATCCAGATAGATTAGATGAAGACGGAAATCCAGACCCTTATACAGGTAAAGCAGGTGTACAATCACATATAGGTGAGTTTGCTACAGCTGGAGATATACCATCATTGGTTTATTCAAATGGTGATAGAGAAGCTTTTAATCCTTCAAACGGATTAGCTCAAATTATACACATGTTCGATGTTTCAATTGAAGACTTAAGTAACTTTTTTGGAGATGTAAAAATAAGCAAGAAAGTTAGCGATAATGTTGGAATTACAGCAGGTTTATTCACAGCAACTCAAAACACTAAAATTGGATGGCAATGGAGTTCTTTCCTATCTGAAGTTAAAGGTGGTGGAGAAGCAAGATTAGCAGATTTTGATGGTGTTTCAAGAGGTGGCCAATTCTCTTACGGTACTCCAGTTTGGGGCAACTGTTGCCAACGTAAATATAACACAGTGCACAATGTGAATTCTCCTTATGTAGGTATTGATGCTGATATTAACGATAAATTAAACTTTGATGGTAGTGTGCGTTTTGAGAACGTTCGTGTAAACGGTAATATTCAGGGTGGTCCAACAAGTCAAGGTAACTTTGATTATGATGGAAATGGAACGATTGAAAGTATTGAAGAAACTGTGCCATTAATTATAGGTAATGCAGGTCAGCCAATTAATGATGATTATAACTTTGTGTCTTACTCATTAGGTCTTAACTATAAGTTGAATGATGGAGCAGCAGTATTTGGAAGATATAGTTCTGGTGCTTCTGGTAGAGCAGCTGATAGAAATAATTATGGAACAAATGGTTTAGCCGATGTTCAATATGACCAATTATCTCAACTTGAAGTTGGATTAAAGAAAAGACTTAACAACGGTACACTTAACTTAACAGGTTTTATGAGTAATACTGATGAAGGGTTAAGTAATGAGTTAAACAGATCGGTTGGAAATCCATTTAAAGCTTTAGGTTTAGAGGCAGAAACGGCTTTAGCTTTTGGCGAAAACTTTAACTTTAATGGGTCTTTTACTTGGACTAAAGCAGAGATTGATGGTGGTGCTAACAAAGGAAATACTCCAAGAAGACAAGCAGATTTAGTTTATAACCTATCACCGTCTTATAACTTTGGTGCTAATAGAGCCCATAGTGTTGCTTTAAGTGTATTAGGTACTTCAAAATCTTATGCCCAAGATGATAACGATTTAGTTATGCCTGCATACGCATACTTCAATTTAATAGGAAGAGCTGGTTTAACAAAAGGACTTTCTGTAGTATTAAGTGTAAACAACCTTTTTGATACAGTTGGTATTACAGAGGTTGAAGGAAATGGTGATGGTGCTTTTGGAAATGATCGTTTAGTAAGAGCTAGATCAATTAGTGGTCGTTCTTCAACATTATCATTACAATATAAATTTTAATAAAATAGTTTAGTTTGAGTTTGTAACTAAAAGAGTTGGGGTTTGTTTTAAGTTTCAACTCTTTTTATTTAAAGTTTAAATGCTGATAATTTATAATTAACGTTTAGATAGGTGTAATTATAAGATTGTCATCATTATTCAAATCAGAAAAAATATAAACAGATGAAAGCTCTTGTTTTTTCAATATTATTAATTATTACATCAGGAGAAGATTGCTTAGCTCAAAAAACAGAACCAGGTTTACAAGGTAGCTTAACAGCTAAAGAGAATTTAAAAACAATAATTGTGTACGGTAGTGATACCTGTCATTATTGTATAGATACTAAAGCTTACCTAAAAAATAAAAAGATAGACTTTACATATTACGATGTAGATGTAAACCTTTTAAAACAAAGAGAAATGGTTATTAAACTGCAAAAAGCAGGCATTTCACTGGATAATTTGTCTTTACCAATAGTAGATTTAAACGGTAAGCTAATTATGAATAATACCGATTTTAAAGATTTTCTTAAAAAACTAGACACCACAAAAAATAGACACCACTAAAAAACTAAACTATTATGATAATAAAAAAACCAAAGTTAAGTTTCTGGCAAATTTTAAATATGAATGTTGGGTTTTTCGGGATTCAATATAGTTTTGGTTTACAACAAAGTGCCGTAACACCAATTTACGATTTTTTAGGAGCAAGTCCAGATCAAATTCCAATTTTACATCTTGCTGGTCCAGTAACAGGGTTATTAGTACAACCTATTATTGGAGCATTAAGCGATAAAACATGGAGTCCAAAATTTGGAAGACGTAAGCCTTTTTTCTTAATAGGCGCCATATTATGTAGTTTAACGCTACTAGCGTTTCCGTTTAGTAGTTCGTTATGGATGGCAGCTGGTTTATTGTGGGTTTTAGATGCTGGTAATAACACCGCTATGGAGCCTTACCGAGCGCTTATAGCAGATAAGTTGGATGATGAGCAGCAGCCTTTAGGTTTTCAAATGCAAAGCTTTTTTACGGGCTTAGGGCAGGTTTTAGCTAATTTATCATTATTTATTTTTCCTTTAATATTTATAGGCATGACAGGTTCATTGCCAACCTGGGTTTATGCATCCTTTTTCTTAGGGGCGTTTTGTTCTATTGCTTCCATTTTATGGAGTATTAGTAAAACCAAAGAAATTCCACCAACCGAAGAGGAATTAGCAAAACTTAAAAGTGAAAAACGAAGTGTTTTAGGGCCTTTACTAGAAATATTTGGAGCCATTAAAGATATGCCAAAAGTAATGTGGCAATTAGCGTTGGTATATTTATTTCAATGGTATGCCTTGTTCTGTTATTGGCAAAACTCGTCAAAAAGTGTGGCGCTTTCAGTTTGGAATGCCACACCCGAAAATACCGAGGCGTATAGCGAGGCTGTAAGTTGGACCGGATTAGTTAACGGTTGGTATAATGTTGTTACCTTTTTAGTAGCATTTGCTTTGGTAGGGTTTGCTAAAAAATATAGTGCTAAAAAAGTACATGCGTTCTGTTTGCTTATCGCCGCAATAGGGTTTTTAGCCTTCCCTCATATTGAAAACAAAAACTTGTTGTTTTTCGCTATTACCGGTTTTGGTATTGGTTGGGCAAGTATGATGGGAATACCTTATTTAATGGTGGTTTCAGAAATACCAAAAGAACGTTATGGTGTCTATATGGGCATAATCAATATGATGATTGTTGTGCCAATGATTTTTCAAACATTAACATTTGGCTTTGTTTTAAAATATTTTTTAAATAATGATCCGCGTCAAGCCATCACATTTGCAGGAGTGCTTTTAATTATAAGCGCGATTTTAACCCTATTTATTAAATCTAAGAAGTTTAAAGGCGATAATACAACAGTAGCACCAGCGGTGCACTAAATTTTAATATTTATTTTTATGAAAAACATAGACATTCTATGTGTTGGCGAAGTACTTGTCGACTTTATTGGGCATCAAACAGAGGTTCTAATTAATAATACACGAGATTATCATAGATATTTAGGTGGTTCGCCAGCAAATGTCGCTATGAATTCGGCTAGACTAGGGTTAAACTCGGTAATGGTTGCAACTGTAGGTAATGATGGTTTTGGAGAGTATATTTTTAAAAGACTTAACGAAATAGGGGTTTCTACAGCGCATATTAGAATGATTGATACTCAGCCTACCAGTGTTATTTTTGTTTCTAGAACCGATGGTACTCCAGATTTTATACCATTTAGAGAGGCAGATTCTTGTATTACTGAAGACCAAATTTCAAAAGAAACGCTGGCTAATGCTAAGGTGTATCATACCACCTGTTTTGCTCTAAGTAAAAAACCAGCACAGTCTACCATTTTAAATAAAGCTAAAGAAGCTTTTAACTTGGGGTGTCAATTAAGTATAGATGTAAATTATGCCAAAAAACTTTGGAGTAGCCAAGAGGAAGCTTTTAATATAATTAAAGCATATTGCAAGTATAATCCTTTGGTAAAGGTTAGCGAAGATGATATGTCTAGACTTTTTGAAGAAGATTTACCACACGACAAAATATTTGAATTTTTCCATAACGAAGGGGTCGATACGGTTTGTTTAACATTAGGAAGTAAAGGGGTTAAACTATCACAAAAAGGAAAATCTGTTATTGAATTACCAGCCATAAAAATAGATGTAGTTATGGATGCTACGGGGGCAGGCGATGCTTTTTGGTCTGGCTTTTTATTTGCCCATATAAAGGAAAAGCCTGTTGAAGAATGCTTGCAAATTGCATTAAAATTAGCAGCCCTAAAACTTCAAAATGTAGGTAGACTACCCGATAACATTAATATTTTATCAGAACTTTTGTAAACTTAAAAACAATGTCGAAAGAAAATAAAATAACCAACGGCGTAATGCTTAATGCTTACCCAGATAGTATAGGTGTAAATTTAAAGGATACCATTACTATGCTGAAAATGCCAGAATTCAAGGATGTTTTCTCTTTGTTTTATGTGCTGCCAACATTTTTTAATAGCGATTTAGATAGAGGGTTTTCGGTAATTGATTATAACATTAATAAAGAGTTAGTTTCAGAAGAAGATTTAACAGATTTAGAAAACCTAAATATTCAATTAAAGTTTGATATAGTTTTAAATCATTTATCGGTAGCCTCACCTCAGTTTAAAGACTTATTAAAGCACGGTGAAAACTCTAAATACAAAGATTTTTTCATCAATTGGAATACCTTTTGGGAAGGCCACGGTGAAATGGGAGACGATGGTGTTATTGTGCCTAAAGAAGAATTTCTTAATAAATTATTTATGAGGAAATCTGGGTTGCCAATATTAAAAGTGCCTTTTCCAGATGGTACCGAAAAACCATATTGGAATACCTTTTATCAGCAAATTACATTTAACAAAATAGATGCAGAAGACTTACAAAATATTAAAGGCTTAAATCCACAGCAAGCCATTGCAATAGTTAAAAAAGTAAATGTTGCCATAGAAGAAAAGCAAGCGTTAGAGCACATAGATTTTGAAGATTGTATTACCTTTAAAAAGGAAATTATTCAGATTGTGCATCAAAAATGTTCGTACTTAGGGCAAATGGATGTTAATGCTAATTCACCGTTAGTTTGGGGGTTTTATGAGGAAACTTTAAAGAAAGTTAGCCATTTTGGTGGTAAAATTTTAAGGCTTGATGCTTTTGCATATTTACATAAAGAAATTGGTCAAACTAACTTTTTTAATAAACCGGGTACTTGGCAGCATTTAAAGGCTATTAAAGAAATAGCACAAAAAAATAATTTAATGGTATTGCCAGAAATCCATGCCGAATATGGCTTGCATTTACACGATGAGGTTGCTAGTGAAGGGTATTTTATTTACGATTTTTTCCTTCCAGGTTTAACCATTCATACCATTGAAACTGGCAGTAGTAAGGCGCTGCTTAAATGGGCTAACGAAATTCTTGAAAAAGGCTATAAAACCGTAAACATGCTTGGTTGTCATGATGGTATTCCTGTTTTAGATTTAAAAGGAAAAGCGGTTAATGGTGTTTATAATAAAGGCTTGCTTCAGGATGAAGAAATAGAAGCTGTTATGACCAAAATAATGGATCGTGGCGGGCGCGTAAAAAATCTTTATGGGCCATCTGGTAAAAAAATTTCGTACTATCAAGTTAATGCTACTTTTTTTAGTGCTTTAGGAGAAGATGAACAAAAGTTGTTGTTAGCTAGAGCTATACAAATATTTATGCCTGGTATTCCGCAAGTATGGTATTTAGATGTTTTTGCCGGTAAAAATGATTACAAAGGAGCCGATAAAGGCGGAAGCGGAGGCCATAAGGAAATTAACAGAACCACACTATCTATGCAAGAAATTATAGATGGTGTTAATAGGCCTGTTGTTAAAGGGCAACTTGAGCTTTTAAGGTTAAGAAATACATTAAGTGCTTTTTCGGGTACTATGAAGATTATTGAAACTTCAGATGCTAAAATCGATATTGTTTGGGTAAATGGAGAAGATGTTGCATCTCTTAATGCAGACCTTAAAAGTCATTCCTTTGAAATAAATTATACTGTGGGTGGAGAAAATATAGTATTAACGTTTTAAAGTGAAGTAGCTGTAAAAAGCTACTTTTTTAAATAAGTGATAGTGTAAATTACTGTAAAAAGTATAATTAATGCTATTACAGAAAATTTGTCGTGAATTTGTAGTATTTTGCAGTTGTAAACTTACAAGTATGATTGCTCCCAATGACCATGAAAATGAGGTAGATAGAATTGAAAACTTAAAATCGTATAATATTCTTGATACGCTACCTGAAAAGGATTACGATGATATTACACGTATTGCGGCAGAGATTTGTGGTATGCCTATAGCATTAATTAGCTTAATAGACGATAAACGGCAATGGTTTAAGTCGCACATTGGGTTAAGCACTACCCAAACACCAAAAGAATATGCTTTTTGCGCACATGCTATAAATGAATCGAATGAGCCGTTTATAATTCAAGATGCAAGAAAAGATGATCGTTTTCATGATAATCCTTTAGTTACCGGAGCTCCAAATGTGATTTTTTATGCAGGTGTGACCCTAAAGAGTCAAAATGGTTTGCCTTTAGGGACCTTATGCGTTATTGATAATAAACCAAATTTATTGAGTCAAAGTCAAATAAATTCACTTTCTGCTCTCTCAAATCAGGTTATGAATATACTAGAACTTCGGAAAAATAAATTTTTATTGGAAGACGCCTTAAAGAGCTTAGAAGAAAAAAACCAGGACTTAGAGCGCTTCGCGTATGTGGCAGCACACGATTTAAAATCTCCTTTAATTAATATTTCTAGCTTAGCTGAGTTATTCATTGAAGATAACAAAGAAATTATTGGTGATGAAAGTTTAGAAATGCTAAAACTAATTTTAAACTCATCTGATAATCTTCGAGGTTTAGTAGAAGGCTTGCTTGAGTATAGTAAAAGCGATACTATTATAAAAGAAAAAAAGACCTCAATTAACTTAGAGGATTTAATTCAACAAGTAGAAGGGCTTTTTAATTACGATCATAAAATAAAAATGAAGTTAAATACCTCATTGGTTGATGTTAAAGCTAATAAGACGGTGGTTAATCAAGTTTTAATTAATTTGGTTTCAAATGCTATAAAGTATAATGATAAAGATGAGGTTGCTATTGATATAACTGTTTCAGAGTCGAGTACACACTACCAGTTTTATGTAAAAGATAATGGGCCTGGTATAGCCTTGGCTAATCAAAAAAAGATATTTAAAATCTTCGAAAAACTTGTTAATTATGACAAATTTGGGCGTACAGGGCATGGAATAGGCTTAGCAACTGTAAAAAAGATAGTAGAAAAATCTGGAGGTACCGTTAAAGTAGACTCTCAATTAGGAGAAGGTGCTAAATTTAGTTTTACTATTAAAAAATAAGTAAAAGTAACCTGTAAAAAGTAGCATCATTTTTTTTAAAGAAAAGGTGTATGCTTTCAAAGGATTATTATCTTTGTTCGTTTAGTTAATAAACTACATTATGAGCGAAGAAAGTAAACGTAGAGAAGCCCTTATATATCACGCAAAACCAACACCTGGTAAAATTGCAGTGGTGCCAACCAAAAAATATGCAAGCCAAAGAGATCTGTCTTTAGCGTATTCACCTGGTGTCGCAGAACCTTGTTTAGAAATTGAAAAAGATAAAGAAAACGCTTATCGCTATACATCCAAAGGGAATTTAGTTGCTGTAATTTCTAACGGTACTGCCGTTTTAGGACTAGGTAATATTGGTGCTTTGGCAGGGAAACCTGTTATGGAGGGAAAAGGGTTGCTTTTCAAAATTTTTGCGGATATCGATGTTTTTGATATTGAAGTTGATACTGAAAATGTTGAAGAGTTTATTCAAACCGTTAAGAATATAGCACCTACTTTTGGTGGTATTAACTTAGAAGATATCAAAGCGCCTGAAGCTTTCGAGATTGAAAGACGTTTAAAGGAAGAGCTGGATATTCCGGTAATGCACGACGACCAGCATGGTACTGCCATAATTTCGGCGGCAGCCTTATTAAATGCTGTAGAATTATCAGAGAAAAAAATTGAAGACGTAAAAATAGTAATAAGCGGTGCTGGGGCTGCTGCTATTTCATGTTCTCGCTTATATCAAGCTTTTGGTGCCAAAGGTGAAAATATGGTAATGCTGGATAGTAAAGGTGTTATTAGAAAAGATAGAGGAAACTTATCTTCTCAAAAAGCAGAATTTGCTACCGATAGAAAAATAGATACACTAGATGAAGCTATGAAAGACGCCGATGTTTTTATTGGGCTTTCCATGGCGGACATTGTTACTCCCGAAATGTTATTAAGCATGGCCAAAAACCCTATTGTTTTTGCTATGGCTAATCCAAATCCTGAAATTAATTACGATTTAGCAATCGCTACCCGTAAGGATATCATAATGGCAACAGGAAGAAGTGATCATCCTAATCAAGTAAATAATGTTTTAGGTTTCCCGTTTATTTTTAGAGGAGCCTTAGATGTTCGCGCTACCGGAATAAACGAAGCCATGAAAATGGCAGCTGTTAAAGCCTTAGTTAAATTAGCTAAAGAGCCTGTGCCAGAGCAAGTAAATATTGCCTATGGCGAAACACGTTTAACCTTTGGCAAAAATTATATTATTCCAAAGCCGTTCGATCCGCGTTTAATTGCCGAAGTTCCTCCTGCTGTTGCAAAAGCCGCAATGGATAGTGGTATTGCTAAATACCCAATTACCGATTGGGTTAAGTATGAAGATACATTAAGAGAACGTTTAGGTTCCGATAATAAGTTAATTAGATTATTATTAAATCGTGCAAAACTAAATCCTAAGCGTGTAGTTTTTGCCGAAGCAGATCAATTAGATGTTTTAAAAGCTGCCCAAATAGTGCATGAAGATGGCGTAGCTATACCAATTCTTTTAGGTAGAAAAGAAACTATTGAAGACTTAATGAAAGAAATTGAGTTCGACGCAGATATTCCTATTATAGATCCTAAAACCGAAGAAGAAAACGAGCGTAAAAACAAATATGCCAAAGTGTACTGGGAGCAACGTAAACGCAGAGGTGTAACATATTATTCTGCACAGCGTTTAATGCGCGAGCGTAATTATTTTGCTGCTATGATGGTTAACGAAGGCGATGCAGATGCTGTTGTTTCTGGGTATTCTCGTAATTATCCTACCGTTTTAAAACCTATGTTAGAGCTTATTGGTCTTATGCCAGGAGTTAGTAGAGCAGCAACTACCAATTTAATGATGACTAAAAGAGGACCTTTATTTTTAAGTGATACCTCAATTAATATAGATCCAGATGCTAAGACATTGGCTAAAATTACTCAAATGACAGATAGGGTAATTAAAATGTTTGGATTAAACCCGGTATTGGCTATGGTGTCTTATTCAAACTTTGGGTCGTCTATAAGTGAAAAAGCATCAAAAGTAAGAGAGGCAGTTTCAATGTTACACAGAAATTATCCAGATATGATTGTTGATGGTGAATTACAAGCCGATTTTGCATTAAACGACGAGATGCTTCAAGATCGTTTTCCATTTTCTAAACTTGCTG
This sequence comes from Algibacter pectinivorans, assembly GCF_900112595.1. Taxonomy (GTDB): domain Bacteria; phylum Bacteroidota; class Bacteroidia; order Flavobacteriales; family Flavobacteriaceae; genus Algibacter_B; species Algibacter_B pectinivorans. The sequence goes on along the minus strand of NZ_FOMI01000001.1, from coordinate 488,839 downwards.
GTAAAAAGGTAAATGCGCTTGTTTTTCCAAATTTAGATTCAGCAAATATTACCTATAAGTTACTTAAAGAATTATATGAAGCAGATTCTATAGGGCCAATTATGATGGGTATGCGTAAGCCAGTACATATATTGCAATTAGGTGCTAGTGTTGATGAAATTGTAAATATGACTGCTATTGCCGTTATTGATGCTCAAAACAAGGAAAAGTGGGAAAAAGAAAACCCGACCCTGTAAGAATTATAAGGAATAAAGCTGAAAGCAAATTAAAAACAAGCTAATTTATTGCTGTAATGTCGATTAGTAAATAGGATATAAATTAAATGTTAATAATTTTATTACATTTGAGGGTTAACGATTAATACTTTATGATAACACATATTCAAGGAAAGCTTACCGAAAAAAATCCAACTCATGTTGTTATTGATTGTAATGGCGTTGGATATATGCTTAATATATCTTTACATACGTTTTCTCAAATTCCAAATAACGAATTTTTAAAACTATATACCCATTTACAGGTTAAAGAGGATTCTCATACATTATATGGGTTTTCTTCTATTGGCGAGCGCGAAATTTTTAGATTATTAATTTCTGTTAGTGGTATTGGAGCTAGTATTGCTCGTACTATGTTATCGTCATTAACTCCAAAACAAGTAAGAGAAGGTATTGCTAGTGGAGATGTAGCATTAATTCAATCTGTAAAAGGAATTGGTGCTAAAACTGCGCAACGTGTTATTTTAGATTTAAAAGACAAAATCTTAAAGATTTACGACATAGACGATGTTTCTATGCCTCAAGGCAATACCAACAAAGATGAAGCGTTATCTGCTTTAGAAGTGCTTGGATTTGTTAAAAAACAGGCAGAACGTGTTGTAGATAAAATAATGATAGGACACCCAGATGCCGATTTAGAAACTATTATAAAGCAGGCCTTAAAAAATTTATAATATATTTTGAACCAAACTAACTATAAACTTTCTAAACAAACATTCCTATTAGTATTCCTGTTTTGTTACTCTTTTGTGGCTTGGTCTCAACAGCCAACACAGGATACTATACAAACCGGATTTAGTTTAGGTAAAATAAAAGTACCAAATCCTACTAGTGTGGAGTCCAGGTATACCTACGATCCCATAACAGATAGGTATATTTATACCGAAAAAATAGGTAGCTTTAATATTAACTACCCTGTTATCCTTACGCCAAAAGAGTATTATGCCTTAGTGGCTAAGGAAAATTTACGAAGCTATTACAAAGAAAAAATTGATGCTTTTGAAGGTAAAAAGGAAGGTTCAGAAGAGACTCAAAAAAACTTACTGCCCGAATTTTATGTAAAATCAGATTTTTTTACCAGTATTTTTGGAAGTGATGTTATCGAGGTTATTCCGCAAGGATCGGTAGAAATGGATTTAGGTGTCCTTTTTTCAAAACAAGATAACCCATCGTTTTCACCACGAAACAGAAGTAATTTTACTTTCGATTTCGACCAGCGTATTAGTTTAAGTTTATTAGGTAAAGTGGGTACAAGGCTTCAGGTTAATGCTAATTACGATACACAATCTACCTTCGATTTTCAACAACTTATAAAATTAGAATACACTCCAACCGAAGATGATATTCTTCAAAAAATTGAAGTGGGTAATGTAAGTATGCCTTTAAATAGTTCTTTAATTACAGGAGCACAAAGTTTATTTGGTGTAAAGGCGCAATTACAATTCGGAAAAACTACGGTAACAGGTGTGTTTTCCGAACAAAAATCGCAAGCCAATACCGTGGTAGCTCAAGGTGGAGGAACCCTAGAAGATTTCGAGTTTTTTATTAGAGAATACGATGAAAATAGACACTTCTTTTTAGCACAATACTTTAGAGATACTTATGATGCTGCTTTGGCAAACTATCCCTTTATAAACAATAAAGGTTTACAAATTACAAGATTGGAAGTATGGGTGACTAACAGAAGTAATAGAACAGAAAATGTTAGAAATATTGTAGCACTTCAAGATATTGGAGAGAGCGATAAAACCTATTCTCAAACCGTACCAGTATCGGCAGCTCCTGGGGCTTTTCCAGATAATGGAAATAACGGATTTAATCCCTTAACAATTACAACAGGTGGTTCAGTTTTAACACAACAAATTAGAGATATATCGACAGCCGATCAAGGTTTTGGTGCTTTAAATAACGAAGTAAACGAAGGTAGCGATTACGCCAAACTTGAAAATGCTAGAAAATTAATAAGTGGTCAAGAGTATACATTAAATACAGAGTTAGGATATATATCATTAAGCCAAAGACTTAGTAATGATGAGGTTTTAGCCGTTGCCTATCAATATACCGTTGGTGGTAAGGTTTATCAAGTAGGTGAATTTGCTAACGATGGTTTGGAGGCTACAGAAGTGGAAACCAATGCTGATAACCAGGTAACTTCGGTAGTAAATACCGCCTTGGTTTTAAAAATGTTAAAAAGTAGCATTACTAATGTTAATCAGCCTATCTGGGATTTAATGATGAAAAACATCTACGACACCGGTGCTTACAACTTGAGTGAAGATGATTTTACATTAAACATTTTTTATAACGAAGCTTCTCCGCTTAACTTTATTACGCCTGTTGGTGCTAGTTTCGAGTTAGATATTAACGGAAACCCTGTTACTACAAATACACCAAGTGATGATTTAATTGAAAACTCACCATTACTAAGGGTTTTCAACTTAGATAAATTAAACTTTAATAACGATCCGCAATCTCGAGGCGATGGTTTTTTCGATTTTGTATCGGGCATCACGGTTATTCCTCAAAACGGAAAAATTGTGTTTACAAGTGCTGAGCCTTTTGGAGAATATTTATATAATGTTTTAGGTGGTGGTAGCAATTACGACGATGAAGATAATGGGGGGTTTAATGAGGATCAGAAAAAATACGTGTACGATGTGCTTTATAAAAGCACAAAAACAGCTGCTCTAGAGGAGGTAGAGAAAAATAAATTCAAATTAAAAGGGCGCTATAAATCTTCTGGTGGAGGCGATGGTATTCCTATAGGAGCTTTTAATGTTCCTAGAGGATCTGTGCGTGTAACTGCCGGTGGGCGTGTATTGGTTGAAGGTATCGACTATACCGTAAATTATCAATTAGGAAGGGTTCAAATTTTAGATGCATCTTTAGAAGCTTCAAATACACCAATTCAAGTATCAACCGAAAATAATGCCGTATTCGGGCAACAAACAAAACGCTTTACGGGAATAAATGTTGAACATAAATTCAACGAAAACTTTCTTTTAGGGGCTACCTTATTAAACTTAAACGAACGACCAATAACCCAGAAAGCCAATTACGGGTCAGAATCTATAAACAATACTATTTTTGGTTTAAACGGAAACTTTTCTACCAAAGTACCATTCTTAACGCGTTTGGCTAACAAATTGCCAAATATCGATACCGATGTGGAGTCTAACTTATCCCTTCGTGGCGAGTTTGCCTATTTAGCTCCAGGCGCACCAAAAGGAACAGATTTAGAGGGCGAAGCCACATCGTATATAGACGATTTTGAAGGCTCGCAAAACAGCATCGATTTAACCTCGCAGCAATCTTGGTTTTTATCGAGTAGACCTTTAGATATTGATGGCGACGGAGAATATGGCGAACTTGAAGATCAAGCAGGTATTCAAAATGGATATAATAGAGCCTTATTAAACTGGTATACTATCGACCCCATATTCTATAGCTCGCGACGACCAGATGAAATTTCAGATGAAGATGTTTCTGGTCTGTATACAAGTCGTGTATTTATAAACGAACTATTTCCTAATCAAGATTTGGTTCAAGGTCAAAACTCTGTAATTTTTACTTTAGATTTAGCCTACTATCCAGAAGAACGGGGGCCATATAATTTTCAGACTACCAATCTTAATAATGAAACGCTTACTAATCCTCAAGACTCTTGGGCGGGTATTACAAGATCATTATCATCTACCGATTTTGAGCAACAAAATGTAGAATATATCGATTTCTGGCTACAAGATCCGTTTCAAGATAATCCATCAAATCCGGGAGGTAAATTGGTGTTTAACCTAGGTAATATTTCAGAAGATATTATTAAAGATGGAAAAAAACTATATGAAAACGGATTACCTAAAGATGGCGATATTAGTTTATTAAACGAAACATCTTGGGGTACAGTTGTGCCTCAAAACCAATCCTTAATTTATACGTTTGATAGTACGGGAGAAGAACGAACCAATCAAGATGTTGGGTACGATGGATATAATGACGCCGAAGAAATAGCGGTATTTGGAAGCCAATTTGGAGAGGACCCTTCAAAAGATAACTATGCGTATTTTTTAAATACTAGTGGCGATATTTTTGAGCGTTATAAAAAGTATAATGGCGTTGAGGGTAACACGCCTGATACGTTTTCGGATACAGATAGGGCTGCTAACACCCAACCAGATGTAGAGGATATAAATCGTGATAACACCATGAACACGATTGATAGTTATTACGAATACGAATTAGATCTTAATCGAACTAATTTACCTCAAAGTCAAGCCGATTTCGATAATATTCCTAATGGAAATCCTTTAAAGGAATTTTTAAGAGATTTTAAAGATCAGCCACGTACGCTACCAAATGGCGAATCGGTTAATGTAAGATGGTATCAGTTTAGAATTCCTGTAGAAGGTAGTCATGTTAAAGCTGTAGGTGGAATAAGCGATTTACGTTCGGTAAGGTTTGCTAGAATTTACCTTAAAGAATTTCAACAGGCAACAGTGTTTCGATTTGGTACTTTAGATTTGGTAAGAAGTGATTGGAGACGTTACACGCAGGCTCTAGATTTAAACGATACTACACCAGAGGATGAGCAAACAGATTTCTCGGTTAGTGTTATTGGAACTATAGAAAACGAAGGTAGCTACCAACGCCCTCCAGGAATTGAGCCAGAGGAGTTGTTTAATAATAACACGGTAGTAAGCCAAAATGAGCAGTCTTTAGTTGTTAAGGTTTGTAATTTAGAAGCAGAAGATGCTAAGGCGGTATATAAAAATATCAATCTAGATATGCGTCAATACAAACGTATGCGTATGTTTATGCATGCTGAAGATGGCGAGTCGGGAACAGGAGATTTAGCCGATAACGAATTGGTTGGTTTTATTCGAATGGGTAACGATTTAACCGAGAATTATTATCAAATAGAAGTACCTCTAGAAGTATCTACATCTACAACTAGAGATGGTTTATGGCCAACAAACAACGAAATTAATTTACCAATAGATATTTTAGGGAAAGTTAAAGCAGAATCCTTTGTAGATGCAGCACCAACAAATGGAGAGGCTAGATTTTACGATGTAATTAATAACGAAATATCTAGAGTTGCCGAGGGTGGTACCTATGTAGGATACATTCCTGGTCAACATCGTGTCGCTATAAAAGGTAATCCTAACTTTGGAGATATAAGAACACTTATGGTTGGTGTTAAAAACGCAACATCAAGTGACGATGTTTGTGCTGAGGTTTGGTTTAACGAGTTGCGCTTATCCGATTTAGATAACGAAGGTGGTTGGGCAGCCGTAGTTAGTATGGATACTAATATTGCCGATTTTGCAAGCATTAGCGCCACAGGTAGTCAAAGTACATCTGGTTTTGGTTCGTTAGAGCAAGGTCCGAGTCAGCGTAGTTTAGAGGATGTTAAACAATACGATGTGGTTACCAATATTAATGTAGGTCAATTGCTTCCAAAAAAATGGGGTATTCAAGTGCCTTTTAATTATTCGCAAAGCGAAGAGTTAGTAACACCAAAATACGATCAGTTTTATGAGGATATCACTCTAGAATCTCGAATAGATGCTGCAGAAACCGAACAAGAAAAAGAAACCATAAGACAGCAGTCTGAAGATTACACAAAACGCCAAAGTATTAATTTTATAGGAGTAAGAAAAACGAGAACTACAGATAAGAAACCGCGTTTTTACGATGTAGAAAATGTAACGTTAAACTATTCCTATAACAAAGTACAGCACAGAGATTTCGAAATAGAGAACTCGGTTAGTAAAACGTTACGTGTTGGTGCTAATTATGCGCACAACTTTAACCCTATAACTATAGAGCCTTTCAAGAAAAACGATTCGCTTTTTACGGGTAAATACTGGAAAATATTAAAGGAGTTTAATTTTAATTTACTGCCAACAAGTTTTACTATTAATACCGATATTAATAGACAGTTTAATCGTCAAAAGTTTAGAGAAATAGATTTAACTGCAGATAGTGGTAACATTGGTATTGAAGAGTTATTTAGAAGAAATTATACATTCGATTTTCAATACGCCATCAATTACAATTTAACCAAATCGTTACAATTTAACTTTACGGCTGCTAATAATAATATTGTTAGAAATTATTTTAAAGACAACGATTTAATTGCAGGCGAGCAAGATGATGAATTAGATGTTTGGGATGGTTTAATGGATATTGGAGACCCTAACAGACAAACACAAAATTTAGGGGTTACTTACCAATTACCACTTAATAAATTACCAATGTTTAGCTTTCTAGATGCTACGTATCAATACACGGGTAGTTTTCAATGGCAAAAAGGATCTGATTTATTTGGTAGTTTAGAAGTTGATGGTGTGACTTACGATTTAGGAAACACCATACAAAACTCGAACGTTCATAATATCAATACCTCGTTAGATATGAATCGTTTTTACAAGTATATAGGGTTGGTTAAAAAACCAATTAGACGTGTAAGAACTCGAACAACTCCAGGTGGTGCACCTCCGGGAGGCGATGCGAAGGATACTAAAAAGAAGACCTCTAGAGTTAAAAACCAAAGCATGACCAAATTGTTAAATGCTGGTGTAGATATTTTAACAAGTGTAAAAAGAATTCAAGTTAACTACTCAGAGAATAATGGTATGTATTTACCAGGATATTTAAACACTCCAGGATTTGTAGGGACGTTAAAACCAACAGTTGGTTTTACATTTGGTAGCCAAAGCGATGTTAGGTATTTAGCTGCAAGACGTGGTTGGTTAACAACCTTCGATGAGTTTAACCAACAGTTTACATCTACAAATACCAAACAATTAGATATTTCGGCAAGTTTACAGCCTGTTAAAGATTTAAAAATTGATATTGTAGGTAATAGAGCGTATTACGAAAATTTTACAGAGAACTACAGAGTTGATAATGGTATATACAACCCATTAACACCAAATACCTTTGGTAACTTTAATATATCGACGGTTTTAATTAAAACAGCCTTTAGCCAAAGTGATGAAGTACGATCGGATGCTTTTGATGATTTTAGAGCAAACAGATTAAAAGTTGCAGAGCGACTAGCCGAAGAGTTTTATGGCACAACCACTTACGAAAGAGACCCAGAAACTAACTTTCCTTTAGGTTTTGGTAAAAATAACCAGAAAGTATTGTTGCCAGCCTTTTTAGCAGCGTATTCGGGTCAAGACGCTAATAAGGTGCAAACAGGAGCTTTTAGAGATATTCCAATTCCTAACTGGGATTTAAAATATACAGGTTTCATGAAGTTTGGTTGGTTTAAAAAGCGCTTTAAACGTTTTTCTTTAACGCATGGTTACCGTTCGGCTTACACTATAAATCAGTTTAGCACCAATTTAAATATAGATCCAAACGGGGTAGGTAATGAGGCACCACCAACACCAGGTGTTGCTTATGTAGATCAATCGGATGCATCAAAAGATCAATCTGGTAATTTTAAAAACGAAAGACTGTTTAGCAATATTAACTTAACAGAATTGTTTAGTCCGTTGGTTAGAATTGATATGGAAATGAATAATTCGGTTAGGGTACAAGCCGAAATTAAAAAGGATAGAATGTTGTCTTTAAGTTTTGATAATAACCTGTTAACCGAGGTGCAAGGCAACGAGTACATTTTTGGTTTAGGGTATAGAATTAAAGATTTACGTATTAGATCGAAATTAGCAGGACCAAAAAAGCGTATTGTTAGCGATTTAAATATGAAAGCAGATATTTCGGTTAGAGATAATAAAACCATAATTAGATATTTAGATTTAGAAAACAATCAAATTACATCGGGTCAAACTATTTGGGGCTTAAAATACTCGGCAGATTATGCCTTTAGTAAAAACCTAACTGGTATTTTCTATTTTGATTATACGTTCTCTGATTATGCTATATCTACTGCCTTCCCGCAAACCACTATTCGATCTGGGTTTACAGTACGTTATAACTTTGGGAATTAATTAGGGTATACCAACTAACACAAAAGTCTTTTTGTTTAGTATTAGTTACTATATTTAAGGTTTTCCCCGCGCTAGGGATAGTAAAGGAAAGCCCACAGCCCGACGAAGGAGGTGCGAGGACTTGTATTGGATAGCCCGACCCTAGTGGTAGCGCCCAAAAAATAAGTTTGTTAATTACCATTTTGAGGTTTGAAAAGTGATTGCGAATAAATACATTTGTTAAATAAATATAATAAAATTATAAAATGAATATTCCTGCTGATTTAAAATACACGAAAGACCACGAATGGGTTAAGTTAGATGGCGACGTTGCTACCATTGGAATTACCGATTTTGCACAAAGTGAATTAGGTGATATTGTTTATGTTGAGGTGGAAACTGTTGATGAAACTTTAGAGGCCGATGAGGTTTTTGGAACTGTTGAAGCCGTAAAAACCGTTTCTGATTTATTTTTACCATTAACTGGTGAGATTATTGAGTTTAATGAAGGTTTAGAGGATGAGCCAGAAGTGGTAAACTCGGATCCTTATGGAGCAGGTTGGATGATAAAATTAAAATGTTCAGATTTATCGCAAGCAGAAGGATTATTATCTGCCGATGATTATAAAGCCTTAATTGGTGCTTAAAAAAGCAACTTTTATTATAGCCTTAGTATATGCCCTGGCATTAGCAGTAGTAAGCTTAATTAATTTAGATGGTCGCCTTCCAGATTTAGAAATATCCTTTGGCGATAAAATATTTCACTTTTTAGCTTACGCCCTTTTTGCCGTTTTATGGTATTTTGCTTGGTGTTTTACCTTTAATTTTAAAAAAAAGAAGGCTTTAATTTATGCTTTTATTTTCGCTGTATTATTTGGCATAATTATGGAAGTTTTACAAGGAACATTTACAGCCTCAAGAGCCTTAGATGTTTACGATGCCTTAGCTAATACTTTAGGAGCCTTAATTGCGGCATCCGTATTGTGGTTTAAAAACCAATTACATATTAAAAACTAATAAAGGCTTGCTTTTTTGATAAATAAATAGTTATTTTAGCAATCTTGATAAACGATTTAAATTATGGAACCTAAAAAAAATCCCCAAGCAAATGTTGGACGTAACAGTTCACTTTACTTCGCAATTGGATTAGCGTTAATGTTGTTCTTAACAAATTACGCAATCAATTACAAAACTTATGATAAAGTTGAAATAGATATAGGACAATTAGATCTTGAAGAAATTGAGGACGAAGAAATCCCAATTACTGAGCAATTACAAACGCCTCCACCACCTCCACCACCACCTGCAGCGCCAGAAGTGATCGAGATTGTTGAAGATGAAGTTGAAATTGAAGAAACAGTAATCGAGTCTACAGAGGTTGATCAAGAAACAGAAATTGTTGAGGTTGAAGAAGTAGAAGTTGTTGAGGTTGAAGAAGATATTGATGTACCATTTTCAGTTATTGAAAACGTACCAGTTTTCCCAGGATGCGAAAAAGGAAGCAATACTCAAAAGAGAGATTGTATGTCTAAAAAAATATCTCAGTTTGTTAACAAAAAGTTTAACACAGAGTTAGCTAGCGACTTAGGTTTATCTGGAAGACAACGTATAAACGTTATCTTTAAAATTGACAAAACAGGTACAGTTACAGGTATTCGTGCAAGAGCACCACACCCAGGTTTAGAGAAGGAAGCAAAAAGAGTAATTGGATTGCTACCACAAATGAAACCAGGAAAACAACGTGGTAAGCCGGTAAACGTTCCATATTCGTTACCAATTATTTTCCAAGTACAAGATTAAGAAAGCATAAGTTTTACTTATATATTAAAAACCTCGAAGTTAGCTTCGAGGTTTTTTTGTTTATAGAGCTTTTAAAAACAGTGACTTCTTTTAACTCATTATTATTTTAATATAAAATCCCGTTACAAAACTGTAACGGGATTTCTTTTTGGTATGCTTATTGTGACTTTAGCATAATATTAACATTTTAAATTCTAATTATTATGAGTAATCAAAAGAAAACTCACGATCTCATTCGGCAAAATGAGAAAATCGTGGAAAAATCACAAAAGCATGATGCAAATTTACAAAAAAACTCAACCCTTTATTTTCAAATAGGGTTAATTGTATGTTTACTAATTTCCTTTGGGTTGTTAGAAATGAAATTCGAGACTACTGCACCACCAGTAGTAAAGTTAATGCCTCCGGATATTCCAGAGGAAATTTCAATTAACAATATTAAAGTTGAAGAATTGCTTAAGCCCGAGGTAAAACCCCAGCCCAAAAAGAAAGTTGCTTTTATAAATAAAATAAAAGAGATTGACGATGATGTTACTTTAGAAGAAGTACTAGAGCTCGTTACCGAAGAGCAGAAACCCGTAACCCCAGTAGTAGATCCTGGAGCGGTTGTGGTTGATGAAAACCCGGGAGATGAGGAACCTGTTTCTATTGTGTTTGTCCAGAAAGTACCAATCTATCCAGGTTGCGAAACATCTAAAAACAATACCGAACGTAAAAAGTGTATGTCCGATAAAATAGGAAAGCTTATTCAACGAAAATTTGATGGTGGCGATATCGCTGCGCAATACGGTTTGGAAGGGAAACAAAAAATAGATGTGCAGTTTACCATAGATAAAACGGGTAAAGTAACCAATGTTAAAACTCGAGCAGATCATGATAAATTAAAAGAGGAAGCTGCAAGGGTCATTAATTTTATACCAGAAATGATTCCTGGTAAACAGAATAATAAAAATATTGGGGTTATTTACGCACTACCTATAGTATTCTATGTACAATAAGTAATACTTAATTATAATGTCATGCTTTAAAAACCGTTGTTACTTATGTAATAGCGGTTTTGTTTTAATACTAATTTGTACCTAACACTTTATTGTGTAACTCCTGTTTTTAGAAGTACTTATCGGGGTATAAATGAGAGTAGAATCTAAAAATATAGTATCTTTCGGCAGTAATACGTTTTAATTAATCCATAATTCTTAAACATGAAGCAATTCATTGTACTAGTCCTACTTTTAGTTCAATATAATTTTTATGCTCAAGATACTTTTTCTCTTGAAAAGCCGCCGGTATTCTCTATTTGTGAAGAGGTAGCTATTACCAACTTACAAAGCTGTTTTAACACCCAAGTGTACAACGAAATTTATAACAATTTTAAGGTACCTACTAATCTTACCGAAGCTGGTTATAAGGGTGAAGTCGTTGTTGTTTTTGAGGTGGATACCACAGGGCAGTTTAAAATTGTGTATACAGATGCTATACATAAAGAGTTAAAGGACGAGGCAAAACGTGTTTTTGCAGAATTTCCAAAAGTACAGCCAGCTACCTATAATGGTAAAAGTACTTTTAAGCAATATTCTTTACCCATAAAAATACCTTTAGTAAATCAGGCTGAAGGTGCAAATAATGCTACTAGCCCTAATACCAATGCTACCAAAGTGATTAATCCATTAGAGTTGGCTGCTAAAAAAGAATACGATAATGTAAATAAAGAATTAAAAGATTTTGAAAACCAATCGTTTAAAAGTCAATTAAATATTCAGTTTACACATAGTGATTATGCACGTTTTGATAGACAAATGAATATGGTTGGTACCAATAGTCATACCGCATCAAAACCATTTGTGTACGAAGAGGTGTCTAAATATTTCGATTTTGAAGCCGAACAAAAAGAACTGCATAAAAATACCGAAACTTGGTTTGGTAAAAAGTTTTGGAACGAACATTTAGTGCAATTACAAAGCGATGATTATTGGTTTACTATTGATCCTATTTTAGATTTACAAGTAGGAGCCGATTCTAATTTAGACGCCGGAACCACCTACAATAACACTAGAGGATTTATGGTGCAAGGTGGATTAGGTAAAAAATTAAATTTCTATGCTTCGGTGTTTGAAAGTCAAGGTCGCTTTGCCGATTATGTAAATAGATATGCCGAAAGTTTAAAAGCCTTTGGTCCAGATCCAGCTATAATTCCTGGGCGTGGTATAGCGAAACGCTTTAAAACCGATTCTTACGATTATCCGGTGGCCGAAGCGTATTTATCTTATGCGCCGGCTAAGTTTATTAACCTGCAATTTGGGCATGGTAAAAATTTCATTGGCGATGGTTACAGATCATTATTACTAAGTGATGTTGCAAGCCCTAGTCCGTTTTTAAAATTAAACACCAAGTTTTGGAAAATTAAATACACCAATACCTGGATGTGGTTAAAAGATGTTAGAGATGCTGTTGAAGTAGATAATGCCTTTTTAACTAAATATATGGCTAACCATTATTTAAGTTGGAACGCTAGTAAACGTTTAAATATAGGTTTGTTTGAGTCCGTTTTATGGACTAACTCCAACAATCGAGGTTTCGATGTTAATTACCTAAATCCTATTATATTTTACAGAGCTATAGAGTTTGAAACCGGACAAGGTGCCGGAAATGCGCTAATGGGCGCAACGGCAAAATACAAATGGAACGATGATGTAAATATATATGGTCAGTTTATTTTAGATGAATTTTCTCTAGGCGATGTAAAAGCAGGTGAGAAAAGCTGGAAAAACAAGTTTGGTTACCAACTAGGTGTTAAATATTATAACGCCTTTAAGGTTGATAATTTATTGCTGCAGTTTGAGTATAACCGTGTGCGTCCTTATACCTATTCGCATAATACCGTGGTGTTAAATTATGCGCACAATAACCAATCGATGGCGCATTTATGGGGCGCAAACTTTAGTGAGGCCGTAATAATTGGTCGTTATCGTTACAAACGTTGGTTTGGCGATGCTAAATTTATTATTGGAACACGCGGATTAGATTTTAATGATGGTACAGACGATTTTAGTTACGGTGGCGATATCTATAGAAATTACAACGAACGCCCTTTCGATATCGGTGTAGAAGTTGGTCAAGGTATAAAAACAACAACCTTTAATGGTAATATACAAGCAGGCTACCTTTTAAACCCTGCAACAAACCTTAAATTGTTTACCGATATAACCGTAAGGAATTTTAATCCAGAAGCTACAACGACCACTACCTTTAAAAATAATACCGTATGGTTTAATTTTGGACTTAGAACCGATTTGTTTAATTGGTATTTCGATAACTAATATGGCCTTGCTTGGGTTGGAATCTAAGAACTATAAGTTGCAATAAATTAAAACCCTCAATAGTAATCTATTGGGGGTTTTTGTAAGAAAAATTGATTATATTTACGAGATAACAGGGATAAAACCCTAACTTTATTTTGAGTTGTTAAAGTGATGTGAATTGTAAAAGTGATTTTATAATGGGTTTGGCGCAATTTAAATATCTTAAACGAAACGATTAAACCAGTCTAATAATCATGAATTCCAAAATAAACTCACAATGAAACTAACTCCATTATTTCTTTTCTTTTTATTTATAAGTGCCAACTCAAGGGCACAAACCATTGAGGTTGATACATTAGCAGATCAAATTTATTTTAACGGAGAGATTTATACAATGGATGATGACCGCCCAATGGTAGAAGCTGTAGCCGTAAAAGCCGATTCAATTCTATCTGTAGGTAGTAAGGAAGGTATTATGAAGTTAAAAGGGGATAAAACCCAACTCTTCGATTTAAAAGGCAAGACTATGATTCCTGGTTTAATAGAGGGGCATGCCCATTTATATTATCTTGGAGTAAATTTATTGGAAGTTGACTTGGTCGGGGCTAAGAGTTATGAAGAGGCTATTGAAAGAGTCGCAGAAAAAGCAAAAAACACGCCGAAAGGAGAATGGATTTTAGCAAACGGATGGCATCATGATAAGTGGGATACGCAACCTACATTAATCAATGGGTATCCTACAAATAAGTTGTTATCTGCTGCTATACCAGATCATCCTGTTATTCTTGTACATGCTTCTGGACATATCATAATTATTAATCAAAAAGCTATGGATATTGCAGGTATCAATTCAAAGACACCTCAACCAGATGGCGGCGAAATAATTAAAGATTTAAATGGTGAACCAACCGGAATTCTTAATGAAATTGCAGGAGATTTAGTATATAAGTACTTACCTGAACCCACAAAGGAAGATGTAAAAGAAGCAGTAACTTTAGCTTTAGAAGAGTGCTTTAAAAATGGTATCACAGGATTTCATGATGCAGGTTCAGGTGGCTACATGGTAAACCTTTTTGAAGAAATGGCATCGCAAAACCTAATTAAACTAAGGCTGTATGTTATGCTTCGCGGAACACAACCCGAACTTCTAAAATATTCTTTTAAGAGAGGTATTCAAGTGAACTTATACGACAATCAACTAACCATTAGATCTATTAAACTAATGGCAGATGGGGCTTTAGGCTCAAGAGGTGCTTGGTTATTGGAGGAGTATACGGATGCTCCCGGAGAACATGGTCATGTTGTAACACCGTTAAAGGATATTAATAAAATTGTTAAAAATGCTTATAAAAACGGTTTTCAAGTAGGCATACATGCCATAGGTGACCGAGCAACTCGTGAGGTTTTGGATATTTATGAGAGCACCTTTAAGACGCAATCTTCAAACGGTTCAAAAGATGCAAGATTTAGAATAGAACATGCCCAACATTTCGATCCAGCAGACATTCTTAGGGTTGCAGAATTAGATGTTATTCTGGCAATGCAGGCTATTCATATGTCTTCAGATAGACCTTGGGCCATTGATCGTCTAGGAGAGAAGCGTATTAAAGAAGGTGCTTATATATGGCAGACCTTATTAAAATCTGGAGCAAAGATTGTAAATGGAACCGATGCACCTGTAGAACCCCTAAATCCTATGGCTGGCTTTTATGCGTCAGTATCGAGAAAAACTTTAAAAGGTATGCCAGATGGTGGTTACGAGCCTCTGCAGAAAATGACCAGAAATCAAGCACTCAAATCTTATACATTGGATGCTGCCTATGCCGCATTTCAAGAAAATGACAAAGGAAGTATAGAAGTTGGAAAATGGGCAGATTTTACCATTCTAGACAGAAATATAATGACAATTCCAGAAAATCAAATATTAGACACTAAGGTTGCTATGACTATTATTGGAGGAGACATAGTTTTTGATGATAAAAAGACTGATTAAAAAGTCTCTAATAGATTTCCCTGTAATTATACATTATGAAAACCTAACTAAACACGCTCCTCTGCTAGTACGAGAGTCCCGCTCGTGCCCTCAAGAGTTAGTAAGATTTAGGTTTTAGTTTTAAAATAAAGTTGAGGGTTGTTTTATTGACGGCACAAGCAAGCTGCTTGCGCTAGCTGAGGGGATTAAAAACTAAATTATTATTTGTGCCTTATAATGTATATAGTCCATTTTTAGTTCTATCCTACTTACAATTTATTTCTGCGGAATGTTCCAATCGATTTGTATTCGCTAAATTAGCTGCTTCAGACTCAATGTAATATATGTAAGACCTTTAACGCCAATTAAAACTCAATGAATCTAATTTTTAAACATCCTTGGATATTATTAATTGCATTTACAATTTTGAACGGATTAGTTCTTAAATCGCGCTCTAAAAAGTATATTGAAGCAAATCCCGAATTAGAAAAAGGTTATGAGAACTATTTTAAAGGTTGGATGTTTTATGGTAATATTCCGTGGGTTATAATAATGATTGGAAATTTAAGTGGCTTGACTCAAAACCTATTCGATTATTTTAACCCTAAAGTAATGAATCCAATAGTTGTTACTTTTCATTTTTCAATAATCGTTCTATGGGTTTTAAGTGTGCGATGGATTTATTTTAGAAATGGAGCAGAATTTATTGAAAAACATCCTGGGTTATTTCGAATATCAAGCTTGAATGGGGTTTCTTACGCTACAGCAAAACAAGTTAAATTATTTTTTCCTTTAATGATTTTAGGAGGAATAATAGGAATGTATTTTATGTGGACAATGGATTTCCAAATCCCTTAGCTAGCGCGAGCGTCCCGCTCGTGACCTCAAGAGTGAGTAAGATTTAGGTTTTATTGTTAAAATAAAGTTGACGTTTAATTTATAGACGGTGCAAACAAGATAAATGTAGTATAACCAAAAATTACTCCTTCAAGCCCTTATAAAACGTACGTCTAATTTTTTCGGAAGAAATAAAGCAACAGCCATAATTAAGGTCGTCGTAGGTTTTGGTAAGCGCGCTATTTGCCGCCACTTCGTCTTCGGTTTTCCCTTGGCTAATTTCGGTTTCAATGCTGCTTTTTAAGGTTTCCATCATATTTAAAAAGTTGCTGTATTCGGCTTTGTTAGATAGGTTGCCATGCCCAGGAATAATTTTAGTCTCGTCGTCAATTAAAATAAGAGCACTTTTTACAGCGTTTATATAGCCATTTATAGATCCACCAGAATTTAAATCGATGTAAGGATAACGTCCGTTAAAAAAAGTATCGCCTGTGTGTAGTACGTTACTTTTTGTAAAATATAGCATAGCGTCGCCATCGGTATGCGCGTTATCCACATGAAAAATAAGCACCTGCTCGCCGTTTATATATAAACTTAGTTTATCGTTAAAGCTTATTACAGGCAACGACGCATCGTTTTGTTTCGGGTTGTCTTTAATGCGTTTATACACATTGTCGTGCGCAATAATGGGTGTTTGTAATTTGGCAATGTTTTCGTTTCCGCCGGTATGGTCGCCATGGTGATGTGTATTAGCTAAATAGGCAATAGGTTTATCGCTTAGTGTTTTTATGGCCGTTAAAATTTTGGGTGTTAAGGTAGCAAATTGGCTATCGATCATTAAAACACCATCATTGCCAATAGAAATTCCAATATTTCCACCTTGGCCTTCAAGCATATAAATGTTGTTGGTAAGTTGGTGTGTGGTAATGGTAACCTCTTTTTTTTGTGCAACACCTACAAAGGCGATACCAAATAAGGCGATGCTAATAATTGATTTTAAAAATTTCATTTCTAAGCGTTTTTTTTTAGATTACTAAAAATACAACTTTTTAGGTGAGTATGGTTTGTTTTAATTTACCATTAAAAACCATTGGTGAAATTGCTTTTATAGAGTATCTTTGCACTCGCAATATTAAAGCCGTCAAGGATATAGACCATTGAGCAAATCGAAAACTACAATAGCAAAGCCTTCTGTACTATCAGATTTTAAAGAAATCACGAAAATGCGATTAGCATTGAGTGTGGTGTTTTCGTCGCTTGCGGGATATTTACTTGGTGTAGAAACGGTCGATTTTAAAACCTTAACCCTACTAGCTTTTGGTGGGTATTTTATGGTAGGTGCATCAAACGCCTTTAATCAAATTATAGAAAAAGATTTAGATGCTTTAATGGATAGGACTAAAAACAGACCTATTCCTTCAGGCCGTATGTCGGTAAACACCGCGTTTATAATTGCAACGCTTTTTACAATTTTAGGTATTGGTATTTTGTACACCATAAATAAGCAAACCGCTATGTTTGGTGCTATATCTATTTTTATTTATACCTGTATGTATACGCCATTAAAAACAAAAACACCTATTGCGGTTTTTGTTGGGGCTATACCGGGCGCTATCCCATTCATGCTAGGTTGGGTTGCAGCTACTAACGATTTTGGTATAGAACCAGGCACCTTATTTGCTTTACAGTTTTTTTGGCAGTTTCCGCATTTTTGGGCTATTGGCTGGTTTCTGTACGACGATTATAAAAAAGGAGGCTTTTTTATGTTGCCTACAGGAAAACAAGATAAAGCAACTGCAGTACAATGTATTATGTACACCATTTGGACCATACTAGTATCCATAGTGCCCGTGTTTGGGTTTACGGGTAGGTTACAACTATCGGTTGTGGCTATGGTATTGGTGTTATTAGCAGGTTTATGGATGTTGTATTATGCTATTGGCTTATTTAAAAAAATGACCGAAAAAGCTGCTAAACAATTAATGCTAGTCAGTGTATCTTATATTACACTGGTGCAAATTATTTATGTGGTAGATAAATTTATTAGATAAATTATGGATTTAACTCAAGGAACACGCGAAGAGAAAAATAGCAGAGCCAAAAAAATGATGCTTTGGTTTGGTATTGTATCACTTATTATGTCGTTTGCAGGCTGGACCAGTGCTTTTGTAGTGAGTAGTTCCAGGCCAGATTGGTTAAAAGATTTTGTTTTACCCAACGCTTTTATAATTAGTACAGTTGTAATTATAGTAAGTAGTATTACTTTTATTTTAGCTAAACGGGCTTTAAAAAGTGGCAACCAAAAAGCAACTATGTTATGGTTGGTGTCAACATTAGTGCTAGGTTGTGTATTTATTTATAACCAGTTTGCAGGTTTTAGACAAATTATAGATTTAGGCTATAATTTTACCGGGCCAACTAGTAATGTAACCATGTCTTACATTTATTTAATTGCTATTGTGCATATTTTGCACGTGGTGGTAGGATTAATTTGTTTATTGGTTGTAATTTATAATCATTTTAAACAAAAGTATACTAAAGATAAAATGTTGGGACTAGAATTAGCAGGAACGTTTTGGCATTTTATAGATATTTTGTGGGTTTACCTATTTTTATTTTTATACTTTGTAAGATAATAGAGTTAAGGGTAAGCCTTTTAATTAGTTGTGTTATAACGGTTTTAACGGGTAGTTGCGTTAGGGATTGAGGCTTTGTTGAAGCTCGCCGACGTAGGAGGAAGCGACTGCCGAAAGCCCGACTTTTTGTGTTCTATACAGGTTTTTTAAACCTTTAATTTGCTAACAAAAAGGAACGCCCAAAGTATTTTTAGTACCGATTACTTTTAAGTGATTAATTTTTAAAGCATGATGTTTTATTAGATGAATAAAATGATTATTTTTGTCCAACTTTATAAATAACAACCATTATATATGAGTACAGCAGTAGCAGAAGGCAAAACTTGGGAAGGCGGAAACGAGCCACTTAAAGTAAGTTACGGTAAAATGATGATGTGGTTTTTCATCGTATCGGATGCCTTAACATTCTCTGGGTTTTTAGCAGCCTACGGATTTTCAAGATTTAAATTTATTGATGCATGGCCAATTGCCGATGAGGTGTTTACCCACTTTCCATTTTTACACGGTGTAGATGCGCCAATGTATTATGTAGCTTTTATGACGTTTATATTAATTATATCGTCTGTAACTATGGTATTAGCCGTTGATGCTGGACACCATTTAAACAAAAGCAAAGTAACCATTTACATGTTTTTAACCATTGTTTTTGGTTTAATATTCGTAGGATCTCAAGCTTGGGAATGGAATACTTTTATTAAAGGTGATTATGGTGCTGTACAAACTAAAGGTGGTAACATTTTACAATTTGGGCATTATGTAGATAAAGATGGCGAGCAAGTTTTTAAACGTGTAGCTGTTAGAGATTTTGCTGTAAGTGCAGCGCACCAAGAAAGAGCACAACACGAAAGTAGAAATGGTATTTGGTTTGCTAGCGAAGGGGCTTTGCCTGCTTATACCATGGACGAGGTTATACACGGTTTTCAAGCCAATAAAGATGTTTTAATACGTACTCAAATTATTAACGAGCACGGAGAAAAAACAGTATTATCTAGAGAAGAGTCTATAAATCAATTAATGAAAAACGGTAAGTTATACGTTGAGGGTGCTAACCTTCATGTAAACGAATACGGATCGCCGCTTTTTGCAGATTTCTTTTTCTTTATTACAGGATTTCACGGGTTTCACGTATTCTCTGGTGTAATAATTAACATTATTATTTTCTTTAATGTTGTATTAGGAACTTACGAAAGACGCGGAAGCTACGAAATGGTAGAGAAAGTTGGTCTTTACTGGCACTTTGTAGATTTAGTTTGGGTATTTGTATTCACATTCTTCTACCTAGTATAATAAATAATTTTTTTCATTTCCTTACAGAAGGAAATCTTTTAAACCAAAGAGAAAATGGCACAAGAACATAAATTAGAAATATTTAGAGGACTTTGGAAATTTAAGTCTAACATTCAAAAAATTTGGGGTGTATTATTATTCCTTTCAATAGTAACAACCATAGAGGTTGTTTTAGGTATCATTAAGCCAGAATGGTCAATGGCACACGTATTAGGAATGAAAATATTAAACTGGATATTCATTATACTAACCATTGTAAAAGCCTATTACATTACCTGGGATTTTATGCACATGCGCGACGAAACTAGCGGATTAAGACGTGCCGTGGTTTGGACAGCAATATTTTTAATCCTTTACCTAACCTTTATCTTATTACAAGAAGGTGGTTACGTATTTGAGGTTTACGATAACGGATATATTAAGCGCGATTTTTAAGCCTAACAACACATAAACACAAATCCTGCCAATTGGCGGGATTTTTTTTGCCATAAAAAGTTTTGGGCGCTACCACACCCTTCGTCTATGCTCAGGGCAGGCGGTCGGGCTTTTCGCTGTATCTTTTTAAAAAGTTTTGGTTAAGAGCGAGCAACATAGCAAGTGGTTAGCTTTTTGTTTGCAATAGCTTTTGTTTTATAAAGTTTTAAAAAGGATGCCGCTGCAATCCCTAGCGCACACATCTGCCAAGGTTGTTGTAATACTAAGTTAAATAATAGAATATAAGCGGTTATTACCTGCGCTTTTTTTATTTTTGCAACTCAAATAAAAACAACATAAATTCAGGTTTTTAATGGATTACAAAAAGGTAAGTCGGTATGTAGTTTTAGGAATATTATTCTTCCTTCCTGTAACGTTTTTACTGTTTTTATATCCCGCTACACATAACTACACGCCATTGGATATTGTAAACGAATCGGTTTTAGATATCGAAGCCTTTACATCCGAAACCGAAGATCCAGTCCTTTTAAAAGACCATATTACAGTTCTTGGTTTTTTTGGAAACCATCCGGAGCAAAGCAGCACGATAGCCTTAAATTTAAAGGAATTGGTTTACGATAAATTTAAAGGGTTTAAACGATTTCAGGTGGTAGCACTTATGCCAAAAGGTAGCGAGGAAGCAGCTAAAGTTTTAAAGGCCGAAATTAGTTCGTATCAAGACTTAAGATTTTGGCACTTTGTGTATGGCGAACCAGCCGATATTAAGCGTATATATTTTAGTTTAAAAACTAAAGAAAATCTATCTAGCAATTTAACAAGCAACCAAGTTTTTGTAGTTGATAAAGATTTAAACCAGCGCGGACGTTTGGATGATAGAACAGATAGCGAATTAGAAAAAGACAAAGCCGTTTACGGGCTTTATGGCTACAATTGTATTGAAGTAAGCGAAATAAAAAATAAAATGAGCGACGATTTGCGTATTCTATTTACCGAGTACAGGCAAAAACGTAAAGGCGATTTTGATCCTAGTTCTTCAAGAACCGAAGATATAAGTGTAGAAAAGAAATAAGTCCCGTCTTAAAAGAAGATTTGTAAAGTATTTAAAATGAAAAAAACGAATTATTCATACATAGGTATAGCGTTTACCATTCTGGTTTTCGGAATAATTTTTATTCCTAGAATAGTCGATAGAATTTCCAATGGCGATATTTCAAGGCAAGAAAGCAGAAGCGACCAACCTAAAGAGGTAGACGAAAAAAAGTCCGATTTAGTATTTATACAAAACAATGGTGTAAACCGTAAGGTGCCAGATTTTTCGTTTACAAATCAGGATGGCAAAACCATTACCAATCAAGATTTTGAAGGCAAAGTGTATGTTATAGAATTCTTTTTTACAACATGCCCAACCATTTGTCCTAGGATGAATAGTAACTTGGCTCAAATTCAAAACGAGTTTGAAGGTTTTGAAGATTTTGGAGTGGCTTCGTTTACTATTAATCCAGAACATGATACGCCCGAAGTTTTAAAAACCTATGCCGAAAAATATGGCATTACAAACCCAAATTGGCATTTATTAACGGGAAGTAAAGAGGCTATTTACGAGTTGGCAAATAAAGGTTTTTATATTTATACAGCCGAAAACCCAGATGTTCAAGGTGGTTTTGAGCACTCTGGAAATTTTGCTTTAATCGATAAAAACGGATTTGTGCGCAGCAGAGAAATGCAAGGAAACCCTATAATTTATTATAATGGTATTACCTCGGAATCCGAAAAAACAGACGAAGATGGTAAACTAGAAGAAATAAGTGCCCTAAAAGAAGATATTAAAAAGTTGCTAAATGAGTAATACAGAAAACACCTTAGACGATAAAAAGTATAATAAACTAATTGTAATACTTTCGGTAGTAATACCCGTTGCGGTAGCTGCGCTTTTTGGAATTAAAATAGATGTAGAACTGCCTGTTTTTTTACCACCAATTTACGCGAGTACTAACGCGCTAACGGCTTTAGTTTTGGTATTGGCATTTATAGCCATACAAAAGAAAAACATAAAACTACACGAAAGGTTAATAAAGGTAGCTATAGTATTATCTGTTTTGTTTTTAATAATGTATATCGCTTACCACATGACTAGCAATTCTACACCATTTGGAGGTGAAGGTGGAGCAAAGTATTTTTATTATTTTATACTGATAACTCATATTTTGCTATCCATAATAGTAATTCCGTTTGTATTAATAACCTATGTAAAGGCTATTACTAATAACATAGAGAAACATAAAAGAATAGCTAAAATAACGTTTCCGTTGTGGCTATATGTTGCCATTACTGGTGTTGTAGTATTTATAATGATTTCTCCTTATTACGCTTAAGCAATGAAACGTAAAATTATATTTTTTCTTTTTTCACTGTTGTTTGTTATTAAAACAAATGCGCAATGTGCTATGTGTCGTGCCGTGTTAGAAAGTGAATCTGGGCAAACAACAGCCGAAGGAATTAACGATGGCATTGTATATTTAATGGCTATACCATATATACTTGTTGCTGGGCTTGGTTATTTTATTTACAGGAAGTATAGTTCTAAAAAAAGTAATTAGAAATTTTTTAGTGTTTTTTGTAACATTTAATGGGCTAGATAGTCTTATTGTAATATGTGCTGTGTATTAGCGCACTAAATCAATCAAAAAATATGTTAAAAATCCATCAGCTTAATAAGTCTTATCCTATTGGAGATTCTAGTTTACATGTTTTAAAAGGTATAAATCTTAATGTTGAAGAAGGCGAAATGGTTGCCATTATGGGATCTTCGGGTTCGGGCAAATCTACGTTGCTTAATATTATTGGAATGTTAGATGAGGCTGATTCTGGCGAATATATTTTAGATGGCCTTCCAATTAAAAATCTAACCGAAAAAAAAGCAGCCGTTTACCGAAATAAGTTTCTGGGCTTTATTTTTCAGTCTTTCAATTTAATAAATTATAAAAATGCTGCCGAAAACGTGGCGCTACCCTTATATTATCAAGGGATAAAGCGTAAGGAACGTCAAGAGCAAGCCATGTTTCATTTAGGTAAAGTAGGTTTAGCAGATTGGGCTAAACATTTACCAAAGGAGCTTTCTGGTGGACAAAAACAGCGTGTTGCTATTGCTAGAGCCTTAGCAGCAAATCCTAAATTATTACTTGCCGATGAGCCAACAGGAGCCTTAGATACCAAAACATCACATGATATTATGGCTTTTATTCAGCAATTAAACGATGAAGGTAAAACCATTTTAATGGTAACTCACGAAGAGGATATTGCTAATATGTGTAAACGTATTGTACGCCTTAAAGATGGTGTTATTATGGAAGATGTTAAGGTAACTCAAGATAGAGCCGAAAATTATGTTTGATTTAGACCTTTGGCGCGAAATATTTCAGAGTATTAATATGAATAGAACCAGGAGCCTTCTCTCTGGGTTTACTGTGGCTTTTGCCATCTTATTATTTACCATTCTTTTCGGAATTGCCAATGGTTTACAAAATACATTTGCCGAAGCTTTTGTCGATGATGCCAATAACTCTATTACTGTGCAATCGGGACGAACAACTAAAGCCAATAAAGGGCTTCAGGTTGGGAGACAAATACAGTTTAAAAACGAAGATTTCGATTACATAAAAGAAGAATTTGAGGGTAAAGTAGAATACATTACCGCAAGAATTTATAAAAACTTCCAAGCTTCTTTTAGAGGCGAACAAAATGTGTATGATATTCGTGCGGTGCATCCCGATCATCAGTTTTTAGAGAAAACAATAATGAAGGAAGGTCGGTATATTAACCAAAACGACTTAAACAGTAAAACAAAATGTATTGTTATAGGTAGGTTAGTAGAAGAAGACTTGTTTTTAAAAACCACGGCTTTGGGTAAATATCTTAATCTTGGCGGCATTCAATTTAAGGTTGTAGGTATTTTTACAGATGATGGTGGCGATAACGAAGAACGTAAAATTTACATGCCAGTTACTACGGCGCAGCATTTATATGGTAATAATGATTATATCGATCAAATTAACTTAACCTATAATCCAGAAATGGATTACGACCAAGCCTTAGCTTTTAGTACGCTACTTACAAAAAAAATGAAGAATAGGTTTTCGGTAGCTCGAAGCGATCAACGCGCCATTCGTGTGCGTAATATGGCAGAAGGTACCAAAGCTGTTAGCCAAATGACGGTTGGGTTAACATTTATTATCCTAATTATTGGGTTAGGAACTTTAATTGCAGGTATTGTAGGTGTAAGTAATATTATGATTTTTATAGTTAAAGAACGCACCAAGGAAATAGGTATTCGTAAGGCTTTAGGAGCTTCACCAAAATCTATAGTTTCTATAATTTTAATAGAGTCTATTTTTATAACAGCAATAGCCGGATATGTTGGGTTATTGTTGGGTATTGGCGTGTTAGAAATTGTAAAGCCATATTTGGTAGAGTATTTTATAAAAGACCCTGGTGTTAGCAATAGCTTGGTTGTTGGCGCAACACTCACTTTAATTATAGCAGGAGCCATTGCAGGTTATTTGCCAGCTAAAAAAGCATCAGAAATTAAACCCATAGTAGCACTAAGAAATGATTAAATTTTTATTCGATAGAGATACGTGGCAAGAAGTTTTTGATAGCTTTAGTAAAAATAAACTAAGGTCTATTTTAACTATGGTTGGGGTATGGTGGGGTATTTTATTACTCATTGGGCTTTTGGGGTCTGCAAAAGGGTTAGAGAATTCTTTTAATCGTTTATTTGGAAGTTTTGCTACCAATAGCGTATTTGTTTGGGGGCAAAGTACAAGTAAGCCATTTCAAGGGTTTCAAGAAGGTCGACGCGTTAATTTGTCTTTAACTGATGCTAAAAAAGTAGAAGAGAATGTAGAGGGTATTGAGTTTTTGGTACCTAGAAATCAAAATCAAGCTACCGTTGTTAGAAACTTTCTTTCTAGTTCGTTTTCTATAAATGGCGATTACCCTTTGCTAGATCAGGTTCAAAAGAAAAATTTGATTCACGGTCGTTTTATTAACCAAAATGACATTGACCATAATAAAAAAGTAGTGGTTATTTCAGAAGAAGCTTATAAACAACTCTTTGAAAAAGACGAAATGCCAATTGGGGAATATATCGAGATCAATAAAATCAATTTTATGGTTATTGGTATGTTCGAAAACGGAAATGTAAACATGGGGCCAACCTCAGATATGCATATTCCATTTACAACCTTTCAACAAATATATAATCAAGGCGATCAAATTGGATGGATGATGATAACCGGTAAACCCGATTATAATATTAAACAAATAGAAGAAGACGCCAAACTATTACTTAAAAACCTTAATGGTATACACCCTAAAGATCAACGTGCCTTTGGTAGTTTTAACTTAGGTAGCGAATTTGCTAAAGTAACAGGGTTTTTAACGGGTATGCAGTTTTTAACTTGGTTTGTAGGTATTGCTACCTTAATAGCCGGTGTTTTTGCTATTGGTAATATTCTATTAATCACGGTTAAAGAGCGTACTAAAGAAATTGGTGTACGACGCGCATTGGGTGCCACACCTTTCGAGATTAAAAGGCAAATTGTTGTAGAAGCCGTGTTTTTAACCATTGTGGCGGGACTATTTGGGATTATTACTGGCGGTTGGATTTTAATTTTATTGGACCACCTTTTTGGGCAAGGCGAAGATGCAGCCATTGTAAACGCCTCGGTATCCATATCGGTGGTATTTATAGCATTAGTAATATTAGTGGTGTTAGGGACTTTAATAGGTTTAATTCCTGCCTTTAAAGCAACAAGCATTAAACCAATTGAAGCATTAAGAGAAGAATAAACAATCAAAAAAAAGTGAATCTTCTATGGCGTTAAAAATCGTTTTCTGTAGTAAACTAGATATAGAATAGCAAGTAACAACATAGAACCAATACCAACAATCAAATGAATAAAATAGTAAAAATTATTTTAATATTAGTTGCCCTTATTGCGCTAGTGTGGGTTTTAAAGTATTTTAAAGATGCCAATTCTAAAGATGTGGTAGATTATAAAGTAGAAGAACCTTTTTACAGTTCTATTAATACTAAAGCCGTAGCAACGGGTAAATTAAATCCGGAGGAAGAAATTGAATTAAAACCTCAAATTTCGGGTATAGTAGATAAGGTACTTGTTGAGGAAGGCGATATTGTTAAAAAGGGCGAACTTATAGCAACGATACGAGTGGTACCAAACGAGCAAAATTTGGTAAGTGCAAAAAGTAGAATTTCAACGGCTAAATTATCGTACAATAATGCAAAAGTGCTTTTTGAAAGAAATAGAACTTTATTTGACAAAGGCGTAATTGCTCAGCAAGATTTTGAAAACAGCGAGTTGTCGTTTTACCAAGCTAAAGAGTCTTTAAATCAGGCTCAAAACGATTATCAAATTATTAAACGTGGTTCTATTTCTGGAGGAAATTCGGCAAACACAAATATTATTGCTCAAATTCCGGGTACAATTCTAGAAATACCTGTTAGAGAAGGCGACCAAGTTATTGAAAGTAATAATTTTAACGCAGGTACAACTATTGCTACCATTGCCGATATGAGTCTTATGATTTTTGAAGGTAAGCTAGATGAATCTGAAGTTGGAAAAATACAAGAAGGTAAAGAAGTAAAAGTGATTCTTGGGGCTATAAGAGATAAAGAATTCCCTGCAAAACTAACCTTTGTTGCTCCTAAAGGTATCGAGGAAAATGGTGCTGTACAATTTACTATTAAAGCCGATGTTACTATCGATTCAACCACAAATATTAGAGCTGGTTATAGCGCTAATGCGGAAATAGATATCGAAGCGAGAGATAGTGTTTTGGTAATTAGAGAAGCCTTATTACAATACAACAGACTTACCGAAAAGCCTTTTGTAGAGATTTTAAATGGAGATAATAAGTTTGATAAAAAGGATGTGGAGTTAGGGCTATCTGATGGTATTAATGTTGAAATTACCGAAGGTATTAGCGAAGGCGATAAAATTAAAGTATGGAATAAAGCATCAAAAGATAACGAAGATGAAGAAGAATAATATAAAACAGATCGGTATCGTTTTTGCGTTATTATGCACGGTCTTTACTTTTGCTCAACAAAAAAAATGGACTTTACAGGAGTGTGTTAATCATGCATTAGAAAACAATATTACTATACGACAAAGTAAAAATAGATTGCTTGATAACGAACAGGACATTATTGCGTCTAAAGGTGCTTTTTTGCCATCTGTAAACGCAAATATGAATCATACCTTATCTATTGGTAGCAGAGAATTATTCCCAGGGCAGTTTGTAGATAGAACAGATAATGGAACTGGTATTGGAATAGGTGTAAATCAAACTGTTTTTGATGGATTTAGGTTAACTAACCTATACAAACAATCTCAACTAAGATTAGAAACAAATCAATTAGAGCTTGAAAGAATTAAAGATGACGTTTCATTAAATGTAGTTAACGCATACTTAAATGTGCTTTTTAATAAAGAACGTTTTGAGACCGCCGAAGCTCAATATCAATTTAGTGAAAAGCAACTAGAACAGGTGCA
This sequence comes from Algibacter pectinivorans, assembly GCF_900112595.1. Taxonomy (GTDB): domain Bacteria; phylum Bacteroidota; class Bacteroidia; order Flavobacteriales; family Flavobacteriaceae; genus Algibacter_B; species Algibacter_B pectinivorans. The sequence continues at coordinate 460,778 of NZ_FOMI01000001.1, read as the reverse complement.
AGAGTTGGTAGATGCTGGCCTACAACCTAAAGTAAATATTTATGATGCTGAGGCTACTTTAAGTAGAGATGCTCAGCAAGTTACATTAGCAGAGAATAACTTTAATTTAGCCTTATTAACCTTATCACAATTATTACAAATACCTTTTAACGGTTTTGAAGTTGAAATTATAAATATAGATACTCCTTCTGAGGCTCTATTATATAATAATATAAATCCTATTTTAAATTTTGCTTTTGAAAATAGAAACGAAATTAAGGTGGCAGAAAAGAATGTAGAAAATGCAGTATTAGGCACGGAAATTTCTAAAAGTGGTTTTTACCCAACACTTTCTGCTAGTTATGGATTTGGTTCAAATGTGTTTTTTACAAATTTAATTGATACTGAAGAGGATTTCTTTACACAGTTAAATCAGCAAAAAGGTCATCGATTTAGTTTAAGCTTAGACATTCCAATTTTTTCTAGATTTCAAAATAAAACAACGGTTGCAAAATCTAAAATTCAAGAAGAAAATAGTAAGCTTAATTTAGAGCAAGCTAAGTTAGATTTAGAGTCTAGTATCCAACGAGCTTATACCGATGCTCAGGCTGCTCTTAAGGCTTTTGTGGCTGCAAAAAAAACGTTAGAATCTCAAAGTTTATCTTTTAATAACTCTAAAGAACGTTTTGATATTGGTGTAATGACTACTTTCGATTTAGAGCAAGCTAGAGTACAATTAATAAATGCAGAATCTTCATTAATTAATGCTAAGTACGATTTTGTTTTTAAAACTAAAGTTTTAGATTTTTATATGGGAAAATCGTTAACTGAATAATTCATTTTTAATACTTTTAACAAATGAAAAAGTTTGGGGTTATGTTAATGATTTTTTCTTGTATGACGGTTTGTGCGCAAGGAAAACAACTTTGGGCAAAGTCATATTTAAACAAGCAAGCGCCAGAGTTAATTGTTGAAAAATGGCTTTCTGAAAAACCAGATTTTAAAGGTAAATTTGTATTAATAGATTTTTGGGCAACATGGTGCGGCCCATGTATAAAAGCAATACCAGAACTTAATCGATATCATTATGAATTTAAAGACGATTTAATAGTTATTGGTATTTCAGACGAATCAAAAACTATAGTTAACAAGATGAAATCTCCAGTTATGGAATACTATAGTGCCATTGATACTAAAGAACGACTAAAAACCAGCTATGAAGTTAGAGGGATTCCTCATTGCGTACTGATTGATCCAAATGGCATTGTACGTTGGGAAGGTTATCCTGGACTTCAAGGTTTCGAATTGGATTCTTTTGTTATTGGAGATATCATTGAAAAATATAAATAATTTTGAGTTTAATTTTAAACCTAGAAACCGCAACAACAAACTGTTCGGTTTCCTTATCAAAAGATGGTAAAACCATTGTTTTAAAAGAAGATAATGATAAAAACTATTCGCATGCCGAAAGACTACATGTCTATATTGATGCTGTTTTAAAGGAAGCCAATATCACGTCAAACGATTTAGATGCCATAGCCGTTAGCAAAGGTCCAGGTTCTTATACGGGTTTACGTATTGGAGTTTCGGCAGCTAAAGGACTCTGTTTTGCATTAAATAAACCTTTAATAGCGGTTCCAACTTTAAATGCCTTGGCTTACCAAGTTACAATGGAAAGTGGTGTGGTTGTGTCTATGTTAGATGCAAGACGTATGGAGGTGTATTCTGCTATTTACGATTTAGATTATAAACAAATTCGAGAAACACAAGCCGAAATACTTGATGAGACATCATTTAAAAACTACTTAGAGCAAGGAAAGGTTTATTTTATTGGTAATGGTGTAGAAAAAACAAAAACGTTAATTAATCATCCTAACGCTATTTTTGTAGATAATAAACTTCCTTCTGCTAACCACATGAGCGTTTTAGCTTACCAAAAATATAAAGAAAACAGCTTTGAAGATGTCGCTTATTTCGAACCGTATTATTTAAAAGATTTTGTGGCTTTAAAGCCGAAGTCTAAGTCGTAAAAAAGACCTGTCAGTTTTTCTTAACATAACAGGCCATTATAAAATTTATATTTTCTAAACTTAAATTTTAGCTATCTAAATCTGGCAATAAAATAACTTCAGGTAGCGTGTATTCTATTTCTTTTGTATCGAATTTTTCAATAGGATAAGGAGGTATGTAAACTAATTCTTTAATTTTGCATACAGTTAAACATCCCCCTTTGTCTAAACAATCACCTGCAAATTTTTTACAACTAAACACACCGCTACAAGTTTTTGTTGTAGTTTTACCTCCAGAAGAGCAAGTTAATTTATATTTATCTCCTGCGTTTCTTTTATTATTAGCACCTAATTTAGACTTGAAAAGTCCAGTAGATTTGTAACCTATCTCCTTTAAAAGTAATGTTGATGTAATTATATCTAATTTTTCTTCATTTAATATCTTATATTCATATTCAGCATTTTCATTATATTCATATTTGATGGAAACTAAAACTTCTTGACCACTATATGTGCTGTTTAAGTTTTGAATAAGTTGATCTAAGTCTGAGTATTTGTCTACGAAAGCTAGATTTTCTGTTTCTTCTGTTTTATCTTCATTACTACAAGAAATTATTCCTACTACGAGAAAAAGAGTAACAATTATCATTTGTAAAAACAATAGAGGTTTTTTTTTCATGATTACATATTTTGATGTTCTTTACAAATTAAATTAAACTAAATTAAACTAAATTAAATTAAATAAGCAAATTTCTTAGAGTAATTTTTTATTTTTCTTACAGCAATTATGGAAATTTTCTATGATTTAAACCTTGTATTTTGAAGTGATTTGTGGCTTTAAAGCCGAAAGCCAAATAATAAAAAAAAGACCCTTCAAAATATTAATATTGAAGGGTCTTATAGTTTATAAATAAGGTCTTTTACCCTTTCTTTTGAATTTCAACTTGATGTGGGTAAGGAATTTCAATTCCAGCTGCATCAAGAGCAAGTTTACATTTTTCAATAGTACCAAAGTAGACATCCCAGTAATCTGCTACTGTAGCATACGGTCTTACAGCAAAATTAACAGAGCTATCAGCAAGTTCAGAAACATTTACAGAAGGGGCAGGATCTTTTAAAACCTGTGGATTATCTGTAAGTACTTTCATTAATACCTCTTTAGTTTGTTTAATATCTGCATCGTAGCTTACTCCTATAGTTAAATCTACACGTAATTTTCCTTCAGTTGTGTAATTAGTTATATTTCCATTTGATAAAGCAGCATTTGGGATAATTACTTCTTTATTAGTTGGAGTTAATATTTTAGTGGTAAAAATTTCTATTTCTTTAACAACACCAAGTTCTCCTTGTGCTTCTATTAAATCTCCAATTTTAATTGGTTTAAAAATCATGAGTAAAACACCACCAGCAAAATTAGCTAAAGACCCTTGTAAAGCCATACCAATTGCTAAACCTGCGGCAGCTAGTATTGCAGCAAAGGAGGTGGTTTCAATACCTAAATTGGCTAAAATTGTTAATATTAATAGTATTTTTAATATCCAACCTATAAGATTAAGTAAGAACTTTTGAAGGCTCTCATCATAGTTTTGTTTGGCCATTACTTTGGCTATACCGTTTCTTATTTTTTTAATAATCCAAGAACCAATTATCCATATAACAATAGCTCCTATAACTTTAAGGCCATAGTCGGTTCCTAATTCAATCCATTTTTGTGTGTCAATACTTTCTAATTCCATAATGTTTTAATGATGTTTTTAATTTGTAAATTTTTAAATTTTTAAATATTAAAATAAAGTATAATTAATGTAATAATTGCAGGTACTGCTTGTATATAAAATAACTTTATTTGCTTTGTAGAATAAGACCCGTATATACCAGCTATAGTCACACAAGTAAGAAAGCAAATGGCGATTTTTATATCGTTTTTAATAATAGAATATAAGTCCAGCTGCTAGAAATCCATTATAAAGTCCTTGATTGGCTGCTAAAATCTTAGTGTCTTCAGCAAATTGTTTAGATTTTATGCCGAAAGCTTTAATAGTTTTTGGTTTGGTCCAGAGAAACATTTCAAGAATTAAAAAGTAAAAGTGTTCTAGAGCTACAAAAGCTACAAGTATTAGGCTTATTAATGTCATTCTTTTTTATAACTTAAATATTATTTTTTAAAATTAATGAATTTATTCCATAAAAAAAGCGTTCAGAAACTGAACGCTTTGTATGTTATTTTTAAAGTAAAATTTATTCTACTTCAAAAGTAATTTTTAAGTTAACTCTAAAATCTGATACTTCACCATCTTTTACACTTGCACTTTGGTCTTGAACATATACAGAACGTATGTTTTTAAGACTTTTTGATGCGTGTTTTACTGCTTTTCTTGTAGCATCTTCCCAACTTTTTTCTGAATTTGCTAAAACTTCAATTACTTTTAATACTGCCATGATTTTATGTTTTAAGTTGTTTGTAACAATTACACTTTGTAATGTAATGATTTTTTGACACTTAAAATATAAAAAAGTCACATGGTTTTATCCATTTATGGCTTCTACAGTTTCAATTTTTCCTGGTAACATTTCTTTAAGCATGTTTTCAATACCACTTTTTAAGGTGTATGTTGAAGAAGGGCAACCACTACAAGCACCTTGAAGCATTACACTTACGTTTTTACTTGCTGAATCGTAAGAAATAAATTGAATATTACCACCATCGCTAGCAACTGCAGGTTTTACATACTCTTCTAAAATGTTTACAATTTCTTTTGAAACATCATCTAAAGATTCAAAATGGCTATCAACTTGCTGGGTAGATTTTTTTAGTTTTTCTACTGCTTCTGGTAATACAATATCTTTTCCTTTTTCGATATAATCCTTAATGAATTCACGAAGTTGTACTGTTATGTCTTGCCATTCTGTAATATCATATTTAGTTATAGAAACATAATTTTCATCTAGAAAGACGCTCTTTACAAACGGAAAATGAAATAACTCTGTAGCTAAAGGCGAAAGTTTAGCTTCGTCTATAGATGTAAACTCAAAAAGGGCCGCAACCATTTTTTTGTTGGCTACAAATTTCATTACAGATGGGTTAGGTGTGCTTTCAGCATAAACCGTTACTGCTACTTTTTTTGCAGTTGCAGCTTCTTCAACTACAACACCACCATCGTTTAAATAACTCTCAATTTGTTCTCTAACTTCATTTTGTACGTCATTCCATTGTACAATATCATAACGCTCTACGGCGATAAAATTTCCAGATATATATACTTTTTTTACAAACGGTAAGTAAAATAATTGTTGCGCTAATGGTGCGTTTTTAGCTTCGTCAATATTATTAAATTCAAAACTTTGATGTTTTGTAATAAATTGATTAACCTCGAATTTTACTATGGCTATATTTGATGTTTCTTGCACAGAAACCTTGAAAGTGTTCATTTTAGCTAATTTTTTACAAAAATACTAAAAGAAAACTTTAGTTATCCATATATTTGAGTTTTGTTGCTTGTATTAATATAGCCAAAAAAGTAAAGCTTGATTTTGTCTGTTTTATATGTAATTTTTTAATAATCATGGCGTTTGTAATAAACTAAACTTACTTCCTAATAGAGTTTATGAATTTTAGAACTATTATTTTAATAGCAGTAGCAGTTGTGTTTTTAAACAAGGTAACAGCTCAAGAAGGGCTGCCTATCTATACAGATTATTTAACCGATAATTATTATTTAATTCATCCATCTATGGCTGGTATAGCCAATTGCTCTAAAGTTAGATTAACAGGAAGGCAACAATGGTTTGGTCATGATGATGCACCTAAACTTACCACGCTTAGTATTAATGGCAGAATAGGGGAATCTCAATCTGCAATTGGAGGTATTGTATATGCCGATAATAATGGCTATCACTCGCAAAAAGGAGCGTATTTAACGTATGCGCATCACCTTATGTTTTCTAGAAGTGAAGCCGATTTAAACATGTTGTCGTTTGGTTTAAGTGCTGGTTTTATTCAATACCAATTAGACGAAACAACGTTTTTAGACGGTACGCCTATTCCAGATCCAATAATTGATGGTGTTGTGCAAAATGAAACTAATTTTAATGTGGATTTAGGATTCTCTTACCACTACCTAGACTTTTATGCACATGGTACGGTAAAGAATTTATTAAACAATTCTGGGGTTAACAGTGATTTAGAAATAACAAGCAACCTAAGACGTTATTTGTTTTCGGTAGGAAATGTATTTAGTAGGTTTGGTAGCGATTGGAGTTACGAGCCTTCTGTATTATTTCAATACAGAGATTTAACCAAAGAGTCTAGTCTCGATTTTAATGGTAAAGTTTACAAGGAAGTGGAGTTTGGTAAATTATGGGCAGGAGCTTCCTACAGACAAAGTTTAGATGGTGCCGAATATTTAGATGGTACCAGTGTAAATAGTCAAAAATTAAACCAAGTAACAGGAATAATTGGTGCAAACTATAACAATTTTATGTTTGCTTATACTTATACCTATCAAACCAATCCTATAGTATTTACAAGTGGTGGTTTTCATCAAATAACATTGGGATATAACTTTGGTTGTCGCCGTAAAAAATATGCGTGTAATTGTCCAGCAGTTAACTAATACTCGTTATAAATGAATAAATAAAAATCCCGCTACTAAGCGGGATTTTTATTTTGAATGGGCTTTAAATAGTTATTTCCACGTATACTTTTTTCGTTTTGCTTGTTCTTTTATAGCATGAGTCATAGCGTTTTCCAAGTTGTTGGTTTGTTCACTTTTTTGCTCAGAAATGTATGCTACGCGTTTGGCGTTTAAATCAGTAATTTCATTTTGAATGCGTTCTCGTTCTTTACTTTTGGCGTCTACATAGGCTTTAATTTCAGATTTCGACTTGCCTTTTAATTCTGTAGGTAACTCATCGTCATTAATAGTTTCAATAACAACTTCTTCCTGCTCTACAGCATCCACTAAATCCCAACTTTTATTTTTATATAAATGCGAACTTTTACTTACTGTTCGCTTTACAGCATTGGCTTTACTGTAGCCACTTGCATTCATGTCTTGTTCTGCTTGTAGCGCCATTTTTCGGCTACCTTTAGCTCCGTAGGCGACATACGTTTTATTCAATTTCTTATTTAAAATTAAAATAGCGTCATCGTAAGGCGATGCTATATGTACGGTTGCTTTGTCTTGATTTATAGCCATATAATCACCATTTGTTAATTGCGCACCATCTTTCCAATGGCTAGAAACACCTTGGTTGTAATTGCCACAGAAAATAGTGTTTACGGTAACGTCTTTTTCATTTGCATTGGCGGAGGCATCTTTATAATTTACTTTTCCTTGTGTAAAAGGCTCATTTCCTGCAATAAAAATAAGTTTTAAATCGTCGGCATTTTTACCCCAATTTAATTGGTTTAATGAGGTTTGAATCACTTGCCCGCAATACTCCTCGCCACCATTTGTGGTTAACGAAAAAAGCTCTTTTGATATATCATCTAAATCGTCGCTAAAGGCTAAAACCTGACGAATATAGCCTTCGTTTCCGTTAAGTCTATCATTGCCATATTCATATAAAGCAATTTCTAAATTGGGTTTGCTAGTGCCACATTTGGCATAAGATAGTTCGTTTACAATATCCCAAAGTTGAGCTTTTGCTTGGTCTATTAAACCATCCATACTATTGCTAGTATCTAATAATAAAGCCACCTTAATAAATTGTTTGTTGGGTTCTGGATGATTGGTTTTGGTGTCGTTTAATGCAATAGGTTCTTTTTTGTTTTCTGCTTTGCAAGAAGTGGTGAATGCCGCTAAAGTTGCGCAAACTAAAGCCGTTTTAAAATACGTTTTCATGGTTTTTCGTTTTAAGATTAATGAAGTATTATTAATCGCCCTATTTTGGACGTATTGATCTACAACGTAAAACTATGCCCAACATAATTCTTATAAAATGAAGAATGAGTAAAAGGGCTTTTTTATTGAGTAAACAAACCCACTAAATTCGTAAAGTCTAATTTTTAGTGATGTAAATACACGGTTTTGTTAAACACACATTTTCTTTTACCAAGTAAAGTGCGTAAGTTTAGCTACTTAAAATAAAGTATGCAGTCGGTAATTAAATATATATGTATAACCTGTTTTGTGTTGTGTGGCCTGTTTGTGCAGGCTCAAAACACGCGCGACGGATTAAACCAAGGGCCTAAGTTTACAGTGCGCGGTTTGGTGGTTGAGAGTGATACTCAAAAACCCATTCCCGATGTTAATATTGAAGTTAATGGTGGTGGCTATTCGGCTACCGATATTCATGGCGAATTTAGAATTGAAGCTAGAGAAGGCGACGAGTTAACCATAAGGCATAAAGATTTTGAAACCGTATTTTATACTATTAAAAGTAGCGAGCGTATTCGAGTAGAAGTAGAGCCAAATTACGAGGAGGAATCAAAATTATCTAAGTTTAAATCTATTTCTAGAAACCAAAAAGAATTATTTACGCCGTTAATAGATTCGGCAGAAGTATATTTAAAAAAAGATGCAAAAAAAAGTATTCAGTTTATTGCTGATGCGCTTTCTGAAGCTAGTTCAACAAAACAAAATAGTGAAGCCTACGAGGTTTTAGGCGATATTTATATGTATTGGAAACAATACGATTTAGCAGTTTCTAATTATAGAATTAGTTTGCAAAATAGAAGTTTAAACGAGGTTTCGTTAAAGCTGGCTAAGGCGTATAAGCTCAATAAAAACTATCAAGAAAGTTTACAGGTTTACAATGCTATAAATAAAAGTAGTTTAACAAATTGGCAGCTAACCAGTTTATATGAAGGCTTAGGCGATGTGTACCTTTTAACCAAGTCGTACAACCTATCTATTGGAGCTTACGAAGATGGATTGCAAGTAGCCAAAAAGCATTTAATAACACCTAAAATAACCGATTTAAACTCTAAGTTAGGTCAGGCCTACAACGCCCAAGGTGAAACACAAAAAGCACAAGGCTTTTTTAATAAATCTTTAAAGTTAGCCAATAGCGAAAACAAGAAACGAGCCGTCGAGGAACAAATTAAAGTAGCCGATTTTCAAAATGAAACTAATAATTATTCAGATGAAATTCAGCTAAGAAAGGAAGCACTTAATACCATTAGCGAAATTGAAAGTGAAACCGACGATATTGATAACGAAAGCCCATTAACACCGCAAAAGCAGAACTATAAAATTGGTAACGCTTATGCCTCTCAAAAAGATTATAATAGCGCCATTCCGTATTTAGAACGCAGTATTGAAGAGGCTGGTAATAAGGCCGATTTAGTGGTTCAAAAAGATGCTACACGAAGACTCTCGGAAGTATATAGAGATGCAGGACAGTTTAATAAAGCCTTGTTAGCGTATCAAGATTATGTGGAATTGGTAGATAAATTATATTCCAAGAAAGAGCAAGAAATATCGCAAGCAGCAAGGTTTAGTAAAGATATTGTAAGTAAACAAAACCGCATTTCTAGTTTGGAAAGCGACAGGCAACTATCCGAAAGTAAATATCAATTATCCATAGAGCAGGCCAAACGCCAAAAACTTATTATTTACTCTTTAATTGGTGGGTTAATCCTTTTATTAATAGGAGCCTTTTTAATGTTTAAATACATTAAACAACAACGATTAGCAAATAATTTATTGGCGCTTAAAAGTTTAAGAAGTCAAATGAATCCGCATTTTATATTCAATGCCTTAAACTCCGTTAATAGCTTTATAGCATCAAACGATGAGCGTACAGCAAATAAATATCTAACCGATTTTTCTTTGTTAATGCGAGCCGTTTTAGAAAACAGTGAAGAAGATTTTATCCCATTAGAAAAAGAGCTAAAACTTATCGAGCTCTATACCAAACTAGAACATTTTAGGTTTAAAGATAAATTTGATTATACTATAAATGTTGATGAAAACATTATAGTAAAAGACTTTGTAATACCGCCAATGCTGCTACAACCGTACATAGAAAATGCTGTTTGGCATGGTTTAAGGTATAAGAAAACCAAGGGAATGCTTAATATTAGTATTGCTCAAACCAAGCCCGACGAAATTAAAATCACCATTACAGATAACGGTATAGGGCGTGAAAAATCTAAGGCGTTAAAAACCGAAAACCAACAAAAACAAAACTCAAAAGGCATGGGTAATATTAAAAAGCGAGTGTCTATTTTAAACGAAATGTATAAGGATAAGGTAGATGTTTTAATTGACGATTTTCAAGCCGAAGAGGACACGGGAACCAAAGTAGTTGTAACGCTAAAAAAAGATTAAAAAAGAGCTAAGGTTAGGAGTACCAAGCACAAATTTTGATTCTTACCTTTAACATTAGGCTTTAAACATAAAAATATGAAATTAACCTCCATAATAGTCGAAGACGAAGAAACCAGTAGAAAAATTCTAAAAAATTACCTTAAAAAATACTGTCCAAACGTTACTGTTTTAGGTGAAGCATCAAATGTAGATGAGGCTTTGGTTTTAATTCGTAATCATGATTTAGATCTAGTGTTTTTAGATGTTGAAATGCCGTATGGTAACGCCTTCGATTTGTTAGATAAGGTGGGCGACATTAATTTCGAAACTATTTTTGTAACCGCCTATAACCATTATGCTATCGATGCGCTAAACGCCCATGCTAGCTACTATTTAATGAAACCCATTTCTATAGACGAGCTTATAAAAGCCGTAGATTATGTTACCGAAATAAAAACAAAGGAAGACGCTCTACAAGATCAAGTTTTGGTTCCAAAAACTAATACGGTGGCAGGTAAAATTACCATTCCGCAATTAGATGGTTTCGAGATTTTAAACACCCCGGACATTCTTTATTGTAAAGCCGACGATAATTACACCGAGATTTACCTTAACAACAATAAAAAGAAAATAGTAAGCAAAACGCTTAAGTATTTTGAAGAAGCTTTAGGTAACTCAAGCTTTTCCAGAGTTCATAAATCCTATTTAGTAAACGTAAACGAGGTTGTTAAATACGTTAAAGGAAAAGGAGGAAGCGTAGTGCTTAGCAATGGAAAACAAATTATGGTTTCGGCATCTAAGAAATCAGACTTATTGTCTTATTTTAAATAAATTCCCGTAAAAACGGGAATCTCATAAATTGTATCGAATTCTTTAATTTTACAATTAGCAAAATGAATTTCGAGCGTAGCAAGAAAAACAATAAACAAACAAACTAAAAGGAACTCAAAATTATAAGACTCCTTTTTTAAAGACATTATCTATGCCAGTAATAAAAACAGTAAGAGGCCATTCGCCTGTAATACCAGACAATTGTTTTATAGCCGAAAATGCTACCATAGTAGGCGAGGTTACCATGGGTAGCCAATGTAGCGTATGGTTTAGCGCCGTAGTTCGTGGCGATGTAAACTTTATAAAAATGGGTAATAAGGTAAATATCCAAGACGGTGCTGTTATACATGGTACGTATCAAAAAGCGGGTACAACCATTGGTAATAACGTGTCTGTAGGGCATAATGCTTTGGTGCATGGGTGTACCATTCACGACAATGTTTTAGTAGGTATGGGCAGTATTATTATGGATGGCTGCGTTATAGAAAGCAATAGTATAGTAGCAGCAGGCGCAGTAATTACGCAAAACACGGTTGTAGAGTCGGGCAGTATATACGCAGGTGTACCGGCAAAAAAAATTAAAAACGTAAGCGAAGCACATGTATTGGGCGAAATTAACCGAATTGCCGACGCTTATATAAAATACTCCAGTTGGTTTAAAGATTGATTAGTTTAATGGCATTTGATGTGAACAATACCCGAATTGAGATGATAAAAGAAAAGTTTTTGAATTTGATGAGAAAGTATTCGGATAATGAAAAGTACAATTTGGAATGCTGGAGTGAAATTGAGAAGCAATATACATCCAAATCCAGACACTATCATAATCTTGAGCATTTGGAAAATATGCTGATTGAACTAGAAAATGTTAAATCACAAATCAGGAATTTAGACACCCTTTTGTTCTCAATATATTATCATGATATTGTTTATAAAGCAACAAAAAGTGATAATGAGCACCAAAGTGCTATAGTATTTGAAAAAAGAATTAATAAAACATCATTTGATGGTATTATTGATTGTATAAATCAAATTGAAGCCACTAAAGAACATAAACACTCAACTGATAATGATACTAATATTCTCTTGGATCTAGATCTTTCGGTTTTAGGAAAAAGTACTGAAGAATATTTAAAGTATTCTAAAAACATAAGAAAGGAATATCGTGTTTATCCGGATTTCATGTATCGAAAAGGGAGGAAGAAAGCCTTAAAAAATATTATAGAATTAAACTCAATATTTAAAACTGATTATTTTATAAGTAAATATGAAAGTCAAGCTAAAGAAAATTTAAAATTCGAATTAGAACAATTAAGTTAATTATAATTTAAGCACTACTCAAAACCAAGAGTATTCTTTATTTCTTAGCGTTTTACTAACATCGCCCTTGGTGCTAATTTTTGCTTCACTCAGTTTCCAACTAACATGTAATACCTAAACGATAGGCTGCAAGTTTTCGCACCTCCTTCGTCGGGCTGTGGGCTTTTATTCATGCCTTATTAATTCATATTAATATATACATGAACATACATGTTTGTCAGCAATTCTTAACGCAAAAACAAAGCGTTATTAATCAACCATATCCTCTTCAAAATACCACCATAAACTAGAGTCTATCGATTTTTTCATCTTACTAATATCGGCATCATCTTTTAAAAATACAGTAATGTTTTCTCCAACACGATTTTGCCCAATACTTTCGGTAAGTTCAATTTCTTCTATTTCATTAAAGTGCTCTAAATGTTTTTTAATTTTAGCATCTAAAGATTCATCACTTAAATAAATCTTTATAGTTGACTTACTAGGCGAGTTTCTAATTTCAGATCTAAATGGTAGCATAATTATAGAATTAAAAATTAAACAATAGATAAATTGCGAATGCAACACTTTAAAGTTAAGGATTTTATTAATACTTTTAAAATAATTTTCTTATGGCAGATAAATCGATAAATAAATTAACAGCTCAGTTAGCAAAAATAGAAGGGCTTATACCTAAAAAGGACGTAAAAAATCCTTCGGTTTCCAAAGTTAGTATTGGTTGGCAAGTAGACCATGCTCTAAAAGTATTTAATGCGGTTAGCGAATGGACAGAAAACTCGAATCCTAACGAGTATCAATATAAATTTAACCTTATGCGTACTGTATTATTTCCGTTAGGTTATTTTCCTCGAGGTAAGGTTAAGGCGCCAAAAGCCGTTTTACCCCCAGAGATTATTAGTGCTGAAGATTTAATAAGCCAAATACAAATTGCAAAATCTCATATTGAAAAACTGGAAGTACTACCAAAAAACGCCTTTTACAAACATTTTATTTTTGGAAAGTTGCCTAAAAGAAAAACCCTTCGTTTTTTATATATGCATACCAACCATCATTTAAAAATTGTAAACGATATTTTAAATAAATAAAGATTTTCAATACTAAGGTGTAGTCATGCTTTAGTTATGGCTATAATTAAAAAAGCTCTTTCTGTAAAAAGAAAGAGCTTCAACAACAATTAACCTCAAAAAAAATTAATCTAGTTCTAGTAGTGCTAAATCATGAAAAAAGAAATTCTTTTCATCGTTCATAGAAACAAATAAACCGTTAGGGAACTTATTACCTAAAGCTGCAGTTGTAACATCGCAACCATCGGTTTCAATAGTGCCTAAATTAAGTTCTTTTATAAATGCATTGGTTTTTAAATCGAAAATATTAAAACTGTGAGCTTGTTGGTTAGATACTATTAAAAAGCCTTTGTCTTTATATTTTGCTATAGCAATACCTTCAATATCATCTGTAAAGTATTCGCTGCCAAAACAGCTTAACTCTTCGTTGCCCATACTTGGTTCGGCATAATATTTTCGAATGCAATGGCCTTCATCAGAATAATACACAATCCCATTTTCGTTATCGACCGCTATGGCTTCAATTTCTTTTTTACCGCTAAAGTTTCCAAACTTTCTTACCAAATTGGCGTGCACACCTAAGCTATCTGTAACCAATTCATATTGATATAAATATCCTGTTTTTGGCCCCGATTTTCTGCCAACAATGGCATATACAGTTTCGGTTTTAGCCGATTTATATAGCGCGATGCCCATGGGTGCATTGTGTTCTAGTTCTGTTGCATCGGTAAAAACTTTAAAACCACCGCCATCTAAAGGTTTCATGTCTGGTACAGAAAACACACGAATTTGCTGCAGTTCTCGTTCGGTAAACGCAATAATATCGGTTTGTGTAGAATCGTTTAGTTTAAAACCGTATTCTAAGTCGACATTATTTGGGCGTTGTATGTTTGTTATACTTTTTTCATGGATAATTTCCCCATCTAAATTAAAAGCATAAACCCCACCGTTAGTTTTTTTATCGGTACCAAAAACAATACTTTTTGACGCATCTTTAGGGTTTATCCAAATTGCGGGATCGTCTGTGTCGTTTGGTGTTTTTTCTGTAATAACCGTAGGTTTAATAACTGGTAACTGTTTTTTACAAGATCCCAAAAGGGCTATTAAACTAAACGTATATAATAATTTTTTCATTTTTTATTTTTTAAATAAATCGTATTTTAAACCTATAGTAAAACGTTGGCCGTAGAACTCACTTTGCATGGTACGGCTACTTACACCTTGGTAAAAACGTAATGGTTGGTTAGTAATATTGTTTAAACTTGTATAAGCGCTTAAACCGTTACCAAAGGTATAGTTAGCATTAAAGTCTAAGAAAAATTGTTTGTCGTAGTAACGATCTTCAAAGGCATTTCCTCCAATTTCATCAATATAAGAGTCCGAGAAGTTACTTGAAAGGCGAACGCTAAGCTTTTTATTTGCATATGCTAATGAGGCATTAAACATATTTGGAGCTGTGTTTGGTAAGCCCAAATCGTCGCGTTCGTCGCCATCTTCGTTTCTAATACCATTAGCGTTAGAAGTAAGGTGCGTGTAGTTTAAATAAATACTTAAATCTTTAGCAAAACCAGGTAAGAAATCTAGTTTTCTTTGGAAAGCAAACTCGAAGCCTAAAACGGAAGCATCATCGCCGTTTAAAGGCTGGTAAACTTCGTAACCAGTAGTGTCATCGCCATAAGTGTTATCGGTTGTTTCGGTTTGATAGGTGTAAATAAAGTCGTTTATTTTTTTATAAAATACACCTCCAGATAAGATACCTACAGATTTAAAATAGTGTTCTGCCATAACATCAAAATTCATAGATGTTGTTGGATCTAAATCTGGGTTACCAAGTACAATTTCGCTGTCTTCATTAATTATTTCTGCTCTAGGAATTAGATCTGCGTAGTTTGGACGCGCTAAGGTATTGGTCCAAGCAAAACGAAAAACGGTATTATCGTTTAAATCATATTTAAAATGTAAGCCCGGTAAAATGTTAACGTAAGAGTTTGTTTCTTTAACAGCTTCAACAATAATGTCTTCATCAATGCCCGCATCTTCATCTTCTTCAATAAAGGTTAATCTGTAACCTTCAGAATCTAAATTGGTACTTTCAATTCTAACCCCAGCTAAAACACTTAATTTATCTGTTAATTGTTGATTAGTCATTACGTAACCCGCATAAACATTTTCGTTAACATCAAAATTTCCGCTTTGGTACTCATCTACTAAATCTTCACCTTCAAATAGTGTAGCGTCTGTAAAATTTAAACTTCCAAGAAATTCTGGAGTAACAAAAGAGCCTATTGCATATTGTTGTCCTGCTAAAAAATCTGGGTCCGTATAATTTCTAGTAGGAAGAGTTCCTAGTAAATCGAAGGCTGCATCTTCAGGAGAATATTCGGTAAAATCATTATCTCTGTTTTTGTTTTTAAAACGCCCACGAACACCAAATTTTAAAAAGCCATCGCTGCTATTAAATAAGTTTAATGGTAATTTAAAGTTTACAAATACATTTACATCGTTTTCTTCGGTGTATTGGTTTTCTTCGGTTAGTTCATCAAACTCAAAATTGTTATATGCGGCATCATCTGCGTTAACTGGAGTGTATAGCGGATATTTTGGGTCGTTGTTATAATTTATGTTATACTCGCTTTCGTGAACTAAATATCGCTCGTTTAAGCGCTCCTCTGAGGCTTTTGCATAGGAGGTCATCCAATCTATTTGTAAGTTTTTAATTAAATGGTTTCCGCCTAAACTAAAGTTTAGCATACGTTGGTCTTCTAAACGCGTATTTTTGTTTCGGTTATTATCAATTCCAGCTTTTGTTTCGCGTTTTGCTTCAACTGGAAACATAGTTAAGTTTCCGTTTCCATCAACCGTAAAATCGCCTGCTTCAATATCTTCACCATCTAAAATTTCGTGTTCTAGAACAAAACGGTTTTCGCGATCGTCTCTCCAGTTGTAAATGGATTTAAAATAGATGCTGTTGTTGTCGTTAAATTTATAATCGAAATTGGCTGAAAAACTTCTACGAATTCGTTGTACTAAATATTGTCTTATTTCGAATACGTTTGTATACGGGTTAACATCAATTTCCTCCAGGTTATCTTCGTCGCCATTATTAAACTCAAACTCGTCGGTCCATTCGGCTTCAAAATTATCGCTTCCAAAATCGTTATCGTTTATGGATGTGGATACTAGCCATCCAAATTTTCCGTTGTCGCTTCTATCTCCTAATAAAAACGATCCGTTTAAAATTCGTTTTCCTGTAATAGAATTTACCCCAGAACCTGCGGTTGCAGATAACCTGAATCCTTGAGGAGATGTGCGAGTAATTAAATTTACAGAACCACCAAGCGCATCGGCATCCATATCTGGAGTAACGGCCTTGTTAACTTCTACGGTTTGAATCATATCCGATGGAATTAAGTCCATTTGCACTTCTCTATTATCGCCTTCGGCAGAAGGAATTCGGCTTCCGTTTAAGGTAACCGAGTTTAGTTGAGGTGCTAAACCTCTAATAATAATGTTTCTTGCTTCACCTTGATCTACTTTCATGGTAATACCTGGAATACGCTTAACGGCATCTCCAATATTTGCATCTGGAAATTTGCCTATTTGATCGGTAGAAACAATGTTTGTAATGTTGGTTTTATTTTTTTGCGTATTTAATGCTCTAGCTTGACTACCAATAGAGTAGGCTGTAAGTTCAACGGCATCTAATTCTGTGTTTTCGGCAGATAAGTGGATGTTTACCGATACCGTTTTACCTGCAGTTATTGTAATGGTTTCATTATAATCAGCATAGCCTATATACTCGATTAGTAAGTTGTAGTTGCCCTCTGGAATATCTACTAAAGTAAATTTACCATCAAAATTAGAAACGGCACCTTTTTTAAGCTCTGAAATGACCACTGTTGCTCCTGGTACAGTAATACCATTACTATCTGTTATAACACCTTGTACATTTCCGCTTTGCGAAAAGACATAAGAGGTTATTAACATGGTTAAAAATGTTATAAAATGTAATTTTCTCATGTTGTTGTTTAATTTTTGTTTACTACAAAACTATATTTACAACATTGTTTTTATTTAAAATTGATGTTAATAAACTGTGGTTTAGGAATGAAATTAGCCTATAAACGATAGCAACATTAACAGTGAGATAATATTGTGTTGATGTTTTGTTAAAATAATTAAATGTTTAAAATATAGTATTGTAGGTCTTCTTTTGAAGATAGCGGAAGCTTTTTGCGCATTCTATATCGAGCTATACGAACACTGTCTGGAGTTATGTTTAATATTGAAGCTATGGCTTTTGATGATAAGTTTAAACGAAGCAGCATACATAAACGTATTTCAGAAGATGTTAACTCCTCTTGAACTTGTTTTTTTAAGTTTTTTAAAAAACTAGGATTTATTTGACTAAAATATGTCATGAGTTCTGTCCATTCGTTTTCTTTTTTTAACTCGGAATTAATAAGTTTTACAGTATCTTTAAGCGTGTTTTTAACCATTTCTGGGTTTCTGTCTTTTAAATTAAGGAGTGTTCTAGAAATATCTGCAAGCAGTTTGTTTTTATGTGCCAAGTTTAAGCTGTAATTTGTTAATGAAGAAATTTTAATGTCAATTTCTCTTTTTAGTGAAGCTTTTTCGGTAGTTTTAATATCTAAATCTGCTTGTAATAATTGTTGCTTGTATGTTAATAGCTGTTGCTCTTGCTTTTTTTGTTTTCTTAAATGAATTAAGCCAATAATAAACACTAAAATTATGGTTAAGGATGTAAATATAATGGCTATTTGTTGCGTTTTATTTATTTGGTTTTGTTTATTTAGAATAGCTACTTGAGCTTCTTTTTCTTTTACATTATAAAGTACTTCCATTGCACTTACTAGTTGTGTGTTTTGTTGCTTAAGTTGCTCTTCATTAACTAAGTTTTGTTTGTTTAAGTATTGGTATGCTGCCTTGTAATTTTTTAGTTTAGCATAAGTTCTAGCTAAATCTCTAAGGGCACTTTCTTCCTGTTTCTTATTTTTTTGGTTTTTTGCGAGAGTTAAAGCTTTTTCTGTTAATTTAAGCGCTTGGTTATATTGTTTTTGTTTTCTGTAAATATCAGCGAGGTTGTTAATTATGTTAATTTTTAGGTTTGAAGTTTCAGTGGGCTCAAAATCATAAGCTTTTTCAAAATAATTTAGAGCCAGATCGTAAAGTTCTAAATCTTCATAAATACTCCCAATGTTTTCATTTGTTAGTGCAATTCCTGTACTATCGTTTAAAGTTTTAAATATTTGTAAACTTTTTCTTTGGTTGTATATGGCGGTATTGTATTCTTTTTGCTTTTCGTAAACGCTACCCAAAATTGCGTATGCACTAGCTAAACCTTTTTTATATTTTATTAGTCGTGCTAATGGTATGTTAGCATTGCAGTAGTTTAACGCTTTGGTATACTTGTTTAATTTTAGGTGTATGGCAGCAATTTGATTATTTGCATAGACGGACAACGTGTCTTTTTTAGTGTGGATGTCTTTTGCTAGATGGTAGTTTTTTATAGCTTCACTATCTATCCCTAGATACTTGTAAAGGTCTGCTAATAATATATATTGCTTAGTTATTGCTAGCGTATCGTTTGTGCTTTTAGCTAGGTTTATGGCTGTATTTATGCTATTTATTTTGTTAATTATCTTACCTTGGTCTGTACTTACTTGTTTGTATAAGGGGTTGAGGCTAATAGCCCAAAATACTAGTGGTATTAGTTGTTTTAAAATTAGCATAATAAGGTAGGGTATAAATTACCAAATTAAGAGAGCAAACTTTACATGAACATGGTTTTAATATTAATTTTTTATTAATAAAAACAAAAGCCCTTTCTGTTTTACAGAAAGGGCTTTTAAAAATTTAAAAGAAAATTATTTCTTAAGCATCAAAAGGCTCAATAGAAACATAAGATTTGTTATCTTTTTTCTTTGTAAACTTTACAATACCATCAACATATGCATGTAAAGTATGATCTTTTCCTTGGTATACATTTTCACCTGGGTGATGTGTATTACCACGTTGTCTTAATATAATGTTTCCAGCAATGGCAGCTTGTCCACCAAAAATCTTAACGCCTAAACGTTTCGATTCTGATTCTCTACCATTCTTAGAACTACCTACTCCTTTTTTGTGAGCCATTGTCTTAAGTTTTTATATTGTTATACTTAAGTGGTTGCTATTAAGCTTTACCACCATCTAATTCGTCTTGCCATTTTTTAAGCTCATCCCACTTACCATCGGCAGCTAATTGAGCTTGTGCTGGCCATGTATCTGTAACGTGATTTCCACGTACACCTGCAATAATCTCAGAAATTTTAGCGGCATCAGTTTTTGCTAATTCAGCAAAAGTTGAAATTCCAGCTTCAATTAAAGTTGTTGCAATTTTTGGACCAATACCTTCAACTTTTTTCAAATCGTCAGCTTTTCCTGTTGCTTTTTTAGCAGCTTTAGGAGCAGCAGCTTTCGCTTCTACTTTTGGTTCAGCTTTTTTAGTTTCTTTTTTTGGAGCTGCTTTTTTAGCACCAGAAGACACTATTGATTCAATTACGATTTCAGTTAAAGATTGTCTGTGTCCGTTTTTTACACGGTAACCTTTACGTCTTTTCTTCTTGAATACTATTACTTTATCACCTTTAAGGTGCTTTAAGACTTTTGCACTAACTTGTGCTCCATCTATAGCTGGGGCGCCTACAGTTACATTGTCACCATCGCCTAAAAGAAGTACATTGTCGAAAGACACTGCTTTACCTTCTTCTGTTGCTAAACGGTTAACAAAAACTCTTTGGTCTTTTTCAACTTTAAATTGATGCCCTGCTATCTCTACAATTGCGTACATAGCGTAACGTTTTTATTAATTAATTTTGTTCAAAAATGAGTGCAAATATACTGCTAATTAATTAATCTACAAACGTTATCGTTAAATTTAAGTCATATTTCTGCTTTTTTTAAAAAGTTGCATAACTGTAAGTGAAGCAACTACCGTAGTAGCTAGCCCCATAACTGCAACAACAAAGGTGATCATGCCCATATCGAGGTTAAAATTACCGTTAAATTTTTTAATTAATTCCGATAAAAATGTTGGGTCTACTTCTGTGGTGTAGAATAAAAAGAATATGGTGAATGCTAAGGTTGCAATAAAACCCGTTATAACACCTGTTTTAAAACCTTCGCCATACGAGAATTTTTCGGGGTTTTCTATTTTTGAAATGCGTATAGCTTCGTAAATACCAAAGCCAGTAATTATGGCATTTACAAAACTAAAGGCAGGATTTGTATGTTTATCAACTAGCGATAATACCAAGAAATAAGCTATCAATACGGCACTTGTAACTAAACCGAAACGAATGGGAAGCGATAAATTTTTCATATTTTAAAAGTATTGATTCTCTTAAATTTCGGCATTTTTTTTGAAATATTATAATTATTGGATTAATTTTTAAGGAATTAGCAAGTTTTAAAGTATAATTTGTTTTATTATTACTTGTTTTTATAAAGGGCTTAAACTCAATATTTAGTAAATTTGCAGGAGTAATAATAAAATATAAAACCGAAATGAATTCAATAAAACTAATTTTAACACTCGCACTAGTTGCTATCTTTGCTAGTAGCTGTAAAAACGATAAAAGTCCTGAAGTAAAAACTGTTGAGGTTGAAAATGCGGTGGCTAAAAATTTAGATCCTAATGCCACTTATGCTAAAGCAGAATTTACTATAGATGGTATGACGTGCCAAATAGGGTGCGCTGCGACTATACAAAAGAAAATTTCAAAGATGGATGGGGTGAAATCTGCAACGGTTTCTTTTGATAAAAAATTGGCCATGGTAGAATATGATGAAGCCAAGGTAACTCCAAAATCTTTGGAAGATGCCGTAGTTAATGTTGCCGATGTTTATAAGGTAAGTAACATGAAAACGGTTAGTGATTTCTCTAAGGAAAAAGCTTGTGCTGCCGATTGTAAAAAAGCGTGTTGTGCAGATAAAGACAAAAAAACTTGCGAACCAGGTTGCGAGAAAGCGTGTTGTAAGGCAGGTTTAAAAGACGCCGAAAAAATGGCTTGTAAGCCAGATTGTAAAGAAGCATGTTGCGTTAAAAAGGCAGCGTAATTTATTTTTTTTACAAATACATAATTAAAAAAAAGGTTTCCGTGTAGGAAGCCTTTTTTATTTCCAGCTTATGGTTTCCATAATGTGTTTAATGTCCTTTTGCAAATAATTGGCTGCCGGTAAAATGGAGTCGTAGTTGGGTTTGGCATAAAAATATAGCGATCCTGTTAGGAAATGATTTATACTGTCTGTTACATAAAACTGTGCTGGCGATGCCACATTACCTTTAACTTCAGATAGCATACCGTACACCTTTCTTTGTTTATCTTCAAACGGATAGGCAGGAATTTCGTCTGCTTTTTTAGTGTGCTCTAAGGTAAATTTTTGAGCGTCTCTTAAAAAGGCTTGCAAATTATTTTTGTCTTGATTAATAGCCTTGTAAGTTAAAAAGATAGTGCCCTTTAAAGTTGGGTACTCTAAATTAACGCCATAGCTTTTGGTTGGGGATTTTAACTCTTCTAACGCCACTTTAGTTGCAAGTAAATTTTTTTCAAAAGTAAAAGGCAAATTTAAATGCGCATCCACATATTTAGCTTTTGGATAGTCTAAGCGTAACTCGGCTTTTGGTTTTGGTACAAAATCTTCACCACATGCTGTTAGTACCAAAACAAAAGATAAAATAAGACGTTTAAGTATGTAGTAAGTTTTTGTTTTTACATTCATGAAGTTTTCGGTCTCAATATTAACGTGGTTACAGAATGGTAAATTTAACAAGTTTAATGCGTTTTTTGTCCATGGCCTCAATAGTAAAAACGTAATTTTCAAAATTTATTTTACTATTCAGTTTAGGGAAACTCTTAGATATTTCTAAAACAAAGCCTGCAACGGTTTCTGCTTCACCTTTATTGGCTTCAAAAACAGTATCGTCTTCAATCCTAATAATTTTATATAAATCTTTTAAAGCTGTTTTGCCTTCAAAAACATAATTATTGTCGTCTAATTTAGAGTACATTAAGTCTTCGTCGTCAAACTCATCACTTATGTCTCCAACAATTTCTTCAATAATATCTTCCAACGAAATTAGCCCAGATGTACCACCATATTCATCAACAACAACCGCCAAGTGTACTTTTTTCTCTTGAAATTCGGCCATTAAATCGTCTAATTTTTTGTTTTCTGGCACGAAAAAAGGTTCTCTTAAAAGTGTGGTCCAATCAAACTGTTTTCTATCTAAGTACGGTAATAAATCTTTTACATAAAGGATCCCTTCAATGGTATCAATATTTTCTCGATATACGGGAATTCTAGAATAACCATTTTCAATTATATCTGGCATAATATCTAAATATTTATGCTCGATATTTAAAGCAAAAATATCAATTCTTGGGCGCATAACCTGCTTAGTGTCGGTGTTTCCAAAGGATACAATGCCTTGAAGAATTTTTTGTTCTTCTTTTGTGGTGTCTTCTTCGCTGGTAAGCTCTAGTGCTTGGGATAGTTGGTCGACACTTAAATTAGATTTTTGCTTACCTAGTTTATTATGAATACCTAATGTAACACTGCGCATAGGTAAACTTATAGGCGATAAAAGAACATCAAGTACTTTTAAAGGATATGCCATAAAGGTGGCAAATTTTAGGTTATTTCTGCTAGCATAAATTTTAGGTAATATTTCGCCAAACAGTAAAATTAAAAAGGTAATAACTACAACCTCTAAGATAAATTTAATAGTAGGATTGCTAATGTTACCAAACATAAAGTCGCCTAAAAAAGCAAATAAAATAACAATGGCAATATTAATAAAGTTGTTAGCAACCAAAATGGTGGCAAGCAGTTTTTTAGGGCGCTCCAAAAGTTGCGACAGTATTTCAATACGCTTAGATTTTTGTTCTAAACCGCTTTCAATATCGCTTCTGTTTAACGAAAAAAGAGCAACTTCTGCTCCAGAAATAAGAGCAGAGCATAGTAAAAGTAGCACTAATAATGCAAATCCAAAAACAATCGAAACATCAATTGCCATAATTAGTAGTATAAAACTCGCGGGGTCAGGATCCAATTACAACTGGTTTAGTTAAACATAGTACACTCGATAAGTTATCGAGAAAATTATTAAAATGGAAGATCGTCATTATCTTCTTCTATTGGTTCGCTATTTGCTTTTGGTGCTGCCGGTGGCGCAGATTTTTGTTCGGTAGGCGCACTGCTATTGTTTTCACTATCTTTTTTGGTGGAAAGAAATGTAAAATCATTACATTGAATTTCGGTAGAATATCGATCGTTTCCTTTCTCGTCGGTCCATTTTCTGGTTTTTAACCTGCCTTCAATATAAACTTTATCGCCTTTGCTTAAGTACTTTTCGCAAATTTCGGCACCTTTATTTCTAACTACTATATTATGCCACTCGGTATTTGTTATACGCTCATTAGTTTGTTTGCTTACATAGGTTTCGCTAGTAGCAATAGGGAATCGCCCTATGCAACCACCACCTTCAAAATAATGCATTTTCACATCATCTCCCAAATTTCCAATAAGCATAACTTTATTTAACGAACCTGCCATAATTTATAGTTTAAGTACTTGCAAAATTACTGAATTGCTTTGCATTTATTTAAAATTAATAAAAAAATATGATTGTTAAAGCAAAACATCTAAAAATTGAAGCTTTCAATAAAATTACCTATTAATATAGGAACGGCAAATTCTCTTATTTTTGAGGTGGGTATGCCTTCAATAGGAAGCTTTTCAATATTAATAATCCAGAATTTTGTGTGTAAATGTTGGTGTGATAATTTGTGTATTAACGACTCCTTATTATATAAGGACATTTTAAACGCGTTATCTTTTAATAAGTCATGATGCAATACGAGCTCTTTAAACGCTTTTTCGGTCAATTCATTGTCGGTTTCAATTAAAGGAAACTGGTATAGGTTTTGCCAAATGCCTTTGCCTTTGCGCTTTTGTATAATAGTTTTTTCATCTTCAGAAATAAAAACTAAAAAATTGAAATACTTTTTTTTCGCTTTCGCGGATTTAATTTTTACTGGTAAATCGCCTATTTTATTTTTTTTTAGTGCTAAGCAGCTAGCATTAAAAGGGCAGATGCTACAGTCTGGGTTTTTAGGTTTGCATTGTGTGGCACCAAACTCCATAATAGCTTGGTTAAACTCGGCGGGTTGCTTTGCATCAATTAATTTTTGAGCTAAAGTTTTAAATTCTTTGGCGCCTTTTGATGAATTTATGGGGGTGTCTATATTAAAGTACCTTGATAGTACTCGGTAAACGTTGCCATCAACAACCGCAGTAACTTCGTTAAAGCAAATAGATGCAATGGCGCTTGCTGTGTAGTCGCCTACACCTTTTAATTTTAATATGTCCTTATAGTTATTAGGAAAAACGCCATTAAGCTCGTTTGCTACATATTTTGCAGAGGTGTGTAAATTCCGTGCCCTAGAATAATAACCCAAACCTTGCCATAATTTTAAAACATCGCTTTCATTGGCATTTGCTAAGTCGAAAACAGACGGAAATTTGCTAACAAAAGCTTCATAATAAGGTAAACCTTGTATAACTTGTGTTTGTTGTAAAATAATTTCTGATAGCCAAATGTAATAAGGGTTGTTGGTTTCGCGCCAAGGTAATTTACGTTTATTTATTGAGTACCAATGTGTTATGGTTTTTGAAAATATCATAAAATCGTTTAATCGAGGAAACAAAAATAAACGTTTATAATATTAAATTTTAGTCAATTAGGTTTGAAATATTGAATATTAAATGCATATATTTGCATCCCTTTTAGAATTATTAGTAACAAAAAAATAATATATTAAAATGACGAAGGCTGATTTAGTAGCAAAAATTTCTGAGAAGTTAGGAATTGAAAAAGGAGATGTTCAAGCAACAGTTGAAACATTTATGGAAGAGGTAAAAACTTCTTTAGAAGGCGGAGACAATGTTTATTTAAGAGGTTTTGGTAGCTTTATTATTAAAACTAGAGCTGAAAAAACAGGTAGAAACATTTCTAAAAATACAACTATAAAAATACCTGCTCATAATATACCTGCATTTAAGCCTGCAAAAGTATTTGTTGAAGGCGTTAAAACAAATGTAGACGTTAAATAAAGTAACAAAGTGCTGAAGATGTTCAGTAATAAAACGAATTATTAATTTAAAAATACACTATTTATGCCAAGTGGTAAAAAACGTAAAAGACATAAGGTAGCGACGCACAAACGTAAGAAACGTAGACGCGCTAACCGTCACAAGAAGAAAAAATAAATCAAAAAAGTAGTTAGATTAGCTACTTTTTTTGGTTTAAAAAAACAAACAAGTTCATTGAAATGAGTTCAATAATTTTTTAACGCCTTTTGGTGTTGTTTGAACTCCACGGATTAAAATCCTGTGAAAAAATAATGTTTAATCCATCCCGATTTATCGGGACAAAAATTAACTAAATGGATAAAGAATTGATCATTCGATCTAGTTCTGACGATGTTGATTTTGCCTTATTAAAAGATGGAAAACTTATTGAATTACAGAAAGATGAAGATAGTAACGACTTTGCTGTTGGTGATGTGTTTATAGCCAAAATCAGAAAAGCCGTTCCTGGACTAAATGCCGCATTTGTTAATGTGGGTTACGAGAAAGATGCATTTTTGCACTATCACGATTTAGGGCCAAAACTACCTTCGCTTTTAAAATTCACAAAACGTGTAAGCACAGGTAAACTAAAAGAATTTTCTTTAAAAAATTTCCCATTTGAAAAAGATATTGATAAAGACGGTAAAATTACCGACGCATTAAAATCTAATCAATCGCTATTAGTACAAATAGTAAAAGAACCTATATCTACAAAAGGCCCTAGAATAAGCTCAGAGCTTTCTATTGCTGGTAGATATATTGTTTTAGTACCTTTTTCGACACGCATATCTATTTCTCAAAAAATAGAAGATCGCGAAGAAAAAGATCGCTTAAAACGCTTGGTAAAGAGTATTACTCCTCAAGGTTTTGGCGTTATTGTACGTACGGTAGCACAAGGCAAAAAAGTAGCAGAGCTAGATAAAGATTTACAAAATTTGCTTAGTCGTTGGACGGCAATGTGTAAAAAGCTACACAAAGCGCATCATCCTACAAAAGTATTAGGAGAAATGAATAAAGCCTCGTCAATTTTACGAGATATATTCAATGATACCTTTACAGGAATAACTGTAGATGATGAAACGCTGTATTATCAAATTAAAGATTACGTGCAGGAAATTGCACCAGAGAAAGAATCAATAGTTAAATTGTATCAGTCCAAAAATCCAATTTTTGAGAAATTTGGAATAGAAAGACAAATTAAAACCTCGTTTGGAAAAACTGTATCTATGGCAAAAGGTGCGTATTTGGTTATCGAACATACCGAAGCACTGCATGTTATAGACGTAAACAGTGGAAACCGATCAAACAAAGCAAATAATCAAGAGGATACAGCATTAGAAGTCAATTTAATAGCTGCTACCGAAATGGCTCGTCAATTACGATTACGTGATATGGGAGGTATTATAGTGGTAGATTTTATAGACCTGACCAATGCAGAAAATAGGCAAAAGCTTTTTAACCATCTTCGTGATGAGATGAAAGATGATAGGGCTAAACACAAAATATTGCCTCCAAGTAAATTTGGGTTGATACAAATTACAAGACAGCGTGTTCGTCCGGAAATGAACATTAAAACTCGCGAGGAAAATCCTGATGAGATTATTAATGGTTCCGAAGTAGAGGCACCAATAGGTTTGATTGAAAAAATTAATCAAGACCTAGAAAGACTAATTAAAAAAGACTATAAAAGATTGACCTTAAACACACACCCTTTTATAGCAGCCTTTTTAACAAAAGGTATTCCATCTGTGCGAACTAAATGGTTTTTAGAGCACAAAAAATGGGTTAAAATTTTACCAAGAGATGCTTACACATACTTAGAATATCACTTTTTTGATAAAGATGGTAATCAAATTAAATAACTAAAAAAACCTGCTACCTTATTTGGTTAGCAGGTTTTTTGTGTTTATAGGCCTTTTTTTGTAAACAACTTAGAAAGTTAATACAATTATTGTGTTTATTTTCGTAAAAAAATAATTCAAAATATTTTATTCTCTTTTTTTAGGATGTACCCACTTAAGTATATAATACCAATTGTTTTTATCTTTATTTGTTTTAATAAGACTTTTAGTCAAAATATTATAAAAGCAAAAGTGTTTGATTTTGTAAAAAACAAACCTATTACAGACGTTTCAATACAAATAAAGGGAACAAATAAAGGAACATATTCTAAAAACGATGGTACGTTCTCGTTACTTAAAATAAAAAATAGAGATATACTCGTTTTATCTAAAATAGGCTATAAAACTACATTTGTAGATATAAATACCATTGGAAACATTATCTATTTAGAACAACAGATTAATGAGTTATCTTTGGTTACTCTTAGAAGTTTTTCTAGTAGTCAACTAAAAAACACGGTGCCAGATCAAATCTATTATTCAAAAAGAGATATTCAACGACAGCCATTTATATTAGGTGAAAAGGATGTAATTAAACTTTTACAATATACTCCTGGTGTACAACAAGCAACCGAAGGGCAGTCGGGGCTTATCGTTAGAGGAGGCAACGGTAGTATGAATTTAACTTTGTTAGATAACATTTATATACATAATACTGCGCATTTAGGTGGTTTGTTTTCGGCGATAAACTCAGATTTTGTTGAATCTTTGGAGTTTTCTAAGGCTGGTTTTGATGCTAGTTATGGTGGTAGATTATCTTCAGTAACTAATATAAAAACTTTGAAAATTCCAGATAGTACAAGTTTTAGTGGTAGTTTAGGTTTACTATCAGCTAAATTAACTGGAAACATTAAGGTTAATGAAAAACATAATTTATTACTATCCGGAAGAAGAACTTATTTTGAGATTTTTAAACCATTTATAAAAGACAAGGATGCTATATTAGGAAAAGATAGTAATTATTATTTATATGATATTTTAGTAAAACACACCTATAAATTATCTAATAAAAACCAAGTAGAAACTATGCTTTACATAACTAAAGATGATTTTTACGATAAAACTAAGGGGAGGGATAGACAATTACAATGGGGAAATTTTTTAATAGGAACGACTTATAGCCACAAGTTTAATAAAACGTTAAGCTCCGAAACAACACTGAGTAATAGTTTTTATGAGTTTTCAATAGGAACCGATGATGTGGTTTATGATTATCAAGCTCGTAATACAGTTAATGTACTAGGAATAAAGCATCATTTTGTATGGGCTTTACCAAACTATGTTTTAAAGATTGGAGCTCAATATAATACAAATACAATTCTTCCAAAACGAGTTCTAGCTAGTATAAACAACTCTCCTATAGAGATTTTAAATCAAGACACTTTTAAATATTCTGATTTTAGTTTATTTGCAGATATTGAACAAACCATTTCTAAAAGTGTTAAACTTAAAACAGGGTTAAGGTTTACCAGATTTAAAAACCAGTCCAATGCCTTAGTAGGTAAAAATATATTTTCTAGTTTAGAACCTAGATTAAGTGTTAAATATCAATTTAATGACCAGCAAGCATTTAAATTTAGCTACCAAAGGCTAAGGCAATTTATACACCAAGCCTCAATTAGCTCCTTTAGTTTACCTGCTGATTTTTTTGTTATTAGTACTAAAACTGTAAAACCTCAAACAGTAAATCAAGTTAGTTTAGGCTACGTTTACGAGGTAAATGGGTTGCAATTTAATAGTGCTACGTTTTTTAAAAATGTTTCGAATTATAGTGAATTTGAAAATGGTTCAATAAATAATTTATTTTCAAATAATATTTACGATGATATTTTGGTGGGGCACTTTAATGCGTATGGTTTAGAGTTAAGTGCAAGTAAAAAAATAAATAAATTAACAGCACAAGGGGCTATTACATTATCAAAAACAATAGCTAAGTTTAAAGATATAAATCAAGGGCAATATTTTCCAACAAATTTTGATAGGCCAATTAATATAAACACTATAGTAAATTATAAATTAAATAATAGGTTAGAGTTTGGTGGACTATTTTTATATACTAGCGGTCAAAACTATACAAGGCCTAGGGACATAAGAATAATAAATGAAAGACCTATTATTAATTTCGAAGCCAAAAATACATCTCGTTTTCCTAGTTACCATCGTTTAGACTTGTCGTGTACATACGCTTTTAAACCTAAAGGAAATTGGAGTTCGAAATTAAATTTAACATTATATAATATTTACAATAATAAAAACCCATTTCAAATAACTTTCTCTACCGATGGAAGTTCTGATGACGCCTTTGTTGAAATTATTGAAGATCGAGATAATTTATTTCCTTTTTTACCAACATTAAATTGGTTATTCTCTTTTTAAACTAAATTACGATGAGAAAAATAATTATTATAGTTTTATTATTAGTAAGTTGTGTAAGAAACCAGGAAGTTGTCTTATCGTCAGATCAATTAACTGTTGAAGGTGTTATTTCTGAAAATAATTTCGCAGAAATTTACTTAACCAATAGTTTGGCTTTTTCTGGTGTTATTGATTCCTTAGAAGTAGCTAAATCTATAGAGGCTAAAGCAAAAGTAGAACTCTTTGATGGGGAAACATCTGAAATATTAACGTTAAAAAAAGACAATTCGAGGTTTCCTTTTCTTTCTTACAAAAGCAACACCATACAGGGAGATCCTAATAGAGTATACAGTTTGATTATAACTATAAGAAACATGCAGTTTACGTCTAAAACAACTATACCTTCAAAGCCTGAGATACTAGAAGTTAACTTTGTAGAATCTTTAGAAGATGGAGTGATTAACCCTAATTTTAAAGATATTGAATTAGTAATAGATAACAAAACAATAGAAAGTAGATATTTTAAAGTTTTAATTAAAAACGAAGAAGAAGATAAATTTAATCTTGCAGGACCATTTATATTCAATACCGAAAACATTTCTACAAAAACATTTCCGTTAATTGTTACTTACGTTGATTTTGAAAATCATGTAAAAATAAATCAACTAGAGGTTAATAAAGTATTTGAGTTAAAGCTTATTGCTATAACTAAAGAACAGTTCGAATTTTGGAAATCTGTTAAGGGAGATAAGTCAACTTTTATAGAAAATTCTTCCTTTACAAATGAGGTTAAAACAAATATTAGTAATGGTGCCTTTGGGTATTGGTCTGGCGAAAATGTAACTTCTGTTAAGTTTAAAATTCCAAAATAATAAAGGTTACTAAAATTTTAATTTTAGTAACCTTTATTCCTTTTAGATTAGTAGTGTTTAAGTCTAATATTTAATTGAGATCTTCAAAAAGCTTTTCGTAAGCTTCAAAAACTGTGTCAAATTTGTCTTCTAACTCAGTAAAAGATCCATCAATATATGTGTCAAAATCACTAGATGTACCATCTTCAAATAAGAATTTTACATTTACAATATCTTCACTAACCTCAACTTCTTCGTAGTTTTCTGTGCTAGAGTTGTAAACAAAATCGGTATATGTACTTTGGTCTTTATAAAATAAACTTTTAGCTATCGATTTATTGTTAATGCTTAACTCGCTATTAACGTTAGAATTTAATAAATCGATTTGCTCATCAATGGTTAAGTCGCTATCGGCATCAAAATTATCATCAACGGCGCTAGTAACAAATTTAGCATCTAAAAATTGGAAAGTTACGGTTGCATTATCTAGAGCCTCGTCGATTTCTGCATCTTCATCACTAAAATCACCATTAACATTACTGTTAAATCCAAAAATAACACAATCATCAATTTTTAAATTAATAGTTTGGGTTAAGGATTTATCGTTAGCATTATTTAAAGCTGTTGAAAATGTAAAATCTCCTAAGGTTGTTTCATTATTAATATTATTAGGAACTAAACCATTACTTTCAAAAGAACCAGAGTAGCTTTGTGTAAAAACAATAGTGTTATTAATTTTTAAGTTTGCTTTAGCTAAAGTAGGTACTTCTTCTAGATCGATATCACTAGTTTCTTGTGTTACAAAATCTGTAACGCTAAAAACAGCAACTTTGCCATTGTAGTTAATGTTATAAATCAAGTCATCACTATCTCCAGTTTTATCAAATTCTTCAGTGTCCGAATTCCATAGGTAAATACCCTTTTCTTCTTCAAAATCATTGGCAAGAGGTGTATCTTTTATTAGTAAAACAGATTGTTTTGCATTAAATATTACTGGGTCTTGGCTTTCTGTTTGTAATGCAGCAACATTGTTTATAGTACCTAATACTTTTTTCGTAAAGCCAGCAGGTTTACTAGAGTTGGTTGTAGATAAGAATTCAGCTAATTCAACAATTTCGTTTAACGCATCATTACTTTCAAAGGCTTCAATCTTATCTAGTAATTTAATACTGTTATCTTCTAACTGCTCTTTTCCTTCTTCTACACTTAAGTTTCCAGATATATTGTTATCGTTAGTATCTTCGTTGTCGTTGCTGTCACACGAATAACTAAGGACAATAATTAAAGAGGATAGAAGTAATTTAATTGGTTTTTTCATTATAAATTGTTTTGGTTTGTAGCCAAATATACACTTTTTGTCTTAATAGAGTTATATTTACTTTGTTTAGTGGTGTATAAAAAAAGAATTAGCAATAAATACTTTCTTTAGTATAATTATTTATAAAAATTATTAAAAATAATTTTCAATTCTATTTATTCTCGTACAATACGTTTAATTTTTCTTATATAGGTAGGACCAATAAAGTGTGTTTTATCACTTGGAAAGTACTTTCGTTACTCATCATTTTACTAGAAAAGGTAGGAGCATAAACATTAGGCCTAATACCTTACAAGAAACTACGATAATAAGTGCTTTAGGCCTATAGTAATTTTTTTAAATAAAATACAACTTCTATCCGGTACATTGACTGTTATTTAATTGCTTATTAATTTTATTTGGTCTTATTTCGTTACATTTTGTTATAAAACAGGTTGTTAACGAATTTAATTACCTTTTAATCAAATAAATTTATTAATCTTTTAATTCTATATTACTTTTAAAATTCATTAATCCTAAACCCTCTCATAATGAAAACTAAACTTTGTTTTTTCATTGTTCTGACTTGTAATTTTATTATTGCTCAAGGACCCAACGGCTCCATAGATTTTAATAGTTCGCCTTATAGTACCAAAATATTACCCTCCTATATCAGAGCAAAACCATCAATAATAAGCGGCAATGGTTTTAATTTCGAGTTACTAGATGCAGGTGTAAGCACACGATACGCCGAAATTGGTTCAGGGTTTTTTAGAAACAAGTTAATTATGGTGTCCTCTAAAAAAATAGGAGGACTAGCTAAAATTGATCCTAATACACATGAGGCTTTCAAGGAGTTATTTTGTTTGGATATCGATAGAAATGGATCTTTAAGTTCGCCTTTATTGTTTAGTCGAATTATAAATACTAATGATAGTGAAGACCAATTAACCTTTTCTCCAAACGAAAAAACCGTATATTACACTAGAAGTAGTAAAGAGAATTCGCTTGAATTTAAACTATACAAAGCAGAGTTGGAAGAAGACTCTCATGGTAATTGGATAAATAACCAACTTTTAAGTGTTAACGAGGCTAATGTGTCTATAGAAACTCCTTTTGTTAATAGCACAGGCGATAAGTTATATTTTTCGGCAAATTACCCAGACGCCATTGGAGGGTTCGATTTATATGTATCAACTATTAACGCCGATGGTACTTTAGGAGAACCAAAAAATTTAGGAAATACCATTAATACTACTGCTAACGAAAAATACCCATCATTGTCACCAGACAATAAATACTTATATTTTGCCTCTACTGGGCACGAAAATATTGGAGGTTACGACCTGTTTGTAAGTAAAAATTCTAAAAATGAATTTCAAGTACCACGTAATATGGGGAATACCATAAATACAGTATACGATGAAATAGCTTATTTTTTAGCTGCTAGAAATAAAGCCTATGTATCTTCAAACAGGCCAAATGGTAAAGGTGGTTTTGATATTTATACAGCAACAAACAATGAAATTGTACAGTCTATTAAAGGAGAAGTTTTAGATTTAGAAACGCAAATTAAATTACCAAATACAATAGTAATTTTGAAAGATGATGAAGGAAATGAAATTGCAAAAACTATTACAGCCGAAGATGCTACATTTAGTTTTAATGTGTCTCCATTTGAAACCTATAGGATATCAACACAGAAAGAAGGGTTTAAAGCTGCTACAGTTAACTTTTTTGCCAATAGCGGGAGCGAAACCACTTACAAAAAGGATATAGAATTACATACTACCGAGCCCGTAATAGCTAAAGTGGAAAACGAAATGCGCATTGTGCTTGAAAACATCTACTTTAACTTTAATAAATGGCATGTAAAAGAAGAATCGTTTATCACTTTAAATAAAGTGGTTAAGGTTTTAAAAGCAAATCCAGATATGAAATTAGCGGTTAACGCACATACCGATAATAAAGGTAGAGAATCGTACAACTTGAGCTTGTCTAACAAGCGTGCTGCATCTGCGGTTAATTATTTAATTACAAATGGCATTTCTAAAGCGCGTTTAGTGTCTAAAGGATATGGAGAGTCTAAACCATTGGTAGATTGTAAAACTAGCTGTTCTGAAAGCGATTTACAAACCAACAGACGTGTAGAGTTTGTTATAGTTGAATAATAGGAATTACAGTATAAAAAAAACCACGCTATTGGCGTGGTTTTTTGTTTTAAACTTTTTGTTAACCTTGTAAGAAGAATAATAAAATAGTATAATTTATGAAACTGCTTTTAGTTTCTTTAAGGTTGTTTTAGTAAGCTTTTCTTCGGCGTAAGCCTTAGTTACGTTTAATTTCTTTTCGTTGCTGCTTGGTAATTCAAACATGGCATCGGTTAAAATTTCTTCGCAAAGCGAACGTAATCCTCTGGCTCCTAATTTATACTCTATAGCTTTACCAACTATAAATCCTAAGGCACCATCAGATATAGAGAATTCTATTTCATCCATTTCAAACAACTTTTTGTATTGTTTTATAATGGCGTTTTTAGGCTCTGTTAAAATAGCTCTTAGTGTATCGGCATCCAACGGATCCATGTATGTTAGTACAGGTAAACGTCCAATAATTTCTGGTATTAAACCAAAATCTTTTAAATCTTTTGGTATAATATATTGTAGTAAATGTTCTTGATCTACAACTTCATCAGACATTGAAGCACTATAACCAACTGCTTGCATGTTTAAACGCTTAGAAATTACACGATCAATACCATCAAAAGCACCACCAGCAATAAATAAAATGTTTTCTGTATTTACTTCTATAAATTTTTGATCTGGATGTTTACGTCCTCCTTTTGGCGGCACATTTACAACGGTGCCTTCTAAAAGTTTTAATAAGGCTTGTTGTACACCTTCACCAGATACATCGCGTGTAATTGATGGGTTATCGCTTTTACGAGCAATTTTATCAATCTCGTCAATAAACACAATGCCTTTTTCGGCTTTTTCTAAGTTGTAATCTGCGGCTTGTAATAAACGTGTTAAGATGCTTTCTACATCTTCACCAACATAACCTGCTTCGGTTAAAACAGTAGCATCAACGATAGCTAATGGTACGTTTAACATTTTAGCAATGGTTTTTGCCATTAAGGTTTTTCCGGTACCAGTTTGCCCAACCATAATGATATTACTTTTTTGTATTTCAATATCATCTTTTGAAGGTGGTTGTAGTAAACGTTTGTAATGATTATATACGGCAACAGACATTACTTTTTTAGTAGCGCCTTGGCCTATAATATACTCATCAAGGAAATTTTTAATTTGTTGAGGCTTACGTAATTTTAATTCTGCAGATAAATCGCTGCTATCACTTTGTTTAGACTCTTCTATTACAATACCATGCGCTTGCTCAATACATCTGTCGCAGATGTGAGCATCTAAGCCTGCTATTAACAAGTTAGTTTCAGGTTTTTTACGACCGCAAAACGAACATTCTAATTCTTCCTTTGCCATTAATCTTATTATTTTTTGGAGCGAAAGGTTATAAATACCTCTCTAACAATTCTTTAAAATTACAAATAATTTATTTGCGAGCCAAAATTTCGTCAATCATACCGTATTCTTTCGCTTTATCAGACTTCATCCAGTAGTCTCTATCACTATCTGCATATACTTTGTCGTAATCCTGCCCCGAATGCTTACTTATAATTTTATACAGTTCTTCTTTAAGAATTAAAATCTCGCGAGCTGTAATTTCAATATCACTAGCTTGCCCTTGCGCACCACCTAATGGTTGGTGTATCATAACTCTAGAGTGTGTTAAACCACTACGTTTTCCTTTAGCACCCGCACATAATAAAACGGCTCCCATTGAAGCTGCCATTCCTGTACAAATAGTGGCTACGTCTGGTTTAATAAATTGCATCGTATCATAAATACCTAAACCTGCATAAACGCTACCTCCTGGAGAGTTAATGTAAATTTGAATATCCTTGTTAGCATCTGTACTTTCTAAAAATAAAAGCTGCGCTTGAACAATGTTGGCAACCTGATCGTTAATTCCGGTACCAAGAAAAATAATTCTATCCATCATTAAACGAGAAAATACATCAAAAACGGCAATATTCATTTGGCGTTCTTCTATAATGTTAGGTGTTAAGTTAGTAGGGTACATACTACTAATAATCTTGTTGTAATATGTGCTGCTAATACCTTGATCTTTTATCGCGAATTTTTCGAATTCTTTAGCGTAATCCATAATCTTTTCTATATTTTGTGAGCTAAACTCTTGACTTACATGTAAGTGAGCTTATGAAAATTAAATTAAAACTTCTTTTTTAATAAAAAAGCGCTTAAACCCGCAGATTTAAGCGCTTAAATATAAGCATTTTTAATTTATTTATTTGTCGCCGTACACTTCTTTAACAAAGTTTTCGTAACTTAATTCTTTAACCTTAAGGTTTGCTTTTTCTTTGTAAATGTTTAGTAATTTTTGACTTACTAATTGCTCTGAGATACGACGTGCTTCATCTTGGTTTCCTAATACACGAGCTGCAATATCATCTAATTCCTTATCAGAAGGATTCATTTGACCAAATTGAGCCATTTGTGCTTTAATCATTTCTCTGGCATGACCTTTAATGTCCTCCATGGTTACTTGCACATTGTTAGCCTCAATTAATTTACCTTCAATTAACTGGTAACGTAAGCTTTTTTCAGACTTTTCGTATTCTTCTTTGGCTTGTTCTTCATCCATTTCTTTTTCACCAGCAGTTTGCATCCACTTTGTTAAAAACTCTGCAGGTAAATCGAATTTTGTGTTTTCTACTAAATACTCAGTAACGTCGTTTAGTAATTTTTGATCGGCTTGTTGTACAAATTGCTTTTCGGCATCTTCTTTAATTTTTGCTTTAAGCTCAGTAACCGATGTTACAACATCTTTACCAAAAAGTTTATCGAATAAGTCTTGGTCTAAATCTGCAAGCTCACGCTTGTTGATTTCCGAAATAGTAAAGTTTACTTCAATATCTAAACCATGAACATCGTCATGACCTAATTTTAAAGCGTGCATTAAATCGTGATCATCTTCAAAAAGGCCTTTAGTTTTTAAAGTAATAACGTCGCCAGCTTTAGCACCAATAAATTGTTTTGCAGTTGATTTGCCTTTAAATTTATCTAGTGTTAACGTTACGGTGTTGTTTATTTCTTTTTCTTCGTTTGTGTAAGCTCCAGTAATTTCGCTATCTGCTTCAACAACATCTTGAGATACTAATTTTCCGTATTGTTTTTGAATACGTTCAACTTGCTCATCAATCATTTTATCGTCTGCAACGATGTTGTATTGTGTAATGGCTTTTTTTCCTTTTAATTCCACTTCGAATTCTGGTGCAAGACCTAATTCAAATTCAAAAGAAAATTTTTCGGCATTCCAGTCAATCTCATCCTGCATTTTTGGTAATGGTTGCCCAAGAACATCTAATTTTTCTTCAGTTAAATACTTGTTTAAAGCATCTTGTAATAGTTTGTTAACCTCGTCTACTAAAACAGCTTTTCCGTATTGTTTTTTTACCATACCCATTGGCACATGTCCTTTTCTAAATCCAGGAATGTTTGCTGTTTTGCGGTAATCTACCAATATTTTTTCAACCTTATCGCTATAATCTTCTTTAGCGATATCTACTTTTACTACAGCATTTAATGCATCAACGTTTTCTCTTGTAATATTCATTTTAAATGATATAAAGCCTTAAATCAGGCATTTAACAATAAAGGTTTGTTTTAAAACCTGCAATTTTTGTTACTAAAATTGGGATGCAAAAATAGTATATTTTTACATCCTAACAAAGTTTTTAATTACTTGATTTACAACAGCTGCTTAACTACTTTTTATCTGTTTTTAGTAAGGACTGTAAAATGGATTGAAGTATAGATAGTAAGATGCTAAATAAGATAGCCCACCAAATGCTATTTACAGCAAAACCATCTATAAATTGATCTGCTAATAGAATTATTGCGCCATTAATAACTAAAAGAAATAAGCCTAGAGTTAGTATGGTTGCAGGTAAGGTTAAAATAACTAAAAGTGGTTTAACCAAAAGGTTTAAAATGGATAATACTAAGGCTACAATTATGGCTGTAACATAATTATCTACTTGTACTCCGGAAAGTAAGTGAGCTAAAGCGAATACGGCTACAGCATTTAATAAAAGTCTTAATATTAGATTCATGTGTGTTATTTTTAAATCAATTTACAAAATTAATTACAGCTTGCGAAAATTCTTTAGGGTTTTCGGCATGTAACCAATGTCCTGCGTTAGAGATGGTAACGATATTAGACTTTGGAAAATGGTTTTTAATTAAAGCTTCATCGCCAACACCAATATATTCTGATCGGTCACCACGTAAAAACAACGTGTTTTTTTCGAACCTCGAGTAACTAGGTAAGGATTCGCCAACCTCGGCAACTTCTTGTTTTAAAACCTCTAAGTTAATGCGTAAAGCTAGTTTTCCTTTTTCAATCCAGTATAGGTTTTTTAATAAAAACATACGGGTTCCAACATCGGAAACGTATCGACTTAAAGCCTTGTCTGCTTCGGTTCTAGACGTAATGGTATCAAAATTTAATGCGCTTAAGCCTTCTAGAATGGCATCATGATGCACTGGGTAAAATCTAGGAGAAATATCGGCTACTATTAATTTTGAAACGAGTTCTGGGTATAATGTAGAAAATAACATGGCTGTTTTGCCTCCCATAGAGTGACCAAGTAAAACAATATCAGATAGATTATGTGCATCGCAATACTGTTTTAAATCTTCGGCTAATACCTCATAGTTAAAAGTATCGTCATGAAAACTACGTCCATGATTACGTTGATCTATTAAGTGCACTTGAAAACCAAGTTCGCTAAATTGAGTTCCTAGGGTTTTCCAGTTATCGCTCATGCCTAAAAAGCCATGAAGAATAATAAAAGGTTTTCCTTCTCCTAATATGTTTGAGTGTAATATCATTTGGCTTCCATTTATCCCTCTAGCGGAGGGGAATTGTTATTTAATTTTTTATGTTTTAATTTGTTTTTTGTCGCTTCACTTACAATGGTGTGCTTCCTTATACTTAGTAAGGATTAACTTTATGCTTTTAGCTTGCGTAAATACATTTGTATAACGTTCTCGACGCCTAAATATAAACTTTCGGCAATTAAAGCGTGTCCTATAGATACTTCTAATAAATCTGGGATGTTTTCTTTAAAAAACTGGATGTTATCCAAAGATAAATCATGTCCTGCATTAATGCCTAAGCCTAAGCTATTTGCTAATTTGGCGCTCTCTAAATACGGGGTAATAGCATCTTTGTTTCCTAAACCGTATTGGTGTGCAAAGGCTTCGGTGTATAATTCAATTCTATCGGTTCCTGTGGCTTTAGCGCCTTCAATTTGCTCTAAAACTGGATCTACAAAAATAGAGGTTCTTATACCGTTATTTTTAAACTCCTTAATAACATCAACCAAAAAATCTTTATGTTTAATGGTGTTCCAGCCAGCGTTACTAGTTATAGCATCAACGGCATCTGGCACTAAGGTAACCTGTGTTGGTTTAACCTCTAAAACCAAATTCATAAAAGATTCTATTGGGTTGCCTTCAATATTATATTCTGTGTAAACCTCCGGTTTTAAATCGCGTGCATCTTGGTAGCGAATATGTCTTTCGTCTGGTCTAGGGTGTATGGTAATACCTTGTGCTCCAAAACGCTGTGCGTCTTTTGCAAATTCAACAACATTTGGTACATCGCCACCTCTAGAATTTCTTAAAGTCGCAATTTTATTAATATTAACACTTAGCTTAGTCATCTAACATATTTTAAAATAGAATGTATTTGAAATTTTTTAATTTAAGAAACCCTCAAATTAATTGTGCAAAAATACAAAGTAGAACAGCCATAGATACTATTTTTTTGATTAATTTGCAGTTCTATAAAGGATTGCAATAAAATACGCTTTTCAATAAATTACAGTTATAATTTATCAGTGTAAAACAAAACATTTTATAGTATTAATAAAAATAGGAGTTACAGTATGAAACTTTCAGAGCTTATTATAAACGACATAACGCCATTAAGCAACCAGAGTGAAACAAGGGATTTAAAACAATTGTTTAATCAGCTTACGTACTCGCATATTCCGGTTAAAAATGAAAATGGTGCCTATTTGGGGTGTTTTTCCGATACCGATGCGCACTGTTTTGATGGTGAAAAAGCTATTGAAACCTATTTGTATGCTTTAGAAGATTTTTATGTTAGAAATACCACACTTTGGTTAGATGTTTTAGAAGCCTTTGCAGTAAATTCGGCTAATATTATGCCGGTTTTAAATGAGCAAAATGAGTACTTAGGTTATTATGAGCTTAACGATGTTATTAGTTTATTTAGCGAATCGCCTTTTTTCTCTGAAGCGGGAGGTATTCTAGTTGTAGAAAAAGGTATTAACGATTATTCATTTAGCGAAATTAGCCAAATTGTAGAGTCTAACGATGGTAAGTTGCTAGGGGCCTTTATTTCTAAAATGAATACCGATCTAGTTCAAGTTACTTTAAAAATAGGAAATACCGGACTAAACGAAATCATTCAAACCTTTCGTAGGTACAGTTATAACATAGTTTCTGGCCACGAAGAAGATGGCTATATTGAAACCTTAAAGGAGCGATCAGATTATTTAAACAAATATTTAAACATGTAATTTTAATTTATGAAGGTTGCCATTTTCGGAAGATATTATAATACCACAACACCAAAATCTGTTGAAACCCTTTTTAATTATCTTGAAAATCAAGGTATAGAAGCTTATATCGAGACAGAATTTCATAAATTAATAGACCAAGAGCCTCATGATATTAAAGGCTATCACAAATACAAAACCTTTACAGAGCTAGATCCAAGTTTCGATCTTTTAGTAAGTATAGGCGGCGATGGAACCATATTAAGAGCCACCATGTTTGTAAAAGATATGGGTATTCCAATTATTGGTATAAATACGGGGCGTTTAGGGTTTTTGGCAACAATTCAAGTAGATGCCATTGAAAAAGCCATACAAAATATAATAGATGGTAAATATCGCATATCCGAACGCAGTTTATTAACCGTAGAAACATCGTCGGGCAATAAAGATATCGAGGCCATGAGTTTTGCACTAAACGAAATATCGGTAAGTCGTAAAAACACCACGGCAATGATAACTATCGATACCTATTTAGACGACGAATTTTTAAATTCCTATTGGAGCGATGGTTTAATCGTATCTACCCCAACAGGTTCTACAGGTTATTCATTAAGTTGCGGCGGTCCTGTAATAACACCAGGTTCAAGTAGTTTTGTATTAACACCAATAGCACCACATAATTTAAGTGCGCGCCCGCTTGTTATTCCAGATTCAACCGAGGTGCATTTAAGAGTGCATGGTCGCGAAAAACAACATTTAATATCTCTAGACTCTAGAATTGCAACTCTAGATAATGGAACGCTTATTAAAATTAAGAAAGCCGATTTTAAAATTAAAATGATCGATTTACTAGACGAAAGCTTTCTAGATACCCTTCGCAAAAAGCTTCTTTGGGGCGAAGATAAACGTAATAAATAAGTTTTGGGCGCCTGCCGGCAGGCAGGCGGGTTACCAAACCCTTTGACTCCGATAAGTACAATCTCTAACGCAAACCTGTACGCTAAATTTGGGAGTAATACCATAAGTCAGTTTCTATATGCAAATTAAACACTATGCTGTTTTAAAATCTAATACCAATAATCCATCAGAAAGTACTTATAGTCTTTAATAATCCTTTCAATAAAAAGCAATAATTTAATAGAATTTCTGTTTTAAAACCATACAAATAGGCTCAAATTATAATGAGCTAATGTTATTTAATTATATTTGCAAACTTTTGAATATTTATGAGGCATTTAATCATATTGATATTAAGCATATTAAGCACCCAGCTAGGTAGCGCACAAATTAACGAAATTGGTGTGTTTTTAGGAGGAAGTAATTTTATTGGAGATGTTGGTGCTACCGATTATATATCGCCAAACCAACTAGCCGTTGGTGGTATGTATAGATGGAATAGAAGTAAAAGACACTCGTATCGTGCCTCAATAATTTTTAGCGAATTAGAAGGTATAGACACAAACTCAGACGATCCTAGGCGTATTCAACGTGGTTACGAGTTTTCAACTAAAATCACAGAATTGTCTTTAGGAATGGAACTTACCTTTATAGATTTTAATTTACATTCGGGTAAAAGGTTAGGAACACCATATTTGTTCTCTGGAATTACTATGGCTTACCACGATAATTCTTATTTTAGTAGCGGAATTCAAACCTCCGAAGATACTTCAAGTTGGGCATTTGGTATTCCAATGGTACTAGGTTTTAAAACCAATGTGCTAGAAAACTTTATCTTAGGCCTTGAAGTAGGAGCGCGATATACATTTTCGGACGAGTTAGATGGTAGTTTACCCGATTCAGAAGAACTACAACAATTTCGTTTTGGAAATATAAATAATAATGATTGGTACATGTTTACAGGAATAACTTTTACCTATACATTTGGAGAAAACCCTTGTTATTGCATAGATTAAAATGGACTTAAAAAACCACGTACTTAAAAAATCGTTACCAAAACATATTGCCATTATTATGGATGGTAATGGGCGTTGGGCCAAACAAAAGGGTATGTTGCGTGCTTTTGGTCATGAAAACGGAACAAAATCGGTAAGGCAAACAGTAGAGGCTTGTGCAGAGTTAGGTATAGAAAATTTAACCTTATATGCCTTTTCTACCGAAAATTGGAACAGGCCAAAACTAGAAGTGCAAACTTTAATGAAACTTTTGGTGTCATCTCTTAAAAAAGAAATTAAAACACTTCAAGACAATAATATTAAATTGGCAGCAATAGGATCATTAGAAGCATTGCCTAAAAAAGTTTATAAAGAATTGACCGAAGTTATTGAAAGTACAAAACAAAATTCTAGAATGACTTTAACTCTAGCGCTTAGTTATGGCTCTAGAGCCGAAATCATAAACAGTGTTAAAGAAATTAGTATTAAAGTTAAAAATAGTATAATTTCGGCCGAAAATATTGATGAATCAATTATAAATGAGCATCTTTACACGCGAAATTTACCAGATGTAGATTTGCTTATTAGAACAAGTGGAGAGCAGCGTATAAGCAATTTTTTACTATGGCAAATCGCTTA
Source organism: Algibacter pectinivorans (assembly GCF_900112595.1). Taxonomy (GTDB): domain Bacteria; phylum Bacteroidota; class Bacteroidia; order Flavobacteriales; family Flavobacteriaceae; genus Algibacter_B; species Algibacter_B pectinivorans. The sequence continues at coordinate 417,489 of NZ_FOMI01000001.1, read as the reverse complement.
TGCCGAATTATACTTTACAAGTGTTTTATGGCCAGATTTTACCAAGCAACATTTGTATGAAGCTATTATTGAATATCAAAAAAGAGAACGACGATTTGGGAAAACAAGTGAACAACTTAGCTAAAAAAACACCTACGCATACCTATTTTAAACGCTGTTTATCATTATTATTTTTTATCAGTTGCTTAAATAGTTATGCCCAAAATTCAAATTTCAACGAGGGTACTAAGTATACCTTAGCAGAAATAACAGTATCTGGTAATACTACCTTTAGTGAACAAACTATTATTACATATTCTGGTTTAAGAAAAGGTAAAGAAATAACTATACCTGGAGAGGATATAGGTAATGCTATTAAAAAACTTTGGAACTCTAAATTATTTAGTGACATTGAAGTTTATGTGACTAAAATTGAAGGCGACGTAGCACATTTACAAATAAAACTATCCGATTTACCACAACTAAACGAGCTTAAAATTAACGGCGTAAAAAAAGGTAAGCACGAAGGCATTATTAAAGATAATAAATTAAGAAAAGGAACTAAAGTTACCGAAAACTTAATTACAACTACCAAAAATTTCCTTACTAAAAAGTACAAAAAAGAAGGTTTTCTTAATACCAAAGTACATATAAATACTGTAGAAGTTAAAGATTCTATCGAAACAGCAAGGGTAAATATGGTGCTTAATATTGATAAAGGTGAAAAAGTAAAAATTAAAGACATTACATTTAATGGTAACGATGTGCTAAGTGATAAACAGCTTAGAAAAAGCATGAAAGGAACCAAGCAAATTAAGCGTATAAGACTTTTAAAACGTTCAAAATTTATTGATTCAACGTACCAAGCAGATTTAGGTCATGTTATAGATACATATAAAGAAAATGGTTATAGAGATGCTAGAATATTAGCAGACAGTATTATTTATAATAATGATAAAACCATATCTCTAGTTATCGATGTTAAAGAGGGGGAACCATATACTTTTGGTAAAATTAATTTTATTGGTAATACAGTTTATACCAACGATCAATTAAGTAGATTGTTACGTATTAGAGAAGGCGATACGTATAACGGAATTTTATTGCAAGAGCGTATTGCAGATAACTCTAAACCAGATGCGCAGGATATTACAAATCAATACCAAAATAATGGTTATTTATTTTCAAGCATTAACCCTGTTGAGGTAAGTGCTGATAATAATATAATTGATATTGAGGTAAGAATATCTGAAGGTAAACCGGCGTATTTTAACACTGTAAGTGTTGTAGGTAACGATAAAACTAACGATCACGTAATTTATAGAGAACTACGTACTAGACCAGGACAGCTTTATAGTAAAGCAAATGTAGTAAGAACTGTTAGAGAGCTTGGGCAATTAGGATTTTTTGATGCTCAAGAAATCTCACCAAACTTTAATAATCCTAACCCTGTTGAAGGAACTATTGATATGGAATATTCCGTTAAAGAAACCGGATCTAGTCAAATTGAGCTTCAAGGTGGTTATGGAGGCGGGGGCTTTATTGGCACACTTGGATTGTCCTTTAATAATTTCTCTATTAAAAACATATTTAAAAAAGAGGCCTATAAACCAATTCCCATGGGCGATGGCCAAAAATTAGCATTACGCTTACAGGCCAGTCGTTTTTATCAAACATATAGTTTTTCATTTTCAGAACCCTGGTTAGGTGGTAAACGCCCAGTGCAGTTTTCTACATCATTATCACATACAAAACAGTTTTTATTTGATTTTAATACTGGAAATGCAGATAAAAGTAAAAGTTTTAATATTACAGGTATTACATTTGGCTTGGCAAAACGTTTGCAAGTACCTGATGATTATTTTACTTTATCTCAGGCTATAAGTTACCAACGTTACGATTTAAATAACTACAATACGGGGTTATTTACATTTGGTGATGGGTTTTCAAATAACTTATCTTATACATTTGGCCTTAGTAGAAATAACACAAGTGTAGATCCAATTTTCCCAACAGGTGGTTCTAACTTCTCGTTTTCAACAAAATTTTCGTTGCCTTACTCGTTATTTAATGGTGTAGATTATGAGGAATTATCTGAAGATTATGATGAAGCCTTAGAACGTCGTTCTAATGCATCAAGTACTGCAGATCGTGATTATATTGCAGCGAATAACGAAATTGCAGAAATAGATCAAAAACGTTATAATTGGTTAGAATTTTATAAAGTTAAATTTTCTGGAGAGTGGTACACTCAAATAACCAAAAATTTAGTTTTAAGACCTAAAATAGAATTTGGTTTTTTAGGCGCATATAATAATGCTAGGGGTGTAATTCCTTTTGAACGTTTTTATTTAGGTGGTGATGGTTTAGGTAATTTCTCTTTAGATGGTAGAGAAGTGGTGCAATTACGTGGATATCCAAACCAATCGTTAACACATTTAGATGAAAGTACAGGGCAAGCATCGCAAGATGGGTCTAGTATTTATAATAAATTTTCGTTAGAGCTTCGTTACCCAATTACTTTAAAAGCATCGGCTAAAATTTATGCTTTAGGATTTTTAGAAGGTGGTGCATCTTCAGATTCTTTTAGGGATTTTAATCCGTTTAACATCAATAGATCTGCCGGTTTAGGTATACGTATATTCATGCCTGCCTTTGGTTTATTAGGTATTGATTTTGGTCATGGTTTCGACCCACTACCAGGGCAAACAGTTAAGAACGGATGGGAAACACATTTCATAATTGGACAACAGTTTTAGGTAGAAAAAATACTTTGGCACGATATTTTCTAATAACACTTTGATGATTTACAACAGAATTGAAATTTTTAACGTTAAAATTCGTTAATTTTGAAGATGCAATTCTAAAAGGCAGAAAAAATCATCTGTCGTTTTAGAATTAATAACCAAGAAATTATAAAATATTAACAGATGAAAAATAACGTTCTTTATTTACTGACATTAGTTTTTATGCTAAGCTTTTTTGCGAACGCTCAACGTGGAGTTCGAATAGCTTATATAGATACCGAGTATATTTTAGAGAATGTTCCGGAGTATCAAGAAGCAACAGCGCAATTGGATGATAAGGCTCAGAAATGGAAAAATGAGATTCAATCTAAATTAACTGCAGTCGAGCAAAAGCGAAAAGACCTTAGTAATGAAAAAGCACTTTTAACAAAAGAGCTAGTTGATGAGCGTGAAGAGGATATCACTTTTGAAGAAAATGAAATCTTAGATTATCAACAAAAACGTTTTGGTCCTAATGGCGATTTATTTATCCAGAAAAGGCAATTAATGCAACCTATACAAGACCAAATATTTGCAGCCGTTCAAGATATGGCAGAAGGTAGAAAGTATGATTTTATTTTCGATAAATCTTCGGATGCTGTAATGTTGTTCTCGGCAAAACAATTTGATGTTAGCGAGCAGGTATTAAGGAGTATAACGCGAACTTCTAAACGCAAGCAAGCAACCACAAAGGCAGAACGTAAAGCGGCAGAAGAGGAAGAGTTAATTCCGGAAATTAACGAAGAACTTGAAGCTAGAGAAAAAGCTTTGGAAGAAAAGAAAGCTGAAAGAGAAAGTGCTGTTGAAAAACGCCGACAAGAAATTTTGGCAGCTAGAGAAGCTAAAAAGAAAGAAGCAGAAGCTAGACGCCAGAAGGTATTAGAAGACAGAGAAAAGGCTAAACAAGCTAAATTAGATGCTAGAGATAGTACTTCGGGACCTCCAGGTGCACCAGGAGGAGCTAATGCAGAAGCATCGGAGGCAGGTGCTAAAACAGAAGCTGCAGCTACTAAAACCAAGGCAGAACTAATTGAAGAAAACAGACAAAAAAAATTAGCAGAGAGGGAAGCTAGAAAAAAAGCCCTTGAAGAAAGAAAAAAACAAATATTAGAAGAACGCCAAAAGGCAAAAGACAGTATAAACAACAATAATTAATTTTAACACACTTAATACTTTTTAAAAATGAAACAATTTAAAACTTTTTTATTAGCAATCGCTCTATGTTTTGCAACCGTTAGTTTTACGCAAGCACAAAGTAAAGTTGCGCATATAAACACTCAAGAATTAATTGCAGCAATGCCAGCAGCTAAATCTGCTCAAGCTGAGATTGAGGCTTTAGGTAAAACTTACCAAACAGATATTCAAGCATCTATTACGGAATATCAAAACACAGTAAAACAATACGAGGCTGAGGCTGCTACAAAAACAGACGAAGAAAACCAAAAAAGAGGTTTAGAGCTTCAAGAAAAACAACAACGTATTCAACAATTTAGAGCAGATGCTCAAAAAGATTTAGCAACTAAAGAAGCTGAGTTATTTAAGCCAATTCAAGAAGCTGCAATGAAAGCTATTAACGAAGTGGCTAAAGCTAAAGGATACGAGTATGTAATTGATAGAGCAACATTAATTGTAGCTAATGGTACAGATATTCTTGCCGATGTAAAGAAGCAATTAGGTATCTAATATAAAATTACTATAAAATAATTTTTAAAGCTGTCTTTTATAAAGGCAGCTTTTTTATTTTTGTTATACTTATGAGTAAGCAGGCTATTGGTATTTTTGATTCTGGGGTTGGAGGAACTTCCATTTGGAAAGAAATACACGCGCTTTTACCTTTTGAGCATACTATTTACCTTGCCGATAGTATTAATGCGCCTTATGGTCCTAAAGGGAAAGAGGCTATTTTAGCCCTGAGTATAAAAAATACGGAGTATTTGCTTAATAAAGATTGTAAGCTAATTGTAGTAGCTTGTAATACCGCCACAACAAATGCTATAACGTATTTAAGGTCGCAATATAATGTGCCTATTATTGGTATTGAGCCAGCTATAAAACCTGCTGCTTTACAAACCCAAACGCATGCGGTTGGTATATTGGCAACTAAAGGCACTTTAAGTAGCGCATTGTTTTCTAAAACGGCTACACTATTTGCTAAAGATGTTACTATTGTAGAGCAAATAGGAGATGGTATTGTAGAGTTAATTGAAGCTGGTAAACTGCATACCGAAGCTATGAAATTGCTTTTAAAGGGCTATTTAGAGCCTATGATTAAAGCTAATATAGACTACTTGGTTTTAGGTTGCACGCATTACCCTTACTTAATGCCTATTCTGTTAGAATTATTACCAAAGCATGTTAAAATTATTGATTCTGGCGAAGCTGTAGCACGACAAACCAAGGCGGTTTTAAAAGAATATAATCTTTTAAATGAGGCTATGCTTAAACCTAAATTGCAATTTTTTACTAACGGAAATCCCGAGGTTATGAAAACGCTTTTAGGCAACGGTTATAAGGTGTCGTCCCTAGATTTTTAACGGTACGCTTATTATATTTTTTAACTCAAATTTTGGTGTTAAGTACTGCACTCGCGTTAGGGATAATAGTGGAAAGCCCACAGCCCGACGCAGGAGGTGCGAGGACTTGTAGCGAATAGCCCGACTTTTTGCGATCCTGCAAGGTTTACAATAAAAACCTTGTAGGTATGAGTAAAAAGTAACGCCCAACTGCTTCATTTAATTAATCTAGTTTCAGGACTAATTGTAGCAAAAAAAAAATCCCAAACACGAATGCTTGGGATTTGGAATTTTATAATTGGATGTTTTATTATCCTAATAACGGTAATGTTCTGGCTTATATGGACCATCTACAGTTACTCCAATATAAGTTGCTTGATCTTCGCGAAGCTCGGTAAGCTCAACACCTATTTTTGCTAGGTGTAATTTCGCTACTTTTTCGTCTAGATGTTTAGGTAACATATAAACTTCGTTTCCGTAAGCTTCGGCATTTTTCCAAAGTTCGATTTGCGCTAAAGTTTGGTTTGTAAATGAGTTACTCATTACAAAACTTGGGTGTCCTGTTGCACAACCTAAGTTTACTAAACGCCCTTCGGCAAGTATAATAATGTCTTTTCCAGCAATATTATATTTATCTACTTGTGGCTTAATGGTATCTTTTGTGTTACCGTGGTTTTTGTTTAACCAAGCCATGTCGATTTCGTTATCGAAGTGGCCAATGTTACATACAATAACCTTATCCTTCATAGCTTCGAAATGACGCCCTTGGATAATATCTTTATTTCCTGTAGTTGTGATAATAATATCTGAATTAGCAACAACAGTTTCTAGTTTTTTAACTTCAAAACCGTCCATAGCAGCTTGAAGCGCACAAATTGGATCGATTTCGGTTACTGTTACTATAGAACCAGCACCTTTAAATGAAGCTGCTGTACCTTTACCAACATCGCCATAACCACAAACAGTTACACGTTTACCGGCAAGCATAATATCGGTTGCACGACGAATAGCATCTACTGCAGATTCTTTACATCCGTATTTATTATCGAATTTAGATTTTGTTACAGAATCGTTTACGTTAATAGCAGGCATTGGTAATGTTCCGTTTTTTACACGCTCGTAAAGACGGTGAACACCTGTTGTAGTTTCTTCTGATAATCCTTTAATTCCTGCTGCCAATTCTGGATACTTGTCTAGTACCATGTTGGTTAAATCGCCACCGTCATCAAGAATCATGTTTAATGGTTTTCTGTCTTCTCCAAAGAAAAGAGTTTGCTCGATACACCAGTCAAATTCTTCTTCGGTCATGTCTTTCCATGCGTAAACAGCTGTTCCTGCTGCTGCAATGGCTGCTGCTGCCTGATCTTGAGTTGAGAAAATGTTACAAGAACTCCAAGTTACCTCGGCGCCTAGTGCTTGTAAGGTTTCAATTAAAACGGCTGTTTGTATGGTCATGTGTAAACATCCAGCAATGCGAGCTCCTTTTAATGGCTGCTCGTTTTTGTACTCTTCACGAAGACTCATTAAACCTGGCATTTCGGCTTCTGCCAATTTTATTTCTTTGCGTCCCCAATCGGCAAGTGTAATGTCTTTTACTTTACTAGCTACGTAAGGAATTGTTTTTGTACTCATAGTAATTTTCTTTTGTTTTTTAATGCTAAGCTTCATTGTGATTAGAACTTAAAATACTTAAATTCGCTTTTATAAAACACATTATCAACTTAGAGTTTGCAAAGATAACTATTAACTTTTAGAATATTAAATGCCTTTATACAAAACCATTACCCCAAATTCACAAACTACTGTTAAAATCTGGAAGATTACAGAATCTTACACAGATTTAATGGCGGCGGTTAATTTGAAAGAAATGGCGCTAAATCGTGTTTTAGGTATGAAAAGTGAATTGCACCAACGTGGTTTTTTAAGTGTACGTTGCTTATTGCAAGAATTTGGGTACGCTGATGCCGATTTGTTTTATGATGAACATGGTAAACCCCATTTAAAGGATGGTAAGCAAATTTCTATTACACACTCGTTTACTTTCTCAGCGGTTGTTATAAGCGATTTAATTGTGGGTATTGATATTGAGAAGCAACGTGACAAAATTGGAGTGATTGCCCATAAGTTTATTGATTACGAAAATGATTATTTAAACGATAAGGTAGAAGATTACGTAAAGAAATTAACTGCTATTTGGTGTGTTAAGGAATCTTTATACAAGCTTTTTTGTACGCCCGGGCTTAGTTTTAAACAGCATTGTCTGGTGATTCCGTTTTCTGAAGGCGATCATGAAACCATTGCCTGGATTGATTATAAAAACAAAAAATACCGCTACAATATTTACTTTTTAGAGTTTGAAGGTTTTACCTGTGCTTATGCTATACAGTAGAAACAAGAAAAGAGAAAATAGAGCATAGCGCAAAGAAAATTATTAATGAATTCGTGGTAAAAAGACAAGACACATACCAAAATATAATAAAATCGGTTTCGGTAAAAGAGAAACTTTTGGCCGTATTAATTGATCCTGATAAGTTTTTAGTTGAAAACACAAGCGCATTTATAAATAAGGTAAACGCATCCATAGCCACTCACGTTTTTGTTGGTGGTAGTACTGTAGATGATTTTGTAACCGATACGCTGGTTGCCGAAATTAAAAAACATACCGCTCTACCTATAGTTTTATTTCCGGGTGATATTACCCAGATAACAGGAAAAGCAGATGCTATTTTGTTTTTATCCTTGCTCTCTGGTAGAAATCCAGATTATTTAATAGGAAAACATGTTCAAGCTATTTCAAAACTAGATAAAACAAAATTAGAGATTATATCTACAGGGTATATTTTAATTGAAAGTGGTAAGAAAACTGCCGTACAACGTGTTACTAAAACAAATCCTATATCAAGAGATAACGTACAACACATAATTAATACTGCTAAAGCAGGACAATTATTAGGGATGAAACTTATATATTTGGAAGCTGGTAGTGGTGCAGAACAAGCACTTACAGGAGAAATTATCCAATCGGTAAAGGAGGCGTTATCCATTCCTTTAATAGTTGGAGGAGGTATTCGAAGCAAGGTACAACTAGAGCAAGCCTATAAAGCAGGAGCAGATTTAGTTGTTATTGGTACCGCTTTTGAAAGTGATGACTTGTTTTTTGAAGACCTAAAAATGATTAATTAATACCACGCCTTAAATAAAAAGTAAAACTTTAAATATTAATTATGAATGCCTTTTTTGAGTTTTTCTTTGGACAATATTCCGGATACCAAACTACAGATATAGTTCTTGAAATTGTAGCCGTAATTTTTGGTTTTCTTTCCGTTTTGTATTCTAAACAAAATAATATTTTGGTGTTTCCAACAGGTATGGTAAGCACTGTTATTTTTGTGTATTTATTATATAAATGGGAGTTGTTAGGCGATATGATGATTAACGCTTATTATTTTGTAATGAGTGTTTATGGATGGTATATTTGGACAAGGACTAAAAACAACACTCAAGTATCTCCAATTTCAAAAATGTCATTTAACGAGAAAAAGATAAGTGTAATTATATTTTTAGCCACCTTAATATTTGTGTATTTAGTTTACATGACGTTTGGTAAATGGACAAGTTGGGTGGCCTATGTTGATACCTTTACAACAGCTATATTTTTTGTTGGCATGTGGTTAATGGCAAGACACAAATTGGAGAATTGGGTTTTCTGGATTATTGGCGACCTTATTTCCGTTCCTTTATATTTCTATAAAGGGTTTACATTTACTAGTTTACAATATTTAGGATTTACCGTTATTGCAATTTTTGGTTATTTAGCATGGAAGAAAAATATAAACAACAACCCGCAAACTGCATAAAAGTAGTTTTATTTGGGCCAGAATCTACGGGAAAAACCACATTGTCTCGTCAGTTAGCACGGTATTATAGTTCGGTTTGGGTTCCAGAATATGCGCGTGATTATTTGCAAAAAAAATGGAACGACCATAGAAAAACTTGCGAGATAGAAGACTTGCTACCTATAGCCGAAGGCCAAATTAAACTCGAAAACGAATTGGCGCAAAAAACAGATACTGTGTTAATTTGCGATACCGATTTGTTAGAAACCAAAGTGTATTCCGAAGCTTTTTACTCCCAAAGTTGTGATCCCGATTTAGAGAAATATGCGGTGCAAAATTCGTACAATTTGTATTTTTTAACTTATATTGACACGCCATGGGAGGCAGATGATTTAAGGGATAGGCCAGAGGAGCGCGAAACCATGTTTAATGCGTTTCATGAGGCATTAGAAAAGTATAACAAACCATACGTGATATTAAAAGGCGATATAAAAACACGTTTAGAAACCGCTATTAAACATATAGACAAACTATTAAACTCTAAAGTATAATGTTTTCAGACCAAGATATTAAACAACTAAAAAGCAAAGGCATTTCGGTAAAAGCCGTAGAGGCTCAGGTTACCAGATTAAAAGAGGGTATGACTTTTTCTAATTTGTTAGCGGCAGCTACAGTAGATAAAGGAATTGAAAGTTATGACGGTAATGAGATTCAAAACTTTATAGATTTATATGAAGCGGAACAAAACAATATATCTATTGTAAAATTTGTACCAGCTTCGGGCGCAGCAACACGAATGTTTAAATTTTTATTTCAATTTCTTAAGGGGTTTAATCCGGCTAAGGAAACTTTAGAGAAATATGCTGAAAGAAAAAACGATAACTTAATTTTAATTTTTGCCGAAGGACTAGAGAAGTTTCCATTTTATAAGGAAGTAATATCGAAGGTTAAACAAAGTAATCCTGATTTTGAGAGCTTATCAAGAGACGAGAAAATACTTCTATTTGTTAAAACTATGCTCGATGCAAAGGGTTTAAATTATAGTTTTTTTCCAAAGGGATTATTACCGTTTCATAAATATAACAACGAAGTAAAAACAGCTTTCGAAGAACATTTATTCGAATCTACGTTATATGCAGATTCCAACCGACAAGCAAATCTTCATTTTACGGTTTCAAAAAATCATCAATTATATTTCTCAAATGAATTAAGTAAAATACGAGAAACTTTAGAAAAGCAAACAAAAACCACATTTAACGTGTCGTTTTCATATCAAAACGAAGCGACCGAAACAGTGGCACTTGCAACAAATGATGATGTGGTACGAAAAGAAGATGGTTCTATTTTATTCAGACCAGCAGGACACGGTGCCTTGTTAGAGAACTTAAATAAGTTGGATAACGATTTAATCTTCATAAAAAACATTGATAATATTGTTGTTTCTGGCAGAAATATTGGGCTTTCAAATTACAAGAAATTATTAGCCGGTGTTTTATTAGAAGCACAGCAAAAGGTTTTTAGTTATTTGCATAAGTTAGATGAAGGACATTTAGTCGATTCCGATTTTAAAGTGATGGCATTATTTTTAAGATATAGATTAAATGTGCCCATAATAGTAGATTTTGAAGCGTATACTGCACAAGAAAAAATAGAATATTTAAAAGAAAAACTTAACCGACCAATTCGTGTATGTGGCATGGTTAAAAACCAAGGTGAACCTGGAGGCGGACCGTTTTGGGTTAAAGATAAAAATGGCAATACGTCTTTACAAATCGTGGAGTTTGCTCAGATTAATTTTGGCAAAAAGAATCAGCAAAGTATTGTTTATAAAGCCACGCATTTTAATCCAACAGATTTAGTTTGCGGTGTTAAAGACTATAAAGGGAACAAGTTCGATTTATCTAAATTTGTCGATCCTGAAGCTGCTTTTATTACCACCAAAACTCAAAATGGTGTCGATATTCAGGCCTTAGAATTACCAGGATTATGGAATGGTAGTATGGCATATTGGAATTCTATTTTTGTTGAAGTCCCTCTCGAAACGTTTAACCCGGTAAAAACAGTTAATGATTTGCTTAAACCGGTTCATCAAGTGTCATAATGTTTAATGAAGATGCGATACGGCAAGAGTTAAATTTTAAAGCCATTAGAAGTTCGGGCAGCGGCGGGCAGCATGTAAATAAAGTGTCTTCAAAAGTGGAACTAACTTTTAATGTGTTAGAGTCCTTGGTACTCAATGATACTCAAAAGGAACGTATTCTTATTAAACTTCAAAATCGATTAACAACAGAAGGTGTTTTAATTCTGCAATGCGGCGAAAGCCGAAGCCAGCATAAAAATAAAGAAATCGTTATTAAGCGTTTTTTAGAGTTGATAAAAGAAGCTTTAAAAGTTCCAAAAAAGCGAAAACCTACAAAAGTGCCTAAGTCAGTTATTAAAAAGCGCCTTAAAAGTAAGCGTAAACAGTCTGAAAAGAAGAGCAATAGGCAAAAGCCAAACATTGACTAAATAATTATTAATTTTTCACTGTTAATTCTTAATTCTTAACTAACTTTGCAGCGTTCTCAAAAAGGGGTGCCTATATCGGCTGAGATCATACCCATTGAACCTAGAACAGGTAATGCTGTTTAGGAAGCGAGCGTAAAGAAAATGTCCGGTGGACATTTTTAGCGAGTGCGATAAGGTCATCAATGTTGTTTTTTTACTTCTAAATCTTAATTTGTCTATGATTAACGATTTAAGGAATATTAAAACTAACTATATGATTTCGTATAAGTTAAACGTTCAAAGTTTATTTATAAACAATAAAGAATAATGACCTCTTTTTATTCGATTTTAAACAATCGTAATGAAAAATTTATTTCTTTTTTTAACACTTTTAGTGTTATCAGTCAGTGCCAACGCACAACAAAATCAAAAAACTCAAGATTCAACAAAAACAGAAAAACTTGACGAAGTCTTGCTCTCTGCAACAAGAGCAAAAGATAAAACACCAGTTGCATTTACAAATATTTCAAAGGAAGAATTAGAGTCCATTAATTTAGGTCAAGATTTACCTATTTTATTAGACCAATTACCATCTGTAGTTACAACTAGTGATGCAGGTGCCGGTGTTGGTTATACAGGAATTCGTGTTCGTGGTACAGATGCTACTAGAGTAAATGTAACCATTAACGGTATCCCTTATAATGATTCCGAAAGCCAAGGAACATTCTGGGTGAATATGCCAGATTTTGTGTCTTCAGTAGAAGATATACAACTTCAGCGTGGCGTAGGAACTTCAACTAATGGTTCTGCTGCATTTGGAGCAAGTTTAAATTTAAAAACCTTAAATCCTTCAACCGAAGGTTACGCTACAACAACCAATGCAGTTGGAAGTTTTGGTACTAGAAAACACAATATTAGTATCGGTTCTGGAATAAAAAATAACTTTTATGCAGAAGGACGATTATCAAACATTCAAAGTGATGGATATATTGATAGAGCAAGAGCAGACCTAAGTTCGTATTACGTAGAAACGGGTTTTTTAAACGAGAAAACGTCAGTTAAAGCCATTGTTTTTGGAGGTAAAGAAGAAACATACCAATCTTGGTATGGTACACCCGAAGCTGTAGTTAATAATGATAGAGCGGGTATTCAGGCATTTATAGATAGAAATTTCCCTTCGGAAGCTGAAGCTGAAAATCTTTTAAATTCAGGACGAACCTATAATTATTATACTTATAAAAATGAAGTAGATAATTACGAGCAAACACATTATCAATTACATGCTTCGCATCAATTTAACACTAATTTTTCAGCTAATATTTCAGGAAACTATACTAGAGGAAAAGGCTATTTTGAGCAGTATAAAGATGGTGAAGAGTTAGGAGATTATTTTCCAAATAACCCAAATGCTTCAGAAGAAGGAGATGTTATTAGAAGACGCTGGTTGGATAATGATTTTATTGCATTAGTATATTCGCTTAATTATAAAAAGAACGATTTAAGCCTATACCTTGGTGGAGGTTATAATACCTATAAAGGAGACCATTTTGGTGAAGTTATTTGGGATTCATTTTCTTCTGAAATTCCTATTAACAGCAACTATTATTTTAGTTATGGTGATAAAAAAGATTACAATACGTATGTAAAAGCTGAGTATAATATCAGTTCTAATCTTTTTGCATTATTAGATTTACAATTCAGAAAAGTAGATTATGAATCGGTTGGAACTAGTTCAGATTTATTAGATATTGATGTATCTGAATCGTATAATTTTTTCAATCCTAAATTCGGGTTAACTTATAAATTCGATAATTATAACAGTATTTATGGCTCTTTTGCTGTTGCTAACAGAGAGCCAAATAGAGACGATTTAACTAAAAATCCAATTCAGCCAAAACCTGAAAGATTACACGATTTTGAATTTGGATATAAGTTAAAAACACCTAATTTCTATACTACTGCCAATTTATATTATATGAATTATAAGGACCAATTGGTTTTAACTGGCGATTTAGATGATGTTGGCGACCCTATTAGGCAAAATGTAGAAAAAAGTTATAGAGCTGGTATTGAATTACAGGCAGGATATAAAGTGTCAGAACAATTTAGAATTGATGCTAATGCAACTTTCAGCCAGAATAAGATTAAGGCTTTTGATTATGTGGTTTACGATACGCAATACGACCCAAATACATTTGATACTGTATCTTACGAACCTATTGTTACAGAATTTGAGGATACCGATATTTCTTTTTCACCAAATGTTATTTTTGGAAACACCTTAACTTTTACTCCAATTAAAAACGGAAGTATTGCCTTATTATCTAAATATGTTGGAAAACAATATTTAGATAATACATCTAGCAATAGTAAAAGTATTGATGCTTATTTTGTGAATAACTTAAACGTATCATACAAATTTCAACCCACATGGATTAAAGAAATAGCATTAAATCTATTAGTTAATAACTTGTTTGATTCTGAATATGTATCTAATGGATATACGTATAGCTATTATTACAGACCAGAAGGTTCATCTGATGCGCCTATAACTGAAAATTTCTACTATCCGCAAGCGGGTACAAACTTTTTAGTAGGTTTAACATTAAGGTTTTAAAAATTATAAAAGAAATTAGTATTAGTTCATAAACACATAGTAAACTTTAGGAGTGGCTAGTTTTATACTAGTTTGAGACATATCCTTTGAACCTGATTTGGCTAATACCAACGTAGGGAAAAGTTATTTTCGAAATATTAGATTCAGCTGTCGTGCTTTATCTTATTCTTCTTAGAGTTTACTTTATTTAACTACAACACCATGTATATTAAAGTAAACAATACTGCTTACGAAATACCAGAACAAACTACGGTACAACAGCTTGTGGAGCAATTAAAAATGTCCACAAACGGCATTGCTGTGGCCATAAATCAACACGTTGTAAAAAACACCAATTGGCCTTCAACCATTATTAAAAATCAGGATGATATCCTAATTATAAAGTCTACACAAGGCGGTTAATTAAATAGTTTCATCACATATAAGTCTAACAACATAAGGTAAAAACATGAAGAAAAAAGATACTGCACCACAACAAAACGGCGTTACTAGAAACCCATTTCCTAACTCCCAAAAAATCTATGTTTCAGGAAAACTATATCCAGAAATAAAAGTAGCCATGCGCGAAATTTATTTAAGTGATACCAAAGATTCTATAACAGGCAAATTAACCCAAAATCAACCGGTAACCGTTTACGATACTTCGGGGCCTTATACAGATTCAGAAAAGGAAATAAATATCCAAAATGGTTTAGAGCGCATTCGCGAGGCATGGATTAAAGATCGTGGCGATGTGGAAACCTTAAATGCGTTTACTTCAAAATATTGTAACCAACGTTTAAGCGATACTAGTTTAGACCATCTACGTTTTAATTTAAAACACAAACCTAAAAGAGCGGTAAAAGGCAAAAACGTAACCCAATTACACTATGCAAAACAAGGTATAATCACTCCAGAAATGGAGTACATTGCAATTCGAGAAAACCAACGCATAGACCAAATGACTGAAATTGCAAAACAACATAAGGGCAAAAATTTTGGAGCCTCAATTCCCGATAAAATTTCACCAGAATTTGTAAGAAGTGAAGTGGCTCGTGGTCGTGCGGTAATACCAAATAACATAAATCACCCAGAAAGCGAACCTATGATTTTGGGTCGAAATTTCTTAGTAAAAGTAAATGCTAATATTGGTAATTCTGCCACCACATCTTCCATAGAAGAAGAAGTAGAAAAGTCGGTTTGGGCATGCCGTTGGGGTGCCGATACCATTATGGATTTATCAACCGGTAAAAACATACACGAAACTAGAGAGTGGATTATACGTAACTCGCCCGTTCCAATTGGTACAGTCCCTATCTACCAAGCCTTAGAAAAAGTAAATGGTGTAGCCGAAGATTTAACTTGGGAAATTTTTAGAGATACCTTAATTGAGCAAGCAGAACAAGGTGTCGATTATTTTACCATACACGCAGGTGTATTATTGCGTTATGTACCCATGACGGCAAAACGTGTAACAGGCATTGTGTCTCGCGGCGGCTCCATTATGGCAAAATGGTGTTTAGCGCACCATAAAGAAAGCTTTTTGTACACGCATTTCGAAGATATTTGCGAAATTTTAAAACAATACGATGTAGCATTTTCACTTGGCGATGGTTTACGCCCAGGCTCCATTGCCGATGCCAACGACGAAGCCCAATTTGCAGAATTAGAAACATTAGGCGAACTCACCAAAATTGCACGTAAGCACGATGTACAATGCTTTATCGAGGGGCCTGGTCACGTACCAATGCACATGATTAAAGAAAACATGGACAAACAACTAGAACATTGCGACGAAGCTCCGTTTTACACCTTAGGCCCACTAACCACAGATATTGCCCCGGGTTACGATCATATAACCTCCGGCATTGGTGCTGCAATGATTGCCTGGTATGGTTGTGCCGTTTTGTGTTACGTTACCCCAAAAGAGCACTTAGGGCTACCCAATAAAAACGATGTAAGAGAAGGCGTTATTACCTATAAATTGGCCGCCCATGCAGCCGATTTAGCAAAAGGACATCCAGGAGCCCAACATCGCGATAATGCACTAAGTAAGGCGCGTTTCGAGTTCCGTTGGGAAGACCAATTTAACCTTGGTTTAGACCCCGAAAAGGCACGCGAATTTCACGATGAAACCCTGCCTGCCGAAGGCGCCAAAATAGCCCATTTCTGTTCCATGTGCGGACCAAAATTCTGTTCCATGAAAATCTCTCAAGAAGTTAGAGATTTTGCCGCAGAAAACGATATTGTCGATAACGAGGTTATTGCAAAAGGTTTCAAAGAAAAATCGAAAGAATTCAAAGAAAAAGGATCGCAAGTGTATCTTTAACAAAATAATAAGGGAGTTCCCGTGCTTTTAATAAAAAGCACGGGCGGGCTTTCCGTTGCAAGTCCTCGCTCCTCCTACGTCGGGCTGTGGGCTTTACACTGCAATCCCTAACTCAGCGATACGGCATAGCATAACGCATAACAAAAAATAAAGAAAATGATAGTCTTAATTTCACCAGAACACGATATTCCAAACGAAATCGAAATACTTAATCAGTTATTTCAACATGGTTTACAATACTATCATCTTAGAAAACCCGAAAAAAATTACCAGCAGCATTGTACATATTTAAACCAAATAGATGCCCAGTATCACAACCGGGTTGTAGTGCATTATTTTCATGAGCTTGTTAATACATATCCCTTAAAAGGCATTCATTTTCAAGAACAAAAGCGAATAGACCACATTGATAATCCTGGGCAATATTTTAAAAACCTAAGCATGTTTGGTAAAACCATAAGCTCCTCCTTTCATGAAATTCAAGATCTTATCGACTGTCATTTCGAGTTCGATTACCATTTGTTAAGTCCGGTGTTTTCATCCATTTCTAAAGCAGGTTACCAGGGTCGTGGTTTTAACGTCAACCATATCGATAAATTTATTGTTGGTATGGGCGGTATCAATGCCAATACCATTTTAGAAACCTTCAAACTTGGTTTTAAAGGCGTTGGTGTTTTAGGTGGTGTTTGGAATGCAGAAAACCCAGTAAAAAGTTTCATCCAATTACAAACAGCACATAGTAATATCAAACTTTGAAAAACAGACCAAACATATTAACCATTGCAGGTTTCGATCCCACCAACGGTGCCGGATTAACCGCCGATGTAAAAACATTCGAAGCCTTAAAATGTTATGGTTTATCGGTTTGTACAGCAAATACAGTACAAGATGATAAGGCATTTATTACTTGCCATTGGATGCCAGTTTCAATTATTTTAAATCAAATAGAGGTGCTTTTCAAACGGTTTCAAATCAACTTCGTTAAAATTGGTATTGTACAAAACTGGGATGTTTTAGAAATTATCATCAACAAATTACATAGCCTAAACCCTGAGGTAAAAATCATATTAGATCCTATTTTAAAATCGAGTTCTAATTTTAATTTTCATAGCAATCCTTCAGAAAAACTAGATGTTATTTTATCTAAAATCTATCTGCTTACACCTAACTACAACGAAATTCAACAATTATACCCAGACAAAACCATCAGCGAAACTATTACATATATTCAATCTAAAACCAATCTGTTTTTAAAAGGTGGGCATCACCCCGAAAAATTAGGGCAAGACACACTTCATCTTAAAAACAAAAAACATGTTGTGTTTAATGCTAAGTCTAAAAATTGTACCGAAAAACATGGAAGTGGTTGTGTGCTATCATCTGCTATAACAAGCTATTTAGCCCTAGAGTTTCCAATATTTAAAGCCTGTTTAAAAGGAAAACAATACACCGAAAAATTTTTAAGTTCTAATACCTCATTATTAGGCTTTCATTCAAAAAAATAACATGAAAACAACATTACACTACATATCGCAAGGCGCTACGCCACAAGACCATTTAAATAATATACACAGTGCCTGTGCAGCGGGAGCGGAGTTGGTTCAGTTACGATTAAAAAAATGCGATTCAAAAACCATTTTAGAAACAGCAAAAAAGGCAAGAGAAATTACCAGTCATTTCCAAACGCGTTTAATTATTAACGACCACTACAAAGTGGCCGCAGAAGTTAAAGCCGATGGTGTGCATTTAGGCAAAAAGGATGCTTGCCCAACGGTAGCCAGAAAAGCATTAGCCTCTTGGCAAATTATTGGTGGTACCGCAAATACGCTTCAAGATTGCCAAACGCTTATTGATAAGGGTGTGGATTATATTGGCTTAGGGCCTTTTCGTTTTACCGAAACAAAAGATAATTTAAGTCCTGTTTTAGGAGAAAAAGGGTATGCCGAAATTATTTCAGCTTTAAACACCAATACGCCAATTATTGCTATTGGCGGCATTACCTTAAATGATGTGTTGGACCTGATGATTACCGGGGTTTTTGGTATTGCCGTTTCAGGCGATATTACTCGCGATTTTAACAAAATAACAAAGTTTAAAGAACTAATTAACGGCGGTACAGCACCAGAACAACGCTGGAAACCCGAATAAATTAAAAATTAAAAAAACTAAACCTTTTAATAAAAGTTGCTTTTATTATGAATAATAAATTACAAATAGCAGATAAAACATTTTCCTCTAGATTATTTACTGGTACTGGAAAATTTAGCTCCTCGGCATTAATGAAATCCGCTTTGTTAGCCTCCGAAAGTGAGTTAATTACTGTGGCTTTAAAACGTGTAGATGTTCAAGATAAAGACGATGATATTTTACTGCATTTAAACCACTCCCGAATTAATTTATTACCTAATACATCGGGTGTAAGAGATGCCAAAGAAGCTGTTTTTGCAGCCGAATTATCACGCGAAGCACTAGAAACTAACTGGGTAAAATTAGAAATTCATCCAGACCCAAGATATTTATTACCAGACCCTATTGAAACGTTAAAGGCAGCCGAAGCTTTAGTTAAAAAGGGCTTTGTTGTAATGCCATACATACATGCAGATCCTGTACTATGCAAACGGTTAGAGGAAGTTGGTGTGCAATGTGTGATGCCGCTTGGTGCACCAATAGGAAGTAATAAGGGCTTAAAAACGCAAGAGTTTTTAGAAATTATTATCGAACAATCAAACGTACCGGTAATAGTAGATGCTGGTATTGGGTCGCCTTCGCATGCGGCACATGCCATGGAAATTGGTGCCGATGCTGTTTTAGTAAACACAGCCATTGCAGTTTCTCAAAATCCTGTGGAAATGGCAGAGGCCTTTAAAATGGCGGTTCAAGCGGGTCGAATGGCATACCAAGCAAAACTAGCACCAGTTAAAAACCAAGCCGAAGCTAGTAGTCCGTTAACCTCATTTTTGAATTAAACTTAGGCTATGGCAGCATTTGAAACACACTTTAATACTTGTAATTGGGACGATACACTTGCTAGTATTAACGCCAAAACAAAAGCCGATGTAGAAGTGGCTTTGGCTAGTAATAAACGAAGTTTAGAAGATTTTAAAGCCTTAATTTCTCCTGCGGCGAAGCCGTTTTTAGAGCAAATGGGACAAATGAGTCGCGAGCTTACTAAAAAGCGCTTTGGTAACACCATTCAAATGTATGCGCCTTTATATTTAAGTAACGAATGCCAAAATATTTGTACCTATTGCGGTTTTAGTCTTACTAACAAAATACCGAGACGAACCTTAACAGATAGTGAAATTTTAAAAGAGGTTAAATTCTTGAAAAATAAAGGTTTTGACCATGTGTTGCTGGTAACTGGAGAAGCTAATAATACGGTAGGAGTCAATTATTTAAATAATGCCATAAAGTTAGTAAAACCTCATTTTTCTAATATTAGTATTGAAGTTCAGCCATTAGAGCAAAATGAGTATGAATTGCTAATTGAAAATGGGCTGTATGCGGTTTTAGTATATCAAGAAACCTATCATAAAAATGAGTACAAAAAACATCATCCAAAAGGCAAAAAATCTAATTTTGAATATCGCCTAGATACTCCAGATCGTTTGGGTAAAGCGGGTATTCATAAAATAGGTTTAGGAGCTTTATTTGGCTTAGAAGATTGGCGGGCCGATAGTTTTTTTACAGCACTACATTTAAAATATTTACAGAAACATTATTGGAAAACGAAGTACTCTATTTCTTTTCCAAGGCTGCGTCCACACTCAGGAGGTTTAGAGCCTAAGGTTGAAATGACCGATGCCGATTTGGTACAGCTTATTTGTGCCTATAGATTATTGGATGAAGATTTAGAGCTTTCCATGTCTACGCGAGAAAGTGAAACCTTTAGAGACCATATTGTGCAATTAGGTATCACGTCTATTAGTTCGGAATCTAAAACAAATCCTGGTGGATATGCCGTAGAACCGCAATCGCTAGAACAGTTTGAAATTTCAGATGAAAGAAGCACCGAAGCCTTCACCAAAATGCTTAAAAACCAAGGTTTAGAAGTTGTTTGGAAGGATTGGCAGCATTTCAATTAGATGCATCATAAAAAAAGATAAATAGAATGTTAAGCAAAGAAGAGCAGGTGCAATATAGTCGCCATATACTTTTAAATGAAATAGGTGTTAAGGGGCAATTAAAACTTAAAGAAGCTAAGGTTTTGGTTATTGGTGCTGGCGGACTGGGTTGCCCTATATTACAATATTTAACGGCTGCCGGTGTGGGAACGCTAGGGATTATAGATAACGATGTGGTCGATCAAACCAACTTACAACGTCAAATTTTATACACAGTAGATGATGTTGGTAAGCCAAAAGTAGAGGTTGCTGTAAAGCGATTAGCTAGGTTAAATCCTTTTGTTCAATTTCAGATTTTTAACGAAAATCTTACCATAAAAAATGCCCTTTCACTTTTTAAAGCCTTCGATGTTATTGTGGATGGAAGCGATAATTTTCAAACGCGTTATTTGTGCAATGATACTGCTGTAATTGTAAATAAACCATTGGTTTATGGCTCCATATTTAAGTTTGAAGGGCAAGTAAGTGTGTTTAATTTTAATGACAGCGGAACGTATCGATGTTTGTACCCAACACCTCCAAAACCAGACACATCGCCAAATTGTTCCGATATTGGTGTCATGGGAGTTTTACCGGGAATAATAGGGGGTTTACAAGCCAATGAGGTTATTAAAATAATTTGTGGTTTAAAAGGCGTGCTAGCTAATAAATTATTGGTTTTTGATGTATTATCTATGCGTCAGATAATTTTAAGTTTCTCTAAAACCGACGAGTCAAAAATCCTTAAATTAGAGGAAGATTATAATGTTTTCTGTGGGATAGAATCAGTAGATCAGGATATTTTAATGGAAGACTTACTTAAAAATACATCCAATTATAATCTCCTAGATGTACGTGAAATTTCGGAACGCGAACAGCATCATATAGGGGGTTTACATATACCTTTAGGTCAGCTTCAAGAACGGTATCATGAAATAAGCACAAACAAGCCACTTGTGGTGTATTGTAAATCTGGTATGCGAAGTAAAAAGGCTATTTTGTTTTTGCGAGATGTATTGTTAAACACGACTCTAATAAATTTAAGAAACGGTTTACCTGTTAAATTTTTAATTAAAAATTAAAAGCGAATTACCATTTACTTGAACGCGGTAGTTTTTTAACGGACAGTTTAACCCATTATTTCCTTCTAGAGTTCCTGTAACAAAATTATACCTGTTCTCATCACCACAACTGCAGGTGCCATTTAATCCAGAAGGTATAATTACAGAGCAGTCGGATAACGCATGGTTAGGGTCTGCAGCATCCCAAGCATAAAAATCTACGCCTGTACTGGCTACTATAATTCCTGCATTACCTTGGTTTTCTATATAAACCGAATTTCCGGCAAATGCTAATTGGCTGTATTGCGGTAAACTTAAATCTATGGAAACGTTAACGCCAATATCTAGTAAAAAATTACAGTTTCTGTCGTTTACAGAGTTGCTACTGCAAGCGGTTAACGTTAATAAGAATAAGGAGCAAATAAATAGTTTCATAATTAAAAGAATAGGATTGCAATTTACAATAAATTGTATTTCTGCTTATTAGTTTTACGTTTTTACTTCGTTGATTTTAATAGTTTTTTAACACGGTCTAATGTAAAGTATATTAATGTTTTCGATACATAATTAACTAAATTTTTGTACTTTTGTTTTACAATCTCGTGTAAGCGGGATTTTTTTATTTGCTGAATACTTCGAAGCTTAATTAGAAGTTTATCAGCATCTTTTACTAAGTTAAACGATGAAGAAATGAGTAAAGTATCATACTATACACCAGAAGGGTTAAAAAAATTAAGAGCCGAGTTAAGACAACTTAAAGATGTTGAGCGTGTAAAAGCATCAAAAGCAATAGCAGAAGCTAGGGATAAAGGTGATTTAAGTGAAAATGCTGAATACGATGCGGCTAAAGAAGCACAAGGCATGTTAGAAATGCGTATCTCTAAGTTAGAAGATGCATTGGCAGGAGCACGTGTAATTGATGAATCGCAGTTAGATACATCAAAAATACTAGTATTGTCTAAAGTGAAAATAAAAAATCAAACCAATGGTATGGAAATGCTTTATACCTTGGTTGCCGATGGAGAAGCAGATTTAGCTTCGGGAAAAATATCTGTAAACTCGCCAATTGGTAAAGGTTTGTTAGGTAAATCGGTTGGAGATGTTGCAGAAATACAAGTGCCTAATGGTGTGATTAAATTTGATATTATTGAAATTACTAGATAATTAAATTATGGCATCTATTTTTACAAAAATTGTTAATGGCGAAATACCTTGTTATAAAGTAGCGGAAACTGAACACTTTTTAGCGTTTTTAGATGTAAACCCTAATGCAAAAGGACACACACTTTGTATTCCTAAAAAAGAAGTAGATAAAATTTTCGATTTGGACGAAGCCGATTATAACGGCTTAATGGCCTTTTCTAGAACCGTTGCATTAGCACTTAAAAAAGTGGTGCCCTGTAATCGAATAGGTATGTCTGTTATTGGCTTAGAGGTACCTCATGCGCACGTACATTTAATTCCTTTACAATCTATGGAAGATGCCCGTTTTATTAAAAAGGTTAAATTATCTACTGAAGAATTTAATGCCTTGGCCCAAGCTATTAATGCTGAATTATAGTTTTAAATAGAGCACTAAAGCTAGCATTAAAACAAGTAGTGCAACGCTTGAAATAATAATAACCCACAACGCTTTTTTTATGTAAGTTGATGCCTTTTTTGGTGTAAAGGCCTTCTTTTGATATTCAAAAACACGTTCAATATCATCCGTCCATTGTACAGGATAAATAACAGAATTGCAGGTGGTACAGTTTAGTTCATGACTAATATCTGCAGTTATGGACTTATAAAAATTAGTTTCTTTAATTTTTTGTTTAAAGGTTAAACGCAAACCTTCTTTACTAAAACACTCCGGACAGTTGTTTGGTAGTGGTACTTGTTTAATATCAATGAGTTTTTCTGGCATACGTTTAACTATTGGCTTGCGCGTTTTAAACTTATTTGCAAGGTGCTTCCTTTATCTTTTTCAGATTGAAGGACCTTAATTTTTCCATTATGAAAATCTTCAATAATACGTTTGGCTAAAGATAGTCCTAGGCCCCATCCACGTTTTTTTGTGGTAAAGCCAGGTTCGAAAATGCTATTAAAGTTCTTTTTTGCAATACCTTTTCCAGTATCAGTAACACTTACCATTACATTATTTTCTAATTGAGAAATTTCTACAGTAAGTTTTCCTCTGCCTTTCATGGCATCAATAGCGTTTTTAATTAAGTTTTCAATAGTCCAACTGTATAGTTGCTTGTTTAGATTTACGTAAATTTCGCCTTCAGGGACTATAATGTCAAAATCTACAAGTTTTGAAGATCTTGTTTTTAAGTAATCATAAGAGTCTAACGTTTCTTTTATTATATCTGCTTTCTCTAAAACAGGTAAAGAGCCAATTTTACTAAAACGCTCGGTAATGGTTTTTAAGCGGTCTACATCTTTCTCCATTTCAACAATGTAATCCGGGTTTACATTTTCGGTTTTAAGGATTTCGGTCCAACCAATTAAAGAAGATAAAGGTGTACCAATTTGGTGCGCCGTTTCCTTGGCCATACCAGACCATAATTTATTTTGCGTAGCGTTTTTGTTACTGCTATAAAAAAAGAAAATAAGTGCTACAAACAGCACTATAATTAGTAATAACGCCAATGGGTAGTATTTTAATTTATTAAGCAAAGGCGAATTGCCATAGTAAATGGTGCTAGAAATACTATTTCCAATTTTTACAGGTATGGGCTCGTTTTCTTCCTTAAAAGTTTTAATGAGTTTTTTTACATATTTGGAGTCGGCTAGTTTGGTTTCATCAATGTTGTTGGAGCTGTATAGCGAGCCATCCTCATTAATAACCAACATAGGTGTTGTTTTGTTGCTGTTTAATATTTGTAGCGTAAGTTCTAAATTTGTGTTTATATCCGAGTTTATAATCTCGTTTTGGGCAAACGACCAATTTTCCATTTTGGTGCGTTCCTCATCTTTAAAATGCTGAAAAAACTCGTAGGTTTTCCATAGTATAAGGGAAACAACAATAAAGGATGCTATAACAATAGCCCAACGGAATGCATTGCTATGTTTGGTAAAAATCATTTACAATAGATATTTTATGGTAATATAATGCAAATCTGCTAATATTATTGTTCAAGTTGTTAGTAACTCTGTTTTAAGATGTTTTATTGCTTAAAGATGAAGCTTAAAATGCTAAATAAAGTTGGATTGTTGACAGCGACTAGGGTAATGTTGAAAACTAGATTAAATTTTCACCTTTTTTTTGATTAGTTTTGTAAAAATTAAAATAACGAATGCCCTCAATAGATCCAAAAAGCTTATCAACCAGTAAATTACATGGTTTTTTGTTAAGCGCTATTGCGCCAAGACCTATTGCTTTTGCGAGTACAATGGATGCCAAGGGAAACCCGAATTTATCGCCATTTAGTTTTTTTAATGTATTTAGTGCAAATCCACCAATTTTAATTTTTTCGCCAGCAAGACGCGTAAAAAATAATACAATAAAGCATACGTTACAGAATGCTGAAATAACAAAAGAAGTTGTTATTAATGTTGTAAATTATAATATGGTGCACCAAATGTCCTTAAGTAGTACAGAATACCCTGAAGGTGTTAATGAGTTTGAAAAAGCGGGTTTAACCATGCTTAAATCGGACCTTGTAAAACCGTTTAGAGTGGCCGAAGCCCCTGTACAATTTGAGTGTAAGGTAAATGAAATAGTGAAATTAGGTACCCAAGGTGGTGCAGGTAATTTGATAATATGCGAAGTGGTAAAACTTCATATAGATGATGCTGTACTAGATGAAAATGGGGCTATAGACCAAAATAAGTTAGATTTGGTTGCCAGAGCAGGTGGTAGTTATTATAGTAGAGCCAAAGATGGTTTTTTTGAAATACCAAAACCAGTAGCCACATTAGGTATTGGTGTTGATGCTTTGCCAGAGGCTGTTAAAAATAGTGCGATTTTAACAGGAAACGATCTAGGAATGTTAGGAAATATTGAGGCCTTACCAACCCAAGAAAGTATAGTAGCTTTTATTGAAGACGTGGCAGAACGATATCCTAATATAGAATCGGCAACGGCTGTAGAGAAACATAAGTTAGCTAAAAACTATCTTAGTTTTGGTGATTTAGGAAGCGCAATTAAAGTACTTTTGTCTTAAATAAAAAGGCAGATTATAAATAATATTAATAAAGATTAAATTATAGATTAAATGGAAGTTCAAGGTAGAATAAAAATGGTAGGAGAAACTCAAACTTTTGGTAGTAATGGGTTTAGAAAAAGAGAAATTGTTGTTACAACTGAAGAGCAGTATCCACAACATATTATGGTGGAATTTGTTCAAGATAAAACAGATTTATTAAACAGCTATAAAGAAGGACAACAAGTAAAAATTAGCATTAATCTACGCGGAAGAGAGTGGGTAAACCCTCAAGGTGAAACTAAATATTTCAACTCTATTCAAGGGTGGAGAATTGAAGCTGTACAAGCCGAAGGCGCTTCAGGTAACGTACCACCAGTACCACCAGCAGATGCTTTTGAGCCTGCAGGAGATTTAAAAGAAGAAGATCACGACGATTTACCGTTCTAAATGTTTTAATTCCTTAAAGAATTAAAAGACAGAAGGGTTATAAAAACACGAACCTCAATATTTATCTAAATGTTGAGGTTTTTTTATATTTACTACTATGCAATATCTAACCGAAAAAATATGGTTTCCAGATGTGGATCATGCATCGCCTGAAGGCATTATAGCTGTTGGAGGCGACTTATCTACCGAAAGATTACTACTCGCCTATAAAACCGGTATTTTCCCATGGTTTGATGATAGCAACCCTATTTTGTGGTGGTCTCCAGATCCGCGTTTTGTGTTATATCCACAAAAGCTTAAAGTATCAAAAAGTATGAGGCAGGTGCTAAGAAACTCCGATTTTGAAATTACCGTAAATCAGGATTTTAGAGCCGTAATTACCCAATGTGCTTTGGTAAAGCGAAACGGGCAAGATGGCACTTGGGTAACTAACGATATGATTGAGGCCTACGTAAAACTTAACGAATTAGGATTTGCCAAGTCGGTTGAGGTGTGGCAAAATAACGAATTGGTTGGAGGGCTTTATGGTGTCGATTTAAACAATGGTGTGTTTTGTGGCGAAAGTATGTTTACTAAGGTAAGTAACGCTAGTAAAGCGGGATTTATATCCTTTATACAGAACACTAGTTATAAACTTATAGACTGCCAGGTCTATACGAATCATTTAGAAAGCTTGGGTGCAGAGGAGGTTTCTAGAGATACGTTTTTGGCGTTTTTGAAGGAGTGAAAAGTTAAATTTGTAGAAATTTTCAACTACCTTTGCTTTTAGGTTAGAACGATTAAAAATGGTTTATAGGTAATTAGGTGATGTCTATTAATAATGTAAATATAATTTTATAGTGATTTATCTGAAAATCATAAGTCAAATTTTAACTGGGTTATCTGGATTACTCGCGTTACTTTTAGAGTATAAGTGGAATGACAAAAGGAAAAAAAAATTTAAGACTTCCAGGAACGTTTTAATTGGAATAACTTTTTTGTTATTAATATTGGGAATTGTAATAACTGTTCATGATGAAAAAGAAAAAAACAAAGAAATAGTAGGTTTAAATGAATCTTTAGATTCGACAAGGAACACTCTAGTATATATTAAAGCTAATGGAGACACACTGATATCTCAATTAAAACCTATTCTAGATTTAGCTAAATCAAAGTACCCTAATCTCCCCATTAATGAGGCCTTGGATAGTTTAAATCTTAAAATTAACACTTTAGATAGTAGTTTTTTTGCAGCAAAAAAAACAATAACTAAATTGAATGATAAAACTAAAAAGTTAGAAAAAAAAATTAAAATTATTACTTCATTTGAATTTAGAGTTACTATTGATGAGTTAACTTACTTTACTCCCTTGTCTGAAAAAGAAACATCCACTGGAATTCAAAGCATAATTGGAATGTTTGACAATAATAATATAATATATAGGTTTGCAACTGATTATCAGTACAGTGTAGAGCAGGTTTCCAATAATAAACTTAGAACAACATTTGTTTACAAAGCAGAAGATCCTAATCAAATTCTAGGAAAAAAAATTGATATGCTTTCAGAAATGAAAATTTTTGGTTTTAATTATTCAAATATGCCCGAAATTTTTGGAGAGCCTGGTATTCAAAAATCTCATTTATTATCATGTGTGCTATATTTGAATGGTGTAAGAATAAAAATTTTTAAAGATTACGAACTTAAAAACGGAAGAATTTATGAAGGTATGTTTACTATACCTATATCTTATAAATTTTCTAAAATAGAATCAACCTTTGAGAAGTATATTGAAGAAGAAATTAATTTAAATTAAAGTAGGTGGTGTTGCTCATTTAACTTTTTTTTGAGAAATAGTAAAATTAAATCCTCAAAACCGCAGAAGTCAAAACAAATAAATTATGTTTAGCCTTTAAATTAAAAGCTTCATAGCGGTGTTCTAATCCGGTTTGAAGTTTTAAAGCTTTTGTAATAAGCCATCCAATTTGGCTTGAAACCCTTATGTCGGTTTCGGGTTTATAGGCTTTACTTAAACTTAAAAGGCCTTCAATAGCATTTGTTAAATACGTAGATCCCACTTCTAATGTATTTCCTTTTAGAGGGCCGTTAAATGAAAACCTATAGCGTTGTCTATATATAGTTTTGTTGTTTATAATACGTTGTTCTGTCCTAATGCGGTGCCCGTAACGATTACCTAATTTCTTTTTGTTGTATCTGTATTGTTGCGTAAAGCGTAGTTCGTTACTTTCAGGTTCAAACCAATTACGGTTTCTATAAAACGCCCCTAAACTAAGTGTCGTATTCGAATTTAATTTAAAATGCGAAAAATGTAAGATGTCAACTTGTTGCTGTTGGTAGGTAAAATTATTGGTTTGTTTTAAAAAATAGCGGCTTCTAAACGTAACGTTATAACTGTATGTTTCTGTAGATTTATGATTTATAGCTACTAGCGATTCTCCCAAAACATTAAAGTTATTTTGAGAAAAGCCATTAAAACAGGTTAAAAGGAGTAATAGTGTAATGCTATTTAAAAATGCTTTCAACATAAAAAAATTAAACTTCTTGGTATCTAAAACAATCCACTTCGTGGTCATTTACCATTCCTGTAGCTTGCATGTGTGCATAAACTACTGTAGAACCAACAAATTTAAATCCACGCTTTTTTAAATCTTTACTAATGGTATCACTTAAAGGGGTGTTACCTGGCGCCTCTTTATAATTATTTACACTATTTTTAATGGGTTTGCCATCAACAAAGCCCCAAATATAATTACTAAAACTACCAAATTCTTCTTGAACCTTTATAAGGGCTTGAGCGTTAGTAACCGTAGCATTAACTTTTAGTTTGTTTCTTATAATTCCGGTATCTTGAAGTAAAGCATCAATTTTAGTTTGTTGGTAATTGGCTATTTTTTTGTAATCAAAATTATCAAAAGCGGCTCTGAAGTTTTCGCGTTTGCGCAATACGGTTATCCAACTTAAACCGGCTTGAAATGTTTCTAAAGTTAAAAATTCAAATAAGGTGTCATCATCATAAACAGGAACACCCCATTCCTTATCATGGTAAGCTTCATATAAAGCATCGCCTTCGCACCAACCGCATCTGTGTTTTTTCATTTTAAAATTGTAATAATTCAATATTTTTAAAAAGACTGTAAGGTTTAAAGTAAAAGTATGACAAAAATCACCTTATATAAAATCTAAAGACTTTAATTTTGTTCAAGGATTTTTTTAAAAACGCGTATTATGAATCAAATTATAAAGGAAAGTTTAGCTAAAAGTATTACTTATCAGGAATATAGAGCTTTGGTAAAGCAATTAGCAGAAGAAAATTCTAATACAGGATTAGAAAAAACGGAAGCTTTAGCCAATTATACAAAGCTTAACGATAGGCGCATGAAGCGTTGGGATAAAACCGTTAAGGTAACCGAAGAGGCTAAGGAAAAAATAGAAGCTTTTAATAGAAAGACAACATGGCTAATTATTACCGAAAGCTGGTGTGGTGATGCGGCGCATGTTATGCCAGCATTAAATAAAATAGCTGAGTTAAATCCTAATATTGAAGTAAAAATCGTGCTTCGTGATGAGAATTTAGAGCTTATAGATATGTTTTTAACCAATGGAGGAAGAGCAATAGCTAAAGTTATTATGCTTGATGAACAAACCGGCGAGGTTTTAAATACTTATGGACCTAGACCAAGTGAAGCTACAAGTTATGTAAACAGATTTAAGGCTAAACATGGCGTTCTTACCCCAGAGTTTAAAGAAGATTTACAACACTGGTATAACAAGGATAAAGGGCAAAATATAATTAGTGATGTGGTTGAAATACTTACGGCTGTAACACCTATTTACCAATAAAAAAGAAGGTGATTGTGCCTATTTGGCTCTCTTTAGCTGCATCGGGTGTAAAGCGGGAACGTTTGGCATAATCTATAGCATGTTCCATTAAACAGGCATTGTTTGATGTGGACGAGTTGTTTACATGCGCATCAACAACCTTTCCGTTGGCGTTAACCGTAATGTTAACTACAATTTTACCATCTACTTCGCATAAGTAAACAGGTATTGGTATGTGTGTTTTTTTTCTGTTTAATAATGAATAGCGAATAGAACTTTTTGAGTTGTTTCCGTCGGATTGCTGCTTTTTTAGTAAATCGTTTACTTTACTGAATTTAGATAGTTCCTCGCTGTTTAAACTAGAGACTTCTGGGATTTCATATGTTTTCCTAGCGGAAGCAGATCCGTTAGATGAGGTGTTCGTTTTAGGAACATAATCCTCGGGTGGTGCTATGGTTTTGTAGGCTTGAGCAAAATGCTTTACTTTTTGGGTTTCGTTAAAAGCGTCGTTAGTTTCGGCTTTGGCGTTGTTACGATTTTCCAAAGCTTCAATAGCTTTTATGTCCGCTTCGGTAGGCTCTTCCTCAGGTTCCATAAGGTAGTAGCTTTCAGAGGCATATTTATCTTGTTGTTTTAAGCTTAAATTGAAAACAGAGAGTACTACAGTTCCAGAAATTAGAAGCGTAATAAGTAGGGCTTTATGTTGATTATTAAGGTGCAATACGTTGTTATCAATTAGGGAGTCGTATTATTATATACGGCAAAATACGGTAAAAAGTTTTAAAAAGCACAACTTAAGTAGCTTGGATACTGTTAAATTTAAACGTTTTAGGATTCTTTTTTGCGCCTAAGGAAGTGGGTTTTAAGTAATGTTTATTGCTTGTCTGTTGTTAAATTGGCAATAAAATCTTCAATGGAATGAGCCTTTGTAACATCAAAATCTCCAATTTTTGTGCGTCTTAATACCGATAAGTGTGCGCCAGAGTTTAAGGCTTTTCCAAAATCGTTTGCCAAGGAGCGTATGTATGTGCCCTTGCTGCAAACCACTCTAAAATTAACGTGTATAGAATCTGAGTTAGACGAATCAATTTTAGTAATTTCAAATTCTGAAATATTTACAGTTCTCGATGGAATATCCACATGCTCGCCAGCTCTAGCAAACTCGTATAAGCGTTTGCCATCTTTTTTTAATGCCGAAAATACAGGTGGAAATTGTTGCGTTTCTCCAATAAATTGCTGCGTAGTTTTATAGATTAAATCTTCAGTAATATGATCGATTGGAAAAGTTTCGTTTATCTCGCTTTCTAAATCGTAAGATGGTGTGGTGCTTCCTAAAACAATAGTTCCGGTGTATTCTTTTACCTGACCTTGGAACGTATCTATCTGCTTGGTCATTTTTCCGGTACAAATAACCAGTAAGCCAGTAGCTAAAGGGTCTAAAGTGCCAGCATGTCCTACTTTTATCTTTTTTATTTTGAAAGCTTGACGGATTTCCCAACGTAGTTTATTAACCACTTGAAACGACGTCCAGTTTAAGGGTTTGTCTATAAGTAAAACTTCTCCAGAGAGATAATCGTCAAGTGTTTTCAAGTGTGTTAGGTTTTAGTTTAATAGCGAATAAACAATGGCAATAATACCAACCACCACACAATAAATAGCGAAATAGGAAAGTTTGCTTTTCTTTACTAATGCTATCATCCAAGTACAAGCAAATAAGCCCGCAACAAAGGCAGCAACAAATCCAATAGAAAGTGCCGTAAAGTTTCCAGAGTCATAGGTTAAATCGCCACTTAAAACATCTTTAGCGATTTTCCCAAAAATTAAGGGCACGACCATTAAAAATGAAAAACGAGCTGCTTTAGTTTTATCGTTTCCTAATAAAACCGATGTAGAAATTGTGGCTCCAGAACGCGAAATTCCTGGTAGCATAGCAATAGCTTGCGAAATTCCAATAACAAATGCGTTTTGAAAACTTACCTTTTTCTCGGTGTTTTTTGCTTTATCTGCCAAAAATAAAAGCACAGCCGTAACTATTAACATGCAACCAACTAATAAAATGTTACCTCCAAAAAGCGCTTCTAATTGTTCTTCAAAAAATAAACCAACAATAACTGCCGGAATCATAGAAATAGCAATTTTAGAAATGAATTGTAAATCGTCATTCCATTCAAATTTTAAAGCACCTTTAACAAGATCTAAAATGTCTTTTCTAAAAATAACTATGGTACTTAATGCTGTGGCAAAGTGAAGCACAACTGTAAATAATAAGCTTTCTTCTGGCACCGAATTGTCGCCAAGAATGGCTTTTCCTAGTTCTAAATGACCGCTAGATGATACAGGTAAAAACTCTGTAAGTCCTTGAATGATACCTAAAATGATTGCGTCTATAATTTCCATGGCGCAAAAGTATTAAAATTGAGTAGTTTAAAAATAAAACGAAGTTTAATTTTCGAATTATTTTTTATCAGGATTTAAAAGAATAGCATAAATCTGGATACCAAAACCAATAAGAATTAATGTTGGTGCCAATCGAATACGTCTCCAACTAAAAATTTCAGGATTAAAAACGTTTGGATCATCACTACCGCCACCAGACATTAAAATAAACCCAAGTGCAATAATAGCTAAACCAATAAACATGAATTGGTAGTTTTTCTTTCCAAATACAAAAATTGGTTTTGCTTCTTCTTTACGTTTTTTTTCTCCCATGATTAAATTCCGCAGAATAATTTAGTGCAAAGTAAAAGATTTATTTAGAAAATGCTGTTAATGATTTTCTAAATTATCGTTTTTTACTTTTTGCGTTTAATAATACAACTCGTCTGTTCTTAAATTTAAGAAACGTTGCGTTGCAAAGTGTGTGCTTATCCAAGTGATTATAATACCCAAAGCAAAAACAAAAACAAAAAGGGCTGCAACTAAAATAGGGTTGCTAAGTAGTTCGAGTTCTGCAAAGGTTTTGTCTAAATAATATAAAACAATGGCCATACCAATTAAAGCTAAAAAAGCGCCAATCATGCCCAAACGAACACTTTTCCATACAAACGGACGTCTAATAAAGCGTTTTGTTGCACCAACCATTTGCATGGTTTTAATGGTAAAACGTTTAGAGTAAACCGCTAATCTTATAGAGCTATTAATTAATAAAACAGCAATTAAAGTAAAAATGCCACTTATAACCAATACCCAAAAACTGATTTTCTTTACGTTATCGTTCATGAGGTTAACCAAGTCGTTATCATAAGTTACTTCATCAACAAAGTTTTTGTTTGTCGCTTCCGCTGAAATTTTCTCAAGATGTTCCGACGTTACAAAATCGGCTTTTAAATGCACGTCAATAGAGTTTTGCAACGGGTTGTAACCTACAAAGTCCATGAAATCTTCACCGTTTTCAGCTTTCATAAATTCGGCAGCTTGTTCTTTTGAAACATATTCGGTGGATTTTACATAATCTGCCATAGCCAAACTTTTTTCAAGTTGCTTGGTTTCCACTTCCTTGGCGGTGTCTTTTAAGTAAATAGTAACGACAACTTGTTCTTTAAAATGGTCCGAAACTTTTTTGGCATTTAAAATAAGCATGCCAAGTAATCCTAATAAAAATAAAACCAAAGCAATACTTAATACCACTGAAAAGTAAGAAGAGATAAGTCTGCGTTTTTGGTGTTTCTCAAAAGATGAACTCATAAATATATTAGGATTGTGCCGGTAAAAATAATAAAGAAATTTAAAAGAAACTTTAAAAGGCGTAAGTCTTTTGTTTTCTGTAGTGTAGAAATTACATGTTCTTTAATTCTTCACTCTTTTTTTTAGGAATTGGTTATTTTACAAAGTAATAACGTTCAATTTTACGAAATAGTTTTATGTTTTTAGTTTTTCTGGTTTACTAATAATATAAACGCCATATGCCACAACAAAACAACTAATAATTTTAATAAAATTAATGTCTTCGGCGTAAGCCTCTTGCATAAAAACAAAAGCTAATATACTTACTATAATAAAGCTAATAACTGGTTGCAGGTAGGTGTAACTACTGGTTATAGATGGGGCTAAATGTTTAAGAGCAAAAATATTAAATAGGTATGCAAAAAAGGTGGTAAATACAACAACATAACCAATGGTTAAATAAGTATTTACCGTAAAGGCTTCAAAATTAGTTTTTAAAAATTCTGATATTCCAAAAGGTGAAACAAATATAAAACCAAATAAAAACATCCAACTTACTACCGTTATAGGATTGTATTTGCTCATTAATGTTTTAGCAATTACTAAATATAAACCGTAGCAACTGGCATTAAGTAAAACAAATAAATTACCTAAAAAGGAGCTAGTACCGGTAGCTTTATTACCGTATAATATTAAAAACACGGCGCCAATTGTGGCAATGGTAATGCCTATAAGTTTATTTTTGGTGATGCGTTCTTTTAAAATTAGTAGGCTAAAAATCAAAACAATTACAGGTGTAGCTGTTGTAATTATAGACGCATCTATGGGAGATGTTAAGTTAATACCATGAAAAAACAGCAATTGGTTTGCTGCGCCTCCAAAAAAACCACATAATATAAACCTGGGTAAATCCTTCTTGTCAATTTTTTCTTTTACGACTAATAGCTTTATACCCCAAAATAAAAGGCAACAGCAACTTAAACGTATAAAAACGAATGCTGTTGGGTCTATTTTATTAGGCATTACGCCTTTAGCAATAATATAATTGGCGCCGTATATAACATTAGCACTTAAAAGGGCTAAGTGGGCTTTGGTAGTATCTTTTATCAATTGTAAAGGGTTGTTTAAGGTTGCGAAATTACAAATTCGTTAAGTTTTAAGTCTTAAAATATCTATATGTTTTAAGTAAAATAAGTTGATAACGATTAATTAAATCGAAACCCTTTTTGTTTTCTATTTAAAACGTAAATTTGCAACTTCTTAAAACGGATGACGATGAATTACAATTTCAATGAAATTGAAGCCAAATGGCAAAAATATTGGGCAGAAAACCAAACTTTTAAAGCAGTAAATGGTAGCGAAAAACCAAAATATTATGTTTTGGATATGTTTCCTTATCCTAGTGGAGCAGGGTTACACGTTGGGCACCCCTTAGGTTATATTGCTTCCGATATTTTTGCACGCTATAAACGTCACCAAGGGTTTAATGTGTTACATCCTCAAGGGTATGATAGTTTTGGGTTGCCTGCAGAGCAATACGCTATTCAAACTGGGCAACATCCGGCTATTACAACTAAAGATAATATTGCAACCTACCGCCGCCAATTAGATCAAATTGGATTTTCTTTCGATTGGTCGCGCGAGGTGCGTACATCCGATCCTAGTTATTACAAATGGACACAATGGATTTTTATTCAATTGTTCAATTCATGGTTTAATAAGGACACAAATAAAGCCGAAGAAATTTCAAATTTAGTTAGCATTTTTGCAGCAGAAGGTAACGGAACTATTAATGCTGTTTGCGATGATAATATTGAGTTATTTTCAGCTGAAGCATGGGAGGGTTTCGATTCTAAAAAACAACAACAAATACTATTACAATATAGATTAACCTATTTAGCCGAAACTGAAGTGAATTGGTGCCCTGCTTTAGGAACCGTTTTGGCTAATGACGAAATTGTAAATGGCGTTTCAGAGCGTGGTGGACATGCCGTTATTCGTAAAAAGATGACACAGTGGAGTATGCGAATTTCTGCCTATGCAGAACGTTTGCTTCAAGGTTTAGAAACTATCGATTGGACCGATTCTTTAAAGGAAAGCCAGCGTAACTGGATAGGGAAATCTGTAGGTGCATCGGTAACTTTTAAGGTTAAAGATAGTAAGGCCGTTATTGATGTGTTTACAACACGCCCAGATACTATTTTTGGGGTTAGTTTCATGACACTTGCTCCAGAACACGAATTAGTGCAACAAATAACAACACCAGAACAAAAAGCAGAGGTTGATGCTTACATTTTAGCAACTGCCAAGCGTAGCGAGCGCGATAGAATGGCCGATGTAAAAACCATTTCTGGAGCTTTTACAGGTGCTTATGCAGAACATCCATTTACAAAAGAGCCTATTCCTGTATGGATTGGCGATTACGTATTAGCGGGTTACGGTACCGGTGCCGTAATGTCTGTGCCGTGTGGTGATGAGCGGGATTACGCCTTTGCAAAACACTTTAATATTCCAATTATTAACATTTTTGAAGGTGTTGATATCTCGGAAGGGGCATTTTCAGATAAAGAAAAAACCGTAATTGGAAATAGCGATTTCCTAAACGGTATGAACTATAAAAAAGCAACCAAACGTGCTATTTACGAGTTGGAGCAAATAGGACAAGGCGAAGGTAAAACCAATTACCGTTTGCGCGATGCGGTGTTTAGCCGTCAGCGTTATTGGGGAGAGCCTTTTCCGGTGTATTATGTTAATGGTATGCCACAAATGATTGCTGCCGAACATTTACCTATAAAATTACCAGAAGTTGAAAAATATTTACCAACCGAAACTGGCGAGCCGCCATTAGGTAATGCTACGGTTTGGGCTTGGGATACTAATAAAAACGAAGTGGTTTCAAACGATTTGATTGATAATGAAACCATACATCCTTTAGAATTAAATACTATGCCAGGGTGGGCAGGAAGCTCATTTTATTTTAATAGATACATGGATCCGGAAAACCAAAACGCCATAGCATCGAAAGAGGCTATGGACTATTGGAAAGATGTCGATTTATATATTGGAGGAAGCGAGCATGCTACAGGGCACTTGTTATATGCGCGTTTTTGGCAAAAATTCTTGTTTGATAAAGGTGTTGTACCTGTTGATGAGTTTGCTAAAAAACTGATTAACCAAGGTATGATTTTGGGAACGAGTGCTTTTGTTTATAGAGAAGAAGGCACTAATACCTATTTGTCGGCAGGTTTAATAACAGATAAAAAAGTACAAGCGCTTCACGTAAAAGTTAAGTACGTTAATGCTTCTGATGAATTAGATATTGAAGGCTTAAAATCTGATGGTGAATTTGGTGAAGATTATAAAGATGCCGAATTTATTTTAGAGGATGGCGTTTATAAAGTTGGTAGAGATGTCGAAAAAATGTCTAAATCGAAATACAACGTTGTTAATCCTGATGATATTGTTTCGGACTACGGTGCTGATAGTTTACGTTTATACGAAATGTTTTTAGGTCCATTAGAGCAATACAAACCTTGGAATACTGCTGGTATTACTGGAGTTCATAATTTTCTTAAAAAATTATGGAAATTGTATGTTGGTGATAACGGACTTAAAATTACAGAGGCTACACCAACTAAAGATAACCTTAAAACGTTACACAAAACCATTAAAAAGGTACAGGAAGATATCGAGAATTTCTCTTTTAATACTTCGGTGTCTACTTTTATGATTGCTGCTAACGAGTTAACGGCTCAAAAATGTACTTCGAAAGACATTCTAGAACCACTATTGGTTTTAATGTCGCCTTATGCACCACATATTGCCGAGGAGTTATGGAGCCAGTTAGGGAATAGAGAGTCGATTTCAACGGCACCTTTTCCGGAGTTTGATGCAAGTCATTTGGTTGAAAGTAGCAAGAATTATCCAATTTCTTTTAACGGTAAAATGCGTTTTACCATGGAATTACCTCTGGATATGAGTAAAGATGATATTGAAGCTGCTGTTTTAGCCAACGAAAAAACACAAGAACAATTAGCAGGACGCACACCTAAAAAGGTTATTGTGGTTCCCGGTAAAATTGTGAATATTGTTGGGTAAGTTAAATACTAACTGCTTACGCTATTCCATAATTTTGCTTGTCGTGAAAAGGACTAAAATAGGTTGGTTTTAATTTAAAATTAGTACTGCCAAAAACAAATACACCCGCATTAGGGATTGAGGTTTTGTTGAAGCTCTTTTTGTGTTGTTGCGCCTATGCAACACAAAAAAGCGACTGCCGAAAGCCCGACCCTTGGGTAATGCCCTAATAATTTTATTAAAAATAAGAATGAATTATACTGAAACTATTGGATTTGTAGCGGCCATTTTAACGACTGCTGCTTTTCTTCCGCAGGTATTTAAAACTTGGAAAACGAAAGATGTTACCGGTTTGTCTTTACCTATGTTATTAATGTTTTTTGCTGGTATTGTGGCTTGGTTAATTTATGGGGTTTTAAAAGATAGCCCATCTATGATTTTTGCCAACAGTATTACAGTGGTTTCTGCTTTTTTATTGATGTATTTTAAAATAAAATACTCTAAAAAATAAGGCGTTATACTGGTCTAGGTAATTCCTATTAAATTAATGTAAATTATGTAAAAATTAGATTTAGTTGTTTTTGTGTGAAAATAATTTAACAAAAAGCGCATTTTTCAAATAATATTTAAAATTATTGTTTTAATTTTGCTCTAGTTTTCACACCTAAACAACTTAATTATGAAAATTGGAGTTCCTATAGAAATTAAAAACAATGAAAATAGAGTAGGCATGACACCTTCTGGTGTTTTTGAACTTACAAAACGAAACCATAACGTTTATATTCAAAAAAACGCTGGGTTTAATAGTGGTTTTTTAGACGACGATTATATTGAGGCGGGAGCTACAATTCTTGATACTATTGAAGAGATTTATAGTGTTGCCGATATGATTGTAAAGGTGAAGGAACCTATTGAGCCAGAATATAAGTTAATTAAAGCCGACCAGATTGTGTTTACGTATTTTCATTTTGCGAGTAGCGAGGTGTTAACTAATGCAATGATTGATAGTAAGGCTATTTGTATAGCTTATGAAACGGTTGAAGATGCCGATGGGTCGTTACCATTATTAATTCCTATGTCTGAGGTAGCTGGTAGAATGTCTGTACAACAGGGCGCTAAATATCTTGAAAAACCTATTATGGGTCGTGGTATTTTATTAGGCGGAATTCCTGGAGTGCCTCCTGCTAAAGTATTAATTTTAGGTGCTGGAGTAGTTGGTTTACAGGCAGCACGTATGGCATCTGGTTTAGGAGCTAGTGTACACATTTTAGATATTAATATGAAAGCGCTACGCCATGTTAGTGATGTTATGCCAAACAACGTTATTAGTGAGTTTTCTAGTGAGTATAATATTAGAAAACATATTGTAGATTCCGATTTAATTATTGGTGGTGTATTAATTAAAGGGGCAAGAGCGCCTAAATTAATTACTAGAGACATGCTTAAAGAAATGCGCCCAGGAACCGTTATGGTTGACGTAGCTGTTGATCAAGGTGGTTGTTTTGAAACTACAAAACCTACTACACACCAAGATCCTAC
Organism: Algibacter pectinivorans; assembly: GCF_900112595.1. Lineage (GTDB taxonomy): Bacteria > Bacteroidota > Bacteroidia > Flavobacteriales > Flavobacteriaceae > Algibacter_B > Algibacter_B pectinivorans. The sequence continues at coordinate 378,123 of NZ_FOMI01000001.1, read as the reverse complement.
TTACATTATAGATGAGGTTGTGCATTATAGTGTGGCCAATATGCCTGGAGCTGTACCTTACACATCTACAATGGGTTTAACTAATGTAACATTGCCTTATGTTATTAAATTAGCTAACGATGGTTGGGAAAAAGCATGCAAAAATAGTGCGGCTTTAGCTAAAGGATTAAACATTGTAAAAGGCGAGATTGTATATAAAGAGATTGCCGAAGCTTTTGATATGGAAATGGCTTAAGCCTTTTTTAACTATATTTTAAAACGTCTAAATACTTATTAATAAAGGTTTAGGCGTTTTTTTTGTTTTAATACCTAGGGTTTTATTTAACTGACATTTATTCAGTTTATAAATTTGGCTTTATTTTTGTTATCTTTAATTATAATTTTAAAACAAAAACAATGATTGGATATTATATATTAATTGGTGCCATTTCTTTAATGAGTTGGTTGGTAAGTAGTCAATTAAAAAGGAAGTTTAAAAAATACTCGCAAGTACATTTGCGAAACGGTATGAGTGGTGCAGAAATTGCCGAAAAAATGTTAGCCGATCATGGTATTAGAGATGTTGAGGTTATTTCTACAAGAGGACAATTAACCGACCATTACAATCCTACTAATAAAACGGTTAATTTAAGCGAATCTGTATATAACCAACGTAATGCAGCGGCAGCGGCTGTTGCTGCTCACGAATGCGGACATGCAGTGCAACATGCTACGGCATATAGTTATTTAACTATGAGGTCTAAATTAGTACCTGTGGTACAAATTACCTCTAGCATGTCGCAATGGGTTGTGTTTGGTGGTATTGCTTTAATGGCTTCTAACGCTTTAGGCGGTGCCGGACAATGGGTAGCTATTGCTGGTTTGGTAATGATGAGTTTTGCAACCATATTTAGTGTTATTACTTTACCTGTAGAGTACGATGCTAGTAATAGAGCATTAGCATGGTTAAAAAATAAAAACATAGTAACTCCAGAAGAATATAAAGGGTCTGAAGATGCTTTAAAATGGGCCGCTAGAACATATTTGGTTGCTGCCATTGGTGCCATTGCTTCACTTATGTATTGGGCACTTCAAGTTTTTGGAGGGCGCGATTAAAACCATATAAAAATTACTTACTAAAAGCTCTGAATATTTTCAGGGCTTTTTTGTTTCTTTATTGCATAATAACAGGTCATGAAAAATCCATTAGAATACTATAAAACCCATTTACAGGTTTATAAAGCGCAAGTGCAACGCTTAACTAACACTATGACGCTTTTTAGCTTGTATCGATTAGCGGTGTTTGTGGGTATTGGTTTTGGGGTGTATTTCTTTTTTAACCAGTGGCAAATTGCAGTGGCAATAGCTGTTTTTGGCGTTGTTTTGTTTATTTATTTATTATCAAAGCATACCGATATTAAAAGGCAACGCGATTTTAATAAAGCTTTGGTGCAGATTAATGAAGATGAAATTAAAATTGCCTCGGGCGATTTTCACGACCGAAATGATGGTTTACAATTTCAGGACCCAACACATTATTATAGTTTAGATATCGACTTGTTTGGTCGTGGTTCGTTTTTTCAATTTATAAACAGAACCACTATACAAGAAGGTACAGTGCAATTGGCAAATGCACTTAAAGCTAATAATGTAGATTGTATTAAGGCTAGACAAGAAGCTATTAATGAGCTAAATAATAAACCTAAATGGCGCCAGCATTATACAGCAACATCGAGTTTGGTGCATGTTGAAACTCCAGCAAAACAGATTATTGGGTGGTTGCAAAGTCATAAATCATTTTTACCAAAAATAATGTCTTGGTTGCCACTAGTATTTAGTTTAGGAACGCTCGTTTTATTAGCGCTTACGGTATTAAACGTTATTGAAAATAAGGCAATAATTGGCTATTGGTTATTTATTGGGTTAGCTATAACAGGGCGTTACCTTAAAAAAATAAATGTATTAGCGTCTAACACCGATAAGATTAAAGATACCTTTAGGCAGTATGCTAGTTTGTTAGATTTAATTGAAAACGAATCCTTTACTTCGGAATTGTTACAACAAAAGCAGAGGCAGATTCAGTCTGATAACAAGAAAGCTTCCGAAATTTTTAAAGTGTTTTCAAAGTCTTTAGATGCTTTAGATAATAGAAACAACCTAATAGGAGCCATTTTTGGTAACGGTTATTTTTTAACCGATATTAGAAATAGTTATAAAATAGAACAATGGATAGCGCAGTATGGCAATAAGGTTTCCGATTGGTTTGATGTGGTGTCGTTTTTTGATGCTTATAATTCTTTTGGTAATTATGCTTATAACCATCCGGAATTTGTGTTTCCAGAGATTTTAGAACAAGGAGCGGTTATAAAAGCCAAAGGTTTAGGACATCCCTTATTAAATAAAAACAAGCGTGTGGATAGCGATTTAACCATAGAAAACGAAGCGTTTTTTATAGTTACTGGAGCAAATATGGCTGGTAAAAGTACCTTTTTAAGAACCGTATCGCTACATATTGTAATGGCTAACGTTGGGTTACCTATTTGTGCACAATCAACGCAATATTCGCCGGTAAAACTAATTACGAGCATGCGTACAACAGATTCTTTAGCCGATGATAGTTCGTATTTCTTTTCGGAATTAACACGGCTTAAATACATTGTAGATGCCATTCAAAAAGAACCTTATTTTATAATTTTAGACGAAATTTTAAAAGGTACCAATAGTACCGATAAGGCTATAGGCTCTAGAAAGTTTGTTGAAAAGTTAGTAGCATCGAACGCTACAGGAATTATAGCAACCCACGATTTAAGTCTTTGTGAAATCGAGAAAGAATTAGAGGCTGTTAAAAATTATTATTTTGACGCCGAAATAATTAACGATGAGCTTCATTTTGATTATACTTTAAAAACAGGTGTTTGCCAAAATATGAATGCATCGTTTTTATTGAAGAAAATGGAGATTGTATAGATCTTTTTGTTATTTATGGCTTAGTTTTTAGATTTATTCATTTTTTTAATCTTATTTGTATATAGTTAGTAAAACGTGGTATGCGTTTTTATAAAACTATGGTTATATAAAAAAGTACTATCTTAAGTAACTTTTGTAAAAGTTTTGGGTCTAATTAGTACATTTAATATAAAAAAAGAATACATAATGAAATATTTATTGATAGTACTATTTTTAGGTTTAGGGTTTGTTGTTAATGCCCAAGATGTTAATTTTAATGGGGAACCATACGAAATTAAAAAAGATAAAATTTTTAAAGCTGGGGTCGATGTTACTGATACCTTATCAGAAGAAGATAAAGCCGGAGTTTTAGCAGCTTTTAACAGTAAAATGGCTCAAATTAAAAGTGACGAAGAAACTAAAAAACGTCTAGAAAAAGCCGAAAAAGAGCAGGAAAAGGCAGAAAAAGAACAAAAACAAGCTGAAAAGAAGCAAAAAAAGGCAGAAAAGGAATTAAAGAAAAGCCAAAAAGCACAATCTAATTACGACAAAGCGGCTAAAAAGCATAAGGAGGCACTTTCTAAATACGAAAAGCTAAAAAGCAAAGGAAAATTGTCGCCAGTTGATGAAGAAAAATGGTTAGACAAAATCGAAAAATATAAAGAAGCTTCAGCAAAAGCAAAGAAAAAACTATAAGGTGCTAAATAGAAATAATCTGTTTCTGTTTTAAAATAGAATTAAAAAACGTTATTTTAAGGTTTAGATCTAATATCTATGAAAAAAGACCTTAAAATAGCGTTAATTCAAACGGATTTAGCCTGGGAAAATCCTGATCAAAACCGTGTAAACTTCACAAAGAAAATTAAAAACATTTCAGAGGATGTCGATATTATTGTACTTCCCGAAATGTTTACTTCTGGTTTTACCATGAATGCTTCGGCTGTTGCCGAAACTATGGATGGTAAAACAGTAACTTGGTTAAAAGAATTAGCCTTACAAGTAGATGCTGCCATTGTTGGTAGTATGGTTATTTTAGAAGGGAATGCTTTTTATAATCGCTTGCTTTTTGTAATGCCTTCTGGCCAGGTAACACATTATGATAAACGCCACTCGTTTACCTTAGTTGGCGAAGAAAAAGTATATACTTCGGGTACCAAAAAAGTGATTGTAGATTATAAAGGTTGGAAAATTTGCCCTTTAATTTGTTACGATTTGCGTTTTCCTGTTTGGGCGCGAAATACCGAAGATTATGATGTGCTCCTTTACGTTGCCAATTGGCCAAAACCCAGAGTTTCTGCTTGGGATACTTTATTAAAGGCGCGTGCCATAGAAAATATGAGCTATTGCGTTGGTGTTAACAGGGTTGGAGTTGATGGTGTAAACGCTGTGTATTCTGGTCATTCGGCGGTGTATGATGTGCTTGGAGAGCCATTAGTAACCTGTGCTCCAAATAAGGACACTATAAAAATCGCTACACTCGAAAAACGACATGTGGAAGCCTACAGAAACAAGCTTAAATTTTTAAACGATAAAGATCAATTTAAAATTACTTAAACGTAAGTGTTTCTTGAATTCCCCAATCTGCTCTAATTTCAATTTCTTGAAAATGACTAATTTTTTCTGGTTGAATCTTTTTTAGGTAGTTCCCCGTATCGTACATGCCGTTGCTATTGGCATCATGAACAACGCGTATAGAATACATCCCTGCAGCTATGTTTAAAAAGTCTACAGTACCAGCTTCGGTGGCATAGCGTTCTTCTTTAACCTCTCCTTTTTTATCAGTTAATTGAATAATAAGTGGGTATGTAGCATTTACAATGGTAAATCTCACATAACCAAAATCGGAAGCTTTTTTAGTTCTTAAACTTAAATTTAAAGTGTCCTTATTTTTGTCGCCATAAAAATCTTCAAAGGCCTCAGGAAGAATTTTAATTTTATAGTTGTTGTCTTCAGTTTTATCAAACTTAAATAAATAGGCATTGTTTAGCGTATCAAAATCAGTTTTAAAGCTTACAATTGTAGAGTCTTTATCTATCATGCTAATCTTCGAAACATCCATTTTTGTAAGTGGCGTGCTACCTGCTATTTTAAAATCTTCGTCATAATCAATATTACCAGAAGGCGAGGCTCCAATAACTAAAGTGTCTTTATCTTTTTTACTCAGTCTAACAGTAAACTCTTTTTCGTAATCGGTATTGCTAACTTTAAACAGTAAAGAATCGGTTTCAAATTTAGGTTTGTACCAATAGTTTAACGAATCTTTTGTGGGGTCTTTGGTAATGCGGTATTCAAAATCCGAAGGCGTGTCAGAGAGTAGGTCTATTTGCATACCATTATAATCACCTTCAAAACCAAAAGCAATTTTTTCGCCGGCAATTAAACGCGGTCTAGTTGCTTTAAAATCTAACGTTTCGTTAAAAAGGCGTAAGGTGTATAATGAGTCGGTAGGCACTTCAATATAATTTTTATGAAATGCTATTTGATCGGTTTTTTGTTGAAACTTATTATCGCCATTACCATCCTTTAAAGCCATTAATAAATACTTGCCAGGTTTTAAGTTATCTATAGAAAAGGTAGTAATACTATCTAAAGTATTTGTAATATATTTTGGAGCAGCTTTATAAACCACAGAGTCTCTAAAGGTAGAATCTACTTCGTATAAGGCTACATTTACAAAAGTTTCTGGCTTCTTTTTTAAGGCGTCAACAATGTTGCCTTTTACAGATAGCGAATCAATATAATCGCCAGTAGATAGGACGTAACGGTAATATGGATACGGGTTGCCTTCGTTGTTATCTGTTATACTATTTCCAAAATTAAAAGCGTAAGTGGTATTAGGTTGTAAGGTGTCGTAAATTTTAATGGTAATATATTTACTTCCGCCACTTAAAGGTGAAACGTCTGGTGGCGTATTCATTGGTGGCGAGATAATAAGCTGTTTTTTAATGTCTTTTATTTTAATGTACTCGTCAAAGTACACCTTAATTTCATCGCCTTTAAAGTTGGTTGAATAATTTTCTGGTTCAGATTTTACAATTCTAGGAGGTGTTTCATCTTTTGGACCACCTTGTGGCGTTCCACGATTAGCACAACTAATAATAACTAAGCCAATAATTAAGGCGAAAATAAAATTTGAAAGGGTCTTATTCATCAACAACTTAAATTTTTAGCAAAAGTACATGAATTCGGTTAAAAAATATAACGATAATATATTTATGCTATTGCCATGGCAGCAATACTTATTTTTATGTTTTTAGCTTCGTTTAAAACCAAAATGCAAGCTTCTAGTGTGGCACCTGTGGTTATAAGGTCGTCCACAATTAAAATATGTTTGTTTTCAATTTTTCGTGGATTTTTAAGTGTAAATAGTTGATTGTCGTTGGTCCAACGCGCAAAACGTTTTTTAGTAACCTGCGATTTGGTGTTAGTTACTTTTAGCAGCACATCATCCACATATTGAGCATTAAGCGTTTCTGCTATTTGTTGTCCAAATTTAGCAACTTGATTAAAACCTCTTGTTTTTAATTTGTTTTTATGTAATGGTACCGGAATAACGATATCAATATCTTGGTAAGCTTCTAGTGTTTTTAATTCGCCACCCAACCAATTTCCTAAAACAAACCCAATATGCTCATGCTTTCGGTATTTTAGGTTGTGGATAAGGCGTTGCACATGGCCTTTCTTTTCAAACCGGAATAAAGCAGTGCCATTTTCCACTTGGGCACGACCGTAAAGCACCTTTTTTACGCTATCGTTATTATCAAAATGAAAATTGGTAATGGGTAGGTCGTGTCGGCAGTCCAAACAGATGGTTTTCTCATTATCACTTAGTAAATTATGGCATGCGTAGCATACTTTAGGGAAGAATAAATTTACTATAGATTTAAGCATGATAAAAAATGTAGTCTTGTAAACTTAATTATTTTTAACAAAATGACGTTTGTTTTAAGCGGTTTTTTATTTTTGCACCTATGGCAAATCAAGATGATCAATTTAAGAAGGTAATTTCGCATGCAAAGGAATACGGATATGTGTTTCAAAGTAGCGAGATTTACGACGGTTTAAGTGCAGTATACGATTACGCACAAAACGGCGCAGAACTAAAGAAAAATATACGCGACTACTGGTGGAAAGCCATGGTGCAAATGAATGAAAATATTGTAGGTATTGATGCCGCAATATTCATGCATCCAACCACATGGAAAGCTTCTGGTCACGTCGATGCGTTTAACGACCCTTTAATAGATAATAAAGATTCTAAAAAACGTTACAGAGCAGATGTTTTAATAGAAGATTATTGTGCTAAAATTGAAGCAAAAATTGAAAAGGAAGTTAAAAAAGCCGAAAAACGTTTTGGTGATGCCTTTAATAAAGAAGAATTTGTTTCAACTAACGGACGTGTAGTTGGTTACCAAGAAAAGATAAATTCAATTCTTTCTAGAATGGCAAAATCTCTAGAAAACGAAGATTTAGCCGATGTTAAAGCACTTATTGAAGAGTTAGAAATTGCCGATCCATTAACAGGAAGTAAAAACTGGACAGACGTTAAGCAGTTTAACTTAATGTTTGGAACAAAGTTAGGAGCTTCGGCAGAATCTGCGATGGATTTATACTTGCGTCCAGAAACGGCACAAGGTATTTTTGTTAACTTTTTAAATGTACAGAAGACAAGCCGACTAAAAATTCCGTTTGGAATAGCGCAAACAGGTAAAGCCTTTAGAAATGAAATTGTTGCAAGACAATTTATTTTTAGAATGCGTGAGTTTGAACAAATGGAAATGCAGTTTTTTATAAAACCAGGTACTCAAAAAGAATGGTACGATTACTGGAAAGAACACAGAATGAAATGGCATTTATCTCTAGGAATGGGGGCTGATAATTATCGTTTTCACGACCATGAGAAATTAGCGCATTATGCTGATGCCGCAGCCGATATAGAATTTAAATTCCCGTTTGGTTTTAAAGAATTAGAAGGGATTCACTCTAGAACCGATTTCGATTTAATAGCACACGAAGAGCATTCTGGAAAGAAATTACAATATTTCGATCATGAAGATAATGCAAGTTATACACCTTACGTTTTAGAAACATCCATTGGTTTAGACCGTATGTTTTTAGCTGTTTTTTCAAACTCTTTACAAGAAGAAGAACTAGAAAACGGAACAACAAGAACCGTTTTAAAATTACCAAGTGTCTTAGCACCAGTAAAAGCCGCTATTTTACCATTGGTTAAAAAAGATGGTTTGCCAGAAATAGCAAAACAAATTGTTGAAGAGCTAAAGTGGGATTTTAATGTTATTTATGATGAAAAGGATGCCGTAGGACGTCGTTACAGAAGACAAGATGCCAACGGAACACCGTTTTGTATTACTGTAGATCATGACTCGAAAGAAGATGGCACAGTAACGATTCGTCATAGAGATTCTATGGAGCAAGAGCGTGTTAAAATTGAAGATTTACGTACTATTATTAAGCAAGAAGTAGATGTGCGTTCTTGGTTAATGAAAATGTAAAATTCCTGTGAAAACAGGAATCTCATAAATTAAAAACCCAAGCATTGCTTGGGTTTTTTGCGTTATAAATTAATTATATTTACAGGGCAACAACTAAGTATTTGTTATATCCTTATGTGTTGATGGATAGTATTAATTAAAAAGCGTAACTGGATTTGGAAATTGTAGAGAACCACAAAAATGGGTATGTAATTTCAACCGATAGAAAAAAGTTGAACGTGGCATTAATTCATGATTTTTTAACTAATGAGTCGGGTTGGAGTAATGGAATACCTTACGAAAAAGTTGAAAAATCAATTAATAATTCTTTAAATTTTGGTATCTATTTTGAAGACAATTTAATTGGATTTGCACGAGTAATTTCTGATTTTTCTACTATCGCCTATATAGGGGATATTTTTATTTTGAAAGCGCATCGCGGACTCGGGTTGAGTAAATGGCTTATGGAAGTTATTATGGGACACAATGAATTACAAGGTTTAAGACGTTGGATTTTATTAACAAGCACAGCGGAATGGCTTTATGAAAAGTATGGATTTACAAAATTACCGCAACCTGAAATTTATATGGAGAAACACAATCCGAAGGTTTACCAAAGTGAATAAAACATCGCATAGTCACGTAATTGAAGTAAAACGGCTCTTTTTTTGCTAAAGCCTGTTTGTTAAATATGCACTTGCCTATTTATTTGCTGGTCTAAAGATATTAAGGATTCCGTGCGCTGTACGCCGGTTATGGTTTGAATTTTTTCGTGTAATAAACGCATTAAGTGGGCATTGTCTTTACTTAAAAGTTTAATAAATAAACTGTAATTACCAGTGGTGTAGTGGCACTCTAAAACTTCGGGTATGCGTTTTAAGGCTCTAACCACATCGTCTGTGTTGGCGGCTTTATCCAGATAAATACCAACAAAGGCTAAGGTTGTAAACCCTAAAACTTCTGGGTTTATTATAAATTTTGAACCAGATATTAGTTTAGATTTTTCCAGTTTTCGTAAACGTTGATGGATGGCCGCTCCAGATATGCCAACGTTTCTAGCAATTTCTAAAATTGGTGTTCTGGCATCTGTAGTTAAGGCTCGAAGTATTTTTTTGTCGATGCCATCTATAGTAATTACTTTGTTTTTTTGTTTCATAAAAAGCACTTGTTTTTTAATTCCCGTTAAGGAGGGAATTTTACTATTATGTGTTAATCTAAAACATAAAAGTAAGTATTTGATGTTAAATTGAAACTATAAATTGCGTTAGGGATTGCAGTGGAAAGCCCACAGCCCGACGTAGGAGGTGCGAGGACTTGCAACGCAAAGCCCGACCCCTTGGGAAACGCCCAAATACTAAATATTTAATGGGTTGTAGCCTAAATAAGGAACTTCTTTTTCTTGAAACCTAATACCGTAGTTTTCGAGTTCTTTTAAAATGGGGTTATAGACTTCTTTAGTGATAGGTATTTGAACACCTGGAGTTTTTATTTTGCCATTTAAAATGGCAAGTGTGGCAATGGCAACGGGTAAGCCCACCGTTTTTGCCATAGCGGTATAGGTTTGGTCTTCGCCAAGTACAACCATATTGGCGTCTATTTGATGTTGTTTTCCGTGTAGTTCGTAACCGAATTTATGATACATAACGATCATGTCTTTGTCGGTTTTTGATAGGGTCCAGCTGTCCATTAATATTTTTTGAAGTATTTGTGCCGGAGTTGCTTTTTTGAGTTCTACGGGTTTATTAGGGTTAAAAATATCGAGTTCTATGAGTTTATCCCAAACCATATCATCTTGATCGATTTTTAATTGGTGGCGTAGTTTTAACTCGACCGAATCTGTGGGGCTGTATGGCAGAAAGGCGTTTACAAAATCGCGATAACTCATGTTTTCGCTATCGTCTATGGTGTAGCTATCATCGGTCATTCCAAGTGTAGCAAAAATATGCCATGCACGACTAAAACCTACACGACGCATGGTGCCACGGTATAGGGTTTTAACATGGTCTAAACCGTAAACGCTTTGGTATTTTAGGGAGTCGCGGTTGGCATACACTTCAAAGCGTCCAAAATTGGGAATTTCTAAAAATTCTGTGCGTCTAAATAATCGGTTATACGGAATGTACTTGTAAGCACCTTCTTGAAGAAATTTGGCGGCGCCACCCTGACCTGCAACCACAACATTTCTAGGGTTCCAAGTAAATTTGTAGTTCCATAGGTTGTTATCGCTTTCGGGAGCTACTAATCCACCTGTAAAGGACTCGAACAAAATAATTTTGCCACCTTTATCCCTAATGCGGTCTAGAACTTGCATTGCGCTCATGTGGTCTATTCCGGGGTCGACTCCAATTTCGTTCATTAAAACCAGATTGTTGGCCTTGGCATCGTGGTCTAGATGTTGCATTTCTGGACTTACGTAACTAGCCGTAACCATGTGCTTTTTGTAAGTGATGCAATCTTTAGCAACTTCAATATGAAAGCGGGCCGGAAGCATGGATATTACAATATCTGCATCTTTAATAGCTAGTGTTCTTGATGGGCTATCAAACACATCTAAGAGGAGAGCTTTGGCGTTTTTATGGCTGCCAATTAAGGATTTTGCCTGGTCTAAATTTAAATCGCCTACGGTAATATATAAATTCTCGGAAACCGATTTATCTAGAAGATATTTTAATAAGTAAGCTGTTGATTTTCCTGAACCAATGACTAAAATCTTTCGCATATTAAGTAAATTTGTTGTGATTATAGATATGCTATTTTGGCATTTTATTGTACCAATTTACTAATTATTAAGTGTAATTTTAAAGAATAATTAAAGGAAGATGAATAAAACAATATTGGTTACCGGTGCTATTTTGGGTGTTTTAAGTATTATTTTGGGGGCTTTTGGCGCACATGCTTTAAAGGAATTAATACCTGAAACGGCACAACAAACTTTTGAAACCGGGGTGCGTTACCAAATGTATCATGCATTGTTTTTGTTATTTATAGGTCATAGTCCTTTAATTAAGGAAAAAACAAAGCGCATTATTTTCTTTTTGGTGGTTATAGGAGTTTTGTTTTTTTCGGGTTCTATTTATGGATTGGCAACAAATTCTTTATCTGGTTTTAATTTTAAATCTATTGGTTTTATAACGCCAATTGGTGGTTTGTTATTAATTATGGCGTGGTGTTTTATGTTAGGGTCTTTTTTAAATTTTTCTTCGAAAAAAGTCGATTAATTTAAGGATGCTTGAAAAAAATGTCTTTATTTTGTGTTTTAGTATAATTTAGAACCAAGTTATGGGAAACAACAGTGAAGTTACGAAAACGATTGCGTTAGAAAAATACGGTATTAAAAAAGCCCATGTAAACTATCAATTAACGCCCGAAGAATTGCATGATATTACGGTATCAAAAGGATTAGGTGTAGAGGCTGCATCTGGTGCTTTGGCGGTTGATACTGGTGAATTTACGGGGCGTTCTCCAAAAGATCGATTTATAGTTAAAGATGATGTAACTAAAGATAAGATTTGGTGGGGCGATGTCAATATTCCGTTTGAACCTCATGCTTTCGATAAATTATATAATAAGGTTGTCGATTATTTATCAGAAAAGGAATTGTTTGTTCGCGATTGCTATGCTTGTGCAGACGAAAATTATAAGTTAAAAATTCGTGTTATAAATGAATATCCTTGGAGTAATCAGTTTGCATATAACATGTTTTTACGCCCAACCGAGGCGGAACTAGAAGATTTTAATCCAGAATGGACCATTGTTAATGCACCTGGTTTTATGGCTGTAGCCGAAGAAGATGGAACCCGACAACATAATTTTGCGATTTTAAATTTTACAAAAAAAATAGCCTTAATTGGTGGTACTGGTTATACCGGCGAAATTAAAAAAGGTATTTTTTCGGCATTAAATTTTATACTTCCTGTTTTTAAGAACACTATGCCTATGCATTGTAGTGCTAATGTGGGTAAGGATGGTGATACGGCTATCTTTTTTGGCTTATCGGGTACGGGAAAAACAACGTTATCTACAGATCCAAATAGAAGTTTAATTGGCGATGATGAGCACGGTTGGACAAACGAAAACACCGTATTTAATTTTGAAGGTGGTTGTTATGCTAAGGTTATTAATTTATCTAGAGATAACGAACCTGAAATATTCGACGCCATTAAAAAAGGTGCTATTTTAGAAAATGTTATTTTAAATGATAAGGGTGATGTAGACTTTGCCGATACCTCTATAACTCAGAATACACGAGTAAGCTACCCTATTCATCATATTGAAAATATACAGGTGCCGTCTATAGGTAAAAATCCAAAAAATATATTCTTTTTAACGGCTGATGCTTTTGGTGTTATTCCTCCAATTTCTAAGTTAACACCTAGTCAAGCGGCTTACCATTTTATATCGGGTTATACCGCTAAAGTAGCAGGAACAGAAGCCGGTGTTAAAGAGCCTGTGCCATCGTTTTCGGCATGTTTTGGAGCGCCTTTTATGCCTTTGCATCCTGCTAAGTACGCCGAAATGTTAAGTGATAAAATGATTAAGGCTGGTGTTAATGTTTGGCTAGTAAACACGGGTTGGACTGGTGGTCCATACGGTGTTGGTACACGAATGAAATTAAAGTATACGCGCGCCATGATTAATGCCGTTTTAAATGGCGATTTAGGACTTTATAATTATGATGATTACCACATTCACTCGGTATTTGGTGTAGCCCAACCAAGAAGTTGCCCAGGTGTACCAACAAGTGTGTTAAGTCCAAGATCTACGTGGAATGATGATGAAGCCTATTATACAACAGCTTTTAAGTTAACCAATGCCTTTCGAGAAAATTTTAAAAAGTTTGAAGCGCATTGCACTGAAGAAATAAGACGTGGTGGCCCACAACGCTATGCATTTTAATTAATTTAAGTGTTTTTTATTTTTATTAAGGCGCAAGCTTTAATGTAAAAAGGGAAGATTTTTTAAAATCTTCCCTTTTTATTGCGTTATAAAACAAAGTCTTATTTCCCTTTATTAGCTTTTTCAATATATTTTTGAAGCGCCATGGTCATTGAAGGTGTTTCAGGTGTTGGAGCAGCAATATCCACACGTAACCCTTTTTCTTCAACAGCTTTTATAGTAGTGTTTCCAAAAACAGCTATTCTAGTGTCGTTTTGTTTGAAATCTGGAAAATTTTGAAATAAAGATTCAATTCCAGAAGGACTGAAAAAGACTAACACATCGTAGGATACGTTAGCTAAATCAGAAAGATCACTAACTACAGTTTTATAAAACGTTGCTTGTTTCCAGTTAACGCCTAAAGCATCAAGTGTTTCTGGAACAGCAGGTTTTACCTTGTCTGTATTCGGTAATAGGAATTTTTCGTCTTTATATTTTTTAATTAAAGGCGATAATTCAGCAAAAGTACGTTTCCCAACATAAATTTTACGTTTTCTGTATACTACGTATTTTTGTAGGTAGTAAGCAACAGCTTCAGACTGACAAAAGTATTTCATGGTGTCTGGAACTTTAAAACGCATTTCTTCGGCAATTCTAAAAAAATGATCTACAGCGTTTCTACTTGTTAAAATAATGGCAGTGTAATCGCTTAAATCAATTTTTTGATGCCTAATCTCTTTGGCAGATACACCTTCAACATGAATAAATGGTCTAAAATCAATTTTTACACGTTGCTTTTCTTGTAAGTCAAAGTAGGGCGAGTTCTCTATTTTAGGTTCTGGTTGAGATACTAAAATGGTTTTCACTTTCATAAGCGCTAGCGTTTTTTTGTCTTTTATTTCGAAATAAATACCTTATATAAAATGATATAGGGTGCAATTTCGAGAGCGCAAAGATACAAAATAAAATAAAACAAGTGGTTTTTAATTAAACTTTGATGCGTTTTAAATGAACTAATTAAACCAATTGTGTTAATAATTAGCACTAAGGAAATAATAACATAAATTATTGTTAACGTAGGCGTAAAGCTATAAACTAAAACGGCATTAATTGGAAGTAATATTAGACCTAAATAATTTTTAAAACTTATTTTTTGAAAAATATATTTGTCTATAAGTTTATCTACTTCTAAAAGACTACCAATTAATCTTTCCATAAGCACTTTAATAAGTGTAAAAATACTAAGGCTAGTAGCTAGTTTTAAAATAGTTTGGATAGAAAAATTGGGTACATCTAGAATAAGTTTGTAAATAATTAAGAAGAATACGGATACCGAAATAATTAGGTTAAAAAACAGTAAAGCATCAAACTTGTCAAAAAATTTTTGTTCTCTAGAATAAATTTTTAAATACTTGTTGTTTCCTAATATTAAAATAAAATCGTCAAAACGTTTAGGGGCTGTTAATTTTGCTATAGCCACAGTTATAAAACTAATAACTAAAAGGATAGTAAATATTTCGTTCGAAACAATAGGTCTAAGCATGCCATAAAATTATCATAAATTTTAATATTAGTTAATATTATTAGGAATTATTTAAAATAAATAAAACTCGATTAATGTACATTTGTCAAATAAGAAAGATTGTCCTAAAAGAATATGTCGAAAACGGTTGTAATTATTCCAACGTATAATGAGGTAGAAAATATAGAAGCCATAATTAGGGCTGTATTTTCACAATCGCCTATATTACATGTGCTTATTGTTGATGATAATTCTCCAGATTTAACAGCATTAAAGGTTAAGGAACTGCAAAAAGAATTTAGCGATAAATTGTTTTTAGAAGTTAGAAAAGAGAAATCTGGTTTAGGAACCGCTTATATTCATGGTTTTAAGTGGAGTTTATCTAAAAATTATGATTATATTTTTGAAATGGATGCCGATTTTTCTCATAACCCAAAAGATATTCTAAGATTGTATCATGCATGCCATATTGAAGGCGCAGATTTAGCCGTAGGATCACGTTATAAAACAGGGGTAAATGTGGTTAATTGGCCCATGAATAGAGTGTTAATGTCTTATGGGGCATCAAAATATGTGCGTTTGATTACAGGTATGAAAATTCATGATACCACAGCAGGATTTGTGTGCTACAAACGACAGGTTTTAGAAAATATAGACTTAAATACTATAGAGTTTATAGGCTATGCGTTTCAAATAGAAATGAAATTTAAAGCTTATTTAAAAGGATTTAAAATTGTAGAAGTACCTGTAATATTTACAGATAGAACATTAGGAGAATCCAAACTACATTCAGGAATTATTTCTGAAGCTATTTTTGGGGTTATCTCAATGAAATTAAAAAGTTTATTTAAGAAAAGAGAAACGTATGCAAATGAAAACTAAACTAATTAAGAACGCTAAAATAGTAAATGAAGGTGCTATTTTTAATGGCGACGTATTAATTGAAGGCGACTATATTAAGCAAATAGGAGAGTTTATTAGTCCTAAATCTGCCGATGTTCAAGTTTATGATGCTGAAGGAAAATATCTTTTACCTGGTGTTATAGACGATCAGGTTCATTTTAGAGAGCCAGGTTTAACCCACAAAGGTAATATTGAAACCGAATCTAGAGCAGCAATAGCTGGTGGTATTACATCTTTTATTGAAATGCCAAATACTAACCCGCAAGCTACTACTATTGAAAAGCTTGAGGCAAAATTTGATGTTGCAGCAAAAACATCGTCTGCCAACTATTCTTTTATGTTTGGTGGTACTAACGATAATTTAGACGAGATTTTAAAGGTAGACAAAACTAAAGTAGCAGGTTTAAAGCTGTTTTTAGGTTCGTCTACAGGTAATATGTTGGTGGATAACCCAGAAGTTTTAGAGAAAATTTTCGAAAGTACCGATATGGTTATTTCTGTACACTGTGAAGATGAGGGGACCATAAAACGTAATTTAAAGGAACATATAGAAAAGTTTGGAGACGATATTCCTATAAAGTACCATCCAATAATTAGAAGCGAGGAAGCTTGCTATATTTCCTCATCTAAAGCCATAGAATTAGCTAAAAAAACAGGAGCAAGATTACATGTGTTCCATTTATCTACTGGCAAGGAAACAAGCTTATTTACGAACAAAATTCCTTTAGCCGAAAAGAAAATTACAGCAGAGGTTTGTATCCATCACTTATGGTTTTCTGATGAAGATTACGATAAAAAAGGAACCTTAATTAAGTGGAACCCGGCAGTAAAAACTAAAAATGATAGAGACCAATTGTGGGAAGCGCTTTTAGATGACAGAATTGATGTTATTGCAACAGATCACGCACCACATACTAAGGACGAGAAAAAAAACGTTTATACGAGTGCGCCTTCAGGTGGGCCGTTAGTACAACATGCTTTACCTGCTATGTTAGAAATGTTTCATAAAGAAAAAATATCTTTAGAAAAAATAGTGGAGAAAATGTGCCATAATCCTTCCATATTATTCCAGGTGGAAAAAAGAGGGTACATTAAAGAAGGTTATTTTGCCGATTTAGTTTTGGTAGATTTAAATAACCCATGGACAGTAACGCAAGATAATATTTTATATAAATGCGGTTGGTCTCCTTTTGAAGGGGCTACTTTTAAATCTAGAATTACACATACATTTTTAAATGGTACGTTAGTGTATCATAATGCCAAGTTTAATAATGTTAAAGCAGCAAAACGCCTAACTTTTAATAGATGATTTTAAAACGATTTTTATTTTTCCTTATACCTTGTATAATATGGTCTTGCAATAACCTAAAAGGCCCTGAAAAGCCAAAAAATTTAATTTCTAAAGAGAAGATGGTGGATATTTTAATTGATACTAGACTTATTACCTCAGCTAATTCTAAAGAGAAATTAATAATGAGAGATGAAGGTTTGGACTTAAATAATTACGTATATGAAAAGCATAATATTGATAGTTTACAGTTTGCTTTAAGTAACAGTTATTATGCCTACTATGTAGAAGAGTACGAAGATATTTATACAAAATTAACAGATAGTTTAGAGGTGTTAAAAGAGGCTTTAAAAGCTCAAGAAGCTAAAGAGTGGAAAAAAGAAGCCGATTCTTTGGAAGCGGTTTCAAAACAAAAAAAGGCTAATGGTGATTCTTTAACTACAAAACAAATTGATAAAAGTATTTTTAAGAAGCTAGAAGGCGATCTAAAAAAGAAAACGATTCGCGAAATAGACGAAACAAAGTTGTTAGAGGAAAGTATTCAAGAAATAGAAGGTTTGGTAGAACCTATTTCAGATAAAGACTTCCAATAACCTTAATAGTTTTATCAACAGCTTTAAATTTATAGTTTAAAGCTGTTTTTATTTTAGCACTACTATAATGCGTTTCTGTGGTTAGCGATTTGGCTAAATGCTTCGTAATAAGTCTTCGTTTACCTGTTAATTTATGTTTTAGCCAATCTATTCTCCAAGCTATATTTAATAGGTTTTTACTGGCTTGTTTTTTAGGAGGTTTTGCGTTTACAGCGGTTGCCAAGGCATGTAAAAATGATTTATAAGCCCAAGTTTCTGCTACCAAAATAAAACGTTCGTTTTTAATTTCGCTACGCATTAAGGTAATCATAATATCAACAACATCATCTACAGCTACTATTCCAACAGTGCCAGAAGTATAGTATTTAAAACCTTTTTTAGCTTTTTTAAATAAATTGCCTGTACCATAACGCCAAATGCCAGGGCCTAAAATAACACCTGGGTTTACAATTACAGCAACAAGACCTTCTTGTGTGCCTCTCCAAACCTCCATTTCGGCGCCATATTTTGTAATGGCGTAAACGTTATTGTCGTCTTCAGGGTTCCAAATGGTGTCTTCTGTAATCTCCGTATTATTTAGGGTGCTGCCTAAAGTGGCTATAGAACTTACATAACAAAGTTTTTCAATATTGCCAGAAATACAAAGGTTTACAATATTTGCAGTGCCTTCAATATTTGTTTTTCGTAAAAGTTGGTATTTATCGGGCTCAAACGATACAAATGCAGCGCAATGATACACTTTAGTAACTCCAGCAAAAGCGTCCATTAGTGCAGGAACATCCAAAAGGTCGGCTTGTACCCATTCTATAGTATTAAATAAAGCGTCGCTATTAGTATTGTAGCATGAAAATACATTTTTAGTGTTAGAAATCTTTTGCTCATTTCTGTAAATAGCTCTTACTTTCTTATTATCGGAAGCAAGTTTATATAGTAAATGCGCTCCAACTAGTCCTGTTCCTCCTGTTACTAAAATCATGCAACTAAATTAAAGAATTATTCATAATCCATAAGGAATTATACTTGTATTTTTATCTTTGCATAGTTTTGTAAAAATTTAAGAATAATGATAAAGAATTTTGTTGAAGAATTAACTTGGAGAGGCATGATACAAGATAGTATGCCAGGTACCGAGGA
The DNA here is from genome assembly GCF_900112595.1 of Algibacter pectinivorans. GTDB lineage: Bacteria > Bacteroidota > Bacteroidia > Flavobacteriales > Flavobacteriaceae > Algibacter_B > Algibacter_B pectinivorans. The sequence continues at coordinate 359,391 of NZ_FOMI01000001.1, read as the reverse complement.
GCATTTATTAGAGTCTATGCGTTTGGCGTATGTTGGTATTGATCCAACAGCCGATTCATTACATATAGGTCATTTGGTAGGTGTTATGGGATTAAGACATTTTCAATTATCAGGACATAAGCCAGTTGCGCTTGTTGGTGGAGCTACAGGTATGATTGGAGATCCGTCAGGTAAATCTGCCGAGCGTAATCTGCTAGATGAAAAAACATTAGAGCATAACCAAAATGCTATTAAAGAGCAATTGTCTCGATTTTTAGATTTTGATAGCGACGCCAAAAATGCAGCCATCATTGTTAACAATTACGATTGGATGAAAAAGTTTTCATTTCTTGAATTTATTAGAGATGTAGGTAAGCACATTACCGTAAATTACATGATGGCGAAGGATTCTGTTAAAAAACGTTTGTCCTCTGAGTCTTCGGTAGGTATGAGTTTTACCGAGTTTACCTACCAATTGGTACAAGGTTATGATTTCTTGCATTTATACCGAAACAAGCAGTGTACGCTGCAAATGGGCGGTAGCGACCAGTGGGGAAATATTACCACAGGTACAGAATTGATACGACGTGTAGATGCTGGTAAAGGCTATGCCTTAACATGGCCTTTAATTACAAAGGCAGATGGGACTAAATTTGGTAAGACCGAAGGTGGAAATATTTGGTTAGATACCAAGCGAACATCACCTTATAAATTCTACCAATATTGGTTAAATACTAGCGATATTGATGCCGAAAAATACATTAAGATATTTACGTTTCTTGAAAAAGAAGAGATTATAGCCTTAATTGAAGCACATAAAGAAGCACCTCATTTAAGAGTGTTACAAAAGCGTTTAGCTGAAGAAATTACTGTAATGGTGCACTCTCAAGAAGATTTAGATAATGCGATTAAAGCCAGTAGTATTTTATTTGGAAAATCGACTAGCGAAGATTTAAAGCAATTAAACGAACAAACGTTTTTAGATGTTTTTGATGGTGTGCCACAAACGCAAATTAAAAAATTTGAAATAGAAAACGGATTAGATATTATTGCAGCTTTAGCTGAAAAAGGAGGGTTTTTAAAATCGAATGGCGAAGCAAGAAGAGCACTAAAAGAAAACTCTATTTCTGTAAATAAAGAAAAGGTAGAAGATAACTATATTATTACGAATAAAGACTTAATTAATAATAAGTTTGTTTTATTACAGCGTGGTAAGAAAAACTATTTTGTGTTGCAAATTGTTTAGAAAAATAAAAAAGCCTGAGTGAGAGCTCAGGCTTAATAATTAACCAACAAACTAAAAAGCTAATTTTTCTTTTTCTTAGCATTAATTTAGTCTTAAATCTTTTTAATAACTTACAACGATTTGTAATTATTTTTTAAATTTTATTTTCTGCCAGTTTTTATCGGCTTTTTCTCTTAGTTTATTTTCATCTTCTTTTTTCCATAATTCTAAAGTATTGGTGCCCCAAGCATTGTAAAAGAGATAAAGTTTTTCTTCTTTAATTTGAAATGTTTTTGGGTTTATGGAAACCTTATCGCCTTTTACACCAATGGCATAGGCACAATAACCACCGTACTCTGGAATATACTTTTCAGGATGTTTTTTAAAGACCTTTAAATTATCTTCGCTTGAAAACTTGTAATTGGCACCATCAAACGATGTGGTAAATTTTACATTGCCCTCAATTGCTTTGTTGTTAAAATAAGCTACAACATCATAGCCATTAGCTATAAATCCTTTTTTTAAGTTGTAATCTATAGATTGTGCCGTTGCGGTAGTAATGCTTAATATAAGTAGAGCAATTAAACTTTTCATAAAAATATGTTTTACAATAAGTCTAAGAATTAGGAGTACCTTACAAATTAAAGCACCATAAGGTTGCAACCACGAATATCAGAATTATCGAAACGTCCAATAACTTCAAAGGAATTATCGCTATTTACACGTCCTAAATCTTGCGTAGCAATAAAGGAACAGGAGTTTATATTGGCTAAATCTATTATGTTTAAACCACCCGCTTTTCCTGAATCTTGAATAGTAAGTGCATCTTCGGTATCGCGAGTTAAAACGCGCATCCAGGGCGGACAATTAAATACACCGTTTCCTTTGGAGTAGGCCTGACTTAAAAGTTCGGTCATTCCATATTCGCTATGAATGTGGTTTACTCCAAAACCTTTTTTTAACCTGTTATGCAGTTCGGTTCTAATGAGTTCCTTTCTACGACCTTTCATGCCACCAGTTTCCATGATAATGGTGTTTTTTAAATTAAATTGATAGGTTTCAATTAAATCTAATAAGGCAAACGAAACACCAATAAGAATAATTTTTTTACCAGCTGCATCCAATGTAATTAAAGTCTCCTTTAATTCTGAAAGGTTATTTAAGTAAAAGCCACTTTCAGGATATTTAGAGGTTTTTATCATGGCATCTACCATGTATATTAACGACGATCCTTGGCGTTCTAAATACGATGGTAAAAGTCCTAAAACTACAAAGTCTTCAATGGGGCCATAAAAGTCTTGAAAGCCTTCTGTAAAGCTTTGCTGGTAAACCTCTAAATTGGTAACATGGTGCTTACTGGTTTCGGTTCCTGTAGTGCCCGAGCTAGTAAATGTGGTTTGTATGGGTGCCCAATCGCTTAAAACGTCTCGCGTTTTAAAAAACTGAATGGGTAAAAACGGAATGTCTTTAAGCGTTTTTACATCACTAGGGTGTATATACAATAAATCGCAAAAGGATCTGTAAACTTTATTGTTATTAAACTGAGACTTGAAGATTTTAAGTGCTATATCTTCAAAGTCTGTTTGGGTTTTAATATTAAATATGGATTGTGTATCTATCATGCTTTAACAAAGAAACAAAAGTACGTAATACAATTTATTAATAGGGTATTCTAATGTAAGTAGAACTGTTGAAATTTAGTTGGAATTTGCGTTAGGGATTGAAAAGGAAAGCCCACAGCCTGACGAAGGAAGTGCGAGGACTTGTATTGTAAAGCCCGACCCTATAGGGTAACGCCCAAAACAGAACAAAAAAAGCGCTGTTTTAAGCAACGCCTTTGTTATATTTTAAATTAAAGCATTACCGAATTACAAGTTTTTTAGATTCGCTAACGTTATTTTCGCTAATTTTTAAAATGTAAACGCCTTTTTGTAGGTTAGAAACGTTTAACTCTTTTCCGGCCAAAATTGTGGCAAAAATCTTTTTTCCTAGCACATCAAAAATTTCTATATTTTTAATAAGGCTACGTTTAGAACTAATGTTTATGTACGGCTTTGCTGCACTTACTGGGTTAGGGTAAATGTTTAAACCTTCAATTTTTGAAGGCGAATCTGTGTTTTGGGCATACTCTTGAGCTCCGAGTTGTTGCGAGGTAAAACACGCTAAGCTTAAAAATAAAATTAAAAAGTAAACGTTTTTCATATAATACGATTTGGTCTTATAAAAGTAATAAATTACTACAAAATTGATGCCAAAATTGTGTTAAAGATTAGCGTAATTTATCGAAATGTTAACCCCAAGTAAGTCTATTGTTACCTAATTGTTATTTATTTTAGTATTTTTATAAACTTATATTATTAGCTTTATCTTTACTTCAAGAAACAATTATTTTTATAATGAAAAACAAGGATATTAAAATTTTATTGGTTGATGATGAGCCGGATATTTTAGAAATAGTTGGTTATAATTTATCCAATGAAGGATATCAAGTTATTACGGCAGAAAATGGATTGGATGGTGTTAGGAAAGCTAAAAGTGATCTTCCGCATTTAATTATACTAGATGTAATGATGCCAGAAATGGATGGTATTGAGGCCTGCGAAAATATTAGAAAAATTCCGGAATTAAAAAATTCTATTGTAGCGTTTTTAACTGCTCGTGGAGAAGATTACTCTCAAGTAGCGGGCTTTGATGCCGGTGCAGATGACTATATTACTAAGCCTATTAAGCCCAAAGTTTTAATAAGTAAAGTTAAAGCGCTTTTAAGACGCTTTAAAGAGGTTGAGGTTGCCGATACTTTAAAGGTTGGTAGTTTAGTTATTAATAGAGACGAGTACAAAATTATATTTAAAGGTGAAGAGCTTATTTTGCCTAGAAAAGAATTTGAACTATTATCATTGTTAGCTTCCAAACCAGGTAAAGTATTTAAAAGAGACGAAATTCTAGATTCTGTTTGGGGTAACGAAGTAGTTGTGGGTGGAAGAACCATTGATGTTCATATTAGAAAACTTCGAGAAAAATTAGGCGATAAAAGCTTTAAAACTATAAAAGGTGTAGGCTATAAGTTCGTAGATTAAATATGAAGACAAAGTTTAAAAAATCATACCGATTTGCAGCTCGTACAGCACTATTTATAACCATATACACAACACTCTTAACGAGTGTTTTTTTGTATTTTTATTTCCATTTACTTTGGTGTTTTCCAATAATTATCGCAATAGGTGTTTTTTTATTTTCTTTTTTATTTATTCAGTACAGTGTAGAGCGTTTTATATATAAACGTGTAAAAAAAATTTACGACGATTTAACGCTTCTAGAATCTGCTAGTTTATCTCGAGGTGCTATTACTACAGATATGCGCACACTTACTCAAGAAATAGATAAGTTTGCTAAAGATAAAAAATTTGAAATAGAAACATTAAAAGTTAGAGAAGCCTATAGGAAAGATTTCTTGGGTAACGTATCTCATGAGTTAAAAACGCCATTATTTACTGTGCAAGGATATATTTTAACCCTACTTGACGGGGCCATGGATGATAAAAATATTAGAGAAAAGTACCTAGAACGTGCTAGTAAAGGAATTGAGAGATTAGGATATATAATAAAAGACTTGGACATGATTACCAAACTAGAAGTTGGTGATTTAAGTTTAAATATGGAAGTTTTTGATATTGTAGAGCTTGTAGAAAACGTATTTGATATGTTAGAGATGAAGGCTCACAAGAAAAAAATAACTTTAATTTTCGATAGAGACTACCCAAGCCCAATTATGGTAAATGCAGATAAAGAACGTATACAACAAGTATTAGCCAATTTAGTAGTAAATTCTATTAAATATGGTAGTGACAAGGGAACCACAGAGATAAGTATAGAAAACCTTATTAAAAATAAAGTTATTGTTCGTGTAACCGATAATGGCGAAGGTATAAGTAAAGAGCATATACCAAGATTGTTTGAGCGTTTTTACCGTGTAGATAAAAGTGGCTCTCGTAAAGAAGGTGGTTCTGGTTTAGGGCTCTCAATAGTAAAGCATATTATCGAGGCGCATCACGAAAAAATTTACGTGGAGAGCGAGTTTGGTGTGGGTAGCGAGTTCTCGTTTACTTTAGAAAAAGCATAGGTTTCTCAAGCGTTTAAATTAGCTATTAAATACCGAAAACAAGTCGGCATAATCCGTATCAAAATCAAAAGCCGTTAAGCCCAGATACTTCCCGTTGTTATTCAATTTATCTAATGTAAAGTCATCTTGAGAGCAGGTTGGTACCAAATGCATCTCGCTAAGTCTGTTTGCTAAATATACCTGCTCAAACTGCCCTGGTGTAGGTATAAAAAAAGCCTTCTTATTCAGTTTAGCTAAATCCATTACCGTAGTGTAACCCGATCTAGATACCACCAAAGCACTTTCATTTATGGTCTTTTCTAATAATTTAGAGGTCATAAAGTTATAAATAGTCAAGTTGTCCAAAAGCTGTATGCTTTGTTCTGGCTCCATCACACCTTTTACAAAAACCACTTTACCGGTAAAGTTCTCAAATTCGTTAAGTAATTTTTCTTCAAGCAAGGTGCGCTGTGGTTCGGGGCCCGATAATAAAACCAAAATATCATTTTTAATTTCTGGGTCCGTTTTCGTAAATCTACTTAGCGGTCCCAAATATTTTATAGGCACATCAAACGCATCAATATGCCCTAATTTACCACTCAAATTTAAAGTGCCTGCAGCATCGGGTACCCAACAAACATCAAACTTTTTTATAATTTTCTGGTGCATTTTTGTGCTCAACCAAGTCGTATTGCCACTCAATACATTCAGTTGGTGGGTTATAAAAACCGACGGCACATTTTTATGTCTAACCCCTAATCTATTATCCGAAATTATCCCGTAAATATCATTGTTTTCAACAATAGCCTTAATCGCTTTTTTTTCAGCCTTAATTGCTTTTAAAAGTCTAGGCGAATCCTTAAGTAATTTCAGCTTAAAAAGTTTTCCGTTTTTAGAGTATGTTACATTGTACGATGGTAACTCTATGGTAGGAATACTCGGAAACTCCTTCCGCAACAGCGATAAAGCCACACCATCGCTAGCAATTATAGGCGCAAAACCCGCACTAATTAAGGCGTTAATTATAGGAATGCAACGTGTGGCATGCCCAAGACCCCAATTTAAAGGCGCAACTAAAATACGTTTTTTCATAACTAATTATATGGGCGTGCCCCAAGGGTCGGGCTATACGCTAAATCTTTTTTTGCCATTTGTGGCAGCAAAAAAAGGATACCGCTTCAATCCCTCACGCACTTATTTGCTAAGTTCAAAGATAAAGATATAATGGTTCAGGTATATTTCTATAATATTAAGAAATTCCCTTAGTATCAACCTTAGCCTTTTCAATTAAAATTAACAAGGCGGTAAAATGTAAAATATTTACCAAACAATAATATAGGAATTTAAAGTAGCCGTTTTTGTTCCAATAAATTCTCTACTTTTACCAAAAATTATATACTAACAAGAAATCCTTAATACACTTTGGGAAGTAAAAATAAACTTAGAAGATTTAAAGAAAACGAAACGTTTTCAAATGTCGTTCAACCCACAAGAGAAGATTTGGTAAACTCAAATTTTAAGCACAAGGGCAACTGGAGAGCAGAAGTTTTTAAAAACGATAACCCTTTGGTTTTAGAGTTAGGTTGTGGTAAAGGCGAGTATTCGGTAGCTTTAGCAAAAAAATATCCTAATAAAAACTTTGTGGGTATCGATATAAAAGGCGCTCGTTTTTGGCGAGGAGCCAAAACAGCCATTCAAGAAAACATACCTAACGTAGCATTTTTACGTACACAAATTGAGTTAATAGACCATGCCTTTGCCGAAAACGAGGTAGACGAAATTTGGATAACCTTCCCAGATCCGCAAATAAAATATAAGCGTACCAAACACCGCATGACAAATGCTACGTTTTTAGAGCGTTACAAGCAAATTTTAAAACCCGAAGGCGAGGTTAACCTAAAAACCGATAGCGAATTTATGCATGGTTACACGCTTGGTTTGTTGCATGGTGCAGGGCACGAAGTGCTTTATGCTAACCACAATGTGTATAAGCAAGAAGGAAGCCCAGAGGAAGTTACAAGCATTCAAACCTTTTACGAGTCGCAATATTTAGAGCAAAACAAAGCCATTACCTACATTAAATTCAAAATAAAATAAGCTTGAATATCACCTTTATATTTTTTCTAGGATTATTTTTTGCAATGATTGGCGTAATTCCGCCAGGGTTGTTAAACATGACAGCCGCAAAAATAAGCCTAAAAGAAGGTCATGTTAGAGGTATTGTGTTTTCTATAGGTGTGTGTGTTATAGTTTTTATACAAACCTATTTAGCAAGTATTTTTGCGCGTTATTTAAGCAAACATCAAGAAGTTATTGGCATTTTACGAGCCGTTGCTTTGGTTATTTTTATATTAATAACCATTTACTTTTTATTTATAGCCAAATCTGAGCCTAAGCAGCAAAAGGAACCAAAAAGGCGCAGTAAACATAGTCGGTTTTTTCAAGGTATGTTTTTATCGGCCATAAATGTGTTTCCTATACCATATCAAGCCTATATGACTATTACTTTAGCCTCTTTTGGTTGGATGACTTTCGAGCAAACTAGTATTATGGCTTATGTAGTAGGGGCGGCTACAGGTACATTTGTAACCCTTTATATGTATATTTCCTTTTTCGATAAAATAAAAGGAAAAACCTTTACCTCTCAAAAAAACATGAACCGTATTATTGGCGGAATTACAGGGGTTATTTCTATTGTAACCATTATTAATATGATACAAGATTTTTAAAGAATGAAACAAGAAACCCTTAATTTTTTCGATAAAGTTTATGAGGTGGCTAAGTTAATTCCTTACGGTCGTGTTACAAGTTATGGCGCTATAGCTAAGTATTTAGGTGCTGCCCGAAGTGCAAGAATGGTAGGGTATGCCATGAATGGTTCGCACGGTAAAGATGTGCCAGCACATCGTGTTGTAAATAGAAAAGGCTTACTTACAGGTAAGCATCATTTCGATGGTACAAACCTCATGCAACAACTACTAGAAAGCGAAGGTATTACTGTTGTAGAAAATCAAATTCAAAACCTAGAAACCGTGTATTGGGATCCTTCTAAGGAGTTGTAATGAGTTCCTAGTTTTTGTAAAATTCACAAATACTTGTAAATCCAATTGGATGTCAATAAATTTCCTGAATTTAATTCTAGTTTTTGTCAAATTTATCACCCTTCCAATAATTATAAGTCTTTTTATTAATTGGTACCTTTTTTAAAAATCCTTGGTCAACTAATTCTTCAATATCTGTTCTTGCTGTTTGGTTAGTAATGTTAAATGTGTTTTCAATTTCTTTTACGTTGAAAAACCTGTTTTCATCTTCTTCAATTTTTTGAAGAATGATGGCTTGTCTTTCGTTGATGTTTCCAAGTTGTAAATATTTTGAAAGTTTAGATTGTTCTTTCTTTTTATTAGCAACATAGTTTTTAAGTTCTTCAAACGCACGCACCAATACTTTAACTTGATAATGGATAAAATAAGTAACATCCATATCATCAATTTCAGTATAGATATATGCTTTTTCATATTGTACTTTGGTTTTCATTATCACTCTAGAAATAGATAAATATTCCGTTAGCCAATAGCCGTTTTTTAGTAAATACCAATAAAAAATAGCGCGAGCTGTTCTTCCATTTCCATCTACAAAAGGATGAATGTAGCCAATCAGAAAATGTAGTATGCTCCCTTTTATAATGGGATGGATAAAGTCTTCTTTAGGATTGTTATTAAAAAATACACAAAATGATTTCATTAAGATATCAAGCTCTTCAAAATTTGGAGGTGTATGTATAATTTCTCCGGTAAGTTCATTCATTACATGAACTTCATTACTGTTTCTAAAAACACCAACATCTTCACTTTCTAAAGTACTTTCTGTAACTAATCTATGAATTTCGTAAAGTTTTTCTATAGAAATATTGTCGTCTTGGTGTTCACTAATATATTGAATTGTCTTGTAGTTATTCAATATCATTTGCTCGCTCTTGTTTTTGGGCTTTTTATTCTTTCTAAGCATATCTTTAGCCTTAACTCGAGTGGTAGTAGCGCCTTCAATCATGGAAGAAAAAATAGATTCTTCCATTAAGGCATTGTTTAGATAGCTATCTTTATCTAAATCTGATAGTAGTTTTTCTTTTTGTAGCCCTGCTCCAAAGTTAAAGTCTAGGTAATGGAGTTTTTGTTGTAGGTATTCATTTATGTTGTACTTTAGTAAGTCAAAACTATGATTCTTATAAGATATGGAATAAGCAAGTTTATGATTTAATTCCCGTTCTAACTTTACTCTTTTCCATAAAGACTTAGGGTCTATTTCAGTAAACTCATTTGATAATGGCTGCCGTTCTTTGTTTAAGTATTTAATCTTGTCCCAGTATAAATAATCTAATTCTATTTTTTTTATTATCTCAGAATGTCTGTTATGTAATTGCATCCAAAGAATATTCTCTGTATTTTTGTCAAATTCTATTTTCGGAGCTTTTTCAATCATAACACTCTAATATTTAATAATTTAGTAAAAATGTACAAACATCATCAAATATACAAAATATATAATTATTTCCTAGTTTTTGTAAAATTTACAAATAATTACAAGTCTCAATTAAAGCGAAATGCCAACACCTAAGCTTACATTACTAAAGCCAACACTTCCAATTTTTAGGTGTTCGTAGCCTCCAATAAACTTATATTGTTTTCTGTGGTAATTTAAAAGGCCATTAAATTTATTAACGCTGTTATTGTTAACTAATACCTGATTAAAATTACAGGCCAAACTAAACGGTTTAGCAAAAAACCATTCGGCACCTAGGCCGTATGTAAATCCTAATGCATCCACATCGCCATCAATATAAGCAGCACCTAAACCCCAATACGCATTAAAGCGTTCGGTACGTACCCGATTATATTTGGCTAAAGCCGTGTATATGGCTAAAGCGTTTTTTCCAAAGTTTGGGCTTTCTTCCCAAAGTTGTAAATAATCTAACTCTAAACCTATGCGTTTAAAAAAACGCATATCGGCATTTAAATGATTGCCATATAATCTATTGGTTTCAAAAATATATCTAGTGGAAATAGAGGTGGTAAAAATTTCGGAGTCTTCATCCCAATTATAAGAGAAGTTGCCTTTATCGGAATTCTTGTAAGGATATTTAGTTAAATACGCATTACTTGCTAGGTGTGTGCTTTCAAAAGGACTTTCAATGGCAACACCATAAGCGGTGTAAGCAAATAATTGTACAAATAAGCCGCCAACAACATCATTTAAAAAGTTGCCATCCGAGGTGCTATTGTTGTTTGCGTAAGTAGTTTGAGTTTGGCTGTTACTACTTGTGTTTTTAGATTTTTTTAAACTGTCTTCGGCTTCACTAATTTTACCTTGGCTGTAGCTCGATACGCTAAAAATAATAGTAATTAAATAGAGAGTAATGTGCTTCATAAATTGGTGTTTAAAAATTTAAAAAGAAATAAGCACATAAATTATACCGTTTTTAATTCTAGTTACAATTATATTGCGTCATCCAAAATTTTAAAAAGTTATATTGTCTTTAAGTAATACGATTGGAAAGAGTTGTCATAAAAAAAACCGCCTAAATAAACTTTAGGCGGTTTTTTTCAAAAGTTCGGTAGACACTATATTCTAGTAAACTCTAATCTTAAATCAACGCTAATATCTACATCAAAACCAGAATCGCTAACTTGTTCCGATACACCGGTGGTAAGTACTAAAGTGGTTGCAGTAAGCTTTTCAATAATATATTCAGGGTTAGCAGAAAGCTTGTCTTCTAAAACAAGGTCGCTAGTGTCAAACGATCCAAAATCTTCAGAAAATGTTAAAACATTACCATCTCTACTCCATTCCGCTTCAGCGTTAATATTGTTTATTGTGCTTGTTTCTGTTGTGCTCGTTCCATCAAAAGAGGATATAATTTCAAAATCAAAACTACTGTTTTCAGTAATTGCTTTATTTGGGTTCTCGCTAAAGGTAAGAACGTAATCAATGTTTATAGCTTTTCCAGAAAAGGTATAATTTATAGGGGTTCCTTGAAAATTTGTAGATGTGCTGCCTTCATTTATGTAGCTAACTAATTCCCAATCTCCTAGTAACTCTCCAGAAGTATCTAATGTGTCGTCACTACTCTCACAACTAAAAATTGTGGTAGAAAATAAAAATAAAAGTACTACGCGTTTAAGTGTTTTTATTAACATTTTAAAAAGTTTAATTAATATTTGATTTTTTTTATGCTATTACATAGATCTAGCATACGGTAAAGATAAAATGTTTTAATTGCAATGAACGGTGTTTTCTAATTATTGTAGATAATGCACTACATATCTTCGTTTTTTTAGATAACTATAAAAAAATGCAATAATTTTTAAATTAAAATATAATAAGCCTTTCTTATTACTCAAACATATATCATAACTAAAGTTAATAATCCTATCAATAAATCTTCTAACGTTGGGTTCATGTCTTCGAGCATTATTACGTATCTTTGCACTTAGAATTATTCTGATTATAAGAAATGAAACTAGATAAAAAAGATATATTTAAAGCACTCGAAAACATTACCGTACCTGGTGAAGGACAAAATATGGTAGAGAGCGGTGCGGTAAAAAACGTCATCACTTTTGGCGATGAGGTCATAGTTGATATTACAATACAAAACCCAAGCCTACAAGCTAAAAAGCGTACCGAGGTTGATATTCTTAAAACCATTCACGAAAGGGTTGATGAGAAAGCTAAAATTACGGTAAACGTAAAAGTTGAGGCTCCAGCCGAAAAACCAAAAGCAAATGTTATTAAAGGAAAACCAATTCCTGGAATTCAAAATATAGTTGCCGTAGCATCTGGTAAAGGTGGTGTAGGGAAATCTACAGTTACAGCAAATTTAGCCGTTACTTTAGCTAAAATGGGCTTTAAAGTAGGTGTTTTAGATGCTGATATTTACGGGCCATCTATTCCAATAATGTTTGATGTAGCCAATGAGAAACCATTAGCAGTAAATATTGAAGGGAAATCTAAAATGAAACCTATTGAAAATTATGGCGTAAAAGTATTATCGATTGGGTTTTTTACAAAACCAGATCAGGCGGTAGTATGGCGTGGACCAATGGCTGCAAAAGCATTAAATCAAATGATTTTTGATGCACATTGGGGCGAATTAGATTTCTTGCTTCTAGACTTACCTCCAGGAACAGGCGATATTCATTTAAGTATCATGCAATCTTTACCAATTACAGGTGCTGTAGTAGTTAGTACACCGCAAAATGTAGCTTTAGCCGATGCTAAAAAAGGTGTAGCTATGTTTCAGCAAGACAGTATAAATGTGCCAGTATTAGGAATTATAGAAAATATGGCATACTTTACACCTGCTGAATTACCCGATAATAAATATTTTATATTCGGTAAAGAAGGTGCTAAACATTTAGCCGAAGATTTAAACGTACCGTTTTTAGGTGAGTTGCCTTTAGTGCAAAGCATAAGAGAAGCTGGCGATGTTGGTCGTCCGGCGGCATTACAAACAGCAACACCATTAGAGCAAGCATTCGAGAAATTAACTCAAAATGTTGTGCAGGAAGTTGTAAGACGAAATGACGATTTACCACCAACCGAAGCTATTAAAATTACAACTATGGCAGGTTGTTCAGCTGTAAAAAAATAAATTATGACCTCAGAAGAACTAAGAGAAAAAGTAGAATTCGCCCTAGAAGAAATTCGTCCGTTCCTGCAAAGTGATGGTGGCGATATCTCATTACTGTCTATTGAAGACGATAAATTAGTAAAAGTACAGTTAAAAGGGGCATGTGTAGGTTGCAGTGTAAATCAAATGACACTAAAATCGGGTGTGGAAATGACTATTAAAAAGTACGCACCACAAATAGAGCAAGTTATTAATATTGAAGCTTAGTGTAAATAACTACAAAAGTTTCAATTAAAACATAATATCTTATAAAAAAGGAATCTTAAAATTGCAAAATTTTGATGATTCCTTATTTTTTAGCCCACAATTTAAATTAGCTAAAAAATCATTAAAAAATAAATTTGCAAGTCTTAAATTTGTGGCACGAATTATGACATGCATTTAGCATAAGTACAAAATAAAGTAATGGAAGACGTAAATATAAAAATCACAGATAGAGACGGAGTAACTCACGATATAGTTGCCCCAACCGATATGGCCATGAATCTTATGGAGGTTGTAAGGTCTTACGAGCTTGCTCCCGAAGGCACCATTGGTGTTTGCGGTGGTATGGCTATGTGCGCGTCTTGTCAATGCTACGTGTTAAGCGATACCGAATTACCAGAAATGGGCGACGATGAAGAGGCCATGTTATCGGAAGCCTTCGATGTTAAGGATAACAGTCGTTTAGGCTGCCAAATCCAAATTACTCCAGAAATGGAAGGTTTAGAGGTCGAGTTGGCACCAGAAAGCTAAAATTCCTGCGTAGGCAGGAATCTTATAATGTAATTTCTAGCGTTAATTTTTTTGGCGTTACCACAAGGGTCGGGCTTTCCCCTATATCTTTTTTTGCCATTTATGGCAGCAAAAAAAGGATGCCGCTGCAATCCCTAACGCGGGCGTATTTGCTAAAGTTATACCTTTAAGTAAAGTCAATAATCACCACCAAACCAAAAACAGTTTTTTCAGTTCACCTGTTTTAAACTTTACCCAGCACAACGTAGAAAATTGCTCGTCAAAATAATTTTTAGTATTTATTTTAAAAGTATCAAAACTTAACCAATTTACATAAGTGTGTGGTTCAAGCAACCAATCTTTTTTATTAGGAATAAAGAATTTGCAATCTTCAAACCGCTCCAAATCATTTTGGTTAATGTAAAAGCCAACAACACAATTTGGGTTCAAGGTTTTTAACGCTGTATCTTGTTTAGCAAAAGGTACAAATAACTGCGCCTTAAAATACACTTCTTGGGTAATATCTTTAGCCTTTAAATCAAATTTATCTAAATATGGTTTGCAAGCATCAGTATAAAGTAAAGGAAGTTGTTTCTCTCGTAATTTTGTAAGCTTTTCAATTAAAGAATCCTTTCTGTTCGGGCCAATAAAATGTTCAATTTCCGTATCGCCAACAGATTTGTCGTATAAATAGAACTTGTAAATAACCTCCAAATGGATAGGCTTTCCATTTCTTTTAAGTAAACAATCTATTTCACCTAAAGTAGTTTTGCCATCTTGTATCTGTATGTTTTCAGCTAAAACAGAAATATCTGGCTGTTGCTCAATTTCAAACGACACAAAGCGCTCAACATATTTTCCAAGACGTAAATTGTCGTCAATTTCAACATCAATTTGCTCAGATATATAATCAATTTTAAATTGTTGTAAACCATAAACATCATCTTCCTTCCATAAACAAGGTGTTTTTAAAAAGCCTTCATATCTTTTTTGGAGCATTTAGTTTTTTGCTGTTTTATAATCCGCCAATTTCCTTGGGCCTTCAAGCAAAACTCTAACAATTTGCAGGACGCCATCATCGTTAGTATCTATTTGCCATTTAATAAGTGATATTTTGCCGTTTTCAATTTCAATACCCGTTATGCTTCTTGGGTGCACACAACTACCATCATTAAAAAAGGCAATGTCTCCAGGCTCCGGAAAGCGAGGTCTGTGTGTATGCCCAACAATAGTCATTACATTATTGTTTTCGGTAATCCAGCGCTTCGTGCGGCGCTCAACCTTTATTAGTTCGGTGTAGTTTTTTGCAGGACTTGTTGGGTCTGCAATACCCATTACATTTAGTGGTTTCCAAAGTACTCGAACCATAAAACGGCTCCATTTCCAAAATAAGAAATTCCACCAATCGGCTTGGTGACCATGGGTTAAAAACAATTCTTGTCCAGTCATGCAATGCTTTAAAACTATACCTTCGTGGTACTTTAAATTTTTAAAAAGCTCCACATCTTCGCCTACTTTTGGGTCAAAATAGGTGGATAGGTGTTTTTCAACATATTTAGGGTCTCTATACACCATATCATGATTGCCCCATATCATGTGTAAACGCTCTTTTTTATGAAATTCTTTCATAAGCATATACACGTTTTTGTGCGCATTAAGTATGGCACTAAACGATAGGTTTTCCCAAAGCTCATCGCCATCTCCAAGTTCGCAATATTGAAACCCTTCGGTATAATAATGCTTTAAGGCATGAAAGTATATGTTTCGGTTATTGGCAAAATCGTCGGCAAAACTATTATCGCCTCGGTGACAATCACTAAACAGAATAAACTTGCTATCATCATCAAAATCGATGATTTTAGCATTCTTATAGGCATTATCTAATCTTTTCTTGGATGAAAACATACAGTAAATGTAAACAAAATGCCTTTCTATTGAAACTGTTTTTTAGAGATTATTCCAATTTTAATTTTTCGATGGCAACAGGAAGTAATCGCTCTACAAACATGGAATAGGCGAGTTCCGATGGGTGTAAACCATCGTTAGCCACTAAATTTGGATTTTCCAACCCTTGTCTAGTTATATCTGTAATGTTAACATAGCTAATGTTGTTGCTGTCGCAATAATTTTTAGCAAATGTATTGTACCGGTCTAAGCTAGCAGATATGTTGGTGTTGCCTCGTCCAAAAGGCGTGTAAGCGTAGTCTGGGATGGATATTACAATAACATGCTCTTTATTGCCTTTAGCTTTGGCAATGGCAGTATTTACTAATTTTGGAAATTCCGACTCATAAACACTAAAAGCCATATTTTGATACTGGTTATTTACCCCAATTAAAAGGCTAACCACATCGAAGTCTGTTTTTGGATTTTGGTTTGCAATGGCGTTTATTAGGTTATTGGTTGTCCATCCTGTGGTTGCAATAACAGATAACTCGAAGGTAGAAACAGAATCGAGATTTTTTAAAATTTCACGTTTTAAAATCTCAGGATACCTACAAGTTTCGCAAACACTTTGGCCTATGGTATAGCTATCTCCTAAAGCTAAATATTTTATAGTTTCTGGTCCTACAGGATTGTTTGTTTCTTCAACTTCTGTGGTTTCTACAGGCGTTAAAACTTTTGGTGGTGTTTGTTCTTGCGAATTTACAGGTTCGCTAGAGCAGCTTAAACAAGTGGTAATTAAAAAGGTTAGAAAATATACTTGAAGTTTCATAGTCGCTTTTTTACTAAATATACGAAACTATGTTTTACTTGGTTTTATCTCATGGTTGCTGTGAATGAATTACTACTTTCTATTTAAAGGCATTTAATCCAGTTACATCAAGTCCAGTAATTAGCAAATGAATATCGTGAGTACCCTCGTAAGTTACTACGCTTTCTAGATTCATCATATGTCGCATAATAGAATATTCGCCACTAATACCCATGCCACCAAGCATTTGTCTGGCATCGCGAGCAATTTTTAAAGCCATATCCACATTATTGCGTTTCGCCATAGATATTTGTGCCGAGGTTGCTGTACCATTTTCGCGCATTACACCAAGTCTCCAAGCTAAGAGTTGGGCTTTGGTAATTTCGGTAATCATTTCGGCTAGCTTTTTTTGTTGCAATTGAAATTGACCAATAGGTTTACCAAACTGCATACGCTCTTTGCTGTAACGCAAAGCAGTGTCATAGCAATCCATAGCCGCACCAATAGCGCCCCAGGCGATACCAAAACGTGCGGAATCTAGACAACCAAGCGGTGCGCCTAAACCAGATTTGTTAGGTAATACATTCGCTTTAGGTACTTTTACATTATCAAAAATAAGCTCGCCAGTAGACGATGCTCGTAGCGACCATTTGTTGTGTGTTTCTGGCGTTGTAAAACCTTCCATTCCACGTTCTACAATAAGACCATGAATGCGTCCGCTTTCGTCTTTAGCCCATACCACAGCAACTTGTGCAAATGGCGCATTGCTAATCCACATTTTGGCACCATTAAGCAAGTAGTGGTCGCCTTTATCTTTAAAATTGGTAACCATACCTCCAGGGTTACTGCCGTGATCTGGTTCGGTTAACCCAAAACAACCCATCCATTCGCCACTAGCTAATTTTGGTAAATATTTACTGCGTTGTGCTTCGTTACCATATTTCCAAATAGGATACATAGCTAACGATGATTGTACCGATGCTGTAGAGCGCACCCCAGAATCGCCACGCTCAATTTCTTGCATAATTAAACCATAACTAATTTGGTCTAAACCTGCACCACCATATTCCATTGGTATGTAAGGTCCAAAAGCACCAATATTTGCTAAACCTTCTATAATTTGCTTAGGGAACTCTGCCTTTTGGGCATAGTCTTCAATAATGGGTGAGACGTCGCGTTTTACCCATTCGCGGGCGGCGTCTCTAACCAACTTATGTTCTTCGGTTAATAATTCATCTAAATTATAATAATCAGGAGCTTCAAATAAGTCGGGTTTCATTATGCTAGAGTGTTTAAATGAGAATTATTAGTAAACAGGTTTTATTTTTATCAATAAATCAATATAACAACTCAAATTTAAAGAATCTTTCTAGATGTTGTTACATTTTTAGGTAGAAATCTTTAGTTAAATTGATATAAGCTTCGGTGTATTGGTGTCGGTCGGTTTCAATAATTAAGGACTCTATAGTGGTTTCGCTACTGCGGAACGAAAATTCTATTAAAGCACGTTTAATTTCAGAGGTAGGGTTTCCTTTTACGTGTAAAATTCTATTTGGAAACAAGTTGAACTCTGAAGCTAATTGGATAAAACTTGAGGACTCTTTAAAAGGTATTACAACTGAAAACACACCAATTTCTGAGAGTAATTTTGAGGCGCTCTCCAGTAAGTGATTAAACGGCATAGCATCTTGAAACCTGGCTAAATCTCTTTGGTTATTATCGGTTTTGTAATCTTCAGAATAGAAAGGCGGGTTGCATATAATAATATCGTATTTGTCTTCTTCGGTTTCGAGTTCTTCAGTAAAATCGGCTAATGAGGCATGGTAACAAAATAGGCGGTCGCCCCAAGGCGATTGCTCAAAATTGTCAACACATTGCTCAAAGGCACTATCGTCAATTTCAATAGCATCAATAATTTCGGCATCACTACGTTGGGCAAGCATTAAAGCTAATACGCCAGTTCCAGCTCCAATATCTAAAACTGAAAACGGCCGGTTGTTAAGCGAAGTCCATGCTCCTAATAAAACACCATCGGTACCAATTTTCATGGCACATTGGTCATGATTTACTTGAAATTCCTTAAAAACAAAAGGTTTTAACATGATTGGTTCTTTAAAAATTTTAGGCAATAGTATGAAATAATGTGTTAAAGTGTTATAAATTTTATTAAACTATGTTAAATAAAATACGATTATTGGTTCTTTTAGAGTTAGAGGTAAAAACCTTTATTTAGAAGTTATGATGTACTCAGAAAAATTATTAAAAGGATTAAACGATTTGTTAACCTTAAATTATGAGGTTGAAAAAATTTATACAGAAGCACTAAACGCTGTTACCGATACCGAATTAAAAACCTTTTTTAAAGAACGTGGGCTTGAGCGTAATGAATTTGGCAAAGATTTAATAGTAGAAATTGAAAATATTAATGCCAACATGGAACTTAAGTTTGATGGGAAATTAGAAAACGGGTTTTATGTTACGTGGATGAATTTTAGACGGTTGTTCCTGTTTGAAGATAAAGTTAATTTGTATGTAGAAATATGCAAGTTAAAAGAATTGACAATAGGGAAGTATGATGATTTGTTAGGTATAATGGACTTACCACATTCTACTAGAGTAATATTGGAGGGTCAAAAAGCACAAATTCAAAATGCTTTAAATGCAATTATTGTAGAAAAAAATCTTGTTGCATAGTATTAAGTTTCTATATAATTGATATAAAAAAAAGCAACCCAAAGGGTTGCTTTTTTGCATGTTAAGGGGTGTTTATAAATATAAGTCTATAAGGCCTTCTGGTGTTTCAACTAAAATGGTTTTAGTGTCTCGATCTACTTTAATTATAAACTCATCGTTCATGGGTATTAAAATTTCTGTACCATCACTGTCAATTTCAAAAAGCGATTGTGCCGTAGAGTCGTTAATAGCTTTTATAATTCCTACATCACCAAAGTTTTTATCTGTTACAGTAAAACCAATAACCTCATGGAAATAAAATTTATTTCCTTCAAGTTTTGGAAGTAAATCTAATGGTAGGTATAAACCACTTTTCATAATAGAATCGGCATCTGCTTCGGTATCGACATCTTCAAATTTTATACGCAGTAATTCCGATTTATGTAATTGAGAACTTTCAATAAAAAATGGAACAAGATTATTTCTTAACTCCAAAAATATAGCGTCTAGATTTTCATAAATATCAGGTTGGTCGGTATCTAACTTAGCTAATACTTCGCCTTTAAAACTGTACTTTTTTACAATTTTACCCAAATAAAAACAATCTTCTTTTTTCATAGAAAGTGATTTATTTCATTTCCGCGAGTGCAGAAATGGTTTCAAATTTAATTCTAAAGTTAATGAGATTCCCGCTGTTGCGAGTACTATTTAACAAAAAAAACTCCGATATTGCTATCGGAGTTTAAAAGTATAAAAAATGATTTTTTATTCTTCTTCGTTTGAAGCTTCAGCCTCAGCAGCAGGAGCGTCTTCAGTTGCTTCTTCCTCAACAGGAGCAGGAGCAGCTGCAGCAATTCTTGCTTCGTTAACAGCTTTCTCAGCTGCAAGAGCATCAGCTTTCGCTTTTGCTTCTACATCAGATAAACCGTCAGCTTTCGCTTGAATTTTAGCTTCTTTTTCTTCTAACCAAGCAGTAAATTTAGCTTCTGCTTGCTCTTCAGTTAAAGCGCCTTTTCTAACACCACCAGCTAGGTGATTTTTTAGCATTGCACCTTTGTAAGACAATAAAGTCTTAGCGGTATTAGTTGGTTGTGCACCATTCTGTAACCACGTTACAGCGCCATCAACGTTTAATTCAACAGTTGCTGGGTTTGTGTTTGGATTGTAGATACCTAATTTCTCTAAGTATTTACCGTCTCTTTTTGAACGTGCATCAGCTGCTACGATCCAGTAAAAAGGTTTCCCTTTTTTACCATGTCTTTGTAATCTAATTTTTACTGGCATAATAATTAATTATTTGAGGTTCTCGACCTCGGTTATTAATAAGGGCGCAAAGATAATATAAATATTTAATTACTCGTATTTTATTTTTAATGAATTTTAAAACAATAAGCATACAGGTTCTGGAGCCTTAAAGTCCTGGTTAAATGATAGTTTACCTGTTGTAGGATCTATATTAAAAACAGCAATATTACTGCTTTTTTTGTTAGCTACAAGTAGAAATTTCCCTGTTGGATCTATAGTGAAATTACGCGGCCAATCGCCATGTACGCTACAATTTTGAATTTTGGTTATGGTGCCAGTATTTACATTGCGTTTAAAAACGGCTATCGAGTTTTCGCCACGATTAGAGCCATATAAAAAACGTTCGTCTTTTGATAAATGAATATCGGCGCATTTGTTTGGCCCTTTATAATTTTCATCTAGAGTAGAATCGTGGTCTATCTGCTCGAAACCGCCATCTGTTTTTTTAACCGAAGTTATAGAGCCGCCATACTCGTTTATAATGTATATAAAATTGCCGTCTTTGGTAATAGAAAAATGCCTTGGTCCTGGGTTGCCTTCCATTTTAACTATAGATTCAGACTTTAATGTATAGGTGTTATTGCTTAGTTTGTAATGATACAATCTGTTTCTTCCTAAATCGGAAACAAATAAATCATCATTTCTAAATTGTGCCGAGTGTGCATGAGCTGGTTTTTGGCCCGCTTCATTATGATTAAAAACTTGAGGTGCTTTTTCTATACCACCGTTTTCATTTAAAGAATGAATGGAAACGGTACCACCAACATAATTTGAAACTACAGCTTTATTGCCAGATTCATTAACGTTTACATGGCATGGGCCTTTGCCCTGGCTGTTTTCAGAATTGATAAATGTTAAACTGCCATCGTCATTACGTTTAAAAGCTGTAATAGCACTCGACTGTCCTTCGCCAACTGCATAAATAATTTTTTTATTGGGCGAATATGTAATAAATGATGGGTTTTCTACAGCGACTGCTAATTGCCTATTAGATAGTTTGCCAGTTTCTGTATTAAAATCAAATTTGTAAATCCCTTCGCTGTCACCCGAGGTATAGGTGCCAACATACAGCGGAATGGTGTCTGCTTTACAGTTTAATAAAATGAAGGGGAGTAATAGTAAAACCAAATGTTTAAAGTGCATAGTGTTAAAATTTATGGTTCTAAATTATAATAAATTATGTTAATTCCGGCGGTTTATTGTTAATGATTCTTAAATCCATCACAAAGCCTGTTAAATCGCTTGACATAAGGCGTGTTTAGACGTATATTTGAGTAAACGATGTCACTAATATGCATCTTTAAACAAGGTATTAAATGGTTAATGAAATTATTTATTTGTGTTTAATAATTTTATTAATAACCAAGGAATTTAAGAGTTCTTTGAGAACACTAAAATAAAGCACATGAAATTTAAAATGAAAACGATATTATGAAGTACACAGAAGAAATTTCAAGTAAATTAAATGAATTATTAGTAAAAAATTATGATGCCGAAAAAGGGTATCTAAACGCTGCTGAAAATGTAGAAAGTCCAACTTTAAAAATATTTTTTAAACGTAGGGCTAGCGAGCGAAGCGAATTTGCTAAAAATTTAAGAACCGAAATTCTTAGATACGGTCAAATTCCAGAAGATTCAGGTAGTTTTAAAGGTGCTATGCACAGAAACTGGATGAGTTTAAAATCGCTATTTTCTTCTAACGATGAAGAAGCTATTTTACAAGAAGCCATTAGAGGTGAGGAAGCAAGTTTGGAGGAATACAACGAGATTTTAAAAGAAAAAACATTGCCACCAACCATTGATTCTATGTTGCTAAAACAACGCAACGAAATTCAAGCAGCAATAAATTTAGAAAAAGTACATGAAGAGTTAGTATCATAAAATGATAGTTAGTTTGGTTAGTTAAGAGCGGAATCCATTGGGTTCCGTTTTTTTTGTTTACAACTCTTTATAAAATCACTTTAAGGAAGTTTAAATTCTATGTATTTTTATACACTTCGTTTTTTTGCTCTAAACGAATAGTTACATCAATAAATAAACATGTTTTTATGTATTTAATTTTCGATACCGAAACTACCGGATTACCAAAACGTTGGGATGCACCAATTACAGATACCGATAATTGGCCTAGGTGTATTCAAATTGCATGGCAACTGCACGATGGTATGGGTAACTGTATTGAGAGTCAGGATTATTTAGTAAAGCCAGAAGGTTTTAATATTCCGTATGATGCAGAAAAAATTCATGGTATTTCTACAGAGTTGGCACAAGAGCAAGGGGTTTCTTTAGCAGAGGTTTTAGAGAAATTTAATATCGCTTTAGGAAAAACAAAATTTGTAGTAGGGCAAAATGTAAAGTTCGATTTAAATATTATGGGTGCCGAATTTGTTCGTGGTGCTGTTGATAATCCTTTACAAGAATTACCTGTTTTAGATACCTGTACCGAGCATACAGCCAATTTATGTGAAATTCCTGGTGGACGCTACGGAAAATTTAAACTCCCTACCTTAACAGAGTTGCACGAGTTTTTATTTAACGTACCTTTTTCTGAAGCGCATAACGCCACTGCCGATGTAGAAGCTACAACCCGTTGTTTTTTAGAGTTAATTCGTTTAGGCGAATACACCAAAGAACAGCTAGATGTGGAACCTGAATATTTTGAGGATTTCAAAAAAGAAAATCCCGATACTATTCAGCTTATTGGTTTAAAGCATATCAATCTTAAAAAGGAAAGTGCAAAAATTAATGCACGTTTAAAAAAGGCGCAAGAGGTAGATATATCTTCGGAAGAAATTAGCCAAAATGTTTCCGATTTAGCCGATGTAGATTTTGTGCATTTACACAATCATTCACAGTTTTCGGTATTACAATCTACTATGGGAGTTGCCGATATTGTTGCGGCGGCAGCCAAGTATAACATGCCAGCGGTAGCTTTAACCGATCATGCTAATATGATGGGAGCTTTTCACTTTATAAACGCTGTAAATAAGCATAATAAAGTAGCTGAAGCTAAAATTGCCGAAGCAGAGGAAAATGGTGAGTCTACCCAAGTAAAAACTATAAAGCCAATTATAGGTTGCGAGTTTTTTGTTTGCGAAAATCACTTAGATAAATCTAGAAAAGATAACGGCTATCAAATTGTACTGCTAGCCAAAAATAAAAATGGGTATCATAACCTAGCAAAACTATCGTCGCATGCCTTTGTAGATGGGTTTTACTATTTGCCAAGAATTGATAAAAAGTTGATTCAGCAGTATAAAGAAGACATTATAGTATTAACAGGAAACCTTTACGGCGAGGTACCTAGTAAAGTTTTAAACGTTGGTGAAAACCAAGCGGAAGAGGCGCTTATTTGGTGGAAAGAAGAATTTGGCGATGATTTATACGTGGAGCTTATGCGCCATAATCAAGATGATGAAGATCGTGTAAACCCAACCTTAATAAAACTGGCTAAAAAACATGATGTTAAACTTATAGCATCCAATAATACCTATTACCAAAACCAAGAAGATGCCAATGCTCACGATATTTTATTGTGTGTTAAGGATGGTGAAAAACAGGCCACTCCAATTGGACGCGGACGCGGATATCGCTACGGGTTACCAAACCAAGAGTATTATTTTAAATCGGCCGATGCCATGAAGGAACTGTTTAAGGATGTTCCTGAGGCCATTATAAATGTGCAAGAGGTGGTCGATAAAATTGAGGGCTACCAATTGGCTCGTGATGTTTTATTACCGGCATTTGATATTCCAGAAGAATTTAAACATAAAGAAGATGAGGTAGACGGTGGCAAACGAGGAGAAAATGCCTATTTAAAGCATTTAGTGTACGAAGGCGCTAAAAAACGGTATGGAGAACCTTTATCGGAGGAAGTTACCGAGCGTTTAGATTTCGAGTTAAGTGTTATTGAAAATACAGGATATCCAGGGTATTTCTTAATTGTTGAAGATTTTATTCGGGAAGCCAGAAAAATGGATGTTTCGGTGGGGCCAGGGCGTGGTTCGGCGGCAGGATCGGTAGCTGCTTATTGTTTATGGATTACCAATATAGATCCCTTAAAGTACGATTTGCTTTTTGAGCGTTTCCTAAATCCGGATCGTGTAAGTATGCCCGATATTGATATTGATTTTGATGATGAAGGCCGAAGTCGTGTTATGGATTACGTTATTGATAAGTACGGTAGCAATCAAGTAGCACAGATTATTACTTACGGTACCATGGCGGCAAAATCGTCTATTCGTGATACCGCACGTGTGTTGGATTTGCCTTTGTTTGATGCCGATAGGATTGCAAAATTAATACCGAATATGTCTAAGCTCGGTAAGATTTTTGGGCTTTCGGAAAAGGAATTAGGAAGTAAATTTAGAGCTGAAGATTTAGAGAAAATCAACGAACTATTAAATATTGCCGATGGTAGCGATTTGCAAGCCGAAACTTTAAATCTTGCAAGAACACTAGAAGGCTCGGTAAGAAATACCGGAATTCATGCCTGTGGTGTTATTATAACCCCAGACGATATTACCAAATTCGTTCCGGTGTCTTTAGCTAAAGATTCCGATTTGTATGTTACCCAGTTTGACAACTCGGTAGTGGAAGATGCGGGGTTGCTTAAAATGGATTTCTTAGGGTTAAAAACGCTAACCTTAATTAAAGATACTGTTAAAATTGTAAAAGCGAAGCACGATATTTTACTCGACCCGGAAACCTTTCCGTTGGACGATGAAAAGACGTATGAGCTGTTCCAGAGAGGGGAAACCGTTGGTGTGTTCCAGTATGAATCTCCTGGGATGCAGAAACACCTTCGCGATTTAAAACCTACCGTTTTTGAAGATTTAATTGCCATGAATGCCTTGTATAGACCAGGGCCAATGGAGTATATACCGAGTTTTGTTAGAAGAAAACATGGGGATGAAGATATAGAATACGATTTACCAGCCATGGAGGAATACCTAAAGGAAACTTACGGTATTACGGTTTACCAAGAGCAGGTAATGTTACTGTCGCAAAGTTTAGCAGATTTTACAAAAGGTGAAGCCGATGTACTGCGTAAGGCGATGGGTAAAAAGCAAATTGCCGTACTTGATAAAATGAAACCTAAATTTATCGAGCAGGCTAGTGCCAAAGGTCACGATGCTAAAATTCTGGAGAAAGTTTGGAAAGATTGGGAAGCCTTTGCTAGTTACGCCTTTAATAAATCGCACTCCACATGTTATGCGTGGATTGCTTACCAAACGGCTTATTTAAAAGCGCACTATCCTGCCGAATATATGGCGGCTGTATTATCGAATAACATGAACGATATTAAGCAGGTTACATTTTTTATGGAAGAATGTAAACGTATGAAGCTTGATGTTTTGGGACCAGATGTAAACGAATCGTTTTACAAGTTTTCGGTAAATAAAGATAATGCGGTACGCTTTGGTATGGGTGCTATAAAAGGTGTTGGTCATGGTGCGGTTATAACTATTGTAGAAAATAGAGAAGAGGGCGGACCTTATAAATCTATTTTTGATTTTGCAAAACGAATAGATTTAAGAGCAGCCAATAAAAGAGCTTTTGAAAATTTGGCTTTAGCTGGTGGTTTTGATGGTTTAAGCGATGTGCATCGGGCGCAGTATTTTCATGATGATGGCGATGGTATTACCTTTTTAGAAAAGGCTATAAAATTTGCTCAAAAGTATAAAGAGAACGAGAATTCGGCACAGATAGATATGTTTGGTGAGCAAAGTAATGTGCAATTTGCAGAGCCCGAAGTGCCGCCTTGCGAGGAGTGGGGAACCATGGAGAAACTTAGTAAAGAGCGCGAGGTTGTTGGGGTTTATATTTCTGGACATCCGTTGGACGATTTTAAAACCGAAATGAAAACCTTTTGTAATGCTACCGTAGGTATGTTTAATACGTTAGAGCCTTACGTAAATAGAGAGTTGGTTTTTGGCGGGGTTGTTACCGATGTGCAACACCGTGTAAGTAAACAAGGTAAAGGATGGGCAATGTTTACTATTGAAGATTATACCGATAGCTTTGAGTTTAGAGTGTTTGGTGAGGAGTATTTAAAATTTAGACACTTTTTGTTACAAAACAGTTTTGTATTTGTAAAAGCTTTTATTCGAGAGGGTTGGGTTAATAAAGATACAGGAAAGAAAAGCGACCCCAGGTTGCAGTTTAATAGTTTCCAGTTGCTGCATGATGTTATGGAGAATTATGCCAAAAAGTTATCGATACAGCTGAATATTAAAGATATAGATGAGCAAAAAATAACGGCCTTAAAAGAATTAATAAACATGCACCCAGGTAACCAAGCCTTAAATTTTTTGGTGTATGATATGCGAGAAAAAATAAAGCTTAATATGTCTAGCAGGCGACAAAAAGTAAAGGTTTGCCAGGAACTTATAAGCGAGTTAGAGGCTCAAGATGTGAAGTTTAAGTTAAATTAATGGTTTTTATTAAGTTTTTAAAAACTTCATTTTTATATTACACTAAAATTGTAATTTAAAGCTTTGCACCCGCGCAAGGGATTGAACGGCATGTTTGAGCGCCCGACGTAGGAGGTGCGAGTAGTGAAAGCCCGACCCTTGGGATGCGCCCAATAAAATTAAATAAAGCTAGCCAATAGCGTTATAGGTAAAACAAATTGGTGGTTTGTAAGCTTTCGGTTTTTTTTTGACTAAATTTGTGTTATTAAAACGAATTAAAAACTTATTAAAATATAAATATTATGGCATTAGAAATAACAGATGCGACATTTGAAGAAGAAGTATTAAAGAGTGACAAGCCAGTTTTGGTTGATTTTTGGGCTGCATGGTGTGGACCTTGTAGAATGGTTGGACCTATTATTGAGCAAATTAGCGAGGAATATGAAGGTAAAGCTGTTGTTGGTAAGGTAGATGTTGATGCTAACCAAGAGTTTGCTGCTAAATATGGTGTGCGTAACATACCTACAGTTTTAGTGTTTCAAAACGGTGAGGTTGTTGGTCGTCAAGTTGGTGTTGCTCCTAAAAAAGCCTATACAGATGCCATTGAAGGTCTTTTGTAGTAGATAAATAAAAAGAAACTTAAAAAGGTTTGCCGTAATGGTGAACCTTTTTTTTATTTTAGATGCAAATTAAATAAGAATTATGAGTAAAACGATAAAAGTACAAGATGCTATTGATAGCAAATTGATTGAGGAACGCAAAGTGTTTTTGTGGGGTCAGGTGGACGATAAATCTGCTAAACATGTAATTGATAGGTTGCTTTATTTGGATGCCTTAGAGACTAAGGATATCCAGTTGTACATTAATAGCCCAGGTGGTTATGTAACTTCGGGTTTTGCCATGTACGATTGCATAAAATCTTTAAATAGCGATGTGTCTACAATTTGTACTGGGTTGGCAGCTTCTATGGGGTCTATTTTATTATCGGTTGGTGCTAAAGGAAAACGTTTTATACAGCCGCATGCGCGTGTTATGATTCATCAACCTAGTGGTGGTGCTCGTGGGCAAGCTAGTGATATTGAAATTACGGCTCAAGAAATTATAAAAACTAAAGAATTAAGTGCTAAGATTTTGGCCGAAAATTGCGGACAAGATTACGATAAGGTAATTAAAGATTTTAACCGCGACCATTGGATGGGTGCAGAGGAATCTGTGGCTTACGGTATTGTTGATGGGGTGATATAAGCCCCTAGCCCCCAGATGGGGGAACCCTTACTCTTATGAAAATGAGAGTAATTAATAGATTTTATAATAATAATTTTCCTCATGAGTGTTCCTCCCCGTTTGGGGAGGCTAGGTGGGGCTTCCATATGAACTTACAAAACGAACTTAATAAAGCAGAAGGTTTTAGAAATCTTGAGCTACTTGCAAAACAGGTGGTTGAAGGTTTTATTTCTGGTATGCATAAAAGTCCGTTTCATGGGTTTTCGGCGGAGTTTGCAGAGCATAAAATTTATAATCAAGGTGAAAGTACGCGTCATATAGACTGGAAGTTATTTGCTAAAACAGATAAGTTGTACACGAAACGCTATGATGATGAAACCAATTTACGGTGCCACATTATACTAGATAATAGCAGCTCGATGCATTACCCGAAGTTGGATACGTTTTCTATTAATAGTTTAAACAAGATTAGTTTTTCGGCTTTGGCAGCGGCCTCTTTAATGCAAATTTTAAAAAGGCAACGCGATGCTGTTGGTTTGAGTATTTATAGTGATAAATATGACTATTATGCGCCAGAAAAGGGCAGTGAACGCCACCACCAAATGCTTTTGAGTCATTTAAGTGAGGCAGTAGTGTCTAAGCCGTTAAATAAACAAACCGAAACCTATAAGTATTTGCATGAAATTGCAGAAAAGATGCATAGGCGCTCTTTGGTGTTTTTGTTTACCGATATGTTTCAAACTACCGAAGATGATGCACGATTATTTGAAGCATTAAGGCACTTAAAGTACAATAAGCACGAAGTGGTGCTTTTCCATGTGTTTGATAAGAAAAACGAGCTTAATTTTGATTTCGACAATAAGCCTAAGCGTTTTATAGATGTTGAAACCGGAGCGTATATAAATTTGTATGCCGATTCTATAAAAGAAAGTTATACCAAAGCAGTAAGCGCTTATTTTGAAGCTTTAAAATTAAAATGCGCGCAATACAAAATAAAGTATGTTGAGGCCGATATTAATGAAAATTTTAATAACATCCTCACAACGTACATGGTAGAGCGCCAAAAATTTCGATAACCTATATTTTTAAAAAGGAGAAACTATTTTTTTTAAAATTTTTTTAAAATTTTTTTAAAAAAAGTTTAAAAAAGGTTTGGGGAATTGAAAAAGGCGGTTATCTTTGCACTCGCAATAATGCAACGGTCTGGTAGTTCAGTTGGTTAGAATGTCGCCCTGTCACGGCGAAGGTCGCGGGTTCGAGTCCCGTCCAGACCGCAAAAATTGCAAAAAGAAAGCTCTGAGAAATTAGGGCTTTTTTTGGTAATTATAACGACGTTGTGTTGATCACGCCAAAAGCGTGATGTAGTTATACCAAAGTAATTTGGTATTCCAATGGAAAGCTTTCCTTTTTTCTGTGAAGAAGATGGGGATGCTTTTTTGTTTTAGGAAAGTTTTTAAACCTAAAACATTCTTTCTAGAAGATTAATAATCAATCCGATAAACTAAATGTATTAGCGAAGATATTTTTATTTGAAGATGTGACTTTATAAAAACAGTAGTGTCTAATAAGTGCTATTAATCAAGAAAAAAAAGAGGGTCTTATAAGTATTTAAGGCTCTTTTTTTTGTTTTATACGAGTTTCTACTTACTAAAATTCGCGCTTACCAAATTCACTATCTATAAATTTTGATTTATTTTTTACGGTATTAAATGTGTACGATAGATTTAAAGTAATCATATCAACTTCGTAAACATAATTGGTAGTTGTGTAAAATTGATTAGACCTAGAGGTGGTTATGCGTTGTTCGTTAGTGTTAAGCAATCCCATGTCTATATTTTGCCATTGCAAGGTAGCCGATAAACGGTTGTCCATAAACGTTTTTTTGAACGTTAGGTTGGGTGAGTAAAACCTTGAGTCTTCGCCCATTGCCGTGTTTCTGTCGGATAGATAATTGAAGGTAAACTGTACCGAAGCATTATCCCAAAACGAATAGGTAGAGTTTAAATTAAGAGAGTAAATAGTCGATTTGCTATCTATATTGTAAGTTCTTTCAACGCCATCTCTGTGGTTAAAATTCAAGACTCCATCAATAGCATAATTATAAATGTTTGCACCTATATTATTGGTCCAGTTTTTTGTTGGTTTAAGTGTTGCTCCAAACTCTAATCCAATAGCGTTACTTTTACCTACGTTAGAATATACACGGTTTATAATACTATCAATAACTTCTCCCGAAGCTTCGTAAGCCAAAGTATTTACACGATTTATTACGTTATCAACGTGTCTAAAATAAGCGGTAGCATAAATGGAGTTACCTCCTTTTATTTTTTTAGTAATACCAACTTCGGCTAAATCTATAAATTCTGGTAATAAGGTGTTATCGCCTTGCTCGAAAACTTCGGAGTGTTCGCGCTCTGCGAAGCTATTCATTTTTAATGTGGTTGTGCGCTCTACTCGTTTACTGTAGGCAGCTTTAAGTTTTGTTTTGTCGTTTACAGTATATTGTAAGGAGGCAGAAGGAAATAATTTTACAAAGTCGTATTTGTAAACATTGGGTGTTGTTTCGCTTTTTAAGGCTTCGGTATACGTTCTGTCCATAGACTCTACGCGTACACCAGCGGCATAATCCCATTTGTCTTTTTTAGCGGTTAGTTGTGCATAACCCGAATGTATTTTTCTTTTTAATTCTATATCGCTAGAAAATTCTGGTACTAAAATGCCATCGCGCTCATACACAAACTCACCTGTATGGTCTATATCGCGGTATTGGTAGCCTGTTTCAAGAGTTCCAAAAGTAAAAGGTTTCCATTGGTAATCAAGATTAAAACGTGTGCCATATAACGGATTATCGTTTGTGTTATATTCTTGTTGATATATAATACTGTTATCAGGATGTCCTAAGTTATCATTTTCTGTTGGTCCTCCTAAAAAGGTATATTCATATAAAAAGGACGTTGATAATTTAGAGTCGTTGGTAAATGTATGGGCATAGTCTATACTACCTAAGGCAAAATCACCTTTTCTAACTCTTAAGTTGTGGTTGTAATATTCAAAAGTGTAAAGTCTGTTGTTACTTCCAATAGGTGAAACAGCGTGATTGTCGTAGTATACAATATCGGCAAGACGCTCTTTGGTGTGTTTACCGGCAAATAGGCCAAATGAAAATTCATTGTTTTCGTTAGGCGTAAAATCTAAGTTTAAACGCCCGTTATAGCTAATATCATCAAAACTACGTTCGCCATCCGATGGTAAAAAAGTAGTTTTATTTTCGGGTTGGTTAATAATAAACATTTCGCCTTCTCGACGTCCTGTTTTGTCGTTTCGTTGGTAACTTGCTCCTAAAGAAAAGTTCCATTTGTCTGTACGTTTATTTATGGTAGCATCTATTCCATAACGTTGGGCAGGAACTTTTGTATCATAGTCTTCAATTGAAGGTAAGCCTCCGCGCAGGTTTACTTGGGCAAAAGTACCATTAATGGCGCCTTTTTTTGTTTTTATATTTAAAATACCACCTTTACCTTCTGGATCATATTTGGCAGAAGGTGCCGTAATAAGTTCTATAGTTTCAAGCGCATTTGCTGGTAATTGTGCTAAAATGGCACTGGCATCGCCTTGGGTTGGTTTTCCGTTAACCAATACTGTAAACCCTTTGCTGCCACGAACACTTATTTCGCCTTGGCCATCAACAGTTACCGATGGAAGGTTTTTTATAACATCAACGGCGTTGCCACCTTCGCTATTTTGATAGGTTTTAGTATTGAAAACTTGGCGGTCAATTTTATGCACCACAGCAGATCGTTCGGCTTTTATAAGAACTTCGTTTAATTGACTGCCTAAAGTTAATTTTAGAGTACCTAAATTTATAGTTTCTCCTTTTTTGTTAACCTTTATAGCATCCGTTTTTAATGAGGTATATCCCATAAAAGATGCGTTAATAGTATAAGTTCCAGCTTTTATGTTCTCGAGGTTAAAAATGCCTTCAGTGTTTGTTATTACACCAGTAATTAAATTTCCTTCGGTGTTATATAGTGCTGCCGTGGCATATTCTAAAGGTTCGTTGCTGTCGGCATCGATAATTTTTCCTGTAATTTGAGCTTGTATTAATTGGGTTGTAAAAAAGAAAATTAATAGCAGAGTAAAAATTCTTGTTTGCATCAAGTTTTTGAAATTAATTTAGTGAAATTTGGTTTTGTTTATGTTTGTAATACTTTTGCAAAATTAAGCTAATAATTAGATTTTTAATACAGATATTGAAAAATGTATAGTGCATTATGTGGGTTGTGTTTTAAAAATGAATATATTTAAAACTTATTTTTACTTGAACGGTTTACAAGTACTAATTTTGTAAATTGCTATTTTATCTTAATAAATTATATGGTTACACTAAAACAGCTGGCAAAAGAATTAAATGTATCTATATCAACGGTTTCTAAGGCTTTGAATAATAGCGAGGAAATTGGTGAAGAAACAGTAAGACGCGTTAAGGAATTAGCCAACTTGTATAACTACAGACCAAATAAAGTTGCTTTAAGTTTAAAAAATAATAAAACTAAAACCATTGGTGTTATAATTCCTAATATACTTAATCGTTTTTTGGCCAAAGTGCTTTTTGGTATTGAAAGAGAAGCTTCAAAACACGGTTATAATATTATTACATGCATATCTAACGAGTCGTTAGCCAAAGAAAAAGAAAGTCTGCAGTTTTTGGCTAATGGTAGTGTTGATGGTTTTATATTATCTGTGTCGCAAGAGTCGCAAATGAATAATGAGGTAGAGCATTTTAAAAACACTATTAAACAGGGCTTACCTATTGTTATGTTCGATAGAGTTGCCCATGATGTTATGTGCGATAAAGTAATAGTGGACGATTTTGACGCCACGTACAACGCTACCAAAAGCTTAATAGCAGAGGGTAGAAACAAAATTGTTTTTATAAGCAATATTAATGATATTAGTGTTGGTAAATTAAGAGAACGAGGTTACAATAAGGCTATTTTGGAGACCGGAGTTCTAGAGCCTTTGGTTTTAAAAATTAAGAAAAAAGACGAAACTGCTAAAAAAATAAAATCCTTTTATAAGAAAAATAAAAATATTGAAGGCGTTATAGCTGCCGAGAGTTCTTCTGGAATTATAGCGCTTAATACAGCAGTTAATCTGGGTTTAAAGGTGCCTAAAGATATTTCTGTAATAGCTTTTGCGAGTAAGTCGGATTCTAATCATACAATTCCTCGATTAACGACTATTAGGCAGCATGCAAAAGTGATAGGCGCACAAGCTGCCGAACTCCTTATTAATCGAATGCAAAACAAGGGGTTAGAAGTCGATGTAAAGACAAAAATCATTAAAACTAGCTTAATAAAAAACAGTTCCACGCTGTAAGTAAATACCCATACATCGGATTTTTATGCATTTCGTCGATAAAATTTAATGCATTTCATCGAATATTTCATTTTTTTTCAATAAAAATTAGGCTTAAATGTACTTCATAGCATATTTTCGTCTTCCTTGATAGAGCGACCTAATTTCCCTAAGTTCAATTAAGTAGAATTAATCCATATAGACTTTTTAAGTCAGTTCCCTCAATAAATTTATTTTCAGAATCGTAGTACATCGGTCGTGTTCGGGTGTATTTTAATAAAATTTAGTAAGAATTTTATTATTAACTACTGTTTTTTTAATAAATATCATCTTATAACCTTAAAATTTGAATATATGAAAACCCTAAAAATTACTTTAATTACAGCACTTTTTTTTACATTTTTATCTTCTTGTACTAAACAAGATTTAACAGAAGATGATTTACAAGTTGGTGACAATACAGAACAACCAGTACCTTATACAGGAGGTCAAGGTCAAGATTAAGGCAAGATCAAAATGCATTATCAGCCTCAAATATAATATTTGGGGCTTTTTTATACTTTAATCCTAGTAGTTGAAAATTGAAAAATTATAAATACATTTGAAAATAGACTTAATGAAACTACTTTTAGTTGAAAAATTTAATGCGATATTGCTTGCTACTATGGTGTTTTTTTGGAATACAAGCTCAAACCGTACTTGTAACAAAAAAAATCGATTCTATAAAAAAAATACTATCAGATAATAAATTAACAGATTCTATTTTTGCGGCCAGACAGCATTACAAAATCGGTGAGCTTTACCGAAAGTATTTGTTAAGTGATAGTGCTTATTTTTATTTCTATAAATCCGAACAGATATTTAGAAATTACAATTTTAAATATGAAACAGCAGCAACGCTTCATGGCATTGCAGTATGCCAAACTTATGATAAGGACTATACAGGTAGTGAGTCGACTTCCATTGAGGCCTTAACAATACTAGAAAGTTTAAATGAAACTAATGATGTAAAAAGATATAAGGCATATATTAATAATAATTTAGGTATTGTTTTTAATGAACTCGGACTGTATGAAGAGTCTATAAAATATCATAAAAGGGCCCTAGAATTAAAACGGGATTTAGAAGGCGATTTTGAAAGGAGTATAGGGCTTTCAGAAAATAATATTGCATTTACCTATAAAAATGCAAAGCAATACAAACTAGCGCTAAAGGGCTATCAGAAAATTTTATCGAATAGTAAATTACTAAATAAGCATCCAGATGTACACATTTTAGCTTTAGGAAACTATGCAAATACACTCTACCTGTCTAAAGATTTAAAACAACTTCCGGGATTATATCTAAAAGCTTTAAAGATTTGCGATAGTACTAACGATACTTATAACTCTATAATTATTCTTCAACATTTAGCAGAGTATTACAATGACTTTAATAAAAAAGATTCAGCTAAACATTATGCTTATAGAGCAAAAGGTATTGCCGAGGCCTACAATAACGACGATTTATTAAAGTCTCTTTTATTAATATCAGAAATAGAAACAGGTAATAGATCCATTAAATTCTTAAAAGATTATATAAAACTTAGTGATAGTTTAGCTTTAAGCGAAAGACTAAAACGCGATAAATTTGCCAGGATTAAATACGAAACAAATAAAATAGAACAACAAAATATTCAGATTGCTAAAGAACGGATGTGGCTTTTAATCATATCTATAGTTGTTGTTTTAGCTTCCGTCTTACTTTACATTGCTATAGGTCAAAGAAATAGGAATAGGGAGTTACAGTTTAAACAAAAGCAGCAGGAATCAAATGAGGAAATTTATAATCTTATGCTATCTCAAAATGAAAGTGTAGAGGAAGCTAGAGATTTAGAAAAGAAAAAAATCTCTCAAGAACTTCATGACGGTATTTTAGGACGTTTATTTGGTACTCGTTTAAGTTTAGATAGCCTAAATATGAATACTAGCAAAGAAGCTATGAAAACTAGAGAGGAATATATTAAAGAATTAAAAATAATTGAAGATGATATTAGAAAAGTGTCACATGAATTAAGTACCGATTTTGTGTCTGGCTCTGGTTTTTCAGATATTATTAGGACCTTAGTAGAAACTCAAACTTTAACCTATAATTTGGACTATAAATTAATACTTGATGACGATATTTCATGGGATTTTGTGGGGAATAAAATGAAAATTCATATGTATAGAATAATACAAGAAACACTTCACAATATCTACAAACACGCGAAAGCAAGTGTAGTAATAATTAGCTTTAAATTAAAAAATAATGTAATTTGCTTAACGATTAAGGATAATGGATCTGGTTTTGATATTAACCGCGCAAAATCAGGTATTGGCTTAAAAAACATGAATTCTAGAATTAAAGAATTGAATGGAACTATAAACATAACATCTACAAAAAACACGGGAACTCAAGTAGTTATTGAGGCTCCGATACTCCAAACCTAACTATGACCGAAAAAATTAAAATTTTAATGATTGATGATCACCCGATGATTATCGAAGGGTATCAAAACACATTGCAATTTACTAAAAAAAGCAAACAAGAGTTAACCATTGATATTGCAAATAATTGTGATGAAGCGGTTAAACTTATGGATAAATCTATAAGTTTGCAGCTACCATATAACGTTTTATTTGTTGATATTAGTTTACCTCCCTCTACCGATGGTTCTATGAGCTCTGGTGAGGACTTAGCTGAATATGCTAGAAAGGTGTTGCCTAATGCAAAAATTATTGTTCTAACCATGTTTAATGAGTCTTTTAGGATTCATAATATTATTAAAACAATAGATCCAGAAGGGTTTTTAATTAAAAGCGATTTAACTTCTAGAGAGTTAGCTAGTGCTTTTCAGGCCGTTTTATATAACCCGCCTTTTTATAGCGGCACGGTAAATAGCCATTTAAGAAAAACAATTGCTACAGATATAATAATAGACGATAAGAATCGTAAAATTCTACATTTGCTCTCACAAGGTATAAAAACTAAAAATTTAGTATCTCATTTAGATATTTCTTTGAGCGCCATAGAAAAAAGGAAAAAGCATCTTAGAGAAATTTTTGAAGTTCGAGATGGTCAAGATGAAACCTTGATAGACGAAGCTAGAAAAAAGGGGTTTATTTAACAGTTATTTTAAAGGGAATAAAAAAAAATAAAAAAAAGCAATTTTTTTTTACTCTCGAAACCATTGATATTACTAGGGATTACTAGATGTCCGTAAAATAGTTGCGGGTTTCCCGTAATCCAAACACGATAGTTCTGAGTATATTTGTATATCAACACTTCATAAAATTATATTATACCCTCAATTTTTTGTTGATAATAGCAATTTACATAAACCCTGTGGAGGTGAGAGACCCACAGGGTTTCTTCTTTTTAGACCTGAAATAAGGCATAACGGTAATCCCAAAGAACGCCAATAAATAACCCAAGGTAAATTATAGCCACTACAAACTTTATAAAGGTTGAAGTTAAAAAGCCTATAAAAGATCCAAAGGCTGCTTTTGTTGCTGTTTTACCATCACTTTTATTAATAAGCTCTCCTAGTAGTGCACCTAAAAAAGGACCAATTATAATTCCTCCAGGAATAGGAGCTATTAAGCCAACAATTAAACCAATTGTAGTGCCTATCATACCATATTTAGTACCACCAAAGCGTTTTGTGCCAATAGCAGGAATAATATAATCTAAAATCCAAATAAATACAGCTATGGCAAAGGTTATAATTAAAAAGGTTTTGTCTAGAGGAATAGCCTCGGTAAAGTAAAGTACCAAAAGTCCAATCCAACTAGTTAATGGTCCTGGTAAAATAGGTAAAAAGCTGCCAATAATGCCTAAAAACATAAGTAGCGCAGCAATAATGATTAAAATAATATCCATAAAATGTTTAAGTTATATATTGTTTAGATTAAAAATCGTGCCAAATGTTACATTTTTTAACTAAAAAATTAGTTTGAACTAAATTTTTAGTTAAATTTGTAGAACTAAGAATTTAGTTGAATAAATAAATTAGTACTAATTATGAAACAACTTACTAAGGCAGAAGAGGATATTATGCAAATACTTTGGCAATTAAAAAAGGCCAATGTAAAAGCTATAATAGAAGAATTTCCGGAGCCTAAACCTGCATATAACACAGTATCTACAATAGTTAGAATTCTTGAGAGTAAGGGTTTTGTCGATTATGAAAAAGAAGGGAAAGGCCATGTGTATTTTCCATTGTTGGAGAAGCAAGAGTATAGTAATCAATCTATAAATAAATTGGTTGATAATTATTTTCAAGGTTCTTTTAAAAGTATGGTGTCGTTTTTTGTAAAGAAAAATGATATGAATATTAAAGACTTAGAGTCTGTGCTTAAAGAGATTAATAAAAACGAATCTTAGTTATGTTACACTACATTATACAGGTTGTTGCTTTTCAGTTGTTCTTTTTAATTATTTACGATTTGTTTTTAAAAAAGGAAACCTTTTTTAATTGGAATAGAGCGTATTTGTTAATTACAGCTATAATGCCCTTAATACTTCCGTTTATTAAGGTGCCTAGTTTTAAGAACATCCTTTCTCAAGATTACATCATTAATTTACCAGAAATTTTTATTGGGAGCGCATCGCAACACCCTGTAAATCCAATTCCTTTGGAAGGCATAATATTAAAACAGCAATCGTTTTGGAGTTGGGAACTTCTGTTTTATTTAGGCACAGGAATAGCAACATGTATTTTTATTTTTAAATTAATAAAACTACTAAAATTACTTTTTAAAAACCCTAAGTGTAAATACGGTAATGTGTTTATTGTTAGTGTGTTAAAAAGCGATATGGCCTTTTCTTTTTTTAATTATATTTTTTTAGGAGCACTGCTTAACAAAACTAATAGAGATACGGTTTTAAAGCATGAAATGGTTCATGTAAAACAAAAACATACTCTAGATTTATTGTTTTTTGAGCTGCTACGCATTGCATTTTGGTTTAATCCTTTAACCTATATCTATCAAAATAGAATAATGTCCTTGCATGAATATATTGCCGATGCACAAGTAGTTAAGAATCAAAATAAAAATCAATATTATCAAAATTTATTGTCTCAAGTTTTCGATACCAAAAATATTTCATTCATCAATCCATTTTTTAAACAATCATTAATCAAAAAACGAATCATTATGTTACAAAAATCGAAATCAAAACAGGTCAAGTTATTTAAGTATGCCTTGTTAATACCTATGCTAATAGCCATGTTGGTTTATACGTCGTGTATGGAAACTAATCCCGCTACCACAATAGGTAATACCAGCAATGAGGAGATCCAGCAGAAAACACCATTAATTACTAAAGTAAAAGCCTTAAAGCATCAAATTGAAATACAAGGAGATGTAAACGAAGCAGAAGAAAGAGGACTTAAACTGCTTTTAGATGCAGTTAAAGGCGAAGGCTTTAATCAAGCTTTGGTAAAAGACATTCAAGATTACACCACTAAAGGCTCGCAAACTGATTTAACTAAAAAAATAGCTGAGGTTTTTAAGCAAATTCAAGTACAAGGTGATATCAATGAAAACGAAGACCTAGAAATAAAAAAGTTACTTGTTTTTACAAGTGATAACGGATTTGAAGATCCGTTTTTTGCCGATATTATAAAACATTTAGATGTTCCTTTTGGTATTATAGACCAAGTTCCTGTTTTTCCAGGTTGCGAAGATTTAACAGTAGAGGAACAAAAAAAATGTATGTCGAAAAACATTGCAATGCATATTAATAAAAACTTTAATACTAAGCTAGCCGATAGTCTTAATTTAAAAGGGAAACAGCGTATTAATGTTATTTTTAAAATAAGTGTTGATGGAGATGTTGTTGGTGTGCGTTCTAGATCGGAACATCCCGAGCTAGAAAAAGAAGCTATACGCGTTGTTAAAACGCTACCTAGATTTAAACCAGGTGAACATAAAGGGAAGCAGGTTAATGTGCCTTATTCCTTACCTATTATTTTTCAAGGTAGCGATGTGCAAAACAAAAAAGAAGATACGGTACTACTCAATGAAGTCCCATTAAATAAGGATGTAGCTATAGCACATCTAGATGAAGTGCCAAATTTTGAATCTTGTGATAATGCTTTAAGTAACGAAGAGAAAAAAGCGTGCTTAGATAAGGGTATAACAACGCATGTCTCTAAACATTTTAATACAAAATTAGCACATAAATTAGGGTTAAATGGAAAACAACGTATTCACGTTATTTTTAAAATTGATGAACATGGTCGTGTTATAGATATTCGCTCTAGAGCAGCACATCCAGAGCTAGAGGCAGAGGCTATAAGAGTTGTAAAGTTATTACCTAAAATGATACCAGGAAAGGTTGATGGCAAACAGGTTGTAGTTCCGTATTCGCTTCCTATTATTTTTCAAGTTTAAGGATAAATAATTCGAATTTCAATTATATTTCAAGTAATACTGTTTAAAACCGAAGTTAAGGCTTCGGTTTTTCTTTTTTAGATTACAAAAAACCTAAAAAAATTGTATTTTTCGGTTTCAGATAAAATACATGAGGAAATTATTGGTTTTAATAGTCATTTTATCACTCACATCATGCGAGTATTTTAATGTGAAGAAAACATCTTCTGAAGCGATTCTTAAAGAGGAATTAGAAACGTTTAATTGGAAAGATGTTGATGAATACCCAAGTTTTTCGGTATGCGATTCGTCTAGCTCTAAGGCAGAAAGAACCTTGTGTTTTCAAACAACAATTACACAGCATATTACTAACTACTTGCAAGAGGAGCGTATTGTGGTGACTCAAGATATTAATGATACGCTAATGTTGAATTTTCAGGTGTCTAATACTGGCAATTTAAGCTTGTTAGAGGCTAAAATTGATTCGCTTACTTATTATGAAATTCCGAATATAAAAGAACTATTAAACCAAAGTCTTGATGTTTTGCCTAAAATATTTCCGGCTATTAAACGCGGACAACAGGTTACTACAGAATTTAAATTGCCTATAGTTATACATGTAAATTAGGTTTTGCAACGGCTTTTTTAATTATCACTAATTTTTTGATTTAAAATGGCCTTGGCGGATTGCTGCGTTAGGGATTGAAATGGAAAGCCCACAGCCTGACGGAGGAAGTGCGAGGACTTGCAGTGGAAAGCCCGACCGCTTGCCCTGAGCGCAGACGAAGGGTGTGGTAACGCCCAAATTAAAACTTAATGGCTAGTTTACGCATGAGTCTTAATACTTCCAGATACAGCCAAACTAAGGTTACAAGTAGGCCCCAAGTGGCTAGCCACTCCTTGTATTTTGGCGATCTGTTTTTGTGGCGTTCTATATAATCGAAATCGAGAAGGAGCGAAAGGGACGCGAAAACGGCTGCTAGAATATTGAAAATTATGGCTGGCCAAGAAATGCCCCAAATAAATACTTTAATACCAAAAAAGCCTAATATCCAGGATATTAGATAAATTATAAAAATGCTGGTTACGGCTGTAATAATAACGCTTCGTAGTTTTTTTGTTACTACAATAATGCGGGTTTGATAAAGCAGTAGC
This sequence comes from Algibacter pectinivorans, assembly GCF_900112595.1. Lineage (GTDB taxonomy): Bacteria > Bacteroidota > Bacteroidia > Flavobacteriales > Flavobacteriaceae > Algibacter_B > Algibacter_B pectinivorans. The sequence continues at coordinate 318,460 of NZ_FOMI01000001.1, read as the reverse complement.
ATAACGATAAATGTTACCACGGTTATGCCTATGGCTTGGTATGGTAAATTTGGAAATTGTGCATGTGCGTATACCGTTGCGGCACCTAAAAAAAAGCCTTTGGCTATGGCGTAAAGGGGAACTAAAACGTGTGCCCAATGTTGGCGTACCGAAATAACAATGCTTATTACAATGGCTGCAAGCATGCCGCCAATGGAGTACCACTTAATGGATTGACCGTTGCTGTGAAGCTTCCACATACCAATGGAAATAATAACAATTATTGCAATGGATAGCATGGATTTAATAAAAATACCACTAACCGACATGGTTTTGCCAGATGTGTTTTTGGTGCCAAAAAAGTAATTGGTAAATGCCGGATTGGAGGTTTTATTAAAGATGTTCATAGAAACTAAAGCTACTAAATTTATTTTTTAAATTGTCTGCCTTTCCATGTATAGCCAGAAAACATGGAGATACAAGCCACATAAACGCTAAAAAAGGGATAGACTAAAAACCCTAATATATAACTTTTTAAAATAGCTTTTTGCTTGTAAAACGAAGCGGTTATATACAGTAAATAAAAATCGATATTAAACTTAATAAACCCCATGTAAAACAAAGTTTTAAAGTTTATTATAGCTATAATGGCGAGTATTAAGCCCATAAGTATTAAGGCATTTGTTAGTAAAACAACTAAGCCTGTTAGTTTCCCAAACACATTACTATAAGCACTTGTTTTTGCAGCCCAACGCATACGTTGTGCTATTAAAAGTGTCCAGTTGGGTTGTGCATGTGTTTTTACAATGGCCTTTTGGCATTTTAGGTAATGTACTAGGTTGGGCTGTGCTTTTGCTATTTTTTCTAGCAGGAAAATATCGTCGCCACTGGCTATTTTAGTATTGCCATTAAAACCATTTACGGCGTTGAACGTTGCTTTTTTATAAGCAAAATTAGCGCCATTACACATAAACCGTTTTTTTAAGCCAAAACCACCAATGGTAGCGCCTTGTAAACTTAAAATATCTAGCGTTTGGAAGTGGTTTAAAAAGGTACTAGTGCTTGTATATGTTACTGGTGCAGCAATGCAAACTGGGTTATGTTTTAGGATATACGCATTGAAACTATCTAGCCAAAATTTAGGCAGTTGGCAGTCGGCATCGGTGGTAATAATCCAAGGGTGTTTGGCTGTTTTTATGGCTGAAGTAATAGCTGTTTTTTTAGGGGAATTCGATTTTTTAGGATTAGAAATGAGTTGGAAGTGAATCTTAGAGTTTATGGGTGTTTGTTCTGAATTTAGGGTGTTTTGAATGATGGTAACCGAATTGTCGTTAGAGTCGTCATCAACAAAAATAATTTCGAAAAGATGTTTTGGGTAGTGTAATGCGAGTACAGATTGTAATAATTGGGGTAAATGTTCTGCCTCATTTCTAAACGGAATAACTATCGAGAATTTAGTTTTAGCAGGCACGTCCTCTAAAATAAACGTAGATACTTTATTAAACCCAATAATAAAACTACCTATTAAAATCAGGTAACTTAGGGTTACAAAAAGTAGTATTAAAATCATGATTGTACGTTATTTTTAGGAAGGCTAAAACTAAGCACATAGTAACTACCAAACAAACTTGGTATTGCAAAATTTAGCAACCACATGATGGTAATTATGCATAAAACTATCAATTCGTTAACGCCAGCAAACGCAAACAAATAAACCGCAATACTGCCCTTTACTACCACATCGAATATAAATATAGATGGAATACTAGAGGCTATTAAGTACATAGAACTAATAATAATCATGGCATTTAAATAGCTGAGTTCTGTTTTAAAAATATGTAATAAGAAATAGAATTGGAACGAAAAAATAGCATAACGTAGTAGAGATAAAAGTAGACCTACAGCTAATTTGCTTTTAGGAAATTCTAAAATAAACTGCTTAAGCTTTTTTACCGAAAAGCCTTTAATTTTAAACCTACTTTTGGAAATCCCAAAACCTAATAAAATAAGGCTAGACAGTACAATGATTATAAATTTACTCAGTTTAACATAGTTTATATCTGGATTATATTGTAAAATAAACAGGCTAAATCCAATAGCACCAATTAAGGTGGTTGCACACATTTGTAACACATTACTAAAAAGGTTAACCATCATAACACGTTTTCTAAAATGTGCACTGTAATACATGGCTTTTGCGCCGTATTCTCCAATTCTGTTAGGTGTAAGTAAAGATGCTGTTAAAGATCCTAAACTTTGTTTTAGGGCTGTTTTAAAACTGATTTTTTTTATAAAAGTTACTAATGTTTGCCATTTTAAAATTTCGAAAAACCAGTTAAATATGCTTAAAAGAAGTAAAAAAATGATGTTTTTTAAGGAAAACACCTCGTTTTTTGTTGAAAAATCGATAAATTCAGAAAAACTTAATGCCGTATTATGGGTTAGTTTATTGTAAATAAAATAAAAAGTACCAACTACAATGCTTATTTTAATAAGCACAAAAAAGAATTGTTTAGTTTTGTATGGTAACGTACGGATCATTAGCGATGCAAATTAAATTAATATTACCACATGACCTCAAGTTTTAAATTGAATACTAATTTTTGGTTGGCTATAGCATTTTTAATCTACAGCTTTTCTGGCTTTTCACAAGGCGATACAAGTACTTTTAAAGCGCAATTTGCTTTGGGTGTAAATAGTCCGTCTTCAAGTGGGTTTGTAGAAGATTTTGAAAGTAATTCTATAAATTTCCCAACCATTAATTTAGGGCTGCAATACATGTTTAAGCAACGTTTAGGTGTTAAATTAGATTTAGGCTATAATCGCTTTGCAAATGCCGATAATACTCCAGAATTTAAAGTAAACTATACCAGGATTAATGCGCAAGCGGTATACGATGCCTCGGTAATTACCAGTTTTGTAGATAACCTGGGCGCTTTTGTTCATGCCGGACCTGGGTTTACCATGATAAAACCTTTAGGCGATTATGGCAATAATAAAACATCGTATTTAAATGCTATGGCAGGAATCGAGTTGCATTATGGTGTTTCCGATAAGCTGTCAATTTATGTGGATGCCTCATATGTTAAAGGTTTTTCAAAGGATTTTAGTCCTGTTACTAGCGGATTCGGATCGTTTAATGGCGATATTTTAACCCTAACTTTTGGCGCGTCTATTTCGCTAAGTGGTTGTTATTACTGTGGAGATTAATGAAAGAAAGAATTATTTTGGGTATTGACCCTGGCACAACCATTATGGGTTTTGGCATTATAAAGGTAGTGGGTAAAACCATGCATTTTGTGCAGTTAAATGAATTGGATTTAAAAAAATATAGCGATCATTATTTAAAATTAAAACTCATTTTTGAGCGTACTATCGAACTTATTGATACGCATAATCCAGACGAAATAGCTATTGAAGCCCCCTTTTTTGGTAAAAACGTACAGAGTATGTTAAAATTGGGTAGAGCGCAAGGTGTTGCTATGGCTGCCGGTTTAAGTAGAGAAATCCCTATTACCGAATACTTGCCTAAAAAAATTAAAATGGCTATTACCGGAAACGGAAATGCTAGTAAAGAGCAAGTTGCCAAAATGCTTCAAAGTATGTTGGGGTTAAAAACCTTACCCAAAAACTTAGATTCAACTGATGGATTAGCGGCAGCTGTTTGTCATTTTTATAACTCTGGACGAATTGAGTTAGGTAAGAGTTATACGGGTTGGGACGCTTTTGTGAAGCAGAATAGTAAAGGCCCTCAAACCTCCAAAGGAGGAAGAAAAAACAATCCTATTGTCGATCTTCGGAAGAAGACTAAATAGCCATCGTTTCTGCAAGGGAAGCTGTTTGTTTAAAAGAAAATTCAATCCTAATTTCAATACATTTTAATTGGTGAAAAATAAACTTAAAGGTACGAGTACGAATTCCGCCCCTTCGGGGAGGTTAGGAGGGGCTTCGGCTTCAATATACATACACATACCATTTTGCAAGCAAGCTTGTCACTACTGCGATTTTCATTTTTCAACCTCTTTAAAAAAGAAAGAAGCATTAATTCAGTGTTTGGTACAAGAATTAAAGCTTAGAAAAAACGAGCTAGAAAACCAAAACATAGAAACCATTTACTTTGGAGGCGGAACACCAAGTTTATTATCTTGCAATGAATTGGATTTTATAATAGATGCCGCTTACAAATATTATAACATTGTTGAACATCCAGAAATTACTTTGGAAGCCAATCCAGACGATTTATCTGATAGCGTAATACAAGAATTGGCAAAAAGTAGGATAAACCGATTAAGCATTGGTATTCAGTCGTTTTACGAAAGCGATTTAAAACTCATGAACCGCGCGCACAACGTTAAAGAGGCGCTTAAATGTTTAGATGAAGCCACGAAACATTTCGATAATATTTCTGTCGATTTAATTTATGGTATTCCAGGATTAACCAACGCAGCCTGGATTAAAAATATAGAAACCGCATTAGCTTTTAATGTGCCACATATTTCTTGTTATGCCTTAACTGTAGAACCTAAAACAGCCCTAGAAACCTTTATTAAAAAAGGTGTTATTGCAAATGTAGACGATGATTTGGCACAAGAGCAATTTAATATCCTTGTAGATACTTTAGAAGCAGAAGGGTTTGTAAATTACGAGTTGTCTAACTTTGGTAAACCCGAGTATTTTAGTAAAAATAATTCGGCCTATTGGCTTGGTAAACCCTATTTGGGTATTGGTCCTTCGGCGCACTCCTTTAATGGTGACCAGCGTAGTTGGAATGTGTCTAACAATACAAAGTATATAAAATCTATTCAAAACAATACACTACCTAACGAAATAGAAACCCTATCTAAAACCGATAAATTCAACGAATATATCATGACGGGTTTAAGAACCGTTTGGGGTGTTTCATTAGAAAAAATTGAGAATGATTTTGGCGAAACTTATAAAAACTATTTATTAAAACAATCAGAAATTTATATTCAAGAACATTTATTGTATATTGATGGTAATAAATTATTAACCACAAAAAAAGGTAAATTTCTTAGCGATGGTATCGCCTCTAGCCTTTTTAAAATAAACTTATCTTGATTGCAACGATTCAATACAACTCTAGAAAACTTCAAATCGATTTTTCAAAACCTTTGGATATTTCTATACCACTTATTTCATCAGAAAAAAATGTGAATGCATGGTATGTGGACGCGCCAAAAATTGAACCCGTACAAGATGGCGAGTGGACAGCAGCTGTAAGTGAAGGTGCAGATATTAATTTCAATAATATTCAGTTTAACCCACATGCACATGGCACTCATACCGAGTGTGCTGGACATATTACAGAAAAAGTGCACTCTATAAATCAAAATTTAAAAACCTTCTTTTTTCTTGCTGAAGTTGTTACGGTGGCACCCGAAAACGATGGGGAAGATAAAATTATATCAAAAAAGCAATTGCAGTTTGCTCTAGGAAATAAAAAAAGAGATGCTATTGTAATACGAACCATACCAAATACGCGCGAGAAACACTCTAGGCAATACTCCAATACAAATTGGCCGTATCTTGAAGCTGATGCTGTAAAGTTTCTTGTAGAAAAGGGTATAAAGCACTTGCTAATAGATTTACCCAGTATTGATAAAGAAAAAGACGGTGGCGAACTTTTAGGACACCGAGAATTCTGGAATACTAAAGGGAAATTAAGATTAGATGCTACCATTACCGAATTTATTTATGTGTCCAATAAAATAGAAGACGGTGAGTATTTTTTAAATTTGCAAATAGCGCCGTTCGAGAATGACGCTACGCCAAGTAAACCCATATTATACAAAGTTATTAGTTAAATGGAAATTTTTTTAGCCGTTATTATTGCAGTTTTGGTAACACTAGGCGTAGTTACCGTTTTAAAATCTATTAAGAAAAAACAGCTTGTTAATTCGCAATCTACTATCCTTTTAGATAAGATAAAAAAGGTGTGTAAGTTTATAACCGTTGAAGGCGATTTTGCAGAAATTTATCACTACGAAGATGTTAAAGAACGCTTTTTAAAACTCATTACAAGTCGTAAAAAAGCATTAGTAGTAATTAACGCTAAAGCCCATATTGGTTACGATTTATCAAAAATAGATTTACAGGCCGATACCGATAAAAAGAAAATAATACTAAAACATTTTCCGCAGCCAGAAATTCTATCCATAGAAACTAATTTAAATTATTATGATAAGTCCGACGGCTATTTTAATAGGTTTGAGGCAAACGATTTAACCGGATTGCACAACGAGGCCAAACTACATATAAAAGATAAAATTCCAGAAAGCGGACTTATTCAAGCAGCACAAAAAGAAGCCTTAGAAACCATTTTACTAATAGAAACTATTGTTGAAACTATTGGTTGGAAATTAGATTATTCTGCCCTAGAAATTGGAACAGAAGAGACTAAAAAGCTTAAATAAATGAATATCGAACAAATTCGAGATTACTGTTTAGCTAAAAAAGGCACCATCGAAGATTTTCCTTTTGATGAGGACACACTCGTATTTAAGGTGTTAGGAAAAATGTTTGCTTTAGTAAGTTTAAAAAAATGGGAGGCCGGCGAAACCACCATAAATTTAAAGGCAGATCCAGAATATTCGGAAGAATTACGTGCCGATTATAATAGTATTCGCCCGGGGTTTCACATGAGTAAAAAACACTGGAACACCCTGTATCTTCACGAAGGCGAATTGCAACCTAAACTTATTTTAGAGTTAATAGACCATTCCTATGCCATGGTTATAAAAGGCATGACCAAAAAAATGCGCGAAACTTTTCTTAGTTAAATTCTTGATAATCAATAGTTTTTTGCATATATTTACCATCTCTCAATTACATAAGTATTTATTTTTAGCATAATCGCACTCCCAAGAATATTAAAGCGTATTTAATTTCAACAAATTATTAACTTTAATTTTTACAGATTATGAAAAAAGCCAACCCATTATTCTCAGCATTAATTGTTCTTACACTATTACTCGGTCAACTTGTAGTTTCCGCGCAAGACGATACGGAAAAAGAACAAGAGTACATGACGGTAACAATGAACCATTGGAACCCCAATAAAAAAGATTTTAAAATATCCGAATGGAAAGCCTTAGAAAAAGAGTATTTCGAAAAGGTAATCATGAAAAATGAATATATCATGGGGCATTCTGTGTATATGCATAACATGAGCGAAGATAACACCGAGGTAGTGGTGGTAAATAATTTTGCATCATGGAATGATATAGGGAAGTTTGCAAAACGAAGTGCCGAGTTAGAAAAAGAAGCATGGCCAGATGAAGACGAAAGAAAAGCATTTTTTAAAAAAATAAGCTCTTATTACACTAACGAGCATTCCGATGAAATTTATGCGCCAATTTCGGGAGTTAAATACATGACTGAAAAACCAACCAAAGATATGCTGTGTTATGTTAGAAAAAGCCATTTTGCTTTTCCTGAAGAAGGCTCTATGGAGGAGTTTGAAAAGTTAAGGAAAGAAGGCCATGAAAAACTTACCATGAAAAACGAATACATAAAAGCCTATTATCCTAATGTGCATGCTTGGGGCTCAGACAAAACCGAGTTTATGGAAGCCTATTTTCTAGATTCTTTAGCCGATTTGGATAAAATGTTTGATAGAGACGATGAACTTATGGAGGCTGCATTTCCAGATAACGAAGACAATAAAGCAAAAATAAAAGCGTGGCAAAGTTATTTTACGGGTGTTCATGGCGATTATTTATATACCTGGATACACGATATGTCGAAATAATAATTTCTTATACCATTTTAAACCTAATAAAAAGGACGCCTAAGGTGTCCTTTTTTTATTTATAATAATTTGAAGACCACCTTAATATTAGGACTTTAAAAATGTACTAAACTCAAACTTGTACAAGCTACTATTAAGCTGTATTATTGCACTACAAATTTAACATTATGAGTTTAGAAAGAGCATTGTATAAAAGAGCAGATAACAAATGCGAATTGTGCGGAAACGTAGAGCATTTACAAATTCATACATTATTACCACAAAAGGACGAGGCACTAAACAAATCGTTAGTAGCCTGTAAAACCTGTGTCGATCAAATTGAAAATCCAGACACCACCGATGCTAACCATTGGCGTTGTTTAAACGATAGTATGTGGAGCGAGCACGAAGCAGTAAAAGTAGCCGCATGGAGAATGTTATCGCGTTTAAGACTAGAAGGTTGGCCACAAGACCTACTAGATATGATGTATTTGGAAGACGAGGTATTAGAGTTTGCTAAAGCAACAGGCGAGGGCGCACCAGATCCAGAACAGCTTGTTCATAGAGATGTAAACGGTGTAGTATTGCAACACGGCGACTCGGTAGTGCTTATAAAAGATTTAAAAGTTAAAGGGTCTAGCATGGTAGCAAAACAAGGCACGGCCGTACGAAATATTCGTTTAGATCGCGAAAACGAAAAATATATAGAAGGTAAAGTAGGCCCAACACTTACCGTAATAATTACAGATTTTGTAAAGAAATTGTAGTATTTGAAGGCCTGCTTATACGCAGGTCTTTATTTTTTTGTTGTATCTAATCAGGAATGCACTTATAATGTCGATTTATTGATACAAAACATATCTTGGTGGTTTTATTCCCTTTAGTCTCATATAAACAAGCATTTGCCCTCGGTGATGTGTTATATGGTCGGCAAGTAATAACAAAATTTGTCTTTTAGTTCTATCTGCACCAAAATAGTCTATAGGCTAGAACTAGCAATATGTTATATAAGTTGTTGGCGTTAGTTATTATATTTTCTTACCGTTTCGATATTCCATTTTTCTTTCAGTTCCGTCGGCTTTCAGACAATATTCGGTTCCGTTTTTCTTTCCATTAATATACTCACAACGAAAAGTCATTTTTTCTCCTCCATCTTTGTAACCCAATTCAATTCCGTGTTTTTTCTTCCCTAAATATTGGCAACTATAAGACACTTTACCATTTGTAAATTGTTCTCGAAGTATTTTTATTCCGTCATCGTTATAGGTGTGAATTTCAAAAATCTCTTTTTGAAGGTCGTACATAAATTCTTTTAAAAGAACATTCGGTTTTTTTTGGTTGTATATAGTTTTTGTCGAAAGTCTTTTTTCTTTTCCGTTGAAATATAAATAGCTAAATAAAATAACGCCATTTTTAAATTCCTCTTCATAAACTAGATGTCCGTTTTTCCGTTTAACTTGAGCAATTCCAGTAAAAAGTCCGTCATCACTAATTTTATACACTAAATTATTCTCTTCATAAACTTCTTTCATTCCGATTATTTCTTGCGAAATCAGTTCGTTGAAAGAGAATAACATTAATAAAATTAGCAAGTTCTTCATTGGGTTTTAGTTAGTTCCATCGGTTACGTATAATCTTTAGATACTGGTTAATATGGGTTAATTTTCGGTTTAGCACAGTCGTTAGCAATTCCGAGTGGATTCGGACGTAGTCGAATCTGCCTTAATTGCGCTTATACAATGTTGTGCTTTCGTGTTTTTTAACTATTCAATTGGAAATCCTTCATTTTTCAATTCTTTTAACTCTTCTTTGTTAAACTTGTCAATCACTAAATCCATTTTACTTTTATTCTTTCTTTTACCCCAAACCCATTCATAAATATTTCCCATGTATGGTTTTGGCTTAAACCATTTTCCTTCTGGATTAATAGATTTATTATTTCTAAATTTTTTCCATTCTTCTGTATAATCTTTAACTCTTGACTTTTTTATCCAACTTCTATCTTCTTTAAATTTCTGTTTCCACAATTTATTTATTTCATTGATTAAATAATCTGGTATTTTATCTTTTCTATGAATTATTCTTGAATTAAATAAAGTTTGATATTTTGATTTTTTTGGATTTAAATCTTCTTCAAGGTTTGATAGAAATCTTATGGCTGAATTTTTAGGACTTCTACTTTTTTTATTATAGTCAAAACCTGCTTTTTCAATTAAAGCTCTTGTTTCTATATCTTTTTTAGATTCTTGAAGCCAAGTTCCTAAATTTTCTCCTTCAAAAATATAGCTATGAATTTGTGAAATTTCTTCTCCTTGTCTCAATGCTTTTTCCAATAATTTCAGCCATCTTTTTCTTATAAAATCAGTTCTTTCATCTTTTCCGTCTCCAAAATGAAAATCAATTGATTCTAACTTTTCTAAATGTTCTTTTGGCATCTCAAGTTCTGGGTCATTATAAATCAGTTTTTGTTTATAATACCAACCTATTAATGTTTGGTCAGCATGATTTTTACTTACTGTTGTGCGACCAAATTCCTCTTTGTAGGCTTTCATGCGTTTAAACATTCCGTCCCATTTTTCTAAATATTCTTCTGTTATTTTAAATTTATATTTTTTGATTGACGAGCACTTTCAGTTATTTCTATTTTTCCAAGTGTTCCTATTTTTGGATTTTTAAAACGTTTTTTCGTGTTATCATGAGTTTTTAAAAAAGAGTCATCATCTGATTCATATTTCTCAATTGAAATTAGAGATTCTTCAACTAAATAATTAATATATTCTTTGGTTACCTTTTCAAGGTTATCACTTGTAAATTCTAATAAAGGTGAAAAATAGTCTTTAAGTTGATTTAAAACTTTATTTCCGCCTTTATCTTCATTTGTAAAGTCAAGTAATATTGAAGATTCTATATTATAAAATAATCCTGATTTAGTAAGGTTTGATGAGCCAGTAATAATTCGACTTCTAATTTCTCCTTCAAACACATAAACTTTAGGGTGGTAAATAAATTGTTTGGAAGAATAGACATAACTATCAATTCCTAAATCTAAAAGCATTTCGAGAGCCTCTTTTGATGTTATTTTTTCATCTATACCAATAAAGAATGTAAAGTTAGCTCCGTTTTTCTGTGCTTTTTTTATAAAAGGTTTTAATTCTTTAAGTCCTTTTGAACGTAAAAAAGCATTAAAAAATGTTATCTGTTTAAATGTTAAGTTATTTAAAGTTGAGCATACGTGATTTCCGATACTTTCCTCTGTATCGTCAAATAATCCTTGTCCTATAAATTCTGCAATCATTCGTTTAGTTTATGGGTTTTTTGGACATGAAGCACAACCAACGGTCTTGTATATGAAAAGTAGCGGATTTTATACACTAACTTTTCGGATTATAACTGACCTTTAATTTATTCATTTTGTTTTGATTAAGCGATTAAATCGCTATTTTTTATATACGTCTTAAGTTTGTAAATCACTAAATTTAATTAATAATCAGAAAGAACAAAAGAGAGAATTAAGGTTACTATATACGGTGAAGCGTTAGACTTCGACAACATTGATAATCCTCTCTCTTTTACTACTTAAACTTCGTTCAGTTCCCTGCCTGCCGGCAGGTAGGTGTGAGACCTAGATCTCGTTTTCAAGTTGTTGAAATATGAGTAGCGTTGTTCTTTCCAAATTTCAAGTTGTTATGACTAAAGATAGAAAAATTTATGGTATTGACATTAGTAAATCTGTGTTTGATATTTATAATCAAGACACAGGACATGATCAATTAAAGAATGATGAACAGGGTTTTAAAAAACTACTAAAAAGTCTATCAAAAGATGCTTTGGTAGTCATGGAAGCTACAGGGTATTATCATTACAGATTAGCGCAGTTTTTATATAAAAATGGCGTATTAGTATCTGTTGTAAATCCATTGTCAGTAAAGCGTTTTATTCAAATGAAACTAGCAAAAGTAAAGACCGATAAGAGTGATGCTAAATCTATTTGTGAGTATGGTCTTTTTAATGATGTTCCATTATATAATGCTCTAACAGATGTACAGGCAGAATGCTTACAGCTCTTTAGGTTATTGGATAGTTACGTAAAAAAGAGTACAGCTACAAAAAACAAACTTCATGGAGAAGACACCTTAGGAATCCCATCAAAAACGGTTTATCGCTCTTTAAAACGAGACTTAAACCATTTAAAGAACGAGATTTTAATATTAGAGAAACGCTTATTAGAATTAGTAAAACAAGACCAGCAAGAACAACTAACTTTATTGCAAACCATACCAGGAATAGGTTTAAAAACAGCCTTGTTTTTAATCGTTGTTAAAGATGGTTTTAAAAAGTTTGAAAGTGCAGCACAGCTTTGTAGTTATGTTGGAATTACACCAACGATTCGAGAATCTGGAAGCAGTGTAAGAGGGCGGAGTAGAATTAGTAAAGTAGGAAATAAGAAATTAAGAAATCTTGTGTTTTTAGCAGCCTTTTCTGCGTATAAATATAACCGAGCATGCAAAGCCTTATTTGATAGAATTGTAGCTAAAGGAAAGAGTGCTAAGTTAGCATTAATAGCAGTAGCGAATAAGTTGCTTAAACAGGCTTTTGCCATTGCAAAAAGCGGATTGCCTTATGATGAAAACTTTGTTTCAAAATTAGCTTAAAGTTACTTGTTTTTTAACTCAGTTCTTTGTTGGCAGCTGCCTTTATTCTTTTTCTACTACTTCTGGTGTTATAACTTCTTTACTATCTTCTTTAAAAAATTCTGATTCTTGTTTGAAATTCTTGTACTCTTCAGTCTCTCTGAATTCTCTTAAGATGGGAAATTCTTCTATTCTCTCAATATTGGTCTGATTTGTTTCAAGTACTATTGGCAAAATTTTTAAGATTTTATCAGTTTCACCACGCAATGCATATAATCCTAATTGAAAGATTTCTTTTTTATCTGAAAAGTCAGCTTTATTAATTTCTTTTTCGATTGATTTATAATCTCCTATTTCTTTTTTACACAACCAATAGTTAATTTGGGCGATTACTTTGTCAACTGGGTGAGTTTGCACATCTTTAAGTGAAAAATAACATAATCCTTCACAAATGTCCCATCTTGAGTGTCGTAGATTCTCATATACGATATCGCCAAGAATTTCACCTCTAGATTCATCTTCAGGACTTAATTTTTTCCATAGTTCTGCTCCAATTAGAATAAATGCTTTTTGAAGTTTGCAAATGGCATTGTCTAAGTATTCTTTGTTAACGGATAGTTTGTCGTTCAATGAAATCCCTTTTCTTTGGGTCTCATGAACTTTTGAAAGATATATGGAATTTACAGTACCACCATTATGTACAAATAAATTTCTTCTTTGGTAAACTTCAATTAATTCATCCATTATTTCATTGAGATAACCAAGTCCTAGAGATAATTCAGACTTTAATAAACTAACCCAACTTTCAAAGTTTCCTCTTAAAATTTCATCGATTTTAACATCAATTAAATACTTTTCTGCATCTTCAATACTACCAAAATTTTTCAAATCAGCTAGAGTCATTGTTCTTTTTTGAACACCAGCAGATTCGGGATGTTTATCGTAAAAAAAATGAAGTAGTTGAGAGAAAAACCATTCTACTGAACTTAGTGAGGATATCAAAGAGTTTGTGTAAAGTAACTCAATGTGACTTCTGTTTTTAGCAACATTGTCCATATGTTTTGAAACTTCACTATTTGTGTTTGCAATTTTTATAGCATATTTTTTATGCTCACCATCTTCTTCTTTATCAATTTTTACCTCAGGAATTTCAGAATATTTAGCTTCAAGGTCTTTTGTTAATTTTTCTTGAAATTCGGTATATTTTTCCTTATCCTCAGGTTCTATGTCATTGTCGTCATTTAAAAGCTCTTTAATCATTGCAGACATTATTAATGGCTGAAGATGTTGGTCATGTTCTTCAAGCTTTTCATTCAGAAAAGGGTCAATTAATTCAACAAAATCCCTAAGTCCAATAAGGTTTTCGTTAAAATCTATAATATGTTTATTTATCATTCAGTCTTTTTTTTTCAGGTTGCTGCCAACTCGTTATATCATAACTTTTATTATCGATACCCCGTAAATAATTCAGAATATCCCAACTTTTTTGTTATCGTTATCCTGTAAATATAAACTTTTTGAGAGAAATATAGCACTAAATAATTGTCTACCTATAAGTCTTTTTTAAACGTCTCTGCTTTGTTTTTTAAGGTATTTATAAAAGTAGAAACCCGCAAACAGTAGCCCATAACAGTTTCCCTCCTAAAAAGGAGGGATTAAGGGAGGTGTTTCACACACCAATAAAAAGAACAAATAAAAAAATAACCCCTGCACAAATACAAGGGTTAAAGTATAATATAAAAAGCGGTCTAGGTTTTAATTTGTCGCTACTATTTTTTGTAATCAAAAAAAAGCGTGAGCTATTACGTTGAGGTATCGGCTATTATTTTCCATTCGCCATTAATCTTTTTAAAGACTAGCATAAATATACCATCGGCATTACCCATGTCTCGTTTAATGTGGTATTCGCCTAAAACGTAATAAGCACCTTCGCTTATTTTGGTAACGTCGTTAATTTTAAAACTAAGTTTTCCGGTATGCTCTTTTGTTGGGTAAGCTTTTTCATAACGATCAAAAGTGTTTTCCCAACCATAGGTAACACCATTTTTACTATAAAACTTTAATAACTCACTATCCCAATAGCCTGCCATGTAACCTTCTAAATCGTGGTTAGACCATGCTATTCTTTGTTTTTTTAAAACTTTGTTTATTGCCTTAACATCATCTTCATCATTGGTTTGCGAGTAACTATTGCAGAAACATAATATACATAGCAGTACAATAAGTTTTTTCATGGGTTTAAATTTTATTTATAATTAGCGTTTTATGTATTAAGTGTACTTCAATAAATATACCAATATTTTAAAGCATTGGTAAATGTAATAAAATCTTAATTGTGGTTTTAGTTTTTTTTACCAAGATGAAAATCAGGTTGTTCACCGATAAAATTTACAGAAAGTTTTTTTTCATCTAAAGTAAAAAAGGGTTGGTCGAAAAAATTGTGAGAATACTTGTCGTATTATGTACTTTTAAACTGTAATTAAAATTAAGACTCTCCCTCAAGTTTATTTTAACCCTTAAAAATCAATAGATTATGGATTTTAAAATTTCAAACTGCAACAATTTCTTTAAAGTAAAAGGTGTGTTAAACAAACAAAGTTTAAATGTATTTAATGCTACTTTTAAAAACATTTTTGAAAAGGCAAATCATATCACTATTAGCATTCAGGATGTGGAAAGTATGGATAGATATGGTGTAGGTGCTATTTCAAAATTACACGAAGAAGCATTGGCTAAAAACAAACGACTGTCTATAGTTGGTTTTGGATGTAAAGAGCTTTACGATCACTTTAAATCTGAAATAGCCGCATAATTACAATATATTTTTCTGTTTTTTATAGAAGGAATCTGCCTGCAATTGCATTAGCTCTCTCAATTTGTTGCGCTTGTAGGTATAGAGTTCCTCTTCGTTTTCAAGGTCGCTATAAATACGATCGTTAATGGCGTAATCTGTTTTTAACAAAGCATCGCGTTGGTTTTTATTTTGCAACACATGTGTTTTTAATGCGGTTTCCTCGTCCTCTAATTTTAGATCGTATGCGCCCTTAGGAGACAATAACTTTGCTAGTATTGGCGATGTTTCTATGGCTAAAAAAAGCAAGAATATAAAAAATGATGGAAGCCGTGGTAACTTTCCCAGGGCTTCAACGCGTGCCATTAAGCCATCAAAATTATCGATAATAGTTTGAGATGTTGCTACTTGCAAATTGTATTGGCTTTTTAGATTAGCAATGTCGTTTTCAATGCCTATAATTTTAGCTTTATTTTCTGCTTTTAATAGTTGTAATTCGGCTAATAAGGCGTCGTGTTTTTCGCGTTTTTCTTTATAAACAGGGCCTTTTCCTAAAAGGTTAGTGCCTGCTGTTCCTTCGGCTTCGCCAATGTAGGTGTTGTAAAGCGCGTTAACTTCTGCCTCTTTGATACTTACCGTATTGTTTAAATTTTCTATATCGTTTTGTAGTGTTGTAATAGTAGGCAAGAATTGCTCAGCTAGTTGCCTTTTGTTAGCTAAAGTCATTTGGTTTTTCTGTTCTAGTAAAACCTGATTTATCTCTTTTTCGAAAATTTTAAGCTCTAAGGGTTTAGAAATAACAATGGCTATAATTACGGCAAGCACTATTCTGGGCGATGCCTGAATAATTTCCTTAAATAAAGAATCTGTTTTTTTTATAGTTGAAACAATATAGCGGTCTAAATTAAAAATGAGTAAACCCCAAATAAGTCCGAAGAAAATGGAGGTGTACGGATTGTCGAAAACCGTGTAAAGGGCATAACTACCGGCAATAAAAGCCATAATTGCAGTAAATAAAACGGTAGCGCCAATGCCTGCATATTTATTTTGCTCGCCAACCGAACAGGTTTTTAAAATATCTGTGTCTGCCCCAGAGCAGATAATAAAAAATTGCTTTAACATAACTTGATTGATTTTTTGATTGATGATTGTCTATTAGAACGTTAAAGCTGGTGATTTGTTACAAAATTTGATATAAAAATGATGTTGGAAGTGTTATTTCCTAGACCTAACACTCTCAATTACAACCGTACCAATAATTAAAGCGCCTCCAAAAAACGTATTTAAGTTAGGAATTTCATTTAAGAATAGAAATGCCATGATTATACCAAAAATGGGTTGAGCACTTCCAATAATACTGGCGGTGCTCACGGAGAAATACTTGAGACTACTTATAAATAGCGAATGTCCAATGGCTGTGGTAACTAAACCTAATATGAGCAGGTACGGTACTTGAGTTTGGATATTGCTAATATCCATTTTGAACATTATTGGTAATAACAATATACTTACGATTGAAACTTGTTGCATCATGAGTACGGTACCGTCATATTTGTGCACATGCTTCTTTAAAATTAAGTTTCTTATTGAGTAACACACAGCCGAAAAAACACCCATTAGAATGCCTTTTAAGTGCGTGTTTTCAAAATTAAGTTCTGGTGCGAGAATAAATATGCCAATTATTACCATGAGTCCCATTAAAATATGTACTGTGTTTAATTTAGATTTTGTAAAAAGAGGTTCTAAAAAAGCTGTAATTACAGGGAATGTAAACATGGCTAGCATACCTATGGCAACGTTTGATAATTTTAATGCGTAAAAATAAGTTACCCAATGTATGCCTAATAATACAGCGCCCAAAAGAATAGTTGGGACATCTTTTTTTGATTGAATCTTTAGATTTAACTTTTTGTAGCGACAAAAGATAAACAGGAAAAGCGCTCCTAATGCACTTCTGCACCAAATAATAACGGGAGTTGGTAAGTCTATGTGTTTTCCAAGAACACCAGAGGTACTAACCAGTAGGGTGGCGATAACGAGTAATAAAAGGTGATTGTTATGTTGGTTTTTCATGATGTGTTGCTAACTTGTGTTAGGGATTGAAGGATTTGTTGGAGCTCCCCGACGTAGGAGGGAGCGACTCCTGAAAGCCCGACTTTTTGCTTAAACCTACAAGGTTTAAGCAAAAAGTAACGCCATGAAACTTATCTTGATAATTCGGTAAAGTATTTATAAAATAACGGAATGGTTTCTATGCCTTTTAAGTAATTCCAGACGCCAAAATGTTCGTTTGGCGAATGGATAGCGTCGCTGTCTAGACCAAAGCCCATTAAAATAGTTTTACTTTTTAACTCTTGCTCGAATAGGGCAACAATGGGTATACTGCCGCCGCTACGTTGTGGTATTGGGGTTTTCCCGAAGGTGTCTTGGTAGGCTTTACTTGCGGCTTTGTAGCCCACACTATCAATAGGTGTTACGTAGCCTTGGCCGCCGTGGTGCGGAGTTACTTTTACGGTTACGCCTTGTGGGGCGATGTTTTCGAAATGGGTTTTAAATAATTTTGTTATGTTTTGCCAGTCTTGGTTTGGGACTAAACGCATAGAAATTTTGGCGTAGGCTTTACTTGCAATAACAGTTTTGGCGCCTTCGCCGGTGTAACCACCCCAAATACCATTAACGTCTAGTGTTGGGCGTATGGAATTGCGCTCGTTGGTGGTGTATCCGGTTTCCCCGTAAACCGCGTTAATATCTAAGGCTTTTTTATAAGCATCTAAATTGAATGGTGCTTTAGCCATTTCTGCACGTTCTTGTTGTGATAATTCTTCAACGTTATCGTAAAATCCAGGAATGGTTATATGATTGTTTTCGTCGTGAAGCGATGCAATCATTTTGGTTAAAATATTTATTGGATTTGCTACTGCGCCGCCATAGAGACCCGAGTGCAAATCGCGATTTGGACCTGTTACTTCTACCTCGACATAGCTTAAGCCACGTAAACCTGTTGTTATGGATGGGACGTTGTTTGCAATCATTCCGGTGTCAGAAATTAAAATAACGTCGTTTTTAAGTTTTTCGGTGTTGTTTTTTACAAAGGTTGCTAGGTTGGCGCTTCCTACTTCTTCTTCGCCCTCAATCATAAATTTAACGTTGCAAGGCAGCTGGTTGGTAGCCGTCATGAACTCCATAGCTTTTACATGCATGTACATTTGCCCTTTGTCATCGCAGGCACCACGTGCAAAAATAGCGCCATCGGGATGTTTATCTGTTTTTTTAATTACGGGCTCGAAAGGTGGCGAGTCCCATAAATTTATAGGATCTGGCGGTTGTACATCGTAATGGCCATAAACCAAAATAGTGGGTAGGTTTTTATCAATTATTTTTTGGGCATATACAATAGGGTAGCCGTCTGTTTTGCAAATTTCGACAGTATCGCAGCCTACTTTTTCTAGGCTATACTTAATAGTATCGGCCGTTTTTAGAACATCTTTTTTATAAGCTTTATCTGCACTTATTGATGGAATTTTTAGTATATCGATTAATTCTGTTAAGAATCTTTCTTTATGTTCAGCTATGTAAGATTTGATTTGATTCATTGAAAATTTTATGTGGATATAATCAAAAGTATAAAAAAGAAAGTTTTTTGGCCCTATAAAGTTTGCAATTTAAAAATGTTGTTTATATTTGCAGTCCTTTTGCGGGCGTGGTGGAATTGGTAGACACGCTAGACTTAGGATCTAGTGCAGCAATGTGTGGGAGTTCGAGTCTCCCCGCCCGCACAAAAGTCGAAGATTTATCTTCGACTTTTTTCGTTTATAACAGTCCCTTTATTATTGATGCAGATTTTTTATCTATCTTATTTTAGGTGTGTATTTATGCTTTGGGTATTATTTAGTTAACCAAACACCTAAAACCTAAACATACAAGTAAATACACTTTTTACAAACACTTTTTTGTTAATTTAGATGCATTCTTTAAATTTAGCATATATTTGTGTAATCGATTGCATAAATACGTATATTACTAATGCTTTAAGAATTACGATATGATTAAAAATTTTATACACGATAATTTTCTTTTAGAAAATAAGTATGCTAAAGAGCTATATCATAATTACTCAAAACAACAGCCTATTATAGACTACCATAATCATTTATCACCTAAAGCTATACTTGATGATAAAATTTTTAATAATTTAACTCAAGTCTGGATTAACGGAGATCACTATAAATGGAGGGCAATGCGAACTATAGGTGTTAAAGAAAAATATATTACCGGTAATGCTA
Organism: Algibacter pectinivorans; assembly: GCF_900112595.1. Lineage (GTDB taxonomy): Bacteria > Bacteroidota > Bacteroidia > Flavobacteriales > Flavobacteriaceae > Algibacter_B > Algibacter_B pectinivorans. Next base: position 299,023 of record NZ_FOMI01000001.1, on the reverse strand, counting down.
CAGATAAAGAAAAGTTTATGCATTGGGCTAAAACGGTACCTTATACTATGCGTAACCCTTTGTACCATTGGACTCACTTGGAATTAGCACGTTATTTTAATGTCAATGATTTATTGGATAGAAAGTCTGGCGAAAAGATTTATGAAAGTACTGCAGAGCAATTAACTAATTCTACCTATAGTTGTAGAAATCTATTGCGTAAAGTTAATACAGAATTGGTTTGTACAACAGAAGATCCAATAGATAGTTTGGAGTATCACAAAAAATTAGCTAAAAGTAATTTTGAAATAAAAGTAAGTACGGCCTTTAGGCCAGATAAAGTTATTTTAATTGCTAATGATGGTTATAATGACTATTTAAATAAACTTGGAGAATCTGCAGGTATAAACATAAGTACCTATCAAAAATTAAAAGATGCTTTAAGAAGTAGAATTGAGTATTTCAATGCAAATGGCTGTGGAATTTGCGATCATGGTTTAAATCAACTTTCTTTTGTGCCTTTTACGGATAGCGAAATTGATGTAATTTTTAAAAAGAAAAGGCGTGGAGAACGACTTTTAAAAGCGGAGGTTTTAAAATTTGAATCGGCAATTCTTTTGTTTCTCTCAGAAACTTACCATGAATTTGGTTGGGTACAACAATTTCATCTAGGAGCATTGCGTAATAACAACACACGTATGCTTAGTGTTTTAGGTCCGGATACAGGTTGGGACTCTATTGGAGATTACTCTCAAGCCGAAAAATTATCGGCATTTCTAAATACACTAGATAGTAAAAATAAATTGACTAAAACTATTTTGTATAATTTAAACCCGGCAGATAATGAAGTTATGGCAACCATGATTGGAAATTTTAATGATGGAAGCATAAAAGGAAAGGTTCAATTTGGTTCAGGTTGGTGGTTTCTTGATCAAAAAGATGGCATGACAAAGCAGTTAAATGCGATTTCCAATATGGGATTAATAAGTTGTTTTATAGGTATGTTAACAGATTCGCGTAGCTTTTTGTCTTTTCCTAGACATGAGTATTTTAGGCGCATACTCTGTAACCTTTTAGGAGATGAAATTAAAAGAGGTGAGCTACCAAACGATATGGAATGGATAGGGAAAATGGTAGCCGATATAAGTTATAATAACGCAAAAGAGTATTTTAATTTTTAAGATAAAAGCCAAAAAACTACCTAGTTTATAAAAGAGTACAAGGTACAATGAAATTGCTAATTGCAATATTCTCGACAGCATAGTATAGCCGTTGGTTAAATAAATTGTTTGACTTATAATTTAAAGAGTATGCCAAATTTAAAAGAAAATAAAAAGATACTAAATAGAGAAGTTTTAGATTTTAATTATCGAGACCCAATTAAAATTGTTCAGTTCGGAGAGGGCAATTTTCTTAGGGCTTTTGTTGGCTATGCATTTCAAGAATTAAATAAAGTTGTAGGCTTTAAAGCAGGAATAGCAGTAGTGCAACCTATAAATAATGGGTTAGTGAAAATGCTAAATAATCAAGATGGGTTGTATACACTTTTTATGAAAGGTGTTAATAAAGGTAAAGAAATTCAAGACATTGAGCTTATTTCAAATATTGTGAAGGGCGTAGACCCATATGCTAATTTTAGTGAATACTTAAGTTTAGCGCAAGAGGAAAGTTTGGAGTTTGTAATATCCAATACTACCGAGGCAGGTATTGCTTATGTTGAAACTGATACAGCAAATATGCAGCCACCAAATTCTTTTCCTGCTAAACTAACCGTTTTTTTATATGAGCGCTATAGGTTTTTTAAAGGTGACACAACTAAAGGATTAACAATAATACCTTGTGAACTTATAAATTATAATTCTGATAGTTTAAAAGACATTATTTTAAAATATATTTCTAAGTGGAATTTAGGAGATGATTTTAAAACTTGGTTACTACAAAATAGTACGTTCCATAATACATTAGTGGATAGAATTGTTCCAGGATATCCAAAAGTAGAAATAGAAACCTACAATTCGCAACTAGCATATATAGATAACTTAATTGTTACATCTGAAGCGTTTTTTCTTTGGGTAATTGAAGGAGATAACCATTTAAAAGCTAAACTGCCGTTTGATAAAACAAATCTAGACGTAAAGATTGTTAATAATATGCAACCATATCGTACTCGTAAAGTACGTATATTAAATGGTGCACATACAGCAATGGTGCCATTTTCTATTTTATTTGGTAATAATACTGTTAAAGAATCTGTAGATAATTCGTTTACAGGTAGTTTTATAAAAAATACTGTTTTTAACGAAATTATAGAGACACTAAATATGGACAAGCAGGAGTTAAATAGTTTTGCTAACCAAGTTTTTGATAGATTTAAAAACCCATTTATAATACACAATTTATCTAGTATAGCTTTAAATTCTATTTCTAAATTTACGGTAAGAGTACTACCAAGTTTACTAGAATATGTTAAACTTCAAAACAAAGTTCCTACAAATTTAACTTTTGCTTTTGCTTGTTTAATTAGGTTTTATAAAGGCTCGTTTAAGGGTAAAACATTACCTGTACAAGATAGTGAGCAAATTGTTAGTACTCTTGCAAAAATATGGAAATCTAAAGATTTTTATGAGGTGGCATATAGGGTACTAAGTATAGAAGCATATTGGGGTCAAGATTTAACTAAAGTCGATAATCTTACAAAAGCTATAGCTTTAGCTTTAAAAGAAATTGAAAGTAATGGCGTTGAGATAGGTTTTAAAAATTATAGTAAAAACTACTAAAACGTAAGGAAGAGTTATTATGCAAAAGAGAATTATAAAAGTAAATAGAACCGATAATGTCGCCGTGGCGTTAGTAAACTTAAAAGCAGGCGAGGTTGTTTTATTTGAAGGGCAAGACATAAAAATTGTATCTAATACAAAATTAAAACATAAGATAGCTTTACAGCAATTTGAGACTGGAGATAGAATTATTATGTACGGTGTTCTTGTGGGGGTAGCACAAAGTACAATACATAAAGGAGATGTTTTAACTACAGAAAATGTTAAGCATCAAAGCGAAAAAGTTTTTGGTAAAACAGATTCTTACTTATGGTCTGCGCCAAATATTAAAAAATGGAAAGATCGAACTTTTTTAGGTTACCATAGAGAAGATGGGCAAGTAGGAACAGAAAATATTTGGTTGTTTTTTCCTTTGGTGTTTTGTGAAAATAGAAATATTGAAACCCTAAAAGAGGTTTTTGAAAAGGAACTTTTAAAGCAAAAGCAGAACCCGCACCAAATACTGTTAAGATCATTGGTTAGAGGCGTAGAAGAAACCGAAGTTGCCAATAATTCGAGCAATGTATTTAGTAATATTGATGTTAAGTTTGTAACGCATTCAGGAGGTTGTGGAGGAATAAGGCAAGATTCTGAAAGTTTAGCAAAATTATTGGCTGGTTATGTAAATAACCCTAATGTAGCTGGCGCCACGGTACTAAGTTTAGGTTGCCAAAACCTTCAAATAAGTCTTTTTAAAGATGCTCTACATGCTGTTAATCCTAATTTAAATAAACCTGTTTTAATTTACGAACAGCAACAAATGGGAACTGTTGATAATATGTTGTCTGCCATAATTAAAGATTCGTTTGAATCTATTAAAAAAGCTAACAATTTAGAGCGTAAACCAGCACCGTTATCTAAATTAACTATAGGTTTAGAGTGTGGTGGTTCAGATGGCTTTTCAGGTATTACTGCAAATCCAACTTTAGGTGTGGTTTCAGATTTAATAGTGGCCTTAAAAGGTTCTGCTATATTATCAGAATTCCCTGAACTATGTGGAGTAGAACAGGAATTGGTTAACAGGTGTGTTGATGATAAGAACGGAAAAAAGTTTTTAGCCTTAATGAAAGCTTTTGAAAAATCGGTAATAGACGCTGGTTCAGGGTTTGACATGAACCCATCTCCAGGTAATATAAAAGATGGTTTAATTACAGATGCTATGAAGTCTGCTGGGGCAGCAAAAAAAGGTGGAACCTCTCCAATACAAGATGTTTTAGATTATGGAGAGTATATCTCAAAACCAGGATTAAACTTACTTTGTACGCCTGGTAATGATGTTGAAAGTACAACAGGTTTAGTTGGTTCTGGTGCAAACATAGTGTTGTTTACAACGGGTTTAGGAACACCTACAGGTAACCCTATTACTCCCGTTATAAAAGTGTCTTCCAATACAGAAATGGCAGTTAAAATGCCAGATATAATAGATATTGAAACAGGTGCTGTAATTCGAGGTGAAAAAACCATTGATGAAATGGCTCATGATATGCTAGAATTTATTATTAAAGTTGCTAGTGGTAAGGTTCAAACAAAAGCAAAATTACTCAATCAAAACGATTTTATTCCTTGGCGCCGAGGCGTATCACTTTAGTATTTTACTAAAATGCTTAAAGCGTAATCTTGGTGTTTTTTATTACTCATTAGGATGCTTTAAGGACGACTTTCTTATTATTAGTTTAGGAGCTAAAACAACATTTTTCTCAATTTTAGTGTTTTCCGAATTATTTGATTGCTGTAAAAATACGTTTGCAGCTATTTTTCCCATTTCAACAGGAGACTGATCGATTGTAGAAATGGAAAGCTCCATAAATTTTGTAAAAGGTTCGTTGGCAAACCCAACCACTTTAATATCACCAGGGATTTTTATGCCGTTCGCTTTAATTTCTTGGATAGCGCCTAAAGCAGCGTAGTCACTAGATGAGAAAATGCCGTTAGGAGGGTTTCGTAATTTTAATAGTTGTTTAGCTGCATTTTGACCATCTTTAACCGTGCTTCTAATTTTTAAAACGTATGCTTTATTAAACTCAATACCTTCTTCCTCTAAGGCTTTTTTATAGCCTAAAAAGCGATTGTTAAAAATGTCTAATAGAATATTACCAGATAAATGAGCAATTTTTTTACACCCTTGGTTTATTAAGTGTTTTGTTGCCATGTAGCCCGCTTCAAAATCATTAATGGTTACAGAGCTAACATCTTTAATGTTAGCTTTTCTGTCAAAAAATATTAATGGAATTTGCTTTTGTAAAATTCTATTAAAACTGTTTTTAGTATCTAAATTTATACTAGATATAGACATTAGAATACCGTCTACTTGAGCTTTTAATAGCGTGTTAATAATTTCTACTTCAATATTCTGGTTATTTTGGGTTTGACAAATTATAACTCGATATCCATGAGCATACAAGTTTTCTTCAATTCCTTTAATTATAGAAGCGAAAAAGTTGCTGTCTATACGTGGCACTATAACCCCTACGTTATTACTTTTACCACTTTTAAGTGCTAAAGCTAACTTGTTTTGTTGATAATTCATTTTGTTAGCCGTTTCTAAAACAAGGTCTTTTGTTTTTTTACTAATCTTCGGACTGTTGTTTAGCGCTCTTGAAACTGTAGAGGCTGTAGTATTTAGCCTTTTTGCTATGTCGTAGATAGTGGTTTTTTTACCCATTATTAATGCTATAGTACGTATTGTTGGTAAAAGTAAAAGTAAGGCTTTATAAATTAAACCAATAATAATGTGGATAGCAATGGTGTTGGTGGCCGATATAAGATACCTTAGTTGTGCAAGTGATAATACTACTTTATTGGTTTTACTTTTATATTACGTAAACAGATAAATAGGTTTTAAAAATGTTTGCAAGATAAATAGCCACGATGCTAAACCTGTAATGTAACCTATTAAATGAGTAGAATAGAGACAAAGTTTAAAGTTTTAGCTCATAGTGTCTTAATTGTAAACGTAGTTTTTAGTGTTGATGCTTGCAGTTCTATACCAGATATCTCTAACATAGGTTGGTCATAGTTGTTTGCCTGGTTAAGCTAAAATATTATTGCTTATTGCTAATTAAAATAAAGTATTGTTTTTGTTTGTTTTATCGGCTGCTTTCTTTTTAGTTTGTTTATTTTTTTTTATCTAACCAAATTTAAAAACTATTAAAACATAAATATTTAGTAATATATGTAAGTTAATTACTATTTTTATTAATAGTAAGGAGGTTTTGTTTATATCTTCTAAAATAAAATAGCATGAATATTTTTGTAACAATACTTGTTGAGTTTTTTCTTATATCGTCAAGTGTTCTTTTGTTATTTAAGCTTAGATCCAGAATTGGTTTGGCGCCATTATATCTGCTTTTAGGAGCTGTCCAATATTTACAGGCGGACGCAGGAACTTCATTTAGTTTAAATTTATTTGAAGGTTATGTAATATATCCCGGTTCTATAATCCTTTTTAGTCTGTTGTTATTTTCTGTTTTATTAATTTATATAAAAGAAGGGGTTGCAAGTACAAGAGCGCTTATTTTCGGGATTATCGTTTCCAATATTATCATGGCTTTTGTGTTTCAAATTACTTATGTGCAACAATTACTAGGTAGCCAGATAAACAATGGGTCTGTAAATCCTAATTCTGTTTTTATTATAGATTTTAAGTATTTTTCTAGGGGAACAACTATAATGTTTTTAGATTTTATTTTACTTATAATTCTATATCAGTTCTTAATTTCAAGATTTAAAAAACTGCCCTACTTTTTTACGCTTTTTAGTGCACTATTTTTAATTTTAATGTTCGATGCTATAGTTTATAACTTAGCTATGCATTATGGTACAGTCTTGTTTAAGCCTTCGTTGGTATGTCATTTAATTGGTAAGGCTATATCGGCAGTAGTATTTTCAATATTGCTGTATACTTATTTAGAGTTTATTGATAAAGAAGCGGGGAAGGCTTCCTTTATAGCTCATCAAGAACGAGATATCTTTGAGATAATTAATTACAGGAAAAAATACAAAGATCTTATTCTAGAAAAACAAAAGGTAGAGCAAGAGTTGTCGTCTCAATTAGAGGTGACTTTAAATAGTATTTCAGATGGTTTTATTTCTATTAATACAAATTGGTGTTATACGTATGTTAATAAAAAAGCAGGAGAACTTTTGTCTAGAAACCCAAGTGATTTATTAGGGAAGCATATTTGGACAGAGTTCCCGGGTGGAGATGGTTTACCTTTTTATAAAGCCTATAATAAAGCAGTAGAAACGCAACAAGCGCAAATATTTCAAGACTATTATGAACCGTTAGATAAGTGGTTTGAGAGCAAAGTTTATCCTTCACAAGAAGGTATTACTGTTTACTTTACAGATATTACAGAACGTAAGAAATCTGAAGAGTTATTAGAAGAAAGCGAGCGTAATCTAGATAATATTATAAATAATATTGGCGACCCGTTATTTGTTAAAGATGAGCAAAGCCGAATGCTTATTGTAAATGATGCCTTTTGTAAAATGTTTAATGTGTCTAGAAATGAGGTGCTTGGTAAAACAATGGCCGAAGATTTAACACCTAGCGAGAGTGAAAGCTTTTTAAGTATTGATAGAAAAGTTGTTGAATCTGGAGAGGAAAATATAACCGAAGAAAGTTTTACCATAAACGGAAGGGAAAAACAAGTCATATCTACTAAAAAAACTAGATATATAGATGGTAATGGAAAGAAGTTTTTAATAGGAACCATACGTGATATAACCGCAAGTAAAATAGCAGAAGAAAACAATAAAATGTTACTTACTTTAGTAGAAACTAGCGATGAGTTTATTGGATTAGCGACTTTACAAGGTGTTCCTATATACTTAAATAAAATGGGAAGGCAAATGGTGCAATTGGGTGCCAATGAAGCCTTGCCAAGGCATATTACAGATTTTTATCCAGAGCATTTACACGATGCTATTAAAAATGAGCACATGGTAAGTGTTTATAAAACAGATAAGTGGAAAGGTGAATCTGAATTTGTAAATTTTAAAACAGGCAAGTTAATACCCATTGAAATGTCTGGTTTTATAATTAAAGATAGGAACTCTAAGCCAATAGCTTTAGGTATAGTAGCATCTAATATTACAGTTCGAAAAAAGGCAGAGGCCGAGTTAAATAGGCACAAGAATAATTTAGAAGAATTAGTAGCTTCAAGAACTTCAGAATTAGAGAAAGAAAAAATAAAAGCCCAATCTGCAGATTTAATGAAATCTGCATTTTTAGCAACCATGTCGCACGAGTTGCGTACACCCATGAACTCCATTATAGGATTTACAGGTATTTTATTAAAACAAATAGCGGGACCATTAAACCCCGAGCAAATTAAGCAGTTAAAAATGGTTAAAAATAGTGGCGAGCATTTGTTAGGTTTAATTAATGATGTACTCGACATTTCAAAAATAGAAGCCGGTAAGCTAAATGTGTCTTTTTCTCCTTTCGATTATTTAAACATTCTAGAGAGTACCATCGAGTTTGTATCGCCACAAGTTTCTGCTAAAGGTCTTAAAATAATAACCGAGATAACCGAAATGGAAATAACCCTTGTTAGCGACCAAGGACGAGTAGAGCAAATATTGTTAAATTTATTTTCTAACGCTATTAAATTTTCAGAAAAAGGAACCATAGAAATAAAGGTTGATGTTATTGGTGATCATGTGGTTACCCAGGTTATAGATCAAGGAGTTGGAATAGGCGAAAAGGATGTTTTAAAATTGTTTATACCTTTTACGCAACTAAAAGATGATTTAAGTAGAAATCATGAAGGTACTGGTTTAGGCCTATCCATTAGTAAAAGCTTAATTGAAATGCTAGGAGGTACCATTCAAGTGCAAAGCGAAATAGGAAAAGGCAGTAACTTTACTTTTAAGTTACCTTTAAATAATAGAGATGCCGAATAATAATATTAACTTTAAGCATACCGTAAAATATGGTTACTGTTTTAATAATAGAAGATAACGAGCAAAATATGTATATGTTAGCATATTTGCTAGAAAACAGTGGTTATAAAGTTGTTAAAGCATATGATGGTGTAACGGGTTTAAAATTAGCTTATAATAATCAACCAGATATTATTTTAATAGATATTCAATTACCGGATATGGATGGTTACGAAATTTGTGTTAAATTAAGGAATACCGGCTTGCCAACACACACAACCATAATAGCTGTGTCGTCTTATGCCATGGATGCAGATAAAGAAAAAGCTATTGAGGTTGGAGTTGATGCCTACATAGAAAAGCCTATTAACCCAGATACTTTTGTTACGCAAATGAATAGTATCTATAATGCAAAAAACCAAAGTTAATAAGTATGAAAACGATATTGATAGTAGATGATATTTATGAAAACCTTTACTTGTTAAGAGTGATATTAGAAGGAGCAGGTTATCATATTGTTGAGGCCAATGACGGTAAAGAAGCGTTAGAAAAACTACCAGAACAAACTGTACACCTAATTATATCAGATATTTTTATGCCTGTTATGGATGGCTATATGTTTTGTCAAGCTTGTAAAACAGATGAGTATTATAAGCATATTCCTTTTGTTTTTTACACCTCAACGTATACTAAAAAACGTGATGAAGATTTTGCATTAAAATTAGGGGCAGACTATTTTTTAAGAAAACCAACAGATTCTGAAAAAATACTTCAATTGGTTCACGATATTCTTTCAAAAGACAGCAGTCAAAAACAGCCCGAAAAAAAAGAACAGTATACCGATCAAGAAGTTTTAAAACTTTATAGTAAACGTTTAATTAGTAAGTTAGAACAGAAAAATTCAACCTTAGAAAAAGAAATACTTCAGCGCCAAAAAATTGAGCAAAAATTAATCAATGAAAATGCAGTACTAGATTTAATAGCTAATAATATCCCTATTAAAGAGGTGTTTAATCATATAATAGGTAATTACGAATTACTGCATCCAGGATTTTTTGTTTCTATTAGCATGTTGGATGAAGACGGTATTCATTTAAAACTTATTTCGTCGCCAAAAATTCCTCAAGAATACAATAATGCTATTAGGTGGGTAGCTATTGGTAATAAGGTAGGGTCTTGTGGTACAGCTGCTTTTACCAAAAAACCTGTAATTGTTTCAGATATAAGTACAAATAAACTTTGGGAAGATTATAGAGACATAGCTTTAAAACATAGTTTAAAATCGTGTTGGTCCATTCCAATACTTTCTGAAAACAAAACGGTGTTAGGAACGTTTGCAATTTATAGTAATGCCATAAAAACACCCTCTTTAGACGATATTATAGAATTAAACTCTGCTGTTAATTTAGCAAAAATAGCCATTGTAAAATATAATATATTAGAAGAAGTTAAAAAAAGAGATGCCTCGTATAAGTTACTAATTAATCAAGCTAGTGATGCTATACTTACATTTTCATTTGATGGTACAATATATGATTTTAATAAAGCCACACATAATATTTTAGGGTATACCAAAAGCGAATTTTCAAAGTTAAAACTCCAAGATATTTTGGTTGGCGAAATAATTGAAAATCCAGAAAAGTATAATCAAATACTAAACGGCGAGTCTGCCATTTTTGATAAACAATTTATATCTAAAAATGGCGATTTTATAGACGCTGAGATTTCTACAAAATTGCAAGAAGATGGTAAAATACTTGCAATTGCCCGAGATATTACCGAGCGTAAAAAGGCAGAATTAAAACTGCAGGAAAGCGAATACAATTTAAGGCAGTCGCAAATAGTAGCAAACATAGGGTCCTATTCTTTAGATATAAACTCTGGGATATGGAAAAGCTCATTAGTTTTAGATAATATTTTTGGTATAAATGAATCATTTGTAAGAAATGTAGAAAACTGGTTAGATTTAATTCATCCAGATGATAGAGCAGGTATGCAGAATCATTTAGAAACCGATGTTATTAAAAACCATAAGAAATTTAATAGAGAATATAGGCTTATAAAGGGAGATAGTAAAGAAGAAGTGTGGGTGCACGGATTTGGTGAGTTGGTTTTTGGTGATGATGGTAGTCCCTTAAAAATGATTGGTACCATACAGGATATTACAGAGCGTAAAAAAGCCGAAGTAAAAATTTTAGAAAGTGAGTATAATTTAAGATTATCTCAAAAAGTAGCAAATATTGGTACTTATGCTTTAGATCTAAAAACCCAAACCTGGGAAAGCTCTGAAATTTTAAATGACATTCTAGGTATAAGTAAATCTTACGAGAAAACTATTGAGAGCTGGAATCAATTAATCCATCCAGACGATAGAGAGAAAATTATCTCCTATTTCCAAGACGTAGTTTTAAAAGAAGAAAAGTTTACTATTGAGCATAGGTTTGTAAAACACGATAATAAAAAAACAATTTGGATTCATGTAAGAGGCGAGCTTATTCGCGATAAGGATGGTAACCCTATAAAGGTTATTGGTACTAATCAAGATATTACCGAGCGCAAGGCGGCAGAAGCAATGCTTTTAGAAAGTGAATATAATTTGCGCCAATCGCAAATAGTTGGTGATATAGGAACCTTTGCTGTAGACCTTACCAATAATACCTGGAAAAGCTCTGAGGTACTAGATAAAATGTTGGGTGTAAAAAAATCATTTGTTAAAACGATTGATTCATGGGTAGACCTAATATACCCAGACGAAAAAGAAGGAGTGTTAAGTTATTTTGAAGATTGTATAAAAAACAACAAAAAATTTAACAGAGAATATCGCATTTGTAAGTTAAACAATAAAAAAGAAATTTGGACACATGGCGTAGGTGAGGTTATTTTGGATAGCGATGGAAATCCTATTAAAATGATTGGTACCATGCAAGATGTTACCAAGCGTAAGGAAACGGAGTTGAAAATTCAAGAAAGTGAAAAATCATTATTAGAAGCGCAAAAAACGGCTAAAATTGGTAGTTTTAATCTAGACTTAAAAACAGAAATAGCAGAAGCCTCAATTGTTTTTAAAGAAATAATAGGGGTAAGTCAAAAAAGCCAAATAACTTTAGATTTTTGGAATACAAAAATACTACACCCAGAAGATAGATTTGCGTTTACCGAGGCTATGAATAATAGTATTAAAACAGGCAAAAAGCTTGATTTTGAGTATCGCATAATTACGTATAACAAAAAACAAACAAGATGGTTTCATATACTTGGAGATACCATTTTTAATCAGGGAGAGCCAACAAACTTTTTTGGAACCATACAAGATGTTAACGAGCGCAAAGAGGCAGAAATAAAAATAAAGGAAAGTAAAAAATCACTTTTAGAAGCCCAAAAAATCGCCAAATTAGGTAGTTTTAATTTAAATATACAAGAGTTAAAGGCCGAAACCTCAGAAACATTTAATGAAATTCTTGAGGTTGAGCCAGGTGTTAATATCGCATTAGATTTGTGGAAAACAATCGTACACCCCGAGGATAAGTCTTTTTTAAAGGAAAGGGGTTTGCAATATCAAAAAAAGGGAGGAACACTCGATATAGAATATAGAATAATAACAAAAAAGACTAAAGAGGTAAAATGGATTCATAGCTTAGGCGAGTTTGTTGCGGCCAAAGGTGTTTACACACACTTTCAAGGTACAATTCAGGACATTACAGACAGAAAAAAGGCAGAGCTAGAGCTAAAGGCAGCCAAAGCCTTTTCAGATAAGCTTATTATGTCCATGCAAGAAGGATTGTTAATTGTAAATCTCGAAGGTCAAATCATATTGGTTAACGATGCCCTATGTAAGATTTTAGGATATTCTGAAGAGGAGCTTATAGGTTTAAATTTACCATATCCATTTGCAAAAACAGAAGATTTAGAGTTGATGTTAGCAACTAAAGATGAAGTTGCTAAAGGTATGGCGAAGTCTTTCCATCTTGAGTTTGTTAGAAAAAACGGCGAAAAATATTTAGTCTCATTTTTATCTGGTAATATTAAAAATGATGAAGGCGAAGTTATCGCTTTATTTGCAACTTTAAAAGACGTTTCAGAGGAAGAAAAGGCCAAAAGAATATTAGAGGATGTAGCCCGAAAATCTATTCAGAAGAAAAAGATAATAATGGAATTAACTTCACTTGTGGGGTCCGATTTTACAGGTTCTCTAAAAAAAATTATTTCTCTATCTGCAGGGGCATTAAACGTGGCACGTGTAGGTGTATGGAAGTTTAACGAAGATAAAACAATACTTGTTTGCGAGAAATTGTACAATTTAGAAACGGGAACATTTCAAGAAGGGGTAAACTTAACTTATAAAGATAATTCGGGCTATTTTGAAGCTTTAAATGGTAATAGTTTATTAAATATAGAAGATGCTTTTAGTAACAAGATAACACAAGGATTTGCAGGGCATTATTTGATGCCTTTAGGAATAACTTCCATTTTAGATGTTTTTATACAGGGAAATCATGGTATGTATGGAGTTATTTGTTTCGAGCATATAGGAGAAAAAAGAAGGTGGACCCTAGAAGAAGAAGAGTTTGCAACATCCATAGCAAGTATTGTGTCTTTAATGGTAGAAAGTTCAGAACGTAAAATAGCAGAAAAAAACCTTGTACAGGCTAATACAGAACTTTCTAGTGCCAACAAAGAGTTAAATCAATTAAGGGAGCAATTAGAACAGGAAAATGTATATCTAAGAAATGAGTTAGCTTTAGTGTTTAACTATGAAGAAATGGTGTATGGTAGCGAGGCGTTTAGTAAAGTATTAACACAGGTTGAAAAAGTGGCGCCAACCAGTGCTTCTGTGTTATTATTGGGTGAATCAGGAACAGGAAAAGAGCTGCTAGCTAGAGCAATACATAATATAAGTATACGTAATAAAAAGCCTTTAATTAAAATTAATTGTTCTGCTATACCAAGAGAACTTATTGAAAGTGAATTGTTTGGTCATAAAAAAGGATCCTTTACGGGAGCTTTTAGTGATAAAACTGGAAAATTTGAATTAGCAGATGGTGGTACTTTGTTTTTAGACGAAATAGGAGAACTTCCTTTAGATATGCAACCAAAAATCTTAAGATTTTTACAAGAAGGAGAAATTGAGGTTGTAGGAGGTACAGGCTCCAAAAAATTAGATGTAAGGGTTATTGCGGCAACTAATCGTGACCTTAAAGAGGAAATTGAAAAAAAACAATTTAGAGAAGATTTATATTTTAGGCTAAATGTGTTCCCCATTAAAGTACCTCCGTTAAAAGATAGACTAGACGATGTGCCATTACTTGTAGAGCATTTTGTAGATAAATTTAATAAAGCTTACGATAAACATATAAAATATATACCTAGTGATGCTATGGATGATCTTATGTCACATAACTGGCCCGGTAATATAAGAGAGTTAGAGAATTTAGTAGAACGCGCTGTAATCTTATCAGATTCCGAAACCTTAATGTTGTCGCCTGTTAATGAAACTACAGTTTTAAAAGAGCTATCTAAAACCTATTGCAATTTAACGCTAGATGAAGTTCAGCGCAATCATATTGTAAAAACATTAGAAAAGTGCGATTGGAAAATTCATGGCGATGATGGTGCATCAAAACTATTGGATATTAAACCTAGTACCTTAAGAGATAGAATGAAAAAACTAGGTGTTAAAAAACCTTCTAAAAAATAACGGATTACCGCTATTCTTAATTTAGCGATGTTAAAATAACGGTATACCGTGGGATTTGTTTTAGGTGTGCTTTTTGAAATGTTATTTGTAAAGTATTGTAAATCAGCATAATAAAATTTGTTTATTACTCTTTTTCTTGCTTTGGCATGCCAATTGTTATTCTATTTTTAATAGAATAGAGATTAATGGAAAATAATAAAAAATGTAACAAGGCGAAGTTTTGGTTAGATCAAGATATTCTTTTTTGCAAATTTAAAAAAGGACAGTGTACCAAAAAGTTTAGAGAAGAATTTTCGGAAGATTATGTAAAAACTATTTCGTCTCTTTCTGGTGATAGTTATTTTCCTTTACTTGTGGATCTTAGAGCGTTAAAAGCAAAGCAAGCCTTTGCTGTAATTCAAGTTATAGCCAATAATTCAGAGTTAAGGTCGGTAATACTATGTAAATCATTTGTAGTTCGTTCTCTTTATATTAGGTTTGTGCTACTTGCCCTTGGAGGAATATACGACCCTATAATTCCAAATAAAATTTATAAAAATTATAACAAAGCAATTTCATATTCTTTAGAAACTAATCAATTTTTTAATGCTCTCTCTTAATGAACCCTGTTAAAAAAGAAGTTAAACTTAACAAAGCAAAATTTTGGATAGGTACTCAAGGAATTCTTTTTTGCGAATTTTATAACATAGAAACCTATCTCACTCTAGAGCAAGATACTTTAAAAAAGTACGAAGTTGCAGTTTTAGAATTGTTGCAAGGTAGGTCTGCTCCGTTTATAATTGATGTTAGAGATAATCAAGGTAATCTAAGTACATCTGCAGCTAAATTTTTTGCAAATAGTTTAATTTTTAAAAAGGCAAGAATTTATGAGGCATTTGTTGTCAATTCTTTAAAAACAAAATT
This sequence comes from Algibacter pectinivorans, assembly GCF_900112595.1. Taxonomy (GTDB): domain Bacteria; phylum Bacteroidota; class Bacteroidia; order Flavobacteriales; family Flavobacteriaceae; genus Algibacter_B; species Algibacter_B pectinivorans. The sequence continues at coordinate 283,741 of NZ_FOMI01000001.1, read as the reverse complement.
ATTAATTAACTCATATAAAAGAATATACGAGCCCCGTATACCTTATAAAATCTTTAATGATTTCGATGAGGCATTGGCTCATTCTATTAATGCTAAACAAATATACGATGCAAGCAATTAAACATTATATGTGGCGTACAAATCCAGAAATTGCTATTTCTGAATTTATAAAAAGTAATGTAGCCGTTTCGGTATGTGATAATCTAGGAAGAATAGTTTATGCAAACGATCGTTTTTGTGCTATTACAGAAAGTAAAGAAAATGAGCTTTTAGGAGTAGTAAATAGGTTGTTTGTTTCTGATATCCGAAGGGATCCCTTTTATAAAAATTTATGGAAAACTATTGAGAATGGACAAGTTTGGAAAGGAGTTTTGTCCAGCAAAACCAAAACAGGAAAACGGTTTGAATTGGAATCTACAATTGTGCCAACAAAGGATAATGAGGGGAATGTAGAAAGTTTTGTCTCAATGTATGTAGATATTACAAATAAAGCTCCAAACGCGTAATTTACATTGCAAATTAAATGTCTAGTTAAAATAATAACTAATTAGGTAAAAGAGAGTTTTAAGCTAATTTGACGTTTTGCAAAATGGCAAGAATTAAATTTTAAACAAGATTATTTGGTCTTTGATTAATTAATAAATCAAAAAAAAGTGTAATGAAATTAATGAAACAAGAAGTGTGGCGGGATAATCCAGATAGTGTTTTAGAATCGTTTTTAGATAATGATACAAGTATTTCTATTATAGATATTATAGGAAGAATAGTGTATGCCAATCATAAGTTTTCGAAGTTAATTGAAATTCCACCCAATAAAATAGTGGGCGAATTAAATACAATTTTAAAATCTGGAAGACATGCTAATCCAATTTATAAAGATATATGGTCGGAGATTAAAAATGGTAGAATATGGAAAGGAATACTTACAGATTATTCGAGTTCTGGTAAATTATATAGGTTAGATACCATGATAATACCCGGAAGAAACGAAGCGGGAAAAATAGATAAGTTTGTGGCTTTCCATTTTGACGATCAGGTAAATCATGATGCTAAATTAAAAGTTATAAGCAGTGAAATGCCTAATAAAACGTATTATAATTGTATTTCAAACTCGGTACTTTCAATAAATGCCTTTGCCGAAATTATAAATTCTAACCAAGGCTTTGGGAAATTGTGTGAGAAGGAAGTTTTGGGGTGTAATTTATATAGTTTTATAAACCCCATTTTTCATAATAAGGTTAAGCAAATTATTAGAAACGTTTTTGATAATGCTAAGCCAGGTCAATTTCAAACTTATGGTGTTAATTCAGAAGGTGAAGATGTTGTTTTTATCTCGCAAATTGGTCCTGTAATAAATGTTAGAGGTGTTGTGGTTTCTGCTACTATATCTACACAAGAGTTTAGTAAGCTTAGTAAATAACTCACTTCAAGTATAAATTAAAATACTATAGAGTATGAAACCAATAAGGAACATGGTGTTAGTTGATGATAGTCAGAGAGATTTGTTTATAACTAAGCATGTTGTAAAAAAGTTTGACAAAAATATTAGGGTTGTAGATTTTAGTAGCCCAATAACCGCGCTCGAATATTTAAAAATCTCATTGCATAAAAATAATCTTAATTATTTAACACGGCCCAATGTGTTGATTGTAGATTATGATATGCCACAATGTAATGGTTTTGAGTTTTTAGATAAATTAAGAGCGTTGGAGTTTTTAAATATTAAGGATTTAAAAATATATATGCTTACCTCTGCCCTTAATTTGATAGGTATAAATAGGGCAAAAGCAAACTTTTGTTTCTTAGATTATATAAGTAAACCACTAAGTCTAGAGGATCTCCATAGTATTTCTATGGACTATCAAATAGCACTAAAAACAGCTAATTAGTAATAGTGTTAGGTTGTTTTAAATGTTCTTGTAATGGAAATGTAGACAACCTGTATTATATTTTATAACTTCAAATATTCATTAGTTTTTTTAATAGCACGAGGCTTACAAAATATTGTAAGTCCCGTGTTATTTAATTTTTTAAGATTTTATGTTTTAAGATAGATTTATACAATATTTACTACTAAAGTTGCCATGTTTTTTATGTAAATTCACTTTTTAAAAAAAAAGACGAAAAAGTAGAGTAATATGTGCGAATTAGATAAAAAACGTTTTATGCAAGAGGCTGTTAACGCAGCTATTTCTGGAATGAATAATAACGAAGGTGGTCCTTTTGGTTGTATCGTAGTTAAAGACGGTAAAATAGTTGGTCGTGGTAATAATAAAGTAACATCAACAAACGACCCTACGGCACATGCCGAGGTTACTGCAATACGAGATGCTTGTAAAAACTTAAATTCATTTCAATTAGAAGGCTGTGAGATTTATACCTCATGCGAGCCATGTCCTATGTGTTTAGGCGCTATTTATTGGGCAAGACCAGATAAAGTATACTATGGTAGCAACCAAATAGATGCTGCAAATATAGGTTTTGATGATGCCTTTATTTATAAAGAAATCCCTTTGCCTTACGAAAAAAGAAGTATTCCTTTTAAACAACTAGGAAGAGATATTGCTATTGAAGCATTTAAGAAATGGGAAACTAAAATGGATAAAACAGAGTATTAAAAACAATAGGCTGCAAATCAATTTTTAAAGGCGTTAGTAATTAAAAAACATTCAATTTGTTTAGTAGAGAAACTTTAGTAAATCAATTAAAAGAAAATACAGATTGGGATGTAATTGTTATTGGTGGCGGAGCTACCGGTTTAGGTGTTGCTTTAGATAGTGCTTCGCGTGGTTTTAAAACTTTACTTCTAGAGCAAGTAGATTTTGCTAAAGGAACCTCTAGCCGAAGTACAAAATTAGTGCATGGTGGTGTGCGCTATTTAGCACAAGGAAATATCGATTTGGTAAAAGAAGCCCTGTACGAACGCGGATTAATGTTAAAAAATGCCCCGCATTTGGTAGGCGATCAATCATTTATTATTCCTAATTATAGTTGGTGGGATAGTTTCTTTTACACCATAGGCCTTAAAGTGTACGATTTTTTGTCTGGTAAATTAAGTTTTGGGAAATCATCTAGAATTTCAAAAGATGAAACAGAAGCACGTTTAATAACTCTAAAACAGAAGCAGTTAAAAGGCGGTGTCGTTTATCACGACGGACAGTTTGATGATTCTAGACTTGCCATAAATTTGGCGCAAACTTGTATTGAACATGGGGCAACGGTACTTAATCATTTTAAAGTAACCAATTTACTAAAAAATGATGCCGGTAAAATATGTGGTGTTCAGGCCTTAGATTCCGAAACTAAAACCACTTATACCTTAAATAGTCGAGCAGTAATAAATGCTACAGGTGTTTTTACAGACGATGTTTTAAAAATGGACAATGCCCAAACTAAAAATAAAATTCGTCCTAGCCAAGGTGTGCATGTGGTTCTCGATAAATCCTATTTACCCGGAAACGATGCCATCATGATTCCTAAAACTAAAGATGGCAGAGTGTTGTTTTTAGTACCATGGCACAATAGGGTTGTTGTAGGAACTACAGATACGCTTATGGAAAATCATAGTTTGGAGCCAAAAGCACTAAACGAAGAAGTTGAATTTATTCTAGAAACAGCAAATGCATATTTAACTAAACCTGTTGGCAAACAAGATGTGTTGAGCATATTTGCAGGCTTGCGCCCTTTGGCGGCACCAAAAGATAATTCAGAAAAAACTAAAGAAATTTCAAGAAGCCATAAAATTATTAAGTCTAAATCTGGCTTAATTACAATTACGGGAGGGAAATGGACAACCTATCGCCGTATGGCACAGGACACCATAAATAAAGTAATTAAACTAGGTAAATTACCAAACGCCAAGTGTATAACTAAAACCTTATTAATTCATGGGGCAGATGGTGCTTTAGATAAATCGGAACATTTGTATGTTTACGGAAGCGATAAAAAACATATTATCGCGCTTATTAAAAAATCTCCAGAATTAGGCGAGAAATTACACGAACGTTTAGAGTTTACAAAGGCCCAAGTAGTTTGGGCCATCCGAAATGAAATGGCAAGAACTCTAGACGATGTTTTAGCAAGACGTGTAAGAATATTGTTTTTAGATGCTAAAGCAGCCATTGAAGTTGCGCCACTTGTTGCATCAATTTTAGCTACCGAGTTAGGAAAAAACGAAACTTGGGAAAAAGAGCAAATAGCCAGTTTTATAAATATAGCCCGTTATTATATGCCATAAGTAGATTTTTAACAAATTCGTTAATATCCTAAACAACTAACGGTTTTCCAGTCGCTATTTTTAAGTATTCGTATTATCTATGGGCTATTTTAAAGATGTTAACACTTGTTATTAAAAAAATTTACTATTTATTTACCCCTAACGATTTAAAGATTATATATTTGCAATAACCGTGTGTTTTGGTAGCTATTTAGCTTTACAAGCGCCCTGTTTTTAAGCAATTAAATATTAATCATAATTAAAAAAATGAACAAAGACATTAATTTACAAGCAGCAGATAATATAAGAGCATTATGTGTAGCTATGGTAGAAAAGGCAAATTCAGGTCACCCGGGTGGCCCAATGGGAGGGGCAGATTTTATGCATATCCTTTATTCAGAATTTTTTAATTATGATCCATCAGATATGACATGGCCATTTAGAGATCGTTTCTTTATGGATGCAGGTCATTTATCTACGTTAATGTATGCACAGTACTATTTACTAGGAAATTATGCTAAAGACGATGTGGCAAACTTCCGTCAATGGGGTTCTATTACTCCAGGCCATCCAGAAGTAGATGTAGCAAGAGGTATTGAAAACACATCTGGTCCATTAGGGCAAGGTCATACTATGGGTGTGGGAGCTGCTATTGCTGCTAAATTTTTAGAAGCCCGTTTTGGAGATTGGATGAATCATAAAGTATATGGTTTTATTTCAGATGGAGGTATTCAAGAGGAAATATCTCAAGGTGCTGGTAGAATTGCAGGTCATTTAGGATTAAGCAATTTTATTATGTTTTTCGATTCTAACGACATTCAATTATCTACATCTACAGACGAGGTAACTAGTGAAGATACAGCTGCTAAATATGAAGCGTGGGGGTGGAAAGTAGTTACTATTGATGCTCATAATCACGACGAAATTAGAAAGGCATTAACCGATGCCAACAACGAAACCGAAAAACCAACCTTAATTATTGGAAAAACAATAATGGGTAAAGGTTGTGTGGCTGCCGATGGTAGTATGTTTGAAGGGCACTGTGAATTACACGGTCAGCCAATTGGTCATACCGGTGCAGATTACGAAAAAACCTTATTAAATTTAGGGGCTAGTGTTGACAGTCCTTTTGATATATACGAGAACGTAAGTGCGTTATACAAGAATATCATTGAAGAAAAAACAGCACAAGCAGCCAAAAAGAAAGCTGTTATAAATGCTTGGAGAAAAGATAATGATGCTTTAGCTAATAAATTAGATTTCTTCTTATCAGGGAAACTTCCAGAATTAGATTTCGAATCTATTGAGCATAAAGCTGGTTTAGCATCTAGAGCAGCCTCTTCAAATGTGTTAGCGTATTTAGCCGAAAACGTAGAAAACATGATTGTGTCTTCTGCCGATTTATCTAACAGTGATAAAACTGATGGATTCTTAAAAAAATCATCAGCATTACAAAAAGGTGATTTTAGCGGGTCGTTTTTACAAGCAGGTGTTGCCGAATTAACTATGGCTTGTATTGCAAATGGTATTGCATTACACGGTGGAATTATTCCTGTAGTAGCAACATTCTTTGTGTTTTCAGACTACATGAAACCTGCCATCCGTTTAAGTGGTATTCAAGAATTAGGTGTAAAATATGTTTGGACACACGATGCTTTTAGAGTAGGTGAAGATGGACCAACTCACCAACCAGTAGAGCAAGAAGCTCAAATACGTTTATTAGAAAAGCTTAAAAACCATAGTGGTAAAAACAGTTTCTTAGCGATGCGTCCGGCAGATTCAGCTGAAACTAGCGTAGCCTGGAAAATGGCTTTAGAAAACACAGACTCACCATCTGGTTTAATATTATCAAGACAAGGTATTAAAGATCTTCCTGCTAAAGGCGCATCAAGATATCAAGATGCTTTAGCAGCTCAAAAGGGTGGTTATTTGGTAAAAGAAGTTGAAAACCCGGATGTGGTTTTAGTGGCTAACGGATCAGAAGTTGCGACTTTATTTGAAGCGGCTCAAATTCTTGAGGAAAAAGAAAATTTAAAAGTGAGTATTGCTTCTATAATTTCAGAAGGTGTATTCAGAAATCAATCTAAAGCATACCAAACTAGCGTGATTCCTAATAACACACCGTTGTTTGGATTAACTGCGGGATTACCTGTTAATCTAGAAGGTCTTGTTGGTGATAACGGTAAAGTGTTTGGTTTAACGCACTTTGGTTATTCTGCACCAGCAACCGTTCTAGACGATAAGTTTGGGTTTACAGGCGAGAAAGTAAGCAAACAAGTATTAGACTATTTAAACGAAACAGTTTTAACAAAATAAACTAAATAATATGAAATTTTTTATAGATACAGCAAACCTAGATGACATTGCAGAAGCACAAGCATTAGGTGTGTTAGATGGTGTTACAACCAACCCATCTTTAATGGCCAAAGAAGGTATTACAGGTGCCGATAATATTATAGGACATTACAAAAAAATATGTGATATCGTTGAAGGTGATGTAAGTGCCGAAGTGATCTCAACAGATTTTGAAGGCATGGTTAAAGAAGGCGAAGCTCTAGCGGCTTTAAACCCTCAAATCGTAGTTAAATTACCTTTAATTGCTGATGGCATTAAAGCTTGTAAATACTTTTCTGATAAAGGTATTAAAACTAATGTAACTTTGGTGTTTTCTGCGGGTCAAGCACTTTTAGCAGCTAAAGCGGGAGCAACTTATGTGTCTCCTTTTATTGGTAGATTAGATGATATTTCTACAGATGGTTTAAACCTTATTGCAGAAATTAGACAAATTTATGATAACTACGGTTTCGAAACTCAAATCTTAGCAGCATCTGTGCGTCACACAATGCACGTTATTGATTGTGCTAAATTAGGAAGTGATGTAATGACGGGGCCACTATCTTCTATTAAAGGTTTATTAAAACACCCTTTAACAGATATTGGTTTAGCTAAATTTTTAGAAGACTATAAAAAAGGAAATAGCTAGAAATTACTAGTTTGTAAAATTAATATAAAGCTTCTCATGTTCTTAACGGAATGGAGAAGCTTTTTTTATTAAAACAAGCGTATCTTGTAATGTGGTAAAACAAAATTAAATAATTTGTATATGAAAAAATTAGATGTTTTACGTGTAGAACCACCAAACTGGTGGGTTGGTTTTAAAGAAACTTCGTTGCAGCTCTTAGTGCACTATCAAGATATTTCAGAACGAAAACTAGATGTCTTTTATCCAGGAGTTACTATTAAAAATATTCATTATGCAGATAGTCCTAACTATTTGTTTATAGATTTGCACATTTCAAAATCGACTAAAGCAGGTCACTTTAATCTTGTTTTTAAAAAAGAACATACACCAGATTTAGTTTTTAATTACACATTAAAATCAAGGATAACACATTCCAAAGACTATATTGGTTTCAATAGTACTGATGCCATTTATTTAATAACTCCTGATAGATTTTCTAACGGCAATCCTAGTATTGATATTAACGAAGCGCTTAATGAAAAAAATGTAGATCGCAATGATAATTACGCTAGACATGGTGGCGATATTAAAGGTATAATTAATCAATTAGATTATATTAATAATTTGGGGTTTACGGCAATTTGGCTTACGCCGTTACTAACAAATAATATGTACCATGGATCTTATCATGGGTACGCTATAACAGATTTTTATCAAATCGATCCTAGGTTTGGTACCCTTAATGACTACTTAATGTTGTCAATAGAAACTACAAAAAGAGGAATGAAACTTATTATGGATCAAGTAGCTAATCATTGTGGTTTAGAGCACTGGTGGTTAAAAGATTTTCCTTTTAAAAACTGGATAAATCATCAAGACAACTATGTCCGAAATAGAACCAATTGGAATGAAACTAAGAGTATAACTACAACACATAGACGAACTACAAACCAAGATGACTACGCCTCAAATTTCGATAAAAAAGGAATGAGCGAAGGTTGGTTTGTATCTGTAATGCCAGATTTAAATCATCGTAACCCATTTATGGCAAAGTATACTATACAAAATAGTATTTGGTGGATCGAAACAGCCAATTTAAGAGGTATTCGGCAAGATACATATTCCTATCCAGATAAAGGTTTTATGAGTTTATGGGCTGGTGCTATAATGAATGAGTACCCCAACTTTAGTATAGTTGGCGAAGAGTGGACTAATAACCCTTTGTTAATAGCATATTGGCAGCACGGAAACCCTAATAAGGATGGCTATCTTTCTAATTTAAAATCGCCAATGGATTTTGCTATGCAAGAAACTGTTGTAAACAGCTTAAATAATCAAGAAGGATACGATTCGGGATTAATAGAGCTGTATGAGGCCTTGGCTAACGATTTTGCTTATACAAAACCTAGTGATATTATGGTTTTTCCAGACAATCATGATATGAGTAGGATTTTTACTAGGCTTAACGGAGATATAGCTTTTACTAAAATGGCAGTTAGCTTTTTGGCTCTCATACCTCGAGTTTTACAAATATTTTATGGCACGGAAATTTTAATGCAAGATTTTGAAAACCCTGGAGACCATGGCTTAGTACGTTCAGATTTTCCAGGAGGTTGGAAGGGGGATCAAGTAAATGCTTTTACAGGGAAAGGATTAAATGAAAACCAAGTAAACATGCAAGGTTTTGTAAAGAAACTACTAAACTTTAGAAAACATAGTAAGGCCATACATTATGGAAAAACAGTCCATTTTGTTCCAGAAAATGGTGTTTACGTACTGTTTAGAATTTTAGATAATGAAACTGTTATTCATATTATGAATAAAAATCAGGGAGAAACTAAATTGTACTTGGCTAAGTTTAATGAAATAGGATTACAAGGAAGAGCAGTTAAAAATATTATTACAAGTTACACGTTTTTTTGGGGCGATAATATCACTTTACAAGAAAAAGGTTGTTTTATTTTTAGTACAAAATTGTAATTTAATAATAACTAAGAAAGTTAGGTAGAGCTAAAGTTAGCGACTAAACTCAATATTTGTAACTTTGCAAATTAAGTATATTAACAATATGGATATTAACGATAATATCGAATCACCTTTATACCTTCAAGTAAGTTTTAATAAATATTTGAAGCATTACGAAGCATTAGCTAAAAGTAACAATGAGTTGGTTGTAACTAAAGCAAACCAAATTTTAAAGGTGGCATCACGTTACCCAGAATTAAAAGAAGGTTTTAGTGACACTTCTATTTTAAAAACTAGAGCAAAAGAAATACAATTAATTCTACAAGATGCTTTTAGTCCATTATTAACAAACAATGAAATTAAAACGGCTTCAGTACCGTTTCATAATTTAATATTTAATTCTTCAGAGCGGTTTCAAAAAATTATAGAAACAGCTGGAAAAGATTTTACCCTTCAAATAAAAAATATACCAGAAAACGATACCTATATTTTGGCCTGTACTATAATTTTAAATTTTTGTTATGGCTATAACTTAAACTTTAAAAGACCTTTTTATTACGAAATACCAGATGCTCAAGGTATTTTACATTATTATAAAATACTTTATAATGCAGATTTTTGTGAAATTATTCCAAAGAAGCATACCAAACTTATTACCGAGGCAGATTATAAAGAACTATTAGACAATTTTGAAAATATAGACCTTTGGAAAGAAAAGTTTCCTGTAAATAGTTATAGTTTTAAAGGTTTTGTAGTATCTAATATTTTTGATGTTACAGACGATCAGTCTATATCCAATATAAAGTCCAATTTAATAGGTGACGAAAAGAGAAAGAATGAAAGTTTTATGGAGGGTTTTCATGAAATTTTTAGATCACTTTTAAGATTAAAGGATATAAAGGTTGGTTTTTCTACTTATAATAAAGAAGATCAAGTTTTTGAGCGCGTTTATGGTGCTGGAGTAAAAAGTTACTTATTAGGTGATAGAGATAACGAAAAATGTATAGATGCTCTATGTAGTAGATCTTACAATAGATTGTTACTTGAAAATAAGTTTTTCTCCATATCGAACGTTGATAAAATGTTCGAAAAAGAAAAAGGACATGTTCCTCATATTTTAAATTTACATGAACAAGGTATAAAGAGTGCTATTTTTGCACCCATAGCAAATAAAAATGGCCTATTAGGTATTATTGAAATAGTGTCTTTTAAACCAGAGGTTTTAAATAGTATAAATGCTAATAAGTTAGCAGATGTTATGCCTTTTATTATAACCGCCGTAGAGCGTACACAAAACGAAGAAGAAAATTTAATAGAAGCCATTATTCAAAAAGAATGTACTTCAATTCACTCTAGTGTGCATTGGCGATTTAAAAAAGAAGCAAAAAACTTTATAAATGCCGAATTAAAGGGAGAAGAAGCTAGTTTTAAAAAAATAGCATTTACTAATGTGTATCCGCTTTATGGTCAAATCGATATAAAAGGATCTTCGGAAGCTAGAAATACTGCTACTAGTCTAGATTTATCGCTTCAGTTAAATGCGGTTAAAAATATTTTTGTAAGAATTTACAAAACGCAACTATTACCCATTTACCAGCAATTTATTTTTCAGATAGATGAGTATTTAAAGGGTTTAGAAACACATTTTCAGGTAGATAGCGAACAACAAATCTCCGAGTTTTTTAAACAAGATATAGAGCCCTTGTTAAAACATATTTACACTAATGATGACTTTAAGGACGAGATAGATGCGTACTTTAATAGCATTGACGACAAGGTAAACGTGTTGTATAAACATAGAAAAGATTACGATAAAACCATTTCTAAAATTAATAAAGAAATGGCCTCGTTATTAGATAAAAAACAAGTAGAAGCACAACTTATGTATCCGCACTATTTTGAGCGTTTTAAAACGGATGGTGTAGAGCATAACATGTATATAGGCGAGTCTATTACTAAAGAGGATTCATTCAATCATATATACCTTTACAATTTGCGTTTATGGCAATTACAGGTTATGTGCGAAATGGAAAATGCCTACTACCAAATGCAATCTAAATTTCCTGTAGCTTTAGATGTAGCATCAATGATTTTGGTATTTAATCAACCATTATCTATAAGTTTTAGAATGGATGAAAAACAGTTTGATGTAGATGGTACCTATAATGCACGATACGAAATTGTAAAAAAGCGCGTTGATAAGGCGTATATAAAAGGAACCACAGAGCGTGTTACTCAAAAGGGAAAAATAAGCATTGTGTATTCTCAAAAACAAGATGAAATAGAATATTTAAGATATATAAAATTCCTCCAGTCTAAGCATTATTTAGATACGGATATTGAAATAGTAGAACTTGAAGATTTGCAAGCTGTAACAGGCTTAAAAGCCATTCGAGTTAGTGTGCTTTATCATAAAAATGAAGCCGATAAATCATTTTATTCCTATGATGATTTAATGAAAGAAATTAAAGCTTAGTTTTTAAAACTAAGCTTTCCTAATTTAAACAGAAGTTTTAAAGTAAAACAAGCTTTACAAAACAACTCCCGAGTACTTAAATGCTATAGCAAATGCAAGGACACTTACTATAATTCCAATCATAAAAACGGTATAAGTAAGTCTAAGTATTTTGTATTTTTTATCTAAAACTAAGCCTAAAAAATATAAATCTTTTTTCATTGAAGAGTAGAGGTAATCGCGATCTTCCATCATTTCTCCCATGGCCCATTCAAAATCTTGTAAAGACATTTTATGAAAGTTCCCAAAAAATAAAAGGTTTACTTTTTTATTAGCGACATCCTCTTTTGTGAATTGGCCTCGCGTTACGTTTGGGCGTGTTGCTAAAATGGATAAAACCATAGAGATAACAGTAAAAAATACAAAGATTACTGTGGGGATAATTAGGTAATGGTTGGAAATGTTATCCAGTTTAGAAACTAGATTCGACAATACCATCGATATAATAATGGCATTTACAGACAGTAAAATATTAGCCTTAGTATCGGCAATGTTACTTAAAGTAATATGGTTTTTTAGTGTTACTCTAAACATGGTTTCAATACCACGTTCTGGCAATTCAATTTTATTTTTTTTAAACTTTAATTCCTTTTTTTTCTGTGTTAGTTTCTTTTCCTCGTTTACTAATTTTTTTCTTGTATTTATTAGTTTTGCTAGGTTTTTCCCTTTTCGCTTATCCCAAATGCTTGCCGCTTCGGGCGAGTGAAAACGGTGTTTGGTAGATAGAAAATCAATGTTTTCATCTAGCCATTTAATATCGTCAAAGGTCTTGTTGAATAATAATTCCCATTCTTTTCTAAGTAATTCAGAAATATCCATGTAGCTTTTGCTTCCAACGTGAGAGCAATCGGCATCTCTTAATATGCCTTCTAAAACATTATTGGGCGCCACAGTCATTTTAGTAGCCAATATTAAATCGCAAATAACTGTTATGTCTTTTTCTGGGCATTTTTCGCCTTCTAAAAACGCTCTAGCAATTTTAATGCTCTCGTCTTCATGGTTGGTAACGCCTTTTATGTAACCCGTATCATGTAACCAAGCAGCAATTAAGAGCAGGTTTGTATTATCCTCATCAACATTGCAAAGTTCGGCTAGTGTTTTAACATCCTCAACAACGCGTTGTGTATGTGTAATATTATGGTAAGTAAAAGAAGTAGCTAACTTTTCGTTTAAAAGGTTAATTACAAATTTTTCAGTTGCTGTTATTAGCATATTGGAGGATATAAATGTTTATCAAGTAAAAATACTAAACTTTAAGGGAAAGTACAGTAACGTTTTATTTGGTCGTATTATTTTTAAATAGTTTTCAAAAACTATAAATTTTACGGTTATCCAATTACTTTAAATTATCTTTACCTATAAAAAACATATTATTTGCAAAAAAGAAAGATTGTATTATGTTAACTTGGAAAAAAATCATCAATTTCTCTATAAAAGGAAACCCCATACCCGATAAACGTGTAGAAAAAACAGTGGCCGAATGGAAGGCACAACTAACACCAGAACAATTTAGAATTACTAGATTAAAAGGTACGGAGCGTCCGCATAGTGGTGCCCTTTGTAGCATTCATGAAGCAGGTAAATACAACTGCGTGTGTTGCAATACACCATTATTCGATTCTACAATTAAATTTGAGTCTGGTACAGGATGGCCAAGTTTTACACAGCCCATTACAGAAAACGCCATTAAGTACGAGCGCGATACGGCATTTGGGATGGTGCGCGTAGAGGTTATGTGTAATACCTGCGATGCCCATTTAGGACACGTGTTTCCAGATGGTCCAGAACCTAGCGGTTTGCGCTATTGTATAAACTCAGAATCGATGCAATTAGAAAAGGTATTGTAGCCAACAATTTAAGCTTGATATTGCTTTAATGCGCTTTTTACGGCTTAGCCTAATTAGTTATTATGCCAGAGATTAAACTATATGGCGCTAATAGATGCCATAAAACGCAATATTACAAAAGGTATTTAAAGGGCTTAAATGTAAACTATTCGTTTTTGGATGTGGAGTTAAATAACGCTTTCGCGGAAGAATTACTAGCCCTGTATACAAACAGAAAGCTTAATTTTCCAACATTAGGTATTGGACAAAAAAGGTTAAAAAAAACATCTGATACTGAATTAAAAAAGGGGATAAATAAGTTGTAAATCATAATAAATGAAGCTGAATATAAAAGATACATTCAATACAAAATTACCTGGGGATCCTGTGCTGGAAAATACAAGGAGGCAGGTAACTAAAGCGTGTTTTTCTTATGTAACGCCAAAACAAACTGCAGCACCAGAATTGTTGCACGCATCTCCAGAAATGCTTAAAAATTTAGGGTTGTCTGAAGCCGATTCTAAAGGTGAAGCCTTTTTAAAGGTTTTTACCGGAAATAAAGTGTTGCCAAATACTAAACCTTATGCCATGTGTTATGGCGGCTATCAATTTGGTAATTGGGCAGGACAATTAGGCGATGGTCGTGCTATAAATTTATTTGAAGTACAACATAATAACCAAAATTGGCAAGTCCAATTAAAAGGTGCCGGTGAAACACCATATTCTAGAACAGCCGATGGTTTAGCTGTGTTACGCTCTTCGGTTAGAGAGTATTTATGTAGTGAAGCTATGTTCCATTTAGGCGTGCCAACAACTCGAGCCTTGTCCTTGTCCTTATCTGGCGATCAAGTATTACGCGACGTGTTGTATAATGGTAATTCGGCCTACGAGAAAGGCGCCATTGTTTGCAGAACAGCAGAAACTTTTTTGCGTTTTGGAAGCTATCAAATTTTTGCAGCTAGACAAGACAACAAGACGCTTAAAACCTTGGTAGATTATACTGTAAAACAGCATTTTTCACATTTAGGTACACCATCAAAAGACACCTATTTAGCCTTTTTTCAAGAAGTTTCAGAGCGCACTTTAGATATGATTATTCATTGGCAACGCGTTGGTTTTGTTCATGGTGTTATGAATACCGATAATATGTCTATACTTGGTTTAACCATCGATTACGGACCATATGGCTGGTTAGAAGGTTATGATTATGGTTGGACACCCAACACTACCGATAGGCAACATAAGCGTTATCGTTTTGGTAATCAAGCTAATATTGGTTTGTGGAATTTAATTCAGCTGGCAAACGCTATATATCCTTTAATTGATGAAGCCGAACCTTTAGAAGCTATTTTAAATCAGTACAAAATAGATTTTGAAGTGAAGCTGCTTAATATGATGCGCACTAAATTAGGTCTGCAAAAAGAAGATGAAAACGACCAAAAATTAATTTTGGAATTGGAAGATATCTTGCATCAAACAGAAACCGATATGACGATTTTCTTCAGAAATTTAAGTAATTTTAAAAAGGAAAATCCTTTGGAAGGTATTCAAGTTATTACCGAAGCATTTTATAAGCCTGAAGCGATTGAAGGCGATTTAAAAAGCCGATGGCTTAAATGGTTTGAAAGTTATGCAAAACGGTTAGGTCTAGAAACGTTTTCCGACGAAGACAGAAGTAAAAAAATGAACAACGTTAACCCAAAATACGTTTTAAGAAATTATATGGCGCAGTTAGCTATTGATGATGCCGATAAGGGCGATTATACATTAATAGATCAATTGTTTAATATGCTAAAAGAGCCCTATAGTGAGCAGCCAGAATATCAACAATGGTTTGCTAAACGTCCGGAATGGGCACGACATAAAGTAGGCTGTTCCATGTTATCTTGTAGTTCATAATACATTAAAATAAAATAAAAAGTAATGAGTAGTTATAAAAAAGCATACATAGCAGGTGGCTGTTTTTGGGGAATGGAAGATTTATTTAGAACACGCCCAGGAATAAAAGATACCGAAGTTGGATATATTGGTGGAGAAAATGATAATCCTACCTATAAATACCATCCGGGTCATGCCGAAGGTATTGAGTTAACTTACAATCCTAACGAAACCTCTTTTAAAGCAATTTTAGATTATTTTTTTAGAATTCACAATCCTACAACTATCGACAGACAAGGAAATGATAAAGGATCTAGTTACAGGTCGGCCATCTTTTTTCAAAATGAAGAGGAAAAAAAGGAAGCCGAAGAGATGATAAGCATTGTTAATGCGTCTGGTAAATGGGAAGATGATGTGGTTACAACTTTAGAGCCGTATTCAACCTTTTGGCAAGCAGAACCAGAACATCAAGATTATTTGGTTAGAATACCAAATGGCTATACCTGTCATTTTGAAAGGTTTCAGGAGTCTTTTATATAACCAATTTAGTAGGCCTGCGGTATAAATTATTAGTTTGGAAACCTTACAACAAATAGCTTTAGGAGGCGGATGCCATTGGTGTACCGAGGCGGTGTTTCAGTCGTTAAGTGGTGTGTTAAAAGTAGAACAAGGTTTTGTGGCTTCAACAGGAAACAATAATACGTTTTCCGAAGCTGTAATCGTTCATTTTAATCCGGAAATAATTCCGCTTAAAAGTTTAATTGAAATTCATTTGCATACGCACAAAAGTACCTCTAGTCACTCAATGCGAAATAAATACCGTTCGGCAATTTATGTGTTTTCAGAAGAACAAAAAGAAGCGTCGAAACTAATAATAAAAGGGTTTCAAAGTCAATTTGAAAATCAATTAATAACGGAGGTTTTACCTTTTGCATCGTTTAAAGCATCAAGAGCGCAAATTCTAAACTACTATTACAGTAATCCAGAAAAGCCATTTTGTGAAACCTTTATTAATCCGAAGTTAAAAATGCTTTTAAGTAAGTTTTCAAAATACACAAATCAAGAACGATTAAAACATATAAAAAATGAGTAGTAAAAAGCTGAATATAACAAATAAAAAAGGGTATAAGTTACAGGCATTTTTAGAGTTACCTGCCAACCAAAAGCCGCAGCATTACGCTATTTTTGCACATTGTTTTACATGTAGCAGTACACTAAGTGCGGTTAGGAATATAAGTAGGTCGTTAACCGGTCATGGTTTTGGTGTATTGCGTTTCGATTTTACCGGATTAGGCAGAAGTGAAGGCGAATTTGCCGAGAGTCATTTTTCTGCAAATGTAGACGACTTATTAGCGGTTAACGCGTATTTAAAAACAAACTACCAAGCGCCAAGTCTTTTAGTTGGGCATTCTTTAGGAGGTGCAGCAGTAATAGTGGCGGCTTCAAAACTAGACAATATAAAAGCGGTAGCAACTGTTGGTGCGCCAGCAACGGCTAGCCATGTTACCCATTTGTTTTCTCATGATATTGATGAGGTAAAAGAAAAGGGAGAAGTTGAGGTAAATATTGGAGGACGACCATTTAAAATTAACGAAGCCTTTGTAAACGATTTTAGTAAAATTGATTTACCCGAAATAACAAAAAACTTGCGTAAACCAATATTAATCATGCATGCTCCATTTGATAGTATTGTGGGGATTGATAATGCACATAAATTATATCATGATGCCCACCATCCAAAAAGTTTTGTGAGTTTAGATGGCGCAGATCATTTATTATCCAACGCTAAGGATAGTAGGTATGTAGGTAACATAATTGGTACCTGGGTGCAACGCTATTTTGTGCAAGAAGATCATAGTATGTTAGATACCAAAGGCGAGCAATTAGTGGCGCATTTAAACCTAGTTGAGGATAACTTTACAACGTCTATACAAACTAAAAAGCATAGTTTTATTGCCGATGAGCCCGAGCATGTTGGTGGTGACGATTTTGGACCATCGCCTTACGAGTTTTTAAGTGCAGGATTAGCAGCCTGTACCGTAATGACGCTAAAAATGTATGCGCAGCGTAAAAAATGGGATTTGCAGGAGGTGTATGTGTATATTACTTATTCTAAAAAACATAGCGACGATTTAATGCTGGACCTAGATAAGCCAAAACAAATAGATCATTTACAAAAAAGATTAAAATTTGTTGGTAATTTAGACGAAAAACAAAAGGCACGTTTAAAAGAAATAGCGGCAAAATGTCCTGTTCATAAAACATTAACTAGCGATACCGTGATTGAAACCGAAGTTATAGCGTAATGGAACACAGTTTAAAAACAAAAATAGGTTTAGGTTTAGCAGCGTTGGGCAGACCCGAGTATATTAATATTAGGCCAACACGTTTAAACGATAAAACACAAGAAACCTTTAAAAATAATGCCCTTTCGGTTTTAGATGAAGCGTATCATTTAGGTGTGCGTTATTTTGATACGGCACCTTCTTATGGCAACGGCGAAGCTTTTTTAAAGGAATGGGACGCTAATAAAAAGTACCCGGATGCTATTTTAGGAACAAAATGGGGATATACTTATGTGGCTAATTGGGAACTTGGTTACAATGGTAAGCATGAAATTAAAGAACACTCGCTAGAAAAATTAGTGGAGCAATGGCAAGTTTCAAAACACATGATGCCTAATTTAAAATACTATCAAATACATTCGGCAACGTTTGATAGTGGCGTTCTAGAAAATCAAGCTGTTTTAAATAAGTTACATCAAATACAAAAGGAAACAGGCTTAAAAATAGGCATAACAACCAGTGGCGCAAACCAAAAAGAGGTTATTGAGGCGGCTTTAAAAGTTAAGATTAACGATAATTGTTTGTTTGATAGTTTTCAAGTTACTTATAATGTGTTTGAGCAGTCTACGTTTTCAGTTTTAAAAACGGTTTTAAATTTAGATAAAACGGTTATTATAAAGGAGGCTTTAGCAAATGGACGGGTTTTTAAGAATGAAGCATTTCAGCATTATACAACCGCCTATACTATTTTAGAAGCCTTATCTTTAAAATATAACGTAGGGGTTGATGCTATTGCATTGCGTTTTGTTATGGATAATTTACAACCTACTTATGTGTTAAGTGGTGCCTCTAATAAAACGCAGCTAACACAAAATTTAAAAGCTTTAGATTTTAGTTTTACTAAAGCAGAATTGCAAGAACTTCAAGGTTTAACAGGATCTTCTAACAACTATTGGGACGAACGAAGTGCATTGCTTTGGAACTAAATAAAATTATTAAATGAATTTAACTAAAATGAAATTTTCAAAAATAGCTTTACTATTTGTTATCATTACCTTTTTAAATGCGTGTGCTACTTATAAAACCCAGTATAACAATTTGGATACTAGTTTTAGTTTTCCGGACAAGGAAATAGCGCATTCCTTTTATTTAATTGGCGATGGTGGTAATTCGCCAATTGGTTCTGTATCTCAAGGTGTGCAGGCCTTTAAAGCCGAATTGGACAAAGCACATAAAAATAGTACAGCTATTTTTTTAGGTGATAATATCTATCCTAAAGGGCTTCCAGACGAAAAGGATAAGAGACGCGCATTTGCAGAATATCAATTAAAAGTTCAAACCGAGGCTGTAAAAGATTTTAAAGGCGAAACTATTTTTATACCTGGTAATCACGATTGGTATAGCCAAGGTCTTATAGGGTTAAAACGACAAGAAAAATATATTGAAGACGCTTTAGGAAAAAACACATTTTTACCCGAAGATGGTTGCCCTTTAGAAAAAGTTGAAATCTCTGAAGATATTGTTATGATTATTGTTGATACCGAATGGTATTTAACCAATTGGGATAAACACCCAACTATAAATGATGACTGCGAAATTAAATCGCGATTTAAGTTTTTTGAAGAGTTTGAAAGCCTAGTTAAAAAAGCACGAGGTAAAACCACAATTATCGCCATGCATCACCCTATGTTTACAAATGGACCGCATGGTGGTAAGTACGATTTTAATTCGCATTTAAAACCTTTTCCTATTTTAGGGTCGCTTAAAAATTTAATACGAAAAACGAGTGGGTTATCTCCGGCCGATGTGCAATATAAAAATTATAATGCCTTTAAAAAACGTATTGTAACCCTTGCGCAAGAAAACGATAAAACCGTTTTTGTGTCTGGGCACGAGCATAGTTTACAATATTTAGTACACGATAATTTACCTCAAATTATTAGTGGTGCAGGATCTAAATCTACAGCAACTCGAAATGTAGTTGATGCGTTTTCTTCAAGCGATCCCGGTTATGCACGTTTTGATGTTTTTACCGATGGGTCATCAGCTGTTAGATTTTACTCAGCTAAAAGCGACAAGGTTCTTTTTCAAACTAAAGTATTTTCAGAAGATAAAAAAGAATATAATCATGATTTTAAGCCTTTTCCTAACGAGATGGTAGCATCTGTGTATTCTGAAGAGGAGGTCGCTAAAACAGGTTTTCATAAATACATTTGGGGCGATCGTTACAGGTCGTATTATGGTACAAAAGTAAAAGTGCCAACTGTAAATCTAGATACTATATTTGGTGGTTTAGAGCCTTATAGAAAAGGTGGTGGACATCAATCAAAATCATTGCAATTAATAAATAAAGAAGACAAGCGCTATGTTATGCGTGCCATAAGAAAAAGTGCCACGGTATATTTACAAGCTATGGCGTTTAAGGATCAATATATTGAAGGGCAGTTTGAAGGTACAATTACCGAAGATTTATTATTAGATTTTTATACAGGTTCCCATCCTTACGCACCATTTGTAACAGGAGGTTTGTCTGATGCTGTTAATCTTTATCATACTAATCCTGTGTTATACTATGTGCCAAAACAAAAAGCTTTAGAGGGTTTTAATGAAGATTTTGGAGACGAATTATATATGATAGAAGAACATGTTTCCGATGGACATGGCGATATTAAAAGCTTTGGAAATGCTAATAAGATTGAGAGTACCGACGATCTAATTAAAAACCTAAGAAAGGATGAGAAATACGTCGTAGATCAAACGATGTTTTTAAGAGCCCGTTTATTCGATATGGTTATTGGCGATTGGGATAGACATGTCGATCAATGGAGATGGGCAGAGTTTGAGGAAGATGATAAAGTGGTTTATAGACCCATTCCTAGAGATAGAGATCAAGCCTTTTCTGTAATGGGCGATGGCGCTTTAATGAATGTAGCCACCAGAATTATCCCAACTTTAAAGTTAATGGAAGGGTTTAACTATGATATTAGAAATGTAAAAGGCTTTAACTCCAGTCCTTTTTCTTTAGATATGATGTTGCTAAATGAAACCACACGAAAAGATTGGGAAGAGCAGGTAGCCTATTTGCAAAAAAGTTTAACGGACAATGTTTTGGATAACGCGTTTAAAGCCTTTCCTAAAGAGGTTCAAGACGAAACAGTGGATAACATAAAAGAGGTTATAAAAGCACGACTTGAAAACCTTCCAGAATCTGCAGATGCCTATTACAATGCGTTAATTAAAATACCTTTAATACGAGGAACCGATAAAGATGATTTTTTTGAAATTGAACGCTTTCCAAACGGAAATACCAAAGTAACCGTAAGCCGTATTAAGGATGGCGAAAAGGGAATTGTAATACATGAGCAAACGTATAACAAAACGCATACAAAGGAGATTTGGCTGTATGGTTTGGATGATGACGATGTGTTTAGAGTTTCCGGTAAAGGCGATAAGCTTATTAAGTTAAGACTAGTTGGAAATCAAAATAACGATACGTATACCATCGAAAATGGTAAAAAAGTTATGATGTACGATTTTAAATCAAAGAAAAATCAATTTACAACCAATAAAGGAAGCAAACGTTTAGTAGATGATTATGATACTAATGTTTATAATTACACCACCGCTAAGTTTAGTACCAATCAATTTACACCGGTATTAGGAGCAAATCCGGATGATGGTTTTAAACTCGGTTTTTTAAACGTGCTAACTAATTATGGTTTTGAGCGTAATCCTTTTAGCTCGCAACATAGCTTTTCGGGTGCTTATTATTTTGCTACTAGTGGATTTGATTTTGAGTATAATGGCGAATTTGCCAATATAGTAGGGCAATGGAATTTAGGCTTAAATGCTAAATTTACGAGCCCTAACTACGCCATAAATTTCTTTGGTTATGGTAATAGTACACCTAATTTAAATGTAGACGACGAGGATAATTTTAATTTAGATTACAATCGTGTAAAGTTAAGTACAATAAAATTTGCGCCTAGTTTAAACTGGCGTGGAAAATTTGGAGCCCATATTAAGTTAGGTGTTAGTTACGAATCTATAGAGGTAGAAGAAACTAACAATAGATTTATTAATGATTTTTACGTTGCAAACGGTGAAGAAAACCAAAAGGATTTTGTTGGTGTTGATGCGACATATAGTTTCCGAAATAAAGATAGCGAAGCATTTCCTACTTCGGGTATTCAAACCCAACTACAATTAGGGTACACCACTAATTTAGAAGATTCAAAAGGTTTTAC
Source organism: Algibacter pectinivorans (assembly GCF_900112595.1). Classification (GTDB taxonomy): domain Bacteria; phylum Bacteroidota; class Bacteroidia; order Flavobacteriales; family Flavobacteriaceae; genus Algibacter_B; species Algibacter_B pectinivorans. Next base: position 261,847 of record NZ_FOMI01000001.1, on the reverse strand, counting down.
GTATTTAATTCCAGAGCTAGGATTCGATTATAAAATATCTGCTAGTGGTCACTTAGTATTGGCAACGTTGGCAAAAGCCCATTTAATTTTTGGGGATAATTTCGAGTTTTATCAAGCGGCTAGTTTAGGAGCCAATAATGGACTTCGTGGTTTTAGAAACGAACGTTTTTCTGGTAAAAGATCATTTTATCAAAGTACAGATTTACGTTTAAATTTAAAAAAGTTTAAAACAGGATTACTGCCTTTAAATGTTGGTGTGTATACGGGTTTTGATTATGGTAGAGTTTGGGTAGATAACAATCTTGTTTTTAATAATACGTTTAACGCAAACAGATGGAATACCTCAATAGGTGGTGGGGTTTTTGCAAATGCCGCCGATGTAGTTACATTTAACTTATCTGCTTTTAATAGCGATGATGGTTTACGTTTTGCGTTTAAAGTTGGTTTTGGTTTTTAAGCTGAAAATGGTGTAATTTTATAAGGATAATTTCGACTAAAATATCAAGAAATTGTAATTTATGAAAAGTAGTTTTAAAGATATAATAACTTCGGAAGACGTTGTTTTAGTAGATTTTTTTGGAACATGGTGTGGGCCTTGTCAAGCGCTTATGCCTATTTTAAAAGATGTTAAGGCGCAGTTAGGCGACGCTGTAAAAATAGTAAAAGTGGATATTGATAAAAATCAAGAATTGGCTACAAAATACCAAGTGCGTAGCGTACCAACCATGATTTTGTTTAAAGGTGGTGTTCCTAAATGGAGGCAATCTGGTGTGTTACAAAAAAGTGACATTGTAAATGTAATAGAGACCCATAGCTAATTAAACTTTTAAGCTTAATTTAAGCTAAAGCTATATAAGTTTCCGCCGGCACCATGGGCTTTTTCATCGGTTATTAAAAGCGTATTGTTGTCGGTAAAACAAACACCTTCCTTTTGCGAGTCGAAAGTAAAATCATAGCGCTTAACGTCTCCTGTAAAAAAATCATCTGAGGTAAAATTAGAAAAAACAATAGCCGCCATTGGAGAAAGTAGCACCACGTGTTTACCATCATCACTAATATCTGCCGAGGTAATCCAACAACCAGAATCGTCGCAAGAGTTAAATGAATTGATGTATTCTGCAACATGGTGTCCTGGAGTTGCTGGTATTTTGTATAAATCTGTTTTTCCAAAATTACCACGAACCCTGCTCTTGGTAAACAGGTATAAGCTGTTGTTGTAGTAAAAAAACGATTCGCAATCAAAAAACATCTGTTTCTTTTTGGGCGGGAATTTATCTTGTTTTGGGTATTTAAACGATATGCGTTCTATATCAATTTTACCGTCCTTATCTAAATCTTCGCCATTAACTTTCAATATTGTAAGATTTGTTCTTTTGTTTTGATTATTTCCAAAATCTCCAATGTAAATGTTTCCTACATGATCTGATGCTAAATCTTCCCAATCGTGGTTTTTAGCATTAATTTTTAATTCTTTTTCAATTTTTCCTTTTTTATTTATGCCGTAAATTCTAGCTTTGTTGCCACTATCATTTAACATCCAGATTAAATTGGTCTGTTGGGTAGTTTCGGTTCCGGAAACCTCGTTTAGGGTTTTAGGAAGATCTGTGATAATATTTAGTTTACCGGTATCACAGCTAGAAATAATCAGGAAAAATAGAATTAGAAGTTTATTCATTTTAGGTAGTCAAAATTTATAGTGGTAAATTTACACACATATTTTTGATATTATAAGGTATTGATTAATTTAAAGTAAGATATGACCACAGTTAACGACTTATTAAAACTTTTAGTATTAGAGAAAATAGGCGATAACGAATTTAACGGGGTTAGCAAAACTATTGGAAGTCCAATTGTATTTGGTGGGCAGGTTTTGGCTCAAGCTATAAATGCGGCAAGTCGTACTATTACAAATCAAAGAGTTTTACATTCTATGCATGCTTATTTTTTAGAGGCAGGCGATTTAGAACTCCCAATAACCTATAATGTAAGTATTGTTAGAGACGGCGGAAGTTTTTCGGTAAGACGTGTAACGGCACATCAAAAGGATACAACTATTTTTATTTTATCGGCATCTTTTCATAAAAAAGAGGCAGGGTATAATCATCAAATTGAATTAAAACCCAACATAAAACAACCAGAAGAGTTATTAAGTTGGACGGATATGTATGAGAAATATGGCGAAAATTTACCTAAAGGCATACAATCTTTTTTGTCAATTAAACGCCCTATTGAATTTAAACCAACGACCTTTGTAAACCCATTAGATCAAAAGGATTTACCACCAAATTACGATGTGTGGTTTAAATTAAAAGGAGATGTTAAGGGGCTTGATTTGGCAACAAAACAGCAAATTTTAACGTATATATCAGATTACAATATTTTAACAGCAACATTAAACCCGCATGCTAGTAAAGCGCATTGGGGTAATACAATAACTGCCAGCTTAGATCACTCCATGTGGTTTTTTAGAGAATTCGATTTTTCAGACTGGATGCTTTATACTATGGAATCTCCAAGTGCCTCGAGCGCAAGGGGATTTGCAAGAGGAAATATTTTTACTAGAGATGGTAAATTAATAGCCACAGTGGCTCAAGAAGGATTAATAAGACCTATTAAAAATGACAAGTAATATTTTAAAAATCGGACATAGAGGGGCCAAAGGGCATTTAACCGAAAACACTTTAGAATCTATTAAAAAAGGCTTAAGCTTAAAGGTTGATGGCATTGAAATAGATGTACATCGTTGTGCTTCCGGACAGTTGGTTGTTTTTCATGATTTTACTGTCGATAGAATTACCGATGGTACGGGAGAGGTCGCTAAACATTCGCTTAACGCTTTAAAAAAACTTAAAACTAAGGGGACTTATCAAATTCCATCTTTAGCAGAAGTTTTAGCGTTTGTAGATAATAAGTGCTTGTTAAATATAGAGCTTAAAGGTCAAGATACAGCCAAGGAAGCGGCCAGAATTATTACCTTTTATGTAGATAAAAAAGGTTGGGATTATAGTAATATTTTAGTGTCTAGTTTTCAAGAAGATTTACTAAAAGAGGTTTACGATATAAACGATAAAATTCCTTTAGGTGTGCTTACAGATAGAAACCTAAATAGAGCTGTTACTTTTGCTAAAACCATAAAGGCAGTTAGTATTCATGCCGATTATACTATGTTAACAGAAGAGATTGTTGCAGAATTAAAAGAAGAATTTAAAGTATTTGCGTTTACGGTAAATAACTTAAAACCTTTAGAGCGTATAAAATCTTATGGGGTTGATGGTATAATTTCTGATTATCCAGATAGAATATGACGTTTAAAGACGTTATTGTAGTAGGTGGTGGCGCTGCAGGTTTTTTTGCAGCCATTAATATTGCAGAACAAAATCCAAATTTAAAAGTTGCCATTTTAGAGCGTAGTAAAGAGGGTTTAGCAAAAGTTAAAGTTTCTGGTGGTGGACGCTGTAATGTAACACATGCCGAATTTATTCCTAAAGAATTAACTCAAAACTATCCGCGAGGCGAAAAAGAACTTTTAGGGCCGTTTCACCAGTTTATGACGGGCGATACTATCGAGTGGTTTGAAAAACGTGGTGTCGAACTTAAAATAGAGGATGATGGTAGAATGTTTCCGGTATCCAATTCATCGCAAACCATTATCGATTGTTTTTTACATGAAGCCGAAAAGCATCGGGTTGAGGTATTATACAGTCATATTGTAAAAGCTATTAATCCGCAAGACCAACAATTTAAAATTCAAACCTCTCAAGGCGATTTTATAACCAATATGGTGTTAATAGCTACTGGTAGTAATCCTAAAATTTGGAATCTTTTAGAGTCTTTAGGGCATACCATTTCGCAACCAGTACCTTCATTATTTACATTTAATATAAAGGATGAGCGTATACAGGATATTCCGGGTGTGGTGGCTCAAGATGTTGAGGTAAAGGTTTTAGATACTAATTTGTGGAGCGAAGGCCCTTTGTTAATTACGCATTGGGGTATGAGCGCGCCTTCTATTTTAAAACTATCGGCATTTGGAGCTTTAGAATTAGCAAAACGAGATTATAAATTTCAAATAGAAATTAATTTTATAAGGCAAACGTTTAATGACTGTTTAGAGGTTTTAAAAACGCTTAAGCAAGATTTAGCAAAAAAAACGGTGTTTAAGTCTACACAATTTGATATTCCTAAGCGACTATGGCATAAGTTGGTATTGGCTTCGGGTATGGACATAGAAACCCGTTGGGCCGATTTAAATAAAGCAAAATTAGAGAATTTAGCAGGTCAGTTAACCCAAGCTGTTTTTATGGTAGATGGAAAAAGCACTTTTAAAGAAGAGTTTGTTACCGCAGGAGGTGTTAATCTTAAAGAAATTGATTTTAAAACCTTTGAAAGCAAACGTGTTAAAAACTTATATTTTGCAGGCGAGGTTATAAATGTAGACGCTATTACTGGCGGTTTTAATTTTCAAAATGCATGGACAGGTGCTTACATTGCTGCAAAAAGTATTGCACAATAGGTGTTCTAGTTTCACTATTCTTATTAAACCAAAATAATGAATACATACATCGCGCTTTTAAGAGGTATAAACGTTAGTGGGAAGCATAAAATCCCAATGGCAGAACTAAGAGGTTTACTGCTAAAAGAAGGCTTGGTAAATGTGCAAACTTATATACAAACTGGCAATGTGATTTTTCAATCTTCAGAAGGAGAAGAAGCAAGTTTAGAAACCACAATTTATAATGCTATTAAATCTCATTTTGGGTTTGAAGTGCCGATTTTAGTGCTAACTCCAAAAGAATTGCAATACGTTTTTGATAGTTGCCCGTTTTTAGAAGAGCAGAAAGAAAAAAGTTATTTCATGTTGCTGTATAGTAAGCCCGATGCAAAACTAGTAGAGGATGTTTCAAAATTATCGTTTCCAAATGAAACTTTTTATATAATTAATAAGGTTGTCTATTTGTACAGTTCTGTGGGTTATGGGAAGGCTAAATGCAGTAATAATTTTTTCGAACGAAAATTAAAAATTACAGCTACAGCAAGAAATTATAAAACTATGGTAAAGTTATTATCTTTGTCAGCTGATAATTAATTTATGGTAGAAGAACATTTCATTCCAAAAAAATATACAAATTCAATTGACAACGGAAGTTTTACCTGGTCGTCACCAAGTAATATCGCGTTAGTTAAATACTGGGGTAAAAAGGAACATCAAATTCCAGAAAACCCTTCTATAAGTTTTACCCTAAACCATTGTAAAACCACAACAAAAGTTAGCTTTTCTAAAAAAGAGGATGCTAGTGGTTTTTCGTTTGATGTGTTTTTAGATAATGAGAAAAAGGACGATTTTAAACCAAAAATTGAAACCTTTTTTAAACGTATAGACGTTTATTTACCATTTTTAAAAGATTATCATTTTAAAATAGAAACCACAAATACGTTTCCGCATAGTTCTGGTATAGCGTCTTCGGCATCGGGCATGAGCGCTTTGGCCTTGTGTTTAATGAGTATTGAAGAGGAATTAAGTCTAGATATTTCAAAAGAAGATTTTACTAAAAAAGCATCGTTTTTAGCACGTTTAGGTTCAGGAAGCGCATGCAGAAGTTTGGAAGGCGATTTGGTTGTTTGGGGAAAGCATGATGCTATTACAGGAAGTTCAAATCTATATGGTGTAAAATATCCGTATCAAGTCCATTCAAAATTTAAAAACTATCAAGACACTATTTTGTTGGTCGATAAAGGCGAAAAGCAGGTAAGCAGTACTATTGGTCATAATTTAATGCATGGTCACCCGTTTGCTCAAGAGCGTTTTAAACAGGCTCATACTAACCTTTCGTATATGATTTCTATTTTAAAGGAAGGCGATCTAGATGCATTTATAGCGCTTGTAGAAAGCGAAGCATTAACGCTTCATGCTATGATGATGACAAGTATGCCGTACTTTATTTTGATGAAACCCAATACCTTAGAAATTATTAATAAAATTTGGGAATATAGAAAGAGCACAGGATCAAAAATATGTTTTACTTTAGATGCTGGAGCAAATGTACATGTGCTGTACCCAGAGAATGAGGCTACTTCGGTGTTAGAATTCATTCAGAATGAATTAGTTGCATATTGTCAAAATGGACAGTATATTTGCGACGTTATTGGTTTGGGGGCTAGTAAAGTATAAAATGTAAAAATTTTTTTGTTTAAAAAAAACGTATATTTGTTAAACGCGTTACCCAAGCAAAGTATCTTTTATGAAAGGACCTCTATTTTATTCAAAAATTTTACTCTTCGGAGAGTACGGGATTATTAAGGATTCCAAAGGTTTATCTATTCCATATAGCTTCTATAATGGTGCTTTAAAGAAAGATGAAAATCCTTCTGAAACAGCTATCAAATCAAACGAAAGTTTAAAACGTTTTGCGGCTCACCTACAAGGTATAGATACTAGTATTGTACGTTTTGATAACGAGCGTTTACAAGCCGATGTAAATTCGGGTATGTATTTCGACTCTTCAATTCCGCAGGGTTACGGCGTTGGTAGTAGTGGTGCTTTAGTTGCTGCGCTTTACGACCAATATGCATTCGATAAAATTACAGTTCTAGAAAATTTAACTAGAGAGAAACTCTTAAAGTTAAAAACCATTTTTGCTTCTATGGAATCTTTTTTCCACGGAAAATCTTCTGGTTTAGATCCTTTAAATAGCTATTTAAGCATTCCAATTCTTATCAATTCTAAAGATAATATTGAAGCTACAGGCATTCCAGCACAACAAAGTTCTGGTAAAGGCGCTGTGTTTTTAATAGACAGCGGAATAATAGGAGAAACGGCACCAATGGTAAGCTTGTTTATGGAAAGCATGAAACAAGAAGGGTTCAGAAAAATGCTTAAAAATCAGTTTATAAAACATACCGATGCCTGCGTAGAAGACTTCTTAAAGGGCGATGTAAAATCCTTATTTTCTAACACTAAGCAATTATCAAAAGTAGTTTTAAGTCATTTTAAACCAATGATTCCAAAGCAATTTCATGAGTTATGGAAAAAAGGATTGGAAACTAACGACTATTACTTAAAACTATGTGGTTCTGGTGGTGGCGGCTACATCTTAGGTTTTACCGAAGATTTTCAAAAGGCAAAACAAGCCCTGTCAGACTATAAATTGGAAGTCGTTTATAACTTCTAGGCAATTTAAATTGTTATCCTGAGTTTGTTTATCAGGATGTTTTCATTTACGTTTTAATATGCTATCAAGAAGACAGAAACATATACTCGTTAAATTTTTCAGTTTGTTTTCTGTGGTTCGCGGCTACAATATTCTTATTGTTGTAATTGCTCAATACCTAACCGCCGTTTATATTTTGGCTCACGATATTCCGGTTAAGCAGGTTGTGCTAGATTTAAATTTACTCGTGTTAGTATTGGCATCGGCAGCAACTGTTGCTGGAGGTTACATTATTAACAGTTTTTACGACTCCGAGAAAGATTTAATAAACCGCCCCATAAAATCTAGGTTGGATAGGTTGGTAAGTCAAAATACCAAACTCTCATTTTATTTTGTGCTAAATTTTATTGCGGTAATCATGGCAAGTTACGTATCGTTTAAAGCCGTAATGTTTTTCTCAATTTACATTTTTGGTATTTGGTTTTATTCGCACAAGCTTAAAAAAATGCCATTTATAGGTAATTTAACCTCGGCAGTATTAACTATTACGCCTTTTTTCGCCATTTTTATGTATTACAAAAATTTCGAAACCGTAATTTTTGTGCACGCTATTTTCTTGTTTTTAATGATTTCTATGCGCGAACTCACTAAAGATTTAGAAAACATAACAGGCGATATAGCTCAAGGATATGTAACCATTCCAGTAGCATACGGCGAGAAAACCTCTAAAACACTACTAACTATCTTAGCAACCCTAACCCTAGTGCCAACCTATTTACTATTATACCGCTTCAAGGTAGGCCATATGTATTATTTCTTTTATTTAAGCTTTATACTACTGCTTATATTTTTATTTATGCTATGGAAATCTAGAACCAAAATACAGTATTTGATATTGCATAATATATTAAAATTCATAATTTTGGCAGGCGTATTTAGTATCCTGTTAATCGATGTAAGTGTTATATTAAATCGTATTTAAATTATTTGGGGGCCTGCCTGCCGGCAGGCAGGTTACCACAAGGGTCAGGCTTTTCGCTGCAAGTCCTCGCACCTCCTGTCGTCGGGCTGTGGGCTATCCGCTTCAATCCTTAACGCTTTAGCAACAATTCGTTAATTAAAAACCGTTAATCGTAAATTATTAGATATATCTTTGCACAAAATAATAAGTCATGAAAAGACAACAAGGTAGTAAAGGAAAAGGAAAACCATCAGGACGCGGTAGTGGAAACACACGCTCTACAAGTTATGCAAGAGGAAATGCTCCTATAAAGAAAACAAACACAGCACCTAAAAAGGCGAGTAACCCAGACGAGATTAGGCTAAATAAATTTATAGCCAATTCTGGTATTTGTTCGCGTCGTGAAGCCGACGAGCATATTGCTATTGGTTTGGTAACTGTAAACGGTAAAGTTATTACCGAAATGGGATATAAAGTAAAACTAACAGACGAGGTACGTTACGATGGTGCAAGCATAAGGCCAGAAAAGAAAGCCTATGTGCTTCTTAACAAGCCAAAGGGCTTCGCTACAACTACAAGCGAAGGTAAAGGCCGCACGGTAATGGATTTAGTGGCAAACGCAACATCATCGCGTATTAAACCTATTGGGCGCTTAGGACGCAACTCTAAAGGTTTAATATTGTTTACTAACGATGATACTGTGGCTAGTAAATTTACCAACTCTAAAAATGGTGTGCCACGTTTATTTCATATCGAGTTAGATAAAAATCTAAAATTAGAAGATTTAAAAAAGATTCAAGCCGGATTTAAGGTAGAAGGAAAACTAATTGAAGTAGAAGAAATTAGTTATATAGACGGCGCATCGAAAAAAGAAATTGGTTTAAAAATTAAAAATACAGGAAACACCATAATACGTACCATTTTTGATTATTTACAATACAATATTATTAGTTTAGATTGTGTGGCTATTGGTCATTTAACCAAAAAGGATATTCCGCGTGGGCACTGGAAACATTTAACCGAACAAGAGTTGAATACCTTAAAAATGCTTTAAAAGCATAACTTTAGTGTTTAATTTAAATATAATAGTCTCTTTAAGTTGTAAAACCTAAAGGGACTTTTTTTTGTTTAATAGTTAACCACCATAAAACCTAGTTAGTATTATAATTAGTATACGTGTTTTGCGTTAGGGACAGTAGTGTAAAGCCCACAGGAAACCCTATTTTATAATAGGGTTTTCGAGGACTTGAAACGTATAGCCCGACCTAAGCGAACCTGTAAGGCGCAGTACCAAATTTATTTTGGTATCTAAACCTTGCAGGAATGAGCGTGGTAACGCCCTAACAATGAAAGGTATAGTGCGCATTAAAAAAATAATAAAAAAAGTAAAAAAAAGTTTGGCGTATTAAAAAATAAATTACATTTGCCCTGTTTTTTAAGCACTAAAACTTAAAAAGTAGCTGAACACTTTGAAACCTGTTTCTATGTTCGGGCTTTTGAAAATTAGGAAGTCATACTCAAAAGCAGCTTACAGATTAAGCGACCGAATTTTAAAGCTAACTTCCGTTTCTCCTATACATGCTATACAGCATGAATATGCTTTTGTGCCTACAACCCAAAAGGAATTTCGTATTTGATATTGTTAATTTTTTATTGGCTTAACGTGTAGTTAATACACCAATCACATCTTTAACATTTATTAAAACAAAACATTGAATACAAAATATATTGATTTAATCAATCAGACTTTTGATTTTCCTCAGGACGAATTTAAAGTTGATAAAGGACAGTTGCATTTTCATGATATTGACTTAATGCAATTAACAAAACAGTATGGCGCACCGCTAAAATTCACGTATTTACCGCAAATATCTAACAATATTATGCGTGCTAAAAAGTGGTTTGCAGATGCCATAGAGAAACACGACTATAAAGGCAAATACAATTATTGTTATTGTACTAAAAGTAGCCATTTTAAGCATATTTTAAACGAAGCTTTAAAAAATGAAATCCATATTGAAACCTCGTCGGCTTTTGATATTGATATTGTTGAGCGCTTAAAAGAGGAAGGTAAAATTACCAACGATACTTTTGTTATAAGTAACGGGTTTAAACGTGCGCAGTATGTTACTAACATTGCGCGTTTAATTAATAGTGGGCATAAAAACGCCATTCCTATTATTGATAATTACGAGGAAATCGATTTACTATCGCAAGAAATTGATGGTAAATTTAATGTTGGTATCCGTATCGCATCAGAAGAGGAGCCTAAATTTGAGTTTTATACCTCGCGTTTAGGTATTGGATATAAAAATATTGTGCCTTTTTATAAAAGCCAGATTGCTAATAATAAAAAAGTAGAGCTTAAAATGTTACACTTTTTTATTAATACAGGAATTCGTGATAATGCGTATTACTGGAACGAACTTTTAAAATGTTTAAAGGTTTATACTAGCTTGAAAAAGATTTGCCCAACATTGGATAGTTTAAATATTGGTGGCGGTTTCCCTATTAAAAGCTCCTTAGCTTTCGATTTTGATTACGAGTATATGGTTGATGAGATTATTAATCAAATCAAATTAACTTGTGAGGAAGAAGGCGTAGATGTACCAAACATTTTTACAGAGTTTGGAAGCTTTACAGTAGGCGAAAGTGGTGGTGCTATTTACGAGGTGTTGTACCAAAAACAACAAAACGATCGCGAAAAATGGAACATGATAAACTCATCTTTTATTACAACATTACCAGATACTTGGGCTATTAACAAACGTTTTATATTATTAGCAGTAAACCGTTGGCAAGATAGTTACGAGCGTGTTTTACTAGGTGGTTTAACTTGCGATAGCGACGATTATTACAATAGCGAGCAGCACATGAATGCCATTTATATGCCAAAATATAATAAAGATAAGCCATTGTATATCGGGTTTTTTAACACAGGTGCTTACCAAGAAACTATAGGTGGTTTTGGCGGTTTGCAGCACTGTTTAATTCCGTCGCCAAAGCATATTTTAATTGATAGAGATGCCGATGGAAATCTTACTACCGAGTTATTTGCAGAACAACAAAAAAGTGAAGACTTACTAAATATACTAGGTTACGGTATAGAGAAAAAAGACACTAGAACCAAGACCGCTTCGCTTTCAGAAAATGTAACGTAACTGGGGTTTAAAAAAGTATTATTGAAAGCGTAATGCTTTGTCAACCTATAAATTATTTTACGTAAAAAATGAATTGAAACGTAGGGTTAAGCAAAAATCGTCGCATTACTAATGTTACTTGATAGATGAATTTTAATTGCGAAAAAAGATTATTCCTATGAAAAAAGCAACTTTATTTTTGTGCCGAAGTGGAAGAAATTTTTAGTAAAATAATTTTCAGTTTTGATTTTTTTGCTTCGTTTTTTTATCAAGAAAAAAATGATGATTTAATTTAAAAAATATAGATTTTATACAAATCATGAATATAAATACATACGCAGGAATTCCTGAAGAATTAGCAAAATTAGAGCAAGCAAAAATTGTTTTAATTCCTGTGCCTTACGATGGTACAAGTACATGGCAAAAAGGTGCCGATAAAGGCCCAAAGGCTTTTTTAGATGCTTCGGAAAACATGGAGCTTTATGATATTGAAACCGGAACAGAAGTTTATAAACAAGGTGTGTTTTTAGCTGATGCGGTTACAGAAGATGCTTCGCCAGAAGCCATGGTTGAGGCGGTGCATCAAGCGACTAAAAAGTATATTAAAAAAAATAAATTCGTTACTATTTTTGGAGGCGAGCACTCAATTTCTATTGGTACTATTCGTGCCTTTAATGAGATGTATCCTAGTTTAACCGTATTGCATATTGATGCGCATGCCGATTTAAGAAAGGAGTACGATGGTTCTACTTGCAATCATGCTTGTGCGGTTTACGAAGCGAGCCAGAATACAAACCTTATTCAGGTAGGAATTCGCTCTATGGATGTTATCGAAAAAACGGTAATGGACGAGGAGAAAACCTATTTTGCACATGATATGGCAATAGATGATACTTGGATGGATTCGGCTATCGATCAAATGACAGAAAATGTGTTTGTTACTTTCGATTTAGATGCTTTCGATCCTTCAATTTTACCAAGTACAGGAACTCCAGAACCAGGTGGATTATTATGGTATGAAACCCTAGAATTCTTAAAACAAGTTTTTGAAGAGAAAAACGTGGTAGGATTTGATATTGTTGAATTATGCCCGAATAAAAAAGAAAAATCATCAGACTTTTTAGCTGCTAAACTTTACTATAAAATGTTAAGCTATAAGTTTGTAAATGAAGCTGTAGAAGCCGAATACGATAACAATTACGAAAACCCAAAACAAAAAACGAATACTTTAAAATTTACTGACGATGACAACTACTAAAGGACCAATTTCTCAATTTATTGAAACGCATTATTTGCATTTTAATGCAGCTGCTTTAGTAGATGCTGCCAAAGGCTATGAAGCACAATTGGAGTCTGGTGCTAAAATGTTAGTATCGCTTGCTGGTGCCATGAGTACTGCCGAATTAGGTAAAAGTTTTGCCGAAATGATTCGTCAGGATAAAGTACATATCATTTCTTGTACAGGAGCAAACTTAGAAGAGGATATCATGAATTTGGTAGCGCATTCACATTATAAACGTGTACCAAATTATCGCGATTTAACACCTCAAGATGAGTGGGATTTGTTAGAAAAAGGATTAAACCGTGTAACCGATACCTGTATTCCAGAGCACGAAGCATTCCGTCGTTTACAAGAGCATATCTATAAAATATGGAAAGATGCCGAAGCTAATGGCGAACGCTATTTACCACATGAGTATATGTACAAAATGTTATTGTCTGGAGTGTTAGAGCAATACTACGAAATCGATTTAAAAGATTCTTGGATGTATGCTGCGGCCGAAAAAAACTTACCAATAGTATGCCCAGGTTGGGAAGATAGTACTATGGGAAATATTTTTGCTAGCTATGTTTTAAAAGGCGATTTAAAGGCAAGTACCATGAAATCGGGTATAGAGTACATGACGTTTTTAGCAGATTGGTATACTAACAACTCATCAAAAGGTATTGGGTTTTTCCAAATTGGCGGTGGTATTGCTGGCGATTTTCCAATTTGTGTTGTGCCAATGTTATATCAAGATATGGAGCGCACAGACACACCGTTTTGGAGCTATTTTTGTCAAATTTCAGATTCTACAACAAGTTATGGTTCGTATTCTGGAGCTGTACCAAACGAAAAAATTACTTGGGGTAAATTAGATATAAATACACCAAAATTTATTGTGGAGAGTGATGCTACTATTGTTGCGCCTTTAATTTTTGCTTACCTTTTGGGTCAGTAATCATGGACGCAAAAAAAATAGAAAATATCGAGCTTAAGTATTTAACTGTTGATGATTATCAAGAGTTAAAAGAAGCCACATTAGAGTCTTATGCAGGAGTGCTAGATTCGTATTGGAAAAAAGATCATATTATTCAATTAACCTCCATGTTCCCAGAAGGGCAAGTGGTTATCAAAATTGATGGCGATATTGCAGGTTGTGCATTATCTCTTATTGTAGATTACGATAAGATTGATGATAACCATACCTACGCCGATATTATTGCAGGAGAATCTTTTAAAAATCACGATCCAGAAGGCGATGTGTTATATGGTATTGATGTTTTTATAAAACCAGAGTATAGAGGTTTGCGTTTAGGCAGACGCTTGTACGATTACAGAAAAGAAATCTGTGAAAACCTGAATTTAAAAAGCATCATTTTTGGTGGTAGAATGCCAAATTACCATAAACACAAGGAGTTTTCGCCTAAAGATTATATTGAAAAAGTAAAGCGCAAGGAAATTCATGATCCTGTTTTAAATTTTCAAATTTCTAACGATTTTCATCCGGTAAGAGTTTTAAAAGGCTATTTGGAAGGCGATACAGCATCAAATGAATATGCCGTATTAATGGAGTGGGATAATATTTACTATACCAAACCAACACGAAAAGCGGCTTCGGTAAAAACGGTAGTGCGCTTGGGCTTAATCCAATGGCAAATGCGACCATACAAAGCCTTGGAAGATTTAATGCAGCAGGTGGAATATTTTATTGATAGTGTAGCAGCCTACAGATCAGATTTTGCAGTATTTCCAGAGTTTTTTAATGCACCACTAATGGCAGAGTTTAACCATTTACACGAACCCGAAGCCATTAGAAAACTTGCAGAATTTACAGAGGTTATAGTTAATAAACTAAAGCAGCTATCTATATCGTATAACATTAATATTATTTCTGGAAGTATGCCAGAAGTTGTTGGCGATAAGCTATATAACGTAGGTTATTTGTGCAGACGAGATGGTAGTTTTGAGCGTTACGAAAAAATTCATGTTACGCCAGACGAGGCTAAAGTTTGGGGTATGCAACGTGGTAATTCATTAAAAACCTACGATACCGATTGTGGTAAAATAGGAATTTTAATTTGTTACGATTCTGAGTTTCCAGAACTATCGCGCTTACTTTCAGACGAAGGTATGGATATATTGTTTGTACCGTTTTTAACCGATACTCAAAACGGCTATTCTCGTGTGCGTTTATGCGCGCAAGCTAGAGCCGTAGAAAATGAATGTTATGTGGCTATTGCAGGAAGTGTAGGGAATTTACCAAATGTAAATAACATGGATATTCAATACGCGCAATCGGCCGTATTTACGCCATGCGACTTTTCGTTTCCAAGTAATGGTATAAAAGCAGAAGCCACACCAAATACAGAAATGATATTGGTTGCCGATGTAGATTTAAGCTTGCTTAGAGAGCTACATTCGTTTGGTGCCGTTAAAAATTTAAAAGACAGAAGAAAAGATTTTTATGATGTTATTCGTGTTAAATAATGATAAATAGTATATTTATAACATCAAGAAACCCCAACTTTAAGAAAAATGAAAAATAGAAATAGTAACTTAAAACGTGTTATAGTCGATTTTAAAAAATTGACTCCAGAAATTTTAGCTTTGCTCGTAGAGCGTTATCCCGATGGATATGATGACGATGATGTAATCTCGTTTAAAAACCAACATAACGAACTTGTTGAAGCAGTCGAGGTTATTACAGAAGATACTAAGTATTTGGTAAAAGTAAGTACCAAATTATCGGTAACTATGGAGAATTATGATGAGGATGATTATGAAGATTTTGATAATAACGATCCTGAAGCTGTACAACCTCCAGATTTAACAGACGAAGATACAGAAGACAACGATTAAATATAATTATTATGAGAACTGCCGCTTTTAAATCTTACAAAAACGGTTATTACAATTTTTGGTTTGAAAACGGTGAGGAGCTAGCCTTCGAAGAGGTGCACCCTCGCGTTTTAAAGCAATATGATTTACAAAATGACGAATCTTTAATTGATAAGGATTTTAGAATTACCTTTATAGAAGCAGGTGATGACGATAATCCTATTTACGTAGTTCAAAGTTTAAAACCCATTTAATACACATAGTTTATAGCATACAATGTATACCGTAGTTGCTTACCAAGTAGCTAGTGCTATCAATATAAAAACTAGTAAACACCAGTTGCCGTGGCAATTAGTGTTTCAAGATAGCGACGAACTTTATTATAAAAGTTCGGAAAATCAATTTGTTTACATTTTTCAGTATGGTATGGTTAGTTTTTTCAACATGACCGATGTTGAAATTGCTGGCGTATTACAAGAAATAAAACCTTTTTGCACTAATTATTTTACTGAAAAGTTATCAGATTCGGTTGAGATTCTTATTCAACCCAATACACAGCAAGTCCAATTTGATAGTGTTATATTACCAAGTATTGATGAAGAAATGATTCGTTTGGTATTATTAAACATTTCACAATCTGTAGCCTTAGATCGTTTTTCTGAAATTACGGAAGAATTACTTATTGAAACCAATAAGCACACCTTATTTCTTGAAGAAAACGGGAAACTGGATATTTCTGGTAATAAGTTAAAGCGTTTTATAGGTAAGATTCTCAACATAAAAAATAAAATTTTAGAGAACCTGTATATTTTCGATTCGCCCGAAATAACCTGGGAAAACGAGCAGCTTAACAAGCTTAATCAAGATTTAAAACGCACCTTCGATTTACAGGATAGATACCGCCTAATTCACGACCGTATAGAGATTATTAAAGAGAATCTAGAGCTCTTTAAAGATATTATGGATCATAAGGAAAGTAGTCGCTTAGAGTGGATTATTATTATCCTAATTGTTATTGAGGTTATAGATTTATTTATAGCAAAATTGTCCGGTTTATTTTAATCTAGTTATAAGAATAAATCGTATATTAAAGTACTGCAAGTCAGTGGTTTCTGGGGTGGGTTGTGTTAAGGTGTTTACGCTTTATTTGTGCCAGTTCCAGAAACAAATGTTAAGTTAAATTTTAAATTATAAAAAAGATGAAAACAAAAAAGTTAATCGTGTTTAGTGGTTTGTTATTGGTTTTTTTATCGCTGTCTAGCTTTAAAAGTGAGGCCTATTTACATGCCAATTTGGTAAGTGTTGCATATCAAGATGGTTTACTTGTGTATGCTACCTTCGATGGGAAAGAAGATTATGGCTATAACTTTATTACTAAAGATAAAGATGGCGAAGAAAAAACATTAACCTTTCAAAAAGTAGATGATAAGGTTTTAGAAGTCTTTAATTTAGCAGACGAAAAGTTAATTGGTACAAAGTTTAAAATCACCTTTAATCGTGTTATTACGTTTACAAAAGATGAAGATGGAATGGACGATCAAGATGAAACCAATACCATTACAAAGTTAGAAAAGCTATAGATTTGTTTATGTTTTAAATGGTGTTTAGCGCCATTAAATAATTTAGGCTTCCAGAAATCTGGGAGCCTTTTTTATAAAGACTTCCCAAATAAATACGCCGTAAACCACGAGATATTCTAAGCCAATTACCCATAGGTTTTCAGATTTATCCATAGAGTTTACATTTACATAAGCCAAATAGCTTAAAATAATAACAAAACTCCATACCAACGGAAATTTATACTTGGTAAATACCGATAAAATTAAAAGCATAGCAATATACCAAGGGTGCACTGTAGTGGCTGTAAAATAGTAAAACGAAAGTACCATTAACATAGCTGTGATTAACTGTGTCATGGTTTTGTTTTTTCTTAAAAAACTTAAGGTTATAACAAAACAAACCACAAGTATAGAGGCCGCTTTGCCAATAATTGCAATTTCATTATAGCCTCTAAATAAATAACCAATTTCTCTAGCTATATAATATAAACTCGCATTAAACTCGAAATTACCAAACCACAAAGCAACCGTTTTACTGTAATTATTTATAAATTCTGAAGAATAAAAAGGTGCAAAAAGTAGGACTGTAGTTAGTATAACTAAGGCGTAAAAAGCTATTAGTTTTGTAATGCCTTTCCAGTAATTATAACGAGGAGTTGGCAACAAATCTAACTTGTTTTTACTGTCCTCTTGAGGTGCTTTTTGGGATGTTTTTTTTATGATATTCCAATTGCCAAAAACAAACCACTGATAAAATAAGGGCAAGAACATTAGCGGAATAAGTTTAGTTGCCACAGAAAGCGCAAAAACAACCGCTGCAAGCACCCATTTGTTCGAGTAAAGTAAATATATGCTCCAAACTAGAAAGAACACCATAACACCCTCAAAATGCAAATTGCCTGTTAGTTCTATTATAATAAACGGGTTTAATATATACCAAAATATGTGGTGCACCGGAAGTTTAAGTTTTTCTAAAAGTTTAGAGCCGTAGTGAAGTGTTCCAAAATCGGCAGCAATAATAAGCAAGCGCATAACGATAACCGATCCTAAAATACTTTTACTAGCAAACAAGGCAGCAATAGTAAAACAAAGTTGGTTTATTGGCGGGTAGTTGGTAAAATGGCTGGCGTTTAAACTGCCCATACCTGCACGAAGTTCTAAAGCTTGCGCAACAGGGTATTTACCTGCGTTAATAAAAGATTCTACGGTGTGTAAGTAGGGGTTTATACCTTCTAAAATCGTGCGGCCATCCCAAATAAAACGGTAAAAATCTTGCGATAAATTGGGTATGGCAAGAATAAAAATAGCCCGAAACCCAAAGGCTAAATAGGTTAGCGCTTTGGTGTTGTGTTTTAACTGTTTAATAATATTATAGAATAAAATAAACACGGCTATGTAGAGCGTGACAAGTTTTATATAATCTGTTCTCACTATATTATATGCAAACGCCCAATAAAATAATAGGCTAGAAATAGCCAAGAGTAATGGCATTTTGTTTATTTTAATAAACGATGGGTTTAAAATCATGGACCAAATATAATACTATTTGTTTGTAGGATTTTGTGAAAAAAGCTTACTTGATATTGTAAAAACATCTGCTACCTTCGTGTAACGTGAAATATAAAACACCTGTGCTGGACTTGTTTCAGGACTAAAACGATTTCATATTTGGAGAATATTAAACGAACCTTTCCAAAACCCTTCCTGTTTTAATTAAAAAATAGAGCGAGTAAATAGGCCCGCGTTAGGGATTGAAGTGGATAGCCCACAGCCCGACGTAGGAGGTGCGAGGACTTGTAACCTTTCGACCTCGCTCAAGACAGGCTCCAAGCCCGACCCTTGTGGTGACGCCCAAAAATACAATCAGGATTATGAGATTCCCTTTTACAAGGGAATGAAAAGTATACGCTAAACTTTGGATGCTAACGATTTAAAAAATACATAGCCAAAGCCTACACATAGCATAAAGTGAAATGGGAAGAGTCCAAAATCGCCGCCTTGGTTGCCAACTATAAAGGCGCTATACATACCAAAACCAAAATAACACATAAGTAGCCCTTCGAAAATAACGTTTACAGATATGTTAGGTTTTATGTATTTGTTGTTTTTCCAGTTGTCTTTGTACTTACTTATATTGAATTTTGGTGTACGCACAAATTCTGATTTTTTACCAATATGCCCTTCTAAAACAGCAATGGAGTTATGTAACGAAAAGCCCATAGCTATTGAGAAAAACACAAAAAACATACCTATGTAGCGGATAAAATTTTTAAAGCCGCCGCCATATATGTTTTTGTACATAAACCAGTAACATACAAAAAAGATTATGGTGCTCATTACAAAGAAACTCATAACGTAAAAATACGGGCGTAAATGGGCATATTCGTTTTTTATATAAAGCATTGGGATGCTTAAAACACCAACTATAAGTACGTTTAAAAACATGGTGCTGTTTAATAAATGCAGCAAACCGTGTACTTTGGTTTTAGCTGAAATGTTTTTGCTTTTTACAACACGACCAAGCATTTTCTGGAAATTTTCTGCACCGCCTTTATTCCATCTGAATTGTTGTGAACGCGCTGCGCTAATTACTATTGGAAGTTCGGCAGGTGTTTCTACGTTTTCTAAATACTTGAATTTCCAGTTTTTAAGTTGTGCGCGGTAACTAAGGTCTAAATCTTCGGTTAGCGTATCGCCTTCCCAATTTCCGGCATCGATAATACAGGCTTTTCGCCAAAGTCCTGCGGTACCATTAAAATTTATAAAATGCCCTTTACTGTTTCGGCCAACTTGCTCTAGGGTAAAGTGGGCATCGAGCGCAAAGGCTTGAATTTTAGTTAGTATGGAGTAGTTGCGGTTTATATGGCCCCAACGGGTTTGCACAACACCAACGGCTTCGTCTTTAAAATAAGGTACGGTACGTTTTAACCAGTCTGCTTCGGGTAAAAAATCGGAATCGAAAATGGCAATAATTTCGCCTTTTGCGATTTTTAAACCTTCTTTTAAGGCTCCTGCTTTAAAACCTTTACGGTCTGTTCTTGTTATTTGTATTATATCTAAGCCTTGGGCTTGAAGTTTTTGAATTTGTTTTAGAGTAGATTCTACCGTTTCGTCTGTAGAGTCGTCTAAAACTTGAATTTCTAATTTGTTTTTTGGGTAGTCTATTTTTGCAATATTATCTAGCAGACGTTCCATAACATACATTTCGTTATATACTGGAAGTTGTATGGTTATATATGGTATTTCGGTTGGATTGGATAAATTGAATTTTGGAGAATTGTCTTTGGTTTTCTTTGATGATAGGTAGTTAAAAAGTAAATTTAGTTGTGCTAGTGCATACATAAAAATGAGCAAAAGCGAAATACTGTATAAAATTATTATAGTGGTTTCTAATATCATTATTTAAAACTGTATTTAAAAATCCAACCTAAGATTTTTATGCCTGCAAATATAGCACCTTTTACCGTACCTGAAACTTTTGAGACACCTATTCTGTTACGATAGTTTACTGGTATTTCTGTATATGTGAGTTTTTGTTTTAGTGCTTTCAGTTGCATTTCTACGGTCCAACCGTAGGTTTTATCTTCCATTTTTAGTGCGAGTAACTTACTGTATTTTATTGCTCTAAAGGGGCCTAAATCGGAAAATTTGGCACCAAAAAAAAGTTTCATTAGGTTGGTTGCTAGCCAATTGCCAAATATCTGTGGTCCTGTCATGGACCCTTTTTCTCTAAGTTGTTTTGTTCGGGCACCAATTACAAAATCGATATTGTTGTTTATTATTGGAGCTACTATTTTTGTAAGTTCTTCTGGGTAGTCGCTATAATCGCCATCTAAAAAAACTACTATATCTGGTTTTTGTTCTTGATTGGCAATATACTGCATGCCTTTTAAGCAGGCATAACCATACCCTCTATTGGGTTCTGATAAAACAGTAGCACCTGTTTTTTTTGCATTAGTTTCGGTATTATCAGTAGAGTTATTACTTACTACAATAATTTCATTTACTGTTTTAGGGACATCTTTAATTACGTGTGCTATAGAGTCTGCTTCGTTGTAAGCAGGAATTATCACTTTTATATGTGTCATTTAAGATCGCTAAGGTTATTGTCTTTTTTAAAAGAAGCAAAGGTAGTCCATTCTTTTATTTTTTGTCCTGCTTTATATTTTGCAGCCGAAATTAGTTTCTCGTTTTTGTACATAAGGCAAAATCCATTTTTTTGATTGTCTTGTAATTGGCACTTATGTTGTATTTTTTCTTGTGCGTCATAAAACAACCACCAACTGTTTTTTTTACCATTTTTAAAGTGTCCTTCTTTTTCAATTGTACCATGTTTGGTGTAAAACTTCCAGTATTTAACTTCTTTGTTTTGTAAAAAGTGTCCTTCTTTTTGTATAGCACCGTTTTCGAAATAAAATTTCCAGAAGGCTGTTTTTTTATTGTTTTCTATCCAGCCTTCTGATTTTATTGCACCGTCATCATAATAATTGCGTTGGTATTTTTTTTCAGCGAAAGCGTTACAACTAATTAATATTAGTAGTGCTAAAATTAACTTCTTCATGGCTTGCATATATTTATTTAATTATAATATGTAGCGTATTTCACCGAAGTGCTTTATTTTTTGTTTACCAAATCCATTAAATCTACATCGTTTCCTAGTAGTATTTCTGTAGGGTTAATTCTTCCATCCATACTGTCGTTTTCAAGTTTTAAAACGCCTCGAGGACAAACAGCAGAACAAACACCACAACCAACGCAACTAGAGCGTACAATGTTTTCTCCTTTTTGAGCATAATGGCGAACATCAATTCCCATTTCACAGCTATTAGAACAGTTTCCACATGATATGCATTGTCCACCATTGGTTGTAATTCTAAATTTAGAGAATAAACGTTGTTGGAAACCTAAAATGGCAGCCATTGGGCATCCAAAACGGCACCAAGAACGGCTACCTAAAATTGGGTAGAAACCTGTACCAATAACACCAGAAAATATTGAGCCTATGTAAAGTCCGTAAGCAGATCTAAGCGTTGCTCCTTTTATAAAGAAAACATTGTCGGTTGTGCCTGTAAAATGCATGATAAGTAGTAACGCAATAACTATAAAAAAACCTATGGCTCCATATTTTGCATCTTTTCCTAACTCTTTAGCTTTAAATACCATTACACCGGTAAAAACAAGCGATAGAAATCCAATTACAAAAGCTATGAATAGGCCTCTTGTTAACCAAAAATTATTTTTGTCGTAGCCTAAGTATGTGTATACCATAGCAACCGTCATGACCACTGAAAATACTAAAACCGTATGTATTAACCAGCGCTCTAGTTTCCAAGCAGACATTTTTTTAGAGGATAATTGTCTAAAGGAATCACCAGCAGTTTCTGCTAATCCACCACATCCACATACCCAAGAGCAATACCATCGTTTTCCATATTTATACGTTAATATAGGTGTGATTACAAATGTAGAAAGAATTCCAAATATTATTAAGGCTAAACCAATATTACCATTGGAAAGAAATCCGTTTACAGACCATTCATCAAATATATAATAGTTAAGTGGCCATACGCTTTTAAGGTCGTAATATGGTAAATCGTTGTTCATAACATACATGAATTCTGGTATAAGAAATGCAAAACCTAATTGGAAAAACATAACAGATCCAGTACGTATTTGTTGGTAGCGGTTGTGGCGGTATTTAAGTATAAATTTGTAACCAAAAGCTAAAATTGCAATAGTATATAGCGATCCATAAACAAACCATTGGCTTGCTGGTCTTCCACTTAGGAGCTTACTTAGTGGGTCGAATAGTTGTATTAATCCAGTGTTAGCTGCACCATCTTTACCTAATCCTAAATATTGCGGGAAGAAATATAGTACAATGTAAAAGGTAGTAAGAATAACACCTAAAATCCAACCCCAAGTACCTTTTGATGATATGGATTTAAACCAAACACCATCGTTTTTTATTCCTTCTAGTTTGGTTAAGTAGGCCTCTCTAGAATACATGATAATTCCTAAAGAAATCATACCTAAAGAAATGGTGAGAAATAGACCTTCATTAGGGAAATTAGTGTTAAAAAGTGCTAAAGCTAAAATAAATAGACCTATAAAGCCTATGGCTAATGCTATTTTTTGTTTTGTTGTTATGTCTAACGCATCTGGTTTAGCTAAAGACATACTGTGATTTATTTTATTACTCATGGTTAGGCTATTTTAAGTTGTTTGTTGTAGGTTGCAATAATGTCGGTTTCATAATGGCTGTAAAATTCAGGGTCGAAGTTGGCTTCAGAAAGATGGTTTATAACATAGTCTACATCTCGTTTTTCTGTTAACCATTTATTAAAGGTTTCATGGCGCATTCTAATTCCAAATGTGTTAATGCCTAAAAACGCTCTTGTATCTTTATTGTAGGCTACGGTAATACACTTAGTATCGTCTTCGTGTTTCCAATGAAAGTGTTTTTCATAATCAGGACAACTACGTTCGCTAAAAACCCAACCATAAGTTTGGTATTCAATATCTAGAAATTTAGCAGAATTAAACCAATGTCCAGGGTTGTATTTTATTCTGTTTCCACAAATGGTTTGAGCTAATGTTTCTCCCATCATTCGTCCAGTATACCATACGGCTTCAATTGGTCTTCTACCATTTATACCTTCATGTTGTTCGGCACAATCACCAATGGCGTAAACATCTTGTATGTTGGTTTCTAGGTAAGGATTTACTTTTATACCTCTACCAAGTTCTATATTAGACTCTTTTAAAAAGTTAATATTTGGCGTTACACCAGCTGTTAAACCTACCACATCGCATTCAATCTCTTCTTCGGTTTCTTGAATAACGATAGATTTTACCTTACCGTTTTTATCTGCCTTGATTTCTTTTAAATTATTTGCAAGGCGTAAATCGATATGATGGTTTTTAATATGTCTGTTAATCATTTGGCTTTCGCCAATAGGTAAAACACCATTCCAGAAGCTATCTTCTCTTACTAAAAAGGTTACAGGTATATTTCTAGAATTAAGCATTTCTGCAAGTTCAATACCTATTAATCCGCCACCTACTATTACAGCTCTTTTACAAACTTTGTTGTTAGGTGCATATTTCTCAAGGTTTTCCAAATCTTGTTTATGGTACATGCCCATAACACCATCTAGGTCTTGACCAGGCCATCCAAATTTATTTGGCTTACTTCCTGAAGCAATAATAAGCTTGTCGTAAGTTAAAGGTTCGCCTTCTGCAAAATGAAGCGTTTTTGCACTTGTGTCTACGTTTTTAACATAACCTTTTTTTAATTCAATTCTATTTTTTTTCCAAAACCAATTCTCATAAGGTTGCGTATGCTCAAACTTCATATGCCCCATATAAATGTACATTAATGCGGTTCTAGAAAAGAAATATTCGGTTTCTGCAGATATTATAGTAATTCGTTTGTCCGATAGTTTTCTAATGTGTCTGGCAGCAGTAACTCCAGAAATTCCATTTCCTATTATAACAATATGTTCTTCCATGTTTAAGTTGTTAGGTTGATTTGTTTCGATGACCTATTAATAGGTTTCTAAATAAAAACTAATATATTATGCTGTGCAAATTAAAGTTTTAATGAGGTTTTTGTCGAATATAAAAGTAATAACTTAACACGATTACTTTATTTATAATAAGTTTAAATTGCTAATAATTTGTAAGGTTTAAACGCGATTTTAGACGCTATTTTTTTTTCGTTTTTATGTAATTATCTCATTTTTAGTGCGACCCAATGGCAGTTACTTTTAAAAAAATTAAAAACCGTAAAAATGAAAAAACAAATAATTTTAACACTTCTAGTTTTAGTATCTCTTAAAGGGTTCTCTCAAGATTTAAATTCTTTTTTTAATAAATCAGATGCTTTTTTAAAGCAATATGTATCTCAAGGAAGAGTAGCATATTCAAAAATTCATGCCAACCAAAAAGAACTTAATGATATTTTAAAAATTGCTGAAGGCATATCTGTCTCTAAAACCGATGCTAATAGCTACCAAGCCTTTTGGATTAATGCTTATAACTTAACTGTAATTAAGGGTATTGTAGATAACTATCCAACAAACTCGCCTTTGGATGTTAAAGGCTTTTTTGATGCCAAAACTTATAGTTTAGGAGGAAAGCAAATTACTTTAAATGATATTGAGCATAAGCTTTTACGTGGCAACTTTAAAGACGCGCGCTTTCATTTTGTGCTGGTTTGTGGGGCTGTAGGATGTCCTCCTATAATTAATAAAGCTTATTTGCCAAATACATTAAACTCTCAATTGGATAAGCAAACAAAAATAGCGTTAAATGGAACTTTTTTAAAGGTCAATGCTAAAAAAAATAAAGTTGAAGCATCGCAAATAATGGAATGGTATAAAGAAGATTTTATCATGAATGGTAAGAGCGAAATAGATTTTATAAATGCATATAGAAACGAAAAATTAGATAGTAAATCTAAACTTAGCTACTTCCCTTACAACTGGAATGTAAATAAACAATAAAAATAACTAACCGGAAAAATTAATTTTCCAATTTTCTAAACTTAAAAAAAATAATTATGAAAAAAACATTAGTAATATTAGCTTTAATAACAGGTATTTTTACAGGATATGCTCAAGAGGATGAAACCGTAAAAAGAAGTAATGTACAAGAATTTACACCTTCAAAACTATTAAAAAAAGGACAATGGGATATTAAATTTTTTAATAGCTTGTATACCCAAACAAAACAAACTGGTGGAGGTACTGGAGAATCTTTTGATATTGATAGACAAAACTTTTTTACTAACACTACAGAAATTTATACAGGTGTAAGTAATAATTCTAGAATTAATATAGGTTTTGTTTTTCAAGTAAGAGCAAACAACTATGGAGGCCAAAATGCGCTTAGTGTGTTTAATTTTGAGAACAATGGAGTTGATTCTAGAAGCGGTTTAACAACCATTGCACCATCTATTAGAGTACAACCATTTGCAAGCATACCTAATTTTTCCTTTACAAGTTCACTTTATTTACCTGTTTTTAAAGACGAAGCTGTACCAGCTTACTTAGATAAGCGAAGCACGTTTTGGGAAACTAAATTTTTCTATGATAAAACTTTTGGTGGTGGTGATTGGCAAATTTTTACCGAAGCCGATTTTGGATTTAACTTTGGAGAAAGTCAAGCAGATGCAGATCCTTTAACGGAAAATAGTGGAGAACGTTTTGCTAATAACAGTCTGTTTTTACCATTAAGTGCGTTTTTAAGTTATTTTCCATCTAGTAAATCAACAATATTTGTAAATGCTCAACAAGCCTTTTTAGTAGATTTAGGGAACAACTTTGAGCAAAATTATACACAATTAGGATTTGGAGGAAAATATCAACTAACAAATGTATTAAATGTTGAAGCCTCTTACGGAAAATTTATTCGAGGGAATAATTTTCAAGGTTTAGGTCAAACTTTTAGTATTGGTTTAAGAGCATTATTATAATATTAATATTAAATTAGAAGTTTAAAATATCTTATGGCGCCATTTAAACTTTTATTTCTTTTATCAATTTTAGCTATACAATCTTGCAAAACTCATACCAATAAAATTAATGGTGTGAGTTTTGTTGCTTCTCGACAGCCTATAGATCAAACCCATACGAGGCCTGTTGTTAATTTAGGCGCCAATTATGTTGCTGTAATGCCTTTTGGTTTTATTAAAGACTTAAGTTTACCAAATGTTAAGTATAATATGGAAAACCAATGGTATGGAGAAAAAGGAGAAGGGGTGGTACAGTACATTACAGAATTAAATAAACAACAACTAAACATCATGCTAAAACCTCAATTATGGGTTGGGCATGGTCAGTTTACTGGCTATATAAAAATGGCTAACGAGGCCAATTGGAAAATATTTGAAGAGTCTTACTCTAAATTTATCTTAGAATACGCCCGTTTAGCATCAAAAATGAATGTTAAAGTTTTCTGTATAGGTACAGAATTAGAAGATTTTATAAACAATAGACCAGATTATTGGTTTAAACTTATAAAAGAAATTAAGGGAATTTATAAAGGTAAATTAACCTATGCTGCAAATTGGGATGAGTTTAATAGAACACCATTTTGGAGCGAACTAGATTTTATTGGTATAGATGCCTATTTTCCTGTTAGCTCAAGTAAAACACCAACTGTTGCAGAATGTATATTGGGGTGGGAAAAGCATAAGCGGTATATTTTAAAGGTACAGAAAGCTAATAAAAAGCCAGTACTGTTTACGGAGTATGGATATAGAAGTGTAGATTATACAGGAAGGGAGCCTTGGTTAAGTGATAGAAGCCTGAATCAAGTTAACTTTGAAGCTCAAACTAACGCCACTAAAGCTTTATTTAGTGTCTTTTGGCATGAAAATTGGTTTGCTGGTGGTTTTATATGGAAATGGTTTCATAACCACGACACATCTGGAGGCGACAACGATTCTCGATTTACACCTCAAAACAAACCCGTAGAAGCAATAATACGTAAACATTATAGAGTCTATGAATAAAATAAAATATATTGTAATTTATGTTATGTTTTTGGTTTCCTGTACTAAAGATACCGATAAAGCTTTATCTACCTTAGCAACATATATACAAGGTAGAGTTATTGAACAAGGAGCTGTTATTGCCTGTGCTGCTAGTGATAAGGACACTGGAAATATTCTAGCTTTTTATTATGCAAAACAAGGCGCTACAAATGTAGGGTTTTACCAAACTTTAAATTCTGCAGTTAATCAAAATGATTTTGGTAATTACACAAAAATAGAAATAGATGACGAACCTGTGTTTAATGGTTATTTAAAACGTTTTGTTCAAAATTCTGCTACAGAAAAATTTATAATTATAACTTTTGAGCTAGATAACGAAATAAAATTATCTAATCCAATTCGTACTAAACAAATATCTAAACCCACAGTATGGAATGACAATGTTATGATAAATCAAAACAATTCTGGAATGCCTAGTTTTAGTTGGGATGATAATCCAGAAGGAGAAAATGCCATATATTTTCAAGTGATTTCTACAGTTAATAACGATTTATTATCTGGAACATATACCTACGAGAATCACTTTCAATACTATGATACCAGTAATGTTGTTTTAAATATAACTACAACAACGCCAACAAATTTAAATGTAAATGAAAATTATAATTTCACTTTAATGGACGTAAGTCTAGATAATTGGGTAAATTGGGTCGCTCAAAAACCTTTTATTGCTAAATGATAAAAAAGCTGTTTTTATTTGTGTTATTGTGGTGTGTTGCATTAAATACTTGCGCACAAGAGCTTTTGGTTCGAGATTTAAAGGTGCAAGGTAATAAAAGACTAAAAACATCCTTTGTAAAACATATTTCTTCAATTAAGCCAGGCGTTGCTTTAGATTCTGCAGTTATTAAAAACGATATTATTCGTTTAAAGAGATTACCTGTTGTATCTCATGTTTATTTTCAAGTCTTTCTTGCCGAAGACAATCATTATAATGTGTTTTATAATATTGAAGAAAATTTTACGCTAATTCCATCAGCCAATATTTATACAACTAGCGATAATGAGTTTGCCTATAGACTAGGATTATATGAATTTAATTTATTAGGACAAGCTATGACTTTTGGAGGGTTTTATCAAAATGATATATATGAGAGTTATGCTATAAACTTTAGAGCGCCTTTTTTGTTTTCTAATAAAATGGGTTTTGCAATAAATCTGCAGGATTTAACTACCCAAGAGCCGGTGTTTTTTGAAGATGAAACCGCTAATTATAAATACAATAATAAATCTATAGAAGCCTTAGGTTTATACCAGTTTAATTTTACAAATAGATTAGAATTTGGTTTAAATTATTTTGTTGAAGACTATAGGTTTAAAGGAGATAATATAAATGATAGGCCCGAATTAAACGTAAATAAGTGGCTTTTTAAAGGTATCTATGAGTACAATAAATTAGACTACTGTTATCAATACATTTCAGGTTTTAAAAGTCAGTTTAACTTTCAATATGTTACATCAACTAACGATATTTTAACCGAATTTTTTATAGGTTGGAACGATTTCTTTTGGTTTAAACGATTAGGTGAAAAAGGGAATTGGGCAAATAGATTACGTATGGGCTTAGCTACAAATAACGACACCCCCTTTGCTCCCTTTTCTGTAGATAATAATTTAAATGTTAGAGGAGTTGGTAATACCATAGATAGAGGTACCGGTGTAATAGTATTAAATACAGAATATAGACAGACACTTATTGAAAAAGGATGGTTTGTTTTACAAGGAAATGCCTTTGTAGATGCTGGCACATGGAGAAACCCTGGTAGCAATGTTAGTGATTTTGCTAGTTCCGAAAATGTAAAGGTCTATCCTGGTTTAGGATTTCGTTTTATACATAAAAAGATATATAATGCTATTTTTAGAATTGATTATGGGTATGGAGTTTCTAAAAACGCAACAAACGGTTTAGTTTTTGGTATAGGTCAATACTTTTAAACATTGCAAAAATATAATATTTTGAAAATTATTTTAAAATAAAACTAAAAGTTAAAACCTTAGGAGCTGTGAGTTGATTTACTTATTAACTCCATGTAATGTTTTTTGTTTTAATTAATATAGAAAGAAATAACTTTAATCTTACATTAGCTTAATCTGTAACTCTATTAAAAGTAATATCTTAAATTTTTAAATAAAATAATATACTTATGCGAACATTTGCAATTGGAGACATTCATGGCGGGTTAAAAGCTTTAATTCAAGTATTAAATAAAATTGAGGTTAAGGATGAGGATACTTTAATCTTTGTTGGCGATTATGTAGATGGATGGAGTGAATCCGCCCAAGTTATCCAGTTTTTAATAGAGCTTTCGCAAAAAATAAATTGCATTTTTATAAAAGGAAATCATGATGTTTGGTGTGAAGCGTGGTTGCGAAGCGGTGAGGTAAATCAAACCTGGTATATTCATGGCGGAAAAGAAACTATGGATAGTTACGAGGGGTTTTCTGATGCAGAGAAGAAAACACATTTAGAGTTGTTTGAAAGTATGCCGTTGTATTACTTAGATGAGGAAAATAGATTATTTTTACACGCTGGATTTACGTCCATGCATGGCGTTACGAAAGAAGTGTTTAAAAGCACTCTGTACTTTGATAGAACCTTATGGGAAATGGTGCTAACCTTAGATAAAAGTATTGATAAAGATTCTAAAATTTATCCAAATAGATTAAAACACTATAAAGAAATTTTTATTGGCCATACACCCACCACTAATTTTGATTGTGATGTGCCTATGAACGCTGCAAACGTATGGAATATAGATACCGGTGCAGCTTTTAAAGGAAAAATAGCTGCCGTTAATATAGATACTAAAGAAGTCTTTCAGAGTGATAATTTACCAGGATTATATCCAAATGAAACGGGTAGAAATAAGTAAAAACTAGCCAACGTTTTTCTTATAATAACTATAAATATCATTGGCACTGGCACCAAGCCACTTTTTTAAATAGATGTTCCAATAGAAATATTGCAGTTTCCAAACGCCGTGTTTTCTATACATTCTGGCCGAGGATTTAAGTTTTTTATTTATCACCACAAATTGTTTTCTAGCGTATAATTCATTTATTAAAATATTATCTTCGTAAACACTGTAGCTCTCATTAAATTGTCCAATGGAGTTAAAAAGCTCTTTTGTTATAAATTGACTTTGGTCCCCACCTCTGCAAACGCGCCAGTTAAATTTAGTAAACCAACTAGCTAAACGTAACCACCAGTGTGAGCTATCGAATTGCATCCTAAAACAGCCTGCTTCATTACCTTTTTTTACCTGACTTAAAATGTGTTGGTCGAATTTTTTAGGAGGAAACGAATCGGCATGTAAAAAGTACAGAATATCTCCCGATGCCATTTTTGCTCCTAAATTCATTTGTTTTGCTCTGCCTTTTTCAGAATTTAAAAGTAAGATGGCCGTTTCTGTTTTTTCGTCGGTAGAGGCATTTTTATCTATAACCGAGTTGTCAATATAATTAAAGGCCTTTTTGTTTGTGGTATTGGTGAAATTTGAGAAATCTTGAACAATACGTTTTGTATTATCTTGACTACCACCATCAACAATAATAATTTCTCTGGTTATTTTAACCAATGAATTTGCTAGTAAATGCTCTAGTAATTTGCCAATTTGGGCTTCTTCGTTTAAGGTTGGAATAATAATGCTTATCATGGTAATGCTTACGAAAAAATACTAGATTCAGTTTTATTCATTTAAATCCCAATTATAATCTTTATAACTTTTTTTCGCTTTCGCGGAAATGGTAATAGCAGAATACTTGTTTAGAAAATCTATTAAACTACCATGTTGTTTAAAATCCTTTGAAAACCACTGAAAAATCTTTGATATGTTAATGCTGTTTTCTGAAATCTCATTACGAGCAGGATCACTTAAAAACGCTTTAGTAGCCGCATTTAATTGACTGTTTATGGTTTGAGTTGTAAAGGCTTCGTTTTGTAATTTAGGGCACGAATAAGAAGCACATACAATGGCGAAATGAATTCTAGGATCGTCCATTTTTCTTAAAATATCATGTTCAATTTCATTAAGATTATACCATTTATTACCTAGTTTCCAGAACCGTTGGTCCCACGGATCTTTTATGTCTTTTATGCTTTTTATTGGGTAATGACGCAGAATTAAATCGACCGTTAAGGCATTATACGCATTAATCCAATAGGCTAGTTTATCTTCTTTTAACCAAGTGTTATCTGGTACATGGTTACCTAATTTTATAATATATGCTGTAAGGGCTTTTCTGTTTGTTTTTAAGGCTTTATAATTTACGTTTCCTTGATCTGAAACATGTTTTTGTAGTAATCTATCCCAATCGTTATGATTAAAGGTGCTTACTTCTACTTCAGTCGTTTCTTGTTCTATGTTTTTTGTAGGTTCTGGTACTTTGGTTACAGGTGTTTTTTGGGTAGTTTCAGTAGGTATGGTTTGCTTTATAACCACCTGTTCTGTTTTTTCTATGGGTTGGGGTTCTGCTGTTGGTTGCTCGGGGATGTTTTTTGTTCCAGCGCAAGCGGCTAATAGCAGAACTAGTGTAATAGCAAATAGGTGTTTCATATCGAGTGTTTTAACGATTGGAATCAGATTCCGATTTTTTTGAGAACATGGGGTAAAGTTCTTGTTTTATAAAGTCCTTTGGGAAATATTCGTCGCCCGGAAACCCAAGTTCAATATCTTTTCCATTGTGCGGGATGTAATTTGTTTTAAATAAATAATCCCAAATGCTTAAGGTTAGTCCGTAATTAACACCAAACCTAACATGGTTGGGTAAGGTTTTTACATGGTGCCAAATATGCATTTTCGGGTTATTAAAAATGTATTTAAAAATGCCGTAATCCCAACCTAAATTGGCGTGGTTTAAATGCCCAATGGTAATGGCAAAAAAGTAAACGATTGCCACATCGTTAGCATTGTAATTACCAATAATAGCAATAGGAATGTAAAGCAGGGATTTATAAACTACAGGTTCCATCCAGTGGTACCTTAAGTGAGCGGCAAACCCCATTTCTTTAACAGAGTGGTGTACTTTATGGAAATTCCATAAAAAAGTGAATCTATGTAAAAGTCTATGCGTATTCCATTGTACAAAATCTGAAACTACAAAGAATACCAGTAAACCGAGCCATTTAGGTAAATTATTAACATCGAAAAGCTGAAAGCTTTCTAGCGACAATCCTATATTTTGTAATAACGAATTAAAAAAATGAGCAACGGTGTTAGATAGTGCAATTAATATAATAAGGTTTAAAAGAAAGAAGTTGAAAAACATGTAAAAGGTGTCTAACCAAAAGTCTTTCCTGAATATAGATTGGTTTTTTCGCCAGGGGAAAATAATTTCTAGTAACCATACGGCAATGGATATAACAATTAGTCCATAAAAATAATTATCCCAATGGTTAAGGTCTAATAATTCGTATTTTAGGTAGTTCCAATACCCAGAATAGGATTTTTTTATGAGTTCTATATAGGTTTCCATGGGTTTGGAGTTTTAACCCATCAGGTTTTGTAAACCTAAAGGGCTTTATTTGAGTACTAATTATATTTACTAGTTCTACGTTGCGTTAGCGATTGTAGTGGCATCCTTTTTTTGCTTTTATAAGTGGCAAAAAAAGATATAATGGAAAGCGCGACCCTTGTGGTAACGCCCAAATGTTATAAGCTAAGTATCAATTCTTTAAAAAGTGTAACCATATTGGGTTCTGCTTTTTCGGCCATTGCTATAATTTCGGCAATATCTACGGGGGCTAGGTTATCTGGATCGCACTCGTCTGTTAGTACAGAAACCGCGGCTGCTTTTAAATTTAAATGATTGGCAACTATAATTTCTGGAACTGTGCTCATGCCAACAGCATCTGCTCCTATAATTTTTAACATGCGATATTCGGCTCTGGTTTCTAATTGAGGCCCAACAACGCTAGCGTATACGCCTTCGTGCAATGTTATATCATGTTGCGCTGCTATGGATTTAAATTTAGTATTTATAGCGGCATTGTAAGGCGCGCTCATATCTGCGAAGCGCTCACCTAAAAGTTCCACACCTTTAAAGGCAAGTGGCGAGCTACCTTGAAGATTTATATGATCTTCAATAAGCATTAGTTCGCCTTTTTTAAAGTTAGGGTTTATGGCGCCAGATGCATTAGAAACTAATAAGGTGTGAATACCTAGTTTTTCCATAACGCGAACAGGGTAGGTGACATCTTGCAGGGAATAGCCTTCGTAAAGGTGAAAACGCCCTTGCATAACTATTACTTTTTTACCGCCCATAATACCGTAAATAAGTTTTCCTTTGTGGAACTCGACTGTGGCTGTTGGGAAATTTGGAATGTGATTATAACTTGCCTCCCTAATTATTTCTACATCTTCAATTAATTGCCCTAAACCGGTGCCTAAAATAATACCTATTTCTGGTTTATCGAATCCTTTATTTATTAAGTAGTCTACTGTTTCTTCTATAAATTGCATCATGTTTATTTTTTTAAATAGAATGTTTAAAAACCTATATTTTAGCTAGGTTTTCTTAATTTGAAAGCATTTATTTAACCTTGTAATTGTTTGATTTTTTTTTGTAATTCTATGTTAGTTTTATAAAATTCTGAAGCTATTAAATCTTCAAAATTATCAATGTCGTTTAAAGTATCTAAGGTAGTAAATGTTACTTGTTTTTCCTTTATTTCGTTTAAGGTTTCTTGCAGTAAATGTGTTTGGCTCCACGGTTTATTATTAAAAATAAAATTGTGTGCTTTTGATAAGCCAACTAGATAATAGCCACCATCTTCGGCTGGTCCAAAAACAATGTCGTGTTGTGTTAAGGCTTCGAGTCCTTTGTTAATATGGTTTGCTGTAATGTCTGGTAAATCTGAACCAATTAAAACAATACGATTGTAGCCGTCTTTAAAGCCTTTTATAAACGCGTTTTTCATGCGTTCGCCTAAATCTGCGCCTTCTTGAACAAATTTTTGATGGGAATTCCATTGGTTTTCTACAATAGATTCGGAAAAATAAATGCGTTTATTGGCCTTTAGTTTTTGTGTTGCTTTTTCGGTTACGCCGACTAACTCTGTATAAACATCGAAAGCGCCTTGGTTGCCAATAGTTTTGGCAAGCCTTGTTTTTACCTTGCCTAATTTTATGTTTTTTACAAAAACAATTACTAATTCTTTATTCATAAACTTTTATGCCTTTTTTTAGCCATTTACTCCATACTTTATTAAAGGTATGAATGCTGTCTGTTTCTTTTTCAATGGCGTTATAAACAGGAAAGTTGTTGCTTTTCCACTCGAAAATACCACCATAAAGATTTTTTACGTTAGAATATCCAGCTTTTTTAAGGCTATCTCCAATAGATTCTGATCGAATACCAACTGAGCAATACACCACTATTTCTGCGTTTTTATCTGGTATTAGTGTTTCAACTTTATGTATTTTAAAGTGATCGTACCCTACATGAATGGCGTTTTTTAAATGACTGGTTTTATATTCTTTTAATTCTCTAGAATCCAATAATACCAAGTCTGTTTTAGGTATTGCTAGTTCTTGAGGTGTAATATAGGGCACGCTATTATCATTATGTTTTGCTAGTAGCTTATCAATTGATTTTTGCGCAAATAATAGACTGCTACATAGTAATACTAAAAATAAAAGGGTGTTTTTCATTTGTTTTTTAGTCTTAATAGATTTAATAAAATTACAGATTTATTCCGAATCCTTGCAATCCACTTTCTACGGCTGGTAAAATTTCGGTATTATCCCAAATGCCTGTAACTATGGTTCTAGCATATTCTTCAGGAAGCAAGCCGTTTTGCATTAATGTATTAGTTAATCTGTAATTGTAGTTTAACGAGTGGTGTTTATATTCTAGTTTACCATTTAAATCGTTTAAAATAGCATACCAAACGGTTTGGTTACCATCGTTTGCAGGCATGCCAATTACGCCGGGATTTAACCATAGTTTGTTGTTTTGTGCATCGTTAAATGGTAATCCGCAATGGCCAGCTATAATAACATCGCTTTGGTCTACCTTAAAATTTATAGCCTTGGTTTCCCAGGGTGTGGATTTAAAAATAAACTCGGAGGTGTTAAAATACGAACCATGAACAACCATTACTTTTTTGTCTGCGTAATTAAAGGTATAGTGGTCTGGTAATTGTTTTATAAAAGCTAAAGAATCTTGGGATAGTAGGCTTTGAGCGTAGGGGTACCATTGTTGTGAAAACCCGTCGCATCTAGAGCCTTTTTTAAAATCGCAGCCGCAATCTTGGGCACCTTCGCTTAATTGAATTTCTACGTTACCAGCTATACTTCTAGGGTTCCAAATTTTAAATAATTGCACGGTTTCTTCTGGTTGGGCGCAGTAACCAACAATATCGCCCGTGCAAATACAATTTTCTGGACTAATATTTTCGGCTTCGGCCACTTGCTTTAAAGCTTCTAAGGCTTGCAAGTTGCTATAAACGCCACCAAATAGCAACGTTTTGCCAGATAGCTGTCCTAGATGTTCTATTTTTTTATCCATTTGGGTGCTAAATATAAAATGATACAACTTAAAATACCCCAAACATTTACCCATAGTAAATCGGCATATTTTCCTTTTGTGAAAATGAGTGCTTCTGGAAATAGTTTAAACACTAAAACAAAACCAAAAATTATTCCACAAATGATACTTAAATAAAAACTGATTTTTGGAACCTTAATATTCCAAAACATAAAAACGGGAGTTAAACCAATAACCATTGTTCCTGAAATTGTTGTGGCCGATAATATTTCGGCGTTTAAAAAAACAGGAAGCGTACCTAATATGGCAATGGCAACCATTGAGGCTCTGCCAAAAGTTAAATTTTTTCCTAGGTTTAAATCGACAGATAATAATTTTGAAAATGACGAAAAGGTAGAGTCTAAGGTTGATGCTGCCGAGGTTATCATAATAAAATTAATAGCTAGTAAAATAACCACACCAAACGCTTTTCCTACCTCTACAGCAGCTTGTCCTTTTAAACCTTGCGTTTGGGCGTATATACCAATAATTGAAAATAGAATGATACAAATAGCACCTAATACACTAGCAAGAAGAAAACTTTTTCGGGTTATTTTGGGTGTGCTAATAAATGCTCTATCGGTTAGAACTGGGTCGTGAAATGGGTAGCTAAACGATTGAATTATGGCAGCAAAAAATAAGTTTAAACCAAGCTCAAAGCTCCATGTTCCTGAGGATATAACTTCTTGAGTTCTGAAATTATCTACTGAAAAAACAGTACTTAAAATAATAATTAATAGTACTGAAAATAACCCCATTTGAATAATGTCGGTAAAAATAGAACTGCTTAATCCGCCTTTAATAGCGTAAGCTAAAGTTAAGATTGTGAATAAAATAATAGACCAATAATAGGGTGTGCTACCAGTTTCTCCAAAGTAACTGCCTATAACCATGGTATTACTCCAAACCTCGTTGAATAAGCGAATGGCTATTAATATGGAAAATAAGGCCATGGCGCCTTTTCCAAACTTAGTAGTTAAGAACTCGTGGATACTTGTAAAACCGCCTTTGGTGCGTAATTTATAAATTATTAAACCTGCCACAGCAAAAGATAAGTAGTAACCAGCATAGGCTACGCCGCCAACAATACCATAGTCTAGCCCAAGGTTTGCGGCATTGGTAATGCTTTTGGCAAAAATCCAAGAAATTATAAGACTCCCTGTTAACACGAGTGTGTTTGGAGACTTTTTAACTTTAGTTGCTCTAAAAAACTGGTTTGTAGATTTTGCAAATGGCGAAATAATAAATAATATTAAACTAGATATAATAATTAATAACCACTGAATTTTAATTGTTTCCATAGTTATTTCATTTATTCCACCATACGGGACTATTTATGCTGTTGTTATTTGTCGCGCTTGCTGCTTCATTATAATTTTCGGCGTTTAATGTGGCTTCTTCTTCGGGGTATGGCATTCTTACCGGAATTAAGTTGTTGTTTAAACTTGCAGCAATTGGTTTTAGAGCAGGGAATCCAGTGCGTCTGTATTCCGTCCAACCTTCATAGCCGTTAATTATATTTGCAATCCATTTTTGTGTTATTATTTGTTCTAGTGGCGTTGTGTTTGGTGCATTTAAAGCGGCGTTACCTGTTAAATAGTTGCTAGGTAATGTTGTATTCCAATACTCAAAAGCTAAAGCTACACCTTTATTGTAAAGTTGCTCTGGGTCTGCGATAATTAAATTCTTTTCGGCGGCTTCGGCTAAGGCAAAATGGACCTCCCAAGCGGTTATAAAATTCGCGTCTAATGTTGAGGTGTCTTCTCTAAACATGCTGCCTGCCAATGAATAATCAGCTAATGTAACAGATGTTGATGTGGCATCAATACCATTTAGTAAGCCATTAAATGCATTGGATGTGGCATTAGAAAAAGGTTTGAAAAAGGTGCTTATTCTAGGGTCATCTAAGTTAACAAGAATGTCTTCCATAGTTTCAGAAAGCACGAAATTGTTAAAGTCGCCAATTCGTAATTGCGCTAATCTAAAACTATTTGGGTCTGAATTTGTAAAGTCGAAAACGGCATTTTGAGCGTTTGTTTTTATGTAATTGTCTGCATCAAAAAGTGCTTGTAAATCTTCTGAAACATCTATTTTATTAGAAATTCTAAGCAAACTTTTAATTTTTACTGCATTTGCAAAACGAATCCATGCTTGTAAATCGCCATTAAATAAAATGTCGCCTTCCAAGGCAATGGCATCATTATAATTTTCAATAGCTAAAATACCTTTGTCTAGATTATCTAAAATGCCACCTTGGTTAAGGTATATGGATTCTTGCGAATCGTATTTAGGAGTTACTGTACCACTTACACCATTAAAGGCTTCAAAATAAGGGACGTCTCCATACAAATCGGTTAAGTTAGCTGTTAGGTAAGCTTTTAAAATTAAAGCAGGACCTTCATATACTTTAAAAGCTTCGGTAGTTTGCGATTGCTTTAAAATAATGTCGTTATCGCGCAAGTTGGTATAAAATATAGGCCATGGATTTCCACCCAGTTGTGGTGATTTTAAAGCATGCCTATCAAATAAATTAAAATCTAAAGCCGTTCGATGTTGTGCTAGTAAATCGCCGGCTACAAAGCCTTCATAACTCATTTCTTCGCCAAAATTATAAATAACTTGCCTTAATAACAGGCTTGGTTGCACGGTTACTGGTGCATTAGGGTTTGTATTTATAGATTCAAAGTCTTTTGTACAGCTAAATGCAGTAAAAAGTGTTAAGGTTGTTAGGATATATATAAGTTTTTTCATGTTTTATTTTTTAAAAATTAATAGCAGCCTTAAACCCAAAACTTCGGGAAGTTGCGTAACTTAAGTCTTCGACACCGCTTACAAAATTGTTACCTTGTACAGCAATTTGTTCGGGGTCAAAATGTGGGTTTTCGGTTATTGCAAACAAATTGTTTCCTGTAATAGAGATGCTTAAATCGGCTCCGTTCTGTATTCCTAAAAATCCATCGTTTAACTTGAAGTTATATCCAATTGCAAATTGGCGGAGCTTTAAAAAGGAAGCGTCGTAAACATTGTTTTCTTCGTGATTTCTGTCGTAAAACTGGCGGTAGTAACTCTCTGCGGTTACAGCAATAGTATTAGGTAGTCCAGAAGTTTGGTTAACACCTTGCGCAATAATACCTTCTTCTGGTCTATATGCCGTTTCAGCCAATTGGCCACCAACGTTTCCTAATGCACGCGTTCTGGATACTATTTCGCCGCCTTGTCGCCAGTCAAATAAAAAGTTTAAATTCCAGTTTTTGTAACTAAAATTATTGTTCCATCCCAAGGTGAAATCTGGGTTGTAATTCCCTATTTTTTTTAGAGTATTGTCTGCTATGAACCTGCCATTATCATCAATAATAAATTCGTTGTTTTCGTTTTTTAAATATCCAGTACCATATAGGTCTCCAATACGTCCACCTTCTTCGACTTGAAACCATACTGTTTGGTTTGCGCTATCGTAAATTCGGCTAAAGGCTAAAGTAAGTCGGCCGTTGTTTTGTGGCAAATTGGTAATGGTGGATCTATTACTTGCAAAATTAAAAGTAGTGTTCCATTTTAGATTACTGTTTTTTATTGGTGTTATACCTAGTACCAGTTCGACTCCTTTTGTGTTTACCTCACCGCCATTAATAACTTGTTGGTTATAGCCTGATGATATGGCTACTGGTAGCGAAATAATTTGGTCTTTTGTTTTTGAATTATAGTAGGTAAAATCAAAATTTAAGCGGTCTTTAAAAAAACGTAAGTCGGCACCAAACTCGTAACTTGTAGTTTGTTCTGGTTTTAAGTTTGTGTTTGGAATAAAGTTTTGGTCGCTAAAAGTGGGTTCTCCATTAAAGGTGGTTTGCGAAACAAAAGCTCCGGAAGTTTGGTAGGCACTTGTGTCGTTTCCAACTTGCGCTATTCCGGCACGCAGTTTTGCAAATGAAAACGCACTTGGTAAGTTGGCGCTATTTGATAATATAAAACTGGTCGAAATAGATGGGTAAAAAAACGAGGTTTCACCTACCGAAAAGGGTGTTGCTAGGGCGCTAGACCAGTCGTTTCGTCCTGTAATGTCTAAATATAAATAGTTTTTATATCCTAGTTTAGCTATACCGTAAAGTGAGTTGATTTGTTTTTCACTTTCAAATTGAAATACTTCAATAGGGGATGCCGCATTGTTTAAACTAAAAATACCAGGTTGTGCTAAATTTACAGTTTGAGATTGTTTTGTGGATGCTGTTTGGTTAAAACGATTACCACCTGCCGAAATATCCAATGAAAAATCTTTAAACGTGTTTTGGTAATTAACTAAAAAATCTGTGTTAATTTCTCTATATAAAACATCATGTTCGGCATATGCGCCATTTTGAAAACGGTTACTACTATAATTTCGTTGTAATTTGCGCGTTTCTGTGCTGTAATCCATTCCTGTTCTTAAGGATATACTTAAGTGTTGGGTGATGTTTTGTTTAAATGAGATGTTTCCAAATATTCTGTCTCGATTAAATGCGTTTCTGTTTTCTAAAAGAATAAAATATGGGTTATCAAAAAACGTATAATTGAACGAATATTGCTGTATTCCCTCTAAACCTGGTTGCCAATAATTTTTTAAATTATTAATGTTTAAAGAACGCGGTCCCCAAGCCACTAGCGAGTAATTAACATTTTCGCTACCATAACCGTTTGATGGCCTGTTGTCGCTACTGGAGTTTACGTAATTAAACGATGTATTTATTTCTGTTTTACTTGAAGGTTTAAAATTAAGTTTAGCTGCAACCGTTTGCCTGTTTAAATTTACGCCTGGTATAATGGATTCACTTCTTAAATCGGTGAAGGATAGTCTGTAGTTTCCGGAATCAAAACCATTGGAGATTGCTATGTTGTTTGTTGTGGTAACTCCTGTTCTGTAAAAGTCTTTTAAGTTGTTAGGGTTAGAGTTAAAAGGAGTAGCTAATATTGGTAAATTGTTGTATAATGCAGTATCTGCACCTCTAACAAACGATCCATCGGCTAATTGAACCGGACTGTCAAACTGCGGAATTAAATTGCCAACATCTAAGCGTGGACCCCAAGAATAGGTAATATTATCACTAGTTCCTCCTCCTAAACCGTCAACATACTCAAACTGTCCAGATTGCCCTTGTCCGTACGTATTCTGAAAATCTGGTAGTTTAAATGCAGAATCCACAGTTATAGCTGTACTAAGACTAACACTAAACCCTTTTTTATTACTACCATCTTTGGTTTTTATTACTATGACTCCATTTGATGCTCGTGTGCCATAAAGCGCTGCTGCATTAGCTCCTTTTAATACGGTTACAGATTCTATGTCGTCTGGATTAACTTCCATAGCACCGTTACCAAAATCTATTTCTTGAAAACCAGCTGCGGCCTCATTAGTAAAGTTAAAAACGGTTTCGTTATTAATTGGTATGCCATCTACTACAAATAGAGGGTTATTATTAGAAAAGGACGACTCACCTCTAATGGTTATTTTTGACGAAGATCCAACGCCAGTTGCTCCTTGAGTTACTGTAACACCAGCTAATTTACCTTGAAGGTTGTCTAGAAAATTAACAGTTTTTACCTGGTTTAAGCTTTTGGAGTTTATTGCTTGTACTGCATAACCTAATTCTTTAGTGTCTCTACTTAAACCTAAAGCTGTTATTACTATTTCTCCTAACTTTGATGCATCTTCGCTTAAAGCAACATTTATAATAGGTTGATTTCCTATGGTTATTATTTGTGTTTTATAACCTAAGTAAGAAAATGTTAATTTATTAGTGTTTTGCGTTATGTTTATTTGGTATGTGCCATCTTCGCTGGTAATAGTGCCATTGTTACCGTTTTGGATGTTTACAAAGGCTATCGGGCTATTAGTTATTGCATCTGTAACGCGACCCGAAATGGTTTTTTGTGCATGTGTACTACCAATTAAGGCTAGTAACATACAAAGTTGTATGATTTGCTTCATTTTAATTGTTTTGTAAAATGTATGTTGTTAATTATTAAGACAGTTAGGTCTTAAGAAAAATTGGTGTTACTAAAAGTGAAGCAATGCAGGTGATCCTTTATTAAAGAATAGCTGTAGTATATGATTTATGAACGTTATATTTTGAAAAGTAGAAATACCTTGTTTTATATATAACGATTGTATTAGAAAGGATTTTATTGTTTTTGATATAGCTTTAAAGTTGTTTAAAACTATTGATATATCTGATACAGTATCGATATCTGTTAAAACCTCTAAATAGTAAATTTTAATTTGTTTTGAAGCCGATATTTTTGAAATGCTTCTATTTAGACTTGAAGTTTGCCAGGGTAATTTTAAAAAGGTGTTTTTATGAAAAAGAGTTTTTTTAAGCCCCATTAAGTAAAAGCCTCCATCGGTTGACGGCCCTAAAACTATAGCGCTTGTTTCTAGTTTTTTTGCTGTTTTTAATAAGTGCTTGGTTGTTAAGTGGGGGGTGTCATTACCTATTGTGATTATTTGGTCGAAGCCTTTATTGTAAACCGATTGAATAGCATTTGTAAAGCGCTCTCCAAATGAAAACCCAACTTGCTCATGTTCTGAGTATACAAAATATGGCAGGCCTGTTTTTTTTGCAATTTTTATGGTTTGAGCGTTTAAAGTCTCAAACAATTGTTTTGCCAAAAAAGATTTTGAAATAATTTCTTTTTCGGCAGAATTAGCAAAAATTAATATGGCTGTTTTGTTTCTCAATCCTTAGTAGGGTTATTATTTTAAGTTATGCCACTACACCTTGGCAACTACTACCCGCACCAGCGGTACAGCCGTAGCAGTGTTGCGAAATTACAATGTTTCGACCTTCGAGTAGCTCTGCGTTATATTTTGAAATGTGTTTGGCTTTACTATTTACTGGTAAGCCTAACATTTGATTAAAATCGCAATCAAATAAATAACCATCCCAGCTTACAGATAGTGTGTTGGTACACATAACATTTTTTACGGCCATTGGGTTGTAGGCTTCTACTAGAGCATACATATAATCTTCGTAGTTTTCTGAGGCTATTAGATAGTCTAAAAACCGAGCTATTGGTAAATTTGTTATGGCAAAAAGGTTATGAAATTTAATATCAAAATCTTCTAATAAAGCCTTTTTAAAATCTTTTTCCATGGCAGCTTGGTCGCCCGGTAAAAAGGCACCCGAAGGGTTATACACTAAATCGAGTTTGAGTTTGCTATCTGGCATACCATAACCAATGGCATTTAAATCTTGTAAGGCTCGTATAGATTTATCGAAAACACCGTCACCACGTTGTTTATCGGTTTTTCCGCGAGTCCAGT
This sequence comes from Algibacter pectinivorans, assembly GCF_900112595.1. Taxonomy (GTDB): domain Bacteria; phylum Bacteroidota; class Bacteroidia; order Flavobacteriales; family Flavobacteriaceae; genus Algibacter_B; species Algibacter_B pectinivorans. Next base: position 218,553 of record NZ_FOMI01000001.1, on the reverse strand, counting down.
GTGGCATAGAACTAACTACATGTACATTGTGCTTTTTAAAAAACTCTGGTAAATCGTAATATTTTTTGTTTGCACGAATTATTGTTAGGTTGGATCGTACAATAAAATCTGTTATACCTGCTTTGGCGGCTTCCTCGACAAACCAACGGAAATCTGGATTCATTTCTGGGGCGCCACCTGTTAAATCTAAGGTGTGTGCACCTGTGTTTTTTATAACCTCTAAACATTGGCGCATGGTATCGCGAGTCATGATTTCTTTACGGTCTGGACCTGCATCGACATGGCAGTGATCGCAAACTTGATTACACATGTAGCCTACATTTATTTGCAGAATTTCTAGTTTTTTCGCTTTAAGCGGAAATTGGCTAGTCTCGGAAATTTTATCTTTAAAGGTTGGTAATTCGCCGTTTTTAAATATACCGTTAGATAGAATATCTAGCTGCCTGTTGCTATTTGCTAAGTCGCTTTCGCGTTTTTTTAGGGACTTTGTTGCCATTAATACGTTTTTATTAATTAAGATACTGTTTCCTTTTTGAAAATAGCACTTGTTTGATAGTTGCGCTAGGGATTGAACGGTTTGTTTGAGCTCCCCGACCAACGGAAGGGAGCGAGTAGTGAAAGCCCGACCCTTGTGGTAGCGCCAAAATACTTTACCCGTCTAATTTGTTTACCTTATTCATCATTTGAACGCCGTGAACTAAGGTTGCGCCACTTTTTATGGCTGCGCCTACGTGTATGGCTTCCATCATTTCTTCTTTGGTAACACCACGCTGCAGGCCGTCTTTGGTGTACGCGTCTATGCAATACGGACATTGCTCGGTGTGGGCTACGGCTAATGCAATTAGGGATTTTTCGCGAGCGGTAAGAGCACCGTCTTCAAAAACTTTACCATAATACTCGAAAAATTTATTTCCTAGTTCTTCATTCCATTCGGTGATTTTTCCAAATTTCCTAAGGTCTGCGGGATCGTAATATGTTTTACTCATATAATATTTTTGCCTAAAGATAGAAATCTAATTTATTAAGTCGGAAGATTTGGGCTAACTTAACAAAAAAAACGCCAAAAATATAAATCATACTTTTTGGCGCTTTTAATAGATTTGGTTTGTTTTGGTATTTATGCTTTTATTAGGCTTCTGGAAATTACTATTTTTTGAATTTCTGATGTGCCCTCGTATATCTGTGTAATTTTTGCATCGCGCATAAGGCGTTCTACATGGTATTCTTTTACAAACCCGTTACCACCGTGTATTTGTACGGCTTCTACGGTGTGTTCCATAGCGACTTTAGAGGCGTAAAGTTTTGCCATGGCGCTAGATTTGTCGTAGTTTTTGCCTTGGTCTTTTTCCCAAGCGGCTTTCATTACTAACATGCGAGCGGCTTCAATATCGGTATACATGTCTGCTAATTTAAAGGCTATGGCTTGGTGGTTGCAAATTTCGGTACCAAAGGCTTTTCGCTCTTTAGAGTATTTTAGTGCTAGCTCGTAGGCGCCAGAAGCAATGCCTAAGGCTTGTGCGGCTATACCAATGCGGCCACCAGAAAGTGTTTTCATGGCGAAACGGAACCCTGAACCATTGGTACCTATTCTATTTTCTTTAGGAACTTTTACATCGTTAAATTGAAGGGTGTGGGTGTCGCTACCGCGAATGCCTAACTTGTCTTCCTTAGGGCCAATATCGAACCCTTTTGTGCCTTTTTCGACTATAAAAGCGTTTATACCATGAGAGCCTTTATCTCTATCGGTTTGTGCAATAACCAAGTAAACATCGGCACGACCACCGTTTGTTATCCAGTTTTTTGTACCGTTTATTATATAGTGGTCACCTTTATCTATGGCTGTTGTGCGTTGCGAGGTGGCATCGCTTCCTGCTTCGGGTTCGCTTAGGCAAAAGGCGCCTACAGATTCTCCTGTTGCCAATTTTGTTAGGTATTTTTGTTTTTGCTCTTCGGTGCCGTAAGCTTCTAGTCCGTAGCAAACTAAGGAATTGTTTACCGAAACAATAACAGAGGCTGATGCATCTACTTTCGATAATTCTTCCATAATAAGTACGTAAGAAATTGCATCCATCCCGCTGCCTCCATATTTAGGATCTACCATAATGCCTAGAAAACCCAAGTCGCCCATTTTTTTTACGAGTTCTTGCGGGAATTCCTGTTTGTTATCGCGTTCAATAACTCCTGGTAATAATTCTGTTTTTGCAAAATCGCGAGCTGCATCGCGAATCATTATATGTTCTTCTGAAAGACTAAAATTCATATTTCGTAATTATAGTGTTGTTTTTGTAAAAATTGTTTGTAAATATAGTGTTTTTATTATCGATACTTAAAAATTATTAGTTCAATTTCGATGGTTTAATCTTTTATATATTTATTTAAGATGATTATTTTTACCTACTATGATAAAGGATGAATATTATGTAATTGGGGTAATGTCTGGCACATCGTTAGATGGTATAGACCTGGTTTATGCTGCTTTTAGTTATAACAATGGTTGGGGTTTTAAAGTGTTGAAGGCTGAAACGGTAGCGTATACATCGTATTGGTATACTGTATTAAAAGATTTAATTAATAAGTCTTTAGACGAATTAAAAAATATTGATGTTGATTATACTGCGTATTTAGGCGAGGTGATACAAAACTTTATAACCAAACACCAAATAAGTACTATTGATGCTGTTTGTTCGCACGGGCATACAGCCTTACATCAGCCAGAACATAAATTGACCTATCAAATTGGTAATCTGCCTATTCTAGCAGATATATTAAAGGAAACGGTAGTTTGCGATTTTAGAGTGCAAGACGTCGCTTTAGGGGGGCAAGGTGCTCCGTTGGTGCCTATTGGCGATCAATTATTATTCTCTAAATACGACTACTGTTTAAACTTAGGAGGTTTTGCCAATATATCGATGGCATTGGAAGGCGCGCGTATTGCTTACGATATTTGCCCTGTTAATATTGTGCTTAATAAATATGCCAAACAATTGGGTTTCGATTATGATGATGGTGGGCAAATAGCAGACTCTGGAACCGAATCGGTAGCCTTAAGCAACCTATTAAATGCTTTAGAATTTTACACAGCAAAATCGCCAAAGTCCTTGGGCTTAGAGTGGGTAAACAAAACTATTTTTCCGCTTTTGGATGCTGTAAAGCTAGAGGAAAAGGATGTTTTAAAAACATTTTCCAATCATATTGCACATCAAATTGCTCGGGTGTTAAAAAAAGATTCCAAAGTTTTGGTTACGGGAGGCGGCGCTTATAATGATTACATTATTTCTAAAATAAAATCGATTAAACACATTGATATTATTATTCCAGAACCAGAATTAATAGAGTTTAAAGAGGCGCTTATTTTTGCATTTTTAGGCATACTAAAACTTAGAAATGAAGTAAATTGTTTAAGCAGCGTTACTGGCGCTATAAAAGACCATAGTTCGGGCAAAATATTTCTATCTTAAAAATAATATAAAATTAATCTTAAAGGATTTTTAGTTTTTTATATTTGTTACATTATTTTTTTAACCAATTTTTTTATGAATCAATTATAGCTACGCTAATACACCTTACTATTTAAGCAAGACATCTGTATTAATGAATATGCTAAAAAACTAAATGAAAAAATTACTAAAAAAATACGAAAATAAATCTCCAGAAATAATCTTTAACTGGAAAGACTCTGAAACCGAAGCAGAAGGCTGGGTAGTTATTAACTCACTACGAGGCGGAGCGGCAGGCGGTGGTACACGAATGCGCAAAGGCCTAGATATGAACGAAGTTTTATCTTTAGCAAAAACAATGGAAATTAAATTTACGGTTTCTGGTCCTGCTATTGGTGGCGCAAAATCGGGAATAAATTTTGATCCTAACGACGCTAGAAAAAAAGGCGTTTTAGAGCGTTGGTATGCCGTTGTATCGCCATTACTTAAAAGTTATTACGGTACTGGTGGCGATTTAAATGTAGATGAAATCCACGAAGTAATTCCTATTACCGAAGAAAGTGGTGTATGGCATCCGCAAGAAGGTGTTTTTAACGGACATTTTAAACCAACCGAAGCCGATAAAATAAATAGAATAGGACAATTGCGCCAAGGTGTAATAAAAGTTATTGAAAACCCAGAATACTCTCCAAGCGTAGCTAGAAAATATACTGTTGCCGATATGATAACGGGCTTTGGAGTGGCCGAGGCTGTAAAACAATACTACAACATTTACGGTGGGTCGGTTAAAGGAAAACGGGCCGTAATTCAAGGTTTTGGTAATGTTGGAGCAGCAGCCGCATTTTATTTGTCGCAAATGGGTGCAAAAATTGTTGGAATTATAGATATTGCAGGCGGATTAATAAATGAAGAAGGGTTTACTTTCGAAGAAATAACCGAATTGTTTTTAGCAAAAAAAGGAAACACTTTGGTAGCCAGTAATTTAATTCCTTTTGAGGAAATTAATAAAGAAATATGGTCGTTAAAAACCGAAATATTTGCACCTTGTGCAGCGTCAAGACTTATTACTATACATCAAATAGATGAAATGATAGATAGTGGATTAGAAGTTATATCTTGTGGCGCAAATGTGCCTTTTGCAGATAAAGAGATTTTCTTTGGTCCTATTATGGAACACACCGATTATAAAGTGAGTTTAATTCCAGATTTTATTTCAAACTGTGGTATGGCCAGGGTTTTTGCTTATTTTATGGAGCGTAAAGTACAAATGACAGACGAAGCTATTTTTAATGATACATCAAACAGAATAAAAGAAGCCATTCAAAAAGTTTATAACAGTAATACATCAAAAACGGAAATTAGTGCTACCGCATTCGAAATTGCACTTAAACAACTAATATAAAATTATTAACTATGTTGAAATATTTTTTAGGTAATAGTCCAAAATGGTTTAAGTTAACCATGATAGGTTTTTTAATTTTTAATGTTTTTTCCTACTACGTTTTAGGAGCAACTGTAACATCGTGGCTATTTATAGCTGAGTTTATCTTCACTTTAGCCATGGCATTAAAGTGTTATCCTTTACAATCTGGAGGGCTATTAGCTATTCAAGTTGTGGTTTTAGGATTAACCACGGCAAAAAATGCATACCATGAAGTAGATCAAAACCTAGAGGTTGTTTTACTTTTAGTATTTATGGTTGCTGGTATTTATTTTATGAAACCATTATTGATGTTTATTTTTAGTAAAGTTTTTACTAAAATAAGGTCTAAAGTTGTCCTGTCTTTATTATTTGTGGTTTTAGCAGCGGTATTATCTGCGTTTTTAGATGCGTTAACGGTAACCGCAGTATTAATTAGTGTAGCTGTTGGTTTTTATGGGGTTTACCATAAAATTCATTCAGGAGAGTCTGATTATGATGATAGTGGTGTAAAGGATAGAAAAGAATTAAGCGGAGAAACCTTAGAGCAATTCCGTAGTTTTTTAAGAAGTTTAATTATGCACGGTGTAGTAGGTACTGCATTAGGTGGTGTTTGTACACTTGTAGGTGAGCCACAAAACTTATTGATTGGAGAACGTTTAGGGTGGGATTTTATTCAATTTTTCTTAAAAATGGCACCAATAACAATTCCTGTTTTAATTGCTGGTATGGTTACTACAGTAGTGTTGGAGTTAACAGGTACTTTTGGTTTTGGAGCTAAATTACCAGATTCTGTTGCAGAGATTATAGCGAGCTATACCGAAGAGCAGGATAATAATAGAACTGATAAAGAAAAATATGCGCTTATTGTTCAGGGTGTTGCAGCAATACTTTTAATAATTAGTTTGGCGCTACACTTAGCTCCGGTAGGATTTATAGGTTTAGCATTAATTATTGTGCAAACTGCTTTTATTGGTATAATTGATGAGCATCAACTAGGGCATGCCTTTGAGGAAGCTTTACCATTTACAGGGTTGTTAGTTGTGTTTTTTGTAATTGTAGCTATGATTCACGATCAGCATTTATTTAGTCCAATAATTCATTGGGCACTAGAGCAAGATCCAGCATCTCAACCAGGATTATTTTATATTGCAAATGGAGCACTATCTGCTATTAGTGATAATGTGTTCGTGGCAACGGTTTATATTGGAGAAATTCAAGCCGCATTCCAAAGTGGAGCTATTGATAGAGAACATTTCGAGAAATTAGCCATTGCCGTTAATACCGGAACTAACTTACCAAGTGTAGCAACTCCAAATGGTCAAGCAGCATTCTTGTTCTTGTTAACATCTGCCTTAGCGCCATTAATTAATTTATCGTACGGTAAAATGGTAAAGATGGCTTTTCCATATACAATTGTATTAGGAGGTTTAGGTTATATTATGGTAAAAATGGTTTTATCATAATTTAATTCATAATTTTCCGTTACCTAATTAAGTAAAATTAACTTTATGTTGTATCAAGACATTGAAAATAGTGCAGAAGCGCTAGCAGATGGTGAATCTGTGGAAAAAACACTTTCAATAATAGAATTAATAAGTAGTGGTGGTGTTGCCGGACAACTTATAATTGCCATTTTATTTCTGTTGCTTATAGCGGCCATTTATATATACTTCGAACGTATTTTTGCTATAAAAGCGGCGTCTCAAGTCGATTCTAATTTCATGAATCAAATTAAAGACCACGTTAGCAATGGTAAAATAGATTCGGCACAAATGCTATGTGCGCAACAAAACACGCCAGTATCTAGATTAATTGGTAAAGGTATTACTAGAATAGGAAAACCATTAGCCGATATTAATACAGCGCTAGAAAACGCAGGCCGATTAGAAATTTACGGTCTAGAAAAGAACGTTAGTGTGTTAGCAACTATTTCTGGAGCCGCTCCAATGATTGGATTTCTTGGTACCGTAGTTGGAATGATATTAGCCATATTCGAATTAGCCAATGCAGGAGGCACTATTCAAATGGACGTCCTTGCAAGTGGATTATATACCGCAATGACCACAACTGTTGCTGGTTTAATAGTAGGTATTGTGGCATATATGGCATATAATCATCTCGTAGTGAAAACAGATAAAGTGGTATATCAAATGGAAGCCAATTCATTAGAGTTTTTAGATCACTTAAACGAACCTACTTAGTATGAACTTTAGAGGAAGAAATAAGGTTACACCCGAATTCAATATGTCGTCTATGACGGATATTGTCTTTCTATTGCTTATCTTTTTTATGATTGCTTCAACTTTAGTTACCACAAATGCTATCGATATTTTATTACCAAAAGCAAGTGGTAAAACAGAAAATAAAAAATCTGTTGCAGTGAGTATAAAAAAAGATTTAACCTATTATATAGACCAAAAACGTGTTGGCGAAAGTGTTTTAGAGAACGAGTTACTAGCAGCTTTATCAGCTCAAGACCAACCAACAATTGTGCTTAGGGCAGAGGAATCTGTGCCGGTAAAAAATGTGGTTAAAGTCATGGATATTGCCAATAGAAATAAGTTTAAAGTTGTATTGGCCGTAAAACCATAAATTAAATAGAATGCTTAAAACCAAACATGAAAAAAATTCAGCCAAATTAACCGCTTTAATAGCGATTATAATTGTGTTGTTACTTTTTGTGGTTGGTACAAAATATATGGATCCGCCAGAAGAGTACGGTGTAGCTGTTAATTTTGGTTATTCCAATACAGGTATGGGCAATGTACAGCCTTTAAAACCTGTAAAATCCGAGCCTCTAGATATTCCAGAGCCGCCACAACCGGATGTTTCTAAGGCAGAACCAGAACCTGCAGCTCCGGCAAAAACATCTGAAGTTAAAGAAGAAGTGCTTACCCAAGAAAATGCAGAGGATATTGCTATTAAAAAGCAAAAAGAAGCCGATGCAAAGGCTAAAGCTATTGAAGATGCTAAAGCTAAGGCCGAAGCAAAAGCAAAAGCGGTTGCAGATGCTAAGGCAAAAGCTGAAGCTGATAGAATAGCAAAGGAAAAGCGCGAACAAGAAGAGAAAAAGAAAAAGTTAGATGCTTTAATAGGAGGTGTTAGTAAATCTGAAGGTTCCGAAAGTGGAAGTGAAGGAAATGATAATAAACCAGGAGATAAAGGTCAATTAGATGGTGATCCTTATGCGCCAAGTTATTTTGGTGGTCAAGGTACAGGCAGTGGAGGCGTAGGTTACGGATTAAATGGTAGAGGTAAAGCATCTTTTAAAAGATTACAACAAGATTGTAATGAGTCTGGGATGGTAATCGTTAAAATTATTGTAAATCAAAGTGGAAATGTGGTTTCTGCCGAACCAGGGCAACGAGGTACAACAAATACTGCACCATGTTTATTAGAGCCAGCAAAAAAAATAGCCATGTCTCATAAATGGCCCTCAGATCCTAAAGCGCCAACGCGTCAGTATGGTTTTGTTAGTGTTAATTTCAAATTAAGTCAATAGTACATGACATATCAAGATACACTTAATTGGATGTTTTCTCAACTTCCAATGTATCAACGCCAGGGAGCCTCTGCTTATAAAGTAGATTTATCCAACACGGTTTTGCTAATAAATCATTTAAATAATCCGCACCATAATTTTAAGTCCGTTCACGTAGCCGGAACTAACGGAAAAGGTTCTACTAGTCACATGTTAGCGTCTGTTCTTCAAGAATCGGGTTATAAGGTTGGTTTGTACACCTCTCCGCATTTAAAGGATTTTAGAGAGCGTATTAAAATAAATGGGGAGGAAGTTAGCGAGGAATTTGTTGTCGATTTTATAAAACAAAATAAAGGGTTTTTCGAGGTTAATAGCTTATCTTTTTTTGAAATGACAGTGGGTATGGCATTCCAATATTTTTCGCAAGAACATGTGGATATTGCTGTTATTGAGGTTGGTTTAGGAGGTCGATTAGATTCCACTAATATCATAACTCCTGAAGTTTCTGTAATTACAAACATAGGTTTAGATCATACTCAGTTTTTAGGAAATACCTTAGAAGCCATCGCTTTTGAAAAAGGTGGTATTATTAAAAAACATGTTCCGGTGGTTATTGGCGAAACACAACAAGAAACAGAGCAGGTTTTTAAAGATTTGGCGCAAAAAAATCAATCTAAAATTGTATTCGCAGATCAGGTAGAAGTAGAGGTGTTACCATCCGATTTAATAGGAATTTATCAAGCAAAGAATATAAAAACGGTTATCCAAACGGTAAACGAGCTTAAAAGTATTGGGTATGGTATAACAAATAAATATTTAAAAGAAGGTTTACTTCGCGTTGTTAGTAATACAGGGTTGCTTGGGCGTTGGCAAATTTTAAGTACAAGTCCCAAGGTAGTTTGCGATACTGGTCATAATAAAGAAGGTTTAACTTATGTTATGAATCAGCTTAAAAATGAAGTTTTCAATACTCTGCATATTGTTTTTGGAGTAGTAAATGATAAAGATTTAAGTTCAATTGTAGATTTATTACCAAAAAATTCAAGATATTACTTTTGTAAACCAAATATTTCTCGCGGATTAAGTGCGGAGGTTTTAAAGCAGAGAATGGCGGAGTATGGTTTGGATGGCGACGCTTATGGTTCTGTTAATGAAGCTTATAAGTTTGCCTTAAAAGCTGCGAAAAAAGAAGATTTTATTTTTATAGGTGGTAGTACTTTTGTTGTTGCAGAAATAATTTAAAAATTTTTTAAAAAAAGTTTTTGCAATGTTAAAAACTAGTTTATATTTGCACACCGATAACAAAGCCACATAGCTTTTTATAATCGGGCGCGTAGCTCAGTTGGTTCAGAGCACTTGGTTTACACCCAAGGGGTCAGGGGTTCGAATCCCTTCGCGCCCACATAAAAATCCTGATAAGAAATTATCAGGATTTCTTATTTTATTACTTTCCTAATGAAATTCTAGATATATTTTGTTACAAAGTTCTAATGGTTTAATGCTTATTAAATCAATAGGATTTAATTGTATGGTCTTTATCATTTTTAATAATATTACTGGTTTATTGTGATACTGTTTTTTTATCTCGAATTACTAATCAATAATATACAATCTTTAAAATTAATATCGTTTTATAGGGGATATCTAAAGGGGGTTTCAAGTTTTTTTTTACTTTTAAGGAAATCTCTCGGCTTATGGATACACTAAATATTAAACATGCATATAAGGAAATATTTAAATCGCACGATAATCCAACCCTAGAAAAGCATATTGAAAAAATAATTGAACTAGATGTTTACCTGCCGTATAGCTCAACGTTTTTCTGTATAACTAATACTCAAAACCTATCTTTCGAGTATATTAGTAAAAATATGAAAGCCTGTTTGGGTATCGATAGTAATGATCTTAAATCGTTAGGTATGCGCTATTTTTGGAGTAGAATTCACCCAGATGATTTAGAAATATGGCTTAATGCTTTAAATGCTTTAATGACGTTTACTCTAAAAGAAATTTCTAATGAAGAGCGAACGAGAGCTAGTTATACATGGAATTATCGATTTAAGGATGCTAATGATAATTATGTAAACATTATTCAAAATACCACGCCACTAGAATTTGATAGCGAGAATAAGCCTATTATAGGATTAGCGCATTATACCGTGTTGTCGCATCAAATTGAAATGCAGGTTTGTGCTTCGGCTAAATTATTAAATGCTAATAACGAATATGAAACTATTTATTTTAATAATTTTTCTCAAAAATTATTATCAGATAATATAAGTAATAGAGAGCGGGATATTATAAGGCTTTTAATATTAAATTATTCTAGTAAAGCAATAGGGGAAAGTCTCGGTATTACTGCTAATACGGTGGATACACACCGAAGAAATATTTTAAGAAAATTAAATATAGCATCAACCGGAGAGCTTATTGGTATGCTTAAAATGAATAAAAATCTTATTTAATACTTGGACTACTCAAATTGAGTATTGTGCAGTAGTGTTTTAATATGCATCTTTACAGTGCTATTAATTAGTTCTTAGGGAGAATTATATTAAATAAAGTGTCAGTTTGGAATTTTCAAACTGGCACTTTTACTTTATGGTAATAATTTTAATGTGCGTTCTAAAGCCATGCCTCTAGAGCCTTTTATTAAAATAGTGGCGTGTTCTACAGTCTTTATATCAAACCCTTCTGTAAAGGCGTTAAATGATTTAAATTGTACAGTTTTTGGCGTGTTTATCGTTGTACGATTAAAGTTTTCTCCAATAAGTATAATTTGATCTATATGTAACGATTGCGCTAAATTTGCTATACTTTGATGTTCTTCGCTAGCAGAGTCTCCAAGTTCAAACATATCTCCAAGAATAGCTATTTTTTGTCCATTTTGCTTTTCAAAATTTAATAGAGCGGCGTGCATGCTTGTAGGATTAGCATTGTAAGCATCTAAAATAATTTTGTTTGTAGCTTGTTGTATTATTTGAGATCGGTTGTTTGTAGGTATATAATTTTCAATAGCATCTTTAATATCTAAGGCGTCAACTTTAAAAAATTGGCCTATAGTTATAGCTGCTGCTATATTATTAAAATTGTAGTCGCCAATAAGCTGACTTTTAATTTCCAAGGCGTTATATTGGCAGGTTACAAAGGGTTGGGCGTCTATAAAACGTATAGAAACATCTGTGTTATCTGTTGTATTTCCGAAGGTAAACCTATTAGTTTCTTTAGTTTTTTTGTTCTGGATATTATCATTAAGGTTAACAAATATTGTTTTGTTATGCGTAGTTAAATAATTATACATTTCACTTTTACCTTTTATAACACCTTCTACTCCTCCAAAGCCCTCTAAATGCGCCTTTCCAAAATTTGTAATGTAACCATAATCTGGTTGGGCTATAGTGCATAAAAACTCAATTTCTTTTAAGTGATTAGCGCCCATCTCTACAATACCTATTTCCGTTTCTTCTGTCATGGATAAGAGTGTAAGCGGCACTCCAATGTGGTTGTTTAGGTTGCCAATAGTAGCTGTTGTTTTATATTTTTTAGATAGTACGGTGTTAATTAATTCCTTGGTAGTCGTTTTTCCGTTGCTACCTGTTAAAGCTACAATAGGAGTTTTTAAATAGTTTCTATGAAAAGCAGCTAGCTCTTGCAATGTTTTTAATACGTTGTTTACTAAAATTGTTTGGCTAGAGGTGTTGTATTGCTCCTCGTCAATTATAGCATATTTGGCGCCACTTTTAATAGCAGCATCGGCATAACTATTACCGTTAAAATTATCGCCTTTTAAAGCAAAAAATAAATCATTCAACTTAATTTTTCTAGTATCTGTGCAAACGGCATTGCATTCTAAAAATAGGGTGTGTAAATCTGCTAGTTTCAAAAAAAGGTGTTTTTAATATTCTAAATAAATTTAAATAAAAAAGTCCTAACTCGCGCTAGGACTTTTTTGTTATTTTATAAAACTAAAATTTAGTTTTTCTTTTTTTGTTTTCCTTTACTTTTAGATCCAACTCTAGACATAGCACATCTAAAACCAATGTAATCTGTAGCCATATCTTGTGGAAAGTAACGACGTTGAGCAGGGTCTAACCAGTACTCTCGGTCTTTCCAAGAACCACCTTTATAAACTCTTACTTCATCGTTTATTAAAGATGTTCTGTTGTTTCCTTTATCGTATTCTCTAACAATGTTACCTAAAGAATCTCTTGTTATGGTATGTTTAGGCGAGTTATACATTTGTCTTGTTGTAGAAACTTCTTCACCATCAACACCCTCATCATCATTAAAACTTTCGTAGTTTCTAGATGAGCGCCTGTCACCATCTCTAAAGTTTATTTCGTTACTTTTATCAAAATTAGTTCTCAAATAGGTTTCGTTCTCATCAACAGGGACTTGTAGAATTTCACCAGGTAAATTACGAGCAATTACTTTTCCATTAGATAAGGTGTCATAAACGATATCGTCAGATGTTACAATTTTTACAGTGCCATCTTCGTTTAAAGCGTTTTTGGTGTATACGTTTCCACGATAGTAGTTAAAGTCATTAAATTCATCGTCTACTATTGGTCTGTAAACATCTGCAACCCATTCAGCAACATTACCAGCCATATCGTACAAGCCAAAGTCATTTGGGTCGTAGGACTTAACTTCATTGGTAATATCCGCACCATCATCAGACCATCCTGCAATTCCTCCGTAATCACCTTTACCTTGCTTAAAGTTTGCCATTTGGTCTCCTCTAATTTTTCGTTTTCCAGAACGGGTATATTGTCCGTCCCATGGGTATTTTTTGCGGCCACGGTATAAGTTATAACTTCTAATTTCACTTAAACCTAATGCAGCGTATTCCCATTCTGTTTCGGTAGGTAGTCTGTATTTTGGAGAAATAATTCCAGTTTCACGTGTGGCATAAATACCAGTTTCATTACCATCGGCATCAGTTCTTGTATTTCTTTTACTTCTACCATCTCCATTTATAATTTCTTCATTACCACCATAGGTAAGTGTTGGTGCATTAATATAGGTGTCTGTGCTAAAAGTTTGCTCAGAATCCACGTCGGTTATTTTAGCGCCTCGTTTAATGTATCCTGCTTTTTCTAAATTGTACTCATTAACACGGTCTGAACGCCAATTAGCAAATTCAACTGCTTGAATCCAGCTTACACCAACAACAGGATATTCTCCATATCCAGGGTGACGCAAATAGTTGTCGGTCATAACTTCGTTAAAACCTAAACGATTTCTCCATACTAATGTATCAGGTAAAGCACCATGATAAATGGCTCTAAAATTTTCGTCAGATGGAGGATAAACACGTTTAATCCAATCTAAGTATTCCATATACATAGCATTGGTAACTTCGGTCTCATCCATATAAAATGATTGAACATGCTGTTGATTAGGGCTATTGTTCCAATCATGCATAACATCATCCTGCACACGACCTTTAGTAAATGTACCGCCTTCTACAAACACTAAACCTGGGGAGGTTTCCTGTTCTTTAAAGTCTGTATTGTATTGGAAACCACCGTCTCTGTCGTTGATATTCCATCCAGTAGCTCTGGAGCTATTTTTTGAACTCGAAGATTTTTTGCAACTTGTTGAAGCTACTGCTAGTGCTAAAACTAACAAAACCTTGAATGCTACTACTTTTTTCATATTCATACCTTTAAGTAAGCTAATAATAATTTTGGTGCTGCAATATAAGAATTTAACCTAATATCGCAAGCTGTTTTTTGCATTTTAACCAAAAAAGCAGGTATTTCGTCCTGTTTTTTATGTATTATAACGATGATTTAATAAATGTTAACCATAGTTTTCTGTTTAATTAACGCGTGATTTACTAATTTATTATTGTATTTTTGAATTCGTTTTTAAAATTGTTGTTTTTTTAAATAATAACAAATGCCTAACTACGTTATTCTAACAATGAAAAAGTCTATTTTATTTTTGCTATTTGTTTTTTCAGCAGTAACATTTGCACAACAAAAAAAATATAGTATTACTTGGGAAGGCTCTCAAGTTTTATCCGTAGCCGATTTTACTATTGAAGTGCCTGCGTTTAATAAGGAATACTTTAATTATGATTTTGATAAAGGTCTGTTATTTAATCACCAGTGGAAAACCAACGTCGAAATTAATGAAGCTTCCGCTAGTATTAGCAATATTGTTTATGAAACAGTATCTAAAACAGAATTAATAGATTTAGATAGTTCTAAAATTCCTTCAGAATTAAATTTTACTTTAAAAAATTCTACAGCTAGAAACGATAAATATATTGCATTTGAGTGTTCACCAATTATAAGGGATGGTAATGGAATGTATAAAAAAATTATTTCCTTTCAATTAAGTTATAAGGAGGGAAATAATTTAAATAAAAAGTTATCAAGGAAGTATAAAGCAACAAAAGCTGTTTCTAATTCCGTTTTAAGCTCTGGTGAATGGTATCGATTTTATATTGATACCACGGGGGTATTTAAGTTAACTAAAGGCTTTTTGAAATCCTTGGGGGTTAATGTTAATACTGTTGACCCCAGAACTATCAAAGTGTTTGGACATGGTGGTAAAATGATTCCTTATCAAAACTCGGTAGATTACCCTTTTGATGTTCCTGAGAATGCTATACAATTTATTGGAGAAGATGATGGTGTTCTAAATGACAATGATTATATTTTATTTTACGGGCAAGGGCCGGCAGGCTATGAGTATTTTAGCGAGAAAAGCCATATTAATTGCTATACCGATAAAACGTATTATTATATTAATGTAAGTTCGGGTATTGGTAAGCGTATTCAACCTTTTAATGAACCTGTTGGTAGTGTTGACATGGTTATCGACACTTATGATGATTATCAATATCATGAGGTTGACGATTATAACCTTATTTCCTTAGGCCGCCGTTGGTTTGGTGATAAATTTGATATTGAAAATAGTAAGGAATTTGTATTTGATTTTAAAGGTCTGATAACTTCAGAACCGGTTAATTTAGAGGTGGTTGTGGCAACGGCTTCAATGAGTCCTGCCCAAATGAAAGTAAGTGTAAATGATAATGAGGTGTCAAGCCTTGATATTTCAGGAGTAAGATCGCCTTCATTAGCAAATGGAGATAATTATTCTGGTCGTATAAATGTAGATTCGCCTTCCATAAAAGTAAGTTTAGATTTTAATAATTTGGGGAATCCTAGCGTAGTAGGTTATTTAGATTATATTTCTGTAGAAGCTAAGCGCGCCTTAAATTTTGATGGTAGTCAATTTTTATTTAAAAATAATTTAGTTTCTACATTGTCAGGCATAGGGCAGTACAATATAACAAATGCATCAAATTTACTACAAGTGTGGGATGTTACAGATATTTACAATGTGTCAAGCGTTGCTAACAGTAATAAGAACACTACATTTAGCTTTACTTCAATATTAGGGAGTCTAAAATCATACGTAGCCGTTGCTTCTAATTATTTAGACCCCAAAATAGACTCAAAAACCACAATAGTAAATCAGAATATTAAAGGTACTATTTTTGAAAATAGTCAAGGAGTGTTTCAAGATGTGGATTATATCATTATAGCACCTAGTAATATGTTTGTTCAGGCTGAACGTTTAGCGCAAATAAATAGAGAACAATATGGGTTAAATGTTAAAGTGCTCAAACTAGAGGAGATTTATAATGAGTTTAGTTCGGGAAATCAAGATATTGGTGCGATAAGAAATATGGTAAAGTATGTTTATGACAATGCTAGTACGCCAGAAAACAGAATTAAGTATTTGTGTTTGTTTGGAGATGGTTCATACGATTATAAAGATAGGGTTTCGGGTAACACCAATATTGTTCCGTCGTGGTATTCATACAATAGTTTTAGCTTAGCAACTTCTTTTGTGTCTGATGATTTTTATGGTATGATGGATGATAATGAAGGTAACATGAGTGCTAACGATAAGTTAGATATTGCTGTTGGTAGAATTTTAGCAGATACACCACAACGCGCATTAGAATTGGTTAATAAAATTGAATCCTATTACTCCAAACAAACTTTTGGGAGCTGGAGAAATAATTTTGTAGTAATATCAGACGATAATGATTCAGATTTAAAAGGAACTTTACAGGCTACTACAGATGAAATAGGAGACTTAGTAGCAGAAGAAAAGCCTTTTGTTAATGTTGTTAAAATTCACGCCGATGCTTATAATCAAGAATCGTCGGCAGGAGGAGACAGGTATCCTGTGGTTACTTCAGAAATAGTTAGTGCTATGGATAATGGTGCCTTGGTGGTAAACTATTTTGGTCATGGAGGCGAAGATGGTTTGGCAGAAGAACGATTTTTTTTAAAAAACGACATAACAGATCTACGCAATGTGTTTAAATTAAATTGTTTTGTAACAGTAACTTGTGAATTTACACGTTTTGATAATCCGTTTAGGGAAACCGCAGGGGAATTTACCTTTTGGAATAAGGAAACCGGAGCTATTGGTTTAATAACTACCACGCGTCAAGTTTTTGTTAATTTTGGAATTAGATTTAACAGAGAGTTAGGTCAATACCTATATTCTTATAGTGATACGGACATTTACGAAGACTATGAATATCCATCCATGGCCGAAGCTTTAAGGTTAACCAAAAATGATCCAGCTGTTACTAGTAATGGTCAAAAAAGTTTAGTGTTTTTTATTGGAGATCCGGCAATGAAATTGGCTTTCCCGAAACCAAATATCAGGCTTACTAAAATTAACGATGTGCCTATTGCAACAGCTACCGATACACTTAAAGGTTTAAGCTATGTTAAATTAGCAGGTGAGGTAACAGATGTGGCAGGAAATTTATTAACCGCATATAATGGTACTTTGTCCACAACTATTTACGATAAAGAAGTGAACAGGAAAACCTTAGGTAACGATGGCATTTCCGATAGTAATGGAGTTATAATAATGGATTTTAAAACCCTAGGCGAAATTATTTTTAGGGGGCAAGCATCGGTTACTAACGGGTTGTTTGAATTCGATTTTGTGGTACCTAAAGATATTGGAATCCCTGTAGGCTTTGGTAAAGCGAGTTTTTATGTAAAAAATGAAGCCCTAACCGAAGATAAAACAGGTGCAAGCGTTAATACAATAAGAATAGGTGGTTTAAACGAAGATGCGCCCGAAGATAATACCGGTCCTGTAGTAACACTATACATGAACGACGAAAATTTTGTTACCGGCGGAATTACAAACGAGTCGCCTACATTACTAGCTAAATTAGAAGATGCTAACGGAATTAATACAGCCAGTGGTATTGGGCATGATATTGTAGGTGTTTTAGATGGCGATGAAACAAATCCTGTAATTTTAAACGATTATTATCAAACCGAAGTAGATGATTATACCAAAGGTACCGTAAGTTTCCCGTTTAAAGATTTAGAACCAGGTTTACATACCTTAACTGTAAAAGCTTGGGATGTTTATAATAACTCTTCAATATCCGAAATTCAGTTTATCGTGTTTGATAAAGACGAAGGTTTGGTAATTAATAACGTTCTTAATTACCCAAATCCGTTTGTAAATTACACAGAATTTTGGTTCAATCACAATAGTTCGGAACCTTTAGACGTTTCTATACAGATATTCACCGTTTCCGGGAAAATTATTAGGACCCTTAACGGTCAAACAACTGGAGGAATAAACGCAACAAGTTCGTTATCTCGAGATATAGTTTGGGATGGAAGAGACGATTTTGGTGATAAAATAGGTAAAGGCGTTTATATTTATAAACTAAAAGTACATTCTAATTTATTGAACAAAACGGTCGAAAAAATTGAAAAACTAGTCATATTATAAAAAAAATTATATTTGCTAAACTAAATAAGATTTCATGAAAAATAGATTATTGCTATTAATAGCCTTTATTTTTGTTTTTAAAGGCTATACACAAGATACAACAGTTATTATACCAGACGAAAGTTCAAGGGTGATTACTACAGGAATTCCATTTTTACTTATTGCATCAGATGCTCGTGCTGCAGGTATGGGAGATATGGGGGTGGCAACCTCTGTTGATGCTTTTTCACAACAATGGAATGCATCAAAATACGCATTTTCAGAAGCTAAATCTGGTGTAGGTGTTAGTTATACGCCATATTTAAGTAAATTGGTTAACGATATCTTTTTAGGAAATTTTACATACTTTAACCGTTTAGACGATCGTAGTGCTTTTGCAGCAAGTTTAAGGTACTTCTCTTTAGGTTCTATTGAGTTTGTTGACGGGCCAGATGATACACCAAGAGAGCAAAAACCAAATGAATTTTCATTGGATGCATCATATGCTTTACGTTTATCCGATCAGTTTTCAATGTCGGTACTTATGCGTTATTTACGTTCAGATTTAAGAATTCAAGGCGTTGGAGGAGATATTACACCTGCAAGTACATTTGGTGTCGATCTTTCAGGGTATTACCAAAGTGAAGAAGAAGCGTATTCCGATTTTAATGGACGTTGGAGAGCAGGTTTTGCGATTCAAAATATTGGCCCTAAGTTTAAATATGATGAAGGAGGCGAAGAAAATTTTCAGCCAACTAATTTACGTTTAGGAGCAGGTTTCGATTTTATTTTCGACGATTACAATAAAATATCTGTAACAGCAGAAGTTGCTAAGTTATTGGTGCCAACGCCTCCTGCTTTAGGAAATGAGTTTAATTATACCGATAATAATGGAAATGGTATATATGATCCTGAAAATGGTACAGATGAAGACGATACAGACGAATTAGGGTCTATAGTTCGGGAAGATGTAATTATAGGAGGTAAAGACCCCGATGTTAACTTTTTATCAGGAATATTTCAATCTTTTGGCGATGCACCTGGCGGGTTTAGCGAAGAGTTAAAGGAGTTTACTTGGGCTTTAGGAGCAGAATATGTATATCAAGATTCATTTGCGTTTAGAACAGGTTATTTTAATGAAAGTGAAGAAAAAGGAGCTAGAAAATTTTTGGCTTTAGGTGCTGGATTTAAAGCAAACGTGGTTAATATAGATTTATCATACTTATTCTCGGCATCAAAAGTGCAAAGTCCACTAGAAAACACCTTGCGTTTCTCTTTAACCTTTAACTTTGGCGCAGGAGAATACGTAGAGTATTAGTACCATTAAAAACAAAATAAAATTTAAAAAACTATTGCTTAAAGGCAATAGTTTTTTGTTTCTAAAAGCAAGTCTTAAATTACAGTTGATTATGAAGGAAATAAAAATAGAGTCTACGTTATTCGTTTTTAAAAACGTGCAAGAGCTTCCTCAAGAGGCAGTGGCACTAATGGAGAAGGCTGTTCAAGCAAGAGAAAAAGCCTATGCACCATATTCCAACTTTAATGTAGGTGCGGCTATACTTTTAGATAATAACGAGATTGTATTAGGAAGTAATCAAGAAAATGCATCTTATCCCTCGGGCTTATGTGCAGAGCGTACAGCAATATATTATGCAGGGTCACAGTTTCCAGAAGCTAAAATAGTTCGCATGGCAATTACTGCCGGATCTAAACTTAACAAAACTACAAAGCCCATTCCGCCTTGTGGCGCATGTAGGCAAGCTATAGCCGAATACGAAATAAAACAAGATATGCCAATAGAAATCTATTTTATGGGCGAAACCGGTGCTATAGCTAAATCAAACTCGCTAGCAAATTTACTGCCTTTAATGTTTGATAAATCAGTGTTATAACTGTTTTTAATTTAAGATATTTTAGTTTTTATCCATAAATTATAATAATTAGTGAAACTAAATTAGCTTACAATCCCATTTTTTCATTTTTTTTGTATTTTAGTCATATTGTGTTTTTGCAATACAGCACAAAGTGTTACTTTTGTGTTCCGCTAATTATAATAATAGTACTCAAAAAGTATTCAATGAAAAAAATCACAAAAGAGGTTTACCTAAAATGGTACGAAGAGATGTTATTCTGGAGAAAGTTTGAAGATAAACTTGCCGCAGTATACATTCAACAAAAAGTAAGAGGATTTCTTCATTTGTATAATGGTCAAGAAGCTGTTTTAGCTGGTGCTTTACATGCTATGGACTTGACAAAAGATAAAATGATTACCGCTTATCGTAACCACGTACAACCAATAGGTATGGGAGTTGATCCTAAACGTGTTATGGCAGAGTTATTTGGAAAAGTAACTGGAACATCCAAAGGTATGGGTGGTTCTATGCATATTTTCTCAAAAGAATTTAGATTTTATGGTGGGCATGGTATTGTTGGAGGCCAAATTCCTTTGGGTGCTGGTATTGCTTTTGGAGACAAATATCATGGTGTAGACGGTGTAACCATTTGTTGTTTTGGTGATGGCGCTGCGCGTCAAGGGTCACTTCACGAAACGTTTAACTTAGCTATGTTATGGAATTTACCTGTAGTATTTGTTTGTGAAAACAATGGATACGCTATGGGAACTTCGGTAGAAAGAACAGCAAACCATACCGAAATATGGAAATTAGGTTTAGGCTACGATATGCCTTGTGGACCTGTTGATGGAATGAACCCAATTAAAGTTGCCGAAGCTTTCGATGAGGCTATAACAAGAGCACGTAAAGGTGGCGGACCAACATTTTTAGAGTTAAAAACATACCGTTATAGAGGACACTCTATGTCCGATGCACAGCATTATAGAACCAAAGATGAGGTTGAAGAGTACAAGAAAATAGATCCAATTACGCAAGTTAAGGATGTTATTCTTGAAAAGAAATATGCTACAGAAGACGATATTAAAGTAATTGATAAGCGCGTAAAAGAACGTGTTGCAGAATGTGAGAAATTCGCTGAAGAATCGCCTTTCCCAGAAAAGCAACAACTATACGATATGGTTTACGAGCAAGAGGATTATCCATTTATTCAACACAAAATATAAGATATGGCAATAGTTGTTAATATGCCCCGTTTAAGCGATACCATGGAAGAAGGTACCGTGGCTACATGGTTAAAAAAAGTAGGAGATAAGATAGAAGAAGGAGATATTTTAGCTGAAATCGAAACCGATAAAGCGACCATGGAATTCGAATCTTTTAACGAAGGTACACTACTTCATATTGGTGTTCAAGAGGGTGAAACTACAAAGGTAGATGAGCTTTTAGCTATAATTGGTAACGAAGGTGAAGATATATCTGGCCTTTTAAATGGTGGTGGTAACGCTTCCACGGAAGCAAAAGAAGAAACAGCAGAAGCTGAATCTACTCAAGAAGCTCCTGCCGAAACAGCTGTGGCTCCTGCTGCAAGTGCCGCATTACCTGAAGGTGTTATAGTTGTAACTATGCCACGTTTAAGTGATACTATGGAAGAAGGAACTGTGGCAACATGGTTAAAGAAAGTGGGAGACACTGTTGAAGAAGGCGATATTTTAGCCGAAATTGAAACAGATAAAGCAACCATGGAATTTGAATCTTTCCAATCTGGTACGTTATTAGAAATAGGATTACAAGAAGGAGAATCTGCAAAAGTAGATGCTTTATTAGCAATTATAGGTCCTGCTGGAACAGATGTTTCTGGAGTGGCTTCTAGTTTTTCAGCATCGGCAGCTCCTGCAAAAGAAGCTCCAAAAGCCGAAGCTAAAAAGGAAGCTCCAAAAGCAGCGCCTGCTGCAGCATCGGCTCCTAAAAAAGCAAGTGCTCCGGCACCAACACCGGTTACAGAAAATGGACGTGTGTTTGTGTCTCCTTTAGCTAAGAAATTAGCAGAAGATAAAGGAATCAACTTAACTAAAGTTCAAGGCTCAGGAGAAAATGGACGTATCGTTAAACGCGATATCGAAAATTACGAACCTGCTGCCGCAGCACCAGCTGGTTCTGCTGCTGTTACAAATTTTGCTGTAGCAGGAGAAGAGAGCACAGAAGAAGTTAAAAATTCTTCAATGCGTAAAGCTATTGCAAAAGCTTTAGGAACCTCTAAGTTTACGGCACCGCATTTCTATCTAAATATCGAAGTCGATATGGATAATGCTATGGCTTCTCGTAAAATAATAAATGCCATTCCAGATACAAAAGTGTCATTTAATGATATGGTGGTTAAAGCTTGTGCTATGGCTTTATTAAAACACCCTCAAGTTAATACAACTTGGAGTGATAATGTAACTAAAATACACAGCCACATTCACGTAGGTGTAGCAGTAGCTGTAGATGATGGTTTAGTTGTGCCAGTAATTAAGCATACCAATGCGTTAAGTTTAACACAAATTGGATCGTCGGTAAGAGATTTAGCCGGTAAAGCTAGAAACAAAAAAATTAAGCCAGATGAAATGTCTGGAAGTACATTTACGGTTTCTAACTTAGGAATGTTTGGTATTCAGAGTTTCACATCAATTATTAACCAACCAAATTCTGCAATTTTATCGGTAGGAGCTATTGTGCAAAAGCCTGTAGTTAAAGATGGTCAAATAGTTGTTGGTAATACTATGATGCTTACATTGGCATGCGATCACAGAACAGTAGATGGAGCTGTGGGAGCACAATTTTTACAAACATTAAAAACGTATATTGAAAACCCTGTAACTATGATAGCATAGATATTAAGTTTTTAATTTAAAGATAAAAAAAACCTGTATCATTAGTTTGATACAGGTTTTTTTTATCTTTAAATTTTAATAAACACACCATGAAAAAAATAGTTAGTCTTTTAGTACTAGTGCTTATTTTAAGTTGCGGCGGACAAAAAAAAATTATCGAAACCAATCCTGATGCTAATAAACCAGTAGCTCAAACTACAGAGGAATCTATAAGTAAATCCGTTTTATACTCTGGTAGTGCGGTTTCTAAGGCTATTTCTTTAGAAGCTATAAAGTCGAGTCTAGAGTATTTAGCTTCAGATGAATTAGAAGGAAGAAATACAGGCTCTAAAGGCATTGAAAAAGCAGCTGTTTTTATTGAAAATCATTTCAAAGCAAATCATATTAAACCTTATTTTGAAACCTATCGCGATAGTTTTAATATTGAAACAATAATAGGATATAACGTAGTTGGGTATTTAGAAGGTAACGACCCAAAACTTAAAAATGAGTTTGTAATTCTTGGTGCGCATTACGATCATATTGGAACAGCAAAAGCGGTAAATGGCGATGTTATTGCCAATGGCGCTAACGATGATGCCTCCGGAACAGTTGCCGTTTTAGAATGGGCAAAATACTTTGCAAAAACCAAAAGTAATAAACGTAGTGTTTTATTCACGTTGTATGCCGCCGAAGAAATGGGGCTTAAAGGGTCAGAGCATTTAGCAGAACGTTTAAAAGAAAAGCAAATGGACCTATATACCATGATTAATTTCGAAATGATAGGCGTACCAAGAGCAACAACCGAAATTATGGCATATATGTCTGGGTACGAAAAATCTAATTTAGCAGAACAACTTAATGTTTATGGCGGGTCTGAATTGATAGGGTTCTTTCCAAAAGCTAAAGAATTTAATTTATTTCAACGCTCGGATAACTACCCGTTTTATAACGCTTTTAAAGTACCTGCACACGCTATTTCTACCTTCGATTTTACTAATTTTGAATACTACCATCATGTAGATGATGAAGCTGATAAAATGGATTTTAATCACATGACAAATTTTATAAATAAAATGGTTCCGGCCTTAGAAGGCATGATAAATGCACCAACCAAAGTAATAAAAATGAATAATGAGTAAGCATATAATTATAACAGGAACAAGCCGCGGTATTGGTTTCGAGCTAGTGCAACTCTTTGCAAAAGCAGGACATAAAGTTTTAGCGCTTTCGCGGAATGAGAAGCCGGTTCAAAGCTTGAAATTAGATAATGTTACTGCATTTTCGTTCAACTTGAATGATGCTAAGGCTTATAGTCATGTTGAAGATTTTATAGCCAAAGAATGGAAGCATGTAGATGTATTAATAAATAACGCCGGTACATTATTGAATAAGCCGTTTGCAGAAATTACTATGGATGAGTTTGAGGCTGTTTATAAAACCAATGTTTTTGGAGTAGCAGAATTAACACGAAAAGTAATTCCGTTTATGGTTAATAATAGTCATGTTGTTACCATTAGCTCAATGGGCGGTGTACAAGGTAGTATGAAGTTTCCAGGGTTAGCGGCCTATAGTTCTAGTAAAGCTGCGGTAATTACTTTAACCGAGTTACTAGCCGAAGAGTATAAAGAATCTGGAATAGCATTTAATGTTTTAGCCTTAGGTGCTGTACAAACCGAAATGTTAGAAGAAGCTTTTCCAGGCTATCAAGCACCTACAACAGCTTTAGAAATGGCTGAATATATTCTTGATTTTTCATTAACCGGGAATAAATATTATAATGGTAAACTGTTGCAGGTTTCTAATTCTACGCCTTAATTTATGAGTAAATATAAATGTGTAATTTTCGATTGCGATGGCGTTTTAATAGATAGTGAGCCTATTGCTATAGGTGTTTTGGTTGAAATGGCTAATTATTTAGGAGCTAACATGGAGCTTGATGCTGCTATGATGGCATTAAAAGGGAAATCTTTTAAATACTGTACTAATTATATTTCGCAACGTATTGAAAAACCATTACCTATTCATTTTGAACAAGATTATCGTATTAATACGTTTGAAGCCTTCCGGAAAAATATTCAACCAATAAAAGGTATAAAAGCAGTTCTCGAAAACATAAACGTCCCGTTTTGTGTAGCATCAAGTGGACCCGAAAATAAAATTCGGTTAAACTTAGAGCTTACGGGGCTACTTCCTTTTTTTGAAGGGCATATCTTTAGTTGTTATGCGATACAAAAATGGAAACCAGAGCCCGATGTTTTTCTATGGGCAGCAGAAACTATGGGGTTTAAACCAGAAGACTGTTTGGTGGTTGAGGATAGTCTGTCGGGAGTTAGAGCAGCTAATACAGGCGGTTTTGATGTTTTTGGTTATACAGAGCACGACTATAGTAATGCGCTAAGTAAAGAAGCTACAAAGACATTTAATAGCATGGATAAGTTTTTAAAAATGTTATAATTCGCTACTGTTAGTTAAAGCCTATTTGTTTTCCAACTGTTTGTGGGAACCATCGCAATTTGGTTTTCGTTTTGATAGTCCGCAAGTACAATCATTAAAACCAAATCCCTTTAAAATTCGCGATTCACATTTAAGTATTCTTGTAGTTCGTGTTTTCGATTGTTTGGCACTGGTAAAATGCAAAATATAACCACGTTGCCTACCCGTAGTTAGTTTTTTAAAAGCAGTTTCAAATTCCGGCTTTTCTAAAAATACAGCTCTTAATTCTTCGGGATAGTTTAACTCATCGGTTTTATCAATTTTAACCTGTATTTCTGATGCTTCAATGGCGATAGCTTCGTAAATATAACGTTTCAATATAGGTTCTAAAGCTAAAATTGCTTTTGTGCTTGTTAACGGAATAAGCTTTGTTGATCTTGAATTTGGACCTGGTTTCTTTAGGACACCTTCTGGGTCTTTTAGTAAAGCGCCTTTAAAAAAACTTAATGAGCAAAAGGCTTTAAAACCTCCAATTATTACAATGTTTTTACCTTTAAAAGAATAACACGGGTTTCGCCATTTAAATTCTTCGGTAAGTCCGCAACTTGTTATAATACCTCTTAAAAGTTCTAATTCTGGTTTCCAAAGTTTTACCTGCTCTAAATATTTGTCAACTTTTGGGTTCATATTTTAAGGTATCTGTAATTGCAAAAGAGTTAAAAGCAATTAATTACTAAATTATAATTTTTTACATAAAAGTCTATCCTGCCAAGTGGTTCTTTTCAGGAATTCTTTTATTTTAGCTATAATGCAAAGTGAGCTCCAAAAATATATACCTACAAATGCTGTTACTCCAGTTTTAAAGCTTTTAAAACGCGACGATTTGTTGGTAAAAGTTAAAAACGAGCGTAAAACAAGGCATGGTGATTATAGAAAATTACCAAGCGGGAAGCATCAAATTACAATAAACTCAAATTTAAACACTTATCGTTTTTTAATAACGCTTGTTCATGAAATTGCTCATTTGGAGGCCTATAAAGCTTATGGGGCCTTTATAAAACCGCATGGTTTGGAGTGGAAACAAACATTTCAGCATTTAATGCTACCGTTTTTAAACCCAGAGATATTTCCAGATGCCTTACTGCCTTTATTGGCAAAACATTTTAAAAACCCTAAAGCGTCTAGCGATACAGATGCGCCATTGGCCTTAGCTTTAAAGCAATTTGACGAACCTAATAATAAAACCTTTATTTTTGAAGTACCTTTGGGTGTAAGTTTTAAACTTTATAATGGTAAGGTTTTTAAAATGGGTAAAAAGCGTGTTAAACGTTATGAGTGCATTGAAATTAAAACAGGACGTTTATACCTTTTTAATCCAAATGCAGAAGTAGAATTAATAAAATAAAATATGAATAAAAACTATTACGCCATATTAATGGCCGGAGGAGTAGGATCAAGATTTTGGCCAATAAGCACACAGGATTTTCCAAAGCAGTTTCATGATATGTTAGGAACGGGCGATACGCTAATACAAAAAACATTTCATCGTTTGGCAGATTTAATTCCGAAGGAAAATATTTTTATTTTAACAAACGAACGATATAACGATTTAGTTTTAGAGCAATTACCGGAAGTTGAGCAGCGTCAAGTGGTATTAGAACCTGCAATGCGTAACACAGCACCTTGTATTTTATACGCCTCCTTAAAAATTCAGAAAGAAAACCCAGATGCGGTTATGATTGTGGCACCAAGTGACCATTGGATTGAGGACGAAAAAACATTTGCCAGCAATGTGAAACAAGCCTTCGAGTATTGTTCTGAAAATGATGCATTAATGACTCTAGGAATTCAACCTACTTTTCCTAATACAGGTTACGGTTATATTGAGTTTGATAAGTCTTCCGCGAAAGCGATAAAATCGGTTAATCAATTTAGAGAAAAACCAGATTACGAAACAGCAAAAGACTTTATTTCTCAAGGTAATTTTTTATGGAATGCAGGTATTTTTATGTGGAGCGCAAAGAGTGTAGTTAAAGCATTTAAAAGCAATCAGCCAGAATTGTTTGAGTTATTCGAAAAAGGCATATCGGTGTATAATACCGAATTTGAAGACGACTTTATTCGTGATAATTATCCTAAAGCAGAAAATATATCGGTGGATTATGCTATTATGGAAAAATCTACCAATGTTCATGTTATTGCGGCAGAATTTGATTGGAACGATTTAGGAACTTGGGGAAGTTTATACGACAAGTTGGATAAGGACGAGGCTAACAATGCTGTGGTAAATGCTAGGACTTTGGCCGAAGATGCTTCGGGAAATATGATAAGAACAAAAAAAGATAAAATTGTTGTTATTGATGGCCTACAAGATTATATTGTTGTGGATAAAGAAGAAGTTTTGCTTATCTTTCCTAAGTCTAAAGAACAAGATATAAAGAAAACACTCCAACAAGTAAAAGATAAATTTGGAGAGCAATACGGTTAATTATGAGTGAAGAGAGTAAGTTTAATTTCTCTGAAGAAGAGGAAAAGGCAGAAGCTTTAAAAAAGGAACAGAGCGTTGAGCAGTCTAAAGAAAATGTAAAAAAGGATGCTCAAGGTCTTTTTACCAGTATCTCAAAATTTTTAAGCGAGCTTTTAGATTTTAGAGATGACACCGACAGAGACGCTACAATTCAAGCAATAAAAGGCGATATTCCTTTTAAAGGCGCTACAGCTTGGATTTTAATTTGTTCCATATTTGTAGCCTCTATTGGTTTAAACGCAAACTCTACAGCTGTGGTAATTGGTGCCATGTTAATTTCGCCATTAATGGGGCCTATTTTGGGTATTGGCTTATCTATTGCTATAAACGATATCGATACACTTAAAAAATCGCTTATAAACTTAGTAACAATGATTGTTTTAAGTTTAATGACAGCCTTTTTGTTTTTTAAATTTTTTCCAACTGCAGATATTATGACGACCGAGCTTTTTGGTCGTACCAAACCCGATTTACGAGATGTTTTAATTGCCTTTTTTGGTGGTGCAGCCTTAATTATTGCACGAACTAAAAAAGGAACGATTGCCTCGGTAATTTTTGGTGTGGCTATTGCAACAGCATTAATGCCACCATTATGTACTGCCGGTTATGGATTAGCGCACAATTGGGACTACTTTATTGGTGCCATGTATTTGTTTACCATAAATACCATTTTTATTGCTCTAGCAACCTTTTTAGTGCTAAAAATATTAAGGTTCCCAATGTTAAGGTATGCGAATTCTAAAAAAAGAAAAAGAATTGCACAGTTGGCTTCTTTAATTGCTATTTTGGTTATGGCACCTGCAATTTGGACCTTTGTTAACTTTATAACGCAATCTGGTTTAGAGGGCGATTATAATAATTTTATGGAAACCGAGGTTAAATCTAACCACGAGTTATGGTTGCAAAAGGGAGTACCAAACTGGGAAGAAAAAACAATTACCCTTTATTTTAATGGTGAAGTTCCAGATGCTACCATAGCAGATTTGGAAAATGAAATTAAAACTTACGAAAAAATAAAAGATTACAGTTTAGTAATTCAGGGGAATAAAAATAGAAGTATCGATAAAATTTCTGATGCTTACGATAGAGCCATACGCGATTTAGACCAAAAGGATATAATTATTACTGGATTACAGAATCAAATTGAAGGTTTACAGGTAAATATTACCAATTTAAATAAACAATTAGAGTCGAAAACTATATCTAATACCATTCCGTTTTCTAGTTTATCTCGCGATGCCAAGGTAAGGTTTAAAGATTTGGAATACTTTGGGTATTCTAATATGTTAGAGTCTAAAGATTTTATTAATATCGATACGGTTTCGGTAGTGCGTTTAAAGTGGAACACGAATTTACCAGACAGCATTCAAGTTAAAAAGGAAGAAGAATTAAAAACTTGGATAAGCACACAATTAAACAAATCCAATGTTCTAATTTTAAAATAAATTTAGAATAGAGATATAAATTTTAATGAATAAAACCTTATTTAAAAATTAGGTTTTATTCATTTTCTTCTATGTACATTTTACGTACTTTTTTAAATAGGTTTGAAGAGTAAACAAAATCGGTAACCACTTCGTTATCTGTTTTAAAAATGGTTTTGTTAGATCCTTCCCATGCTTTTAGTCCATTTCTTAGGAAAACAATCTTTTCTCCAATTTCCATAACCGAGTTCATATCATGCGAATTTATTACTGTGGTAATTTGATATTCGTCTGTAATTTCTTGAATAAGGTTGTCAATTACTATGGCTGTTTTTGGATCTAAACCCGAGTTAGGTTCATCGCAAAATAAATATTTAGGATTATTTACTATTGCACGAGCAATAGCAACACGTTTTTGCATACCTCCAGAAGCTTCGCTAGGCATTTTATTATGCGCAGTTTCAAGGTTAACGCGTTTTAATACAAAGTTCACACGGTCTTCCATTTCGCTTTTACTTTGTTTGGTAAACATTTTAAGCGGAAACATAACGTTTTCGGCAATAGTCATGGAATCAAATAAGGCGCTACCTTGAAATACCATACCTATTTCAGCACGTATATTTCGCTTTTCGTCTTCCGTAAGTTTTGCAAAAATTTTACCATCATAAGCTATGGAACCTTTCTCGTAGTTAAATAAGCCTAATAAGCATTTTAAAAATACAGTTTTACCCGAACCACTTTGTCCAATAATGAGGTTTGTTTTGCCTTTTTCAAAAGTAGTGCTAATGCCTTTTAAAACTTCAACGTCTCCAAACGACTTATGTAAATTAGAAACTTCTATCATTAGCTTAGTAACATTTGGGTTAGGAAATAATTTAAAATAATGATTACAACACTAGTCCATACAAACGATGTGGTACTTGCTTTTCCTACCTCTAGCGCGCCACCTTTCATAAAATAACCATGAAATGACGGGACGGTAGCCAATATAAAAGCAAATACAAATGTTTTTATAAACGCATAAATAACGTGGAAAGTTTCAAAATCTGTTTGGATACCTACTATATAATCTTCTAAAGAGCTAAAGCCGCCATAAACACAAGCTGCCATACCTCCTAAAATACCTAAAAACATAGCTATTGATATAATAAAAGGATATAAAAGCAAGGCAATAAATTTAGGAAAAACTAAATAGTTTAGCGAGTTAATACCCATAACCTCCAAGGCGTCAATTTGTTCTGTAACGCGCATGGTACCTATGCTAGAAGTAATAAACGAACCTACTTTTCCTGCCATAATTATAGACATAAATGTGGGTGCAAATTCTAATATAATGGATTGCCTCGTTGCAAAACCAACCAGGTATTTAGGTATTAATGGGCTATCAATATTAAGCGCTGTTTGTATAGTTACAACACCTCCAACAAAAAAGGAAATAAAAGCAGCAATTCCTAAAGAACCAATAATTAAATCGTCTATATCCTTAAGAATAAGTTGTTTCATTACCGTCCATTTTGTCGGTTTTCGAAACATTTCTACTATCATTAAAAAATAAGCACCTATGTTATGCAGATAAGTCATATACAAATTTGTAAATGCTAAAGTAAAAAAAACTTGTTGGTATTTAACTTTAATTTAAAATAATGATGGATTAATTATATGTATTTTTGGCTTTATAAATTTAATTATAGAATGAAATATTTATTTTTCTTAATGTTTGTTTTAACATTAAGCTTCCCCACGATAGCACAAAACGATAATCCTAAATTGGTTGTTGGTATTGTTGTAGACCAAATGCGTTACGATTATTTAACCCGATTTTATAACAAATATGGTGATGGAGGTTTTAAACGTATGATGGACGAAGGGTTTAATTGTAAAAACAATCATTATAATTACGTACCAACTTACACGGCTCCGGGGCATGCTTCTATTTATTCCGGAACCACGCCAAAATATCATGGTATAATTGGTAATAATTTTTACGATAGAGAGATAAAAAAAACAGTGTATTGTGCTGGAGATGAAAATGTAGAACCTGTGGGAACCAAACATAAGGCAGGTAAAATGTCGCCTCACCGCATGAAAACCACAACGTTTGCCGATGAAAATAGATTGTTTACACAAATGCGAGGAAAAACAATAGGTATTTCAATAAAAGACAGAGGTGCTATTTTACCAGCTGGTCATACCGCTAATGCAGCATATTGGTTTCATGGCAGTGATGAAGGCTCCTTTATTAGTAGCTCTTTTTATATGAATACCTTACCTAAGTGGGTTAAGAAATTTAACGATTCTAATGTTGCCGAATCGTATTTAAAACCATGGAATACTTTATATAATATTTCAACTTATACCGAAAGTGGCTCTGATTTAAATGATTTTGAAGGCACTTTTAAAGGAAAGGAAACAGCAACATTTCCTTATGATTTAGGTGTTTTAAAAGATAAAAATGGAAATTTTGATATTATTAAAGGAACGCCTTACGGGAATAGTATTGTTGCAGATTTTGCCATAGCAGCCATAAAAGGCGAAGCTTTAGGTGAAGATGAGATTACCGATGTTTTAACGGTTAGCTTTTCAAGTACCGATTATGTTGGTCATAAATTTGGAGTAAACTCAAAAGAGGTTGAGGATACTTATATTCGTTTAGATAAGGATTTAGAGCGGTTATTCCAAGCACTAGATACAGAGGTTGGTAAAGGTGAATACACTGTTTTCTTAACAGCAGATCATGCAGCTATTGATGTACCATCTTATTTGCAATCTGTAAAAATTCCTGCAGGATACGTAAATAACGATGAACGTAAAAAGCAGTTTAATGCGTTTTTAATTGAGACTTACGGTACAACAGAGATTTTAGAAAACATAAGCAATGACCAAATTTTCTTAAATAGAGAAAAAATTAAAGCCTTAAATTTAAATTTGCAGGATGTACAAGAAGCTATAGTAAACGAGCAAATAACTTACAAAAATATATATAAAGCCTATACTGCAACAAGCATGGGTTCTGTAAATTTTGTTGAAGGTATTGAAGCGCTTATGCAAAAAGGATTTAACCAAAAGGCATCTGGCGATGTCTTGTTATTAAACGATCCGGCATATATTTCTTATAGTAAAGTGGGTTCAACTCATGGTAGTGGTTTAAATTATGATACCCACGTGCCTTTATTGTTTTTCGGAAAAGGAATTAAGAAAGGAGACACTTTAAAAAAGACCGAAATAACAGATATTGCACCAACCATGTCTGCACTTTTAGGAACTAGTTTTCCAAACTTTTCAATAGGTCAACCTTTAGAATTTGTTTTAAATTAATGAGCAAACGTACACTGTCCTCCATAGTTGTTTTGGTTATTGTTTTAGCGGTTTATGGCTATGAGTATTTTTTAGGTGAAAAAGAAAAAGCCGAAATTATTACTGAAGGTCAAACAACTAAAAGTGATACCAATGAGTATTTTTTACCAACTTCGTCAACAGGACAAATAGTACATCATAATGGTTATTCATTATCGTATAACGAGAAACATGAACAAGCGGAATGGGTAGCATACGAATTAAAAAAAGCGCATTTATCTAATACAAATCATAAACGGCCTTATTTTGAAATTGATAAAGCTGTAAAAACGGGTGCGGCAAGCTGGAGAAACTATAAAAACTCGGGTTTCGATCGCGGACATCTTTGTCCTGCTGGAGACAGACGTTATACTAAAGCGGCACACGACGAAACTTTTTTAACAAGTAATATTAGTCCGCAAGAACATCAATTTAATGCCGGAATTTGGAATAGTTTGGAGCAAAAAGTGAGGTATTGGGCAAGTAAGTACAACGGTGTTTTTGTTGTTACCGGAGGTGTTTTAAACGGTAATATGAAGTCTATAGGCACAGAGCATGTTTCTGTTCCAAATCAGTTTTACAAGGTGTTAATTGATACCAATTCTGGAACCACTAAAATGATTGCGTTTTTAATGCCACACGAGGCTTCTAACAAGCCTTTGTACGATTTTGTAGTGTCTGTTGATGAGGTTGAAGCATTAACAGGAATAGATTTTTTTCCTGAACTAGAAGATTCCATAGAGAATAAACTAGAAGCTTCAAGTAGTTATAAAGGTTGGAGTTTTAAATAATATATTCCATCTAAAGAGGGAATCTTATTTTTTATTGTCTGGATGCTTTGCAAGCTCAATCAAGTAATAGGCGCGTCCTCTAATATAGGAACCATTATGGTGCCTCTTAGCAATACTATCTGGTGCGTTACAATTTTTATTGGCCAATGTACTTTCAACATATTTAATATCCGGTTTAGCTTTTACTTTAGTTAAAAAGAATAAGCCAATACCTATGCATACTATTAGAGCAACAATTTTCATTTTGTTATTTAAATTTATTTAGCATGCCTTTCCATCGTAAATTTCTAATAAATACACCTTCTTGCTGGTTTACTAAGTAGGCTGTTTTTTGGTTTTTAGCTTTAAAATATCCACTCATATAATCTTTAAATAGTGAAAAGCTTCCTTTTTTGTAAGCTAGTTTCAAGGCGGAAATTAATGTTATTATAAAGCCATAGCGCATTTTATACATAGCTTCCCCTTGCAAATACTTTGATGCTTTATTATAACTAACGCCAGTGGGCTTTAAATGTTTTACATGTAAAGCATCATCAGTTAAAATGTCCCAGCCGTAATATTTAGCTAGCAACTCATCAACGGTATCCCAACCCATAGACCGTTTAAGTTTTCCTATGTCTAGAAAACATTCTTTCCTGTAGGCCTTTAAAGCACCACGAATATGGTCTTTGTTAGTTAGGTTTTCTAAAATCCATTGGTTGTTTTTTTCAATGTAACAAAACCCCGAAGCCATTCCTAATTTAGGATTCTTTTTAAAATGAATTGCTAATTTTTCGAGGTAGTTTTCAGGAAAAATTAAGTCGGCATCAAATTTACATAGTATATCGTAAGCGCTATTTAAGGTTTCGTAACCTTTGTAAAATGCATTTATAATTTTGGAACCCGGTAAATGTTGGTTAGACGATTTATTGTTTACTATGGAAATAAAGGTATAGGTTTTAATATAATCATCAATAATTGACTCTGTAGCATCGGTAGAGTTATCATTAACCACAACAATTTGCTTTGGTTTTAAAGTTTGATTAACCAAAGATTGAAGCGTAAGACCTATGGAATCGGCTTCGTTGTGAGCAGGAATGATGATGTAGAAATTCAAAGTAAATTAATTAACTATAAATGATGATATTAAATTTAGTTTAGATTTTGGTACAAAAAAGCAATTCCTAATTCCATTGTCTTTACCTCTTTTAATTGTTTTAACCTCAATTAAACCTTGATAGGTGTGGTTGAAAAATATATAATCTAATTTTTTGAAAAAATCTTCAAGTTCAACTTCAATAGTGTTAAATAATGTTTCACAAATTACAATTGGTTGATGTACTCTTATAACTTCAATTCCATAATTCAGAATATCTATTTCTGTTCCTTCTGTGTCAATCTTTATTAAATCAATTTTATCTAATTTTTTAAGTTTCACAAAATCTTTTAGAGTTGTTGCCGAAACTGTGTTTTTTATGAAATTCCTAGAAGTTTTTTTAGTGCCAGCATTCCCCTCTCCAGCCAGATTATATTTTAGTTTTTTATATTTTAAACTTTCGACTTCATAAAAATCTATTTTTCCTATTTGATTACTTAATGCTAAATCAATAGGTTTTATATTGTCTTCAAAATTATTTAAAGAAATGTTTTGTTGTAAAAAATATTTGGGCCCTATTGCGGGTTCAAATGCGTAAACACTAATATTTGGATTAGCTTTAACAGCTAAAAGTGAATAGTAACCAATATTTGAGCCTATATCCAAAAAAACATTTATATCTTTCGTTAGAATCTCAAAAATTTTAGAATATTCAAATTGTTCGTATCCATTCCAAAAAAGTAGTTGAGTAAGATAACTAGTTTGATTTGTTTTAATCTTGATTATGCCAGAATTTGTTTTTAGTTGTAAAATTCCAGAGGGAGGGATTCTTAGTTTTTTTAAAAACTTTCCAATGGGATAGGAAATATTCCTTAAAGCATAGTTTAATTTTTTTTGATAGATTATTTTATAGAATAGCTGCGAAAATTCCATGCTTTTGTTTGAATATAGTTAGTAAAGATATAGTTATATTTTTTTGTACTGCAAAAGTGTAAATAATTAGTTTACGTTAAATGCTAAACCTGTAAAAAAAAATAGTTCTTTAGCTTACTGTTTATATACAATAGCATTGATATTCATTCCGGCACCTACACTTGCAAAAAGAATAATATCACCTTCGTTAATTTCTTGGTTTTCTAAGTTTCCTTTTAGGATAATATCGTAAAGTGTAGGTACGGTTGCTACGCTAGAATTACCTAACTTTCCAATACTCATAGGCATTATGCCTTCCGGCATTTCCATATTATAAAGTTCGTAAAAGCGCTTAACTATGGCTTCGTCCATTTTTTCGTTAGCCTGGTGAATCAATATTTTTTTAACTTGAGTAATATCAACGCCGCTTTTATCTAAACAAGATTTCATGGCAACCGGTACGTTTGTTAATGCGAACTCGTAAATTTTACGACCATACATTTTTATATAACGACGGTTATCGGTAGTATTTTGATTATTAGTTTCGCCAAAGTAAATATAGTGCGCCTCGTCTAAAGAAAAGGTGGCAGAGTCGAAAGCAATAATACCGCCCTCGTTGTTTGTGTTTTCTATAACCACAGCTCCAGCACCATCGCTATAAATCATGGAATCTCTATCATGTGGGTCTAAAATTCGGGACAACGTTTCGGCTCCAATTACTAAGCATTTATTAGCAATACCTGCTTTAATAAACGCATGCGCTTGAATGACACCTTGTACCCAGCCTGGGCATCCGAAAAGCAAATCGTAAGCAACACATTTAGGGTTTTTAATTTGCAATAAATGTTTTACTCTAGAAGCAATACTTGGTACGGTATCGCTTTGAATGCTATCGTGCCTTACATCTCCATAATTATGAGCAACTATTATATAATCTAGGTCCTCTCTATTGATATTAGCGCTTTCAATGGCTTTTTCGGCAGCAAAAGAAGCAAGGTCCGAGGTGTTTAAATGGTGCTTAGCGTAACGGCGTTCATCTATTCCTGTTATGGCTTTAAATTTTTTAACAATAACCTCATTTGGCGCCTTTATGGAACTACCATCGGTGTTTAAAAATTCATGATTATGAAAGTTTTCATTGGTTGCAATTTTGGAAGGAATATAGCTTCCTGTACCAGTTATTTTAATATTCATAAAATAGAAATTTACTATATGTGTTATGCGTGCATACTAAATTACGCGGTTCTTAGTTAATAGCTATTCAATATTGATTAAAATTACGATGTTCAACATGTTATTTTAGGCTTCTGCGTAGGTTTCAATTGGAGCGCAAGAACAAATTAAGTTTCTATCTCCGTAAGCATCGTCCACACGTCTTACACTTGGCCAAAACTTATTATCTCTTACGTACTCTAGTGGGAAGGCTGCTGCTTCGCGAGAATACGGAAAGTTCCAATCGTTGGCCGTAATCATATGTAGCGTATGCGGTGCATTTTTTAGCAGGTTATTTGCATCCTCTTTAGTTACGTTGTCTATTTCTTTTTTTATTGAAATCATAGCGTCACAAAAGCGATCTATTTCTGCTTTACTTTCACTTTCGGTAGGTTCAATCATTAAAGTTCCTGCTACCGGAAAAGATACTGTTGGGGCATGAAAACCATAATCCATTAAGCGTTTTGCGATATCTGTAACTTCAATACCGTTTGCTTTAAACGGACGGCAATCTACAATCATTTCGTGAGCTGCACGACCGCGTTCGCCTGAATATAAGGTGTCAAAATTACCTTGTAAGCGTTGCTTAATATAGTTAGCATTTAAAATGGCAATTTTTGTAGATTCTGTTAAGCCTTGTGCTCCAAGCATTTTTATGTATCCATAGGATATTAAACAGGCTAGCGCAGAACCAAAAGGCGCCGCCGAAATAGCGGTTATAGCCTGTTTACCTCCAACTTTTACTAATGGGCTACCAGGTAAAAAAGGTACCAATTGTTTAGCAACGCAAATAGGACCTACTCCAGGACCGCCACCACCATGAGGTATAGCAAAGGTTTTGTGTAAGTTTAGGTGGCATACATCGGCACCAATATTTCCAGGATTGGTTAAACCAACTTGTGCATTCATATTTGCACCATCCATGTATACTTGTCCGCCGTTATCATGTATTATTTTAGTAATTTCTTTAATAGCCGATTCGTAAACACCATGTGTAGATGGATAGGTCACCATTAAAGCAGAAAGGTTATCCTTATGAAGTTCTGCCTTTTCACGTAAATCGTCAACATCAATATTGCCTTCGGCAGTCGATTTTGTTACAACAACTTTCATGCCTGCCATAACCGCACTTGCAGGGTTTGTACCATGTGCAGACGATGGGATTAAGCATATGTTTCTGTGGTGATCGTTACGCGATTCGTGATACGCTTTAATAACCATTAAACCCGCAAATTCGCCCTGTGCACCAGAGTTTGGTTGTAACGATGTTGCTGCAAAACCGGTAATTTCTGTTAACTGGTCTTCAAGTTCTTTTAAAATAGTTAAATAGCCTTTGGCTTGTTTTAAAGGCGCAAAAGGATGAATATTACCCCATTTAAACCAACTTAAAGGAAGCATTTCTGAAGCCGCATTAAGTTTCATAGTACAGGATCCTAATGAAATCATAGAGTGGTTTAATGCTAAATCTTTACGTTCTAAAGATTTTATGTAACGCATTAATTCTGTTTCGGAATGATGGGTGTTAAAAACAGCATCGGTTAAAAAATCAGATTGTCTTTGTACGGTTTCTAAAATGTTGTTAGCTTGTTCAATTTTAGAAATTGTAATAGTTTCCTTGTTAGCAGCTTCGGCAAATATGGCAATCAAATAATTAATATCCCGAATAGAGGTGGTTTCGTTAATTGAAAATGTAACGGTTTTTGAATCCGGATAAAATAAATTAACTTTCTTTTTAGTAGCTACCTTTTTTACTTTTTTAGCTTTCGTTTTTATTTGAAGCGTATCAAAGTACGATGTGTTTAATTGTTTATATCCTAACTTCTCTAAGGCCCTTGCTAAAGTAGCTGTTTTATTATGAATTTTATTGGCGATAAATTTTAAGCCTTTAGGACCATGATAAACGCCATACATACTTGCCATAACAGCTAATAAAACTTGAGCTGTGCAAATGTTTGAAGTTGCCTTATCTCGCTTTATATGTTGCTCTCTAGTTTGTAGTGCCATACGTAAAGCGCGGTTGCCATTGGCATCTTTGGTTACACCAATAATACGCCCTGGTAAATCTCGTTTATAAGCTTCTTTGGTTGCAAAATAAGCGGCGTGCGGACCACCATATCCCATCGGGATTCCGAAACGTTGTGTGGTGCCAATTACAACATCTGCTCCAAATTGCCCTGGCGCTTCTAGTTTTACTAAACTTAAAAAATCGGCAGCAACAGCAACTTTAATTCGAGCATCACTAGCTTGACTTATAAAAGATTTTATATCGGTAATTTGACCGTCTTTTCCTGGGTATTGTAAAATGGCTCCAAAAAATGCTTCCGAAAAATCGAAAGCTTCTTCCTTACCAATTACAAGCTCTATTCCAATAGGATTAGCTCTAGTTTGTAATAAGGATAAGGTTTGTGGTAATATGTTTTCAGAAACAAAAAACTTATTGATTCCTGCTTTTTTCTGGTCGCGTTCGCGAACGGCAAAAAGTAAACTCATGGCTTCTGCAGCTGCTGTACTTTCATCAAGTAAAGAGGCATTTGCAATTTCCATTCCCGTAAGGTCTATAACCATGGTTTGGAAATTTAATAAGGCTTCTAGTCTTCCTTGAGCAATTTCGGCTTGGTAAGGCGTGTATGCCGTATACCAACCAGGGTTTTCTAGAATGTTTCTTTGAATTACAGCAGGTAAAATAGTAGGGTGGTAGCCTAAGCCTATATATGTCTTATATGCTTTATTTTTTTTAGATAAATCATGAATATGAAGTAAATACTCATGCTCGGTCATTGGTTCATCTAAATTCAACTCTTTTTTTAAACGAATATCGTCTGGTATAGTTTCGTAAATTAATTCATCTAACGTTTCTAAACCAATAGTATTTAACATTTGTTTTTGGTCATCTTCCCTAGGACCGATATGACGCAAAGCGAAAGCGTTTGTATTCATTAAGCAAAAATCTTTTATATATTTCGCAAAAATACATAATATTAGATGTGTTTTATGGAGCGTTTTGGAAAGTTTTTAACTATTACTAAACGTTATCAACACTTTAGTTAA
Organism: Algibacter pectinivorans; assembly: GCF_900112595.1. Lineage (GTDB taxonomy): Bacteria > Bacteroidota > Bacteroidia > Flavobacteriales > Flavobacteriaceae > Algibacter_B > Algibacter_B pectinivorans. Next base: position 178,960 of record NZ_FOMI01000001.1, on the reverse strand, counting down.
ATTTGCTGTATGCAGGTATTAAAAAATCTTTTTAATTTTTATATTAGTAGTAGTATTCATGTGGCTATATCGGTAGTCTCTCTAACTTTTATTACGTTTTTTACTACAGGGGTTTCCAGTAATAATGATGTTTTGTGTTTTGTATTTTTTTCTGCTATTTCGGGCTATAATTTTGTAAAGTACTTTGGGGTTTCAAAACTTTATTATAAACGGTTATCTAACTGGCTTAGATGGATACAGATGTTGTCTTTTATTTCTTTTTTATTGACGTGTTTTTATGCAATTAAGCTAGAGGTTAGGACTTTTGGTTTTCTTTTTTGTTTAGCTGTACTTACTGTGTTTTACGCGATTCCTGTTTTTTCATCGCAAAAAAGTAATTTAAGAAGCGTAAGAGGTATAAAAGTATACTTAATAGCTTTTGTTTGGGCAGGAGTAACTGTTTTGGTGCCCCTAATAAATGTAGGTTATCTTATAGGTAGAGACATTATTTTTTTAACTATACAGAGGTTTTTGTACGTATTAGTACTCATGATTCCTTTTGAGTTAAGAGATTTAAAGTATGATGCACCAAGTCTCTCTACAATACCTCAAAAATTAGGTGTTAATAAAACTAAATGCCTTGGTGTTTTACTTTTAGTTGTTTTTTTGGTGTTAGATTTTTTTAAAAATTCAATTGATAGCCGAATTATTATTACGCGCGCTATCGTTGCCGTTATTACAGGAGTTTTAGTACTTTTAAGTAAAACCAACCAAAAGAAATATTATAGTTCTTTTTGTGTAGAGGGACTACCCATATTATGGGTAGTTTTAATCCTAATACTAACTAGAAATTTCTTTTAGGGCTTGGTTGAAGTCTTCTCTCATAGCTTCTTTGCTTTTTTGATCTAAGCACTCAACTTCAGCTTTTTTAATAGTTTTTGTAAGTTTTGAGTTGTTAGATGAATATTTTCTACAGGCTCTACAAAAAATTAAATGCAAATTAAGCGCTATTTTTTCTCTTATGCTGGCATTTTTGTATTGTGATTTATCACAAACATGATTTGCTTCTTCGCAAGGAATTATAAATTTTATTTTACTCATAATTAAAACCAATTATCTTTAAGGCAATCTGCCATAGCTGTTCTAGCTCTGTGGATGATAACCCATAAGTTAGACGCAGTAATATTTAATTCATTACAAATAACTTCTGTTTCGTATCCAAGTATGGTTTTCATTTTAAAAATTTCAGATTGTTTTTTAGGTAATTTCCCTAGACATTTGTGTATGGCATCACCCAATTCATTATTTTGTAAATGATCTTCGGCCGTTTTATCAAAGGGGTCTGCCACTCGTTCTTCTAGCCAATCTCCTTCGCTTTCAGCGTCATTGTAATTAATTCTTACTTCAGCTTTTCCTTTGTTAGAGTTAATTTTTCGGTAATGATCTATAATTTTTCGCTTTAATATAGAAACCAACCACGTGCGTTCGCTCGCTTCGCCTTTAAAGTTTTTCATAGATTTTAAACCGGCCAAAAAGGTGTCTTGTACCAAGTCTTGAGCCTTTTCTCGATCGCTTACCCGTGTAATTGTATAGTTAAACAGGTAATCTGAGTACAGATCAATCCATTTATTAGGGTCAATTTGATGGTGGGACATTTTATTTTGTATTTCTTATAAGATATCAAAAATAGCTAAAAAAATGGAATTTAATACTAGATCTTAATAAATAAGCGATTATAGTGCCTATAATTATGGTGCTACCCCTGCCCCCGCCAAAAGAAAGGAAGCAAGCTATACGCTACAAGTGCTCTCACCTCCTTCGTCGGGTTGTGGGTTATCCGCTACTATCCATGGCGCGGGTAAGTTTGCCGTTGGAAGTAGTTAATTATCCAACTGCATTCTCCTTTTTTAAGGTTTCCTAATTAGGTAGCCAAATGGGATAATGCATGTTCAATACGTGTAAAGCTAAATTTAAAATTATTATTTAAAAGACGTTCAGGAATAACATTTCTACTTTTCAATACCAATTCAGTTTCAGTGCCAATAAGTTTTGCGCCAAGTTTAAGTACAGGGATGGGGTGACGAATTCCAAACGGGATTTTTAATATACGTCTAAGCGATTTCATTAATGTTTTGTTATTCGTTGGTTTTGGTACACATAAATTAAAAATACCATCAAGATTTTTATGCTTAATTAAAAAGTTTATGGCTCTACAAAAATCCAACTCATGTATCCAACTTACTCTCTGTTTTCCAGAGCCTTGTTTTCCTCCTAGGCCAAGGATTGTTAACCTTTTAAGTGGTATTAAAGCACCTCCGTTTTTACCTAAAACAATCGATGTGCGTAATGTTATTTTTCTGGTTTTAGGTGTGTTAATTTGGTTAAACGCTGCTTCCCAAGATTTGGCAACATTCATCGAAAAGTCGTCTCCAATTTCGCCGTATGCTTCGGTCATTTCTTTAGTATAAGAATCTTTGTAAATTGTAGCGGTTGAAGAATTTATCCAAATTTTTGGAGGGTTTTTGCATGCTCTAATGGCCAAATCAAGAAGCTTGGTAGTCTTAATTCTAGAGTCTAGAATTAATTTTTTGTTTTTATTGGTGTATCTACAATCCACAGATTTTCCTGTAAGGTTAATTAAAATTTCTGCGCTCTCAAGGTGCTTAGTCCATGCATCCAAATGTTTAGCTGTCCAAAAAATATCATTTTCTTTTTTAGGGTTTCTTGTTAATGTTTTTACCAAATAATTCTTTTTGGTAAAATAGTTTTCTAGAACCTGACCAAGAAATCCGCTTCCTCCGGCAATTATTATAGTTCTCATTGTTTACGTATTAAGTGGGTTATGTATAAAAAGTAGCTTGCAATACCCATTGGGAGAATAAAAACAAATAGAACTAGTATAATTTCATTGGTGTTTGAATTTGCTTGAGTAAAAAGAAATATTAGTAGTAAGATTCCTAGGGTTAGTATCCAATAATTTTTTAGGTGTTTTTTAATTTCTCTATTTAGTTTTTTACCAAAAAATAATAAAACTAAAGCCATTATTATTTGTGTAACACCAAGTATTAATTGGGCGTACATGCCGTATATAAAATAGTATATAGTTATGTATGGTATTAGGGTTAAGCTATAAAAGAAACAATTTGTATAATGTAAATTTCTCATAATTTCTTAAAATTTTATTATTATTGAACTTTCAATAATTACTGAAAGTTTGTTTTAAATTTTTTTATTTTATCAATTTCATTAAAGATTTAGTAATCCAAGTTTGTTCTTGATTAACAATTTTGTTCATCATAGCATCTGCTGTTTCGGCCAAATCGTGTAAAGCTTTTGTTTGCTTAATAAGTTCCTTGGTTTTTTCGGTGCCATCATCTTTTATGGACGATACATCTTTTAAAATTTTAATTACCGGTTTAATTTCTCGTCTGCTACGTTCTTTTGCAATATGTCTTGCAAGTTCTTGAACATCTTTTTCTGTGGTAAAATACTCTTTGCGCTCACCAGGAATTAACGCTTTAGTTACAATACCCCAATCCATTAATTGGCGTAAATTCATGCTTGTGTTTCCTCTAGAAATTTTTAACTCTTCCATGATTTCTTCCATGGATAGCGCTTTTGTAGAAATAAAAAGCAACGATTGAATTTGAGCCATAGCCTTGTTTATGCCCCATAGTGTGCCTAAACTTCCCCATGTGCTAATAAATTTTTCTTTTGCTTCTTGATATTCCATGTCCAAATATAGTAAAACTTTTTAAACTTTCAGTAATTATTGAAAGTTTATTCTAAAAAGAAAGCTGATCATTAAGATTCAGCTTTTCTTTGTAATAATTTATATTAATCCTGCGCGTCTTAATAACGCTTCAGGTTTTGGCTCTTGGCCTCTAAAACGTTTGTAAAGCGTCATTGGGTTTTCGGTTCCGCCTTGGCTTAATACGTTGTCTTTAAATTTTGTAGCAACTGTTTTATTGAAAATGCCTTCTTCCTTAAAATACTCAAAAGCATCAGCATCTAAAACTTCCGCCCATTTGTAGCTGTAATAGCCCGAGGAATATCCACCTTGAAAAATATGAGAAAATGCAGTACTCATACAGGTTTCTTTAGTTGTAGGATATAACGATGTGTTTTTGAATACTTCGGTCTCAAAAGCTTTTACATCTGTAATTTGGGTTGGGTCTTGACCATGCCAACTCATATCTAATAAACCAAAACTTAATTGACGCAAGGTTTGCATACCTTCATGAAACGTAGCCGATTCTTTTATTTTTTCTACCAATTCCATTGGGATAACTTCTCCGGTTTCGTAATGCGTAGCAAAAAGCTCTAGGGCTTCTTTCTCGAAACACCAATTTTCCATAACCTGGCTTGGTAACTCTACAAAATCCCAAAATACACTTGTACCAGAAAGACTAGGGTAGGTGGTGTTAGCCAACATGCCATGTAATGCATGTCCGAATTCGTGAAACAAAGTTGTAACCTCATTAAAAGTTAATAATGAAGGTTTGCTTTTAGTTGGTTTTGTAAAGTTGCAAACAATAGAAACGTGCGGTCTGCTGTTTTCACCATTTAAGATGTATTGTGGTTTGTATGAGGTCATCCACGCGCCATTTCGTTTTCCTGGTCTAGGGAAGAAATCGGCATAAAAAACAGAAATAAAGTTGCCATTAGTGTCTGTAACTTTATATGTTAAAACATCGTCATGGTATTTATCTATAGTATCAATTTCTTCAAATTTTAAATCGAATAATTTATTAGCTATTGTAAACGCACCATTAATAACGTTTTCTAATTTAAAGTACGGTTTAAGTTTTTCGTCATCTAAACTGTAAAGTTTCTGCTTTAGCTTTTCGGAATAATATGAGCCATCCCATTTTTCTAAGCAATCAATATTATCGAGTTCTTTAGCAAAATTTTCAAGGTTTTTAAATTCTCGATCTGCTGCTGGTTTTGCTTTTTCAAGCAATTCATTCGAAAAATTAAGAACTGTTTCAGGCGTTTGGGCCATACGCTCTTCTAAAACAAAGTGTGCGTAGGTTTTGTAACCCAATAAATTAGCACGCTCGTGCCTAAGTTTTGTAATTTGTAATACGTTATCTTGATTATCTAATGCATCGTTTTTAAACGCTTTACTACCTGCTGCTAAGGTTATTTTTTTTCTTAGTTCTCTATTATCTGCGTAGGTTACAAATGGTATGTAACTCGGATAGTCTAAAGTAAATAGCCAACCTTCTTTATCTTTAGATTCTGCTAACTGTTTTGCAGCTTCTATAGTGCCTTCTGGTAGTCCAGATAAATCGGCTTCGTTTGTAATAAGCATTTCAAACTTGTTGGTTTCAGCTAAAACATTTTCGCCAAATTTTAAACTTAACTGACTTAGTTTTTTATCAATGTCCCTAAGTTTATCTTTTTTGTCTTCTGGTAAGTTGGCTCCGTTTCTAGAGAAACCTTTATATTTTTTATCTAGAAGTGTGGTTTGCTCAACCGTTAATTCTAACTCTGATTTAGCATCATAAACCGCCTTAACACGCTTAAATAAATCTTCATTTAAAGTAATGTCGTTACTGAATTCTGATAGTAAAGGCGATACTTCTTGAGCTATTTTTTGAATGTCTTCATTTGTTTCGGCCGAATTTAAATTAAAGAAAATACTAGAAATTCTATCCAACTGCTCACCAGAAAAATCTAAGGCTACAATAGTGTTCTCGAAGGTTGGACTTTCAGGATTGTTTACAATGGCATCAATTTCATTTTTAGCCATTTTTATAGCCTCTTTTATTGTTGGTAGGTAATCAGAAGTTTCAATTATTCTGAAAGGAGGCGTATTATATTTAGTTTTAAACGGTGTAAGTAGAGTTTTTTTTATCATTTCTTTAATGAATGTGTTAAAAATAATATTTACTATGTACGCATAGTAAATATTGTATATTTTTGCAGCCAATAATACGAAGAGTGACTAACTCATGAGAATTATTTGTTAATAGCTGAAAAGCCCTGAATAACTTCAGGGCTTTTTTTTATTGTAAATCTTTAGCAGATTCGTTTACTTTAATTTTTAGCCCTTCCTTGTAAGCAATTATTTTATCTAGCACACATTTGTCGCTACTTCCAATAATTTGAGCTGCCAGAATTCCGGCATTTTTCGCGCCGTTTAAAGCTACTGTAGCTACAGGCACACCACCTGGCATTTGTAAAATAGAAAGTACAGAGTCCCAACCATCTATAGAATTGCTGCTTTTTACAGGCACACCTATTACAGGTAATGGTGATAAAGAAGCAATCATACCAGGCAAGTGCGCAGCACCACCAGCACCAGCAATTACAACAGCAAAACCTCTCGTGTGTGCATGTTTACCGTAATCGAATAGTTTTTCGGGTGTACGGTGTGCCGAAACGATATCTACTTCAACTTCAATATCAAAACCATTTAAGATGTCTATGGCTTCTTGCATAACAGGAAGATCACTTTTACTTCCCATAATAACTCCTACTTTCATATAAATTACAATTTTTTAAATTTCAAAAACCTAAAGTTCACTAATCAGGATTTTGTTTTTATTGATGTTTATTCGCTTATAACTTTTATACTTTTCTTTACTAATTCTGCAACCCGTCTTGCCTCATTTAAATCTTCATTTACAATAGTTACATGTCCCATTTTTCTAAATGGTCGTGTTTCTTTTTTACCGTAAATATGTGGGGTTACACCATCTAGCTTCATGATGTTTTCAATGTTTTGATAAACCACGTTACCTGTATAACCTTCTGCGCCAACTAGGTTTACCATAACTCCGCCAACTTTACTATCGGTTCTTCCTAAAGGTAAATCTAAAATAGCTCTAATATGCTGTTCAAACTGCGACGTATAACTTGCTTCTATAGTTTGGTGCCCAGAATTATGAGGTCTGGGTGCTACTTCATTAACTAAAATATCGTCGTTTTCTGTTTGAAACATTTCAACGGCTAATAAGCCAACATGATTAAATGCTTTTGATGTTTTTAAGGCTACTTCTTCAGCTTTTTTAGCTACACTATCAGGAATTCTAGCCGGACAAATTACATACTCAACTTGATTGGCTTCTGGATGAAATTCCATTTCAACAACCGGGTAGGTTTTTATTTCGCCCGATGCACTTCTTGCGACAATAACGGCTAATTCATTTTTAAAAGGGATTAGTTCTTCGGCAATACATTCGCCTTTTGGTAACCTTTTAAGGTCTTCTAATGTTCTAACCACTTTTACACCATTACCATCGTAACCAAATTGAGCAGCCTTCCAAACAAAAGGAAAGTGTAAACCGCCATTTATAATAGCATCTTCTATTTCCGATAGGTAAGCAAACCTTGTGAAATCCGATGTTGGAATGTTTTGATCGCGATAAAATAATTTTTGTTTCGCCTTATTTTGAATTTGACGTAATGTTTTTGATGCTGGATACACTTTTACACCCTCTTTCTCTAGAGTTTCAAGGGCGTCAACATTTACGTTTTCAATTTCGATAGTTAAAATATCTACTTGTTTACCAAAATTATAAACAGCATCATAATCCATTAAATCTCCCAGCTGAAATTCGTTACAGGCCATCTTAGAAGGCGCTTCGTTGCTAGAATCTAGAACGGCCGTGAAAATGTCAAACTTTCTAGTGTTGTAAAGTAGCATTTTACCTAATTGACCACCACCAAGAATACCAAGTTTAAAATTTGAAGAAAAATAATTTGTCATGATTTTTACTGCTAATACGCTATTAAAGTTACGCAAAAATACACTTAAATCTTAAATTAGTCGAGAAATCATAAATCAAAAAAATAGGATTGCTAAATTTAGGAGGAATACACCTATTTTATTCTTTTTATGGGTCAATTTTGCTTAAAAACTAGATGTATTAAGTATATTGATTATCTTTGCGACTTTAAAAATTATTTCCCTTGATAAAGCTACACGATAAATATTTTAAACCCTTTGTTTCTGCCAAAGAGATAGATGCTGCTTTAGAACGTATGGCTATTGAAATTGCTGAAGATGTAGGCGACGAAATACCAATGTTTATTGGTGTTTTAAATGGCTCGTTTATGGTAGTTAGCGACTTTGTTAAAAAGTATCCTAAACCTTGCGAAGTTACATTTATCAAATTAGCCTCTTATGAGGGCGTTAAATCTAGCGAGGACATACAAAGGCTAATTGGTTTAACACAAGATTTAACAGGGCGAACCGTAATTATTTTGGAAGATATTATAGATACGGGAAAAACACTGGCTGAAATTCACAGAATTTTTAAAAACGAAAACGTAAAGGCGTTAAAAATAGCAACCCTATTTTACAAGCCCGAAGCGTATAAAAAAGATTTTAAATTACATTATATAGGTATTGAAATTCCTAATAAATTTATTGTAGGCTACGGCTTAGATTATGATGGTTTAGGAAGAGATTTACCAGAAGTCTATCAAATTAAACAAACTCAACACATGACTAACTTAGTATTATTTGGCCCTCCAGGAGCAGGTAAAGGAACACAAGCAGAATTTTTAAAAGAGAAATATAATTTAGTGCATATTTCTACAGGTGATGTATTTAGATACAACATGAAAAATGATACTGCTTTGGGTATGCTGGCCAAATCTTTTATTGAGAAAGGACAGTTGGTGCCAGATCAAGTTACCATAGATATGTTAAATGCAGAGGTAGAAAAAAATGCCGATGCAAAAGGTTTTATTTTTGATGGTTTTCCGCGCACTAACGCTCAAGCAGAAGCTTTAGATAAGTTAATGGATAGCAAAGATTCTCAAATTAATGCTATGATAGCCTTAGAGGTTGATGATGAAGTTTTAGTAAAACGTTTACTAGAAAGAGGAAAAACTAGCGGAAGAAAAGATGATGCCGATGAAACTGTTATTAGAAACAGAATTAAAGTGTATTACGATGAAACCGCTATTTTAAAAGATTATTATGCAGCACAAAATAAATATTTTGGTGTTGATGGTATTGGTGGTATCGAAGAAATTACAGAACGTTTAAGTACGGTAATAAATAAATTATAAATTTCTGTAAAAGCAGAAATCTTAATATTAAAAACTATAACTTTTAAAATAGAAGTTATAGTTTTTGTATTTTTAAAATAAACTTAAATCATTACAGAAGGTTTAAAATTAATTGGAGCTATAGCACGAGTTGTGGCATACTTTAATTTTTTATTTTCAATTTAAATAAAGGACTATGACAGAAGGGAATTTTGTAGACTACGTAAAAATGTTTGTGTCTTCCGGAAACGGAGGTAAAGGCTCTGCACATTTACATCGCGAAAAATATATTACAAAAGGTGGTCCAGATGGAGGCGATGGTGGTCGTGGAGGTCATGTTATTGTTCGTGGTAAATCAAATTTATGGACTTTATTACACCTAAAGTTTAAAAAACATAGTAGAGCAGGACACGGAGAGCATGGTAGTAGTGGTCGTAGTTTTGGAGCCGATGGCGAAGATGTTTATATCGATGTACCATTAGGAACAGTAATTCGAGATACAGAAACTAATAATATTCTTTTCGAAATTACTTTCGATGGCGAGGAAGTTATATTAGCCCAAGGCGGTAAAGGAGGTCTAGGAAACTGGCATTTTAAAAGTTCTACAAACCAAACACCGCGTTACGCACAACCAGGTATGCCCATGGAAGAAAAGTACGTAACCATGGAGTTAAAAGTACTTGCCGATGTTGGTCTTGTAGGGTTTCCAAATGCAGGAAAATCAACCTTACTATCTGTAGTTACATCTGCAAAACCTAAAATTGCCGATTACGAGTTTACAACGCTAAAACCCAATTTAGGTATTGTAAAATATCGCGATTTCCAAACCTTTGTTATGGCAGATATTCCTGGAATTATCGAGGGCGCAGCCGAAGGTAAAGGTCTAGGACATTATTTTTTACGCCATATAGAACGTAATTCTATATTGTTGTTTATGATTCCTGCTGATGCCGATGATATTAGAAAACAATACGATATTCTGTTAGATGAGCTTCGTCGTTACAATCCAGAAATGCTGGATAAAGAGCGTATTATCGCCATATCAAAATGCGATATGCTAGACGATGAATTACAAGCAGAAATGAAAATAGAACTCGATAACGAACTTCCAATTCCATACATGTTTATATCTTCTGTGGCCCAAAAAGGCATTACCGAACTTAAAGATGTTTTATGGAAAATGTTGAACGATTAAAATAATTTGGGTGTTTGCCTGCCGGCAGTCAGGTTACCCTAAGGGTCGGGCTTGGAGCTTGTCTTGAGTTAAGTCGAAAGGTTTCAAGTCCTCGCACTTCCTTCGTCAGACTTTGGGCTTTCCTCTGCAATCCCTGACGCGAGTATTTTAGATAATATTCAACATTGGAATAATTTTTGATTGATTCTATAAAAAAAAAGAACCTGTTATGAAATTTCTAAACTTTGCTATTCTAGCTATCTTAATGGTGTCTTGTGCACCAATACGTGTAAATTACGATTACGATAAAACAACGAGTTTTAACAACTATAAAACCTATCAGTTTTATGCCGATATGGAAACCGGTTTAAGCGAACTAGATACCAAACGCTTGTTAAACGCTATCGATTCAAAAATGCAATCCAAAGGCTTTAGTTTTTCTGAAACTCCAGATTTTTTTATAGATATTAAAAGTCAAGAATATCAAGAGCCACAACGTCAAACAGTAGGTGTAGGCGTAGGTGGCGGTGGCGGAAATGTTGGTGGTGGCATTTCAATAGGCTTACCAATTGGTCAAGCCAATGTAAACCGACAAATTACTATCGATTTTGTAGACGAAAATAAAAAGCAACTCTTTTGGCAAGCCGTTAGCGAATCTAGTTTTAACCCAAAATCCACACCCGAAAAACGTGAAGCACGCTTAAATGCCATTGCAGAAAAGGTGCTTAATAGTTATCCTCCAGAAAAGTAATCTAGTTTTTTGTCAACCTTTTGCTAGCAATACGCATATTTTTAGAATAAAAGTTGGCAATATAAACGCCTTGACTTAGAGGGCTAATATCAATTTGGTTGTTTTGGTCACCCGAAAGTGTTTCGGTTTTAACTAGTTTTCCATCAATACTAATAATTTCAACTTTTATATTAGTATCAGAATGACTTTCAATCTCTAAATTTAAAATGTTTTCAGTTGGATTTGGATACATTGATATGTTATACGTATTAATTTCAGTTTCAATATCATCAATACCTAATGTAGAGTAATTAATAGTCCAAGAAATGGTATGTATATTTAAGGTTTCATGATTATCTATTTTTAGCATAGCTGTATTATCTATTACAGAAACACTTAAAATATTTTCTCCTGTTTGCAAATCGGTATCAGAAATTGAAACATCGTCTACATCATTAGCAAAATTAACAGTATTGAGTGTCCAAGTGCTATTTAGCGTATTTGGGATGGGTTTAACTAAATTCAATTCAAAATTTAATGGTAAACTAGGGTCGTTTACCGTAGTATCAGTAGGTGTATAAGAGTCAATAGGAGAAACAAGATCATATATTTTTTCAATCATACCTTCCTTACAAACAGAATTGAAAGATTTGTCTATAAATTCCATAATAGAATTTTCATGCGGTTTATACCAATTTGTATATTCATTTGTTTCACAACCATCGCATGTATATTGGTATACGCCAACATTGTTAGTGTCTATCCAGTTTTTCCATTTCACTAAATTTGAGTTAGTTTCTTGAGTCATATTTATAGCCTCTCCGGCAAGTAAATCGCCAGGGTAATATTCATCTTTTAAATCAAATAAAGAATGTCCTAATTCGTGCATAATTATTTTAGAGGCCCAATAACCATTGTAAGCCATAGGAAATTTGCCGCCGCTACCACCATATTTAGAGGAATTTACTAGAATTAATGTATTGTCGTAATTTGGAAAATTATCAGCTAAAACTGATAGTATTTTGGCTTCGGTGTTATTAGCGTTATTACCATCTATTTCATAGTAAAGAAGGAAAGGATTACCAAATGCGTTATGCGTTGCATTAAAGTATGTATCTACAAATGTATTTGTTTCTGGGTCGTCGGCACCACTTTCGTTTGATGGTACTTTTACGGCATAGATATTAAAATAGTTTTCGTATTCTTTAAAAGGCGATTCTTTAAACATTTCATTCGAAAAGTTTGTTGCATCTGTAATAAAATCTGTTAATTCACTAGCTTGATACCCTTCACTTAAAATTACTAAGTTTATACGTTTATCATCAGCTCCAGAGATTTTTATAGGCTCAACATCAAACACCTGAGCGGATAAGCTGTAGGTATTAAAAATGAAAAGTATAGCCACTAAAAAAGATTTCATGCTAATTAATTTGGGTTTTTATGAGGGTGTTATTTGTAGCAAAGTTACTAATTGTTATTAATTTAGTCTCATTTTTAAGTTGTAACCTTATAGAGAACTGCGTTTTATCGAGTTTAACAACTTGAGTTTGGAATTTTTTTGACTCATTAACAAACTCAATGTTTTTAATTAAAGGGTTTTTTATTAGCATTTGATTAATGATTTTAGATTTGGAATTTAGCTCAGTAAAAATCAAATCGCCTTCAACACCGTTTTCTAGAAGCTCTAAGTCATTACGTTTTATTTTTCCATTTACTATTTTTTTATTATTAAATTGAATAGTTCTAGCTCCGTTTGAACTTTCAATAATACTATAGTTTAGAAATAGAATTTTTGGTGTATTGTCTATCGAATTATAAGTCGAATTTTTATGACTTTTGCAAGACACAAATAAAAAAACGAGAATGAATGATAAAAGTAAATACTTTGGTTTAATCATATTATTTACTGTTTACTGAAATCCTAACGCCTTCACTATGGCTACTAAACTCTGGTGCATACATACTTTGAATGGTAGTAATGCCATTACTCATGTTACCAGCATTATTTACGCGTAAATCATATTCAAAAACATAAACACCTTTAGGTAAATAGTCAAAAAAGAAGTTTGTTGATGCATCTTTTGTGCTTTCGTAGTAGCCCAAACCATCTTGCCATTTGTATTTTGAGATAACATTTACTGGCTCTAATCCAGAAGCGCGCATATCTTTCATGTGTAAAAACTCCATATTTCTATCGCTACGTAACTCTATGCGAACACGAACCAAGTCGCCCACTTTTAAATCAGTTTCAGAATTAATTTCTGAAATTTCTTCACCAGTATCTGTATTACTTTTTAAGAATAACTTTTTGCTAAGTTTAAGTGGTGTTTCAGCCGTGGTTATTTTATCTAAATCTTCAAAATATTGCCAGTATAAACTTCCCCAAGCAATGCCTTTACCTTTTTTAGAGATTTTTACTTCGCCCATTTCGGGTTTTATTTCGGCAGTATTCCAAGCTGTTTTATAGTAACCCGTTCCTGCCTCAATTTTTACACTTTCTAATTTTGAAGGCGTTATGGCTTGTCCACCTATAACCACATCTACCATATCGGTAACAGATAACCAATCGCTTCCTTGAAGCAGTAATGCGTATACGGCTTCGGTAGTTGCTTTTGTGGTTTTCCAACGGTTAGTTTGCTTGTTTTTTAGTAACCATATCTTTAGGTTATCAATAGTTTCGGTATCGTTTTCAATGTCGCCAAAGGCTTCAATTAATAAGGCTTGAGTTTCAATTGGTGCTTGATACCAATACCATGAATTGGTGTTGGATTTCCAATACATACCCAGTTCTTCTGAAGTAATACTAGTTTCTTTTAGCGATTTTAAAATTTTTAAAGCCGTTTTACTATCGCTATTTCTATGCGATACTAAGGCCATTAATCCCTTAGAATATAACGAACGGTTTAACCAATATTTGCCAATTTGCGTTTGGTAGTAATCGATTATAGTTTCTACTTCTTTCGATTTTTTAACCTCGCTAAAAAAGCTTCGCATGTATAAATAGTGCAATTGTGTGTAACTTAAATGGTCTTTACTTAAATCGACGTTTTTGTTATATTTTTTAAGGTCTTTATACTCTTTTACAAATTCTTTATCCAAATATGAAATGGCATTTTCTATCATGTTTGAATGGGCACTTGTTTTAACATTAAGTTTGTTTAAATGCCCAAAACCAGTAATAATATGCTGTGTAATGTATCTATTCTCATAACCACCATTAAACCAAGCCCAAGCACCAGAAGACAATTGATTGCTTTCTAGTTTTTGGATAGCCGATTGCAATTCATTATTCATTTTGTTTAAATCGAATAATAAAGCAATGCGTTTTTTCTGTTCTGTTTCGCTTTGCGCATCGCGTAACCAAGGCGTTTCTTGAATTAGAATAGATTTTAATTCTTCATTCTTTTCTAGGTTAGAAAGTAATGCATCTGTATTTTTCCATTGGTTGAAGACTTCTTGAATTCTCGGGTTTGAATTTGCAATGTGGCTTGCCAACGCATTTGCATAGTATCTTGAGAATGTTTGCTCGTTGCACTCATAAGGATATTCCATTAAATAGGGTAAAGCCTGTACAGCATACCATGCCGGATTGGAAGTCATCTCTAGAGTTAACTTATGGTTTGTAAGCGATGTTGAGGTATTAGACATTAACTTATCTAATGTAAAGCTTTTGGTTTGATGGCTTCTAACCCACATTGGTAATGTTTCGGTAACCAACATACGGTTGCTTAAAACGGGTAACGCATTTTGCTCACCATCACTAAAAGTATCCGATTTTGCAATAATTTTATATTGTACAGCCTGTATACCTTCAGGAATATTTAACGCCCATGATACTTGGGTGTTACCTTTGGCATCAACGGTAAATACTTTGTTGTTTTCTGAATTACCAAGATTAGAATCAATAGTTTTTCCAGAAACAGCATCGGTTAATATTAACACGGCTTGTCCAGTTAATTGGTTTTCGGTAAGATTAGCAATTTTTGTACTAATGGTAATTTTATCGCCTTCGCGTAAAAAACGAGGTGCATTAGGAATAACCATCAATTCTTTTTGGGTTACTGTACTAAATGATTGTGTTGCGCTTTCTAAAGTTTTTGTATGCGCTAAAAGTTGCAATTTCCATTGGGTTAAAGCCTCGGGTGTTGTAAAGCTGAAACTTACATGGCCTTTATCATCTGTTTTTAATTGCGGAAAGAAGAAGGCTGTTTCCTGTAAGTTTTTACGAATTTGGATATTATCGAAATCTGTTTTTTCTTCTTTTAGATTAACGTCTTCATCCAATTGTTGCATTGGTGCTGCTGCTACCTCTTGTTTATTGGAGCTATATCCAATTACTACAGAATCCTCTAGTGCGCTTTCCTCTAGTTCCATCTCATCAGCCACAATTTGAACTCCCGCAACCTGACCACTTAATTTCTTAGACATACTAGCACTTCTTCGATATCTTAATGCATAGTTATTCCCAAAATTAAAGCCAAACCAATTCCATTGGTCAAAATGTTGTTGTGGGTAGCTATATCCTGAATTAATATTGTACACTCTAAAATTTTCAATACCAAAACTTTGGTATGCTCTACGATAGCTATACGCGCTGTATATTCTGTTTTGAATCGGGTTAAAGTTCCAGTTGTGTGGTTTAAATTGGTCTAAGGATGCATCGTACATACTTGCCAATAATTCAGAACTTACTTTTTCGCCATCGGGTCCTTTAACTTTAAACTGCCAAGTTTCATCGGTTCCGGGTTGTAGCTTATCTCTAAAGGTTAAGGTTTCAATGGCTAAATTACTATTTGGATAGGGCACCGAAATAGCTTGAGAACCCGATAGGAAACTATTAAAAGCAGCAAAACTGTAATGTACAACAAAACCACCTAAATCGGCTTTTGTAACAGGAACAGAAATGGTTTTTTTATTAGCATTTAGTTGTATAATTTCTGTACTAATAATGTTTTTGTTTTTCTCGACAGAAACGGTAACCAAAATATTTTCGGCAGCCGAACCTATGGTAATATTAGCGGTGTCTCCAACGCTGTATTCTTTTTTATCTGTTGCAATGGTTAATAGCTTATTATCGGCTGGAACCTTATCGGCGGCACTAAACAAGGTGGTTTTTACTTCGTCTTTTACCAATTGTCCAAATTTATCTTTGCTTTCTAATGTGATAATATATTCACCAGATTGCCATTTTTTAATTTTACCTAGAGCGATGGTTTTAGTATTTTTTGTGTTAAATGGTTTTTCTAAAACTAACTCGCCTTTATTCCAATTACTAGAGTTGTGCTCATTGTTGTAAGCCTCGTGTGGAAACAGATCTTTAAACACAGTTTTGGAAATTTCTTGGTAGTCTGGAGCACTCCATGGTCGCTCTCTTAAAACCGTGTTTGGCGCTTGTAGTTTGTAGATTTTTACAGTACCTGTAGCAGGAACAAATTCACCATTTAAGTTTTTAGTATCGATAGTAAGGTTATGAGAGTTTTTGCTTTTATCCAGTAAACTATCAATGCTTAAATTAGCAAGTAAAGCATGGTAACCCACGTTTACAACCGTTGTTGCGCTTCTTGTTTCGCCGTTTAAATCGGTAACATCGGCAGTAATTTCATAATTAAAAACAGGTAGACTATTTTTATCTACACTTTGGTCTGGAATGGCTTTAAAAATAATTTCAAATTCACCATTAGCATCGGTTACTGTTTCGCCATGAGTAATTTCTTGAGGCTCGCTGTTTATGTATGGTCTGTACCAAAAGTACCAGCGTGGGTATTGCACTTTACGGTGCACGCGATACACGACTTTGGCATCGGTAATGTTACTTCCGGCATAAGCTAAGGCAGTTCCTTTAACGGTAATAGCGTCGTTAATTTTAAAAGTTTCGGTTACAGGAGTAAATTTAGTTTCAAACTTCGGGCGCTTGTATTCTTCAACCGAAAAGCTAGCATTGCTTCTTAAATATTTATTAGATTCTGTGTTAAACTCAATGCGGTACACACCAGTTAAACCGCTGCTTGGTAAAATAAATTCGCCTGCAACAGAGCCAAATTCGTTGGTTTTAAATGTTAATGTTTTAAGTGCTTCGTTGTTTACATTATACAATTTGGCATACACCATTTCATTGGCTAAAACTTCAGACTTACCATTAAAAGTTTCCATGGCAATGGCTTTAAAATATACGGTTTGCCCTGGGCGGTAAATACTGCGGTCTGTAAATAAAAAGGATTTATAAGATACTTTCTCTTCTGGCTGTTTGTAGGTTTGGTTAATATAAAAGTCGCCAAAGTAGGCAACATCGTTACCTTGCTGTACTTTTAAATTAACGTTGCGGTACCAGCTGTTATCCTTGTTAATTTTAATTTCGCCTAAGTTATTTGTGGTATAAGTTTTAGTAACTACCTTATTAACTCTAGAAGCGTACGATACCTCTACTTTAGTATTGGTAATAGGTGCTCCGTTATTTCGGTTAATAATTTGAAATATTTTGTGCTCTAAAGCCTCAGTTTCAACATAAGCCATATTGGTAACTTGCAGAGTAGCAAAAGCAAAAGCATCTTCATTCTCTTCAATAAACCCAACAACTAAATATCTGCCAGCATCAAGATTAGGCATAAAAACTTCGGTAGTATGTCTTTGGTAATCGGCTTCGTTTTTTAAGTTACTCTTCCAAATTTTATTGGCATACAAGTTTTTAATAAATTCTCGTTGCTCATCTTCTCTATATATGTTTGAAAAGGTTTTATATTGTTTTTCCGTAACCTTATACGCATTAAACTTAATGGCGTTTAAATTTTTATAACTTAGTAGTAATCTGGCATTTTGTTGGATTGGTAAAAAGTTTTCGGTTGTAATTTGAAACGAAAACTGCTCAATTTGAGATTTCAAAATAGCACAGTTTTCGGCACCTTTACTTTCAGGGAATTTTGAAATAACCTGCTCACAAATCTCTAAAGCGTCTTTGGCTTTCCAACGCTGTTTCTCGTTAGTTTTTGGCTGGTAAGTTTGACTTTGCTGATAGTAAATAGAAGCGGTTTCAAAATCATATAAACCAGACACTTCATTATTTTTTAAACGGTCGCCTTCAATTTTAAAAGCCTTTAATAAAAGAGCTTCACTATCTTGAAAAGTAGCATGTGCCTTTACAAATTTTAAGCGTTCAATATTTACATAGGCTAAAGCTAGTGGCAATTCATCTTTTAAATGAAACCGAATTAAATCTTGGTATATTTTTAAAGCGTTAAGCTGTAAGGATGTGGTATCTTTAGACTCTATTTGTAATGCAGAAAACGTTTTGGCATCGGCTAAAAAATCAACATTATCAATTTCAAATTTGTAGGCAGGTTTGGTAATTTGCGTTTCATTAGTTTTGTAAAATTCTAAGGCATTATGGCTCAAAAAATCAAACAAGGTAGGTCGGTATATTTTAGAATCTTTCTGCTCATGCAATAAAACACTGTAGTTTTCTAGAGCTTCCTGTTGTAACATAAGTCCGTTTGCAAGGGACGCCTTTAAATGTAAATGGATTTCGTTAAAAAGTGTTTGTAAATCCCAAGTTCTAAAATCTATAGCATCCACTTTTTTATCCGTTTTTGTACGGTTATAAAACTGCCACCTGTATTGGTTAAAATACTGCCAATATAAATTAGCCAGTAAGTTTTCCAGTATGTTTTTAACAGGAAAATTGCTAGTTGCAATTTGGCTTTTAAAATCGTTAATAATACTTAATTGAGCATCCTCCTCTAAACTTAAGGCGTATTTACTTTTAAAAATTAACGTTTTTACTAATTGCGGGTGGTTATTATCTTTTGTGGCTTGTTTTTCAATATCGTCAATAACTTTTAAGGCAGATTGTGGTAAACCTTCGGCCTCAAACTTGTCAATTTTAGCCCATAAATCCTTATAGTTTGGAGATTGTGCTTGAGATAAAGTTGAAAAAAGTAGGATCATAAATAGAAATAGTGAACGCTTCATGTGTATAAATTTGTCTCTAATATATATTCAAATTCCGTTCCAAAACATACTAAATGAGTTATTGGATACGTTGAGTGAGTGAAGTTAATCATTTTGTAGGTAAAACAGTCATGGTGCGTTTTACAAATCCAATAAAAGTTTAAGATTATCATAAACCTGTGCATACAAAAACTAGAAAGCTTATTTTTGTGTTTCTATTAAAATTATTATGAGAAAATTTCTGTTTCTTTTAGTGCTTCCTATGGTGTGTTTCTCTCAAGGTAAACTTGAAGAAATCTCCAGTTTTATCCAGGAAAAGCAGTTCGAAAAAGCAGAATATCAACTTATAGCGTACCTTAAAACCCACCCTGGTAATTTAAAAGCCACAGAGCTTTTGGGCGATGCCTATGGCCATCAAAAAAAGTGGGATCAAGCCATAGTCGAATACAAAAAACTGGTAGAACTTAAACCCAAAACAGCCAATTATCATTACAAATACGGTGGTGTTTTAGGTATGAAAGCCTTACAGAATAAGCTAAAAGCCATTGGTTTAATTGGCGATATAAAAAGCGCATTTACCACGGCGGCCGAATTAGATAAAAACCACATAGAAACCCGTTGGGCCTTAGTCGAGCTGTATATACAGCTACCCGGAATTTTTGGCGGCAGCAAGAGCAAATCCTTACACTATGCCCAAGAACTAGAAAATCTATCGAAGGTAGATGGTTACTTGGCAAAAGGCTATGTTTACGAGTATGATAACGAACCAGATTTAGCCGAAAAATATTATAAAATGGCCATTCAAACAGGAGGTTCGCTAACCTGTTTTAACAAGTTAACTACGCTTTACGAAAAGGAAAAACAACCCGAAAAAGCCATAAAAACCATAGAGGAAGCGCAGCAAAAACACCAGCGTAATGCCTTGCATTATCAAATAGGTAAGGTGGCTGCCGAGTATAATATCGAGCTTCAAAAAGGCGAGCAATGTTTACAAACCTATATCAAGAATTATTCAGAGTCCGATGGCGTTCCAAAAGCTTGGGCGCACTACCGTTTGGCACAAATAAACGTGCATAAAAACAACAAAGAAACGGCCTTAAAACACATCGATATGGCTCTAGCGCAACTGCCAAAAATTAAACCTTTTAAGGACGAAAAACAGAAAATTTTAAATTTGTAATATTTGGGCGCTACCCCAAGGGTCGGGCTTTTCGCTACAAGTCCTCGCCCCTCCTTTGTCGGGCTGTGGGCTATCCGCTGCAATCCCTAGCGCGGGCATACCTGCTAATTTAGGTTTATCAATAAAAAATCTTTACATTTTTACACGTTTACGGTACAATTTTTTAACACCAATCAACTAATCCATAAATAATTTGGAAATTGATTTTTCTAGTTTGATATTTGTTTCATGAACGTACATTTTATAGCCATTGGCGGAGCAGCAATGCATAATTTAGCACTTGCTTTACATAATAAAGGATATCAAGTAACCGGAAGTGACGACACTATATTCGACCCTTCTAAATCAAGGTTACAAGCCAAAGGCTTATTGCCCGAAACATTTGGTTGGTTTCCAGAAAAAATAACAGCCAATTTAGACGCTATAGTTTTAGGTATGCACGCAAAAGCCGATAATCCTGAGTTGCTAAAAGCTCAAGAATTAGGACTAAAAATTTACAGTTACCCAGAGTTTTTGTACGAGCAATCCAAACATAAAACCCGTGTTGTTATTGGCGGAAGTCATGGTAAAACAACCATAACATCAATGATTTTGCATGTTATGCATTATCATGATAAAGAAGTCGATTATATGGTTGGCGCGCAATTAGAAGGTTTCGATGTTATGGTAAAACTTACCGAACACAACGATTTTATAGTACTAGAAGGCGACGAGTATTTAAGCTCGCCTATAGACCGCCGACCAAAATTTCATTTATACAAACCCAATATAGCCTTGTTAAGCGGTATTGCTTGGGATCATATTAATGTATTTCCAACTTACCAAAACTACGTAGAGCAGTTTAGCATTTTTGTAGATTCTATTGTAAGCGGCGGAAGCATTAATTACAACGAAGAAGATCCAAAAGTAAAACGCGTTGTAGAAGCTAGCGAAAACACCATAAGAAAAATAGCCTACCAAACTCCCGAATATACTGTTAATAACGGACAAACACTTCTAGAAACTCCCGAAGGCGAATTGCCAATAGAAGTTTTTGGTAAACACAATTTAAACAACCTTGCAGGTGCCAAATGGATTTGCCAGCACATGGGAATAGACGAGGACGATTTTTACGAAGCCATTTCCACATTTAAAGGCGCAAGTAAACGTCTAGAAAAAATTGCAGAAAGTAAAACCAGTGTAGCCTTTAAAGATTTTGCGCACTCACCAAGTAAGGTAGAAGCTACTACAAACGCAGTAAAAGAACAGTATAATAACCGCACCCTTGTGGCCTGTTTAGAATTACATACTTATAGCAGTTTAAATGCCGAGTTTTTAAAAGAGTATAAAGGCGCACTTAATGCTGCAGATGTTGCGGTGGTATTCTATTCGCCACATGCCGTAGAAATTAAAAAGCTCGAAGCGGTAACGCACCAGCAAATAGCAAATGCATTTCAGCGCGACGATTTAATTATTTATACCAATCCAGACGATTTTAAAGACTTTTTATTCAAACAAAACTTTGATAATAAGGCGTTATTGTTAATGAGTTCTGGTAATTATGGTGGATTGGATTTTGATGCTGTTAAGGGGTTGGTTGGGTAAAGCTTATTTGGGTTTCACTAACTTTTCATGAGCCTAGTTTTTGACCAAACATTGTTTTTTCCATATTCTCCCAAACTGTAGTAGTATTTGCCTTTAGGGTTTATAATAATATAATATCCATATGTCGTTTCATGAGGAAAAAAAAGCCTTTTTATAAAATTATCCTCATCCTTCTTCCAGTCCACTTTTTCACTATGGAAATATTTTAACTTTTCTTTTTCCAATGAAGAAATCCAAAAATGAGAAATATCAGTTATTTTATTTAGTTTTTTTAAATAGTCCCTGTGAAAAATATCCCAACTACTTTTGTCTTTTTTACTTAGTTCATTTATTGGAATTCCGGTAAGAAAATTAATAACTATTATATCCTTAGGATTAATCTTAGATGGGTAAAAGGTATTTAAGTAATTTTTTAAAGATTGAAAAGTAGAGTCTTTTAAAACCCCATATTTTTCTCTATCGAACAAAACCCCAAACTTTATTGAATCATTTTCAAAGTACATAGGATAGGTTTCATAATGGTCTCTTTTCTCATAAAATTCCTTTCTAGTTATTTGAGCACCTTCATCATTGTAAAAATTGAAAAGGGTGTTTTGAGAAAATATATTTGTTGAATAACTTATTAAAAAGATATAAAATAGCATTTTCATTTTTTCTTTCTTTTTGTTTTGTATGGTAAGGTTAAATTACTAACTCAATTAAATGTTTAACGAATTTAGTTGTAAATTTTTACAAAAACAAGTTCTCAAACCTCAAAACACTTCGCCAAAAAAGCCTCAACACTTTCCTTATTAGCTCTTACCAATTCCGCTTTAGCGTTATCAATATCTTCAGGCTTTTTATCTTGCGAGAGTTTAAATTTACCTTCCCAAGAATCAATAGAAATTTCAAACATTTTAATATAATTAAGATAGGCATTCATGCTTTTATTATCGGGCTCTAAAACGTATTTATGCTCTGGTGCTTCAAGAAATTCGGTCATTGTAATTAACGACTGCTTTAAAGCCTCTTTGCTTTCAATAGCTTTTACTTTGCCTTTTAAATGTACCTTAATGTAATTCTAGGTTGGTAATTGTTTGGTGGTATAAATACTTGGCGAGATATAGCATTGCGGACCAGAAAAAATAATAGTAATGTCGTTATTGTTTTTTAAAAGTTCCGCTTGCGGGTTGTTACTATCAATATGGCCAATAAGTTTACCGCTTTTATTGTAAATTAAAGGCAAGTGTGTAATATATGGCACGTTATCTTTAACCGAAATTAAGGTGGCTAAGGGGTAGGTTTTAATCACTTCAATAAGGTGGGTAATAGTATTATCTTGATGATGTTTAGGAGGATAGCTCAATGCTTTTGTTGTTTTGTTAGGCCTTAAAAGAAAGGAATCTCATTATTTTTGTTAATAATTCTATTGCTTCTGAAATTTACAATATTTATCTTTAACGAATGCAAGAAAAACCATCGTCATTTTCTATAAAAAACTGGAGTCAGGACGATCAGCCGCGTGAAAAGTTATTATACAAAGGAAAGGCGGCTTTAAGTGATGCCGAACTTGTAGCCATTTTGATTGGTTCTGGTAACCGACAAGAAAGTGCTGTCGATTTATGTAAACGCATCCTTGCAAGCACCGATAATAATTTAAGTGCCTTAGGAAAACTATCTATTAAACAACTTACCGAATTTAAAGGAATAGGTGAAGCCAAAGCCATAACTATAATTGCTGCTTTAGAGTTAGGTCGCCGTCGTAGAGGTGAAGAAGCCTTAGAAAAAAAGAAAATTACATCCAGCTCTTCGGTTTTTGAATTGATGCAACCTGTTATTGGCGAGCTTCAGCATGAAGAGTTCTGGATAATCTATTTAAACAATTCTAATAAAGTAATTCGTAAAAACCAACTTAGTAAAGGCGGTATAACAGGCACTTTAGTAGATGTGCGCTTGGTGTTAAAAAATGCGCTAGAGGTAGGAGCGGTAGGCTTAATTTTAGCACACAACCATCCATCGGGCGGCCTAAAACCTAGTGAGGCCGATAAACAAATTACCAATAAGTTAAAAACAGCTGCACAAAGTTTAGATATTAAAGTTCTAGACCACCTAATTATAACAGAAAAAGCATACTTTAGTTTCGCCGATGAATCACTGCTATGAACAAAGACAGAAGACCGATGACAGCAGACCGCTTACTGAACACTGAATACTGCAAACTGAAATTATGTTATTAGTTTATACCCATAAAATATCGCCGCGACTTAAATATGTTTTTAAGCATATTTGTACGCGAGTTTTAGGTATTGAAGTTAGTTTTACAACTAAAATTGAAACGTTTATTGCCCACGATAGCTTGAAAATGTCGTATACGAAACAGCAATTGGGTAACGAGTTTTATATTAAAAGTCACGATATTTTATTCGAGCAAGGGTTAAATGATATTGATATCCATATCCATACCTGGGAGCATACAAAATGTTTTTTCTACTTAGGCGAAAAGAGCAGTATTCCTTTTGATGTGTTTTCGGCTTCTTTTTATTTATTATCTAGATACGAAGAGTATTTACCGCATGTAAAAGATGAATACGGACGTTTTACAGCCACCGAAAGTTTAGCGTTTCAAGAAGGTTTTTTGCATCAACCAGTAGTCGATATTTGGGCCTATAAATTTAGAGATGCTTTAAAAAAGCAATTTCCAGATTTCGAATTTCCAAGCAGGAGCTATCAAATAAAACCCGTTATAGATGTGCCCTCGGCGTACACGTACAAGTTAAAGGGTATTATGAGAACATTGGGTGGCTCTCTTAAAGATTTAGCTAGGTTAAGGCTTAAAAGCTTGTACACTAGGTTTGCTGTAATTATGGGTTTTAAGCACGATCCTTTTGATACGTTTAAGTACTTAATAAACCGGCAAAAAAGCTCTTCGTTTTCCTTTCTTTTCTTTTTCTTGTTAGGCGATTACTCTACTTACGACAAAGGGATTAACCCAAACAAAAAACAATTTATATCGCTTATTAAGCACGTTGGCGATTATTGCGATGTAGGACTAAAAATTTCATATTTCGCTCTAGATGATGAAAGCCTTTTAAAGAAAGAAAAACTTAAAATGGAAGATATTTTAAACAGAAATTTAAAAGCATCTAGACAATCTTTTTCAAAACTTAATTTACCTGAAACTTATAGAAATCTTATAGCTTTAGAAATTAAGGAAGATTACACCATGGGTTATGTAAATCATTTAGGGTTTAGAGCCGGCTCTTGTACACCATTTTTGTTTTACGATTTAGATTACGAAGTACAAACACCTTTAAAAATTGTACCTTATCAACTTATGGATTTTACGTTGCTAAAGCAAAAATCTTTATTAGATAAAAAGAAGGTTTTAAACGAGCTTATTTATCAAATAAAACAAGTAGACGGTCAATTTGT
This sequence comes from Algibacter pectinivorans, assembly GCF_900112595.1. Lineage (GTDB taxonomy): Bacteria > Bacteroidota > Bacteroidia > Flavobacteriales > Flavobacteriaceae > Algibacter_B > Algibacter_B pectinivorans. The sequence continues at coordinate 153,949 of NZ_FOMI01000001.1, read as the reverse complement.
ACCCATTTTTCATAATTATACGTTTAGCGATTATAAGCGGTGGGACGGGTTTAAAGAATTGTTTAATTTAATTTTAGATTCACCAAATGAAGCTTAAAGGAATAACAGATGTGTTTTTTGATTTGGACCATACACTTTGGGATTTTGACAAAAATTCGGCATTAACATTCGATAAAATTTTTAAAATCAATAATGTAAATATAGCGGTTGAAGATTTTTTGGAACATTACGAACCCATTAATTTAAACTATTGGAAACTGTACAGAGAAGAGAAAATACAAAAGGATACTTTACGTTACGGGAGGTTAAACGACACCTTTGAGGCTGTTGGGTTTAAGGTTGATACTGGATTAATAAATAAATTATCAGACGATTATATAACGCATTTATCAAGCTTTAATCATTTATTTGAAAACACCTTCGAGATCCTAGATTATTTAAGTTTAAATTATACGTTACATATTATAACTAATGGTTTCGATGAGGTTCAATATAAAAAAATGAGCCATTCCAAAATAAATCATTATTTTAAAACTATTACCAATTCGGAAATTGCCGGTGTAAAAAAACCTAACCCTAAAATATTTGATTATGCATTAAATTTAGCAAATACCAATGCTAGTAAAAGTGTGATGATAGGCGACAGTTATGAGGCCGATATTATGGGCGCAAAAAATATAGGGATGGATGTTGTGTTTTTTGATGTTAATAATTTGAAGCTAGATAATAACATTAAGCAAATAGATAATTTAATACAATTAAAAAAATATCTATAATAGATTAAGTATTAGTTCGTTTTATAAAAAGATGGAGGGAAGAATATATAAAATATATGGTTTAGTACTTAGTTTAGCAATGTGTTTCTGGTCGTGCACAGAAGAAATCGATTTAAACCAAGCTGAAGACTTAGAGTTATCGCCAGTTATTGAAAATAGCTTGCTTTTTTTTGATGCCCCTGCAACTAATTTTTTTGCTGGAGCTAATGAGTCGAGTGAGTTTTCAGACTTTATTGAATTAGATCTGTTTAATAATAGTTTTACTAGAAATAACATTGTTAAAGTAGAATTTGTATTTGATGTTTTAAACTCGATTAAAAGGAGTTTCGAGTTGCAGGTAGACCTTCTAGACGATTTAGATCAAACCGTACATACTTTTTCTTTTGAGGCTTTGGCATCCCCGGACGCTTCTCAAGTTTATACAAAATATACAGAAGTATTTGAAGGTAATAGATTAAGGGTCTTAATGAATGCAAATAAATTGAGTTTTACTTTAATTGTGCAAGAAGGGGAAGCTATTAATGAAAATACACTTGGTCAAATAAATATGAAGTCTAAAAGTGTTTTTTATTTTAATATTAACGACTAATTATGAAAGCAATTAGTCTATTATTAATACTTATAAGCTTTGTGTGTTTTAGCCAAAATAAGCAACTATTGTATGGGTTTTCAGAGATTCCACAATCTCTTCTTACTAACCCTGGCGGAAGGGTAACTAATAGGGCCTATTTTGGAATTCCGTTTTTATCGCATTTTCATGCCAATGGAGGTTCGTCTGGAGCAACCATTTACGATTTATTTGCTGCCGATGGTGTAGATTTTAGCACAAAATTTAGGCGGGTTGTTTATGATGCCAAACCAGGTGATTTTTTTACCGCCAATCAACAACTAGAAATAGTTTCTGGTGGTTTTGCCATTGGGCCTAGTTACAATAAAAACCAATACTTAAGTTTTGGAGTGTATCAAGAATTCGATTTTTTAACCTATTTCCCTAAAGACATTGCGGTTTTAGCCTTAGAAGGTAATCAAAATAATATTGGCCAACGGTTCGATGTTAGCACTGTTAGTGCCATGGCTGAGGTAATCGCCGTGTGGCATGTAGGCTACAATAAAAAAGTAAATGAGAAGTTCACCTATGGTGCAAGAGGTAAAATTTATTCCAGCTTAATTAACGCTACCTCAAATAAAAACGAAGGCTATTTTACCACGGTAGAAGGAGAAAATAATTTTTTTCGGCATATTTTTAATTTAGATACGGCGTTAAGAACCTCTGGATATGCCTTAAATGGTGAAGACAATGCTTTTGAACCAAAGGATGTTGTAACACGAACATTATTAGGAGGGAATTTAGGACTTGGTTTCGACATGGGGGTTACCTATAATTTTGATAAGCAATGGACTTTCGATGCGAGTTTGCAAGATGTTGGTTTTATAAGACATAGCAAAGAAGTGGAAAATTACGAAGTTAAAGGCGAGTTGATTTTTGAAGGTGTAGATCCTATTTTTTTTGATACAAATGAAGGAGATACTGCCGATGAGTTTTATAGTGCCATTGAAGACGAGTTTGAAGATTTATTTGATACCAACGAGAATGCTGATGCGTACACGACTTGGAGACCAATTAAATTTAATGCTTCCTTAAATTATGCCTTTGGTAAAAAAAGGTTAAAGTTGTGTAATTGTTTGGCAGACGAACAACCTTATATGAACAGGGTAGGCGCGCAGTTGTATGCTATAAAACGACCTAAAAGCCCTCAGTTAGCATTAACAGCATATTATTACCGAAGACTTTTTAAAGGCTTAAGAATGAAGGCTACGTATACTATAGATTCATATACATTCAATAATATAGGTTTAGGAGTATCTGCTCATATAGGAGGTGCTAATTTTTATGTGTTAGCCGATAATTTTTTGCAATATCAAAATATTTACGATGCACAAAGTGTATCTTTACAATTAGGTTTTAACTATATATTTAATAATAAATGAAAATTAAATTTTTAACTTTAGGGATTATAACATGTCTTTTCGCTAATGCCTTATTTGCACAGGCTAATATTAATAGTTATAAATATGTAATTGTATCAAATAAATATGATTTTTTAAAAGAAAGTGATCAATATCAACTTAATTCTCTTACTAAGTTTTTGTTTGAAAAATACGGTTTTAAGGCAATTATGGAAGGGGCTGATTATCCAGATGAACTTAATATAAACAGATGTCTTGCTTTGTTTTGTGATGTTGTAAAGGAATCAAGTATGTTTAAAACTAGGCTTGCTGTAACGCTTAAGGATTGTAAGGATAAACTAATTTATACATCCAAAATGGGAGAAAGTAGAGAAAAAGAATATAGGACAGCCTATAATTTAGCTTTACGTGATGCTTTTAAATCTATAGAAGCCTTAAATTATAAGTATCAGCCCAATGAAACTTTATTAAATATAGTAACACAGCCTCAAGTAAAACCAGAAAATACCGAGCAAATACAGCATTTAAAAAAGGAAATAGAATTATTAAAGCAAGAAAAAGAGGAAAAAGTGGTAGCAGTAAGTGCTCCTAAAGCACCTGCTAAACCTAAGGCCGTGGCGCAAAAAGTTGTTGAAGATGTTGCTGTAATACAAGGCACATCAAACGTATTGTATGCGCAGGTTATTGATAATGGTTTTCAGTTGGTTGATAGTTCTCCAAAAGTAGTATACCGTATAAAAAACACGAATTTAAAAGATGTGTATTTGGTTGTGGGTAGCAGCGCTATAGTGTATAAAAAAGGTAACGATTGGGTTATTGAGTACTATGCTGGTGGTAATTTAGAGCAAGAAACTCTCAATATAAAGTTTTAAAGTTTATTTTGAATAACGCGGTTTGCGTTAGGGATTGAACGGTTTGTTTAAGCTCCCCGACCTAAGGAGGGAGCGAGTAGTGAAAGCCCGACCTTTTGCGATCCTGCAAGGTTTTTTTACCTGGCAGGTATGAGAAAAAGGTAACGCCCTAAATATTTTAATAGTTGTATTTGTCTTTCCAGCGTTGTTTTAAAAACTCTCTGTGTGCGTTTTCGCGAGCATTATTTCCGGGGTCGTAAAGTTTTTGGTTTTTAATTTCGTCTGGTAGAAATTCTTGTGGGGCAAAATTATTTTCGTAATTGTGTGCGTATTTGTAATTGTCGCCATACCCGAGCTCTTTCATTAGTTTAGTGGGAGCGTTTCTAATTTCTATAGGCACGCTTAAATCGCCGGTTTGTTTAACTAATTGCTGTGCCATACCAATGGCCATGTATGAGGCGTTACTTTTTGGCGAACATGCCAAATAAGTGGCGCACTGGCTTAAAATAATGCGGGCTTCTGGGTAGCCAATGGTAGTAACGGCCTGAAATGCGTTATTGGCAATTACAAGTGCCGTTGGGTTGGCGTTACCAATATCTTCGCTTGCCGAAATGAGTAAACGTCTTGCAATAAATTTTACATCTTCGCCACCTTCAATCATTCGAGCTAACCAATATACGGCGCCATTTGGGTCGCTACCACGAATGGATTTTATAAACGCCGAAATAATATCGTAATGCTGTTCGCCCGTTTTGTCGTAACGTACGGTGTTGTTTTGTATGTTTTCTAAAACAGCTTCGTCGGTTATAACAATATTGTTGGTGCTAAAGGAATTTACTAAAAGCTCGAAAATGTTTAGTAATTTTCTAGCATCGCCACCCGATAGCCTTAATAGGGCATTGGTTTCCTTAAGGGTTATATTTTTTTTAGAAATATGCACATCGGTTTCGATAGCGCGTTTTAAAAGGGTTTCTAAATCGGTTTTATCGAAAGCATTTAAAATATAAACCTGACAGCGCGATAGTAGTGCGGGTATAACCTCGAAACTTGGGTTCTCGGTAGTGGCACCAATTAGTGTAATCCATCCTTTTTCTACGGCTTGTAATAGCGAGTCTTGTTGTGATTTACTAAACCTATGGATCTCGTCAATAAACAAAATTGGGTTTTTTGTGGTAAATAAACCACCACTTTGTTTGGCTTTATCAATAACCTCTCGAATATCTTTAACCCCAGAATTTATGGCACTAAGTGTGTAAAATGGTCTGCCAGATTCGGTAGCAATAATGTTGGCTAAAGTTGTTTTTCCGGTTCCTGGAGGTCCCCAAAATATTATCGACGGAATTAAACCCTGTTTTATATGTTGCGATAATGCACCACCTTCGCCCACCAAATGGGCTTGACTTACGTAGTCTTTTAAGGTTTTTGGCCGCAAGCGTTCGGCTAAAGGAGCATTGTCGTTCATGGTTACAAAATTAAAGTAAAATTTTCGTTTTATGCATTTACATAGCAATGGAAATGGTTTTCTTTTTAGTTTGGGCGTGTCCCCCGAAGAGAAATCAGGGGGCGGGCTTGAGTTTATCCTGAGCGGAGTTGAAGGGTTATAAGTCCTCGTACTTCCTTCGTCGTGCTGTGGGCTTTCCTCAGCAATGCCTCAGCGGGTGTTTAACTGCCAATTTAGCACGAAACTTAAAGTTGGATAACTATTTGCTAAATTTATAACAATGAAAAATAAAGAACATTTTCAATTCTCTACGGGCGTAATTGCGTATCCTGTTTTTTTTGTACTTGCCATTTGGCTTATATTTTGGTTTGAAGTGCGGTTTGGTTATAATTTTAGTAAATATGGGGTGTATCCGCAAACTTTAAAAGGGTTACGAGGCGTTTTACTGAGTCCTTTTATTCATGGCGACATCAAACACATATATCATAATACGGTGCCTTTATTTGTTTTATCTACAGCTTTGTTTTATTTCTATAGGCATATTGCTTGGAAAGTCCTGTTTTGGGGAATTTTGTTATCTGGCTTTATTACTTGGTGCATAGGTAGGCCATCGTACCATATAGGTGCTAGCGGACTTATTTATGTATTGGTAAGTTTTACGTTTTTTAAAGGTGTATTTGCTAAACATTACCGTTTAATAGCCTTGTCGTTACTTGTTATATTTTTATACGGAAGTATGATTTGGTATACCTTACCTATAGAGCAAGGTATATCTTGGGAAGGGCATATGGCAGGTTTAATTACGGGCTTGTTATTTGCTTTTATTTTTAGAAAAGAAATAGCAAAACCTAAAAAGTATATTTGGGAACAAGAACATTATAAAGAAGAAGACGATCCTTTTTTACAGCATTTCGATGAAAACGGCAATTTTATAGAATCTGTTGAGCCGGAAATTGAAGTAGAAGAGGAGGAACCTTTGCAATTTAAGTATCACTTTAAGAAGGCTAGCGATAAGAATATTGATTAGTTTATCTACAGCTTACAGTCTACAGTCGCTGTCTTACCACTTCGTATAAAAAAGCACCACAGGCTACAGACACGTTTAAAGATTCAATGTCTCCTAGTAAAGGTAGTTTTGCCTTGGTATCTACAACTTTTAAGGTAGAAGGGTTTATTCCTCTGCCTTCCGATCCCATAATTATAGCACAAGGCTCAACAAAGGATACATCGTATAATGTATTGTTAGTTTTCTCGGTAGCAGCTATAACTTTTACGCCAGATGCTTGCATGTAAAAAACAGCATCCTTAATATGGTCTACTTTACAGATAGGAATTTTAAATACAGCGCCAGCACTTGTTTTTATTGTATCTCCATTAACTGGAGCGCTACCATTTTTTTGAATTATAATACCGTTAACACCTGTACATTCTGCCGTTCTAATAATGGCGCCAAAATTACGCACATCACTTAGTTGGTCTAATAATAAAAACAGGGGTGTTTTACCAGATTCTATAACACTTGTAACTAAGGTTTCCATGTCGTGAAACTCAATAGGCGATATTTGCGCAACGGCACCCTGGTGGTTGTTTTTGGTTAACCTATTCAGTTTTTCAACAGGAACATACGATTTGTTTATGGACTTTTTATTCAATAAAGATTCTAGCTCACCAAATAGCTCGCCTCTTTCTCCTTTTTGAAGAAATACTTTATCGATAGTTTCACCTGCATTTACGGCTTCTATTATAGCGCGTATCCCGAATATTTGTGTTTGGTTTTCCATTGGGGTAAAGGTATAAAAAAACCACTTCGTTAGAAGTGGTTTTTTATAATTTTAAGAATTATTATTCGTAATGTGGGTTATCATCACCTACGAAACCTGTTCTTTTATGGCCTTTAAAAATATAAACCGTACCAGGATCCCAACTAAATTCAGCTTCAAAATAGATAGCATCTACTACGGTGTTACTAGCTGTTGTAAAACTGTCTTTAGTTATTTGTCCGTTACTAATAGTTACAGTTTCACCTGTGTATAACTCAGCTGTATTAGCTTCGCTAGAAAAGGTTAAAGACGATAAATCTACTGTTCCTTTAGATTTTAATTGGAAAAATGTGTTATGATCATCAATCCAAAAATCGAAATTGTTTTCAGATGAGTTATAGATGTCATAAAGTACGTAATCACCAGCAAAAGCAGGAGTTTCACCATCAGTTTCTAATCCTATTATGTACCAAGATCCTGTAACTTCTTCAATTACAATATCGCTTGCGTCTGGTTCAGATTCTACACCTTCACAAGCTGTAAAAGAAGCCATCATTACTATGCTAAAAAATAAATAGCTTAATTTTTTTAATATTATATTATGTTTCATGTTTTTATCTTTTTATTAATAGTAAATTTCAGTTTGAGTAAATACTGTCTCAAATGAGAAACCAAAGCTCCAATCAACAACAAGAACAAGAGTCTTATCATCTGGGTTTACTTTTAAACTTACAAATGTATTTACACCTCCAAATGTATTAGTGGTAACTGTACCTTCTGCAGTAAAATCGTTAGCAGAAATATCATTAGCTTTTAGTATTAATCCTGGAGTACCATATGAAGGTCCTAAACCTCTTCCAAATTCGTACCAACCACCTTGAGCATCAGAAAACGCATATCTGTCATCACCTAAATCTTTAATAATAAAAGGGCCATTATCTTGATAGCCATCTGGCGAACTTCCATCTCTAGCTACAGATGCTGTATAAACTCCTGCTATACTGGTAACCAAATCTCCATTACATTCAGGCCATAACACCTCTCTAAATGCTGTTGCTGGAATGTCGTCGACATTAAAAGCGCTATAGGCTACTGAATAGACATCAGGACCTTCAATTGATGTTCCGCCAAAGTAAGTTCCAGTGATTTTGGTATTTAACTCTATTTCTTCTCCGGCAACTGAGGCAACAGCTCCTGGGTCAGAATAAGAAGTTGCATCACAATCTAGAACAACATCTGCTCCCTCAAGTTCAATTAGAGGAAGGAAAGTTACCTCTGAACTATCATCTGCACCAGGTGATTCTACACTAGGATCACAACTGGTTAATATCAACCCTAAGATTGAAAACGTACATAATATTAATTTATATTTTTTCATTTTTTTTTTTTTTTTAATTATCCCAAAATATGGCATCAGTAATTTGTCTTTGTGGTAAAGCATTTGGATTTAAACTTCTTTCAGACTCTGGGTATAGCCATGTTGAAGGAAATGTTCCACTTGATAATACAGAAGCTGGAGGTGTTTGAAAAATTCCATCAGAAAATACTCTACTTGCTGGTCTATCAAATCTTCTAGTTTCAATCCAACCTTCGTCTTCTTGTGTACCATTTAAAGATATCCATTTTTGTACAGCTATCATGTCTATTCTGTCATCTAAAGGAGCAGAAACTGAGTATCCTAGCGTACCAATGTAGCTAGCAGAATCGGTTAGTTCCATATAGCTAAAATTCAAATCAATTGCTGTTTCAAACGCCATAACTTCGTCGTCTGCAGTTCCATAACGTGCAGCTGCTTCAGCTCTTAAAAACCAAACCTCCCACGGACTCATTAAAATAGCTGGTTTGTCAGCTCCATAAGCATAGTCAGATGCCAAACTATAATCACTAGCTGGAGCTGTAAAAGGCTCATCATCAATGGTGCCTTGGTCAATACCTCGTAAGGATCCTTCAGCGGTTCCAGAAGTGGCTTTTGCGTATAATACTTGAGCTCTAGGATCGTTAAGTGATTCAAGTAAATTTATAGAAGCATTACTAGCAAAATAAAACATACCTACACCAAACTCAGCTCTAGCATACATCGGGTTTTGATCTCCAGATTTTCCAGAAAATGGTATAAACGGCATATCATCAATGGTCTCAACAAAAGTACCACTGTTTATTAATGCTTGAATTGCCGCACCTTGAGGATTAGATTCTGAAGTTCTCATTAAAACTCTTAATTTTAATGAATTAGCAAACTTAATCCATTTAGAAATATCACTAGTTTTTAAAACGTCGTCATCATAAAAGATAAAATCGTCGGTACCTGTTCTACTTATTTCATCGTTATCAGCTGAACTTAAATCTTCTAAAGCTTCATTCAATATGTTAACCAATTCAGGGTAAATAACTGTTTCAGCAGAGTCATAACTTGGTGTTAAATTAGATCCGTCTTCAATTGCTCCAGAAAGTGCCTCAGTAAATGGTACATCTCCAAAATGATCAACTAAACCTTGAAATAAATAAGCTTTCAATACATTAGCCATACCTTTATAGGCCTTGTTGGTACTATTTTTAGTTATATAATTCAAGTCTACAAGTGAGTTGGCATAAGCACGTTGCCAGTAACCATTAAAATCACCACCTGCAGATACATAACGCTCTTCATTTCCAATGGAAACACCAATACCCCATGTGTAGTACTGACTCCAAAGAAAGGATTCGCTGTAATTTAAATCTGTTTCAACAATATATCCCATAAAGCCAATAGCTGAGCTTAAAACTTGTGCGTCTCCAGCTGATGGGAAAGTGTTAGGGTCTATATTAACTTCTTCTAAGCTATCATTACATGAAAAGCTTAGTGTTAATAATAGAATAAGAAATATGTTTATTTTGTTCTTCATCGTATTATTATTTTTTTAATTAAAATGACAATTGTAAGTTCAGACCTAAACTACTTGAAGCAGGTGTCTGCGTTGTTTCAATACCTTGCCCATTACCTGTTGTACTCACACTACCACTAGAACTGGTGCTTATCCCATTAACTTCTGGATCAGCATATTTGTTTTCATCTGGTAACCAAAATTTAAGATTTTTACCAAATAATGATATTCTAGCATTTGTAAAGAATGTATTCTTTAAAAGATCTTTAGAAAATGTATAACTAAATTCTACTTCTCTTAATTTTAAGAAACTAGCATCAATCAGTTGCGTTGAAACTGGTGCATCATAATCAGTAAAATATGCTTGTTCGGTAATTTGAGTTGTGTTTTCAGAGAATGTACCATCTCCGTTATCTACTACAGAATTTGGAAAGATGAAAGGTTCTCTATTATAAACCGTGGTATTAACATTCGTACCATTAAAATTAGTGTTGTATTTGGTTTGTGAAGCAAATAGTCCACCTTCTTTCTTGTCAAATAAAATTCTAAATCCAAATCCTTTATAGCTTATGTTAGCACCAAAATTAAGTAAATAATCAGCTTGGTTATTACCTAAATAAACATCATCAGCAGGGTATTCTGGAAATCCATCAGCATTAACAATTACTTGACCTTGATCATTATATTTAAAATCATTACCCTTGAACGTACCAAATGGTAATCCTTCTTTGGCAACTATAGAAACCGTAGTTCCTGCAGCGAATCCAAAAGTTCCAATATTTAATTCATCTATATCATCTGTAATTCTAATAACCTCATTTTCATTTTTAGAATATGTTCCAAAGAACTCAACATCTAAACCGTCAACCAAACCTTTAATAGGTTTTAAAGTTAAAGATAATTCATGCCCTTTATTCTCCATTCTACCTATGTTACTAACGGTCTGCGTATAACCTGTAGATCGAGGAAGACTTATAGTTACCAATTGGTCATCATGAATCGAATGGTAATATGTATAACCTACACTAATTTTGTTTTTAAAGAAACCAAGATCGGTACCAACTTCGTAAGTAGTTGTTAATTCGGGTTTTAAGCCAGGGTTTCCAATTCTATTACCAATTGTAAAACCAGGAACACCATCTTTTGGAAAGTTAAGTGCAAAATCACCTAAATCTATAATTGAAGGGTTACCAACAAAATAAGAGTTAAGTAAATATAAATCAGCATCTTTACCAGATGTACCATAACTACCTCTTAATTTGGCATAATTTAAAACGTCATTCTTAATATCAAATAAATCTGTTAATATTACAGAAGCACCAACAGCACCGTATAAAAAAGAATTATTTTCTGTTGGAAGCGTAGAAGACCAGTCATTTCTTGCTGAAAATTCTAAAAATGCAGCATCTTTATATCCAATTGTTGCATTCGCTAAAACACCATAAATTCTGTATTTGTCTCTATACATGCTTGAGTTAGCTTGTTGTGTACTATTAGCTAAATTGTAAACATCTGGAACTACTAAACCACCTACAGTACTTCCTGTTAAACGTTGGCTTTTTCTTTGGAAGAAGTTGTAACCTGCAGCAGCTGTTAATGTAAGGTTATCACTAAATTCTGTATTGTAGTTAAACATTACAGTGGCATCAAGATTTTCTACTTTACGATTTGTATTTATATATTCTCCTAATGAACTGTGTTTAGTATCTCGGGCTGCTTGTTCTAAATTGTCTGTCCAAACTATTTGTTCAGCTGGTGAGAATGTTGGAGTCCATATATCTGTTTGAGTATTTACGATATTACCACCAAAACGTCCAGTAACTGATAAATTATCTAAAAAACTATAAGTTAAAGAGGCGTTAGCTAATACGTTATCGATATCGGCCTCATTTCCATATTCATTTAGGATATAGTATGGGTTTACTGAAGAGTAAGATCCCCAATATCCATTAATATCATGAAATGGACTTTTATAATCTCTTAACTCACTTAGTGGTATATTTACAGGCGATTGAACTGCCATTGCATAGGCGTTATTTCCTTCGAAGGCGCGAGATCCTTCTTGTGCAGTATTCTGTTTTACATTAGCATAACTTACTTTAAAATCAGATTTTAATCTATCGCTTAATTTTGCCGAAGCGTTAAAAGTTATGTTGTTTCTGTTATAAGACGTATTATCTAGCGTTCCTGTTTGGTCTGTATTACCATACGAAGCGTAGTAAGTAAAACCTTCTGTAGATCCAGAAAGATTTATATTATTAGTAATGGTATATCCAGTGTTGAAAAAATCTTGTAATTGATCTTGCACAGCGCTATATGGTCTTATTAAGGCTTCCAATGCTCCGTCTCCATCAGAATCAATTGGTGAAGTCCATGGTCTTACTACACCATCTAAAGCAGGACCCCAAGACCAGTTTTCACCAGAATCTAAGTGAAGGTTATCATAACCTTGTCCAAATTTACTTTGACGTTGTAAACTAACAATTGCTGTTTCCATTGATGTTGAACCATTATAGTTCACCTGCATTTTCTTTCCTTTACCAGTTTTTGTTGTAATAAGCACAACACCCGAAGCACCACGTGATCCGTATAGTGAGGTTGCAGATGGACCTTTTAAAATGGTTACAGATTCTATATCGTCTGGATTAACGTCATTGAATCTATTACCAAAATCAGAATATCCAGTAGTAGATGATCCAGCACCTCCAGAAGTGGAAGTATTATCGATTGCAACACCATCAATAACAATTAAAGCATTGTTATTACCAGTAAGGGATCCTGCACCTCTCAATACTATTCTTGTAGATGAACCAACTGATCCAGAGGCTGTTGATAGATTTACACCAGCCGTTTTACCTCTTAATGCTTCTAATGCGTTTTTGCTAGGCACTGAAAGTAAATCATCTGATTTAACCGTTTGATTGGCATAAACCGTTTCTTTTGCATTCCTATCACTACCAAAAGCAGTTACGACTACTTCCTCTAAAGACTCAGCGTCTTCTTGAAGAGTAACATTAACTGTATTGGAAGCTCCAATAGCAACTTCTTTAGTTGTATATCCAACAAAACTAAATACCAAGGTGCTTCCTTGACGGGCAGTTATTGAATAGTTACCATCGAAATCTGATGATGTACCTGATGAAGTACCTTTTACTAAGACAGTAGCTCCAGGTAGTGGGAGCCCTGAGGCATCCGATACTGTTCCTGAAATTGTCTTTTCTTGTGCGAACGTTAGTTGCACGACAAACGCTAGTAATAGCGTTAGAATTCCACTAAACTTTGTTTTCATTTTGTAATTATTTGAATTAGTCAATGCCAAAAATCATAAATTAAAGTTAATAAAACAATAAATTATGGTTAAAATTTGGTGAATCACTAATATTTTTGAGAATTTAATAATTGTGTACTAGAAATTAGCGATCAAACTGATGTGTACTTTAGAATTGGCTAATTTAAATGGTTTATTCTCATTTTTGCTATTAGCGTAGTTTAGCTTTAAAACACCTGATTTTGTAAGAATAGCTAAGCCTATGCCGTAGCTAAAAAGTGTATTCCTGTTGTTTTGAATGTTGTTTTCTAGGTAGCCAGAATCTAAGATACTGTGAATGTAAGTTGTGTTGTTTAGTTGGTATCTGTATTCGGTATTTAAAACAGCAAAAAAAGTGGCATTTAAACTGTTTTCTTCAAAACCTCTTAGTGAGTTTATACCGCCAAACCTTAGCAACTCGTTGTCAAAATAGTTGTCGGATATTAATGCTTTTCCTGTTGTTTTTAAAAAAAGACTGTTTTTGGTGTTAAAGTTTACAATTTTCATTAGGTCAAATAAAAATTGTGATTGTTTCTTTTTGTCGGTATCGCTAATTCTGCTTCCTAATCCCGTTTCAAAATAAATACGTGATTGTATAGGAAATAATAGGTTATTATATTGTGGTTTTATGAATTGGTATGCAAGGTTGTATTGTGTGGTAGTGTAATCATTTATAGTTAAACTGTTGTTATTTGCAAGTGTGTTGTTTGATTCAGTTGTAGTAACTCCTATAAATATTTTGTTGCTAGAGTTTAATTGGTAATGAAACTTAGCATTTTGGTTAACTGTAGTAAAAGAGCTGTCTTTTCTGAAGATTCTAAGCGAGAGGTTTACACCAATAGGCGAATTAAATAAATAGGGAAGCTCAGTGTTAACTTCAAATGTTTTTTGATCGTTTTCATCACTCTTATAAAGTAGGCTGAAAGTTTCTCCGAAATTTAAATTATTATTTAGGTTTAGGTTTAAATAACCATCGAATTCTAATTTATTGGTTTCCTCGTTTGTTCCAAACCCTAAAAAGCCATCAAAATTATTGCTTTTGGATTTTTCAAGGTATAAATACAAAGTTGTTGAATCTTTTAAGAATAAAACTTCAGGTGGTTTTACTTCTTTTGCAAATCTTAAATTGGATAATTGTTCTGTTTTAGTTCTTATGGTATTGATATCAAAGTCTTGATTTCGTCTTATTTTTAAGTAATGATGTGTGAAAGATTTTGGAAATTTTTCATATCCTTTACTTACAATCTTATTTATTCGTCGCTTTTCAATTAAGTTACCTGTGGTTAAATGGGCGTGTAATGTGGTTTTGTTTTTTATTTCAAGGTTTGAAAGTTTTACTTTTGAAAACGGGAAGCCTTTTTTTGATAATTCTGTGTTTAAGGTATATAATGCCTGTTCGATATTTTGAAATTTAAGTACAAAGTAATTAGTGTTTACTTGGTTAGAGATTAAGTTTAGCGTAGAGCTATCTATTTTTTTGTTATCATAAAAAATGTATAGGGAGTCAAATTTCTTTTTTAAGTGTATGGTAGATTGAAATGTACTATCGTTTGTCTTTTTTAACTCCCATATTTTATTTTCAATGTAACCTAGTTTTGCTAAGTTTTTTTTTGTTAAGCTGTTTTCGTTTTTTAGTGATTCTAAGTCTTTGTGAGTTTTAAGGTAACCAATAGAGTCTATTATCCTTGTTTCTGTTTCGTTTTCGCCTTTAATAGATAGTATTAAATTTTGGCTTACACTCTCTAAATAAAAAAGTGTATATATAATAAGGAATAAGTACCAAGTTTTTTGCACTTTTTTGAACGGCTTTTTTTATGTAAATCTAACGTAAAATATAAGTTTATAATATAGCGAATGTTATTATTTTTGAAAACTCTTAAAAATTAACCGATTAGGATTTGAATTCTAAAAATTAATTTCTACATTTGCACCCCTCTTAAAAGAGGATAATAAAATTTATATATAATATATATGCCAACAATTTCGCAATTAGTAAGAAAAGGAAGAGCCAAAATAACCAAGAAGAGTAAATCGGCTGCTTTAGATTCTTGTCCGCAAAGACGTGGTGTGTGTACTCGTGTTTACACAACAACTCCTAAAAAACCAAACTCAGCAATGCGTAAGGTAGCAAGGGTTCGTTTAACAAACGGTAACGAGGTTAACGCATACATCGGTGGTGAAGGACACAATCTACAAGAGCACTCGATAGTATTGGTTAGAGGTGGAAGGGTAAAAGATTTACCAGGAGTTAGATATCACATTGTACGTGGTGCTTTAGACACAGCAGGTGTTTCAGGTAGAACGCAACGTAGATCTAAGTATGGTGCAAAACGCCCTAAAAAGTAATTAAAACTTTAAGAAGAAGACATGAGAAAAAGAGCAGCAAAAAAGAGACCGCTTTTACCAGACCCAAAATTTAACGATCAGTTAGTAACTCGTTTCGTTAACATGATGATGTGGGACGGAAAAAAGTCTGTCGCTTTTAAAGTATTCTACGATGCAATTGATATTGTAGACTCGAAAAAAACTGACGAAGAAAAAACAGGATTAGAAATCTGGAAAGATGCCTTATCTAACGTTATGCCTCACGTAGAAGTACGTAGTCGTCGTGTTGGTGGTGCAACATTCCAAATTCCAATGCAAATTCGTCCAGATCGTAAAGTTTCTACAGCAATGAAATGGTTAATTAGCTATGCTCGTAAAAGAAACGAAAAATCGATGGCGTTACGTTTAGCATCTGAGGTTTTAGCAGCAGCTAAAGAAGAAGGAGCGGCGGTAAAGAAAAGAGTTGATACTCACAAAATGGCAGAGGCTAACAAAGCATTCTCTCACTTTAGATTCTAAGACATGGCAAGAGATTTAAAATTCACTAGAAATATAGGTATTGCTGCACATATTGATGCAGGAAAAACTACTACAACAGAGCGTATACTTTATTATACAGGTGTTTCTCACAAAATTGGTGAGGTGCATGATGGTGCCGCTACAATGGACTGGATGGAGCAAGAGCAAGAGAGAGGTATTACAATTACTTCTGCTGCTACTACTTGTACTTGGAAGTTCCCAATTGAAAACGGAGAGCCAACACCTGAAACTAAAGGATATCACTTTAATATAATTGATACTCCGGGTCACGTAGATTTTACTGTAGAGGTAAATCGTTCTTTACGTGTACTGGATGGGTTAGTATTCTTGTTTAGTGCGGTTGATGGTGTTGAGCCTCAATCTGAAACTAACTGGAGACTTGCTGATAACTATAAAGTGCCTAGAATTGGTTTCGTTAATAAAATGGACCGTCAAGGATCAGACTTTTTAGGAGTTTGTCAACAAGTAAAAGATATGTTAAAATCAAATGCGGTGCCAATCGTTTTAAACATTGGTGACGAGGATGAGTTTAAAGGTATCATAGATTTAGTAAAAAACAGAGCTATTGTTTGGCATGATGAAACTCAAGGGGCAACTTTTGATGTTATTGAGATTCCAGACGATTTAAAAGAAGAAGCTCGTAAGTACCGTGCATTACTTATTGAAGAAGTAGCTGGTTACGACGAGAATCTTTTAGAAAAATTCATGGAAGATGAAGATTCTATTACAGAAGAAGAAGTGCACGCTGCACTTAGAGCTGCTGTAATGGATATGGCTATTATTCCAATGATTTGTGGTTCTGCATTTAAAAATAAAGGTGTTCAGTTCTTATTAGATGCTGTATGTCGTTATTTACCTTCTCCAACAGATAAAGAAGGTATTGTGGGTGTTAATCCAACTACAGAAAAAGAAGAAATACGTAAGCCAAGTGTTAAGGAGCCATTTGCAGCTTTAGCATTTAAGATTGCTACAGATCCTTTTGTAGGCCGTTTAGCATTCTTTAGAGCGTATTCTGGTCGTTTAGATGCTGGTTCTTACGTTTTAAATAACCGTTCTGGTAAAAAAGAACGTATCTCTCGTATCTATCAAATGCACGCTAACAAGCAAAATGCAATTGATTTTATTGAAGCTGGAGATATTGGAGCTGCTGTAGGATTTAAATCTATCAAAACAGGAGATACACTTTCAGATGAAAAGCACCCTATAGTATTAGAGTCTATGGACTTCCCAGATCCAGTAATTGGTATCGCGGTTGAGCCTAAAACTAAGGCTGATGTTGATAAATTAGGGATGGGCTTAGCTAAATTAGCTGAGGAAGATCCAACTTTTACTGTACGTTCAGACGAAGCTTCAGGACAGACTATTATTTCTGGAATGGGTGAGTTACACTTAGATGTAATTGTAGATCGTTTAAAACGTGAATTTAAAGTAGAGGTTAATCAAGGTCAACCTCAAGTTGAATACAAAGAGGCTATTACCGCTTCTGCTGATCATAGAGAAGTTTACAAGAAACAATCTGGTGGTCGTGGTAAATTCGCAGATATCGTATTTACTGTAGAGCCAGCTGATGAAGGTCAAGTAGGTCTTCAATTTGAATCTGTAATTAAAGGTGGTAACGTTCCTAAAGAATTTATCCCTTCTATTGAAAAAGGATTCAAACAAGCAATGGTTAACGGACCTTTAGCAGGTTACGAAATCGATGCTATGAAAGTTACTTTAAAGGATGGGTCTTACCACGATGTGGATTCGGATCAATTGTCTTTCGAATTAGCAGCAAAATTAGGTTTCAAAAACGTTGCAAAAGCAGCTAAGGCTGTTATTATGGAGCCTATTATGAAACTTGAAGTTATCACTCCAGAAGAAAACATGGGTGATATTGTAGGTGATTTAAATAGAAGAAGAGGTCAAGTAAGTGATATGGGAGATAGAGCTGGTGCAAAAACTGTAAAAGCTACTGTTCCATTATCTGAAATGTTTGGTTATGTTACAACTTTAAGAACTTTATCTTCTGGTCGTGCAACATCAACAATGGAATTTTCTCACTATGCTGAAACGCCTTCTAACATATCTGAAGAAGTAATTAAGGCAGCTAAAGGAGTTGAATCGTAAATCTTAAGAAAATGAGTCAAAAAATCAGAATAAAATTAAAATCTTACGATCACAACTTAGTAGATAAGTCTGCTGATAAGATTGTAAAAACAGTAAAGAGTACTGGTGCTGTTGTAACTGGACCAATTCCATTACCAACGCACAAGAAAATTTTCACTGTATTACGTTCTCCACACGTAAACAAGAAATCAAGAGAGCAATTTCAATTATCATCTTACAAGAGATTATTGGATATCTACTCTTCGTCATCAAAAACAATTGATGCGTTAATGAAGCTTGAGTTACCAAGTGGTGTTGAAGTAGAGATAAAAGTTTAATAATTAAACTTACATGTCCTGAGCTGCGTGCGAGGGAAAAACGGTAAAAATACAATTCAAGGCTGAAACGTATTTTCAGCCTTGAATTTTAATAACAAATAGTAATAAATTAAATAAATAATTATGTCTGGGTTAATTGGAAAAAAAATCGGTATGACCAGCATCTTTGATGAAAACGGGAAAAACATTCCTTGTACAGTAATCGAAGCTGGACCATGTATCGTTACCCAAGTCAGAACTGAAGAGGTTGACGGCTATTCTGCTGTTCAATTAGGTTTCGATGACGCGACAGAAAAAAGCGCTACTAAAGCAGACTTAGGTCATGCTAAAAAAGCGGGTACTTCTGTAAAACGCAAAGTTGTTGAATTCAAAGGTTTTGATGCGGAGTACAAATTAGGTGATGCTATAACTGTAGAACATTTCGCTGAAGGTGAATTTGTTGATATCGCAGGAACATCAAAAGGTAAAGGATTTCAAGGTGTTGTAAAACGTCATGGTTTCGGTGGTGTAGGTCAAGCTACTCACGGTCAACATAACCGTTTAAGAGCGCCAGGATCTATTGGAGCTGCATCTTACCCTGCTCGTGTTTTTAAAGGCATGAAAATGGCAGGAAGAATGGGTGGAGACACAGTTAAAGTTCAAAATTTAAGAGTTTTAAAAGTAGTTACTGAAAAGAATCTACTTGTGGTTAAAGGATGTGTTCCTGGTCACAAAAACGCTTATGTAATTATTAGAAAATAATGAAAGTAGCAGTTTTAGATATAAACGGAAAAGACACAGGTAGAAAGGCAGACCTTTCTAAAGATGTGTTTGCTATTGAGCCTAATAATCATGCAGTATATTTGGATGTTAAACAATATTTAGCAAACCAACGTCAAGGAACTCACAAATCGAAAGAAAGAGCTGAGATTTCTGGATCTACACGTAAGATTAAAAAGCAAAAAGGAACTGGTACAGCAAGAGCAGGTAGTATTAAGTCTGGTGTATTTAAAGGTGGTGGTCGTATGTTCGGTCCAAGACCAAGAAATTACAGCTTCAAACTTAATAAAAACTTAAAGCGTTTAGCACGTAAGTCTGCCTTAAGTATCAAAGCAGGAGAAAAGTCAATTACAGTATTAGAAGATTTTAATTTCGATAATGTAAAGACTAAAAACTTTACTGCAGTTTTAAAGGCTTTAGAGTTAGAAAACAAAAAAACACTGTTTGTGTTGGGTGGGTCAAATAATAACGTATATTTGTCATCGCGTAATTTAAAAAGCACAGAAGTTATAACTTCTTCAGAATTAAGTACTTATAAAATACTTAATGCAGGACAAGTAGTATTGTTAGAAGGAGCTTTAGCAGGAATTGAAACAAATTTAAGTAAATAGAAACAATGAGTATCTTAATTAAACCTATAATCACAGAAAAAGCGACAGCTAATAGCGAGTTGAGAAACTGCTACACTTTCGCAGTGAAAACTAAGGCGAACAAGGTAGAAATCAAAAAAGCGGTTGAGGCTGCTTATGGTGTTTCTGTTGAAAAAGTTCGTACTATAAATGTCCGTCCAGATCGTAGTACCAAGTTTACTAAAACTGGTATTCAACATGGTAAAACAAATGCTGTTAAAAAGGCAATTGTACAACTGGCGGAAGGTGAAATGATTGATTTATACAGTAACATGTAATTAAAGACAAATGTCAGTAAGAAAATTAAAACCAATCACACCAGGACAGCGATTTAGAGTAGTAAATGGTTATGACGCCATTACTACTGATAAGCCGGAAAAGAGTTTACTCGTTCCGAATAAAAGGTCTGGTGGTAGAAACAGTCAAGGAAAAATGACCATGCGCTATATAGGTGGTGGTCATAAAAGAAAGTATCGTATTATCGATTTTAAAAGAGACAAAGCAGGTATACCTGGTGAAGTAGCTTCAATCCAATACGATCCAAACAGAACAGCTTTTATTGCTTTATTGAATTATCAAGATGGCGAAAAAAGATATATTATTGCTCAAAATGGACTTCAAGTTGGGCAAAATGTAGTATCTGGTAAAGAAGGTGTTGCTCCAGAAATTGGAAATGCAATGCCATTAAGTGAAATTCCATTAGGAACTATTATTTCTTGTATAGAGTTACGTCCTGGTCAAGGAGCTATTATGGCTCGTAGTGCAGGTGCTTTTGCTCAATTAATGGCAAGAGATGGTAAGTTTGCTACAGTTAAGTTACCTTCAGGTGAAACAAGATTAATTCTTGCAGGATGTATGGCTACAATAGGTGTTGTATCTAACTCAGATCACCAATTATTAGTAGGTGGTAAAGCAGGTAGAACAAGATGGTTAGGAAGAAGACCACGTACTAGACCAGTAGTAATGAATCCAGTTGATCACCCAATGGGTGGTGGTGAAGGTAAGTCTTCAGGTGGACATCCTCGTTCTAGAAATGGTATTCCAGCTAAAGGTTACAGAACCCGTTCTAAAACTAAGGCAAGTAATAAGTATATTGTAGAACGTAGAAAGAAATAAGACATGGCAAGATCATTAAAAAAAGGACCTTACGTTCATTATAAATTAGAAAAGAAAGTAGCTGTTAATGTTGAGAATAACAAAAAGACAGTAATCAAAACTTGGTCTCGTGCTAGTATGATTACTCCAGATTTTGTTGGACAAACAATAGCAGTACATAATGGCCGTCAATTTGTACCAGTATATGTAACTGAAAACATGGTAGGTCATAAATTAGGAGAATTTTCACCAACACGTTCATTCCGTGGGCATGCAGGTGCTAAAAATAAAGGTAAAAAGTAGTAAGCTATGGGAAGTCGTAAAAAACAAATGGCAGACGCTATTAAGGAAGCAAAAAAACACGTTGCTTTTGCTAAGCTTAATAACTGTCCTACATCACCGAGAAAAATGCGTTTAGTAGCCGATTTAGTAAGAGGTGAAAAAGTAGAACATGCACTTAATATATTAAAATTCAACCAAAAGGAAGCTTCTGGTCGTTTAGAGAAATTGTTATTGTCTGCAATTGCAAACTGGCAAGCTAAAAACGAAGAGGCTAGTATTGAAGAGGCTGAATTGATTGTTAAAGAGATTAGAGTAGATGGCGGATCTATGTTAAAAAGATTACGTCCAGCACCTCAAGGTCGTGCACACAGAATTAGAAAACGTTCTAACCATGTAACAATAGTGGTAGGAGCTAATAATAACACACAAGCTTAATAAAGAGTATGGGACAAAAGACAAATCCAATCGGAAATCGCTTAGGAATTATCAGAGGATGGGAATCTAACTGGTACGGAGGAAACGATTATGGTGATAAACTTGCCGAAGACGATAAGATTAGAAAATACGTTCACGCGCGTTTATCTAAAGCTAGTGTTAGTAGAGTAATTATCGAAAGAACTTTAAAAC
Source organism: Algibacter pectinivorans (assembly GCF_900112595.1). GTDB lineage: Bacteria > Bacteroidota > Bacteroidia > Flavobacteriales > Flavobacteriaceae > Algibacter_B > Algibacter_B pectinivorans. The sequence continues at coordinate 132,302 of NZ_FOMI01000001.1, read as the reverse complement.
TTGTAACCGTTACTATCACTACTGCTAGACCTGGTATTATTATCGGAAAAGGTGGTCAAGAGGTAGACAAGTTAAAAGAAGAGCTTAAGAAAATTACTGGAAAGGAAGTTCAGATTAATATCTTTGAAATTAAAAGACCTGAACTTGATGCGTTTTTAGTAGGATCTAGCATCGCTCGTCAAATTGAAAATAGAATATCATACAGACGTGCAATTAAGATGGCTATTGCTGCAACAATGCGTATGAATGCTGAAGGAATTAAAATCCAAATTAGTGGTCGTTTAAATGGAGCTGAAATGGCACGTTCAGAACACTACAAAGAAGGACGTATTCCTTTATCAACTTTTAGAGCCGATATTGATTATGCTTTAGTTGAGGCACATACTACTTATGGTAGATTAGGTGTTAAAGTATGGATCATGAAAGGTGAAGTATATGGTAAAAGAGAACTTTCTCCGCTTGTTGGATTATCTAAGAAGCAAGGAAAAGGTGGAGCCGGAAGAGGAGGAAACAAAGGACCTCGTCGTAGAAAGTAATTTTTTATAAATTAAAGAAAAATGTTACAGCCTAAAAGAACAAAATTTCGTAAACAACAAAAAGGACGTATGAAAGGACTCTCTGGTAGAGGTCATCAACTTTCAAACGGTACTTTTGGAATAAAAGCAATGGACGCTACGTTTATTACTGCTCGTCAAATCGAAGCAGCTCGTATTGCCGCCACTCGTTACATGAAAAGAGAAGGTCAACTTTGGATAAAAATATTTCCAGACAAGCCTATTACAAAAAAGCCTCTTGAAGTACGTATGGGTAAAGGTAAAGGTGCTGTCGAATTATGGGTAGCAGTATGTAGACCAGGTCGTGTTTTATTTGAAATTGGTGGTGTGCCATTAGACGTTGCAAAAGAAGCATTACGTTTAGCTGCACAAAAATTACCAGTAAAAACTAAGTTTTTAATCGCTCGCGATTACGAAGCATAATAATTTAAGATGATGAAACAATCAGAAATTAAAGAATTATCGGTAGCTGAGTTACAAGAGAAACTTGGTGAAACAAAAAAGAGTTATTCAGACCTAAAATTGGCTCATGCAATATCTCCTTTAGAAAATCCAATTCAATTACGTTCTTTAAGAAGAACAGTAGCTAGAATTGCGACTGAATTAACTAAAAGAGAATTACAATAATTCTGCTGAAAGATGGAAACAAGAAATTTAAGAAAAGAACGTATAGGAGTTGTTACTAGTAACAAAATGCAAAAATCAATAGTTGTTGCAGAGGTTAAAAAAGTTAAGCACCCTATGTATGGTAAGTTCGTGTTAAAAACAAAAAAATATGTTGCACACGACGAGACAAACGATTGTAATATTGGAGATACAGTAAAGATCATGGAAACAAGACCTTTAAGTAAATCTAAATGTTGGAGATTAGTAGAAATCCTAGAAAGAGCTAAATAATTATGTTACAGCAAGAATCAAGAATAAAAGTAGCAGACAATACTGGAGCAAAAGAAGTTTTAGTGATCCGTGTTTTAGGAGGTACTAAAAGAAGATATGCTTCTGTAGGAGACAAAATAGTTGTTTCTGTTAAGGATGCAACTCCTAATGGAAACATTAAGAAAAAAGCAGTTTCTACAGCAGTTGTTGTGCGTACCAAGAAAGAAGTAAGAAGACCAGACGGATCTTATATAAGATTTGATGACAATGCTTGTGTATTATTAAACCCAACGGGTGAAATGAGAGGAACACGTGTATTTGGTCCTGTTGCTAGAGAGCTTCGTGATAAACAATTCATGAAGATTGTATCATTAGCACCAGAGGTGCTTTAATACATTATAAGTAAGATGACAAAGCTTAAAATAAAAACTGGAGATACTGTAAGAGTTATTGCTGGAGATCATAAAGGATCTGAAGGTAAAGTTCAAAAAGTATTAATAGAAAAGAACAAAGCGATTGTTGAGGGTGTAAACATGGTAAAGAAACATACTAAACCAAGTGCACAAAACCCTCAAGGAGGAATCGTAGAGAAAGAAGCAGCTATTCATATTTCTAACTTATCATTGTTAACTTCAAAAGGAGAAACAACTAGAGTTGGTTATAAAGTAGAAGGCGATAAAAAAGTAAGATTTTCAACAAAATCTAATGAAGTAATATAGTTATGGCATATTCACCAAGACTTAAAGAAGAGTATAATAGCAAAATAATTGCTGCTCTTACAGACGAATTTGGATATAAAAATGTAATGCAAGTTCCTAAACTTACCAAGATAGTAATATCTAAAGGTGTTGGAGCTGCAGTTGCAGACAAAAAGTTAATCGACTACGCGTTAGAAGAGGTAACTGCTATATCTGGACAAAAAGCAATCGCTACATTATCTAAAAAGGATGTTGCAACATTTAAATTACGTAAAGGAATGCCAATTGGTGTTAAAGTAACTTTACGTGGTGAAAAAATGTATGAATTTTTAGACCGTTTAGTAACTTCTGCACTTCCACGTGTTAGAGATTTTAACGGTATAAAAGCTACAGGATTTGATGGTAGAGGTAATTACAACTTAGGAATTACTGAGCAAATTATATTCCCAGAAATTAATATTGATAAAGTTAATAAAATTTCAGGTATGGATATTACATTTGTAACTACTGCTGATACTGATAAAGAAGCAAAATCATTATTAACTGAATTAGGATTACCTTTTCAAAAAAACTAAGACATGGCTAAAGAATCAATGAAAGCCCGCGAGGTGAAAAGAGCTAAAACAGTAGCTAAATATGCTGAGAAACGTAAAGCTTTAAAAGAAGCTGGAGATTACGAAGCATTACAAAAGTTACCTAAAAATGCATCTCCTATTCGTCAGCATAATAGATGTAAATTAACAGGAAGACCAAAAGGATATATGAGAACCTTTGGTATTTCTCGTGTAACGTTCAGAGAAATGGCCAATCAAGGTCTTATTCCTGGAGTAAGAAAAGCTAGTTGGTAATATTATTTAAATAATCGGGTTTAAGGTTCGAAATAGTTCGAAAACCAAGACCACAAAATCAATTCATTATGTACTCAGATCCAATTGCGGATTATTTGACAAGAATTAGAAACGCAGTGCGTGCTAACCACAGAGTGGTAGAGATCCCTGCTTCTAATCTTAAAAAAGACATCACTAAAATATTATTCGAACAAGGATATATTTTAAGTTACAAATTTGATGATTCTTCTGTGCAAGGAACTATTAAAATAGCTCTTAAGTACAACAAAGAAACAAAGGAACCAGTAATTAAAAAACTTCAAAGAATCAGTACTCCAGGTTTACGTAAGTATGCAGGAGCTAATGATTTGCCACGTATCTTAAATGGTTTAGGTATTGCTATTGTTTCAACTTCTCACGGAGTTATGACAGGTAAACAAGCCAAAAGAGATAACGTAGGAGGAGAAATTTTATGTTACGTACACTAATTTAAAGCCAGAAAGAAATGTCAAGAATAGGAAATAATCCAATAGCCATTCCAGAAGGTGTAACAGTTGACGTTAAGGATAACGTGGTAACTGTAAAAGGAAAATTAGGAGAGTTAACTCAAAATTACGATTCTATAGAAATTAAAGTAGAAGAAGCAAATGTGTTAGTTACACGCTCTTCTGATACTAAAGACCAAAAAGCAAAACATGGTTTATACAGATCATTAATGCATAATATGGTCGAAGGTGTATCTAAAGGATGGACTAAAGAATTAGAATTGGTAGGTGTAGGTTATAGAGCATCAAACCAAGGACAAAAATTAGATTTAGCCTTAGGGTTTTCTCATAACATTATTTTAGATGTTGCTCCAGAAGTAAAGGTGGAAACTATATCTGAAAAAGGGAAAAATCCAATTATAAAATTAACATCATTCGATAAACAACTTGTTGGTCAAGTAGCTGCGAAGATCCGTGGATTTAGAAAGCCTGAACCTTATAAAGGAAAAGGTGTTAAGTTTGTTGGTGAAGAAATAAGAAGAAAAGCAGGTAAATCAGCTTAATAATTAAGTTATGGCATTGACAAAGAACGAAAGAAGACTAAGAATAAAAAACAGAATCCGTAAGGTTGTTTCTGGTACAGAAGCAAGACCAAGATTAGCTGTTTATAGAAGCAATAAAGAAATTTATGCTCAGATAGTTGATGATGTTACTGGTAATACAATCAGTTCAGCATCTTCAAGAGATAAAGACATTAGTGCTGCGAAAGCAACCAAAACCGAAGTAGCAAAATTAGTAGGTAAAGCAATTGCCGAAAAAGCTATGAAGGCTGGTATAGAAACTATTGCTTTTGATAGAGGTGGATATTTATACCACGGTAGAGTAAAATCATTAGCAGAAGGCGCTAGAGAAGCAGGACTTAAATTCTAAGAAATTATGTTTAAAAAATATAAAAGTGCAGAATTAGTAAAACCAGGTGGATTAGATCTTAAAGATCGTTTAGTTGGTGTACAGAGAGTTACTAAGGTAACTAAAGGTGGTAGAGCATTTGGTTTTTCAGCAATCGTTGTGGTTGGTGACGAAGCAGGTGTTGTAGGACAAGGTTTAGGAAAATCTAAAGACGTTGCTAGTGCAATTGCAAAAGCGGTTGAAGATGCTAAGAAAAACCTAGTGAGAATTCCTATTATTAAAGGAACGTTACCACATGAGCAAAAAGGTAAATATGGCGGAGCTAGAGTAAATATTATTCCTGCTGCCCCTGGTACAGGAGTAATTGCTGGTGGTGCTGTAAGAACAGTTCTTGAGGCAGTTGGTGTACATGATGTATTATCAAAATCTCAAGGATCTTCAAACCCTCATAACGTAGTAAAAGCAACTTTTGATGCTTTATTACAATTAAGAGATGCGAATGCTATTGCTAGAGATAGAGGTATTACACTTGAACAAGTTTTTAACGCTTAATAAAGACAGAGATGGCAAAAATTAAAGTAAAAAAAGTTAAAAGCGCAATCAATCGTACGCAAAGACAAAAAAGAACTTTAGAAGCTCTTGGTCTTAAAAAGATTGGTCAAGTAAAAGAGCATGAAGCTACACCAAATATTCTTGGTATGGTTGCTAAAGTTTCACATTTAGTTTCTGTTGAAGAAGCTTAAAAATATAAACTGAAAAATGGATTTAAGTAATTTAAAACCTGCAGAAGGTTCAGTAAAAAACCAAGGTAAAAGGATAGGTAGAGGACAAGGCTCAGGAAAAGGTGGTACGGCAACTCGTGGTCACAAAGGAGCTAAATCTCGTTCTGGTTATTCTAAGAAACTAGGATTTGAAGGTGGTCAAATGCCGCTTCAAAGACGTGTTCCTAAGTTTGGTTTTACTAACATTAACCGTATTGAACACCAAGGGATCAATTTAGATACTTTGCAACAATTGGTTGATGATAAGAAAATTAAAGATACAGTTGATTTTGAAACATTATTCACAAACCGTTTAGTAAACAAAAATGATTTAGTAAAAATCATGGGACGTGGAGAATTAAAAGCAAAATTAAAAGTAACTGCTCACAAGTTTACTGCTTCAGCAAAAGCTGCTATTGAAGCTGCTGGAGGAGAAGCTGTAACTATATAAGACTTTTTATAAGTATGAAATTTATAGAATCAATTAAGAATGTTTGGAAAATAGAGGAACTAAGAAACAGAATCATTGTAACTTTGAGTCTGTTATTAGTTTATCGTTTTGGTGCTCAAGTAGTATTACCAGGTATCGATGCTTCTCAATTAGGTGGTCTAGCCGAAAAAACAGACGGAGGTTTGTTAGGTTTGCTTAACGCTTTTACAGGAGGTGCATTTGCTAATGCTTCGGTTTTCGCTTTGGGTATCATGCCATACATCTCTGCTTCTATTGTTGTACAGTTAATGGGAATAGCGATCCCTTATTTGCAAAAATTGCAAAAAGAGGGTGCTAGTGGTCAGAAAAAAATAAATCAAATTACGCGTTGGTTAACCATTGCTATTTGTTTATTACAAGCCCCAGGATATTTGGCAAGTTTACCAGCATTAGGAATTCCACAAAGTGCATTTCTTTTAGGTACTGGACCATTATTCTATTTCTCATCGGTTACTATTTTAGTAACAGGCTGTATATTTGCAATGTGGTTAGGTGAAAAAATAACCGATAAAGGTATTGGTAATGGTATTTCATTATTAATTATGGTAGGTATTATTGCTACATTACCACAATCATTTTTACAAAATGCAGCTACTAGATTAGAAGGTGGTGGAAACGGTGGTTTAATGATGGTATTAATTGAGTTTGTTATTTGGTTTGTTATTATCTTAGCGTCTATTATGTTAGTAATGGGTGTTAGAAAGATAGCAGTACAATACGCAAGAAGAACCGCTTCTGGTGGTTACGAGAAAAGCGCCATGGCAGGATCAAGACAATACATTCCTTTAAAGCTTAATGCTTCGGGTGTAATGCCAATTATTTTTGCTCAAGCTATTATGTTTGTGCCAAGCTTAATTGGAGGATCATCTTTCTTAAAAGAAACGGCAGCAGGTGCATGGATGCAAACCAATTATTCTGATATGTTTGGTTTTTGGTATAACCTTACCTTTGCTTTATTAATTATAGTTTTTACTTATTTTTATACAGCAATAACAGTGCCTACCAATAAAATGGCAGACGATTTAAAGCGTAGTGGTGGGTTTATTCCAGGTATACGTCCAGGATCTGAAACCTCTGAGTATTTAGATAAAATAATGTCTCAAATAACCTTACCTGGTTCTATATTTTTAGCACTTATCGCTATATTTCCAGCGTTTATTGTTAAACTTATGGGAGTTCAACAAGGATGGGCTTTATTTTTTGGAGGAACATCGTTATTAATTATGGTAGGAGTTGCAATTGACACTATGCAACAAATAAATTCTTATTTGTTAAATAGACACTATGATGGTTTGATGAAAACAGGTAAAAATAGAAAAGCAGTAGCTTAATTTTATACTATGGCAAAACAAGCAGCAATAGAACAAGACGGAACAATTATAGAGGCATTATCTAATGCTATGTTTCGTGTTGAATTAGAAAATGGTCACATTGTGACAGCACATATTTCTGGTAAAATGCGTATGCATTACATTAAATTGTTACCCGGAGATAAAGTAAAATTAGAAATGAGTCCTTATGATTTAACTAAGGCTCGAATAACTTATAGATACTAATACGATGAAAGTAAGAGCATCAATTAAAAAAAGAAGCGCAGATTGTAAAATTGTGCGTAGAAAAGGAAGACTTTACGTAATTAACAAAAAGAATCCTAGATTTAAACAAAGACAAGGGTAATTATGGCAAGAATTGCAGGTGTAGACATACCAAAAAACAAAAGGGGAGTTATCTCTTTAACTTATATCTATGGAATAGGTAGAAGTAGAGCAAAAGAAATTTTAGCTGAGGCTAAAGTTGATGAAAGTACAAAAGTTCAAGACTGGACGGACGATCAGATTTCTGGAATTCGTGACGCTGTTGGAACTTTTACTATCGAAGGTGAATTACGTTCTGAAACGCAATTAAACATTAAGCGATTAATGGATATTGGATGTTATAGAGGTATTCGTCATAGATCGGGTCTTCCATTAAGAGGACAACGTACTAAAAACAACTCTAGAACCAGAAAAGGTAGAAGAAAAACTGTTGCTAACAAAAAGAAAGCAACTAAATAATAATTAGTCTTTAGGTATTTAGACGTTGGAAGGAATCTGTTTGAAATTATAATAGTTTAGGATTCTAGCGACTATCACTAAAACTAAAAGCTAAAAATAAAATGGCAAAAACAAGTACAAAAAAACGTAAAGTTATTGTTGATGCGGTTGGTGAAGCGCACGTAACGGCTTCATTCAATAACATCATTATTTCACTTACCAACAAAAAAGGAGATGTAATTTCATGGTCTTCTGCTGGTAAAATGGGATTTAGAGGTTCTAAGAAAAACACACCATATGCTGCTCAATTAGCGGCTGAAGATGCTGCAGCAGTAGCAACAGAAGCAGGATTGAAAAAAGTAAAGGTGTATGTTAAAGGACCAGGAAATGGTAGAGAATCTGCTATTCGTTCTATTCATAACGCAGGAATTGAAGTAACAGAAATTATCGATGTTACTCCATTACCACATAATGGATGTCGTCCTCCTAAAAGAAGAAGAGTTTAATTTAGTTAGTTAACTAAAATTAAATAAAGCAAATAGAAAAATTAATATCATCTGTATTTCAGATGATATTAATTTTTTGTGTAAATTTGCAAACTGAAAAAAATAATTAACAAGTATTAACGAGAGATCAACGATTTTCGAAGGATAAGATTAAGACCTTAATTCATAATCACTCTCAAAACAAATTTAAAATGGCAAGATATACTGGTCCTAAAACTAAAATAGCTCGTAAATTTGGCGAAGCTATATTCGGAGATGACAAATCATTCGAAAAAAGAAATTACCCTCCTGGGCAACACGGTAACGCGCGTCGTCGTGGAAAAAAATCTGAATATGCAATCCAGTTAATGGAGAAGCAAAAAGCAAAATATACTTACGGTATATTAGAGCGTCAATTTAGAGGTCTATTTAAAAAGGCTAGAGCTGCACAAGGTATTACTGGTGAGGTTCTTTTACAACTTTGTGAGTCTAGATTGGATAACGTTGTGTTTAGAATGGGTATTGCTCCAACAAGAAGTGGTGCAAGACAATTAGTTTCTCACAGACATATTACAGTAAATGGCGAGTTGGTAAATATTCCTTCTTACCAATTAAAAGCTGGTGATGTTGTTGCTGTAAGAGAAAAATCAAAATCACTTGAAACTATTGAAAGATCTCTTTCTAATTCAAGTAACGTTTATGAGTGGATCACTTGGAATTCTGATACGAAACAAGGAACTTATGTTTCTGTTCCGGCAAGAATTCAAATTCCAGAAAACATAAACGAGCAATTCATAGTAGAATTATACTCTAAATAATAAATTAATAATATTGGTATTTAGCCAAAGGGTTTATAAGTATTTCTTCAAACTTTTAAACCGCGCAACTAAATAACAATTAAAACGAAGAAAAAAAATGGCAGTATTTAATTTTCAAAAACCAGATAAGGTAATCATGATTGATTCTACTGATTTCGAAGGTAAATTCGAATTCAGACCTTTAGAGCCTGGTTATGGTTTAACAGTAGGAAATGCTTTAAGAAGAGTACTATTATCTTCTCTTGAAGGTTTTGCTATTACATCTGTAAGAATAGAAGGTGTTGATCATGAGTTTTCAGCAATTTCTGGTGTAGTGGAAGATGTAACAGAAATCATCTTAAACTTAAAGCAAGTTCGATTTAAAAGACAAATTGAGGATATTGATAATGAATCTATTTCAATTTCAATTTCTGGTCAAGATAGAATTACAGCTGGTGATTTTCAAAAATTCATTTCTGGTTTCCAGGTTTTAAATACAGAATTAGTAATCTGTAACCTAGATCCTAAGGTGAATTTTAATATGGAAATTACTATTGAAAAAGGTAGAGGTTATGTTCCGGCAGAAGAAAATAAGAAAGCTTCAGCACCAATAGGTACAATCTTTACAGATTCAATTTACACACCAATAAAAAATGTTAAATATAGTATTGAAAACTATCGTGTAGAACAAAAAACTGATTATGAAAAATTAGTTTTTGAAATTATTACAGATGGTTCAATCACGCCACAAGATGCTTTAACAGAAGGAGCTAAAACATTAATTCACCACTTTATGTTATTCTCAGATGAGCGTATCACTTTAGAGGCTGATGAAATTGCTCAAACTGAAACTTATGATGAGGAATCTCTTCATATGCGTCAGTTACTTAAAACTAAGTTAATCGATATGGATTTATCTGTACGTGCACTTAACTGTTTAAAAGCTGCAGAGGTTGATACTCTAGGAGACTTAGTATCTTTCAATAAAAATGATTTAATGAAATTCAGAAACTTCGGTAAGAAGTCTTTAACAGAGCTTGAAGAGCTTGTAAATGTTAAAGGATTAAATTTCGGAATGGACTTAAGTAAATATAAATTAGATAAAGATTAATTAATCATATTTTGCTCCTCGATTTACGAGTTTAGTAGCAAGATGATAAAACAAAGGTCATGAGACACGGAAAAAAAGTAAACCACTTAGGAAGACAAACAGCACATAGAAAAGCTATGTTAGCTAATATGGCTTGTTCTTTAATAGAGCACAAACGTATTAATACAACTGTAGCTAAAGCTAAAGCTTTAAAGCAATTTGTTGAGCCAATGATTACAAAATCAAAGGTTGATACAACACATAACAGACGTATTGTTATGGCTAAACTTAGACAAAAAGATGCCGTTGCTGAATTGTTTAGAGATGTTGCTGCAAAAATAGCAGATCGTCCAGGAGGTTATACTAGAATTATTAAGTTAGGAAATCGTTTAGGTGATAATGCTGATATGGCTATGATAGAGCTTGTTGATTACAACGAAATCTATAATGCTGGAAAAGAGAAAAAGAAAACAACTAGAAGAAGTAGAAGAGGTGGTTCTAAACCTGCAGCGGCTCCTGTTGAGAATAAAGTATCTAACGAAGAAGAATAGATGTTAATAAGCATTTAATATAAAAAAGGGTAAACTATTTTAGTTTATCCTTTTTTTTGTGCAATTTTGCGAAACTTTTCAAAAGAATTATGAAATATCAAAAAAGACAAAAAGCCATCGTTCTTCTAGCAGATGGTACTATTTTTTACGGAAAAGCAGTTGGTAATAAGCAAGGTACGTCATTTGGCGAAGTTTGTTTTAATACGGGAATGACTGGTTATCAAGAAATTTTTACAGACCCTTCTTATTATGGTCAGTTAATGGTCGCTACTAATGCACATATTGGTAATTATGGTGTTAATGATGAAGAAGTGGAATCAGATTCTATTAAAATAGCTGGACTCATTGTTAAAAACTTTAGTTATGTGTATTCACGAGAGGCAGCCAATGATTCGTTAGAATCTTTTTTAGATAAGAATAACTTATTAGCTATCTCAGATGTTGATACTCGTGCTTTAGTAAGTTATATTAGGGATCATGGAGCAATGAATGCTGTTATTTCAACCGATGTAGATAATATTGAAGGTTTAAAAAAGCAGTTGGCAGAAGTTCCTAATATGGAAGGATTAGAGTTAGCTTCTAAAGTGTCTACTAAAGAACCTTATTATTTTGGTGATGAGAACGCAACTTACAAAGTAGCAGCCTTAGATATTGGTATTAAAAAGAACATTCTTAGAAATATAGCTAGTAGAGACGCATACATTAAAGTTTTTCCATATAACGCTAAGTTTGAGGAATTAGAAGCTTTTAAGCCAGATGGATACTTTTTATCTAATGGACCTGGAGATCCGGAGCCATTAGTGGAAGCACAAGAAGTAGCTAAAGAAATTATAAAAAGAGACTTGCCATTATTTGGTATTTGTTTAGGACACCAAGTTATAGCGCTTGCAAATGGTATATCAACATACAAAATGCACAATGGGCATAGAGGAATAAACCACCCTGTAAAAAACTTAATTACAGGAAAAGGTGAAATTACATCCCAAAATCATGGTTTTGCTGTAAACAGGGAAGATGCCGAGGCAAATACAGATTTAGAAATTACCCACTTACACTTAAATGATGATACGGTGGCAGGTTTAGCCATGAAAAACAAAAAAGTGTTTTCGGTACAGTACCACCCTGAAGCTAGTCCAGGACCACATGATTCGTCTTATCTTTTCGATCAATTTATCGAAAATTTAAAGAACTAATATTAAAAAAACCTCAAAACCAGATGCCTGGTTTTTGAGGTTTTTTTTTACTAAAACGTTATAGATGTAATTTTACCAATTTATTTAAAAACATCTAAAAATTAACCGGATTAAAACGTAAATTTGAACTAATTAAAAGATTTTAAAATAAAGCAATTATGAGTATAATAATTAATGTCCACGCAAGACAAATACTAGATTCAAGAGGTAACCCTACCGTTGAAGTAGATGTAGTAACTGAAAATCAAATATTAGGTAGAGCTGCTGTGCCATCTGGTGCATCAACAGGAGAACATGAGGCTGTTGAGTTACGCGATGGCGGAGATACTTATATGGGTAAAGGTGTTTTAAAAGCAGTTGATAACGTAAACTCAATTATTGCAGAGGAGTTATTAGGTGTTTCAGTGTTTGAACAAAACCTTATTGATAAAATAATGATCGATTTAGATGGTACGCCAAATAAATCAAAATTAGGAGCGAACGCTATTTTAGGTGTATCTTTAGCCGTAGCCAAAGCTGCAGCTAATGAGTTAAATATGCCATTATACCGTTACGTAGGTGGTGTTTCTGCGAATACGCTTCCTTTACCAATGATGAATATTATTAATGGTGGATCTCATAGTGATGCGCCAATTGCATTCCAGGAGTTTATGATTATGCCAGTTAAGGCCAAAAACTTTACGCATGCTATGCAAATGGGAACTGAAATTTTCCATAACCTTAAAAAAGTATTGCACGACAGAAACTTAAGTACAGCTGTAGGTGATGAAGGTGGTTTTGCTCCAAATTTAGAAGGAGGAACTGAAGATGCATTAGACACTATTGCAAAAGCAGTGGCAAATGCAGGTTACAAATTTGGTGACGAAGTTAAAATAGCTTTAGATTGTGCATCGGCAGAATTTTTTGTTGATGGTAAATATGATTACAAGAAATTTGAAGGTGATTCAGGTGTTGTAAGAACAAGTAAAGAACAAGCTGAATATTTAGCTGAATTAGCATCTAAGTATCCTATTGTATCAATTGAAGACGGTATGGATGAAAATGACTGGGAAGGTTGGAAATACTTAACTGAATTAATTGGAGATAAAGTACAATTAGTTGGTGATGATTTATTTGTAACTAATGTAGAGCGTTTATCAAGAGGTATTAAAGAAGGAATTGCAAATTCTATTTTAATTAAAGTAAACCAAATTGGAACTTTAACCGAAACTATTGCTGCTGTAAACATGGCACATAATGCTGGATATACTTCTGTAATGTCTCACCGTTCTGGTGAAACTGAAGATAATACTATTGCCGATTTAGCAGTAGCATTAAATACAGGTCAAATTAAAACAGGATCTGCTTCTCGTAGTGATCGTATGGCAAAATACAACCAATTACTTCGTATTGAAGAAGAACTTGGAGAGGTTGCTTATTTTCCACAAGAAAATGCATTCAAAATAAAATAAAAAGAATTTATTTTATTTAGTTGAAAAGCGATTATTTTTTAATAATCGCTTTTTTTATTCCATCAATTTTAATATTTCTTAAAATCACGAAATCGTTTTAGATATATTAAAAAAATAAATAGATATTTCGTAGATTAGCGTTCCGCATAACTAAACAAAAAATTATTTAGAAAAAACATGTCAGATAAAGCTATTCTAGAAATAAACGGTGAAAAACATGAATTTCCATTAATCACTGGAACAGAAAACGAAGTTGCTATAGATATTACAAAACTTAGAGCCAGCTCTGGAGGAGTAATAACAATTGATCCGGGATATAAAAATACAGGGTCATGCGAAAGTGCAATTACCTTTTTAAATGGGGAAAAAGGTGTTTTAAGATACCGAGGATATTCTATTGAAGAATTAGCAGAAAAGGCTGATTTTTTAGAAGTTGCTTACCTTTTAATTTTTGGAGAACTTCCAACTAAAGAACAAAACGAAAAATTTCATGACGACATAAAAGCTGAAGCTGTTGTTGATGAAGACGTTAAAAAAATAATAGATGCTTTTCCTAAAGCAGCACATCCAATGGGTGTTATTTCTTCTTTAACAAGCGCATTAACTGCATTTAATCCATCAACCGTTGATGTGGATTCGGAAGAAGATATGTACAACTCAGTAGTACGTTTATTAGGTAAATTCCCTGTGCTAGTAGCATGGACATTCAGAAAAAAATCTGGATTACCGTTAAACTATGGAGATAATACTATTGGCTATGTAGAAAACATCTTAAAAATGATGTTTAAAAAGCCAAATGGCGAGTATGAACAAAACAAAATTTTAGTAGATGCTTTAGATAAGTTATTAATCCTTCATGCAGATCACGAACAAAATTGTTCTACATCGACTGTAAGAATAGCAGGTTCTTCTCATGTTGGTTTATTTGCTTCTATTTCTGCTGGTATTTCTGCACTTTGGGGACCGCTTCACGGTGGTGCTAATCAAGCTGTATTAGAAATGCTTGAAGCTATAAAAACAGATGGTGGTGATACTAAAAAGTACATGGCTAAAGCAAAGGACAAATCTGATCCATTCCGTTTAATGGGATTCGGTCACCGTGTTTATAAAAACTTCGATCCTCGTGCAAAAATTATTAAAGTTGCTGCCGATGAAGTTCTAGAAGATTTAGGTGTTAAAGATCCTATTTTAAATATCGCTAAAGGTTTAGAAAAAGAAGCTTTAGAAGATCCTTACTTTGTAGACCGTAAGTTATATCCTAATGTCGATTTTTATTCTGGTATTATTTACAGAGCAATGGGTATCCCAACAGATATGTTTACCGTAATGTTTGCTTTAGGTCGTTTACCAGGTTGGATTGCACAATGGAGAGAAATGCGTTTACGTAAAGAGCCGATTGGAAGACCAAGACAAATTTATATTGGTGCAACCGAAAGAAAGTTTGTTCCTATTGACGAAAGATAATATTTAATATATTTTATATTATTATTAAGCTTCATGATTTTTTCGTGAAGCTTTTCTTTTTTCAGGCCTTTTTTTTTAGAATAACTCAATTTTTCTTTTATTATTATTAGGTTTACTATAAATTTGATTTTGTAAGTTAATAAAAAGGCATGATAGAATTAAATATTCAAAATGAGACTTCAAGATTACGTGCCGTTGTTTTAGGTATAGCCAATAGTAATGGTCCAATACCTAAAGTAGAAGACTGTTACGACCCAAAAAGTATAGAACATATATTAGCGGGAACTTACCCTACCGAGGCAGCTATGATCATGGAACTTAATGCTGTAGCTAAAGTGTTTGAAAAATATAATGTTAAAGTGTACAGGCCAGAAGTTATTAAAGATTGCAATCAAATTTTTGCTAGAGATATAGCTTTTGTGATTGATGATATTTTAATAGAAGCAAATATCTTACCACATAGAGAGAAAGAAGTGCAAGCCATTGATTATATATGGAATAAAGTGGCCGATAATAAGCGTGTTATATTGCCAGAAGAATGCCATGTAGAAGGAGGCGATGTTATGCCTTGGAATGATTATATTTTTATTGGTACGTATTCGGGTGAGGATTACCCCGAGATAATTACAGCACGTACTAATGC
This sequence comes from Algibacter pectinivorans, assembly GCF_900112595.1. Lineage (GTDB taxonomy): Bacteria > Bacteroidota > Bacteroidia > Flavobacteriales > Flavobacteriaceae > Algibacter_B > Algibacter_B pectinivorans. The sequence goes on along the minus strand of NZ_FOMI01000001.1, from coordinate 116,995 downwards.
CGATGCCGTAATTGCTATTCAAGAATTGTTTCCAAATAAAACGGTAAAATCTTTCGAGCTTAGAAAGTCTAATACCAATGCAAAAGAAAATGCGTTGCACTTAGACTGCTGCTTTAATCCTTTAGGAAAAGGAAAGGCTATAATCCATAAAAATGGCTTTCTAATTGAGAGGGAATACGAGTGGTTAGTTAATTTTTTTGGAAAAGAAAATGTTTTCGAAATTACTAAAGACGAGATGTACCAAATGTGTAGTAACGTATTTTCAATTTCCGAAGATGTTATTATTTCAGAACAGAACTTTACAAGGTTAAATAAGTGGTTAAGAGAGCAAGGATTTACTGTTGAAGAGGTACCGTATGCCGAAATTGGTAAACAAGAAGGCTTATTGAGATGTACAACTATGCCTTTAATTAGAGATTAAACAAAAAAAATGCAACAAACAACAAACACTATTTTAATGATTAGGCCCGTAAATTTTAGAATGAACGAGCAAACTGCGGTTAATAATTATTATCAAGAAGCTATTACTGGTGTATTACCAGAAACCATTAATACAAAAGCGACAAAGGAATTTGACGCATATGTAGAGAAGTTGAGAGCAATTGGTGTTCATGTTATTGTGGTTAACGATAATTTAGAAAACGATACACCAGATTCTATTTTTCCTAATAATTGGGTGTCTTTTCACCAAAATGGCGATATAGGTTTGTATCCAATGTTTGCTGTAAACAGACGCTTAGAACGTCGTGAAGATATTCTAGAGAAACTGGAAGATGAAGGGTTTGTAATTAATAATATTGTAGACTATACCAGCGCAGAAGAGGAACATGTGTTTTTAGAAGGTACCGGAAGTATAATACTAGATCGCGTTAATAGAAAAGCCTATTGCGCTTTATCGCCACGTGCCGATGAGGATTTGTTTATTGAATTTTGTGAAGATTTCGAGTTTTCTCCTGTAGTTTTTACCGCTTACCAAAACGTTAAAGGGCAGCGTAAACCAATATATCATACAAATGTAATGATGTGTATAGGCGAAACTTTTGCTGTAATTTGCTTGAGTAGTATTGACGATAAGAAAGAGCGTAAACAAGTGGTTAAACACCTTAAAGAAGATGGTAAAACTATAATTGATATATCAGAAAAACAAGTAAGTCAATTTGCAGGAAATATGTTGCAGGTAAAAGCAGCAAATAACGAACCGTATTTAATAATGAGTCAGTCGGCTTATAAGAGTCTTAGCAAAGCACAAATGCAAAAATTAGAAGAGCACACTAAAATATTATCTAGTTCGTTGGAAACTATTGAAACCTGTGGAGGTGGAAGTGCACGTTGCATGATGGCCGAGGTTTTTTTACCTAGGCACTAAGGTTTAAAACAAATCTGTAAAGTTGCCAAAATTAGATTAGTAAATTGACTTTAAAGTTTAGGTTAGCGTTTAGCTTTAGGTAATTGTACATAAAATGTACTGCCTTCTCCCAAGGTACTATCTACCCATATTTTACCATGGTTTAACTCTACAAGCTCTTTACAAATAGAAAGCCCTAAGCCCGTACCTTTTTCGTTTGCAGTGCCGTTAGTGGTAAATGTGTTGCTTTTAAATAGTTTGGTTTGATCTTCTTTAGAAATACCAATTCCTGTATCCGATATACTTATAATGCAACTTCCACTGCTTATATGATTAGCTACAGTAACGGTATCCCCAGTCCTAGAAAACTTAATGGCGTTAGCTAGCAGATTTTGGATAACGATTTCGAACATGCTCCTGTCGGCATAGACAAAGTCTCTCAATGAGTTGTTAATAAGCTCTATTCCTTTACCTTCAACACGTTGTTCTACTAAATTTATTTTAGCGTCAAACACTTCTTGTATATCAAATAAACTCGGTTTTGGTTCTAAAGACTGCATTTGAGATTTAGACCAATTAAGTAAATTAAAAAGTAATAAAGAAGCGTTATTAGCATTTTCGCTTAATTCAGGAATTAAAGCATCAAATTCTTTTTTTGATAATGTACCTTCCTGCAATAAGTTTATAAAACCATTTATTGAGGAAAGTGAGTCTTTTAAATCATGAGATACAATAGAAAAAAGACGGTCTTTTACATTATTAATATTTTCTAGATGTTTAGTTTGTTCCAAAAAATCAGCATTTTTAATATCTAACTTAATATTTCTTTCCTCTAGCTCTTGTGTGTATTTAACTAATCTGTTTTGCTTTAAATATATTAAAATTAATAAAGTAGAAATAACTAAAAGCCCGCCAACTAAAGCGTAAACTATAAGTTTATATCTGCTTAGAGTTTTTTCGAAATTTAATGATAAGGCATTATCTACTTGATTAGAAGGTGTTGATTTTTTTTCTTCCAATTCAAAACTGTTAAGGTTTTTTTCTTCAATCTCTGCCGAGTCTTGCTCTTGGTTAAAATAGTTTACTCTAGCTTCATTTTTTATTAAACTATTGTGTAATTTGTAATATGCACTTTGCCACTTAAAAGCACTGTTAAAATGCTTTTTTGTAGAATCTAAAGCAGTCATTAATCGGTAATAATTTAATAGCCCATTACTATTATTTAAACTTTTAGCAATAGAGCCAGCCTGTGCTAATTGCTTTTCAGCAGTTTTTAAATTTCCTTTCTTTAAATTTATATTTCCTAAATTGTTTAATGTAATTAGTAAACCATTTTTGTTTATTATTTTGCTATTAATTTTCAAACTTTTGGTTAAGTGTATTTCGGCGCTATCTAAATTACTTAATTTTAAATATTCTCTACCAAGTTTAGGAAGAATAGAACCCAAAACAGAATCATTCGCCGAAAATTCATGTTTAAGTATATTTTTATAGCAATTAATGGCTTTATAATGCCTGTTTTCCAAAGCGTATAAATCTGCTAATTCATTTTGAGTATTTAAAACAGATTCATCCTCATTTAATTTTGTCTGTATTTCTAATGCTTTTTCATAATATGTTATAGCATAGTCCGTTAAATTAATACCGTTATAAGCCTGGGCTAAATTTTTATAAGCACTACTTAAATCTTTATCAAGACCTCTTTTTTCAAACTCTCTAATGGCCGATAACGAAAATTGTACACCCTTTTTAAAACGCCCCTTTTTAATTTCTAACAACCCTATACTGTTATTAACTTTAGCAACACTTAATGTATCCTTTAAGGAAGCAAACAAGGTCTTAGATTTATTATACCCGCTAATAGCGTTTAAATAATCATTGTGTTGGGCATAAATCAAAGACTTATAGTATACTATTGCTGCAATTGCCTTTTTGTAATTTATTTTATTGGAAAGTTTTTCGCTTTTTAATATATACTCCTTGGCTCGTTCATAGTCTTTTATGTCGTAAAGCGCTTTTATAAGCTTTAGAGAAGTTTCAATTTTTAAGGAATCTTTGTTTTGAAAAGCTAAATCCAAGGTCAGCTTATCTATATCATTAGTTTGAGCAAAACTAGCGCATATAGATAGCATAATAATAAATGTAATTAGTCTCCTCATTTTAGCATTGACTACAACGCACATAAAGCAGTAAAATAATCTTATTTTGAGGGAGATAAGAGAGCTTTAATTAGTTGTAATTAGTTGTTTTATTAAACACTTAATCCAAATAAATTGGAAATAATAGCATTACTTAACAAAAATTGAAAAAAGGAGTTTCAAAATCTAATTTCTGCGTTTTACTACCAAAAAATTAGACGAAATGAGACTCGAAAAACAGTGTAAAAATCGACGAATAGATAAACGGTATATATTACAGATAATATTACAATTTGTCAACCAATTACTATAAAAAACGATCATATTCCAATTTATTTTCACATTGTAAAATTGGCGCTAAATTTCGCAGATTAATAAAATAAAGTAACCTGTTTACTCGTTGCATGTAAATTGAGTTTTGATAAACAAATTTCTACAATAAATAAATCATTTAACTTTAGTAAAAAATTCTATCTTTGCAGCCTTAAAAACGTGCAGTATGAGTCTTCAGGATACCTTATTAAATTATGTAAAACAAGCTGTTAAAGCAGAATTTAATATCAATTTAGAAACCGTAGAGTTTCAAGCCACTAGAAAAGAGTTTGCAGGAGATATTACGGTGGTTATATTCCCAATGCTTCGTTTTATTAAGGGGAATCCGGTTCAAATAGGAGAAACTATAGGTAGTTACTTGGTTAATAATGTTACCGAGGTAAAGGCGTTTAACGTGGTAAAAGGCTTTTTAAATGTCGAAATTAGCGATGCCTATTACCTTAACTTTTTCAATGGCATTAAAAACGATAGTGCATTTGGTTTTGTATCACCAAAGGCCGATGAAAAAGCGGTTATGGTCGAGTATTCGTCACCAAACACCAATAAACCATTGCATTTAGGTCATGTTCGTAATAACCTGTTAGGCTATAGCGTTGCCGAAATTTTAAAAGCTTCAGGTAAAAAAGTATATAAAACACAAATTATAAACGATAGAGGTATTCATATTTGTAAAAGTATGTTGGCCTGGGAAAAATTCGGAAACGGAGAAACACCAGAGTCTACCGGATTAAAAGGCGATAAATTAGTAGGTAACTATTACGTAAAGTTCGACCAAGAATATAAAAAGGAAATTCAAAATTTAATAGCGGCTGGAAGTACCGAGGAAGACGCCAAAAAAAATGCACCTTTACTAATAGAAGCACAAAACATGCTTTTAAAATGGGAAGCCGGCGATAAAGATACCGTGGCACTTTGGACCAAAATGAACGGTTGGGTATACGATGGTTTTGCAGAAAGCTACAAAAATTTAGGTGTAGATTTCGATACGCTGTATTACGAAAGTAACACATACCTATTAGGAAAAGAGTTTGTTGCCGAAGGCTTAAAATCTGGCGTTTTCGTAAAAGAAGAAGACGGGTCTGTGTGGTGTGATTTAACCGAAGACGGATTAGACAAAAAAATAGTACTACGTGCCGATGGTACTGCCGTTTACATGACTCAAGATATTGGTACAGCCATACAACGTATAAAAGATTTTCCAGATGTAGGCGGTATGGTTTACACGGTTGGTAACGAGCAAGATTACCACTTTCAAGTCTTATTTTTAATCCTAAAAAAATTAGGTTTCGATTGGGCTAAAAACCTGTACCACTTAAGTTATGGTATGGTCGATTTACCAAGCGGAAAAATGAAAAGTAGAGAAGGTACTGTTGTAGATGCTGACGATTTAATAGACGATATGGCATCAACAGCCGAGGAAATCTCCGAAGAACTTGGTAAACTAGATGGCTATTCAACTCAAGAAAAAAAGGAACTTTATAAAACCATTGGTTTAGGCGCCTTAAAATACTACATCTTAAAAGTAGATCCTAAAAAACGAATCCTGTTCGATCCAAAAGAATCTATCGATTTTCAAGGCAACACAGGACCATTCATCCAATACACCTACGCGCGTATTCAATCCATTTTGCGCAAGGGGAATCTTAATCCAGATGTAACAATTAACGCTACTCAAACAGCACTTCATCCAAAGGAAAAAGAGCTAATCAAGCAAATACAGCTGTTCCCAGAGGTAATTCAAAATGCTGCAAACAACCACAGTCCAGCGCTAATAGCAAATTACACCTACGATTTGGTTAAAGAATTCAACTCCTTTTACCAAAACGTTTCCATTTTAGGCGCAGATAACGACACCGAAAAAACACTAAGAGTGCAACTATCTCAAGTCGTTGCCAACACCATTAAAAACAGTTTTAGCCTATTAGGTGTGCACGTTCCAGAGCGCATGTAAAAGCTTTAAAAGCGGTTTATAGTCTTAAAAATCTATTTAGGCGTTCCCTTTCAGGTCGGGCTTTCCGTTCCCAATCTTTTTGCTCGTGCCTCACAAAAAGGATTTCCACTACAATCCCTAACGCGGGTTGGTCCGCCAACTACGTTTTTTTTGCTAATTACCCTTCAACTTGTTTAAGTAAAAGCTAAATACAAGCCTGTAAAAACAAAATATTTAGTTATTTTTGCAACTTAAATTTTAATTATAGCGCAGTCTACATACTTGTGGCTGCCTACAGAAGACTTAAAATACTATGTTTAATAATTTAAGCGATAAATTAGATAAAGCCTTACACGTATTAAAAGGGCACGGAAGCATTACCGAAGTTAATGTAGCCGAAACTTTAAAGGAAGTAAGACGCGCCTTATTAGATGCCGATGTTAACTTTAAAATAGCTAAACAGTTTACACAAACTGTTAAAGAAAAGGCATTAGGGCAAAACGTATTAACAACGTTACAGCCAGGGCAATTAATGGTTAAAATTGTTAAGGACGAGCTAACCCAACTTATGGGTGGCGATGCCGAAGGTATAAACCTATCCGGTAAACCAAGTATTATTTTAATGTCTGGTTTACAAGGTTCTGGTAAAACAACCTTTTCTGGTAAATTAGCCAATTACTTAAAAACTAAAAAAACCAAAAAACCGTTATTGGTGGCCTGCGATGTTTATCGTCCAGCGGCAATCGATCAATTACATGTAGTAGGAGAGCAAATAGGTGTAGAGGTTTTTAGCGATAAAGGAAATAACGATCCTGTTGCTATTTCGCAAGCGGCAATAGCCCATGCAAAAGCAAACGGACATAATGTGGTTATTATCGATACCGCAGGTCGTTTAGCTGTCGATGAGGCAATGATGACCGAAATATCTAACATCCATAAAGCCATAGAGCCTCAAGAAACTTTGTTTGTTGTAGATTCTATGACAGGGCAAGATGCCGTTAACACAGCAAAAGCTTTTAACGATGTTTTAAACTTCGATGGTGTAATTCTTACCAAATTAGATGGTGATACGCGAGGTGGTGCAGCCATTTCAATTAAATCTGTAGTTAATAAACCAATTAAGTTTATTGGTACAGGCGAGAAAATGGAAGCTATCGATGTATTCTACCCATCGCGTATGGCAGACCGTATCTTGGGTATGGGAGATGTGGTGTCTTTAGTAGAAAGAGCACAAGAGCAATTTGACGAAGACGAAGCTAGAAAACTTCAAAAGAAAATAGCCAAAAACCAATTCGGGTTCGATGATTTCTTAAAACAGATTCAGCAAATCAAGAAAATGGGAAACATGAAAGACCTTATGGGTATGATTCCTGGTGCTGGTAAAATGTTAAAAGATGTTGATATTGATGATGATGCTTTTAAAGGTATCGAGGCTATTATCCATTCCATGACACCAAAAGAAAGAACTAACCCTTCAGTACTTAACGCCAGCAGAAAAAAGCGTGTAGCAAAAGGATCTGGAACTTCAGTACAAGAAGTAAATCAACTTTTAAAGCAGTTTAACCAAATGAGCAAAATGATGAAGATGATGCAAGGTGGTGGCGGTAAAAAGATGATGCAGATGATGAAGAACATGAGGTAATATTTTAGTTTATAGTCTCATTCACAGTAAAATAGAAAAGAAATAAACTTTGAGCCTTATCGTCTTTGCGAAAAAAAATATTCGTGAATTCGTGGCAAAAACGAATTAAGCATGACAATTTTAGACGGTAAAAAAGTAAGTAACGATATTAAAGACGAAATCGCAGACCATGTTCAGGCTATGGTTGCTAAAGGAGAAAAAGTACCGCATCTTGCGGCAATTCTTGTAGGATCAGACGGTGCTAGTATGACCTATGTAAATGCAAAGGTAAAAGCGTGCCAACGTATAGGTTTTAACTCTACACTTATTGAGTTGCCAGATTACACTTCAGAAGAAGAGTTACTAGAAAAAATTAATGAACTAAATACTAGTAAAGATATTGATGGGTTTATTGTGCAATTGCCTTTACCAGATCAAATCGATGAGCAAAAAGTATTAATGGCTATCGATCCAGATAAGGATGTCGATGGGTTTCACCCAACAAATGTTGGTAGAATGGCTTTAGATTTGCCAACCTTTTTACCGGCAACACCGTATGGTATTATGGAGTTGCTAGAGCGTTATCAAATAGAAACCTCTGGTAAAAATGTAGTGGTATTAGGAAGAAGCCATATTGTTGGTCGCCCAATGAGTATTTTAATGAGCCAAAAACGTAAGGCAGGAGATGCTACTGTAACAGTAGTTCATAGCCGTTCAAAAAACTTAGAGGAAATTACTAAAGCAGCAGATATTATTGTTGCTGCCATTGGTATATCGGAGTTTTTAACAGGCGATATGGTTAAGGAAGATGTTGTAATTATCGATGTTGGAATTACACGTGTGCCAGATGCAACTAAAAAGAATGGTTACCGATTAGCGGGCGATGTGCATTTTGAAAGCGTAAGTCAAAAAGCAAGTTACATTACACCTGTTCCTGGTGGTGTAGGTCCAATGACGATTGCTATGCTATTAAAGAATACCTTATTGGCTAGAGAACGACATATTAAGTAGCATAAAATATTATTTAATTAAATTGTATTATGAGTTTTATAATTTATAATGCAATTTTTTTGTTTAATAGAGTTACCATTGGAAGTCTTTAAATTATCTTACCAATAGTTTTAACTGTTTTATTTGCTATTGTTTTTATGCCATTTGCAAAGCCTCGACTTTGCAAATGGCAATAAAATAAAGCGCTATATATTTTAGCCTGTTTTATAAGCCTTGTAGGTGTCATGTTTCATGTGCATAAAATAAGTCTAGGAGATTATGATACTATTAGCTTGTCAACCGATTTGCCTTGTATTTATGTACTTTAATTGGGCTTTTAATACCTGTGTTTTCTTATTATAGCAGCTATTTAGTATTCAGAATTCTCTTGTTTTGGGTTATTGGTGGCACATTACAAAGTGTGTTAACTCCAGATATCGCTTTTGGTTATCTTAGTTTTGAATACTTCTAGTACTGGATTGACCATTTAGGGCTTTTAATGGTTTTTAGGCCTCTTTTGTGTTTAATATGCGCCTGTTAATAATGCTTTTAAATAGGTTGTAGGCCTATTGGTTTATGTACTACTAATGCGTGCTGTAAACAAACTGCTAAATGCTAACTATTTTACCTGAATGCAAAACTAGAATTAGCTTCAGTGTTTGAGTATTTTGGCGAATGACCATAGTATATTCCAGTAGTACAATTCTTTTTTTAAATTTACTTATTTTTAAGAATAGTATTTAGTGGTCATATAAGAAAATTAATAAAAGAACGTTAACTTTGTACCGTGATAAGCGAAATAAGAAATAACGCATTTACAAAAATCCTATGGGGTTTAATGGGTCTTTATTTGTTAAACATAAGTGTTGACACTAAAGACCCCAAACCTAGCCATATTCCTGAAGATTTATCATTTAACGACCAAGAAAGTATTATAGAAATAATTCTTGAGAAAGTTCTGGGTTTCGAAGATGCTATCGAAGAATATGACGATCCTGATACAGAAGAGCATAATAAAAAAAGAAATGTTAAAATTGATTTAACAACGCCTTCTATACTTGTTAGTAATTTAAATTCTTTAGAATTTAAAAATGCACCTGGAAAGTTTCCAGACTATAAAACCTATTTAACAAGCGGGTTTGATAAACTCGACCTTCCTCCCCCCAAGATATAATTTGTTTTACAACTTAATAAGTTCCTATCGCAAAATTTGTGATGGGGTAATTTTTAATGCTTAAAAACAAATTAAAATGAAAATAAAAACAATATGGATGTCTTTAATTTTATTGGCATCTTCAACATTTTTAGTAGCACAAACTACAAATACTCAAAAAGATAGCATCTATATTCAGCAAGTAGAAAATCATAAAGAACCAGACAAAGTTTTACACGCAGAACCTCTGTATATAGACTTAATACGTGATTTAGGAGCTAAAAAAGGAGAAAAAGAATGGAACTTAGGTTTAGGATTAACAGATAATTTAGAATTTGATGCATACGAAGCCTTAATTGAATATGAGTGGGCACCTATTGATAGATTGGGTCTAGAAGTAGAATTACCTTTTACATTGTATTCACCTCAAAGTGGAATAAATAGAGGTTCAATTCCTTCCAATAGGCTAAATAGCATAAAAATAGCAACGCAATGGTCGTTTTTTGTAAGTGTACCCATGGCAACATCTATGGCGCTAGGTTACATTAATGAGTTTGAACTTTCAGACTTTAGGAGTTTTGGAAGCCCCTTAATAAAAGGAAATGTTTATAATCCGTTTTTTGTAATTGCAAAACGTTGGGGTAATAACTTTCATTCATTGATTTATACAGGACCAATGATTGAGCAGAGTTTTATTTCCAATAAGTTCCATACCACTTACGATATTAATACTAGTTTTCATTATATGATATCGGGTACACGAAATTTTATAGGTGTTGAATTTAATAAGACTATTGATCGAGGTAACTTTGATATGACAATGCGACCTCAAATGAGAGTGGTAGTTGCAGATAACCTATTAGTAGGTATTGTAGCAGGAATTCCCGTAAGCAGAGAAAATGAAAGATTTAGTTCTTTTTTAAGGCTAATATGGGAGCCTAATCATAAACATAAATAAAAAAGTGTAATTATCTAAAATTGATATTTAATGCGGTTTAGATGAAAGTCTAAGCCGCTTATTTTGTTCGTTTAACGCTATTGTTTTGTGTAAAGTTTATTCATTTAATTTTCATATCGTTGCTTAAAAATTGTAAGAATAAAAGTTTGAGCAACTATATTTTTACTTAAAAAGAAATAGCTAGCGCTTACGGCTTCTCATTGCTTTAGCACTATTGTTTTGTTTAAATGTTTTGGTGCTTTCTTCTAAAAGTAAATTTAAGTTTTTAAACTCTTCTTTAGTTAATTCGCGATATTCTCCAACGGGCATGTCTAGTTTTATATTCATAATTCTAACACGTTTTAAAGTTTGTACGTCATAATTTAAATAATCGCACATGCGTCTAATTTGTCTATTTAACCCTTGTGTTAAAATAATCTTGAATTTATAAGTGCTCAGTTTTTCAACTTTACATGTGTTGGTTGTTTTATTTAATTCTGCCAATGGAATACCTCCAGACATACGTTCAATAAATGTTTGCGAAATGGGTTTATCAACCGTAACAATATATTCTTTTTCGTGGTTATTACTAGCTCTTAGAATTTTGTTTACTATATCGCCATCATCGGTTAATAGAATTAAACCTTCACTAGGTTTATCTAATCGTCCAATGGGGAAAATACGTTTTGGGTAGTTTAAATAATCAATGATGTTATCTTTTTCTACGCTGGTATCTGTTGTACAAACAATGCCCACGGGTTTATTAAAAGCTAAATAAACAAAAGACTCTTTGGTGTTAATTATTTCTTTACCATCAACCGCAACAACATCTTCGGGTGCAATTTTGGTTCCCATTTCTGGCACAACACCATTAATGGTAACACGACCTGCTTCAATGAGTTTGTCTGCTTCTCTTCTAGAACAGTAACCAACTTCACTTAAATATTTATTTATACGTTTTAATACAACTTCTGCCATGGCTCAAAAATACAACAAAGTTAGTCGTTTAAAAAGTCTAAAATGTTTTGATATACGGGTTTAGATTTTAAACCATGCCCAAAGCCTGTAGTGGCTATAAAATTAGCGTTGGCATAGTTTTCTTTAAATTTTATACCATCGTTAAACGGAATAATTCTATCCTTCTCATCATGAATAATAAGGCCTTTAGCGGAAATTTCTTTTATAAAAACCGAAGGCGTAAAATATTCAGGGAGATTATTGTAATGTTTTAGTATGTGTTGATCTATAGCTTTTATAACGCGTTTGCTATATCCCATCATGTCTGCATAACGACTTAATACACCAGTAAAGTTTGCAGGCGCGCCCAAAAGAACAAGTTTTTCTATGGATTTTAATTGGTACTTATGCTGAAAAAACACGGTAGCCATACCACCAACGGAATGCCCTATAATGGTTTGTATATTAAATTTTTTTACAACTACATTTATGCAATCGGCATACAAAATAGCGTTAAAGGTTTTTCCGCTTGAAGCGCCATGTCCTGGAGCATCTAATGCTATAATGTTGTAGTTTAAAACTCTTAATTCCTCAATTAAATCTTTCCATCTAAAGGTGTTGCTTTCCCAACCGTGAGCAAGCAAGATGGTGTCTTTTTCGCCTTTCCAATGGTAGGTAGTAATTGTAATGTTTTCGAAACTAATTTCTTCTTGGCTAGCATCTTTTAGGTATTCTAATTCCTTAGGTTTTATTTTTCCTTTTTTTGGTGTAGAAAATAGTAATATGGCCAATTTAGCGGCATATTTAGGAGCGATAATGCCAATAACATTAATAAAAAAACCAATACATTTCGGGATGAGGTTTTTCATTTAGCTATCTTCTCTGTTTACTAAATCTATAGAAAAAGCCGGTGTACATATGGCAATGTATTCGCAAACCTCGGTAAAAGGGTTGGAGTATTGCACTCTAGTGTTTCTTTCAATTTTAATAGATTGTCCTGCTTCTAATACAATTTGCTCATCTTCTATGATAAATTGCTTTTTGCCGCGAATTATAATTGTAAATTCATCAAATTCGGGCGTTTGAAAAGGTTCACTCCAACCTGCGGGAGCTTTCATGTGTGCAATACTTATTTCGGAATTACCATCGGTAGTTTTTCCAAAATGTTCTTTTATAATTTTGCCATCTGTAGTGGGTACAACAAAAGGACTTGTTTGAATGGTATAGCGCTTTTTAGACATATTTTATGTTGATATTTAAAATCGAAAAATGGTAATTAGAAAGTTTTAATACATTAAGATTTAATGTTGGTCTTGTAAAGGCTTTTTCTTTATCATTCCGCCTTTTAAATCTTTTACAACACCCATAATTACAAAGGCGTTTTCGTCAATTTTATCAATTTCTGTTTGAAGTTTTGCAAGTTCCAAACGGGTAACAATAGTATAAATAATATCCTTGTCGTAACTTTCTCCTTTTGTACCATAACCACCTTTTCCTGCGTAAATAGTACAAGCTCTTCTCAGGTTTTGGGTTAGCATGATTCTTAATTTTTCGTGCTGCTCTGATATTATAGTAACACCCACATATTCTTCAACACCATCAACCACAAAATCTACGGTTTTCGCAGCCGATAAATAGGTTAAAATAGCGTAAAGTGCTATTTCCATAGATAATACATAAGCACCTACAGAGAAAATTACAATATTAATAAGCAGTAATACATCGCCTATAGTAAGCGAAAGTTTTCGTCCTAAATAAATCGCTAGAACTTCGGTGCCATCTATTACACTGCCACCTCTCATAGATAGTCCTATTCCTAAGCCTAAAAAGAAACCACCAAATACTGCAATAAGCAGCTTGTCTTCAGTTATAGTTGGGTAGTTTACAAAGTGTACCACAATAGCTAATAAAGCAATGGCAACAATGCTTTTTAAGGCGAATTTGTTACCTATGGTTTTCGAAGCCAAAAAGATAAATGGTGAGTTTACAATAATTAGCAATATGCCTAATTGGATAGAGGTTACGTTTCTAAGCAATAACGAAATACCGGTAGCACCACCATCAATAAAGTTATTAGGTAGTAAGAAGCCTTTTAAACCAAAACCAGCCGAAAAAACACCTATAATAATAAAAACGAATTCTTTTACGGCATGAGAAATTTCTACCTCAAACGATTTTACTAAAGGGTCAATTTGTTTTTTAGTTACCGTTGCCCCAACGTGCTTTTTTTCAAGTCGTTTACGTGCAACATCAACTAGAATTTTGGATATAAGTGGATTCATTTATATTAATGGTTCCAGTTTATAAAAAAGTATTTTACTTTGGCATTATCTGGAATATGAGTAGGTTCAAATTTTAAATTCATATCAAACCTAAGGTTAGAAGGTAGCTCGTTTTTGTCAATAGTAAAACTAGCGTTAATTTGATCGACTCCTACAACAATAGAATTAATTAAATTACTAATTCTAGAAATTTTATGATTCTCCTTTATGTCTTTAAAAGTACTTAAACTAGTAATGTTGTTTTCAGTTTTAAAACGCTCATCTAAAATACGAATACTACCAATTGTTGAGGTAGAATCTAAAGCTTGTTTAGGCGTAAGCGTTAAAAGTTTTTTTCCTCCTTTTTCAAAAATTTCAATATTGTTTATGTTTCCTGTAAACTCATCACCACTTATAAATTTAACGATAGAATCGTTGGCATAAATAGTTTTTAAGTCTTTAACTTGAGTAGAATCGGTTAGTAAGCCAACATGTTGCTTACTAATTTCGAAAGGGTTTGGTGTGTTGTTACAACTTGTTATAATGAAAGAGATACATAATACCGTTAAAAAAGACTTGTACATAAATAAATTAGGGTTTGGTTTTAAGGAAAAGGTTTTGATTTTAATACTTAATATAATGGGCTATTGCAATGTTATTTTTTCATCACTTTTGTTAAAATACCAAATACACTTCTAATAAAAGTGGCGCTTGTTAATACTTTAACTATAGGGTTCATGGCAGTGCTTTTTCGTCTAGAAGTTGTTGTTTTCTTTTTTGATGCTGCTTTTTTAAGCGCTTCTTTTTCTTCTCTAGCTTTTTCTTTAATTTCTTCGGCCTCTGCTTTTTCAATTTTCTTATTTAGCATTTCATAGGCACTTTCTCTATCTACGGTTTCGTTGTATTTTTTTACCAACTTAGATTTTGATAGTAAGCTGCTTAACTCAACATCGGTTAATACATCCATTCTACTCATAGGAGCTCGCATCATGGTAGCTGCAAGAGGCGTAGGACGTCCTTTTTCGTCTAGCGCAGAAACCAAGGCTTCACCTATTCCTAAAGATGTTAAAACCTCGGTAGTGTCATAATACTCAGAATCCGGATAGTTTTGCGCAGTGAGTTTAATAGCTTTTCTATCCTTGGCGGTAAATGCTCTTAATGCATGTTGAATTTTTAAACCCAATTGCCCTAAAACAGCTTCTGGAACATCGGTTGGGTTTTGCGTTACAAAATACAAACCAACACCCTTACTACGTATTAATTTTACAATACTTTCAATTTGATTTAAAAGGGCTTTTGATGCTTCATTAAAAATTAAATGAGCTTCATCTATAAATAAAATAAGTTCTGGTCTGTCGCTATCTCCCTGTTCTGGAAAGGTCGAATAAATTTCGGCCAGTAAACTTAACATAAAGGTTGAGAATAATTTAGGTCTATCTTGTATATCTGTAAGTCTTAAAATATTTATATAGCCACGGCCATTTTCATCAACACGCAACAGATCTTCAACTTCAAAAGAGGTTTCGCCAAAAAAACGATCGGCACCTTGTTGTTCTAATTCTATAATTTTTCGCAGAATGGCGCCAGTGGATGCTGTCGAAATCCTACCATAAGATTCAGTAAATTCTTCTTTGCCTTCTTGTGTAGCGTATTGTAATATTTTTTTAAAATCTTTTAAATCTAAAAGCGGCAATTTATTATTATCGCAATATTGAAAAATTACGGCTACAATTCCAGATTGTGTTTCAGTAAGATCTAAAATTCTAGATAACAAAACCGGTCCAAATTCACTAACAGTAGCTCTTAAGCGTACGCCGTCTTGTTCAGAAAGGGTTAAAATTTCAACAGGAAAGGCTTTCGATTCAAAAGGTAATCCTATTTTTTCATGGCGTTCATCAATCTTAGCATGACCAGGACTAGGTTGTGCTATACCGCTTAAATCACCTTTAATATCCATGAGTAGTACAGGAACGCCTTTATCACTTAAATTTTCGGCTAATACTTGTAACGATTTTGTTTTTCCGGTACCTGTAGCTCCGGCAATTAAACCATGACGATTCATAGTCTTTAAAGGGATTTTTACATGTGCTCCAGTTATGGTTTCGCCATCTAACATGGCGGCTCCAACGGGTATAAAATCGCCTTTTGTGGTATTGCCTTCTGTAATGTATTTATAAAAAGTGTCCTTGTTGCTCATACTGTATAATTTTGCATAAAAATACAGCAATTTAAAATAAAAAAAAGTTTAGGACTTAATTCTTTTAAAATCAAATTGTATTATTAAATAAAACTATCTGTGAGCCTCAAAAATTACAACAATATCTTCGGTATGGTCTGTTACGTTTATTGTAAAACCATTTGTGTTAAAGCTTGTAACCTCAGCGGCTGTTAAACCTAAACTGTCTCCATTTTGGTTTGAGTATCTAATACCTATGGCTCTTGAACTTGAAGCGTATCTAGAAATGTCGTTAATAGATGTTCCGCTACCACCTACATAAATGGCTTGCTGCTCTATACTACCATTGTAGTTTGTAGCGTAGCCTGTTGTAGTTCCAAATGCATTTTGAAATGTATTCGAATTGTTTCCTACACCATTATCCGAATTTAAATTGTAAGTTTCTACATTGGCATGAGCAGAAAATTTTATAGACGATGGCTCAAAAGGTAAACCCGTTACTGTTTGCGTGCCTGTGCCTGTTATTATAAACTTACCAATATGCACCGATGAGTCTGGATTTAGCTTACTCCACGCAGGTGTTCCAGGTGTACCAGAATTAAATTCAAACGTATTGGTTGAGGTGTTAAATATCATTAGGCCAGGTGCTGGCGTAGTAATATTATTTCTTTGAGTTGTTGTAAGTCTAGGGATTAATAGGCCTTTATCTGTAGATTCTATATCTAAAATAGCGGAATCATTAGGAGTTGTAGTGCCAATACCTACTTGAGAGAAGCTGTAAAAATTGCTAAATAGCAATATTAAAGCAAATACTATAAACTTCATGCTTTAGAGAGAGGTTGAGGGTGAATTAATTGTTTTTAGGGATTACGAAAATACGTAAACATTTTGAAGAATAAAAGGGAACTAAACAAACTTCTTTGTTACTAAGTCATTTCTGTAAATATATGTACATTTGCACACTAAATTTTTTTTGGGATGAATGAAGTTGTAAAGCAAATGGTGGAGAAAGGGGAAATGTTACCCCTAATGGAAGAGTTTTATACTATTCAAGGCGAAGGGTTTCATAAAGGAACCGCAGCCTATTTTGTTCGAATAGGTGGTTGCGATGTAGGATGCCATTGGTGCGATGTTAAGGAAAGCTGGAATGCTAATTTACATCCACCTACCGAAACAACTAAAATAGTAGCAGCCGCTAAATCGTATAGTAGTACTATTGTGGTTACTGGTGGTGAGCCCTTAACTTGGGATATGACGCCTTTAACAACCCAATTAAAAGCAGAAGGCTTACAAACACATATCGAAACCTCTGGAGCATATAAACTAACAGGTATATGGGATTGGATTTGTTTATCGCCTAAAAAAATGAAACTTCCTACCAAAGAAGTTTACGATCATGCCCACGAGTTAAAAATGATTATTTATAATAAAGACGATTTTCGTTTTGCTGAAGAACAAGCAGCTAAAGTAAACGATAATTGTATTTTATACTTGCAGCCGGAGTGGAGTAAACGCGATAAAGTGGTGCCAGAAATTGTTGATTATGTAATGAAACATCCAAAATGGAAAGTGTCTTTACAAACTCATAAATATTTAAATATTCCCTAAAGTACCATAACTGTATTTGTGTTAAACTTTTTACGATTTAAGACAAGTAAAGTATGAATTGTAATGTATTTTTGAGCTATAAAAACATTCGATTATGGAAAAATTATTGAGAATTATTGGAGCGGCTTGGGGAGCAAAAAAAATAGGAGGCGGCAAATGTGGATGTATAGGAACCTTTTTTGTTTTCCTTATACTATATTGGCTTTTAGGTTACGTTTTTAAAGTATTTTAATAAAAAAAAGTTCCGATAACTAACTTGTAGCTATCGGAACTTTTTTTATGGATACATATATTTAATTCATAAACGGCACAGCTACTCTTGTAGTGCCCCAACCTAAGTACATGTCTGCACCGGCATCATTACTTTCAAAGGTAATAGAAAAGTTTTCTAACGACGAATCATCTTTGCTAACGGGTGCTGTTATTCTTAAAACATCATTGGCCTCTTTGTATGTGTAAGCACCCCATGTATTTACATCATTGCTTAAAATAATAGTCCATTCTTTTTCTCCAGGAATAGTAAATAACGAGTACGTACCAGCAGCAATACTTTTACCACCAATTTTCATGTCTTTATAAATGGTAATATCTGCAGCTTCG
Organism: Algibacter pectinivorans; assembly: GCF_900112595.1. Taxonomy (GTDB): domain Bacteria; phylum Bacteroidota; class Bacteroidia; order Flavobacteriales; family Flavobacteriaceae; genus Algibacter_B; species Algibacter_B pectinivorans. The sequence goes on along the minus strand of NZ_FOMI01000001.1, from coordinate 98,946 downwards.
TTAGCGCCAGTTCTCCAAACCTCTCCGTTAGGAGCCAGTTTACTTAATTCGCGGCCCTTTAAAAACGGACGACTATAAACAACTTTTACAAAAGCAGGTTTGCTTCTATCTGTCCTGTAAAATGTTACGTCTAAAGGACTTTTATCTAATTTCGAAAATTTTTGAGCGCTTACCGTTGTTGTTAATAACATTACAAACGCAAAAGCAAGGGTTGATAATAAGGTTGTTTTTTTCATAATCTATTTTTTTGTTTTTATTAAAGTTTAAAATTAAACCAAAAAAGTCTTAATGTTTTTATAAAACTGGTTAGCTAATGTTAAAGTTTGCAATTAGCTAGTATTCAAATTAAAATCCTTAAGCATGACTATACAGGTTGCTTTAAAAAATGTATTTTTATAAAGAATTAAAATTGAAAATAATGAAACTTTTAAAATTTGGACGCGATTTTAAACCAGACGAAAAAGTAATTTTAAGAGATTATTTGGCCATAGAACGCACCCGATTAGCAAACGAGCGTACCCTGTTATCTTACATAAGGTCGTCGCTATATTTACTATTAGGAAGTATTGGCTTTTTTCAATTAAAAGGGTATCCTAATTTTAAATACCTAGCCTTTGTATCCTTAGCCTTTAGTGCCATCTTTTTTATAATAGGTGTGTTTAGGTTTAGGTTGCTTAAAAAGAGTTTAAAACAGTTGTACTACATGTCCGAAACCAATGAAGATAAATAGCTAGGTTTCTATACTTTTAATTAGGGCGTTACCACGCCCTTCGTCTGCACTCAGGGCAAGCGGTCGGGCTATTCACTGCAAGTCCTCGCACTTCCTACGTCAGGCTGTGGGCTATTCGTTACTATCCCTAACGCGCTTACTGTTGCGGCTTACTCATGCTTTAAAAGACTATTTGTCTGCCTTAAATAAAAAAGGTGAATTTTATTAGGGCTGAGGTTGTTTTTGTATGAATTTACAACTTTTTATATGTTTTATACGCATGTTGTACATAGTTATTCTTCTACCAACAATTTATCAATTTTAAATCTCCAAAACTCCACTAAATGGCTAAATTCCATATTAGTATTAAAAATTGAATCTTCTGTCGCAAATAAATCAGCGAAAATAGGTTTTCCGATTTCCTTTAATTCAGGAAAAGTTAAATCAGTTTTATTTTCATTTCTGAACTGTTTAATTTCCTTATTATATTTTTTTGCGTAAGCTTCATAAAGGTCAAATACAACTTTTTGAAGTTTGTATTCTTTCTTGAAGTCAGCTGAGTTTTTTATCCATGATTTATTTTTGTAAAACACGGCTTTCACATTTGCTTTTTGGATGTATGTTTTTTTTATCATCAGACCATGGAAATAAGAAATATCAGATTTTGAAGTCAAATTAATGTCGTCTGTGAAATCCGATTCTGATATTTCAACATCATCAGACCAATAAATTACTTGAGAATTTAAAAAAAGGTATTTTATATCCATTCGAAGAAACCACAATAAAAAAACTATTAATATTATCGGTAAAACAATTTTAAGCAGGATTTTCTTCATAATTATGTACAACGTTGTTGTATATGGTTTGTTGCGTGGTTTAAGTACTAAATTTAGCAAATAAAAACTGAATAGAAAATCCGCGAGGATTTTCGTAAGTAGGCTAGAACTAGCAATAAATTATATACGGTGTTGCCAGTAGTTATTTATATCTGTGAATTGTTTTTGGATTAATTTTTCCTTTTATGTTATCTGTTTTATTTTTAAAATCTTTGTCAAAAATAGAATATAGCTTTTCGTAATTACCATTTATTGAATTAGTGTAAATGAAGCCTTGTTCATCGCAGAATAGATATCCATCAACTCTGTCTTTAAATTTAAAAAGCTCAACATTTAAATTTGGTTTATTAATATTTAAATGCTGTGTAAGTAAGTCAAAGTCATATTCACTAATTTCATATTTGTCTTTTTCTTTTCTCGCTACAGAAAGTGGAAAAAATTGATATAAACTCCATCGTTTAATATTCTTAAATTTCATTATGTAATCTCCAATTTCAGAGATATTATGGGAATTTAATTTCGTTACTATTGTATTTATTTTTATTGGAATATTTATTTTTTCTTCAAGTTTTTTGATTATTAAATCGACTTTTTGGAATAGATTTTTAGACTCTCTAAATTTGTCATAATCTTCACCAATTGCATCTAAAGAAATCCCTAATAAATCAACATATTGATTAATATAATCTATGTCAGAATCATTTATTGCTTTGGCATTTGTATCTACGTGAGTTATAATATTATTCTCTTTAGCTAATTTGCACGCAGTACGAAATGTTTTCTTACTAAAGGAATCTCCACCTCCAAAAGTTATTATATCGAAGCCATATTCGATTGCTTTTGCAACTATTTCATTGGTTTTGTCTTCTATTTTTTGATAATGAAAGTCAATGTAACAAAACTTGCATTTCAAATTGCAATTTTGATTATAGGTAATTATTAGTCTTTTCATTATTCAACAATATCTTCAAAATCTTTTGAAAGGCTCCACGAGTTATTAAAATGACTTTTTAGAATATTATAATTTTGATTATCACTTTCAAACTCAATAGCAATAAAATTATTTTCAATTCTATCTCCTACTTTACCTAAATGATATGGGTCATAAATCATATATTTATCTGTAAAGAACAATGAGCAATATATTTGATTAGTGAATCTAATTTCTAAATTATCATATTTATCATTTAGTCGCTTAAGGTTAGTTAAATCCAATTTTCTATCGGTTTCTCCTTCGATATTATTAAGCCTATTTCTTACCTTTTTATTTTTGCAAGTAGGGTTAACTAGTAAAACGCGAAAATGTATTCCATTGTCTAATTTTGCTTTTATATTTTTCCAATGTCTATCCGTAGCAATATCCAAATATGATTTTCCCGTTTCCGCTATTAAATGAAGTTCATTAGAACAATCGATTGAGTTTGAGATTTCAATATTTCGATTATTTTTAGAAGATGAGTTTCTCATAAAGTAATGGTTCGTGATTCCATTATCTTCTTGTTCTTTAATTTTTTTTCTCTTCTATGCGCTCTCTTTAAAATGAAATTATACTCACTATTTTTCAAAACTATTTCTAAGAATATAATTATCGCAGACGCTAATGCTAACCACCAATAAAATTTTTCATTTGATAAATATGTAACTAAAAAGACAGAAATTCCAAATAATATAATTTCTAAAATTTTATTCAGTTTATAGAGACTTTTCATTCAGGTCTTGTTTTTTTAATTACTGGCAACTCGTTATATAATTACATCTATGTTTCATATCCCGGAAATAAAACATGATATAGTTAGTTTTTTGTCGTTGTTATCCGGTAAATATAATTAAATTTTCTTACAAAAATAAAACGAGCCTAGTCGTTTAAAACTAGGCTCTTTTTATTGGGAGTTATACCACCCGTAATTATAAATAACTAATTACAATTTAATAAACTTTTTAGCGGTACGACCTGTATTACTATGGAAATCTAATATATAATATCCAGAAGCTAAATCGTTTACGCTAAACGAGTAGGTTTTACTGCTTTTATTCTTTACCGAGTCTCTTGTTAACTGCTTTATAAAGGCGCCTGTACTGCTATATAGTTCAATAAGTATATTATCGCCAACATTATAATTTATGGTAAATTCCAACTGCTTATCCACAGGGTTTTTAGATAAGGTAATATCAAGATCTTTTCTGTAAATTTCCGAATTGTTAGTGCGTAGTGTTTGTGTGGTGTATTTGTAAACCGATGCTCCTGCAGCATAAGCCAAGGTGCTATTTATTACAAAAATACGGTTTAAGTTACCGCCAATGTTTAAGTCGGTCCAAGTGAGTCCGCCATCGTTGGTTTCATGAAAACCTGTTGTGTGGCCTCCCATCCAGCCTTTAGTTTCCGAAATAAACCCAACAGCTTCAACGCCGCTTTCTGGAGCATCATGGCTTGTCCATGTAACACCACCATCCAATGATTTTATAAGTTTCCCTGGGTTTGCTTGCGAGGTATAAATGGCTCCAAACATTACATTAGGATTACCATATAGAATTTGGAGTTTCCATACGTATTCGCCAGAAATAGTGGCTTGGTAAATGTTAGACCATGTAACGCCACCATCGGTTGTTTTTAATACAATAGCGCCTGTATTGTTTCTACCGGCCGCAAAACCGTTTAATTCGTCTAAAAATTTAACTTCTACTAAGGCATTGGCATAGGCAGACATATCGGTATAAGTCCAGGTTTCGCCACTATCGGTCGATTTTATAAGGTGTGCCGGTTGAAAATAAGCACCACAACCATAAATTGTAGAGCTTCCCACAGCATTTATACCGCAAATAGCATTTGGGTTAGGGCTTATGCTAACCTCTGTCCAGTTATCGCCACCATCAACCGTTTTGTAAAAGGCACCGTTTAAAGTCCCTACAAAGCCAATGTTTTCGTTTAAAAATTCAACATTTCTAAAATACTTATTATTGCCTGGTAACTCCGAATGGTTTAATTGTTCGGTCCAGTTTAAACCACCATCGGTAGTTTTAAAAATAGCACCATGTTGCCCATTTGCTGCCCAACCTAAATTGTCGTTTAAAAAAAACACATCGTCAAAACGGGTACCATCGGTATTCGTAACAATATTAGGAGCCGCTTGCCATGTTTGTGCAAACGCACTTAAACTTATTAGCAGTAAAAGGTATGTCAATTTCATAGGAGCAAATTACAGTTTATTTTTTTAGAATTCTTACGTTCATTTCTTCAACCTTTTTATCAGATAGAGGAGAAGGAGCTCCAAAGAGTAAATCTTCACTAGTTCCTGTTTTTGGGAACGCCATAACTTCTCTAATAGATGCTTTTTTCTCTAAAATCATCATTAATCTATCTACACCCCAAGCAATGCCGCCGTGTGGTGGTGCCCCATAATGGAACGCTTTATACATGGTGCCAACACTTTTCATCATTTCTTCTTTGTTGTAGCCCATGTTTTTATATGTAGCCTCTAAAATTTCAGGTTTGTGCGCACGCACAGAACCACCACCAATTTCGTAACCATTTAAAATTAAATCGTATTGCTGGGCAATAATGCTTCCAATTTCTTCTTCCTTACCATTCATGTGTTTTTCAATATCATAAATAGCTGGCATAGAGAACGGGTTGTGTGTAAACGTCCAACGGCCTTCGTCTGTTTTTTCAAACATAGGGAAATCAATAACCCAAGCAGGTCTTAATTCCTTAGGGTTAATCAAACGTAACATTTTACCTAATTCTTGGCGTACAGCATCTAAAGCTTTGTTGGCTGTTGCATAATCTGCTGCCGAAAAGAATACAATATCACCAACTTGTGCGTTGGTTGTTTTAATGATTGCTGCGGCAATATCTTCGCCTAAAAACTTAATAATTGGCGATTGTAAATCGTTTTCGTTTACAATAATGTACGCTAAACCACCAAGACCATGACTTTGTGCTAAAGTGGTTAGTTTTTCAATTTGCCCTTTCGATAAGCGTTTGTTTCCTTGCTCTTCAGCCGAAACTTTAATACATTTTACAATACCGCCTTCTTCAATAGGTTTGCTAAACACTTGGAAGGTGGTATCTTTTACAAACTCTGTAATGTCTTGTAGTTTTAAACCAAAACGTAAATCTGGCCTATCGCAGCCATAACTGTCCATGGCTTCCTTATAGGTAATCACTTCAAATGGACGTAATATCCATTTTTTACCATATATTTTTTCAACAATAGCATTAAACATATTTGTGTTTAAATCGATAATTTGTTGCATGCTAGCGTACGCCATTTCAATATCTAATTGTGTAAATTCTGGTTGGCGATCGCCTCTAGAATCTTCATCTCTAAAACAACGTGCTATCTGGAAATACTTTTCGTAACCACTTACCATCAACATTTGTTTAAACTGTTGTGGTGCCTGCGGAAGCGTGTAAAACGAACCGGCTTGCTTACGTGTTGGTACAATAAATTCGCGCGCACCCTCATCGGTTCCTGCACTTAAAATAGGCGTTTCAATTTCAAGGAACTCTTGGTCGTCCAAAATATCACGCATCATTTTAATTACCTTATGGCGATTTACAATAGCTCTACGAACATCATCATTTCTATGATCTAGATATTTATATTGAAAACGAACCGTTTCGTTGGTTTTGGTAGCTCTTTTTATTTCAAAAGGTAAGGTTTTAGAAAGGTTTAAAATTTCTAAATCTTTGGCTTCTAATTCAATTTTACCGGTTCTTAAAGCCGCGTTATAATCATCCTCCTTACGTTGCATGATGGTTCCAGAAACTGTAATAACCGATTCTGGTTTCAGTTTTACTAACTCATCTAGATTAGCAAACGATTCTCTACTTAATCGAACTTGAAATACCTGTGTGCTAGAATCGCGTAAATCGATAAACATTAATTCGCCATGGTCGCGCACACTAGACACCCAACCGGAAAGTGTTACGTTTTCAGAAATACTATCGTCCGAAATATCAGAGATAACGTGTGTTCTGTATTCGTCCTTTACAACAATCGGAATTTCTGGTAGAACTTCTTCTGTTTTGGTTACTGGTTGTTGGTTGTTTGTTATTGGTTGTTGTGTGCTTGCGTTTTCGGTTGTCGTGCTTGCGCCTTCATTTCCTGCAAGTGCACTTAAAATGCCCTCGCGAATTACTTTTCCTGAGGCACCTTTACCAATAATACCAATAACTTTTCCAACAAGAATACCTGCTTTCCCTTGGTTTCCTGCTTTAATATCGTTTGCTACGGCTTCGTTTTCTGAAATGACCTTGGCTATAGCATCTTCAATTTTAGATTCTGAAATGGTATTCGCTTCAAAATATGTTTTGTAATCGAAACTAGGGTTTTCTAATACCGATTTAATAGCGTTTTGTGCTAAAACAGACGTAACTTTATCATCTTTAAACAGGCTGAATATGGCAGTAAAATCTGAAACATTTTCTATTTTTGTATAGTCTTCTGCTTTTATATTATTCGTTAAGGTTTTTGCAACAAAAGATGGTTCTTTTAACACATTGTTTATCGCTACAAAGGTTTCAGAACGCAATGAATCGGCTGTAAAAAACTTAGCATCTTGTGGTAATACGCCACCTTTTATTAAAATAGATTCTACTGCAAAGGGTAAAGTGCTTAAATCGACATCGATAGATTCAACCACATCTTTTATGCTTACAAAAGGTAAATCGGGCTCCGAAATAAAACGGTAATCGGCCTCGAATTCCTTTTTACGCATGGTTTTGGTTTGCTTAAGTTCTGCATCCCATAACACGGTGGTTTGGTCTGGTCTAAATTCTTTATGCTCTAAGAAATAGTTAAGTTGTTTTTCAACTTCTTCTTTTAACGCATCGACCATAAACTTAAACGAGTTTAAGTTTTTTATTTCGGTACGTGGGTTTAAATTATAATCGTGTTTTTTACGAAGCGATACAGAAACATCCGATTTAAATTCTCCTTTTTCAAGGTTAGCTTCAGAAATGCCTAAGTTTTGAACAATACGCTGAATGTACTGTGCGTAGGTTGAAGCATCTTCGATATGACGCACACATGGCTCGGTTACAATTTCAATTAACGGTACACCGGCTTTATTAAAATCGACTAACGAGATTTTTTTCTCGTGCATCAATTTCGCAGCATCTTCCTCGATATGCACTTGCGTTAAGTTAACGGTAAATTGCGAACCATCATTACGGAAACAAGACACTTGTCCGTCTGGAATTACCGGATTATGAAACTGTGTAATTTGTATGTTTTTCGGGTTGTCTGGATACTCGTAATGCTTTCTATCCCAAGAAATAACCTCGTTACTAAAAGTCGATTTTACAGCCTTTCCAAAATAAATAGCCTTAGTAATAGCCTCTTTATTTATGGCAGGTAAAACACCCATTTGCCCTGTACAAACCGAACAAATATTTTGATTTGGTTGTTCTATTTCTTGGTTAGTACAAGAACAAAATAATTTGGTTTTAGTGTTTAATCGAACGTGGGTTTCCAGACCGATAACTAACTCTAATTCGTGTTTTTTAAGTGCGTCGTTTAATTGCTCTAAATCCATTATATCGTATCTTTTAAGAAGTTAGCAAACTTCAAAACAAGTTCGTCGTTATTTTTTGCTGCCGTAATTTGCAGGCCTGTTGCAGTGCCTTGAGGTACCGTTAAGGTTGGTAATTGCCCCAAACTAAAACCAACGGTGTAGGCATCGCTTAAATACATGGCGTGTGGGTCTTTTAAACTATCGCCAATTTTAGGCGGCGTGTTAGGTGTAACCGGAGAAATGATAATATCTACTGCCGAAAAATCTTTTTCGAAATTTTCTGCAATAGCATCTCTTAGGGCTAAGCCTTTTAAATAAATAGCATCTGAAAATCCTTGAGATAACACCTGGTTGCCACCAACAATTCTACGTTTTGTTTCTTCCGAAAAATTCTCTGAACGCGTAACGGCGTAGGTTTCTTTTAAATTATCAGATTCAATACGGTTACCGTAATTTGTACCGTCTAATCTTGATAGGTTAGATGCGGTTTCGGCCATAGCCAAAGTATAGTAGGTTGATACCAAGGTTTCAGATTCAAAGAAATCTAAAGCTTTAACGGCAATGCCTTTAGCTTTTATTTTTTCGATGGTTGCTAAAAAATCTGCTTTAATAGTAGCATCAATAGAATCGTTTTCAATAAAATTCTTGAAATATCCAACGGTTTTAATGGTGTTGGAATTTGCAATGCTATCTGGCGTAATTTCCGCGGAAGCGTAAGTGGTTTGATCTTTAGCATCTTTACCACTCATTACGTTAAGTACAATACGAATATCCTCTATAGATTTAGCAATAGGACCAACACAGTCTGTTGACGATGCGTAGGCCATTAAACCGTAGCGAGAAATACGCCCGTAAGTTGGTTTTAAACCATACACATTATTGTAACCAGCTGGCTGACGTACAGAACCACCAGTATCGCCACCAATAGAAAATACCGTGTAATCTTTAGCTACGTTTACTGCAGAACCACCACTAGAACCACCACCAACTAAGTCTGGGTTAATAGCGTTTTTTACGGCGCCAAAAATGGTGTTTTCGCTAGAAGAACCATGACCAAAACTATCGCAGTTTTCTTTTACCAACGGAATGGCTCCGGCATCTAATAATTTTTGGATGGCCGTTGCTGTGTATGCCGATTTGTAATTTTTAAGTAAATCTGAACTTGCTGTTGTGTACGTGCCTTGAACCATATACACATCTTTAATTCCAAAAGGGATACCTTCTAACAGGCCAATGGTTTCGCCATTTGCAATTTTAGCGTCTACTTTTGCGGCTAAATCTAGAGCTAAAGTATCTAGCAATGCATTTACCGTATTGTTTGTGTTTTGTTTTAAAAGATCTAATTTTTCTTGAACCAGAGCGGTACAAGTTATGTCTTTGTTCACCAATTGCTGATGAATACTGTGTATTTGAGAACTCATAATTATTCTTCTATAACTTTAGAAACTACTAAATAGCCGTTTTTTTCTTTTGGAAAGTTTTCGATGATGATTTGTTTTTCGGTAGCCGAACTATCTACAACTACATCGTCTCTTAAATCGTTTAAAGACACGGCGTTATTATGATTATTGGAAGCATTATTATTTGATGTATTAGCGTTTTTAATAACTTCAAATAGTTTGTTAACCGCTTCTGATGGCTGCGCTCCTTTAATACTCGACAATACGTCGACTGTCATAATTTTACTCATGTCTTTTAATTTTAAATTGAGATACTAATTGGTATCTATAAAAAAAGCCTTCCAAAATAAGGAAGGCTTTATATATTTTTAAACAATAACCTTCCGGACCCTATAAATTAGGATTATTGAAATTATTATTATTGTTATTATTTGTCATTGTTATATTAATGCGCCCAAATATAGGCAGAATAAATAGACTATACACTATTTTAATAAATATCCTAAGCTTAATTATGAGATTATTAAGAAACTTAAAGTTACGTAAATAGTCTTTCAGTAATCTGCACTAATTTTTAGTTTTAGGTTAAAACGATCTTTTAGTTTTTAACAAACTTTTTATTAAAAACCTTCCCGGAATTGGTTTGAATATTCAGGAAATATAGACCAGTATTTAGGTTGCTTATATCAATGTTGTTATGGTGTTCACTTCTGGTAGATACAATTCGCCCTTGGTTGTCGTATATTAAAAATGATTTTACTGTCTCGTTATTTGGTATGTTAACGCGTATTGCATTTTGTGCGGGATTTGGGTATAATTTTGTAAGGGCAGCTAAATTAAAATCCTTGCTAGATAGCGTGTTATCTGTGGTGTTAAACTCGAAAGATTCGGAGGTTTGGTTTATATTTAAAATGGTAGATACAACATTGGTATTGCTAAATCTAAAATCCATATTGTTTGTTGTATTATTAAAGTAGTAATAGACGGTTTGTGTTAGAGTTCCAATATCATTAAATGTTGGAGGAATGCTAAAACTTAAATTTTGGTCTATACGCATGCGTGTAACTGTTTCGCTATATGTTGTTCCTATGGTTAGCGTACCATAGGCCTCAATGGAAGCAGAAAATGTACCTGTAAATGTGCCGTTGTTACCTTGGTAAGTGAAACTACCAGATACGGGGCCAGAGTTATTTGTTTCAAAGCTCATGGGGAACAAGCCAATAAATGCATTTTCTGTGTCGTAATTTAATTGGATATCGCCTTGAGAAATTCCTGTAATGGCTGTTCCTGTGTCGCTTTCTGCTATAAAAAACTGATTAGGGTTAGAGGTAACTGCTTCATTAATTATTGTAAGCACATTGGTTGTGCCTGGGTAGGTTGTTAATTGAGTTGCCGTTGGTGTTGTATAGGTATCTACATAGGTGTTTCCTGGGGTTAAATTGTTAAAAGTCCAATTAGCATTGGCGCCGGTAGCCGATTGGTCTATACCTGTTGTAGGTGTTAAAATAGTGAAATTGGTGTTGGGTGTACTTTGGTACGTCGATACCGTTTGCCCAAAGCTAAAAATGGTGCAAAGGCAAGCTAAAATGAGTAGTTTTGTTTTCATAAAATTAAGTGTTAATAGTTAGCGGTAATAAATGTAGTACGAAAATACTAAAACATGGGCGTATTTGCTATGTGTTTTGTGTTTAAATAAATGTGATTTTAGCTTGTTATAGGCGGTTTTGCTTTTTTTGTGAAATTAAGTTGGTTAAAAAGTGTTAGAATCTATTTTAAGGCTGTTTTTAGTCGATTTAAGCAACTTTTAGATAATTAACAATTGTTGATAACTATTGTTTAGGTGCGCTAAAAAGCTTTTTAAAAGCCTAATAAATTCGTATATTTGTTTGTATTCAGAAGGATGCTATAAGGCGTCTTTTTTTGTGTTAATGAAACTCTGTTTTAAAGAGGTTGAAAAACCGAAATTAAAACAGTAAGTTGAATTAATCCCGATGAAAATCGGGATCATTTAAAGTTAAATATTAGCTCTGGCAAATAGAAATTAGGATTGGTTTTGAGCTTGAATTTAGCAAATGAATGCGTTAGGGATTGCAGTGAAAAGCCCACAGCCCGACGAAGGAGGTGCGAGGACTTGAAACGTAAAGCCCGACCCTTTAGGGTAACGCCCAAAATAATTTGTGGTGTTTTTAAAAATTAAATAATTATAGAAATAAATAATATGAGCGAAGAGAAAGAGGCTTTTAACGAGCATAATTATTCGGCTGATAGTATTCAGGCATTAGAGGGTATGGAGCACGTACGTATGCGTCCGTCCATGTATATTGGAGACGTAGGAGTTCGTGGTTTACACCATTTAGTTTACGAGGTAGTTGATAACTCGATTGATGAGGCTTTAGCTGGACATTGTAATAATATTACAGTAATTATTAATGAAGATAACTCGATTACTACCGAAGATGATGGTCGTGGTATTCCTGTAGATTTACACAAAAAAGAAGGCGTGTCTGCACTTGAGGTTGTAATGACTAAAATTGGAGCCGGTGGTAAGTTTGATAAGGATTCTTATAAAGTTTCTGGTGGACTGCACGGTGTTGGTGTAAGTTGTGTGAATGCTTTATCGGTTAGTTTAAAAGCTACGGTTTACAGAAAAGGTGAAATTTGGGAGCAAGAATATGAGCGCGGTAAAGCCTTATATCCTGTTAAACAAATTGGTGAAACGGAAAAAAGAGGAACTACAGTAACTTTTAAGCCAGACCCTACCATTTTTACACAAACTTTAGAGTATAGTTATGATACGCTTGCTAGTCGTTTACGTGAATTAGCGTTTTTAAATAAAGGGATTACGGTTCATTTAATTGATAGAAGATCTAAAAAGGAAGATGGCGAGTTTGAGGGTGAAACATTTCATTCTGATGAAGGTTTAAAAGAGTTTATCAAGTATTTAGATGCAACTCGCGAACCTTTAATGAAAGATGTTATTGCTTTTGAAGGTGAAAAGAATGGTGTGCCGGTTGAGGTTGCCATGATTTACAACACCTCTTACGCCGAAAACTTACACTCTTATGTGAATAATATTAATACGCATGAAGGTGGAACGCATTTATCTGGTTTCCGTCGTGGTTTAACACATACCTTAAAAAAGTATGCTGATGAGTCTGGAATGCTTGATAAGCTAAAATTTGATATTGCAGGTGATGATTTTAGAGAAGGTTTAACGGCTATTGTTTCGGTAAAAGTGCAGGAGCCTCAGTTTGAAGGTCAAACAAAAACTAAACTTGGTAATAGAGAAGTATCGGCATCGGTAAGTCAAGCCGTTTCTGAAATGCTAACCGATTACTTAGAAGAAAATCCGGACGATGCTAAAACGATTGTGCAAAAAGTGATTTTGGCAGCACAAGCACGTCATGCCGCGCAAAAAGCGCGTGATATGGTACAGCGTAAAACGGTAATGAGTATTGGTGGTTTACCAGGAAAATTAAGTGACTGTTCTGAACAAGATCCAGAAAAATGTGAAGTATTCCTTGTTGAGGGAGATTCGGCAGGTGGAACTGCAAAACAAGGTCGTGATAGAGCGTTTCAAGCTATTTTGCCATTACGTGGTAAGATTTTGAATGTTGAAAAAGCCATGACGCATAAGGTTTTTGAAAACGAAGAGATTAAAAATATCTTTACTGCACTTGGTGTTACCATTGGTACCGAAGAAGATAGTAAAGCGTTAAACCTGTCTAAATTAAGATATCATAAAGTAGTGATAATGTGTGATGCCGATATTGATGGTAGCCACATTGCAACGCTAATTTTAACGTTCTTCTTTAGATATATGAAGGAGTTAATTGAAAACGGACATATTTATATTGCAACGCCGCCTTTATACTTAGTGAAACGTGGTGCTAAAAAACAATATGCTTGGTCTGATGCCGAACGAGATGAAATCGTTTCGGAATTTGGAGATGGATCTAAAATACAACGTTATAAAGGTCTTGGAGAAATGAACGCAGAGCAACTTTGGGACACAACCATGAATCCAGAGTTTAGAACCATGCGTTTAGTGCAAATAGATAACGGTACAGAAGCCGATAGAATTTTCTCTATGTTAATGGGTGATGAAGTACCACCGCGTAGAGATTTTATTGAAAAGAATGCTATTTATGCAAATATTGATGCATAACAGATTGCTACATACATAATGAAAAAATGCCGCTTAATTTAAGCGGCATTTTTATTGGTAGATATTGGGGCAAATTTTGACTAATCCAAATACAATTTTATATTCCTAAACCTACGCGTACTCTTGGGGCTCCTAAACTTACTCGAGTGTTTATTGTGCTTCTTCTTTGTGGCTGTCTGTTATAATAGTAGCCATCGTATCTGTAATAGTAAAACGAGGCATGCGAGTAGTAATGTGTGTTATGGTGACAATGGTTATCGCAATGCTCATAATGTTCTGCATAGGCATCTCTTTTGCCTTTCATATAAGCCTTATAAGCTTGTCGGTCTTTTTTCTTTAACTCCTTTTCGTAAGCTTTTTGCTCTTGCCAAAACTCTTCGCTTTCTTCTTCATTTTCTGCTTTAAACTGTTGCTCAAATTTGGCATCTTCTGCAGCGCGCTTTTGGTAGTATGATTCCTTATCAATTTTAGTGTTGCTTGTTGCGGTGGTGTCTTGAGCGTTAATCGTGTACGTTAGACTTAATGTTAAAATACAAAGGGCTGTTTTAAATATGTTCATGATTATAATTTTAAAGTTTATAAAGGGCTCTTTTATGAGCTTTCATTAATAAGACACCTAACAAATAGTTTACCCTACGCTTTTTTAAATAAAAATTTTTTTTATAAAAAAAGAGCGCCATAGGACGCCCTTTTCAAGTTATAACAAAGCGCCTTAATGCTTAGTTTTTAGAAATAAATACTGAAGATGCTGCAGCTAAACTGTTATTAACTACAGGTGCAATGTTTCCGCCAGAACCAATGTTGTTAAAGGCTAAAATTCTACCACCGCCATTACCAGCTTCGGCAATAAATACAGTTTGCGTATCGGCATCGTAAGCAACATCTACAGGGTTACCTAAAAGTGTAGCCGATCCAGATACTCTTGTTTGTTGCGATGCAGCTAAGGTTGCCCCGTTGGCCGTATCGTTAAATTTACTTGTAAAGTTTTCTATAATGTGAAAAGCACCATCGTCTTGTCCGTTAGTAGCGGCAGCAATATCCGTCATTACCATAACATCTGACGCGCTATCGTAGGTTAAACCATGAGTTCTAACAATACCTTCTATTGCAATTCTTTTTGTTGCGCTTACAGTAGCATCGCTTGTGTTAGCTAAAAAACTTGTGTAAACAGCAAGCTCGTTTGTAGCATCTACCACGGCGTATAAGTCGTTACCTTTAAATGTAATACCCCAAAGTTTAAAATCGGTTGTAATGGTGTTTCTTAGTGTAAAAGAATTTCCGCTACGTGTGTATATAAATAATTTACCATCTGGTGTGTTTGCGTCGCCATCCACATCGGCATTATCTGCAACCACATAGGTGTTTCCGTTAACGGCAAGCTCTCTAGGGCTAGACATATCGGTAGATCCATTAAGGTCTGCATTTACAGTAGCATTATTTAAAAGCATTGAGATGTTTGTAAACCCTTCAAGACCTAAACCAGATCGAGAGGCTTGAATTACAGCATCGGTGTCGCTATCAAAGTATATACCATCGGCAGCTGTAGATGATGTAATTAATGTTTTTGTTGTAATATTTGCCGAATCGGTTACATCGTATATCGTAACGTTACCATCAGAATTGTTTGATGCGTAAATCATGGTTGAGCTAGAAGACCCCATATCCATGTTGTTATCATCGTCGTCATTACTACAAGAGAATGCTAAAATTGATGTTAGGGCTATGGTTGCTAAAAATGGTTTGGATTTTAATGGTTTCATAATTTTTTTAAGTTTTTTGTTATTCAGCCATACGTACGAAGTAAAGAAATGAGTGGTTTTACTTTTTTACACTTTTAACATTTCATTAAGATGTTAAAGGGAGACTTAAGAAACTTAAACAGTACGAAAACAAAAAAAGCTAGTTTAAATATTTAAACTAGCTTTTGTAAGTTATAGCAATAGGTTTTTAAAAATCAAAGCCTAGAGAGATTTGCCAAACTCTATTTTGTGGGTTGCCTTCATCGTAAATATCGCCCATTCCTAAATGGTACCTAACGCTAAGGCTTACTCCAGAATCGGATTTAAAACCACCACCAAAGTTTACGCCCCAATCGAAATTATTAGGTTCAAACTCTTGACTAGTTTCAAAGAAAGTACCCTCAAATTCTTCTTTATGAGAAATAGCATAACCTACTTGTGGTCCTGCTTCTAGAAAAAAACTTTTAGTAGGGTATAATTTTAAAGATAACGGTAAATTAATATAATCTAATTTTTGGGTGAATGTGCCACTGCTATCTTGTAACTCGTAGCCTTGTTGCGAATAAAGAAATTCAATTTGTAAGGCAATAGCTTGTGCTAAAAAAGACTCGCCGTAAAAACCAGCATGGAAACTATGTCTTTGTCCGGTTTCTGTGTCGCCATCAAAACTAACAGCTGCTAAATTATATCCAAATTTAAGTCCAGCTTTCGAGCTTGGAGTTGTGTTATGGTCTTGAGCATTTAAAATAAATGAAAGACTAATTGTTAAAATAAATAGTGATTTTTTTAAAAATTTCATATTTTAAAGTTTTTGGTTTTTAATGTGCTTTTTTAAGCGTTATATAAGTAAGACAACTAAAAAGTTGTTTACCCTACCAATTTTTTTAAAAAAAATAATTATTTACCGCCGTTGGCTTGTAAATCGGCAATACATTGCGCATCTAGTTGCGGTGCGGCACTCATATTTACCATGTTTGAAATGTTTGCGCCAGCTTCTGCCGCCCAATACATTAAACAGCTTTCTACATTGCAATGTTTTTCGTGTTCTTCATCTTCATGATCTTCTTGCATGCTACTTCCTAAATTTGTAAGTCCTAAAATATGCCCGAATTCATGATTAATAACTGTGGTTTCTAGTAAAGTTCTATCTGGTTCAAAAGGGCTATTGCTAAAACCATGAAGGGTTTCTTCAAATATCACAAACGAGGTGTTCCAGTATGCTGTTCCTAAAACTACGTTAGATCCAGAATCATTACTAGATTTACCATCAATAAAAAGGGCCCAAACTGCAATTCTATCGGCAGTATTATATAGGGTACGTTCTGCTTTTTCTATATCTGCAATGTCGTTAATAGTATAAGTGTCTTTACCAGGAGATGCAATTTCTCGTTTTTCAACGGTTATCCCATTTGGTTTAAATGTTCTGTTATTTAAAAATGAAACAAAAGCATTAATAGAGTTTTGGTTGGGCTCAAAACCTTCAACATAAACCAATTCTATAACCATGCTTTTAAAAGTGGCGTCCGATAACAAATCGTTTGCCGAACTTCCTGTTGTTTGGCGGTTTAAGTTTTTATCAATATTAAAAATTTGATCTTCTTCTGTTGTGTTCGTTTCATCTTTAGAACATCCAAAAAGGAGGTTTAAAACTGCTGTTGCTATTAATATTTTATATTTCATTTTTTAATTTATTTTTTTATAAAAGCAGCTACCCTTTTAGGGCAGGATAGCTGCTTTAAAATAACATACGTAACAAATACTAATCTAGTTTTAAATCTTGCTTAATACTAGAGTTATTGCGGCATTTGTAGAACTTTGTAGGCTAATTGTATTGTTTGAATAGCTGGTAACTTGCCACGAATTATTTAATAATTCAAATGTTGCATTTCCAGAAAAAGTTAAGGATAAGAATACTTCAAGTTCTGAAGTAACTTTGTAAGTGCCTTCAATATCTTGGATAGTTGCGTTTACTGTATTTTCCGCAGTACAGGTTAAATCGTTTGCAAAATCTATGGTGTAATCGGCAAATTCGTTAGCAGAATCTACACCAGCAGAGACAAGAGATTCTACTTTAAACTTACTTTCTAATAAAATAGCTTCTAATTCAAGAGCATTTTCTTCGGCTTCAGCCATAGTTTCATCTGTACCTAAACATTCTGTAATGCTAGCTTGTAAATCCATATCGCTAGTAATTTCAATAACGGTGTCGTTGTTTAAAGTAGCTGTAATTGGATAGTTTACAGAAAACAATGTATTGTCATCAAGGTTGTTCATGTAGGCATATAATTGTTGTTCAGATTCTATAACAACACTTCCTGTTTGCTGCACGTTTAAATCGAAAGTTAAAATAGTAATAGGGAAATTAATGTCTATACAGTTGATAGCGTTTTTAAGCTCATTTTCGGCAGTTTCACAAGCGTTTATTACGGCGTCATAATCCGTTTGGTTTGTTATTTCAACCTCGGTATAATTACTAAGTTTTACCGAGAAAGGAAACTGTAGTTCAATACTATCATCGTCATTAGTAAACTGTCCTAAAATGTTTAGTACTAACTCATAATCAGATGCGCTAATAATCGTAATTTGGGTATCGTTAACGGTTGCGGTAACTGGTAGAATTATTGATGAACAAGAAACACCATCTAAAAAATCGTCAAAGCTTCCATCATGCATGGCACTGCGTTCTAAATTATTTGCAGTTGGCGATGCTGCGCTATTTGTGTTTTCTCGGTTTCCGTTTTCACTATCAATTTCATCTTGACACGAGGTAAGACTTAAAATAGTTACTAATAATGTTGCGGTTAAGAATTTTAAATGTTTCATAATTTTAATTTTTAGGGTATTTATAAATTTCTTTTTCATAGCGATTTTTTTACGCTTTCTGTATGTAAGACTCTTAGTTTGTAATTTACCCTACCGTTTTTTTAAAAATATTTTCAAAATAATATATAATGCTTTGTTTATGTGAGTGTTATGTGTTAGATTATTTTGTTATATTTTTGTTTAAAATAAATGATCTTAGATGTATGAGTGGTCCCAAACCTAATTTATGTGAAGAGTCTAGCTTCAATACTTTTTATTTAAAACATATTCAGTCTGTTAATAATTTTGCATTTTATAAATGTGGCGATTCTTCGGCTTCATTAGATTTAGTGCAAGATGCTTTTGCAAAAATATGGGAAAACTGTTCTAAAATAGATTTTACAAAAGCAAAAACATATTTATTTACTACAGTCAATAATTTATTTTTAAATACGATACGGCATAATAAAGTGGTAATGAATTATGCTAAAGAAGCGCCTTATATGGATAGAACGGACTTAAGCCCAGAATATTTGTTAGAGGAAGATGAATTTAAAATGAAGTTACAAAGCGTAATTGCCGATTTAAGTAACGAGCAGCGGGAAGTTTTTTTATTAAATAGAATAGAAGATAAAAAATATAGAGAAATAGCCGAAATACTTGGAGTTTCTCAAAAAACGGTAGAAAAACGGATGTCTGGCGCTCTAAAAATACTGCGTAATAAGATTGAAGAAGTAAAATTTTAAACTTAAACGTTAGGGTAAACTAATATATAGGTGTCTTAATATTGAAAAGCATCACAAAAATGAATAAAGAACAAGACATATTAAGGTGGTTTAATGGCGAGCTGTCTGCCGAAGAGATTAAGAGCTTGTATCCAGACGAGGATTTTTCGGTTTTAGAAAGAACAGGGTTTTATGCCAAACAATTAGAAGCACCAAAAGTAAATGCAGAACAAGCGCTAGCCGACTTTAAGAAAAGGACCTTTAAAAAGGATGAACCTAAAGTAATTTCTTTAAACTTTAAAACGTTTATGAAAATTGCTGCTGTTTTGGTGGTGCTATTAACCTCGTCTTATTTTCTATTCTTTAATAATGTGAACTCCTTTGAAACGCAAATAGCCCAAACCGAAACTTTTAATTTACCTGATGACTCCGAGGTTATATTAAATGCACAGTCTAAATTATCGTATAACAAAAAGGAATGGGCATCTAGCAGATCTCTAGAGTTAAAAGGAGAAGCTTTTTTTAAGGTAACCAAGGGCGAGAAATTTACAGTGCAAACCAGCGCCGGATCTATACAAGTGTTAGGTACGCGGTTTAATGTAAAGCAACGCGATAAGTATTTTGAAGTGGCCTGCTATGAAGGTTCTGTAAGTGTAACAAGTAATCAAGGTGTAGTTATTTTAAAACCTGGTAAAACCTTTAGAGTAGTTGATGGTGAGGTTGTAGGCATTAAAGATTTTAACGCCAAAAGCCCGTCGTGGTTAGCCCAAGAATCTAGTTTTGATAATGTACCACTATGGCAAGTTATTGCTGAGTTGGAAGCGCAATACGATATTCAAATTAATGCAGAAGGTGTTAATACATCGGAGTTGTTTTCAGGTAGTTTTACGCATTCCGATAAAAATATAGCGTTACAATCTGTAACCATTCCTTTAAAATTAAGCTATAAAATAAACGGTAAAAAAGTGGCGTTTTATAACTATGAATCTAAATAAACCAATATCCGCTTTACTTTTAATGGTGTTTAGTTTTTCTTTTGCTATACAGGCTCAAGAAAAAATAGAACTGTCTAGTCTAATTTTAAATTTAGAGGACAAGTTTGATGTTAAGTTTTCGTATTCGCTAAATGAAATTAGCTCGATTTTGGTTAATAAACCTAAAGAAATAGATGCTCTGGAAACTATTATTGAGCATCTTAATAAAGAAACCATTCTTAATTTTAAGTTTTTAAACGAGCGTTACATAACGATTTCTACAATAGAAAAAAAAGTAACTGTTTGTGGGGTTTTAATTTCTGAAACTGATAAAGAACCACTTTTTGGGGCTTCAGTTTTAATACAAAATACCACCAAAGGTGTTATAGCAAATGATGATGGCGCATTTCAGCTTGAAAATGTAGGCATTAATGAGCAATTAATAATCTCCTTTTTGGGTTTTAAAACACAAGTGTTAGCTGTAAAAGAGTTGCTTCTTTTAAATGAAGACTGTAAAACTATAGCTATGGTTGAGCAGAATGAAGCTTTAAATCAAATATTAATTGAAAAGTATTTAACTACAGGTTTGCAAAAGTATATTGATGGAAGCACGGTTTTAAATACTGAGAAATTCGGAATTCTTCCAGGGCTTATAGAACCGGATATTCTGCAATCCATTCAAGCTTTACCTGGTGTTGAAAGTGTAGACGAAAGTATTGCTAATATTAATGTTCGTGGCGGTACTAACGATCAAAATTTAATACTTTGGGATCATATTAAAATGTATCACTCGGGGCATTTTTTCGGACTCATTTCTGCCTATAATCCTTATTTAACCGATAAGGTTGTGGTTACAAAAAACGGAACATCTAGCGAGTTTAGCGATGGGGTTTCAAGCACCATAGCTATGTCTACTAAAAATAAAATAGACGATGAGGTTTCGGGCGGATTTGGCGCAAATTTAATTCATGCCGATGCGTTTCTTAAAATACCATTGAGTAAAAAATTAGCACTTCATATTTCTGGCAGGCGTTCGTTTACAGATATGTTAAATACACCTGCGTATGATAATTATTTTGAGCGAAGTTTTCAAGATAGCGAACTTACAACCAATAGCGATAATATAACCGAGAGTAATCGGTCGTCAGATTTTGTGTTTTACGATTATACAGCAAAACTGCTTTTCGATTTAAATGAAAATCATAAAGTTAGAGCTAACGTTATTGGCATATATAATAATTTAGATTATACAGAAAGTTTCACCAATAGTGAGAATCAGTCTGAAGCTAAAACAAGTAATTTAAAACAAGAAAATTTAGGTTTTGGGGCGAGTTGGAACGGGAAATGGACTTCGCGATTTTCAACAGATTTTACAGCTTTCTATTCTAAATATAATGTTGATGCGGTGGATTACAGAATAGAAACAGATCAAAAATTAACCCAAGCAAACGAGGTTTTAGAAACGGGTATAAAACTAAAAACTAATTTTAAAATTAATGACACTTTTAATGTGTTAAGTGGTTATCAATTTAGTGAAATAGGTATTTTAAATAGTACGGAGGTAAGTGCGCCTGCTTACAATAAAACTAAAAAAGATGTGCTATTAAATCATGCCCTTTTTGGCGAAATAGAATATAATAAAGCCAGTACATATTTAAGAATAGGAGTAAGGGGTAATTATTTTCAAAAGTTTAATAAGTTTCTTATTGAGCCGCGTTTATATGTGAGGCAAAAGTTATCAAACCAATTTGCTTTAAAACTGCAAGGAGAATTTAAAAACCAATCGGCTACTCAAATAATTGATTTTCAAGATGATTTTTTAGGAGTGGAAAACCGAAGATGGATTTTGGCTAATAATGAATCTATTCCTATTTCAGAAAGTAAACAAGCCGCTTTTGGTTTTGAGTATAGCCATAATAATTTGATTGTAGATGTTGAAGGTTTTTACAAAACGGTTGATGGTATTACGGTTTCTAATCAAGGGTTTTACAATAATTTTCAATATTTAAATGCTACAGGAAGCTATGATGTTAGAGGTGTTGAGTTTCTAATTAATAAAACAGCAGCAAAATATAGTACCTGGTTAAGTTATACCTACAGCATAAATGATTATGAATTTAATACGCTTACACCATCTATATTTCCTAATAATGTAGATATACGGCATTCTGTTTCGTTAGCTTTAAATTATGATGTAATTAAAAGTTTAAAAGTATCTACAGGAGGTATTTGGCGTTCTGGACAGCCCTTTACAAAACCAGTAGAGGCTAATGAAACCGTTCAGGACGGTAATAATATTTATGTGAATTATAATAGCCCTAACGCCGAAAACCAAGATGATTTTATCCGTTTAGATGCTTCGCTTAGTTATTCTTTTAACACCTTTAAAACTGCAAAATCGTCGGTGAGAATAGGTGTTATTAATTTATTAAATAGAAAGAATATTATAAATACGTACTACGAGGTAGATCCAAACGATTCTAATACTGCTTTAAAAATAGAGAATAAATCGCTAGGGCTTACTCCAAATATTAGCTTTAGATGTAGTTTTTAAGTTTAAAAATCCGTTTAAATACATTTTTTTTCGATAAAAAGTATTATTGTGTAATTTTTTTTCTATGTTTGTAAAACCAAATTAAAATTAAGAAATGAAAAAGTTATCCTTACTTATGTTACTCTGTTTTGTAACAATTACTTCAAAAGCACAAGATATTGATGCTTTATTAGCTGCAGGCGTAGATAATGCAGAGCGTTTTGCTGATGATTATTTAGCCCCAGGAACAAATGGTTTAATGCATAGTATGAATGCCAACTGGTTTAATACTGCTGATGCTAAACCTTTAGGCGGTTTCGAGATTTCTGTAATTGTTAATGCAGCTTCGGTAAAAGATGATAATAAATCATTTTTAATGAATATAGCAGATTACAATATGCCTGGTCAAGATTTTGATATCGAATTTGCCGACGGTGCTGATACAAAGATGGTTGCAACTGCTTTAGGAGAAAATGACTCAGATATAGATATTATTGTGCGTTACGACGATCCGCTTAGTCCGGGTGAGGATAGAAATAGAGAGGAGCGAATAACGTTACCTAGTGGTATTGGTGATGCTAGTGCTAACTTATTACCAACAGCATTTCTTCAAGGTGCACTAGGATTGAGCAAAGGAATTGAACTTAAAGCTCGTTTTGTTCCTAAAATTGAGACAGATGATGTTGAATTAAATATGTATGGTGCTGGTTTACAACTAGAGTTTACCAAGTGGTTGCCAGCAGATAAAGTGTTGCCAGTTGCTGTTTCTGGTTTAGTGGCTTATACACATCTAGATGGTGTTTATAATTTAACAGAATCATCTGGAATTGATGGTGAAAATCAGCGTTTAGTGAACGATACTAGTACGTGGTTATTTCAGCTCATAGCGTCAACAAAATTACCAGTGATAAATTTTTATGGTGGTTTAGGCTATATTAAAGGAACCTCAGAATCTGATTTACTTGGAACTTATGAAATTAATAATGGACCTTTATCATTCTTAAGTGAAGAGGATAGAACAGTTAAAGATCCGTTTTCAATATCAAGCGATGTTGCAGCTGTTAGAGGTACTATAGGAACAAAATTGAAGTTAGGTTTTTTCAGACTTAATGCAGAATACCATGTGTCGGAATTCGACTCGTTTTCTGTAGGTATTAATTTTGGTTTCCGTTAGGAAGTCGCATAAAAAGAAAGTTAATTTTTAGTTAGTTATATTTAATTTTTGTTTTAAAAAAAGCACAAGATTTTATCTTGTGCTTTTTTCGTTTACAGCGTTTTAATTTGTAATTTAGCGCTAGTTAATTTTCGGGCCAAATCAGTTTTATTTTTGGTAAGCTTTTATTTGCTTTAATATTGAAAATTAATAAGGTTTATGACGATAGTCATGTTATTCATGCTATTATATCCCGAATTTTGAACAACGATTTAAACAAATAAAACACTAATTAAAATAAATATTATGAAAGTTACCGTAGTTGGAGCAGGAGCAGTAGGAGCAAGTTGTGCTGAGTATATTGCTATTAAAGATTTTGCATCAGAAGTTGTATTGTTAGACATTAAAGAAGGTTATGCTGAAGGTAAAGCCATGGATTTAATGCAATGTGCATCTTTAAATGGTTTTGATACAAAAATAACAGGTGTAACAAACGATTACAGCAAAACGGCAAATAGTGATATTTGTGTAATTACTTCTGGAATTCCTCGTAAACCAGGAATGACTCGCGAAGAATTAATTGGTATTAATGCTGGTATTGTAAAAGCGGTATCAAATAGCTTACTTGAGCATTCTCCAAACATGGTGCTTATTGTGGTAAGTAACCCAATGGATACTATGACGTATTTAGCGCATAAATCTTTAAACATCCCTAAAAACAGAATTATTGGAATGGGTGGTGCTTTAGATTCTGCACGTTTTAAGTACAGATTAGCAGAAGCTATGGAAGCGCCAATTAGCGATATCGATGGTATGGTTATAGGTGGTCATAGCGATAAAGGTATGGTGCCATTAACAAGTCATGCAACAAGAAACAGTATTAGAGTTTCTGAGTTTTTAAGCGAAGAACGTTTAGAGCAAGTAGCTGCAGATACTAAAGTAGGTGGAGCAACATTAACAGGTTTATTAGGAACTTCTGCTTGGTATGCGCCAGGAGCTGCCGTAAGTGGTTTAGTTCAAGCTATTGCTTGCGACCAAAAGAAAATGTTCCCTTGTTCTACATTTTTAGAAGGTGAATATGGTTTAAACGATATCTGTATTGGAGTTCCTGTAATTTTAGGAAGAAACGGTATTGAAAGCATTGTTGATATTCCTTTAAGCGATGCTGAAAAAGCACATATGCAAGCTAGTGCAGAAGGTGTTAAAAAGACTAATGGATTATTAGAGTTGTAGAATCCATTTTAATAAATAATAAAAAGGCTGTCTTTATAAAGACAGCCTTTTTTGTTTTTGGAATTTACTTTTTTCTGGAATTTAATATTATGCCCTAAGGGAAATATATTTTCTTTATATTTGGCGCATGATTGCAAGATGGTGCATTAGTATATTAATTTTTAGTCTTACCTTATTTGGTGCTGTTTCCCAGCAACAAATGGTTGTGGCTAATCAAGAAATTGTACTTCAATTTCAGGATACCGATTTAACATCTTATCAAACCGAAAATACTGTTGCTGCTTTAACGCTTCAATTGCAAGATTTAGGCGCTCAAAAAATACAAGTACTTTCTAAAGCTAATGGTACATTAAAAATCACCTATTATAGTGATGCCGATATTACCCGCATTAAGCAAACGCTAGCTAAAGAAAGCCAATTATCGCTTAAGCTTAGCGCTCAAGATAGGGACGCTTCTCAATTTCCCTTTAACGATTCAGATGTTAGTTATAATCTTGATGTTTACGAAATACATAAAGGACAGGATTCTGGTTGGGATTTTGATGGAGCCATCAGCTTAGAAGTTAAAGTTAAAAGCGACCGTTTTTTAGATCCTAATGTTTTAATAGCTGGACATTTAGTACATTCATATCACGAAAACCTTTTACAGGTTGCTTATAAAAACCGTAGAGAGGTTGCTACTCAAATAAGCAGTCCGTTACACACTATTCCCGAGGTAAGGGCAGGACCCAAATGCTAAAACGTTAATACCTTGTTTTTTATAGAGTTTCTATGATGTCTTTAAATAAGAAATATAGTCTATCTAATACGTTTTTCACCGCTCAGAATTCAAGTTATAACTAGCGTTAATACCAACGAATTCGTAAACATCATATTCAAAAAAATAAAATTGTCAAATCCTACAGTAAATTCTATATTTGCTCGCCCTGAAATATTCAGGTTTAAAAATTTGACGTAAAAAGTATAACAATGCAAAACAAAGGATTAGTAAAACTATTTGCTATTTTGTTTGGTTTGGTAAGTCTTTACCAATTATCATTCACATTCACAGCAAATTCAGTTGAAAAAGAAGCGCAAGAAGTTGCCATTAACAAAATATCTGAGTCAGAGCCAGATTACCGTGCACTTCGTAGTCAAGAAGAGGCTAACTATCTTCAAGAAAAAGGAACAGATACCGTTTACAATATTGGTGTTGCAAAATTCACTTATAATGAAGTGAAGCAAAAAGCCATGAATCTTGGTTTAGATTTAAAAGGTGGTATTAACGTTATTCTTCAAGTATCTGTAAAAGATATCTTAAAAGGATTAGCAAACAACACTACAGATCCTGTTTTTAATAAAGCTTTAGAAGATGCTTCAGAGCTTCAAAAAAATAGTCAAAACACGTATTTAGAAGATTTCTTTACGGCGTTTGATGCTATTAAAGGTGATACTAAATTAGCCTCTCCAGATATTTTTTATACCAGAGAATTAGATGGCGAGATTGATGGTAGTATGTCTGATGCCGATGTAAAAAGCATTATCGAAACTAAAATAGACGAGTCTATTGTTTCTGCTTTCGAGGTATTACGTAAGCGTATTGATGAGTTTGGTGTAACATCTCCAAACATTCAACGTTTAGGAAACTCTGGTCGTATTTTAGTAGAGTTACCAGGAGTTAAAGATGTAGAGCGTGCTACAGGATTATTACAAAGTACAGCGCAATTAGAATTTTGGGATGCTTATAAAGGCGACCAATTTTACCAATTTATAGACCAAGCAAACGAAGTTTTAAAAGACCTTGTTGAAGATGCAGATAATGTTGCTGAGATTGAGCCACAAGATGAAGAGAATGCACAAAACGATCAAATTGATGATTTATTAGGAGATGCAGAAACAGATTCTACAGCAGTAGATAATAACAACCCATTAGGTAAATTAATTAGAGGTATTGGTTACCAAGGCGGACCAATTATCGCTAAGTTCGAAATTAAAGATAAAGAAACCGTATTAGATTACTTAAACAAGCCACAAGTAAGAGCATTACTTCCTGCAGAGCAACGTTACACCAAGTTTGTTTTTGGTAAGCCAGAGAAAGGTAGCGAACTTGTAGATTTATATGCATTAAAAGGAAACAGAGAAAACGTACCACAATTAAGTGGAGCCGTTGTTACCGATGCAAGAAACCAATTTGGTGCAACAGGAAAATCTGAAGTATCCATGCAAATGAATGCTAAAGGTGCTAAAATCTGGGAAGAAATGACTGGAAAAGCATACGCGCAAGGTAGCCAAATCGCTATTGTTTTAGATGATGTTGTGTATTCTGCACCAGGAGTAACTACAGGACCAATTGCTGGTGGTAGTTCTTCTATTTCTGGAGATTTTACATTAAATGAAGCTATCGATTTAGCAAACGTATTACGTGCTGGTAAATTACCAGCTTCTGCAGATATTATTCAAAGTGAGGTTGTAGGACCATCTTTAGGTAAAGAAGCTATAGATAGTGGTACAATGTCATTCTTAATTGCATTGGCTTTAGTATTAATATGGATGATTTTCTATTACGGAAAATCAGGAGCATTTGCAGATATCGCCATGTTATTAAACCTTTTATTAATCTTCGGTATTTTATCAGGATTAGGAGCCGTATTAACATTACCTGGTATTGCGGGTATTGTATTAACCATTGGTATGTCGGTGGATGCAAACGTACTTATCTTCGAGCGTATTCGTGAGGAGTTATCGAAAGGTAAAGGACAAGCAGAAGCTATTAGCGACGGATTTAGTAATGCATTATCATCTATTTTAGATGCCAACATTACAACCGGTTTAACCGCATTAATCTTATTTGTTTTTGGTACAGGACCAATTAAAGGTTTCGCAACAACTTTATTAATAGGTATTGCAACATCTTTATTTACGGCAATTTTCATAACAAGATTATTAATCGATTGGTATTCTGGTCGTGGAGGTAAATTAGAGTTCTCAACAGGACTTACTAAAAACCTTTTCAGAAACATCAACATCGAGTTTTTATCAAAACGTAAAGTAGCCTATATCATTTCTGGTGCTTTAATCGTTGTAAGTTTAGCATCTTTAGCTATAAACGGGTTAAATCAAGGTGTCGATTTTGTTGGAGGTAGAACGTATCAAGTACGTTTTGCGCAAGATATTAGCGCTTCAGAAATTACAGATTTATTATCGCAACCAGATGTGTTTGGTAGTGCAGATGCAAAAACTTTTGGAGATGCTAACCAGTTAAAAATAACAACTAAATACAAAGTAAACGAGTCTGGTTCTCAAGTCGACGAGGAAATTAGAAAAGCGCTTTACACAGCTTTAGTACCGCATTTAGAAGGTATAAGCTACGAGCAATTTATCGATTTAAACGACGAAAATAAACAAGTAGGTTTACTAGAGTCCTACAAAGTAACACCAACCATTGCCGATGATATTAAACAAGCATCTTTCTGGGCAATTTTAGGATCGTTAATTGTAGTATTCCTATACATCTTGTTCCGTTTTAAGAAATGGCAATATTCATTAGGAGCCGTAGCAGCAGTATTTCACGATGTTATACTTGTGTTAGGTGTATTCTCATTAACGTATAAGTTTATGCCATTTAACATGGAAATAAACCAAGCGTTCATTGCAGCAATACTAACCGTAATTGGTTACTCATTAAATGATACCGTGGTTGTATTCGATAGAATTCGTGAATTCTTTAACGAGCATACCAACTGGAAATTCGATAAAGTGGTAAACGCATCATTAAGCAGTACATTAAGTAGAACATTAAATACCTCATTAACAACATTAGTAGTGTTGTTAGCCATCTTTATATTTGGAGGCGATTCAATAAGAGGATTTATGTATGCATTAATAGTAGGTGTTGTTGTGGGTACGTACTCATCATTATTTATAGCTACGCCAATAATGTATGATTCTGTAAATAAACTAAAAGACAAGGAAAAGAACGACTAACTCAAATTTTTCCTTTTAAAAAGCCTATTAACTTTAAGTTAATAGGCTTTTTTTGTGGAATATCCGAACATTAAGTTATTAGAGTAGTAACTAAAATTAGATCGACATATTGAGCGACTGGCGGCCTACAGCTAGGTTATCGCACCCTTGTCTTGACTAAGAACAGGTTCAATATACTTGCCTATAGGAAGGTGTATGTAAAGTATTGCTTATTAAATTTACTACACCAAGTATAAGTTTAAAGCTTTAAAAGGATGCCGTTTTAATCCCTAACGCAACTATCTGCTACACTTCGTGTAGGTTATGGAATAAATAATATGAATAAGAATTATAATTTTAAAGGCGCCATGTTTTTATATCAGTACCTTTTTAGAACTGTTTCTCTTTAGCTGATTGTTTAGATCTAGAAAAACTAAAATTGTTAAGTTAGCTGTTAATTGAACAATAAACGATCTCCAACAGCAATACCCCAAACATCAACTAAACCAGCATTAACTTCTAATACATATTTAGCAGGTGCATTTGATGGGAGTGAAGATTCATCAAAAGGTTTCGCCTTTTTTTGAAAACTAACAATAGCTTTGTTAGCATTAATATAAATAAGATCTAAAGGGATTTTAGTGTTTTTCATGTAGAAGAAACGCTCTTTTTCATCATCAAAAACAAAAAGCATGCCTTGGTTGTTGGCCATTGAATTTCTGTACATTAATCCCGTTTGAATGTCAAAATCGGTATCAGCAATTTCAATATCAAGCTTTATTGCTGTAGTGTCGGAAGCTTTTAGAATACTTAATTCACCTTCTTTAGTAAAGCTAACTTCAGTTTGTTTAATAACTTTTTTGTCTTCCTTACAACTCAATAAAGAAACACCTAAAAATAAGAGAAGTGCTATAATGTTAGGTTTCAAAGTCATCACAAATTTCCTTTTCTTGAATTTAGTTTTTATTATTTGAAATTTTAATTACCTGCTGTTTTGGGCTTGTAGACAAACATAAAATAAAGCCCTATTAATACAAAAGGTATACTTAACCATTGTCCAGTATTTAAACCAAACCAATTAATGTATTCTTCGCCTTGAGGTTCTTTTGTAAATTCTATAAAGAAACGAATGCTCCACAGTAAAACTAAAAACAAACCAAATAAAAATCCTGGTTGGTCTTTTTTGCTAGTCTTGGTATAGAAGTACAATAAAATTAAAAACACAAAAATGTAGCAAAACGATTCGTAAAGCTGCGATGGGTGTCTATAAGGGACAGCCTCTAATAAATTTTGAAACTGTGCATTATCGGTTACAGCGTTATAGGCTTTTTGAACATCGTTTATACCTGTACGCTGTACAATTTCCCTTTTATAATATTGGTCTTGTATAAAACGTACCCCAAAATTAGAATCGGTTACCTTTCCTATAATTTCAGAATTTATAAAGTTTCCAATTCTAATAAAAACAGCTCCGGAAGCTACGGTAATTACAATACGGTCTAAAATCCAAAGTAAAGATTTATAGTAGTATTTTTTTCTATACAAATACATACCAACAATAATACCAATAGCAGCACCATGACTTGCTAGCCCTTGAAAACCTGTAAACTCAAAACCACCTTTAAATTTAAAAGGAAGAAAAATGCTGAAAAAATCTTCAGAAATTAATTCCGATTGATAAAATAAAACATGCCCTAGTCGCGCTCCCAACATAGTTGCTAAAACGGTATAAATAAAAAGAGGGTCTAAATAATCTAAAGACACTTTTTCTTTTGTGAAAATACGTTTCATGATATACCAACCTATAACAAATGCAATAACCCACATAAGGCTATAAAAGTGGAGTTTGAAATTTCCAATAATATCAATCCCAGTTATAGGGTTCCAATCAAATTTTAATACTTGCATAGGTTTTGTTTTACGCTGTAAATATAAAGGTTTATAGAGGTATTAATGTTAAAATTTAATTAAGAAGTTCTAAGATTTCAACTTCAAAAATAATATTAGATTTTGGAGGAATACCTCTAGATCCTGCTTCGCCGTAGGCTAAATGGTAAGGTATAAACAGTGTAGCCTTATCGCCAACGTTTAATTGTTGTAAGCCTTCTTTAAAACCAGCTATCATTTGTGCATCTGGACCAATATCGGCCGTAATAGGTTTGTATCTATTTGCGGCTTTACGTTTTTCGTTAACGGCATCTAGCTTTTCGGCAATTTCCAATTTGCTAGTTTCTAGTAGTTTTCCATTTTCAAAGTACACCGCATAATGGGTTAATACGGGCGTGTTTTCGGTTAAGCCTTCGCCGGTTCCTTTTTCGGAAACATAATATTTTAAGCCAGATTCTAAAGTTATAGCCTTAGCTTTTTGCATTTCGAATTTTTCTAGCGTGGCTTTTAGTATCGCTTCGGCTTTCGCCTTTTTTTCTTTTTCAATGCGTTCTACTTCTGCAAAATGATTTTCAAATACCGAAGGGGCATCAAATTGTTTTGCGGCTTTACCTTTTCTTATAATGTTTAATTCTTCTATGGTTACATCCTCTAATGGCTTGTCTCTACTATCTGTTTTTACATTCGATATAGAATCTTGAACATCTAAACCAATAACCAATTTACCAAACACATTGTATTTGTTGTCAAGATGTGGTTTTGCAACTTCGGTTATAAAAAACTGACTACCATTTGTGTTAGGTCCAGAGTTAGCCATAGAAAGTATTCCGGGTTGGTCGTGTTTTAAGGCGGCGTTAAACTCGCCATTAAACTTATAACCTGGTCCACCTTGTCCTGTACCGTTTGGGTCGCCACTTTGAATCATGAATTTGTCGATAACACGATGGAAAATAACACCGTTATAAAACTTTTTCTTTTTGTATTTTTCGTTAACCATGGTGTTATTACCTTCGGCTAAGGATACAAAATTTGCAACCGAAATAGGCGCTAGCTCTTGCTCTAGTTTAGCAACCATGACGCCTTTGCTTGTTACAAACTCGGCGTACATACCGTCTTCTAGGTCTGGGTATTGTGCTTTACATGAGGTTAAATACATTGCAAAAACAAGCAATAAAACTTTAATAAAACGTATTGATAACATGTTAATGGTTTTGATTTAGGGTAATAGAATTTACGGTTACCTCGCAAATTAGAGGTGTATTTCTTCCAATTTTATTTTCATCGCCATAATAACCATAAGCTTTTTGCGAAGGGAAAAGGAAAGTAACTGTTTCGCCTGTTTTCATGAGTTTTAAACCCTCCCGAAGGCCGGTAAATAACTCTTCTTTATCCATGGCGTAGGTTTGCGTTTTTATGTCTTCCGTCGAGTAAATAACGCTACCATTAAGAGCCTTTATATTATAGTTGTAGTTAATAACATCTCCAAAATCAGGTGTTTTTAAAGAATCTATTTCAACTTTAGTGTTATAATAATACCAAAAGCCACTTTCTGAGGCTATATAATCCTTTTTTTCAAGGGTCATAAGTTTTTCAATAGAAGTTTTCTCTTTAGCGTTTAGCTTTTTATTGCGCTCTACAGAGGCATCAATAAATGAGCCCGATGTAACCGAAATTGGGCGTCTTGCTTCCGGAGTTTTGCAGCTAAATACTAGTAAAACTATGGCTATGTTAAGTAATTTATTCATTATTTAGTGCTTTGTTATAACTAGGCAATATACTAATAAATTTTTCAACCGTTTCGGTTAAGGTTAAATCACTTTTACCACCTGCAGCGTTAGTATGACCGCCGCCCTCAAAATGTGCTCTAGACATTTCGTTTACAGAAAAATTGCCTTTACTGCGTAAAGAAATCTTTATTATGCCTTCGTTCTTATCTTCAATAAAAATAGCAGCAAGCACTATACCATCTAGTGATAAACCGTAATTAACCACCCCTTCGGTATCTCCTTTTTTATAATTATATTTTTGTAACTCGTCTTGCGAAAGCGTAATATAAGCGGCTCTAGACTCCGGTATTACCTTTAAATTAGTTAAGGCGCAACCTAATAACTGTAAACGCTCATAACTGTTAGTGTCGTAAACGTTATTGTGTATTTCATTATTATTGGCACCTTTATCTATGAGTTTAGAAATTATAGCGTGTGTTTTACTAGTGGTAGATCTAAACCTAAAGGAACCTGTA
This sequence comes from Algibacter pectinivorans, assembly GCF_900112595.1. Taxonomy (GTDB): domain Bacteria; phylum Bacteroidota; class Bacteroidia; order Flavobacteriales; family Flavobacteriaceae; genus Algibacter_B; species Algibacter_B pectinivorans. The sequence goes on along the minus strand of NZ_FOMI01000001.1, from coordinate 66,084 downwards.
TCGGTCATAATACCAACATAAAGACAAGTTGCAATGGTGTTGTCTACTAGATGTTCGTCGCCTAAAAAGTCAATAAAATTGTAAACCATTTCGCAGGTAGAACTCATACTAACATCGCTGTAGGTATACGTAGCATAGTCGTCTGGTGCTTGATGATGGTCTATCATTATTTTTAACGCTTTACTGTGGGCTAAAACGGTTTCCATTTGTCCGGTTCTATGAAAAGCATTAAAATCTAATGTAAAAATAATGTCGACATTATTAATTAAATCTTCACAAGTGTCTCTTTGGGTGTCATGTTTTAAAATGCTTTCGTTACCTGGAATCCATTTTAAAAAATGCGGATAATCATTAGGCGCTATAACGGTAACATCATGATTGCCTTTTTTTAAATAATGATAAAGACCTAAAGTAGATCCAATAGCATCGCCATCGGGATTTTTATGGGGTACAATTACTATTTTTTTAGCCGATGATAATAACTGTTTTAGGCTTGTAATATCTTGTGTTTTCATAGGCCACGAATATACAATTTAATAATATATACTTTAAATGGATTAACGTACATTTATAGCATCTAAACCTATAAATTTATTTAAAATGAAGTTTGTATTTAAATGTATTGTTTTGAGTTTGTTTGTTTTTTCGTGTAAATCTGTAAAACATAAAACAGCTGCTCAAGTTGATACAAGTAGTGATTTTGTAATTGCTTTTGGCTCATGTAATAAGCAAGGAATTGAGAATATACTTTGGGATGATATATTAAGTAATAAACCAAACTTATGGATTTGGGGAGGCGATAATATATATTCTGATACCGATGATAGACAGGAAATGCAAGATGATTACAACCAATTATTAAAACAACCCGAGTATAAAAAACTAACCCAAAGTACTAAAATTTTGGCCACTTGGGACGATCATGATTATGGTTTAAACGATGGTGGCGCAGAGTTTAAAGCAAAACAGCAAAGTCAAGAATTATTTTTAGATTTCTTAAGTGTGCCAGAACATGATTTAAGAAGGCATAGAGAAGGTATTTATCATTCTGAAGTTATTGAAACAGAAAAAGGCGCAATAAAAATTATAGTTTTAGATACACGTTATTTTAGAACAGCCTTGACTGATGATGATGTCGTTGCAAAAAGGTATAAACCAAATAATTATGGAGAAGGTACTGTTTTAGGAAACCAACAATGGCAATGGCTAGAAAAAGAACTAGAAGCAACAAACGCAGATTTTAATATAATTGTTAGCAGTATTCAGTTTTTATCTGCAGAACATGGGTTTGAAACTTGGGGTAATTTTCCTCACGAAGTCGATAAATTAAAGCAGCTCATAAAAAAAACTCAAGCAAAAGGCGTTTTATTGCTTTCTGGAGACCGACATATTTCAGAGTTTTCTAAAACGAATGTTGATGGTGTAAACTATCCATTAATAGATTTTACATCAAGTGGATTAACACATTCGTATTCTAAATTTAGTTCGGAGCCTAATCCATACAGAATTGGTAAAGTGGTAAGTCAAATTAGTTTTGGTTTGCTTAAATTAAATTTTGATACAAAAGCAATAAAAATGGAAATGCGTGGAAATGATAATATTATACTACAAGAACTTTTACAAAAGTATTAGGATAAAAATAATATTTAAATGTATTTTTGCACAAAATTAAAACAATATAATGGCAACAAATAGAACATTTACAATGCTTAAGCCAGATGCTGTTGAGAAAGGACACATCGGTGCAATATTAGAAAAAATTTCAGCTTCAGGGTTTAGAATTGTAGCAATGAAATTAACACAAATGACAACTGCAGATGCAGAGGAGTTTTACGCAATACATAGTGAGCGTCCATTTTTTCCAGAATTAGTAACGTACATGACTCGTGGACCAATTGTTGCCGCTATTTTAGAAAAAGAAAATGCTGTAGACGATTTTAGAGCCTTAATAGGAGCTACAAATCCAGCTGATGCTGCCGAAGGTACTATTAGAAAAATGTTTGCAGATTCTATAAGTGAAAATGCAGTACATGGTAGTGATAGTGATGATAACGCGGCTATCGAAGGCGCTTTTCATTTTTCAGGAAGAGACCAATTCTAGGTATTACACCATAATAAAACATAAAAAAATCTCGCAACTTAGTTGCGAGATTTTTTGTTTTAAAAAAGTGCTGTATGTGGTACTAAACTACTTTTACGTTTACGGCGTTTAAACCTTTTCTGCCTTCCTGTAAATCAAACTCCACTAAATCGCCTTCGCGAATTTCGTCAATTAATCCAGAAATGTGAACAAAATGTTCTTTGTTTGAACCTTCTTCAGTTATAAACCCGAATCCTTTAGAATCGTTGAAGAATTTTACTGTTCCTTTACTCATTGTATAAATTTTAATTATTAATACTATATACAAGGCAAAGGTCGTGCCACAAAAAAAAGCCTATCAAATAAATGATAAGCTTTAAGTTGTAATTGTTATATAGTATATCCTTAGATTACTTTTACGTTTACTGCGTTTAATCCTTTTTTACCTTCTTGTAAATCGAATTCCACTGCATCGCCTTCACGAATTTCATCAACTAATCCAGAAATGTGTACAAAATGCTCTTTGTTGTTGTCATCTTCAGTTATGAAACCAAATCCTTTAGAATCATTGAAAAATTTTACGGTACCTTTATTCATTATTAAAATATTAAATTAATATTTGGTGAAGGTACACCCAATAAAGTTATAAAACACTATAAACAAAAAAAGCCTATCAAAATAAATGATAGGCTCTACTTGTAATTGTTAAATAGTATATCGTTAGACTACTTTTACGTTTACGGCGTTTAATCCTTTTCTACCTTCTTGTAGATCGAATTCTACAACATCACCTTCACGAATTTCATCGATAAGTCCTGAAATGTGTACGAAATGTTCTTTGTTGTTGTCTTCTTCAACTATGAAACCAAATCCTTTAGAATCGTTGAAAAATTTTACTGTACCTTTACTCATTGTATTTGTATTATAATAAATTAAGTCTCAAAGGTAATATAAATTATAACACCGCGTTAGTTTTTATTAAAATATTTTATCTAAGCCGTGTTGCATAATTATCTTAAAACCAGTTTTTTAATAATCTCTTTGCCTAGTTCCTCGTTAAGCATGGTTATTATTTTCGCCTTACCGTAGCTTAACTCCTCTCTTAACACACTAGAACTCAATTGCACATAAAGTGTTTCGCGCTCTAGATTTATTGATGTGGTGTAATTATTAACCCCGTTACCCATAAGGTTAGCCCATGCATCAGCAACATTTACTTTGTTTAATCCTTTTTCGAGCCTGTTAGTTTCAACAAACTCTTTTAAAGCGTCACTAATACTTAGGTTTTCGTTGTTTCGTTTTGCCATGCTACAGTTAACTTATATATGTAATTTAAATTTTGTTTAAAAGTATAAAATTAAGTCTAATTAAAGCTGGATTTTTTTTGGCGCTACCTATATGTAGCGGGTTACCGAGAATGGATTGGGCTTTTTAATACTATCCCAAATTAGGTTTTAATATTTAATACTAAATTCCGATAGCTTCTTTACAAATTTAACTCTTTGGTACCAATCATTATATACCAATTCTATATTTTTTACTTTAAAAGATCCAAAATTATGTGTCCTGTATTTCTCAATAATTTTTAAAAAATCTGTTTTATTATTTAATTTTTCTTTAAAACGAACCACCGTAGTATGTGCTGTTTGTATCGTGTAACGCTTATCTAAACTTTGTTGTAAATGAGAACTTTTAAAATGCGTTCTTAAATTGTTTCTTAAGTTGTTTAATGATTCATTTTTCATAAACCCTTGAATCATAAAGCAAGACGGGGATGCTGTAACGCCTTTAAATTCAATTTCAATCTCAGAAATATTTGATAAACTCTTTTTAATTAGGTTATTGTATTTAGCCACATCAATATCTTCAAGTTTAAAACCTGCATAGCAAGATATTAAAGACATTATGGTAATGTGAATATCTGTATTTTCATAATAATATTGGTTGGAATCTAAAATTCTTAGTTCGTTTAGAAATTTTTGAATTTCATTTTTGATTTCTAAAGGAGGCCTGATTAAAAGTGTTATACCAAACCTATTATCTTTAGACGAATCAATAAGTTTGTCAATAGTATAGTTGTCACTTATTATTTTTTCAAGAGACTTTTCGTAAAGCAAATTGTAATGGGCTTTCAGGTTCACAACTTAAAAATCTCAAACGATTGATGCACCTGTTTTACAGCATTTTCAGTACGTTCTGCATGTGTGTCGCTAATAAAAAGTTGTCCAAAATTTTCATCATCAACCAATTTAATAATTTGTGCTACACGTTGTTCATCTAACTTATCAAAAATATCATCCAGTAATAAAATAGGATTCACACCACTTTGGTTTTTTATAAAATCGAATTGTGCTAGTTTTAAGGCTATTAAAAACGATTTTTGTTGCCCTTGGCTGCCAAATTTTTTAATAGGATGTTCTGCTATATTAAAATGTAAATCGTCTTTATGAATGCCAACACTGGTGTATTGTAAGGCTCTATCCTTATTAATAGCAGCCATTAAAAGTGTGTTTAAGTTATCTTCAAATAAATGGCTATCATAAATTAAATCTACAGTTTCGTTGCCATTGCTAATGGCTTGGTATCGCGATTTAAAAATGGGAATAAAAGCTTTTAAAAAGGCATTTCTTTTTTCGAATATTACCGTTCCGTATTCGGTTAACTGCGAGTTGTAAACTTCTAAAGTGTCTTTGTTAAAGGTGTGGTTTAGTGCAAAATATTTTAATAAAGCATTACGTTGTGCCAGTATTTTGTTGTAGTTAATTAAATGATTTAAATAGCTATTATCGCTTTGTGAAATTACCGAGTCAATAAACTTTCGTCTGGTAGTGCTTCCTTCAATAATTAAATCTCTATCGGCAGGCGATATTATAACTAAAGGCAAAAAGCCAATATGCTCGCTAAATTTATCGTAAGCCTTTCCGTTGCGCTTAATTACCTTTTTTTGCCCGCGTTTTAAACTTATTGCTACTTTTTCGGTTTTTTCATCCTTATTGTAGTCGCCATTTATTACAAAAAACTCTTCATCATGCTTAATATTTTGCGTAGCAACAGGATTAAAATAACTTTTCCCGAAAGATAAATGGTAAATAGCATCTAGTACATTGGTTTTACCAATGCCATTGTTACCAACTATACAGTTTATTTTATCGTTGAAAGTGAACGATTTACTATCGAAGTTTTTATAATTTAGTAAAGAAAGCGATTTTAAAATCATAGAAAAAGCAACTTTGAGGGCCTTTAGAGGTTAAACTCTCGAAAAGAAGTGCAAATTATTGAAAAATATCAAATAAATAGGCTTTTAGTTATGAAGAAAAATTATATTTTTGCGCCACATTAATAATAATGCGTCCTGCATATAGTTTTGTTAGGACCATATCCAATAGACTAAATACATGGCAACTTATAAGAAAAGAGGTTACAAACCAAAAACAGAAGTAGAAAAGCAAGTTAATATTGAAGAAGAGTCTACAACTGCCGAGGTTTTTAACACACTTGATGAAACAGCTTCTAAAACAGAAGATTTTGTAGCAAAAAACCAAAAGTATATTTTTATTATTATTGGTCTTGTTGCTGTTATTGTTTTAGGGTCTTTAGCATATAAAGAATATGTTGCAAAGCCAAAACAACAAGCAGCTATGAACGATATGTTTCAAGCTCAAAAGTACTTTGATCAAGCTGTAAACGGAGCTTCTAAAGATTCACTATACAACTTAGCCTTAAATGGAGGTGAAGGTAAATTTGGTATGTTAGATATTATTGAGGAGTACAGCGGTACGCCTTCTGCTAACTTAGCAAACTACTATGCTGGTACAGCGTATTTAAGATTAAAAGATTACAAAAATGCGGTTAAGTATTTAGGTGAATTTAAAAGTAACGACGAGATTTTAGCACCTTTAGCTAAAGGAAATATTGGTGATGCTTTTGTGCAACTTAACCAAAACGATGATGCTTTAGGATACTACGAGCAAGCTGCCGAAATGCGTGATAACGAATTTACTACACCTATGTATTTATTTAAAGCGGGTACAATTGCTTTAGAGTTAGGAAAAGCAGATAAGGCATTAGCTTACTTTGAAAGAATTAAAAATGATTATGCAAACTCTACCGAAGCGGCACAAGTAGATGTGTTTATTGGTAAAGCTACGGTATTAGCAAATAAATAATATAGCTAGAACATAATATGGCTACGGCAAATAAAAATTTATCGGATTACGATAAAGCATCAATCCCAAACGCGAGTAATTATCGGTTTGGGATTGTTGTTTCAGAATGGAACGACACCATTACAGAAGGATTATACGAAGGCGCTTATAATGCCTTAATTGATAATGGCGCATTACCTGCTAATATTATCCGTTGGAACGTACCAGGAAGTTTTGAGTTGATTTACGGTTGTAAAAAAATGCAAGAACAAATGGTAAATGCGGTTATTGCAATTGGTAGTGTAATACAAGGTGAAACCAAGCATTTCGATTTTGTTTGCGAAGGGGTAACTCAAGGTATTAAAGATCTTAATGTTATGCGCGAAACACCAGTAATTTTCTGTGTGCTTACCGATAATAATATACAGCAAAGTATAGATCGCTCTGGTGGTAAACACGGTAATAAAGGTACAGAAGCTGCTATTGCTGCTATTAAAATGGCCGAACTTAGAGAAAACAACTAAGGCGGTTTTAAAAAAAATCAATTAAAAAAAACTAAATTCTAATATATGCTCAGAAGCGTCTTCTAAGTATTTAGAATTTAGTTTTTCTTTTTTTAGAAATATCTCAATTAGCGGTTTGTTAACATTTTTTGGCTTTTAAAGCTTCTGTTTCTGCCTACTTTTAAGTATTTTTGAAAAGAGGAGCAATGCCAATGTATTTTACATTTTTATTGGCAAAAAACTAGATTTTGTTTAAGCAACGTAAGCATAAAACTTTTAATTATCAACCTAGGTTTTCTAAGGAAAATCAAGCAGATTCTAGTTTAGAAAACAATTCTAATACCAAAGAATTTGTTTCCAAATGGAAACGCGAAAAAAGTACCAAAGTAAAAACAGGAGGTGCTATGTCCATGAAGGTGTTAATCTTAGTTTTGGTATTATTATTGATTTGTATGTATTTACTAGAAAAAAAATACATGTAAAACGCTACCAAATAAACTTGACCCTTATTTGGTACTAAAAAAACTTAGAAATCATGGGAATTTTAAAACTGCGTAAAAACAAAAAATTTAGTTATACACCTCGTACTTATGATGATAAAGGCGAAGGAAATCCTTTTGAGATTAAACATAAGTTTGACCAATACAGAAAAACCGTAGGTCCTAATAAAGGTATAAAAGGTAAGTTTATTGATGCTTTTGATGACTACAAAAACAACCCAGACCACCAAGCTAGTAAGCGTGTTTTAATTATTATTGGAATTCTTGTTTTAGTATTTTTATTCATCATCGATTTCGATTTATCTATATTTTTACCCAAATAATTTATGGCAGACATTATACAGCTTTTACCCGATCATGTGGCAAATCAAATTGCGGCAGGAGAAGTTGTACAGCGCCCAGCGTCAGTAGTTAAAGAGCTTTTAGAAAATGCTATTGATGCCGGAGCAGATACGATAAAACTTATTATTAAAGACGCCGGAAAAACCCTTGTGCAAGTTATTGACAATGGTAAAGGCATGAGTACTACCGATGCTAGATTGAGTTTTGAGCGTCATGCTACCTCAAAAATTAGAAGTGCCGAAGATTTATTTCAGTTGCACACTAAAGGCTTTCGTGGTGAGGCTTTGGCTAGTATTGCCGCTATTGCGCATGTGGAGTTAAAAACCAAACAAGAAACCGACGATGTTGGTAATGTTTTGGTAATCGAGGGTAGTAATATTACATCTCAAGATGTTGTAGTTACACCTACAGGAACCTCCGTTTCTGTAAAAAATCTGTTTTTTAATATTCCTGCGCGACGCAATTTTTTAAAATCCGATACGGTAGAGTTACGCCATATTATCGATGAGTTTCATCGTGTGGCCTTAGCACACCCAGGTATTAGTTTTGCATTGTATAATAACGGAAGCGAAAGTTTTAATTTACCAATAAGTAATTACAGGCAACGTATTGTTAATATTTTTGGAGCAAAAACTAACGAAAAATTGGTTCCCGTAGAGGAAGATACCGAGGTTTTAAATATTTCTGGCTTTGTAGGTAAACCAGAATTTGCTAAAAAGACCAGAGGCGAACAGTACTTTTTTGTTAATAATCGCTTTATTAAAAGTGCCTATTTAAATCATGCTATTGCCTCGGCGTTCGAAGGGTTGTTAAAAACCGGTACACATGCCAGTTACTTTTTAAACTTAACCGTCGATCCGCAAACTATAGATATTAATATACATCCCACAAAAACAGAAATTAAGTTTGACGATGAGCATACCTTGTATGCCTTATTGCGTTCTGCCGTAAAGCATAGCTTAGGGCAATTTAATATTGCGCCTGTTTTAGATTTTGATCGCGACCCTAATTTAGACACACCGTATAGCTATAAAAAAACGGAAACTAGCGTTCCTAAAGTTGAGGTTGATAGAAGTTTTAACCCTTTTCAAGAAGAAAAAACTTCACAGCCAAGAGTATCAAACTATAAAAAAGAACCTACCGAAAGTTGGGAAAGTTTATATGTAGGTCTAGAATCTAAAGGAAATCATTCTAAACAGGAATTTAGTGCCATTAGCTTTGAAAGCGAAGAACGCACAGCATCTATTTTTGATGATGATAAGCAGGTTGAAAAAACGCATACCACGTATCAGTTACATAACAAATATATTGTAAGTACCATTAAATCTGGTATGATGGTTATCGACCAGCATAGAGCACATCAACGTGTGTTGTATGAAGATTTTTTAAAAAATTTAACGGTAAAGGAAGCGGCTAGTCAGCAATTACTTTTTCCGCTTCAACTGCATTTTTCGCCACAGGATATCGTTATTATAAATCAATTAAAAGTAGATTTAGAACATACAGGTTTTGTGTTTTCTAGCGTTATGGAAGAGTTGGTAGAGATTACCGGAGTTCCTGTAGGTGTGCCAGAAAGCGAAGTATCCATTATTTTAGAGCAATTAGTAAGCGATGTAGAGAACGAAGTGCCCGAAAGTCATTTTAGTGCTTCCGATTTGTTAGCAAAGTCTATGGCAAAAAGTTTAGCCATTAAAACAGGACAGTCTTTACAAAAGGATGAGCAAGAGCATTTGGTAAATAAACTTTTTGCATGTAAAGAACCCAATGTATCGCCTACTAATAGAACAACATTTATTACCATGAGTGTTGATGAGTTAGATAAAAAATTTATATAATATGATGAGAATTTCAGATACCGTTAAGCATTTAATAATCATTAACGCGATTATGTTTATTGGTACATTAACTATAGGGAATGGGAATACGTTCTACGAATGGTTCGCCATGTATTTTCCGCAGAATGATGCTTTTAAGCCTTGGCAAATTATAACGCATATGTTTATGCATGGTGGTGCTATGCATATTTTGTTTAACATGTTTGCTTTATGGATGTTTGGTACACCTGTCGAGCAAGTATTAGGTTCTAAGCGGTTTTTGTTTCTGTATATTTCAGCAGGATTAGGCGCCGTATTATTGCAAGTTGGGTTTTATTATTTTCAATATCTTCCTAATTATAATGCTTTAATAGATTCTGGTTTAACCTCAGAAAGTATCAAGCAAATGTTAACGAGTAATCAAGTAAGTTCCGGGGTTTCGCAAGCGCAGGTTGCTATGCTTAAAGATATTTTTCCTGCTTATAATGCAAGTATGGTAGGCGCATCAGGATGTATCATGGGTGTTATGGCTGCTTTTGGTATGATGAACCCTAATGCCGAATTAATGATGATATTTTTACCAATTCCAATAAAAGCTAAATACTTTATACCTGGAATTATTATTTTAGATTTAATTTCTGGTGTTACAGGGCAATCTTTCTTTAGTCCAAGTAATACGGCTTATATGGCACACGTGGGTGGTGCGGTAACAGGTTTTTTAATTATGTGGTATTGGAAAAAAAATCAGTTTAACAGTAACCGTTGGTATTAATGACAACACTTACACAAGACATAAAAGACAAACTTTCAAACCTTAACGTGCTAGAAAAAATTATAGCCATTAATGTGGTGGTTTTTCTATTGGCGCTTATTTTAAGAACAGATTTAATTTGGTTTGAGTTACCAAGTAGCTTTTCTAGTTTTATCATGAAACCTTGGAGCATTATTAGTTATGCTTTTTTACATTACGATGTTTGGCATATCCTATTCAATATGCTATGGTTGTACTTTTTAGGGCGCATGTTTTTAAACCTGTTTAGTGCTAAAATGGCTATAAATATTTATTTTCTTGGTGCTATTTCTGGAGGGTTGCTATTTATGTTTTGTTACAGCTTATTTCCAGGCGTATTTGGTGGGAGTTCAAGGTTATTAGGTGCTTCTGCAGCAGTGAGAGCATTACTGATTTTTTTGTGCGCTTACATGCCAAATCAAGAAATGCGTTTTTTTACATTTAGTTTAAAACTATGGTATGTTGGAGCCGCTATTGTAGCATTGGATGTTATAGGTGTTTTTTCGGGTATTAAAGATCCGGTATATGGAAATGCAGGTGGTAACTTAGCGCATCTAGGAGGAGCGATATTAGGCTATTTTTATGCTAAACAATTGCTTAGTGGAAACGATATAGGGAAAGGTTTCGAGCGTATGGCAGATAGCGTGGTAAGCATGTTTAAACCATCAAAAAAAGGACCGTTAAAAACGGTTCATAAAAATAAAGGAAAAGTTGGTGGTTATACTAAAGCCGATTTTAATGCCTTTAATAATCAGAAAAAAATTGATGTCATTCTAGATAAAATCAGTAAAAGTGGTTATGATAGTTTAACTTCAGAAGAAAAGGAATTTTTGTTTAGAGCAGGGAAATGAAAAGTGACGGAAGTCGGAAGGTAGAAGACAGAAGATAAAAAACGTATTGCGTTATGAGTAAATTTAAGTTCGAGAAACTGCTTATTTGGCAAAAAGCAATGGATTTAGGAGAGGAAATCAATGTATTGATTGATGATTTTCCTAAAAAAGAATATTATAATTTATCCTCGCAATTAATAAGAGCAGTAGATTCTGTTGCTTTAAATATTTCAGAAGGCGCCATTGGGCAATCAAACCCTGAACAAAACAAGTTTTTGGGGTATTCAATTAGGTCTTTAGCGGAAGTTGTAACCTGTTTACATAAAGCAATTAGGAGAAAATATATTTCAGAAGAACAATTTAATAAATATTATAACGAATCCTTTCATTTGATGAATATGATGATAGCATTCAAAAGAAACCTAAAGTAATCAACCGTCAACGGTCAAAAGTCTCCTAGCAGTTAATTTCATGAAAAAACTAAGCTTCATAAATAAAATCATTTACCTAGTAAATGTTGTTGTGGCTGTACTGCTTTTGCTATCTTTTGTTTTGCCTTTTTTACCGCCTAAAACATTCTCCATATTAGCGGTTGTAAACCTAGGTGTTTCCTTCTTAATTATTATTAATGTTGTGTTCTTTTTATACTGGATGTTTCGCTTAAAAAGGCAGTTTATGTTATCGTTGGTGGCCTTATTAATTGGCTATTTTTCCTTTGGTTCGCTTTATAAATTTTCATCATCTGTAAAAGTAGAAAGCCCCAGTAATATAAAGGTCATGAACTACAATGTAAGGTTGTTTAATTTATATCAATGGATTCCAGAAAAGGGTGTAGAAACTAAAATTGTAGACTTTATAAAAACCGAAGCTCCCGATGTACTTAGCATACAGGAATACCATCCGCATAAAAACATCGATTTATCGTTTTTTAAATATAAATTCGAAAAGCTATCCGGAAAAAAAATGAAATACGGACAAGCTATTTTTTCAAAATTTCCAATAATAAATTCCGGCTCAATCGAGTTTCCAGATACGGCTAATAATGCCATTTTTGCCGATGTTGTAAAAGGTAAAGACACCATAAGGTTTTATAACATCCACCTCGAGTCTTTGCGTATCGATACCAAGGTAGAAAGTCTTAAAAAAGAAGACTCCGAGCGCTTATTTAAACGTATTGGTTCCACCTTTAAAATGCAGCAATTTCAAACCGAGTTGTTTTTAATGCATAAAAAGCAATGCAAATACAAAATGGTTATTTGTGGCGACTTTAATAACACCGCATTTTCGTATGTATACCGACAAATTAGAGGCGATTTAAATGATACCTTCAAGGAAGCTGGAAACGGATTTGGCAGAACTTACGATTTTAAATTTTTCCCTGTTCGTATCGATTTTATTTTTGCCGACCAAGCCTTTAACGTCAATGGTTTTAAAGCCTATAACGCCCATTATTCCGATCATTATCCCATTACAACAACACTTAGTCTCGAGTAGGCAGCACCCTGTTTTTTTAATTTGGGCGCAACCACACCCTTCGACTCCGCTCAGGACAGGTGGTCGGGCTATCCGTTACAAGTCCTCGCACCTCCTACGTCGGGCTGTGGGCTTTCCTCTACTATCCCTTGCGCAGCTGTTCGCAGCGTCGTTTACTAAAAGCTAATTTTTTTTCAAATCTATAGGTCGTGTCTTTTCACCCTTATACAACAAACAAGTTTTCAGTCTCAGTGGCAGTATTCAGTCTTGCTCAATCGTAAAAAATATCATAAAGATTTCCAGAAATAAGAACATTCCCAGCAAACAACACTGCGCGACAACATAGTATTCAGTCTCAGTTTTTAGTTAATAGCGTAATGTTTCAGGTTACCTATTTGTCATTTAAAACCTTCTATTATACTGCTATCTAAAAGTAGCAATTTAGGCTTAAAACGCTCTACGAATCGCCGTGGTGTAATATGCTACATTAAAGCACAATCAACAGTATCAGCAATAATATGAATCACTAAACCTAAGCCTACCAATCTGGATGTTTTGGGCACACATAAAAAAATATAAAACAAAATAGCAAAACTAGAGTGTAACGGATGAAACCCAATACTACATCGGTTAGGATCGAAAATAGGCGTAGCCAATACATGGTCTAAATCAATTAACATACCTGCAATCATTACTAAATAAGCGTATTTCCAATTCGACTTATAAAAGAGTAATGCCACCACAAGTGGTAACAAAAAATGACAACCATAATGTGCAAAAGTTTGTAGCATTATAAAAGGCTTATGTTTTGAGCTTCCAGATAATTTAAAGCATTTGGACCCTCGTTAAAAAGCAAGTCTAAAATACTTAAATTAGGTATGTAACCGTGTTTACTATTAAATACCTGCGTGTAACTTTCAAAAGGATAAAGCGGCTCTTTTTTAGCATGCACTAGAGGTCTAAAGTCTGTTTTATCAGAGTAGGTTTTTTGGTAGGTTTCGGTTTTGGTTAACTCTAAATCCAACTGCAAACAATCGGTAATAACTTCAAAACATTTTAAATTAAAATCTAATAAAAACTCCGCTTTTTCGGTAAATAAATGTTGGAGCTCATCTTCGTAATATTCAAAAAATGGCGATGTTCTGTAGGCCGATAGTAAAGATTTCCAATGTAAACTTTGCCAATTATCTTCATTAAAAATTTTAACGTCCCTGTATTTTTGTCTGTTTTTTTGCGAATGAATAACGGGGATGTTCAAACCTAATTTACCGTTGGCGCCATAAATGTACGCGCGATTTCTGTAGGTTTGTTTCAGGAAATTATCATCCATTTCAAAGGCAACCGTTTTCGCGTTAGCCATAGCAACAAAGTGTGCAATATTAGGGAAGTATGTTGGATGTATAACAATATTCATTTAGTCTTTATTAAATGCCGTTTTGGCTTTTTTAGAAATACCATTTACATATAAAGCTATAGTATTCAATTCTTTTGCAAGCTTTGAGCCTTTAAAACCCGTAATATCCAAGTACGTTATGTGCTTATTATAAAACGCTAAGTAAGTTTTAGCTAAGGGCATGTAGGACCAATGCCAACGCTCTAAATTATAACCCGTTCTACCATTAGTTTTGTTCGTGTAAACTTGGTAAAAACCATAGGTATTAGCGTTTTTTAAAAGCCATTGGTATTCCAGTTTGCCTTTACCATGGTTAAAATACGAATTGGTAAAATTGTTTAAATCCATATCGGTGCCCCAATGGTGTCTAGATGTTGTGGGCATTGAACTATATTCTAATATTTTATTAGCTCGGTCCATGGGGTTTAGGCTGCTGTATTTTGCCCATTTACGTTCCCAAATGGCTTTCTGTTCTTTAAAATTTCTGGTACCAGATTTTATAATTAAATCAACGCCATCTGCCTTGGCGTGTTTATGCATTTTAAGAAATGCCGAATACACGTCTATGTTTAAAAATATGGTTTTAGAGGCATGAGCCATATCCACTTTAGTAAATTGGGCATGCGTTTTATAGTCAAATTTCCCTAAAACAAAATCTTTAGTAATAGCAGGTGCTTCTATAGCATTATGGTTTTGACCGAAAGCTATCAATCCTATAAAAAAAGTTATGATACCCGCTTTAAAAGACATACATATGGTTTGTGACGTTACAAGTCGGCCGTAAAATATACTTTAGTTTATTCCTTTTCTGCTTTACGCTTTCTCCATTTATTAAACCCTATCCAGCCAAATAATAAAACTAAAAACGGAATTAAAAATGAGGTTGCTTTCCCTGTTCCGCTAACGGTAGTAAAGAAACGCTCCCAACGTGGTTTAAATAAACTCATGTCTTTAAGGCTCATCCAAATAAATACAGGTTTACCAATAACATGATTAAAAGGTACAAAGCCCCAACGTCTTGCATCAATAGAGTTATGGCGGTTATCACCCATCATCCAATAATAGTCTTGTTTAAAGGTGTAAGTATTGGTTACTTTGCCATTAATAAGAATTTGATTGCCTTTAACTTGTAACGTGTTGCCTTCGTACTCGGTAATAGCACGTTTGTATAGCGGTAAATTTTCTATGTTAATTGCTATCGATTTGCCTTCTTCAGGGATATATAAAGGTCCAAATTGATCTACATTCCAATTATAGTTAGGATCGTGTGGAAAAATATCGGCATCGCGAACGCCTTTTTCTTGAATATTAGATGATATACTTTTTACATTAGGATGATTTTTAAATGTTGCTAGGGCTTCATCTGAAATCGCCGAAAAGTAATACGTGTTTTGAGCATTCATTATACCAAAACCATCAGTAATATCATAACGCTCCTTAATGTAGTTTGGGTTAAACTGATTTGTTTTAGGTTGCACCAAGTAACTAAATTGTAAATGTGCACGGTCTGGTAACTCATTTTTCTTGCCGTTTATATAAACATAACCATCTCTAACCTCTAGAGTATCGCCAGCAACACCAACACAACGCTTTACTAAGTTTGTTTTCTTATCTATAGGTTTGTAATAATTTCTATCTGGCGTAAAATCATTCATATCCAACAAGGTATCTGCCGGCTGATTGAAAACCACAATATCGTTACGTTTTATTTTTTGAAATCCAGGAATTCTTAAATAGGGTAGTTGTAGTTTGTTTTTCCAGGATGTGTTGCGGTCTTCAAAATGATCGTCAAATACATATGATTTTTTGTTTAAACCAGGAATGGTATCGTGTACCATAGGTGCGCCAACCGTTGTCATTGGTACTCTTGCGCCGTAATGAAACTTACTTACAAATAAAAAATCGCCTACCAATAACGATTTTTCTAAAGAAGAAGAAGGAATAGTAAACGGCTGCATAAAATACGTATGTACAATAGTTGCCGCTACAATAGCAAATAAAATAGAACTTGTCCAATCGCCAGAACTAGATTTTGGTTGTAAGCTTCTGTTTTCTATATAACTAACATCGGCAACATAGTTTAAGTAAAAATTGTAAAATCCTAGCGTAACAACCGCTAAAATGGTATCTACTATGGTGTTTTTGCCAAAGCTTCTCGCAGTTTCAACCCAAATAACGGGTAGCATAATAAGATTTACAATAGGCAGAAACAAAAGGATAATCCACCACCACGGACGGTTTATTATTTTCATTAATACAACACCATTGTAAACAGGAACAAAGGCTTCCCAGGCTTGTCTTCCTGCTTTAATATATAGTTTCCAGGTGCCTAAACCATGAATAATTTGTATTATTAAGATGAATATAAACCATTGTGTCCAAGTCATAATCTCAAAATTTTAATTTGTTGTTAGTTGTAACAGCGTTCTATTTGTTACAGTATTATTTTGTGTTAACCAATATTTAACACATCGTTCATGCTGAAAACACCAGATTTTCCAACAATCCACTCTGCTGCAACAACAGCACCTAAAGCAAAACCTTGTCTAGTATGTGCAATATGCTCTATGTTTATGGTATCTACTTCGCTTTCGTAAGTAACGGTATGTGTACCAGGTACATCGGCAATACGTTTTGCTGCAATAGGAATGGTTTGCTCTCCGCTTTCTTCTAATTTCCAGTTTTTGTAACCATCGTGGTTTTCAATTACGCCATCGGCTAAAGTAATAGCAGTTCCACTAGGCGCATCAAGTTTTTGAGTGTGATGAATTTCTTCCATAGAAACATTGTATTGTTTCAAGGCACTCATCATTTTAGCTAGTGTTTTATTAAGTTCAAAAAAGATGTTTACACCTAAACTAAAGTTAGATGCATAAATAAAAGCACCTTTTTTCTCTTGGCATAAGGCTACAGCATCTTCATATTTATCTAACCATCCGGTCGTTCCAGAAATAACTGGTACATTGTTGTCAATACAATTTGCAATATTACTATAAGCTACTGTTGGAATACTAAAGTCGATAGCTACATCTGCTTTAGTAATGTCGTAATTGGTGTCGCCTTTGTCGATAGTCAAAACTACTTTATGTCCGCGTTTAATGGCAATTTGTTCAATAGTTTTTCCCATTTTTCCGTATCCGAGTAATGCTATATTCATATTAAAATGTATTGTTTATAAAATCCCAATTAAGGGTTAAAAATTAAAGTTTAAAGTTAGTCCGAAATTACTTTTTGCATCAAATTCATTGAATTTATAATGGGGCGCTAAAGATAGGTTTTCATCAATGTTATACTGCAGTAAATGCGCATCTACATTGGCATCAATAATGTTTAAGGCATACAACCCAAGTGTTACTAAAAGTGAAATTTCTTTGTTACGCCTATAAAATTCTTGAGCGTCTTCAAGTTTATCGGTAGATAGTCTTGGAGTTGTTAATTGATTACCAGCGGCGTCCAAATAAAACTCATCGTTAGTAAAGCCGGCGAGTCTGCTTTTATAAGCATCTCTATACCTGTTGTATTCTTTGTTGTTAGTAATGTAAAAGTATACACCCGTACCTATGGCACCATAAACAATTGGGATTTTCCAGTATTTTTTATTGTAAGCTTGACCTAAACCGGGTAAAATTGCAGAATAGAATGCTGCTTTGGCAGGCGAAAGCGGATTAATAGGATCGCTAACTTTTACAATGGAGTCTACAACCACTTCTTTAGGAAGTACTTTTTCGTCTTTCTCCTTTTTTTTGTCTTGTGCAAAAGTGGCAAAACAAAGTAAGCATGATACTATTCCTGTTATTAGGATTTTATTTGGAATCACCTTGAACTAATTTTTTTATGCGATTAAAATCTTCTTCAGAATGAAAAGGAATTGTAATTTTCCCTTTGCCATTCTTAGAAACTTTAACGTCAATTTTATGTCCAAAGTATTCAGAAAATGCCGTCATGCCTTTTTTAACAAACTTTGGCATATCGTCTTCTTCTGTCTTTTTCTCGGTTTTTTTTGTTGGACTTTCAGAATTAAAATCGCGAATAAAGTTTTCGGTTTCTCTAACTGAAAGTTTATTGGATAGTATGTTTTCGTAAATATCTAATTGATCGCTTTGGTCTTCAATGGCAATTAATGCACGACCGTGACCCATAGAAATAAAACCATCGCGCATACCGGTTTGAATAATTGGGTCTAGTTTAAGTAAACGCAAATAGTTGGCTATTGTAGATCGTTTTTTACCTACACGCTCGCTCATTTGCTCTTGAGTTAAATTGATTTCGTCAATTAAACGTTGGTATGATAAAGCAATTTCAATAGGATCTAAATCTTGACGCTGAATGTTTTCAACCAATGCCATTTCCAACGATTCTTGATCGTTAGCAATCCTAACATAGGCAGGAATAGTTTCTAGGTTTAATGATTTAGACGCTCTAAAACGACGCTCTCCAGAAACTAATTGGTATTTGTTTAAGCCTAATTTTCTAACGGTAATGGGCTGTATAATGCCTAATTCCTTAATGGAAGAGGCTAGTTCGCGAAGCGATTCTTCACTAAAGTTAGTACGTGGCTGAAACGGGTTAACTTCAATAAAATCTAAATCAAGCTCTACAATGTTACCAATAACCTTATCGGCGTTGGTATCTTGAGCAGATTGAATATCGTTACTAGGGTCTTTCAATAGAGCCGATAAACCTCTACCTAAAGCCTGTTTTTTAATTGCCTTAGCCATAATTAAGCGTTTTTATTAATGACTTCTTTTGCCAAACTTAAGTAATTGTTAGCACCTTTACTACTGGCATCGTAATTAATTATACTTTCGCCATAGCTTGGTGCCTCACTTAGTCTTACGTTTCGTTGAATGATGGTTTTAAACACCATATCGTTAAAGTGTTTTTGCACTTCTTCAACCACTTGATTGGATAATCTTAAACGCGAATCGTACATGGTTAACAATAAGCCCTCAATATCTAAGTTGGGGTTATGAATTTTTTGAACACTTTTTATAGTGTTTAATAACTTTCCTAAACCTTCTAATGCAAAATATTCACATTGAATAGGAATAATAACAGCATCGGCCGATGTTAATGCGTTTAAAGTTAACAAACCTAATGATGGCGCACAATCAATAATGATATAATCATAATCATCCTTTATCTCTTGTAACGCTTTTTTAAGCATATATTCGCGTTCATCTTTATCAACAAGTTCAATTTCAATTGCAACAAGGTCGATATGCGCAGGAATAATATCTAAATTTGGCGTTTCTGTTTTTACAATAGCTTCTTTGGCAGAATGAGAATGCTCTAAAAGTTGATAAGTTCCAACGTCTACAGATTCTACATCAATTCCAATTCCAGAAGTTGCATTTGCTTGAGGGTCAGCATCTATAAGTAATACTTTCTTCTCTAGAACACCTAGTGAAGCTGCTAAGTTTATTGAGGTTGTTGTTTTTCCAACACCGCCTTTTTGATTAGCAATTGCTATGATTTTACCCATGAAATGATTTGGTTTTATTAGCTGTAAAAATACAATTATTTACGAGGAATAAAAGCGGAATTTGTTAACAATTGAAATAGACGACCTCATTTACGAGGTTGATATTTAATTATTAATTTATCAAAATTTCTAAAACCTGAATGGCAGTCTCGCTAATTTTGGTGCCTGGGCCAAAAATAGCTACGGTTCCGGCATCAAATAAAAACTGATAATCTTGTTTGGGCACAACGCCACCAACAATAACCATAATATCTTCGCGACCGTAATTTTTAAGTTCTTGTATTACTTGAGGTACAAGTGTTTTATGTCCTGCAGCTAACGATGAAATGCCTAAAATATGCACATCGTTTTCAACGGCTTGTTTTGCAACTTCTTTTGGTGTTTGAAATAAAGGACTAATGTCCACATCAAAACCAACATCGGCATAACCTGTGGCAACCACTTTTGCACCACGATCATGACCATCTTGCCCCATTTTTGCTATCATAATACGAGGGCGTCTGCCATCTTGCTCAGCAAAAACATCGGCTAGTTCTTGAGCTTTTTTAAAGGATTTATCGTCTTTTATTTCTTTACTATACACACCAGAAAATGATTTTATTTGTGCTTTATGTCGCCCGAATTCTACCTCTAAGGCATCACTAATTTCACCTAAGGTTGCACGTTCGCGGGCCGCTATAATAGCAAGTGCTAATAAGTTGTAATCGTCATCTAGATTGCCGTCTATTGATTCTGATTCCTGATTTTTATTGGACTTTCTATGTTCTGAATTTAACGAAAATTTTGCAGCTTCGCTTAATTTTGATAAGGCTGCTTTAACTTTTTCTGGATTTCTTTCGGCTTTAATCTTAGTTAAGCGCTCTATTTGCGCGTTTCTTACGGTTTGGTTATCGACTTCAAGTGTTGTAATTGGTGCTTCTTCTTCAAGCACATATTTGTTTACACCAACAATAATATCTTGATTAGAATCTATTCTGGCTTGCTTTCTAGCGGCAGCTTCTTCAATTCTAATTTTAGGAATACCGGCATCAATAGCCTTAGTCATCCCACCAAGGGCTTCAATTTCTTCAATTAAAGTCCAAGCTTTCTGTGCAATATCATGTGTTAGTTTTTCAACGAAATAACTACCAGCCCAAGGATCAACGGTTTTTGTAATATGGGTTTCTTCAAGCAAAAACAGTTGTGTGTTTCTTGCTATTCTTGCCGAAAAATCGGTGGGTAAGGCAATGGCTTCATCTAAAGCATTGGTATGTAGCGATTGTGTGCCGCCAAATACGGCTGCGGCAGCCTCTATAGTTGTACGTGCCACATTGTTAAACGGGTCTTGTTCGGTTAAACTCCATCCAGACGTTTGGCAATGGGTACGCAGTTTTAAAGATTTTTGGTTTTTAGGATTAAATTGTTTTAGCAATTTAGCCCAAAGCATTCGTGCAGCGCGCATTTTTGCAATTTCCATAAAATGGTTTAACCCAATGGCCCAGAAAAACGATAATCTAGGGGCAAAAGTGTCAATATCCATTCCGGCAGCTAATCCTTTACGAATATACTCTAAGCCATCGGCTAGTGTATATGCCAATTCAATATCGCAGGTCGCTCCAGCTTCTTGCATATGGTAGCCAGAAATACTAATGCTATTAAATTTAGGCATGAATTTGCTGGTATACTTAAATATATCCGAAATAATTTCCATGGAAGGTGCAGGCGGGTAGATGTAGGTATTGCGCACCATAAACTCCTTTAATATATCATTTTGAATGGTGCCTGCTAATTGTTCTGGTTTTACACCTTGCTCTTCGGCAGCCACAATATAAAATGCCATAATGGGTAGTACGGCGCCATTCATGGTCATGGAAACCGACATTTTATCTAACGGTATTTTGTCGAAGAGTATTTTCATGTCTTCAACCGAATCTATTGCTACTCCTGCCTTACCAACATCGCCAACAACGCGTTCGTGGTCTGAGTCGTAGCCTCTGTGGGTTGCCAAATCGAAAGCAACAGATAAGCCTTTTTGTCCTGCGGCTAAATTTCTTCTGTAAAAGGCATTGCTTTCTTCGGCGGTTGAAAATCCCGCATATTGGCGTATCGTCCAAGGCCTTTTAACATACATGGTGCTGTAAGGCCCTCGAAGATACGGTTCAATTCCTGCCACAAAATTTAAGTGTTGTAAACCTTCAATGTCAGCTTTAGTGTAAGTTGATTTCACATCAATAGTTTCGGACGTTTGAAAACAAGAAGGTGTAGTTTCTAAGTTTTCAAAGTCCGAATTAATTTTGATATGTTGAAGATTTTTTCTGCTCATTAGAGTTTAATGGTTATGTCCTGCGTGTGGGTCTTCTGCCGGGTTTTTTATAGAAGGTACTGCGTTAAAGTCAACCTTTTGCTCTGTTCTTTCAAAATTCACTTTGCTAAAATCGATATCGAACATTTTAGCATAAAACAAATCTAGGGTGATGTACATTGCTAAACTTTTGTCGTTTAATGCGTTTCTAGATTTGCTAACTAGAGCAGGACCAAATAATTTTGGTGCCATACTATTTGTAGATATTAGTGCATTTAAAGTTGTTTTTAAACTCGTGTCTTTAAGAGAATTGGCAATACAGTTTAGTACTTTGCTGTTATAATTCAGGTGACTTTTTGGGTTGTTAGCGTCCCAAAGATTGTCTTCCTTTTTTAATGCTTCAAAAACATTAACTGTATGTTTTGATGCGATATCCTCTATTTTTAACCTGCCATAAATAGAGTTTCTTATTATTTGCGAATAGGCTTGGTCTAGTCTAGGAGTGCCATTTCCTTTATGATAGTGCGTAATGATATCATTTTCAAAACTATAAAGCGCTTCGTTTAATAATTTTAAATTTACACCATCGCAGGTAATAGTTTCTGGCTTGTCGGCGTATTTAAAGTCTTTAAATTGACTTTCTTGATTACAGCTTAATAAAGTTATAACTAATAAAAATGTAAGTGTTGTGATTTTTGATTTCATTTTAATTTTCATTTTTTAATCGGTTTTTTTCTAAATGTTCTGATAATCTGTTTTCTATAATGGGTTCAATAAGTGTTTTTCTAGGTTTTATTTTAACAAAAGGATAAATTTCTAACTCGTTTTTCATTTTATCCATAGCATTTGGGTGTTTGTTTGTGCCCAACAAAATAATAGCTCCGTTATCAAATTGCTCTTGCTCTTTTGCTGCACTTTCTTTTATTTTTCGTTGAATTGTGCCTAGTTTTAATTGTTTTAAAAAACCACCTGCAGATTCCATGTTTTTAAATAACTCCAAGGCTTTTTCAGCGAGTTGTTGGGTTAAACTTTCAATGTAATATGATCCGTCTGAAGGATTATTAACTTTATCAAAATAACTTTCGTTTTTTAAAATTAATAGTTGGTTTCTTGCAATGCGTTCGGCAAATTCATTGCTTTTATGGAACACATAATCATAGGGTAAGTTACAAATAACATTTGCGCCACCCAACACAGCACTCATACATTCTGTAGTGGTGCGTAGCATGTTTGTGTTGTAATCGTATACGGTTTTATTGCGCTTTGTAGGAGTTACTTCAATAGCGCAATTTACATCTATATGATATTCTGATGCTAAGGTTTTACATAATACCCTTAGTGCTCGTAGTTTTGCAATTTCAAAAAAGTAATTTGTACCAACGGATACATGAAATGTTACGCTAAGCGAAGATAAATCACTTTTAAAGGCCTCTAGATTATTTAAATACTCGTTGGTATGGGCTAGGGTATAAGCCAGTTCCTGCACCATGGTAGCACCTGCATTTTGGTAAAGCGAAGCATTTATATGAAGTGCTTTGGTGGTGTTAATTAAGCTTTTAGAAGTCTTTAAGTCGTCGTTTAAACTTTTAAACCAATTTCCTGTTTTAGCTAATTGGCCAATGCAATCTAGTTTTATTTTGGCTTTTGGTACTAGGCTTTGTAATTGTGTTGTGTAGGCTTCAGAAAGGAATAGTAATTCAAATTGAAGGGTTACGGCATCTAGATTAATGTGCTGAATTAAATTTTTAATGGAAACAGCGTCTGATGGTATAATGAAATTAATTTGTTCAGCACCACCTTTAATACTGCGAATAGCGTTTAAATTAGATTTTTCGACATCGGCAACAAAAATACTTTGTCCAATTTTCCATTGTGTTGCTTTGGTGTTAGATATGTTTGGTAGTTTTTCAAAATCATCGGCATGATAAAAAGGCTTTAAATCGATGTCTTCATTGGTTTTCCAAATAAGCGTATCGTTGTAGTCAGCTCCTTTTAAATCGAACTGAATTTTTTGTTTCCATTGTTTAGCAGAAACCGAATTGAAACCATCAAACAAGTTTTTAGTCATTATCTGTAGTTTTTAAGCTGTCTTCGTACTCAATAATGTAAATTTCTTCATTATCACGCTTCATATAGTATGCTTCTCTAGCAAATTTTTCTAAACCTTCATCGGTGCTTATCTTTTTTAAATCTTTCTTGTCTTTTTCTATTTCTTTTTTATAGTAACTTTTTTCGTTTTCTAAATCTTCAATTTCTGTATTTAATTCATGATGAATTAGCCATGAGTTGGCATCAAAAAACAACATCCAAACTACAAATACAACTAATATAAGTAGGAATATATTTTTAAAAGGTTTTAAATATTTGCTTTTTGGAAGTGCCATGTTATAGTTTATCGTTTATTATGGTTCTAACTATATCTATAGCTACTGTATTGTGTTTATTGGTTGGGATAATAATATCTGCATATTCCTTAGTAGGCTCAATAAACTGATTGTGCATTGGTTTTAAGGTGGTTTGGTAGCGGTTTAAAACCTCGTCTAAATCGCGTCCTCTTTCTTTTATGTCTCGTTTTAGTCGTCTTATTAAGCGCTCATCACTATCGGCATGAACAAATATTTTAATATCGAACATATCTCTTAACTCTGGGTTGGCAAGTATTAAAATGCCCTCTACAATCATTACCTTTCTAGGATGCGTTAATATAGCATCGCCGGTTCTGTTGTGTTTTACAAACGAATAGACGGGTTGCTCTATGGGTTTGTTGTTTTTTAAATCTTTTAAATGAGCTACAATTAAATCGAAATCTATAGATCTGGGGTGGTCAAAATTAATTTTTATACGCTCGTCGTAGGACAAATGTGAGGTGTCTTTATAGTACGAATCTTGCCATAGTATACCCACTTCGCCTTCTGGAAGTTCGTTTAATATTTGATTTACTACAGTTGTTTTTCCGCAGCCTGTACCACCTGCAATTCCAATAATTAGCATAAAGATTATTTTACTTTTTTAATGAAACAAATTTAAGATTAATTCTTTGTAAAAAATTTATCGAGAAAATTATTTTTAAAAAGTAAAAAAGAACTAAAAAAAGATTTTATATCTAAAAGAAAACTATATATTTGCAGTCCTTAAAAATAGGATACCAATTCGGGGTGTAGTATCGCAGAAGTGCGGCATAAACTACGCTCAGAAAATAAAGGTAAATGTAGAATTTGAATTCCCAAAATATATTCAATTCTATTTAAATTCGGGGTGTAGCGTAGCCCGGTTATCGCGCCGCGTTTGGGACGCGGAGGTCGCAGGTTCGAATCCTGCCACCCCGACTAACCTAGAAATAGGAATTATTTAAAACACCGTTAATCCATGATTAACGGTGTTTTTTTATTGTTTATTTAAGAAATTTTTGTAAGATTTTAGTGGGTATCGTGTTTTAGATTAAAAATTCAAACGCAGAAATAGTTATCTGAAATTTCAAAGTGGTCCTTTTATTTGTTAATTAGAAAGTTAATGTAATTGTTTTTAGTACGTATGTATTAACTGTTTAAAAGTAAGGGGGGTAGTAGGAATTTATATTCTTATTTGTGCTAGATTTTAGTTAATTAATTGCAAATTATTGGTGTTCTTAAAACTGTTAAAATAGAAAGAGGTGTTATAATGAATAAGTGTAAAAAAAAGGGAAATTTATTTAACTCTAATTTTGATTTTTTTTTGTTAAGATAGCAAAACGTAAAAGGAAATAGTAATAAGTACTAGTGTGGCGCCATATATGTGAACATAAGACCATTGTTTTTCATTCGTACTAATGTCTTTATAAAAAGTGTGTTTTTGCTTAGAAGTAAAATTTTTTGAAACTAAAAACATAATTAAAAAATTTAAAACAAATTCAATACCCCATAAATGTACAAAATGGATGTTTAAATTTAATACAAAAGTTGTTAAGATATAAAAGGTAAGCCCAAAAAACAAGCCTGCTTTGGCACCCTGAGTATTTATTTGTTTAAAAAATATTCCCGCTATAATTATTGATGAAATAGGGATAAAAAATATGCCGTTTAATTGTTGTAATAATTGGTAAAGACCATCTGGAGCATATGCTACCAATGGTGCAATAGAGATAGCTACAACTGCTAATATAACGGATGAAATCTTTCCATATTTAACAAGCGTGTAGTCTGCGACGTTTTTGTTAATTAGTTTTTTATAGATATCCAAACAAAATATGGTGCTTGCCGAATTTAAAACACTGTTAAAGGTACTTAAAACGGCTCCCAAAATAACAGCCGCAAAAAAGCCATATAAGTAAGAAGGGAGTACTTTTTTAACAAGCAAGGGGTAAATTAAATCGGGTGTGCTATAGTAGGCGTCTTTAAAATAGTAATATGAAATTAGTCCAGGCAATACAATTATGGCAGGTACAAATAGCTTTAATACACCAGTATATATAAGGCCTTTTTGAGCTTCAATTAAGTTTTTTGCACCAAATGCACGTTGAATTATGGATTGATTCATTCCCCAAAAGTATAATTGGTTTATCATTAAGCCCGTGAATAATACAGAGAAAGGAAGTACAGAATCGGGTTCGCCTACAATATTGAATTTATTTGGAGCAAAATTGTAAACAGTAGTTAAGCCGTTTATTAGGTTTCCATTGCCTATTTGATATAATGCTATTGCAGGAATTAGTAGACCACCTAACATAAGTCCTACGCCGTTTAAAGAATCGGAATAAGCTACTGCTTTTAATCCACCAAATATAGCATATAAAGAACCAATAATACCAATTATCAATACAGTGCAAATTAAAGACATATTTTTAGATATGTTGAAAATTTTCGAAAAGTCAAATACACTTTCTATGTTTATGGCTCCTGAATAAAGTACTATAGGGAGTAGAGTTATAACGAAAGATGACATTAGTAAAAAAGCTACTATGGACCTAATTGAGCTGTCAAATCGCCTTTCTAGAAATTCGGGAATAGTAGTTAGTCCCATTTTTATAAATTTAGGAACAAAATATATGGCTGCTATTACTAGAGCAATTGCAGAGGTAACTTCCCAAGCAATGATAATGATACCGTTTTTATATGAGCTTCCATTCATTCCTATTAGGTGTTCTGTAGATATATTTGTCAATATCATAGATCCAGCAATAATAGGTCCGGTTAAGGTTTTTCCAGCTAAAAAATATCCTTTAGATGTGGTAAATTTGTCGTTTCTTAACTTATAAGTTGTATATAAAATAACAAATAACGTAAATCCAAAAAAGCCTATGTAAGTGTACAGCATATCAAAAAAGGTTGGCTAAATAAAAAGATATTAAAATTTTAATAACTCTGGTAGGTACTTTTTTACCAAGGCTTTGTAATAAGGTTTTAAAGCTTTAACATCTGGTTTTACGGGGGCCTTTGTATATAAATCGTATGGGTTGAATTTTTTAACCCATTCAAACATTTCAATGTCTTTGCTATCCATTAAATGAGTATATGCGTCTTCTCGATGTTGGGCATAAAACGAGTGGTACCTAATTATATAAAGAGCAGGCTCAGGAAGGTAGTCCTTAAGTATTTGGTATAAATATTCGTCGTGTCCCCAACTCATTTTAACATTTTTTAATCCACAGTTTGGGCTATACACTCCATATTTTGTGTTGTATTTTGGGTTTGAATTATCTGGGTTTTCTGCAAAAAAATCAGGATAAACTATTTTGTCTGAAAACTTGCAGCCAACAGGAAATGTATCTCCAACTACGGCCCATTGAGGTTCGCCAAACAGACATAAGACTTTACCTATGTCGTGTAAAAAACCAGTAAGAACAAACCAATCGGGGTGTCCATCGGCACGAATAGCTTCTGAGGTCTGTAAAAGATGTTGTAATTGGTCTAAATCGATGTCTGGGTCGCTATCATCTACTAATGTGTTTAAAAAATCAACTGCTTCCCAAAGCGACATTTCTTTTTTGTTGAATTTTAAAAACTCCGTCTCTTTTTTACTAACAAAATCATACGTTTGATTTATGTGATTTAATCTGTAAAATTCTCGAACCGTTTTAGCACGGTCTGAGTCAATGTAGTTTCTAAATTCTTCTTTTTCTTTTTTAGAGATATTGTGTTCTGGATACCTTTCTTTTAGGTTTTCTTCCCAATCATCAATATCCTTTAATGGGTTTTTATAGTTTTCTCGAATGTCCATTTTTTTTTGCTTTAGTGGTAAATCCAAAGTTAATCTGTAAATAGAAAGTTAGCATGTAAAATCTGTTCAATTGTCTGTAAAATAGGTGGTAAAAAAGAGAATTAACTTTCTTGTTTCTAAAATAAATTAAAAAGTTAATTGTCTTAATTTATTGTATTTAATTTAAGTGTTATAGCATGAAAATTACATGAGGTTGAGACGATTTTCTAGGTCATTCGGATATTAAAAATGTAATTTTAACAAAATTTTATTAACCAAACTTTTAAAATAATGAAACAAACTAAATTACTATTGTTGGTTTTGCTCTTAGGTTTTTCTTTTACATCAAGAGCTCAATCAAATCAAATTTCAGGAGTGGTTGTAGATAGCCAAGGCATACCACTTCCGGGAGCAAATGTACTTGATAAAGGGACAAGTAATGGGGTCGTTACAGATTTTGATGGCAATTTTAACCTTAATGTGTCCAATATTAATGGTACAATTACTGTATCGTATATTGGTTTTGTAACCAAAGATGTTAGTTTAAACGGAGCCCGTCAATATACAATTAGACTAAGCGAAGATACTCAGAGTTTAGAAGAAGTTGTAGTTGTTGGGTACGGCTCGGTGAAAAAGAGTGATGCAACAGGAGCAGTAGTTTCTTTGGATTCTGAAGCTATAACTGAGGCGAAAAAAACCGATGTTGCAGAAGCCGTGCAAGGACGAATGGCAGGTGTGGATGTAAGACGTGTAAACTCTAAACCAGGGTCACCGTTGTCTATCAAAATTCGTGGAAATACAGTTATTAGAAATGCTAATGTAGGAAATGATGGTGTAAGCGACGATTTAGGAGCAGATTTATCTAGACCTTTATATGTTGTTGATGGTATTTTTGTTGGAGATCTTAGTTTTCTTAACCCAGCTGATATTGAAAAAATAGATGTATTAAAAGATGCCTCTGCAACGGCAATTTATGGTTCGCGAGGTGCCAATGGTGTTGTTATAGTTACTACAAAATCTGGTATTGAAGGTAAAACACAAGTAACATACGATGCTACTTTTGGAGTTAATAATGTTGTAAATGAACCCGATATGTTTAATGGGGACGAGTATGTAGCTTTTGTTAGTGATGTTTTAAGAGGTGAACAATGGGTTGGGGAATGGACTGATGGAACAGCTACAGTTGAAGATTTTAATAATTTATCTATTGATACCGACAATGAATTTATTGGTATTAGTGAACGAGAAAATGTAGCAAATAGAGATTATACCAATTGGAGAAAGCTACTTAGGCAAGAAATGCAACTCCAAACGTCGCATACACTTGGTTTTTCTGGTGGATCGGATGGATTGATTTATAACGCTACTTTAGGTTACACGAGTGATAAAGGATTAATGGGGATTGAAGATTTTGAGCGCTCTAACGTGTCGTTGTCCTTAACTAAAAAGTTTAAAAATAAATTTACTTTAGGAGTAAAAGGATATTTTACTTCTACAGAAAGAGAAGGGGGGTCTTTAGAACTTTTTAGAAGTTCTATGAGGTTGGCACCAACGGTAAAACCATTTAATGAAGATGGGACTATAAAACTTATACCCGATGGACAGGATGTGCGTTTTATAAACCCGTTGTATGAAGTTGATGGATCTTGGACAACTAACCAACGAAACACTAGTTTTATTGCTAACGCATTTTTGGAATACCAACCAATAGAATGGTTAAAACTTAAAACTAACTTTGCACCTTCGTTTTCAAATGGACGTGGGGGCGAGTACAGAGGGTTGTTAACTAAAGCAGCTAGAAATGATCAATCTAGAACTAGAGCAGTTTATAATTCCGGATTTGGTAGAAGTTATAACTGGGATAATACTGCCGATATTAATTTTGATTTTAATGAGAATCATAGTTTAAATACCACATTAATTGCAGCTATAAGTTATGAAGATTTTGAAGGGTCTGCAATCCAATCTAGAAATGTAAGTTCAGATTTATTTGGATTCTATAATACTGAAGCAGGTTCTGATGTGAGGAACTACGGCACTAGGTTTAGTAAAGAAACCGTTTCTTCTTTTGCGGCTAGAGTTAATTATAGTCTTTTTGATAAATACCTAATAACTTTTACAGGAAGATATGATGGGGCTTCAAAATTAGCCGATGGCCATAAATGGGCTTTTTTCCCTTCTGCAGCCTTAGCTTGGAAAGTTTCTGAAGAAAATTTCATGAAAGATGTTAGCTGGATTTCTAATCTAAAGTTTAGAGTTAGTTATGGAGAGTCTGGAAATTATAACTCTGTTGGTGCCTATGCTTCTCAAGCAACACTTCGTCAAGTAGATTATCAATTTGGAGATGCTTATGCTTTAGGTAATACTCTAGGTAATTTAGTAAATGATGAGTTAACTTGGGAACGCTCAAAGGAGCTTAATATAGGTATTAACGCTAGCTTTTTTAAAGGGCGAATAAGAGCAGAGGCAGAGTATTACAATAAGAAAACCGTAGATGCTATTTTAAATAGAAACCTTATGGGGTTAACCTCGTTTTCTGGTACTGTAGGTAATTTTGGTTCGGTAAGAAACAAAGGTATAGAGCTATCTTTAACAACGGTAAATGTAGATACAGGAAATTTTAAATGGCAGACAAGTTTAAATTATGCACGTAATGAAAACGAATTGTTAGCATTAGATGGTGATATTGAAAAGCAGCCCTATGGAAGACATGGTGTGTTAGAGGTCGGTCAACCTATAGATGCTATGTACTCTTTCGAGAAATTAGGTATATGGCAAATAAATGAAGCTGCAGAAGCTGCTGTTTATAACGCAGTTCCTGGTATGTATAAGTTTAAAGACCAAAATGAAGATAACCTTATTAATGAGCAAGATCGGGTGGTAATTGGTAATCATGCGCCAGATTGGATTGGAGGTATGACTAATAATTTTAGTTATAAAAATTGGGATTTAAATGTAATGATTTATACAAGGCAAGGTGTGTTTGGTCACTCAGAATTTTATCAAAACTTTGCGACTCATAATCCAGATAATGCGACATTTAATAAAATAGATTTAGATTACTGGACACCAAATAACCAAAACGGTAAATATCCATTACCAGGTGCAGCACTTTCCAACGGTCAAGCTAACGAGTGGTTTTTTGAAGATATGTCTTTCGTAAAAGTTGGAAACATAGGTTTAGGCTATTCATTTCCTTCGTTATTAGCTAACAAATTACACTTAAGTTATTTGAAATTATCGCTAGATATAAAGAACCCGTTCATATTTACGGATTACCAAGGGCCCGATCCTGAAACAGGACTACAAAACTCTTACGGAATGGCTTATTCTGTTCAAACAGCAATTTTTGGTATAAAAGTTAGATTCTAAAAAAGTAAAAAAATGAAAATTCAAAATAAGTTAAAATATATAGTTATCGCTATAGGTTTATCAACCAGCTTTGTAGCTTGCGATAGTTATCTTGAAGAAGAAAATAAGTCGGCAGTAACAGCCGAAAATTATTACACATCCGATAATGCGATAGAATTAGTTAATGCCGTATATACAGCAGTACGAGAACCATATACGTTTTATAGTGAAGCTTTTTTTGGTACCGACATTTTCACGCAAAACGGCCAGCTTTTTAGTATAAATAATTTAAATGAGTATACTAATATTGCATCTGCAGATGGAGCCGGACCTTGGTATAGTAACTATTCCGTGGTTAGTGCCGCTAATATCGCTATCAATAGGTATGAAAATCAAATTTCATGGGAGCCAGCCTTAGTTGGACAAAGAGATTTGGGTATAGCCCAAGCCAAAGCCCTTAGAGCTTTAGCATACTTTAATCTCGTACAACAGTACGGAGGAGTGGTGATTTATTTAGATGAGGTTTCGGAAATTAGGTATGATTATGCTCGTTCTTCAGAAGAAGAAACTTTTAATCAAATTATAAAAGACTTAGAAGACGCTATACCTGTTTTAGAAACTACGCCAGCGGAGTTTGGACGGTTTTCAAGGCGTGCAGCTCAGCATTTGTTGGCAGATGTTTATTTAACAAAGGGTTATACAAATTTTGGAACAACTCAAGATTTTGAAACAGCGGCGCAACTAGCAGAAACAGCAATAGGAAGTTATGATATAAGAAGCCAAAGCTACGCTCAGGTATTCGATTTTGATAACCAAATAAATCCTGAAGTGTTATTCTCTATACAGTATGGATCTGAAGGTGTTAATAATAGAAGTAATGATAAAAACGGTATTTTTATGAATGTGGCTCATAATTACGCAGGGATTTCCCGTACAGCTAATCCTTATGGAGAACCTTCATTTTTAGGAATGCCAACAGATTTTTTCTATAGTTTATTTGAAGATAATGATTCGCGAGATGAAGTTACACTGCACAGAGTACTTTATGCAACTGTTAATTCATCAATATCCGAAAATGGTGTAGAAAATATAACTGTTGGTGATACTGTAGTATATTATCCTAAAACTGCTTTACCACAGACAGAGTTGCAAGATAAGTTAAATCGTTACTGGGTTTTCCAACCCTCTGATTATGGTTTTGATGTTGCAGATAATGTGTCAGGTGCGTTATATCAATATTCAAACAATTTAAATAATGTTAACTTTCCAATATTCGCCAAGTTTGATGAACGTGCTCAAGACGGAAATGGCTACAGAGACGTTTTTGTATTTCGTTTAGCCGAAACACATTTAATTGCGGCCGAGGCCTATTTAGGAGCAGATAACGTTACTGCTGCTTTACCACATATTAATAGGGTTAGGGAACGTGCAACTGGAGTACAAAATCATTATACAAATTTAACTATTGATGATATATTAAACGAAAGAGCCTTAGAACTGGCAGGTGAATCCAACAGATGGAATGTTTTAAAACGTACAGGTAAACTTCAAGAACGTGTTTTAATGTATAATCCACATTTTATCGATCATGGATCATTCGATCCAGAAAAGCACACTGTTAGGCCAATTCCTTCCCAGGAAATAGAGCTTTCAGACGGAAGTTTAGAGCAAAATCCTAAGTACTAGTTTTTAGACTAGTTCAAACCATTTAGTTAAAAGGCAGGTTGCATAGCCCTCCTGCCTTTATTTTAATTCTTGTTTATGAGAAAGTTTCTCTGTTTATGTATAATTATTAGTTTAGTATTATCACTTTTAGGCTGCAATAAGCAATCTAAAGAATTTGTTGAAATACCTGTAACTAGTTATATTAATCCATTTATTTCTACCGCTAACGACCACGGACAAACAGATGTTGCTGCCAGTGTTCCTTTCGGAATGGTAAAACCAAGTCCAGATACAAATCCAATAGCACATTCTGGGTACGATTACAGTGCAGAAGAAATCATTGGTTTTTCAAATACCAGATTTTCTGGTGTTGGATGTAGAGGTGTAGGAGGAAATTTAAGAGTATTACCTTTTGTTATTGCAAAAGGAGATTCAATTCCTAAAGGTCTAGCATATTCAAAAGAAAGTGAAAAAGCTAAAGCTGGATATTATTCAGTGAACTTAAGCAACGGTGTAAAAACGCAACTTACTGCAAATAGGCAAGTCGCATTTCATCAATATACATTTCCAGAATCTAAAAATGCTGGACTTATTATAGATTTAGCAAGTAGTTATGCAGGTCACGTATCTCATAGTTATCATATAGAAAACGGTATCATTAGTGGTAAAATAACAAGCGTTAATGTTTGCAGAAAAGGTAAATACACATTTTACTATGCCATTAATTTTAATCATGAAGTGTCAGAAGTAACTGAAGATAATTCTAAATTAATTTTTAAGTTTTCAACTAATAAGAATCAAGAAGTTTTATTACGATGTGCTTTGTCGGTTGTTGATGAAAACAGTGCCATTCAAAATTTAAAATTATCAGAAAAATTAAGTTTTTCTGAAGTTAAAGAGCAAGCATTTACATCATGGAACAATCTTATGGATGTTGTTCATGTAGAGACAGAAAATGATACACTAAAGGAATTATTCTATACACATTTGTACCACGCAACACAATCGCCATTTATTATAAATGATAAAAATGGAGTGTTTAGAGGTAGTGATGGTAATCCATACAAATCTAATTCATCGCATTATCACGGTTGGTCTGTATGGGATACGTTTAGAACAAAACTTCCTTTATTTTCATTTTTATATCCAAATAGATATAAAGACATGTTAACGTCTTTAAAAGCATTGTACAAACAAGGAAAACCTGATTGGGCAACAGAAACAGAACCTTTTTTAACCATTAGAACAGAGCATACCATAGCTATTGTGCTAGATGCATATCAAAAAGGAATTTTGCCATTTCCATTATCTGATATTTATGAAGAAATGAAAGCAGAAGCTGAACATTTACCGTTTAAATCGCCAGATAATGTACTAGAATCGAGTTATGATTTATGGGCACTTTCAGAAATTTCTAAGGCTTTAGGAGAAAATGCAGATGCTAAATTTTATAGAGATAAAGCTTTTGAATATAAAACCCTTTGGAAAGACAAGTTTTTAACTATGGATGAAAATTCAGATATCATGCATGGAGACGGATTATACGAAGGCACGTTGTGGCAATACCGATGGTTTGTACCTTTTGATATAAATGGAATTCAAACCATGATAGGTGGTAAAGATGAATTTGAAAATCAATTAGATTATTTCTTTGAAAACGAATTATTTAACATAGGTAATCAACCCGATATTCAAGTGCCGTATTTGTATAATTACACAAATTCGCCATGGAAAACACAAAGGTTAGTCGACCAGTTATTAAACAAAGAAACGAATAATTGGTACGGAACACACCATAAATTAGAACAACCCATTACGCGTAAAATTTTTAGTAATACGCCCGATGGTTATATTAAAGAGATGGATGATGATGCAGGCACCATGTCGTCGTGGTACGTATGGTCTACAATGGGTTTATATCCTGTTTTCCCAGGAAGTACTCAGTTGGCATTAACTACACCACAATTTGATAAAATTACTATAAAAACAAATGATAAACCGTTACAAATAATTGCAAACGGCAGAACATCAAAAAATATTTACATTCAAAAAGTAACATGGAATGGAGAAGAAATTAACTCAAGTATTATAGACTTTAATTTAATTTCTAAAGGCGGCATTTTGCAATTTGAATTAACAGATACGCCCAATAAAGGCTGGGGTAAACAAAATTAAACATGGCATACAAGACAAAATATAGTACTTCTGTTTTATATGCTTTTTTACTGATTTTATTTTTTTGGTCATGTAAAGAAGCTCCTGAAACACCTGTAAATGTCTCTCAAAGTGAAGTTAAAAAAGAGTATCTAAAAAAGACTAATAATAAAGAGTATTTGGTTACAGATTATGGTATAGTTGGTAACAGTAAAATATTAAATACAGTTGCTTTACAAGAATTAATAGATAAAGTTCATCAAGCCCATGGTGGTACTTTAGTATTTCCTACAGGAGAATACCTTTCTGGTAGTCTTGTAATGAAATCTAATGTAAGCTTGTATTTAAAAGAAGGTGCTGTTTTATTAGGGAGCACAAATCCTTACGATTATAAAGATGTACCAATGCCAGAACGACCAGAATCTCCAAAGAGAGATGATTATTCAAATATGGCATTTTTAGTAGCCTATAAAGCCAATAATTTTAAAATTTACGGCAAAGGTAAAATAGATGGACAAGGTAGAGCTTTGGCGTTAAGGATAGATAGTTTACACCATTCAGGAGACCGTATCGATCCAAAGTATAATTACCGGCGTATGCGTCCAAATGAAACGGCAAGACCTAAATTATTTAGATTTTCAATGTGCAAAAATGTAGATGTCTTGGATTTAAACCTGCAAAATGGAGCATGTTGGGGACTTTCTTTTGAGTTATGTGAAAAATTAAAATTGGATAACCTTAAAATAGTTAATAGAGCCTTTTGGAATAATGATGGTATAGATATTACCGATTGTAAAAATGTACAAATAACCAATTGCGATGTAGATTCTGCTGACGATGGCATTTGTTTAAAATCGTACTTTCCAAAATATTATAACGATAGTATATATATTGCAAATTGTACAATTAAAAGTAGTGCAAGTGCATTAAAGTTTGGAACAGCTTCTTACGGTGGATTTAAAAATGTGACTATCGAAAATATTAATGTTTTTGATACATTTCGTTCTGCAATAGCTATTGAAAGTGTAGACGGTGGTGCTATAGAAAACATTAGTGTGTCTAATATTGTTGCTAAAAATACAGGGAATGGTATTTTTATTCGCTTAGGTCACAGAGGTGGCGAGCAACCGGGAATTATAAAAAATGTACATATAAAAGATATAAAGGTTGAAATACCTTTTGGAAGGCCAGATATAAATTACGATTTAAGAGGACCAGAGGTCGATTTTTTCCACAACCCTTTTCCTTCTTCAATTGTAGGTATTCCTGGGCACAATATAGAAAATGTAATTATAGAAAATATAGATATTACATATCCTGGTAGAGCATCAAAAGGAATGGCTTATGTGCCTTTAAGTAGATTAGAACAAGTACCTCATAAAATAAAGGATTATCCAGAGTTTTCAATGTTTGGAGAACTTCCAGCTTGGGGGTTCTATGTTCGCTATGCAAAAGATATTACTTTTAAAAATGTAAATTTAAAACTGGAAAACAAAGATTTTAGACCAGCATTTGTATTTGATGAAGTAAACGTTTTAAATATAGAAAATGTGGTTTTACCAGAAACTAATCACAAACAATTTGCATTAAAAGGAACGTATGAGGTAACAAAAGATGATGAATTGAAACCGGCTACTGCCATTATTAAACAAACCCAATGAGATATTATAAATTTTTTATATTGTTTATACTATTATCAGTTTTTGCTTGTAAAAATGATAGTAAACAAATAGTCGCAGATGAAGTTGATAAAGATGTCGATTTTTCAAGTATGGTCTATCCTCAACTAGATACAGAAAATTCTAGATGGTTTTTCTTTTCGTCGGCATGCCGTCCTTTTGGAATGGTAAATTTAAGTCCAGATAACCAAATAGAAGGTGCTTGGGGTAGTGGTTATCGTTATAAAACAGATACCATAAAGGGATTTAGTCATATTCATGGTTGGCAAATATCTGGTGTTTCTGTAATGCCAGTTACCTTTTCCGAAGAAAATAAAAATAGCATTTTTACCGATTTCTATTCAAAATTTAGTCATGATAATGAAGTGGTAAAACCAGGTTATCATAGCTTAGAACTTCAACGTTTTAATATTAAAACAGAATTAACAAGTACCAAACGTGTCGGTTTTCATAAATATACATTTCCTGAAAAATCTGAATCAGGAATCCTATTAAATTTAAATACCGTTTTAGGGCCTAGCGATAATGCAAATGGCGTGTTAAAACAAATTAACGATAAAGAATTTGTTGGCTCTGTAGTAGCTACGCCAACGCATAGGAGACCAAAAGATTTAAAAGTATTTTTTAAAATAGCTTTAAATCAGTCTGTAAATCATCTTCAAAAAGATGAAGAAA
The DNA here is from genome assembly GCF_900112595.1 of Algibacter pectinivorans. Taxonomy (GTDB): domain Bacteria; phylum Bacteroidota; class Bacteroidia; order Flavobacteriales; family Flavobacteriaceae; genus Algibacter_B; species Algibacter_B pectinivorans. The sequence continues at coordinate 28,753 of NZ_FOMI01000001.1, read as the reverse complement.
CAGGGAATTACATGTTGCATTTTAAGGATTTGAATACGCCGCTTTTAATGAAAGTTGCTATTTCATATACCTCAGAAGAAAATGCCAGTTTAAATATGAAAACAGAATTACAACATTGGGATTTTAATGCTGTAGTTTCAGATTCAAAAGACGAATGGAATAGCCTTTTAGGTAGAATAAAAGTTGAAGGGAATACTGAAAAGCAACAAAAGAGATTTTATACAGACTTGTGGCATGCGCTTCAAGGAAGACGAACCATAAGCGATGTAAATGGTGCGTATCCAGATAATACAGGAAAAAGCTTTAGAATAGGTGAATTGCCTTTAAAAGAAGATGGTACGCCTAAGTTTAATCACTATAACTCAGATGCTTTTTGGGGCGCGCAATGGACAATAAATACTTTATGGGGCTTAGTATATCCAGAAATTTATGAAGAATTTACATGGTCTTTATTACAATATTATAAAGATGGTGGTTTAGTTGCTAGAGGTCCATCAGGAGGAAATTACACTTATGTTATGACGGGAAGTTCGTCCACACCATTTTTTGTGAGTGCCATTCAAAAAGGTATTCTTAAAAATAATTTAGAATATGTATACGAAGCTCTAAAGAAAAACCATATGCCAAATGGTATTATGGAAAAGGCGGGCTATGAGCATAAAACACAAAAAGGAGGTGGTCTTAAATATTATTTAAAAAATGGTTTTGTGCCGCATCCAAATCCAGAAGGTAAATTTGGAGGGCATCAAGATGGTGCAGGTTTAACTTTAGAATATGCGTATCAAGATTGGACGTTAGCCCAATTGGCATTAAAGTTAGGCAAGAAAGCAGATTACAATTATTTTATGAAGCGTTCTAAAAACTATCAGAACCTATTCAATAAAAAAATAGGGTGGATGCAACCCAAAAATATAAAGGGACAATGGCAAGCCGACTATAGTCCTTACAATTATGAGGAAGGTTTTATAGAAGCCAATGGCGCACAATCCACGTGGTTTGTACCTCATAATATTCCAGAATTAGGAGAATTAATGGGAGGAAAAGATGTGGCTGCCGATAAATTGAAGACTCAATTTGAAGAAGCAGAAACTTTAAACTTTACCTCTGGGACATCACATGCATCAGAATTACATCCAGAATATAGAAAGATTCCAATAAACTATGGTAATCAACCCTCTATACAAACAGCTTTTGCTTTTCATAAACTGGGCAGACCAGACTTAACACAGTATTGGTCTCGAAAAGTAGCATCTACCGTTTTTGGAGGTTTAGCACCATCAACAGGTTATAATGGAGACGAAGACCAAGGTTTAATGGGAAGTCTTGCTGTGTTAATGAAAATTGGTTTATTCCAAATAAATGGCGGAACAGATGCAGATGCAGAATATCAAATTGGAAGCCCTATTTTCGATAAAATTTCCATTCAATTGCATCCCGATTATTATTCAGGAAAAACCTTAGAAATTCTAGCCACTGATAATAATGAAGCCAATGTATTTGTAAAAGAAGCGACCTTTAATGGTAAGTCATTAAAAGAATTTACCTTGTTTCATAAAGACATAACAAGTGGTGGTGTGCTTAACATGAAAATGGAAGCTAGAGATAATTAAAGTGTAGTAGGATGATATCTATTTTCTTAGAAACTAATCCTTAATTTTATTCGTACCATTTTTAGATGCTAATTCTTAAATAAATGACAACAAGAAGAAAATTTATAAAACAAAGTGCTTTGGGTGTTGCTGGACTTACAGCATTAAACTGTTCTGCTTTAGGAGTAGCTCGTAATTTTCAAGCGTATCCTTCCAACAGACCCATTCCTTCTAAAAGAACATTTGTTAGTGATGCTGTTGAAAAAACTATAAAAAATGTAAAAAAAGGTATCAATAATAAAGAATTGGCGTGGATGTTTGAAAACTGTTTTCCAAACACTTTAGACACCACAGTAGATTATGAAATTATTTATGGTAAACCAGATACATTTGTTATAACAGGCGATATTGATGCCATGTGGTTACGAGATTCTACAGCTCAAGTTTGGCCATATTTACCTTTGGTTCATAAAGATAAAAAACTAAAAAATTTATTTAAAGGCTTAATAAATAGGCAAACCAAATGCGTGTTGCTAGACCCTTATGCCAATGCATTTTATAAAGACACTACAAGACCAACAAAATGGAAAGACGATAAACCAACGCCACAGTCAGGTATTCACGAACGTAAATGGGAAATAGATTCTTTATGTTATGCCGTTCGTTTGGCTTACGGATATTATAAAGAAACTGGAGATACTTCTGTTTTTGATGCAGATTGGGATAAGGCCATGCGATTAGCAGTAGAAACCTTAAGAACAGAACAACGCAAAAACGGAACAACACCCTATTATTTTGAACGCGTTAGAAGAAATAAAAACGTTACAGCACCTTTTAGTGGAAAAGGCAGACCAATAAAACCAGTAGGACTCATTTGTTCTGCATTTAGACCATCTGATGACGGTACGATGTACCCCTTTTTAATTCCATCAAACCTGTTTGCAGTAGAGTCTTTAGCACAATTAAGTGAGGTTTATAAAACAGTTTTTAAAGACGATTTGTTTTCTAAAGAATGTGCTTCATTTTCTAACGAAGTATTGCAAGCAGTAAATAAATATGCCATTTCAGAGCATTTACACTATGGCAAAATATATGCCTACGAAATAGATGGTTTTGGGAATAAAGTATGTATAGACGACCCTAATATTCCGTCATTAATCGCCATGAAATATTTGATGAATGAAGCGTTTTACGATTCCGAAGTCTATAAAAATACAAGAGCCTATTTGTTAAGTGATGATAACCCTTATTATTTTAAAGGGAAAGCAGGCGAGGGGCAAGGTGGTCCACATGCAGGTTTAGATACCATTTGGCCTATGGGCATTATTTTAAGAGCCATGACAAGTGATAATGATGAGGAAATAGTTTGGTGTATCAAACAATTGATGAATACACATAATGGTTCAGGGTTTATGCATGAAACCTTTCATAAAGATGATGCTTCTAAATTCTCTAGGTCTTGGTTTGCTTGGGCGAATACCTTATTTGGAGAGCTAATTTTAAAGCTATACAACGAAAAACCGAAACTTTTAAAATCTATTTAAATGAAACAACGGGCTCTTTTATGTCTAATTATTGTTATCTGTTTTGGGTGTGCAAATCAAGCACATTTAAAACTGAATGATGTTCAGGTTATTGGAAGTCATAATTCATATAAAATAGGAATAGAGAAACCGTTATTAAATTATATTGGAACTATTGATTCTAGCAAAGCAAAATCTTTAGAATATGAGCATATTAGTATTAAAGAACAGCTAAATCTAGGTTTACGACATTTAGAATTAGATGTGTTTTATGACCCAAAAGGTGGTCGTTTTTCGAATCCGAAAGGTTTAGAAATTATAAAACAATCTGGAGTTACTCCAATGCCTTATGATGAAGATAATACTTTAGAAGCATCTGGATTTAAATTATTTCATATTCAAGATATCGACTTTAGAAGTCATCATTTGCTATTCAAAGATTGTTTAAGCGTGATGAAGCAATGGTCGGATCAAAACCCAACACATACACCAATTATCATCTTAATGAATACGAAAGATAAAGCACTACCACAGTTAACAAAACCACTGCCATTTTCAGTCAAAGCCTATCAAGAATTAGATGCTGAAATACGTTCGGTTTTTTCAAAAGACGATTTGATAGTGCCAGATGACGTGCGGAAAGATTTTAATAATTTGGAAGAAGCAGTCTTAAAAAACGGCTGGCCAAAATTAGAAGACTGTAAAGGAAAATTCCTTTTTGTTTTAGATGAAAAAGAACAAAAAAACAAGCTTTACATTAATGGTGATACCACACTAAAAAACCGCGTATTTTTTGTGAATAGTAAAGAAGGAAATCCTGAAGCTGCGTTTAGAATTGTAAATAACCCCATTACCGATTTTGAATATATAAAGCAGTTAGTTGCAAAAGGGTATATGGTGCGCACGCGCGCCGACGCAGGAACTAAAGAAGCTAGAACAAACGATTACACCAAATTTGAAAAAGCAAAAGCATCGGGAGCGCAAGTAATATCTACCGATTATTATAAACCATCAACATTATTTGAATCTGATTTTGAAGTGAAGTTTGATGATGGCACTTATGAAAGGATTAAAAAAGTAACAGAATACAATGACTAAACTCTTTAAACTCTTATTTTTAATGTTTTGCCTTTCCTCATGGGGGCAAAATACGATTCAATTCCCACTGGTAAAAAATGGAGAAATAGCTTCAATACACATTGATAAAAAAGAAGCAGAAGTGGTTAGAATTGCTTCTAAAATTTTAGCAAACGATGTAAAAAAAGTTTCAGGAAAAACAGTTGCAATCCATCAAAATAAGGCATCCTATCAAATTATTGCAGGTACATTAGGGAAAAGTAAACGCATCAATCAATTGGTTACAAAACATAACATTGATGTTTCTCAAATTAAAGGCAAATGGGAAACATATAACATTCAAGTTATAAATAACCCTTCAAAAGGAATAAAAAAAGCATTAGTAATTATCGGTTCAGACCGAAGAGGAACTGCCTACGGACTGTTAGAAATATCTCGAATGATTGGTGTATCTCCGTGGGAATGGTGGGCAGATGTTAATCCAGAAAAGCAACAAGAATTAGTTTTAAACATAGAAAACAAGATTTATGGTGCGCCATCAGTAAAATATCGAGGCATTTTTTTAAATGATGAAGATTGGGGCTTACAACGTTGGGCCGCATTAAATTACGAACCAGAAACGGGAGATATTGGCCCCAAAACGTATGCAAAAGTATTTGAGCTTTTATTGCGTTTAAGAGCCAATACCATTTGGCCTGCAATGCATAAATGTACAAAGGCATTTTATCATTATCCAGAAAATAAAATAGTTGCCGATAATTATGCCATAGTTATTGGAAGTTCGCATGCAGAACCCATGCTGTGTAATATAAATGCAGAATGGCATCATGAAACTATGGGCGATTATAGATACGATACGAATTCAGAATCCATAAAATCGCTATTTAAAAAACGAGCAAAAGAAACGGCAAATTTTGAAGGTATTTATACCGTTGGAATGCGTGGAGAACACGATTCACCTATGATAGTTGGCGAAGATGATACCGATGCCCAAGTAAAACTTCTAGAAAAAGTGATAGCCGATCAACGCCAGATTCTTAGAGCCAATACAAAGCGAGGAATCGCAAAACCACAGGCATTTGTACCTTATAAAGAGGTGTTGCATTATTACCAAAGTGGTTTAGACTTGCCCGAAGATGTTAGTTTGGTTTGGACCGATGATAATTACGGATACATGCGCCAATTGAGTAATGAAGATGAACAAAAAAGAAGTGGAGGGGCAGGAGTTTATTACCATACCTCGTATTGGGGAAGACCCCACGATTACCTATGGTTAAATTCTACAAATCCTGTTTTAATGTGGGAAGAAATGACGAAAGCCTATGAGTTTGGATCTCAAAATATTTGGATTCTGAATTGTGGCGATATCAAACCACATGAATATAATATCGAGTTGTTTTTAGATATGGCTTGGAATATTGATACTTTTAAAAATGACGATTCAGTTAAAAATCATCATCTAAATTGGAGTGCTAATGCATTTGGAAAGGAAAACGCAAAGGCTATTACCAATTTGATGTTTAAATATAACCAATTGGCCTTTCAGCGTAGGCCAGAATTTATGGCTTGGAGTAGTGTAGAACCGGTTACCAAATCAGGAGAAACGGAGTTGACACAATATCATTATGGAGATGAAGTTGGTAAGCGCATTCAAGCACATCAAAATTTAATTAGTGATGTAAATAAAATTCAAAAGAATATTTCAACACACAGAAAAGATGCCTTTTACCAACTAATTCATTATCCCATTACAGGCGCATCAAATTTAAATCTTAAGTGGCTTTACAGTTATAAAAATAAATTTGTTGCAGCTCAAGGAAGACAAAGTGCTAGCGATTTTGCTACAAAATCTTTTGATGCATTTAAAGCGATTCAAAAAGAAACGGACTATTTTAATAATACGCTTCAAAATGGAAAGTGGAAGCATATTATAACAATGGCACCAAGGCACTTGCCTGTGTTTGCTGAACCAACGGCAACAATAGCTTTAAAAGAAAAAACGAGTACTTTGGGTATGGCTTTAGAAAGCTATCAAATGGAAGTAAATGATGCGGTTATAAACTCCTATGCCGATGTTTTACCCGTTTTTAATGCATACACCAAAAACAAGTATTACATCGATTTATTTTTAAAAGGAAAAGATGAATTGGAATGGGAAGCAGTGCCTAAGGCAAATTGGATTATAATCTCGAAAACATCAGGAATACTGAATAAAAACCATTTAGAAGAGCGTATTTGGGTAACTATAGATTGGGATAAAGTCCCGAAAGGAGAAAACAAAAAAGAAGCACCTTTGGGGCACGATTATCAACTTATTCCACCAAGTTTTAAAGTAAATTCTGGAATAGATTTTATTTCAAAAGAAAAGAAAACGCATATTGGGGTGTCTGTTTTTAATCCAAAATTAAAGGAGTTGGAAGATTACAAGGGCTTTGTTGAAGACAAAGGATTTGTTTCTATAAATGCAGAAAATTTTTCTCGTAAAGTTGATGGGAAAGAAGCAAAATGGACTACTTTTAATGGTGTAGGTTACACCGGAAATGTAAGTGTGGCTTTACCACGAAAAGCAAATTCTGAAACAGAATTGGAAGCTATAAAACAAAATAGCCCTATTTTAGAATACGATTTTTATGCGTTTAATTTTGGAGAGGTTGATGTGTTTTTACAAGCCATTCCAACACATGCACCCAATAATAAAACAGGTGTGCGTTGTGCCATAGCTATTGATGATGCAGAACCTGTTATAGTCGATTTTCAAACTTTTGGGAGAAGTGATGCTTGGAAACAAAATGTATTAAAAAATGCATCCGTACAATCTGTAAAGCAAATTGTAAATACAGCAGGAAAACACAAATTAAAAATTTGGATGGTAGATGCTGGCGTAATGATAGACCAAATTTTAATCGACTTTGGAGGATGGAAAAAATCGTATTTATTTCCTCCAGAAACTAAAATGTAGTACCTAAATGTTCAAAAGACTTAGTGTCATTTTTATTGGTTTGCTATTGTTTTCTTGTAATGAGAAGCAAGGAAAAACAGATAAGAGTTTTAAAGTGGCTTTTATGGCAGATGTGCATTTGCAAGATATTTACGGCACGTTTTCAGATAATGAGTATAAAGGTGTTTTAAATTCAGCAACAGGCAAATATACCTTGGCAAGAACCATGCAATCGCAACTGCAATCTACGCGATTATTCAACGAAAACTATTTTGCTTTTTTAGCTGCTTTAGATGATGTAGCATCTCGAAACATAAAATACGTGGTACTACCAGGAGACTTTAGTGACGACGGACAAATGCTAAACATAAAAGGATTAAAACGGATATTAAAAAAGTATTCAGAAGCGCATGATATCGAGTTTATACTTACAACAGGAAATCATGACCCTGTGCGCCCCTTTTACCAAGAGTCGGGTAAACACGATTTTCTTGGAGAAGCCGGAAAACAACAACCTATTTTTAGTTCCGAAAAAGCGTTTAAAGCTGAAGAAAATCAAGAATTAAACCCCATTTTCACCAAAGATATTGCTAAGTTGGGGTATAAAGAAATACTTTCCGAATTAAAGGATTTTGGGTTTTTTCCAAAGGAAAAAGATGTGTATTGGGAAACACCGTTTTCAGATTATACGTATTCAAATTATCAATTTAATGAGGCAATACAACAGGCCGATTTATTGAACAGAAATTATGAAATTCCGCCTTTTGGCAACAAAATTCCAGATGTAAGTTATTTAGTAGAACCCACGGATGGCCTTTGGTTTTTAGCTATTGATGCGAATGTTTATGTGCCAAAGAATTCAAAAAATTACAGTAGTGCTAGTATTGGTTATAATAATGTTTTAACGCATAAAAAACACTTGTTAAATTGGATTAAAACTGTTACACAACGTGCAGAAAAGTTAAATAAAAAACTAATTGTTTTTAGTCATTATCCAACTGTAGATTTTAACGATGGTGCCTCAGAACATATTCAAAATTTATTAGGAGAAACTAAAATGCAATTGCACAGAGTACCTAAAGAAGTTGTTGCAAAAGCTTTTATAAATGCTGGTGTAAAAGTGCATTTTGGCGGTCACATGCATATTAACGATACGGGCATAGCAACCTTTAAAAATGGTAGTTTGGTAAACGTTCAAATTCCATCATTAGCAGCATATATTCCCGCCTATAAAATAGCAACAGTAACAGCGAAAGCATTTAAAATAGAAACTGTTGTAGTAGATAGTGTTCTTAGATTTAGGGAGTTATTTCCGCTATACAAGCAAGAGTATGAACATCTGAAAAAAAGTAATTCAAAAACAGTATGGGATTCCGCTATTTTAGAAGCTAAAAGTTATAAAGATTTTACGCAATTTCATTTAAAAGAATTGGTGCGATTACGGTTTTTAAAAGAAGATTGGAATATTTCTTTTACCGATTTTCTAGTAGAAGCAACAGGGGAGGATTTACTGAAATTTGCTTCAGGGGATACTAAAAATAATACTGAATTTAAAACTTGGACAGGTTTTGATATGCTTTTTGATTTATATCGACTGCGTTCTGCCGATGCGCTTGCTTTTAGTGATATTGGAGAAAAAAGATTAGATAATTACAAACAAATCATTGAACTGTTTCAGGATAAATTCCAACATTTAAAAACACCTTCTAATAGACAAAAAGACTTCTATCAATTTTGTGTTATATTTAGTAAGTTTTTAAATGGAGCACCTAGCAATTGTTTTGTTATTCGTTTAGATAAAAATAAAACTATATTGTACTAATAAAAGTTGTTTTTTATGTGTAAAAATAAGATATTATACTTTTTACTTTCAATGTTTTACATAAATGGCATTGCACAAGAGTTGTATTTTGAGCATTTTAATGAAACCAAAGGTTTATCTCATAATTCGGTTAGAAGTATTGTTCAAGATGATAAAGGCTTTTTATGGTTAGGTACGTTTGGAGGTGTAAACCGTTTTGATGGTTACGATTTTAAAGTGTTTACAGCCAAGGAGCAAGCTTCAGATCAACTTAATAGTAATGATATTTTACAAATAGTATCAGATGCAAAATCTAATTTGTGGATTGCAACAGATAATGGGTTAACTGCATATCACCTTCCTACATCCAGCTTTAAAACGTTTCGTGCAAACCCTAAAGATAAGCATGCGTTGGTGGATGATCGAGTTCGATCTGTATATATTGATGAAGCTCATAGGGTTTGGGTGGGAACATTAAATAATGGATTATGTTATTTAGATACCAATACTAATAAATTTTACAATATCGATTTAGGTGAAATTGATAATATAAGAGGTATAACCCAGTCGCATGACGGTAGAATGTGGGTAACAAGTTTCACAAAAGGAGTTTATAGCTTTTTTATAGATGATTTCGGGAAAATAGTAGATTTACAAAATTACACCCTATACCCCAATAATGAGACTAAAAAAAATGCCAATGCCTATTTTATATTTGAAGATAAAGCGTATAATGTTTTTGTAGGAACCCGAGAAGGTTTGTTTAAATTAGATAAGATAGATAATACATTTAAAGACACTGAAGCAAACTCCATGAGTAGCTATTTTAGGTGTTTTACAAAAGCTCCGGATGGTAGTTATTGGTTTGGTACTTCTAACGGAATAATTGAATGTCCTTCAATGGAAGAATTTGTAAAAGGTAACTTTAGGCAATATACAACAGACTTAAACAATCCAAATTCGCTTGTTAATAATTACATTATTTCTTTATATTTTGACTTTTCGGGAGTGCTTTGGGTAGGTACAGAAAATGGTTTAGAAAGCCTGAATCCTTTCGAAAACCAATTTAAATCTTTGGGACTAAATTTTACGGGAAACAATCAAATCCCAATAATAAGTTCTTTTGCTAAAACATTTGATAATAACCTTCTAATAGGAACTCAAGCCCAAGGTGTGTTTTTGAAGAAACATGATGATTTTATAAAGTTATTAGATAGTTACAGCGAAATTAGTAGTATTTATACAAAAGACAATATTGTTTTTTATATTGGGTTATGGGACGGCGGTGTAGTAGAATATGATTATAAGAATAATAAAGAAAGAAAATTTAATGTAGGTTTTGTAAACTCTCCTGTATTTGCTTTTTATAAAATATCGAACAACGAACTTTTAGTGGGATCTCAAGGAGAAGGATTGGTAAAGTTTGATTTAATTACGGGAGAAAAGGATTTTATAAAAAATAATAATCCAAAATTTAAGGATATTAATAAAATACTCTATTTAGAACACCAAAAGTTGTTTTGGATAGCCACAGAAGAGGGTGTTTTTAGGTATAATAGGAAAGACAACAATTTAGAGCAGTATGTACACCAAGATGGTGAAAATGGCTTATCCAACAACAAAGTAAAAGAACTTTTTTTTGATGATAGTGGTCGTTTATGGGCAGGAACTCGAGAAGGTTTAAACTATTACGACCCTGTAACCAATAATTTTAAACTACAAACAGAGCCCAAAGAATTAGCAGATAACTGGATAACAGATATAGCGGTGGATAGTTTAGGTATTATGTGGTTAAACTTAAATTATAACAAAATTGTAAAATACAACCCAAGAAATAACGATTATAAAACATTTTACGTGAAAAATGGGGTGCGTTCAAACTTGTTCAATAAACGTGGGTTTTTACATTTTAATAGAACCAAAATTTACGTTGGAGGCAACAAAGAAATAATACTATTTAATCCCTTAGATATTAACGAGAACAACAATTCACCAACTCCAGTAATTTCAGAACTCAAGGTTAGTAACAACGAAATTAAGCCAGGAGAAACACTTGAGGATATTGTTGTGTTAAATAAAGATATAAATTACGCTAAAAAAATACGATTAAATTATAAAAATAGAAATTTTACGGTTAAATTCTCTATGCCTTCTTACGTTAGCCAGCGCCAAAATACGTTTTATTATAAATTAGACGGTTTAGATAAGCACTGGAACAAAACAAGCAGTGGTTCACGTTCTATACAATATGCAAATTTACCACCAGGAGACTATAATTTAAAATTAAAGGCAACTAATAATAATGGGTATGAAAGTGAGATATCAAGTTATGCAATTAAAGTACAGCCTCCTTTTTGGCTTTCTCCATTCTTTTTTATTTTTATCTTTATACTTATCTCTATAGGGGCATATTTTTTGCATAGTCAATTAAAAAACCGAAGACGTTTAAAACAAGAATTGCTCTTTGAAAAAGTAAGGCGAGAGCGCGACGAAAAATTAAACAACGATAAACTCCGTTTTTTTACAAATATTTCGCACGAATTAAGAACACCTTTAACACTTATTTTGGGGCCGGCTAAACAGTTAATAAATAATCAAAATGACGATTATATACTTAGTAGAGCTAATTTGGTTTATCAAAACGCTAACCGTTTGTTAAGGTTAGTAAATCAAATTTTAGATTTTAGAAGAGCCGAAACGGGTGAACTAAATTTAAAAGTAGCCAAAACTGATGTGAGCGAACATGTTAAAAGTATATTCAATTCTTTTAAAGAATTGACACTAGAAAAAAACATTAGTTTAAGTTTAAATATTGAAAGTGAAGATGCATTTATTTGTTGGATAGATATAGATAAGTTTAGTAAGATTCTGTATAACTTACTTTCTAATGCTATAAAATTTACGGAAAGAAATGGAAATGTAGATTTGTTTTTGGGACTTAAAGATAATGATTCCAATATGTTGATATTAGAAGTAAGTGATAATGGTATTGGAATTTCAGATGAAAGCCATGAAAAAATATTTAAGAGGTTTTATCAAGCTAGAACGACCATAGAGAATACAGGAACTGGAATAGGCCTATCTTTAGTTAAAGCATTAGTAGACATTCATAAAGGAGAAATTAAAGTTAAAAGTAAGCTAGGAAGTGGAAGTGTATTTACCGTGGAAATACCAGTAAATAAAAGCGCATACAACAACGATGAACTTTTTAAAGCTATTAACTCTAAACTCATAGACAAAGAGCCTAAAGAGCGTAAAACTAATAACCAACTTGAAATTAGAGAGTCTTTAGTAGTAGAAAGTACCTTACCAGAAACCAGTGTAAAACAAAAGATTCTTGTAATTGAAGATAACACCGAATTAAGAGATTATGTAGTACAATATTTATCTACTTACTATAAGGTTTTAGAAGCTAAAAATGGGCAAGAAGGCCTTGAGATATGTAAAAAAGAGAAGCCGGTATTATGTGTTGTTGATGTAATGATGCCTGTTATGGATGGGTTTGAGTTTGTTGAATCCTTAAAATCGGACGATGATATAAGCCATATTGCTGTAATACTCCTCACAGCATTGGCCGAAAATGAAAACAGAATAAAAGGCTACTCTATTGGCGTAGATGGATATCTTACAAAACCTTTTGATCCCGCATTGTTAAAAACCCGTATTGATAATATAATAAAACTACATTTTGGTTTAAAGCAACGTTTTTTGGGAGAAGTAGATGGCGATATTTTAACATTAGCACACTCGCAATTAGACATAGATTTGGTGTCTAAAATAAAAGAAATAATTGAAGACAATATTAGTTCTACCAAGTTGTCGCCAAATTTTATTGCCGAAGAAGTTGGGATGAGTACATCAAAATTATATAGAAAAATTAAGCAACTTACCGATTTAACACCTTATGAGTTTATTAGGACCATTCAGTTAAAGAAGTCTGCACAACTTTTAAAAACTAAGCGCTATAATGTTTCTGAAGTTTCTGATATGATAGGGTTTAATGACCCCTTCTATTTTAGTAAAGTTTTTAAAAAGCAATTTGGTTATAGCCCAAGCAAATTATTAAAGTAAATTAATTATTTACCCCTTTTTTTACCTTTAAGTAACTCAAAAACAAATAAACTTTAAAAATTGTATTAAAATACTACTCTATTTTTTTTAAGATAAAGGTAAATTTTAGGAGTTTAGTTTTGTAAAACATATAATTTAACACCATATCTGAGGTAACCAACTAAAACAATCCTGAAAATGAAATAGTTTTAGAGTTTAGAAACTAATTTCTTAAACCATTTTAAAATGGTCTAACACCTCTTTTCCCCAAAAAGAAATATTTATGGCGTTTTTGCACAATCCATTGGCTAAATATCGCTTAGTAGTGCTTAATTTATAAATTAAACTAATATTATTGTGCAGACTAAAGTATGGACTTAAACTGAAAATGGTTACAAAATTGGGTAATAAAAACAGTAGACTCTTCTAATTTGAGCTTCTAAAGCTTAACTATTATATAATATATTTTAGATTTAAGTAAAGTAAAGTTATAGAGTTTAATGTATTCATTTTTAAATTGTTATTGCTTTTTTTAAGAGCAGTATGTCATTTGTCCTAAATGTTAATTACATGCTTTTGAATATATTTTACAGCCCAATGCAAATAAAATATAGGATTTTGCAGGATATAATTTTCAATAGACTAAAAGATGAAATCGAATATTCCAGTGGTTCCTAATAAAATGTTGCTCCCTTTTATATTAGTTACTTCCCTTTTTGCTCTTTGGGGGTTTGCTAATGCGGTAACAGATCCTATGGTACAGGCTTTTAAAAAAGTTTTAGAACTTTCTAATTCACAAGCCGCATGGGTACAAATGGCTTTTTATGGAGGCTACTTCTGTATGGCGTTACCTGCTTCAATATTTATGCGAAAATATTCTTATAAAACAGGAATTTTAATTGGATTAGCACTGTATGCTGTAGGTGCCCTTTTGTTTTATCCGGCCGCTACTACAGAGAAGTTTTGGTTTTTCTGTTTAGGCTTGTATGTTTTAACTTTTGGGCTGGCCTTCTTAGAAACAGCAGCAAACCCGTATGCACTAGCTATGGGAGCAAAAGAAACAGCTACTCAACGGTTAAATTTGGCTCAAGCATTTAACCCTGTTGGATTAATCTTAGGGTTGTTTGTTGCTCAACAATTTGTGCTTAAAAACTTGAAATCTGATGATATTGAAAACTTCTCATCGCTCGATGAGGCTTCTAAAATTCTAATTAAAACTTCAGATTTACTTGTAATTAGAAACCCGTACGTAATTTTAGGACTAGTTCTTATAGGTGTGTTTGTGCTATTTTTAGTGTGCCAAATGCCCCAATCTAAAGAAGATGGTAATTTGCCAAGTATTAAAGAAACATTTAAAAACTTAGCTAAAAATAATAACTACATACTTGGTGTACTAGCTCAAGTTTTATATGTTGGAGCTCAAATTATGTGTTGGACATATATTTACCAGTATGCAGAAGGTATTGGTGTAGATAGTGTAACAGCAGGGTATTACCAAATGGTCGCATTTATTTTGTTTACTATAGGTAGAGCCTTAGGTACCTACATGTTAAGATTTATTGGCTCAGGAAAATTATTAATGCTATTTGCTTTTTTAGCAATAATATTTGTTTCAGGTACTATTTTTGTTCAAGGAATCTTAGGTTTATATATGTTAGTGGGGGTGTCTTTTTGCATGTCTTTAATGTTTCCAACTATTTATGGGATAGCCTTAGGAGGGCTCACCGAAGAGCAATCTAAAGTAGGGTCTGCCGGCTTAGTCATGGCTATTGTTGGCGGGGCTTTAATGCCTAAGTTACAGGGTAATATTATAGACTTTGGAGGTGCTGGAGTTTCTGATATAGAAATCTTAGGTGTATCAGAAATTAATTTTTCATTTATATTGCCTCTACTGTGTTTTTTGTACATTATGTGGTATGGATTTTTTGTCGGCAATCAGGAAAAACTAAATGAGACAAGTTCAAGTTAACATACTGTATGCTTTAAGATTTTCAATAAAATGTTAATAACAAAATAGTAAGGGAATAGAATGAAGTATTTACATTTAAAATTCTAAGTATTATTGTTCATTGTTGTTGGTTGCTATATTTTTTGCATGGGCCAGTAAGAAATAGAAATAAATTTAACCTCAGCCTAAAAGATATATTAATAAGTAATTCGAGAAATAGTCTAGTATGTTCTTATAACAACAGGCCGCGGATGGTGTTTAACTTTTTTAATATCCTGTTAGTTATTGGCTTAGCATCAATAACGGCCCCTTGTTTTTAACTAAGCAAAACAATTAAGAAACAAATAGGCAAAGTACTTGTCGTGATTTTAATCAAAAACAAATAGATTTTACATCAAATATATTGCAATGTCTTTAAAAGGTTTTAGGGAAATAAAACTTCAATATGTAAATCCAATTTTTTTCAATATAGTTTAAAAATAGGATAAAAAAATAAAGATATTTTGAAATTATTCAATTACGGTCTTTAAATAAATGGTTTGCAAAAAAAATAAGAACCTATAATTTAAATACTTGTGTTTTTGTTAAAGTAGACATAAAGAAACTTTTTACATTAAAATGCATGGAAATTCTAGGTAAATAAATTGAAAATTATGTTGATTTGGCATAAGTAAACAAGAAAAAAAATACTAGATAGATATAAAAATGAAATTATACCCTTTAAAATTTATCCCACTTTATAAATATAGAATTTGGGGTGGCGAAAAATTAAAAACACTTTTACATAAAAACTATACAGAAGAAAATATAGGAGAATCTTGGGAAATTTCTGGTGTAGAAAACGACGAAACTTTAGTGGCTCAAGGCACACTAAAAGGCAAAACACTAAGAGCATTAATTACAGATTATAAACAAGATTTAGTAGGCGAAGAAGTGTATAATAAATTTGGTAGCACTTTTCCGTTATTAATTAAATTTATTGATGCAAAAACACCATTATCCATTCAAGTACACCCCAGTAATGAGGTAGCTAAAAAACGCCATAATGCTTTTGGTAAAAACGAAATGTGGTATGTTATTCAAGCCGATGATAATGCTGAATTAATTGTTGGTTTCGATAAAGAAATATCACAGAGTCAATACAAAACACATATAGAGGATAATACCATTTTAGATGTAATGCACCATGAAAATGTTAAAGCGGGTGATACGTTTTATATTCCAACAGGGCGTGTACACGCTATAGGTGCAGGCGTTTTATTAGCTGAAATACAACAAACATCAGATGTAACTTATAGGATTTACGATTACGATAGGGTTGATGCCAAAATCGGTAATAAACGTGAATTGCACAATGAGTTAGCTATAGATGTTATAGACTACCAAGTGCGTAACAGTTATAAAACAACGTATAGTTTAGAAGAAAACACCTCAAATACCTTAGTGCATTCTCCTTATTTTAAAACTAATATTATAGATTTAAATCAAGAGGTAAAAAAAGATTATTCAGTAATAGATTCATTTGTAATTTATATCTGTGTAGAAGGCGAGGTTATTGTTACCTGTAACGGCGAAAATTATCAGTTAAAACAAGGAGAAACATTATTAATTCCTGCAAGTTTAAATGAGCTGCAATTAAAAGCAACAAAGGCTAAACTTTTAGAAGTTTATTATCAATAAAACATTATTTATGAAGAAGTTATTTTATTTAATATTATCATTATTCGTTGTCTCTTGTGTTAACACAGAAGCCGGACATGGAGAAACCAACACAACAATAAAAGAAGAAAGTTTAGTAGATTTCGTAAATCCCTTAATGGGAACAGACTCTTCTTTTGAATTATCAAACGGAAACACATATCCCGCTATAGCAATGCCTTGGGGTATGAATTTTTGGACCCCCATGACCTCTAAAATGGGAGATGGATGGACATATAAATATGATGACCATAAAATTAGAGGGATAAAACAAACACACCAACCAAGTCCTTGGATAAATGATTATGCTGCGTTTTCATTAATGGCCGTGACAGGAGATTTAAAGTTTAAAGAAGACGAGCGCGCATCGTGGTTTTCGCATAAAGCAGAAACGGTAAAACCACATTATTATAAGACCTATTTAGCAGATTACGATGTTATTGCAGAGGTAACACCAACAGAACGTGCTGCACATTTTAAATTTACCTTTCCAGAAAATCAATCCTATATTTTGTTAGATGCCTTTTTTAAAGGTTCAATGGTGAAAATACTACCAGAAGAACGTAAAATAATCGGGTATTGCAGAAACAATAGCGGTGGTGTGCCAGAGAATTTTCATAATTATTTTGTAGCTGAATTTGATAAAGATTTTGAGTTAACCCATACCTGGGGAGATAATTGGACCTTAATAGAAAATAGTACAGAAAATGAAGGCGAACACGTAGGTGCTATTATAGGTTTTAAAACCAAAAAAGGCGAAGAAGTACACGTAAAAGTAGCCTCTTCTTTTATAAGCCCAGAGCAAGCACAACTTAACTTAAATAGAGAAATAGGAGATGACAATTTTAAAGCCACTTTAAAAAAGGCAAAAGCTTCATGGGAGAAAGAATTAGGAAGAATAGTGGTTGAAGATGATAATATTGATAACTTAAGAACCTTTTATTCTTGCCTGTACCGTGTATTGTTATTTCCAAGACAATTTCACGAAATTGATAAAAACAATGCTATTGTACATTATAGCCCATACAACGGAGAAGTTCTACCTGGATATATGTTTACCGATAATGGCTTTTGGGATACCTTTAGAGCCGTATTTCCATTTTTTAACATGATGTATCCTGAATTAAACTCAAAAATCATAGAAGGGTTGGCCAACACCTATAAAGAATCGGGGTGGTTGCCAGAGTGGGCTAGCCCTGGGCATAGAGATTGTATGATAGGCTCTAACTCTGCTCCAATTATAGCCGATGCCTTTTTAAAAGGTATTACAATTAAAGACCAAGAGATTTTATTGGAAGCGATTTTAAAAAATGCGGAAACGTCTAAAGGGCGTCCAATTTCAAAAGGTGGAAATACTCTAAAATCAGTTGGAAGAGAAGGTGTGGAGTATTATAATAAATTAGGCTACGTACCGTACAATGTCGGTATCAACGAAAATGCTGCAAGAACATTAGAGTACGCCTATGCCGACTTTACCATAGCCCAAATGGCAGATAAATTAGGAAAGAAAGATGTTGCAGAGCGTTTCTATAAGCAATCTTTAAACTATAAAAATCTATTCGACCCAGAAACCAAATGGATGCGGGGAAAAAACGAAGATGGTACTTTTCAAAGTCCTTTCAATCCGCTTAAATGGGGCGATGCCTTTACAGAAGGGAATAGTATTCACTATACATGGTCTGTTTTTCATGATGTAAATGGGCTAATAGAATTAATGGGAGGTAAAAAGGAATTTGAGAATAAATTGGACGAAGTGTTTGAAATGCCACCAGTTTTTGACCATTCTTACTACGGCTTTACCATACACGAAATTCGTGAAATGCAAATCATGAACATGGGTAATTACGCACATGGTAATCAACCCATACAGCACATGATATATTTATACAATTATGCCAATACATCTTATAAAGCGCAAGAAAAAATAAGAAAAGTATTAACTAAATTATATGCACCAACACCCGATGGGTATTGTGGCGATGAAGATAACGGTCAAACTTCTGCGTGGTATGTATTTAGTTCGTTAGGATTTTATCCAGTAACACCAGGCGTAGACCAATATGTTATTGGTAGCCCATTATTTAAAAAGGCAACTATTCATTTGGGAAATGGAAAAACTTTCAAAATTTTAGCACCTCAAAACAGCAAAGCTCATGTTTATATAAATTCTGCAAGCCTAAATGGTAAAGACTACAATAAATCGTATTTAGATTATAATGATGTAATGGCCGGCGGAACCTTAAATTTTGAAATGAGCACTACTCCCAATAAAAATTGGGCAAGTACCGAAGATGCCGTTCCTTATTCATTAAGTCTTAAGAACTAAAAAGTACATGATTAAAATCTTAAAAGTGCAAAGAATATTAACAGTCTTGGTTTTATCGTTTTTAACAAATGCATGTATAAATAATTCAAAAAAAGAACATAGTAATTCTGAGGTGGATAAAGCCTATAATAACGAATACGATTCCTTTAAAGATGTAGGGCAATATTGGCATCTAGCAATGCAAATAAAGCCAAAGAAATACTGGAGTATTACGGGTTTAGTACCTAAACTTCATAAAAATGAATTGGGCCATCTAGAATTAACCAAAGGTATCCAGTATCACCTTTTATGCCAATCTATATCAGGCTTAGTAAATAGATCTGTAGACCAAGGAAAAAGTGATATTGGTATATGGTTATATGACCATAGCGAAAAAGAAACTTATATAGCAGCCAAACAAGGGCTGGCAAAAATGGGTGTTCAAGAATACGCTCAAACTACTGCCATAGAACTTGTTAGCGAAACGTATACTAATGTTGATGGTGTAAAAGTACAAGTGAAAGATTTATTTAATGGTTATGTATTAACAGATGTTGAAAATAACCCGGAAAGCAACACGGTGGCTACGGTAGCATCGCATGTGCATAACGCTATCATAGTAGATATTAGGGATAAAGACTATTTTGATTCTTTAGGTTTTAAAATGAAGTACGATGCGTCGAAAAAACATACCCAAGATGCATGGAACGAGTTCAAAGATAAATGCAATAATAATGCTTTGGTTGTTATGCCCCTTCAAACTGCAGAGCAAAGGGAATTTGCCATAAAAAACAATTTATTTGTAATTAATTTAAATAAACAATATAATGATGCTTCGGCGGGACAAAATATAGCTTTATTTGAAGAGGTATTACAATGGCTAGAACCTGGAGCCCCTGTATATGGCTGGGAACAAGGAGTTGGAGAGCATTTGTTTGTAGACAAGATTTCGGAAGCTGGAAATATTATGATACCTGCAGATTGGATGTATAATTTAAATTTAACATCAATATTGTATAAAAATCGCCAAAAAGGACTAGCCAAAATATTAGATCCAAGGACAATAGATTTTAAAGAAATAGATAAAAACTATGTGTCCTATCATTTATCCGACGGCGACAATGTACAATGGATGATGAATGCATTTGGTGGTAAACAATATTATACTCATCCAGAAGCTAATACCATGAAAGTAGCTTTTGGTCTCCCGGTAGATAATTTATCGATGATGGCTCCAGACGTGTTAAACTATTTATTTGAGAAACAAGCTAAAAACACTTCTATAGTGCAGACTTTTGGAGGAGGGTATAATTACGCCGATAGCTTTGGCTTAAACCGTAACAGAACCGAAAGTTTAAAGAAATTGGCTAGTAGCACAGCTATGCACATGAGGCAACACCGTGTTAAAGTTTTATCGTTAATGGCAAAAGATGTAGGTTCTGCAAAAGCAAAAGAAGCATACAAGGCCTATATTAAAGCTAATAATCAACTAGAAGGAATAATAGCTGTACAATATTCGCCATATGCAGGTGGAAAAGGAGAAATATATTGGGTAACCAACACTGACGGTTATGATATTCCAATTGTAACAGTTAAATATTCCCTTTGGAATTTTGGAAACGTAAATAAAGACTATGAAGGTACTCCAACGTATATAGCTAACAAACTAAATTCGCAAGTTAGTACAGATACAAGTAACCTATTTAATTTAATTTCTATCCATGCTTGGAGTAGGTTCTCTAAGGCTAGAGTGGGTAATAGTGAGCTTGTTGAAAATAAACTAGGACCAATTATAGGACCAGGAGTGGCTAAATTAAACGCAGCGAAGTTAAGCAGTAATTTTAAACTAGTAAATGTCGAGGAATTAATTTGGCGTATAAGGATGCATTATAAACCAAAACAAACTGAAAAAAGATTAGTATTATTAAATAGAAAGTAATATTTTAGTAAACTAAATCGGTTTAGTTTAGGTTGTTAAAATAAATAGTTAAAAGAATACCTAATAAAAAATGATTTAAACATATCAAATAAAACTATTTGCATTAGTGGATATACATTGTTCTAATAAAAAAACAGATTATGTGGTTGTAAATTACTTTATAAGGATGAAGGGTAACAAAAACAAAATTCGGGTAAAATTTTATGTAGGCTTTAGGTTTAATTCAGGCTTCTAGAGTTTCTAATCCAAAGATTTACAAAGGTTACCAGTCTACATTTCATAAATTTAAAATAGATAAAGATGCGTAATTTGTTAAGTACACCATTTACAGCTGTTATACAGCCTAAGAACTATATTGGAAGTGTAACCTTATAAACATTACTAAAAAAAATGAAAATAAAATGTCTCAAAATATTACAAAGCATGAAGACCTAATTTTAGATTTAAAATTAGAAGAAATAAAATTCAGAAATAAATATAATAACTTTATTTAATAAATTACTAAACCGGTTTAGTAATTTGTTATAACATAAACTTTAAAATAATGAAAAAGAATAGTAGACTAAAAGTAAAAGCTATAAGTGTTTTGGCTCTTTTCGTGTTTTTTAACGGCCTTTGTCAAGAAAAATCAATAATAAGTATTACTTACCCAAAGCCTTATGAATATAAGCAAATAGAAGGTAAATTAGCAGTAAAAGCTCATATAAAAACGAGTATTAAATCTACTTTTAAAAAGGTTCGTTTTGAAAATGGAAACACTACGAATATTCAATACAACGCTAAAAATACTTTCGCTTGGTTTCCAATTTTTGGAAATCCAGAAACCATTGAGTTTATAGATTCAAAACCTTCTAATAATCAAAAACAACTGTTTACACCACTTGTAACACCAGATTGGGGATATTTCTCAGAAGGAACATTTCATGTTATTTCTTCTTCTCATCAAGATATTGCCTGGATGGACACCCCGGAGGTTTGTAGACATGAGCGTATTAACGAAATTATTGCACCAGCATTGGATATCATGAAGACAGATGGTGACTATCATTTTGGTATGGAGCAAACATTAAATCTTAAAGAATTTATAGAAGAACAACCAGAACGTAAACCGGAAGTACTAGAACGTTATAAAGAGGGGCGTTTTACATGGGGAGCAACCTATAACCAACCTTATGAAGGTATGCAGATGGGAGAACAATTGATAAGGGAAATGTATTTGGGTAAACTTTGGATAAAAAATAATTTTGATAATGTAAACGAAAAAACAGCATATAACACAGATGTTCCAGGTAGGTCCCTTCAATTTCCACAAATTCTTGCAAAGTCTGGTGTAGAAAATCTTTTTGTGTCTAGAATGAGAGAAGGTTTTTATAATTGGCATTCGCCAGATGGCTCTGCTGTAGCAACTTATTCTCCTGGTAATTATGGTTGGGCAATTATGTTTTATAAGTTTTTTGAAGAAGACGCTATTGAGGCTCTTAGAAAATTACAAACAAGGGTTAAAATGTGGGGAGATTATTATAAAAAACATAATTTACCACCTCATTTTGCTATAGTTTTAAGTAATGATGCTTCAGGGCCGTCGCATGTAGGTCCAATTATCAAGGAATGGAATAAGATCGTAGATTTGGCAGATGTTAAAATACCTAGTCTAAGGCATTCAACGGTTACTGGTTTTCTATCTGAAATGAAACAGCCAGGAGCTAAGTTTGAATACTTGGAAGGAGACAGACCAAACATTTGGGCATATATTCATGGCCCAGGGCACCATAAAGCTATATCGGCATCTAGAGAAGCAGGAAGGATTCTTCCGTCTGCCGAGATTTTTAATACCGTTGATGCCCTGGTAAATAACAGTTTTGAAAACTACCCAACAGAACGCTTATCTAAAGCCTTCGAAGAATCCATTTATCCAGACCATGGATGGGGAGGTAAAAATGGTCATGTAACTGATAGTATTTTTAAAAGTAAGTTGGAGTTTGCAGCAAACGAAGCCAATAGTTTACTTGAAAATTCACTAAAATCAATTTCTAAAAAAATACAAACAGAAAAAGATAATGCTGTCATTATATTTAATGATTTATCATGGGAAAGAAATGGCTTAGTAACGATTAATATTGATGATGCAGGTACATATTACGTGATGGATGAGAACAACAAAGTAGTACCATCTCAAGTGAGTGCTACAAATAAAAATAGCCTGTATATACATGCACCAAGTATTCCTTCGTTGGGCTATAAAACATTGTATCTAAAAAGAGGTAAAAAGAGCTTAAAAGTTGAAAAATCGGTGTTACCAAATGTTGTTTCAAATGCTTTTTACAATATTCACCTAGGTAATGGAGGAATAACGTATTTGTATGATAAGGTTTTAAATAAAGAAATACTAAATACTACAAAATTTTCTGGTGGGGACGTACTTACCTTAGGCTACAAAGGAAATGGCGCAGGAGAGTTTACTCAAATGACGGAGCCAGATATGGATGGATTTAATAAAACTAGTAACCAAAGTAGTTTATGGCAAATTACTAATAATGGAGCTGTATTTACAGATTATGTAGCTAAAACTAAGTTTAAACATTCGGAAGTTGTTCAGAAAATTAGAGTATTTCATCAAGAAAAGAAAATAGATTTTTTAATAGATTTATTAAATTGGGACGGTACACATAATAGAGAGTTTAGGTTTGCAATACCTTTAAATATGGAGAACTCTAAAATTAAGTTTGAGCAACCAATGGCTATTGCCGAGGTAGGTACATCAGAAATGAAAAATGCTCCAGGTGGTTGGGCATGGGGAGGTACCTATGACAGCAAACCAGAAACAGTACATCCTCGTGAAGTGCTCAATTTTATATCTGCGGAAAATGATGATTTAGTAGTAGCTATGTCAACTGACGTCGCCGTTGCAGATTGGATTGATCCTACAAGAGAAGCAGTACAATACGCTGTGCTTCAAGGGCTTTTGTTGGCGTCTCATAAAAGTTGCCACGGAGAAGGTAATTGGTACCATCAAACAGGAGATCATCAGTTCAAGTTTTCTTTAGGAACTAGCTCTCCAAGTTCATCATTCGCTTATAAGTTTGGTACGGCTTCAAATCATCCATTAAGGTACATAGTAAAGAAAGAAAAGAGTAAGCGAGCTAAGTTACCTGAAAGCATGAGTTTTGTTAACGTTTCAGACCCAATGGTTCGTATTAGTACTATTAAGAAGAGTGAACAGAGTAATGATGTTATTTTAAGGTTGGTAGAAATGGAAGGTAAGAACAAACAGCCTATTCTTGAGTTCTCAAAACCAGTTTCAACTATTATTAAAACAAACTTAATTGAAGAGGAGGAAGGCCAATTGAAAGTTCCTGAAAGCGCTTTAAAAATAGATATTGGCCATAACGCTATAGATACTTATAAGCTAACATTTAAAAACTAACTAATTAATAAAGTTAAACAAAAGTCTAATGTAAAACCGTTATAGAATAATTATACATAGCTATGTATTATAGTAAAAGTAGAACTATTTGTTGCGTTAGTGGTTGATATTTTAGATACACTAGGGTATCAACACTAACTCTTGATTCCTAATATAAAATTAGTAAACCCTAATCTTGTAGTTATTGGTAGAGCCAGACTAGTTATTTAGGCCGATGTTTTTGAAGAGTCTGTTTAGTTTAGCAAAAAAACTACAATTAAAAACCATTAATTATTTGAAATTATAACATTTAAATCTCTATAATGAGTAAAATATTTAAATAAGGTATAATTTATAAAAGGTATTATATAGTTAAGTTGAAAAATGATAAAATTTAAAAAATGTGCTAAATTGCAAATCTTAATTATGGACTATAAAAATTAATAAAATATATTCATGGAATTATACCCTATAAAATTTGAGCCACTTTATAAATACCGCCTTTGGGGAGGTGAAAAATTAAAAACACACCTTAATAAGGAATATAACAAAGAGAGTATTGGCGAATCATGGGAGATATCTGATGTAAAAGGCGATGAAACCCAAGTTTTAAGTGGTACTTTAAAAGGGCAAACCCTTAAACAACTCATTCAAACATATAAAGGTGCTTTTTTAGGAGAATCTGTTTATAAAATTTTTGGGGAAGACTTTCCTTTACTAATAAAATTTATCGACGCTAAAACGCCTTTGTCAATCCAGGTGCATCCTAGTAATGAACTAGCAAAAGAGCGTCATAATTCATTCGGAAAAAACGAAATGTGGTATGTTATGCAAGCAGATAAAGATGCTGAATTAATTGTAGGTTTCGAGTCTGAAATTAGCAAAGAAGAATATCTTAAGCAATTGGAAGAGGATACCATATTAAACGTTATGCATCATGAAACCGTTGCAAAAGGCGATACTTTTTATATTCCTACAGGGCGTATTCATGCTATTGGTGCTGGTGTTTTACTAGCCGAAATTCAGCAAACTTCCGATGTTACATATAGAATTTACGATTATAATAGAGTAGATGCTACTACAGGTAAAGAGCGCGAATTACATAACGATTTGGCTATAGATGCTATTGATTTTACATACTATAATAATTTTAAAACTAATTATAAAAAGGATATAAATACAACGAATACCTTAGTGCATTCTCCTTACTTTAAAACTAATTTTATTAAAGTTCAAGGAGAATTTATAAAAGATTATTCTAAACTAGACTCTTTCGTTATTTATATGTGTGTTAGTGGAGATTTTGAAATTGAGTGTAATAATAAGAAGTACTCATTACAAATGGGAGAGACAATATTGTTTCCAGCAACTACTATTAATGTTAGAGTTTTTTCGAATAAAGCAGATTTTTTAGAAATATACTATTAGTAGATTATTTATAAGTATACACGAAATACCTTTTAATTTTGTTATAAGCTACTATGGTTATAATAGTCGAGAAAACGAGTACATATAAAAACAACATAAAATTTGTTTTATATATACTACTATTAACCACTAGTGTATCTGCCTAAATAGCTTTCCAAATAGTTTTACTAAAATAATAGTATAGTTACTTTAGTCTATGCCAATGTTAATTATTGCTGTAAACGCTTCAAGTTTCTAAATTAGACGTACTACAATAACATTTTAACTAGTTTGCATTCATTCTAGTATTTTATTAAAAGACGGCAATTAGTTTATAAGTATTAACAATAAACGAAGGCATTTAAATTTGGGATGGTTCTAAAAGATGAAAAAGATAGGATTTTATTACAAGTAGCCTACAGTTTAGTTTCACTGATAAAAATATCTAATAGATAAACGTGTCTTTTTTATTCATCTCTCCCCCTCACTAGTTTAATTTTAAGGTAAGTAACTAATTTAATCGCATTTCATGCTACCTAACCTAAGCAGTATTTTAGTTTAAATAATTTCTATTTAAAAGTGAATAATAACGCAAAAATCTAAACGTTAATAAATAAATCTTCATAATATCACTAACTCTAATAAATATTTTAGTTTAATAATGAAAAAAAAGAGGTTAGGATATTTAAAGTGAAATAAGAAATAATTTATTGCTTGTGGTTTTAAAGTCTTTTTGTAGCTTTAGCGCAAAATTAATATCAATTTAAGTTTAATTTTAGTAGTAAAAGTGATATTTTTTTTACTATTGTATTCAAATTATAAAAACTAATAACCAAACTAAATTATAGAAGCTAAAAATGAGTTATCATTTAGGAATAGATATAGGAAGTTCTTCCATTAAAGCGGCTTTGGTCGATTCGGAAACAGGAAAAAGTTTAGGCGTAGTCCAAGAGCCTAAAACAGAAATGAGTATGCAAGCCGTAAAAAACGGATGGGCAGAGCAAGATCCAAATGATTGGTGGTTGCATATTTGCAATGCTATTAAGGAATTAAAAAAGGAATTTAATGTAACCAGTACTCAAATAGATGGAATTGGTATTTCGTATCAAATGCATGGCTTGGTGGTAGTAGATAAAGCAGGAAATCCATTGCGTAAAAGCATCATTTGGTGCGATAGTAGAGCGGTAACTATTGGTAACGATGCCTTTAAAGCTATTGGCGAAGATAAATGTGCTGCCCATCTTCTAAATTCTCCAGCAAATTTTACGGCATCAAAATTAAAATGGGTAAAGGATAATGAGCCGGATGTTTATAGCAAGATTCATAAATTCATGCTTCCTGGCGATTATATAGCTTATAAATTTTCAGATACTATAAATACTACCATTTCAGGATTATCCGAAGGGATGTTTTGGGATTTTAAAAACGATACGGTCGCTAATTTTTTGTTAGAGCATTACGGTATTAATCAGGCTTTAGTGCCAGATATTGTACCAACGTTTGGTATCCAATCTATAGTCGATAAAAAAGGTGAAGCCGAAAGCGGAGTAGCAGCAGGAACCCCTATATATTATAGAGCAGGCGATCAACCTAACAATGCCTTATCATTAAACGTGTTTAATCCCGGCGAGGTTGCTGCTACAGGTGGTACATCTGGCGTGGTATATGCGGTAACCGATAATTTATCAGGTAAAGAAAGCACACGAGTAAATAATTTTGCACACGTTAATTACACAAAATCTAACCCTAAAATTGGTAAACTTTTAAATATTAATGGTGCCGGAATTCAATACCGATGGTTACTAAATAATTTAGATGTAGGCTCATACGAAGATATGAATACTTTGGCCTCAGAGATTCCAGTTGGGTCAGACGGTGTCTGTTTGTTGCCCTTTGGTAATGGTGCCGAACGTATGCTAAACAACAAAGAAATAGGTACACGATTGGTACATGTTAATTTAAACAACCATAACAAAGGCCATTTATGTCGCGCAGCACTCGAGGGTATTGCATTTTCATTCTTTTATGGTATGGAAATCCTAAAGTCCGATGGCATTAAAGCAAGCGTTATTCGTGCTGGAAACGATAATTTATTCCGCTCAGAAATTTTTGCAAATACTGTAGCCACACTCATTGGTCAAGAAATAGAAATTTACAATACCACAGGAGCTATAGGAGCTGCACGAGCAGCTAACTTACATAAAGGCGATTTTAAAGCCTTCGGAAAAGTCATTATGGATAACGATCATGTAATGACATTTAAGCCATTAAAGGATAAAACACCGTATGTAAAAGCCTATAATACATGGAAAAAAGAATTAGAGTTAGCCTTACATAATAATTAGGGCGCCTGCCGGCAGGCAGGTTACCCAAAAAGGGTCGGGCTTGTAGCCTGTCTTAGGCAAAGTCGAAAGGTTGCAGGTCCTCGCTCCAAAAAGGTCGCTGTGGGGATTCCACTGCAACCCCTAACGGAAACAGAGGACTAAAAATAAAAACACACAAACAAATAAAAAATTAAACCATTAAACACATTTTCAGAATGGCAAATACAGAGTATTTTAAAGGCATAGGAAACATTAAATTCGAGGGTAAAGAATCAGACAATCCCTTAGCATTCAAATATTATAACCCAGACCAAGTTGTAGCAGGAAAAACCATGAAAGAATGGTTTAAATTCTCTATTGCATATTGGCATACCTTCTGTGGTCAAGGCTCAGATCCCTTCGGTCCAGGAACACAGAAATTTGCTTGGGACCAATCATCAGATCCAATTCAAGCCGCAAAAGATAAAGCTGATGCAGCATTCGAATTTATTGGTAAAATGGGCTTCGATTATTTCTGTTTCCACGATTTCGATTTAATTCAAGAAGGTGCAACTTTTTCAGAATCAGAAGCACGTTTAGAAACCATTACCGATTATATAAAAGGCAAGCAAGCTGAAAGTGGTGTTAAGTTATTATGGGGAACAGCAAACTGTTTTTCTAATCCACGTTACATGAATGGAGCGTCTACCAATCCAGATTTTAATGTGGTAGCAAGAGCCGGGGGGCAAGTTAAATTAGCTATCGATGCTAC
>NZ_FOMI01000019.1 GCF_900112595.1 Algibacter pectinivorans | reverse complement strand
ATTCTAATTAGTTGTTAAAAGATGTCGACTTAATTAAATTAAGATTGGCACATAAAATTTAACGATGAAGAGTTTGATCCTGGCTCAGGATGAACGCTAGCGGCAGGCCTAACACATGCAAGTCGAGGGGTAACATAGAGTGCTTGCATTCTGATGACGACCGGCGCACGGGTGCGTAACGCGTATAGAATCTACCTTACACTGAGGGATAGCCTTTGGAAACGAAGATTAATACCTCATAGTATACATGCTTCTCATGGAGCTTGTATTAAAGGTTACGGTGTAAGATGACTATGCGTCCTATTAGCTAGATGGTAAGGTAACGGCTTACCATGGCGACGATAGGTAGGGGCCCTGAGAGGGGGATCCCCCACACTGGTACTGAGACACGGACCAGACTCCTACGGGAGGCAGCAGTGAGGAATATTGGACAATGGAGGCAACTCTGATCCAGCCATGCCGCGTGCAGGAAGACTGCCCTATGGGTTGTAAACTGCTTTTATACAGGAAGAAACATCTCTACGTGTAGAGACTTGACGGTACTGTAAGAATAAGGATCGGCTAACTCCGTGCCAGCAGCCGCGGTAATACGGAGGATCCAAGCGTTATCCGGAATCATTGGGTTTAAAGGGTCCGTAGGTGGATAATTAAGTCAGAGGTGAAAGTTTGCAGCTCAACTGTAAAATTGCCTTTGATACTGGTTATCTTGAATTATTGTGAAGTAGTTAGAATATGTAGTGTAGCGGTGAAATGCATAGATATTACATAGAATACCAATTGCGAAGGCAGATTACTAACAATCAATTGACACTGATGGACGAAAGCGTAGGTAGCGAACGGGATTAGATACCCCGGTAGTCTACGCCGTAAACGATGGATACTAGCTGTTGGACTTCGGTTCAGTGGCTAAGCGAAAGTGATAAGTATCCCACCTGGGGAGTACGTTCGCAAGAATGAAACTCAAAGGAATTGACGGGGGCCCGCACAAGCGGTGGAGCATGTGGTTTAATTCGATGATACGCGAGGAACCTTACCAGGGCTTAAATGTAGATTGACAGGTTTAGAGATAGACTTTTCTTCGGACAATTTACAAGGTGCTGCATGGTTGTCGTCAGCTCGTGCCGTGAGGTGTCAGGTTAAGTCCTATAACGAGCGCAACCCCTGTTGTTAGTTGCCAGCGAGTCAAGTCGGGAACTCTAACAAGACTGCCAGTGCAAACTGTGAGGAAGGTGGGGATGACGTCAAATCATCACGGCCCTTACGTCCTGGGCTACACACGTGCTACAATGGTAGGGACAGAGAGCAGCCACTGGGCGACCAGGAGCGAATCTATAAACCCTATCACAGTTCGGATCGGAGTCTGCAACTCGACTCCGTGAAGCTGGAATCGCTAGTAATCGCATATCAGCCATGATGCGGTGAATACGTTCCCGGGCCTTGTACACACCGCCCGTCAAGCCATGGAAGCTGGGAGTGCCTGAAGTCCGTCACCGTAAGGAGCGGCCTAGGGTAAAATCGGTAACTAGGGCTAAGTCGTAACAAGGTAGCCGTACCGGAAGGTGCGGCTGGAACACCTCCTTTCTAGAGAAAGACGACTAATAAGTATCAACAAACTATTATGATAAGTAGTTTATTCTCATTGCTGTTAATTTAAAATAAACAATTTAGTAGAGTCTCATAGCTCAGCTGGTTAGAGCGCTACACTGATAATGTAGAGGTCGGCAGTTCGAGTCTGCCTGAGACTACTAACTACTAAATAAAAGGAAATTCTAGAAGAAGTAATCCACCAAACGAGTCGGCACAAGCGACTGCAACCTGCAGACTGTGGACTGCGACTAGAAACGGGGGATTAGCTCAGCTGGCTAGAGCGCCTGCCTTGCACGCAGGAGGTCATCGGTTCGACTCCGATATTCTCCACGAATTACGAGAGTAATTAAAGTTCATTGACATATTGAAAAAAGATACATGAAAATAGTATTAGAATTATCTAATCTATTTTAAAGTAATAATTAGGATTAATTAGTATCACGAGCGATAACTAATTAATCATATTATAATAATAAAATCGTTTATTATTATAGTAAACTCATTAAAAAAGCAAAAAGTACAATAAGCTAAATAAGGGCGTATGGGGAATGCCTAGGCTCTCAGAGGCGATGAAGGACGTGATAAGCTGCGAAAAGTTGCGGGGATCTGCACACAAGAATTGATCCGCAAATATCCGAATGGGGCAACCCACTATATTGAAGATATAGTATGCAGTAATGCAAGCAAACCCGGAGAACTGAAACATCTAAGTACCCGGAGGAGAAGAAAACAAAAGTGATTCCGATAGTAGCGGCGAGCGAAATTGGATTAGCCCAAACCAAAGTTGTTACGGCAATTTTGGGGTTGTAGGACCACGATATTTGAAGCATAATGAATTAGAATTGTTTGGAAAGACAAGCCATAGACGGTGATAGCCCGGTATAAGTAAAGCGTGTGAATCTAGTGGTATCCTGAGTAGTGCGGGGCACGTGAAACCCTGTATGAAACAGTCGGGACCATCCGATAAGGCTAAATACTCCTGAGAGACCGATAGTGAACTAGTACCGTGAGGGAAAGGTGAAAAGAACCCTGAATAAGGGAGTGAAATAGAACCTGAAACCATACGCTTACAAGCGGTCGGAGCAGACTTGATCTGTGACGGCGTGCCTTTTGCATAATGAGCCTACGAGTTACCG
>NZ_FOMI01000011.1:22268-129711 GCF_900112595.1 Algibacter pectinivorans | reverse complement strand
TAAGCGCTATCAGCGCCGATGGTACTACATTAGGGGAGCGTAGAGTCGTTGCCTTTTTTAATCCTCAACATTTATTTGTTGAGGATTTTTTTTTGACCTATATTTAAGTTGAAATGGAATAACTTAGGCTAAACACTAACTCTGGCAGATAGCTGCGGGAGCGATAGAAACGGCATCCTTTTTATGGTTGGCGTGGTAATTTGCCTGGTGTATAACCAAAAGTTGTCTAGGGGAACGACGTTTTAATTCTAAATGAAACTAATAAAAAGATATAGTGGATAGCGCGGTTTTAATTTTTCTTTAAAACCCGCCATAATAATAATTCAATATTAGTATCTTAAACCTTTAAAATTTTAATTGTTTGATGAGTGAAAATAAGGAATTAGATTTGGCTTGGTCGTTTGTTAACGATACTAACCGATCCATTTTTTTAACGGGTAAGGCGGGTACTGGTAAAACTACGTTTTTACATCGTTTAAAAATGAGTTGCCTAAAGCGTTTAGTAGTAGTTGCGCCTACAGGTGTTGCGGCTATAAATGCAAAAGGTGTTACTATACATTCTTTTTTTCAGATGCCTTTTGGTCCTATTTTGCCAAACGAAGATTTAAATGCTGGTAAAGGTTTTAATAGGCGCTTTAACAAAACTAAAATTAATATTATTAAATCGATGGACCTTTTGGTGATTGATGAGATTAGTATGGTTCGCGCCGATTTGTTAGATGGTATTGATAAAACGTTACGTAGGTTTAGGGATCGTAATAGGGTTTTTGGTGGTGTTCAAGTTTTAATGATTGGAGATTTACAACAATTATCGCCTGTGATAAAGGAGCAAGAATGGGAGTTGTTAAAACCGTTTTATGCTAATGGTTTCTTTTTTAGTAGTTTGGCTTATAGGCAGTGTAACGCCGTAACCATTGAGTTGAAGCATATATATAGACAGGAAAACCCCAAGTTTATTGAAATTTTAAATGAAATTAGAAACAATAGGCTAAGTGAAGCTGCTGCGGCGGAGCTGAATAAACGTTTTGTTCCTGATTTTATGCCAAAACCGGATGCTGGGTACATTGCTTTAACAACACATAATAATAAGGCTGAAGCAACAAATAGGGCGGAGTTAGCTAAATTAACCACTAAAATCCATACTTATAATGCTGTGGTTGATGGTAAATTTCCGGAATATGCTTATCCTAATAATGTGGCATTAGAGTTAAAGGTTGGGGCTCAAGTTATGTTTGTAAAGAATGATAGCAGCCCCGAAAAGCGTTATTTTAATGGTAAAATAGGTAAGGTTATTTTGTTGGATAAGGATGAAGTGGTTGTGCATTGTCCGGATGATGATTTTAACATAAATGTTACTCCAGAGATTTGGGAGAATATTAATTATACTGTTGATGCCGAAACTAAAGCTATAACAGAAGAAAAGATAGGGAGTTATACCCAAATGCCTTTGCGTTTAGCTTGGAGTATAACCATACATAAAAGCCAAGGGTTAACTTTTGAAAAGGCCATTATTGATGCCCAGGGTGCTTTTGCACATGGGCAAACTTATGTAGCGCTTAGTAGGTGTAAATCGTTAGAGGGTTTAGTGCTTAAAAGCAAAATTAACTCAAGCCAAATTATAAGCGATGGTAATGTTACCACATTTAATGAAAATGCAGAGCAGAATGCGCCAGATGATCTTGTTTTAGTTGATTCTCAAAAGAGTTTTCAGTTAGATTTAATTGCTGAAGTTTTTGGGTTTTACCCATTTCTATATCCTATAAATAGGATACTAGATATTTTTTATAAAAATAGAACTGTTATAAAAGGTGCTATTGATGATGCTTTTGTACCTATAAAAGACACCGTTACTAATTTTTTAAAAGTAGCAAATGGGTTTAATGCGCAATTAAAAACACTTGCAGAATCTGACACTTTACCGGAGCAGAGTGCTATTATACAAGAACGATTTAAAAAGGGTGTGCACTATTTTTTAGATATTTCGGAATCAAAAATAGCTAAGCCTTTACAGAGTTTTACTTTTACTACCGATAACCAAGCTGTAGGCAGCGAAATTACAAAGCATCTAGATGCTTTAGAGGATTTATTGGCTGTAAAATTGTATTACTTTAAAGGGCTGTCGTCTGGTTTTACCGCAAAAGAAATTTTAGAGCTTCGGGCTAAATCGGTATTTATTGGTAAAGAGAAGCCCAAGAAGGCTAGAAAATCGGTTGTTGAAGGGACTAGTAATGTTGCGCTTTTTGAGAAATTACGAATCCTTAGAAATGATATTGCTAAAGAGAAAGACTTAATTCATTACCAAATATTTGCTCAAAAAACATTGTACGAAATGTGTGAAGTTTTGCCTACTAATACTGCAGAATTATTGAAGGTTAACGGCATGGGTAAAACCCGTGTTGATAAATATGGAGCTGCTATTTTAAAGGTTATTAAAGCCTATTGTGATGAGCATGATATTGAAACTTCTGAGGAAGTAGATTTGTTTGAGGAATCGAAACCAAAGCGAGTAAAGGGCGATACCAAAAAGGAATCTTTACAGCTTTTTAAATCGGGTAAAACCATTACTGAAATTGCTAATAGTCGTGAATTGAATGAGAACACTGTTTTTGGACATTTAGCGAGTTTTATTGATACCGGTGAAATTAAGGTAACCGATTTAATGTCGATAGAATTTTATAACGAACTAAAAGCAATAATCCCCAAAACTAAATTTGAAAACCTATCTGATTTAAAACATCAGTTAGATGATAAATATAGTTATGGAGAGTTGCGATTGGTTATTAACGATATATCTAAGTAACAGATTTTATTTTTGCAAACTGAATGTTTCTGGTGGTTTTGATTTTTACCGCTTAATTATTAATTTTTTTGAGATTTCTCCTTTATTAGAAATGATATTTAAAAGATAAACACCATCTGATAAGTGACTAACATTAATAGTATTATCGTTATTTAGGCTAATCTCTATTTCTTGTCCTGATACATTATACAAAGTAATAGAAGTAATACTAGTCTGCTTATTGGGCTTAATATTTACAATGTTACTAGCTGGGTTAGGGTAGAGTAGTACATCCATCTCTATAAGTTTCTCAATGATATCGAGAGTGAGTGCAGAGGTTAATTTGTTTACTGCAAAGCCATCTCCGTTACCACCATTGTAAAGTGTTAGCATAAGCCCAGATAGATAATTGTTAGAACTTAATAGGTTAGCAAAACCATCGCCGTTGCCACCATTAAAAATTTGTAGCATAAACCCTTTTAGGAATAGATTTTCTTTAACCAAAAATGTTGAGCCATCCCCACTATTTCCTGTGTATAGAATACTTAAATCGTTACCATTTAATATGGTTTGATATCGTTTATTGGAAAATCCATCGCCGTTATTTCCTGTGTATAGACTTGCAATTAAGCTTCCTTTTAATACCAAAGCAGCTGTTTTACTAGAAAATCCATCGCCTGTATTACCATTGTAAATTCGGAAATTTGAACTTGATAGTACCATTTGATTCCGTTGACTATCAAAGCCATCTCCCGAACTTCCTTGGTACAGCACCGAAAAAGAGGCGATTTCTCCGGAAAGCTTACTACCAATAAGGTAAGAGTAGTCACTGCCATCATCTATTCCACCTGTATATTGAGCGTTAAGTTGATGCCCTAGTAGTAGCAATGCGGTTATTGCAAATAATTTTTGAATTGTCATGTTTCCAATGAATTAATCTTCTGTTCTTACCCCACGAAATCCAAGTCTATTATTAGACCCTGTAAGTGATGAAGCTGCATCATATCGATCGGATACTCTAATAATTGCAATACCATTAAAAGATGAACCACCTCTATATCCTATACCTGTATTGTCTGTGGGCCAAGAGGTAACATTGGCTAGTCCGTTTACTAATATTTCGCCATCTCCGTGTACGGATGTAAAAGCCCTACCTTCTGGGTTACCAACCGTTATACAACGCTCGTATAAATTTCCGGTTAATTCCATTATACCGTAATAACTACCACCTGTCTCTTCTCTTGTTTTATTTAAAGCACTTGCAGCTAAAGCTCCCACTCTTTTAGGGCCAGATGTAGTACCATTGGTACTACTATAATGAGCATTTCCGGTGTTTACTGCTGGATTTGTAACTAATTCATTGGGCTGAGATATATTAACTATATTATAAGCAGTGTCTGCAATATTACTATTTCCCCAAGCAAATTCATCGGCTTTTGGGGTAATAGGGCCTCTACAGGATTTTTCATATTCTAATTCTGTCATTGGTCTAAGTCCAGACCAATCTAAATAAGCATATAATATATAATTGTTTACATAATTAAGTGGTAGGTCTGGCGATGTTGTTGTTGCCGTAGTACTGCCTTCTTCCCAAGCAATTGTATTCCGGTAAACCTCAGTGTCTTGGTTTTTACCGGAAGCTCCCGTAATATCATTTTCAATTTTCTGTGCAGGGGTTAACGTGTTAAAAAAACTAACATATTGGCCTTGAGTCATTTCATATTTCATGCAATAAAAGGATTGGTAACCTTTTGGGAATGCTGCCGGAATAGGACTTAATTGGTCACCAGGATTTGATCCACCTGCAGGATTGTTATAATAAAGGTTCCCTAAGCCTCCATTTACTGTTATTGCATTTTCGGATTCTACTCGATATGGATTATTGGTGGTCCATGAATAAAATTTGCCAACCTCTGTTCCTGGGCTTCCTAGAGAAAATGGTCCTTCTGGTACGTATACCATCTCTAGAGCAAAAACTTGTATGTCTATTATATCGTTCGGGTCTATTGAACCGTAGTCCCAACGCAGTCTTATGCCTTGTAAATCTAAATCGCCACTACCATCGCTATCTCTATAAATAAAGGCACCAACACCATCTTCGGTGATATCAATAGTACTGCCGGATGCAGCCACAAAATCTGTTTGTGCTAATTGGGCGTGCTGCCAATCTCCACTATTTACTCGGTATTTAATAAATACCCATGCGGCATCCCAATTAGAAGGTCCTGCACTTAGGCGCCAAGAGTTCTCCCAACTTAAATCGAACTCGATTTGCACCCATTCAGGTTCGTTAAGATTTTCCAAAGAAATATTACTTACTGTAATATTGTTAGCATTACTTAAAAAGCAAAAAAGCAATGCTAATGTTAATGTAAATTTTAATTTCATTTTAATAAATTTATTTGATTAATTTATATTTGAATATTAAAAAGTAGACTAGGGAGAGATTTGGAGCAAAAAAAGTGTTGTTGGTTTTAATTTTAAAAAAGGGAATAAATCCAACGGTTACATCTTCATTATCCCCAATTTCCTCACTTGATTAATAGCATCTTTATTTCTTCAATTTTATCGATTTTATAATTTTATTGTTAAGCATGATATTTAATAAATATTGTCCTTTTTTTAAATGATCTATACTTAAATAGATGTTTTGGTTGTCATCTGTATTTAAATCATTGGATTTATTAGTCATCACTATTATTAATTCATTTGTAAAAAAGCAATGATGTTAAAGACATCTTGATTGTAAAATTATAAGGAAAGTAAATGTTTGGATATCAAATATGTAACAAAGTATGCTACATATGTAACATGGTCTTAAAACCTTTGTTATTGCTGGCTTGAAACGTATTCTGAAGGTGTACAATTATACGTATCTTTAAAACATTTTATAAAATACGACGGTGTATTAAAACCAATTTGATAGCCAATTTCTGAAATAGATAGGTCTGAATTTAGTAGTAATTCTTTACCAAGTTTTAAGCGTTCGGTTCTAATTAGTTCGGTGGTTGATTGTCCTGTGAGCGCTTTTAATTTTCTATGAAGTTGCATTCTACTCATAAGCATTTTGTCGCTAAAAACTGCCGATGTAAATGCTGGATCTGTAATGTTTTCGTTTAAAACGTTTTTAAGTTTAATTAAAAATTTTTCTTCAATTGTTGTGGTTGCAATATCTTTTAACTCTAAACTTTTGGTATAGCGTTGTTGCAGTTGTTGCCTTAACGTAATAAGGTTTTTTACTTTAATTTTAAGGGTTTCGGTGTTAAAGGGTTTTACAACATAATCGTCTGCTCCAGTTTTTAAACCTTCAATTTCATTGTCGTTTCCACTTTTGGCGGTTAGTAGAATTATTGGAATATGGCTTGTGCGTTCGTCTTGCTTTAAGGTATTACATAATTCTATACCGTTTGTTTTAGGCATCATAATATCACTAATAATAATGTCTGGTACAAATTTAATAGCTTTTTTAATTCCAGATTCGCCATGTATAGCATCTTCAATGGTATATAAATCGTTAAATATGGATTTTAGAAATATGCGGATATCTTCATCATCTTCAACAATTAGCATTAATGGTTTGTTAGATGGTTTGGTTACATTATTTAAATGAGAGGTTGGTAATGTTTCATTTTTAGAAGGAAGACTATCGTCTACAATTTCAGAAGAATTAAAGAAAGAACGCTCTACCGGAAGGGTGATTGTAAATTGAATGTCGTCTTTGTTTAAAGCATTTGCAACAATGTTACCGTGCGATAGTACAATGAGTTCCTTTACCAAAGATAAACCAATACCAATGCCATCGGAAGATTTACTATTTTGGTAGTACCGCTGAAAAAGTTTGGCAATGTCTTCAGTCTTTATAGTATTCCCATTATTTATAACTGTAATAATAATTTGTCCTTTTTGAATAGAAACATCAAAATTAATAGTGCCTTCCTTTGGTGTATATTTTATGGCGTTTGCTAATAAGTTAGTTACTATTTTTTCGATAACATCCTTATCATACCAAGCATTTTCGATGGGCATTATATTATAGGAGAAATTAATATTTTTTTCTTTGGCTTTAAATTGAAATGCTTTTACTAATTGTTTTAGAAAAACACCTAAATTACCTTGACTTACCGATAAGGTTAAGTTGCCTGTTTCTAGTTTAGATAAATCGAGTAGCTGGTTAACTAGGTTTAAAAGACGTTTAGAGTTTCGTTGTACTAATTCTAATTCTGTTTTATCGGACTTTGATAGTTTTGGATTGCCTAATTGTTTTTCAATAGGGCCAGTTATTAAGGTAAGCGGTGTTCTAAACTCATGAGAAATATTTGTATAAAGTTTAGTTTTAAAGCCGTTTAATTGTTTTAAGCGTGCGGTTTCTTTATGTTCAAATTGCAATTGCATTTTAATAAGCCAGCGCCATTTAAGATATTTATAAACTGCAAACGCTATTAAAACACCTAAAACAACATATGCTATAATGGCTAAGTTGCTTAAATACCAAGGTTTATTTATGGTGAATGAATAGGTTGCAGGTTCGTAATTCCAAATGCCATCATAATTACTCGAAATCACTTGAAAGGTATACGTGTTAGGAGGTAAATTGGTATAATGCGCTATATTAGTGTTTCCTGAAGCTATCCAGTTTTTATCATGATTTACGAGTTTGTATTTAAAGGCATTTCGTTCGGGTTGCGAAAAATGCAGGCTAGAAAAAGTAAACGTTATGGTATTATCGTTATGTTTTAATTTTAAACTTTCAGTGAGGTCTCTAGGTTTAGAGAAGATTTCTAATTTAGAAATTATAGTTTTAGGTTTTACCGTGTTAAAAGTTAGTTGCCCAGGGTGAAACCAATTAATGCCTTCTAAGCCACCAAACATTAAAGTACCTTTTTTGTCTAAATAGTAAGCACCTGTATTAAATTCTTTAGCCTGTAAGCCATCATAAGAACTAAAGTTTTCGAATTGTACTTTACCATTAATTGTTTTTAATTGGCTTAGGCCATTATTTGTACTTAACCACAAATTTTGGTGTTTATCGGGTAGAATTCCGTAAATAACATCGTTAGGTAGTCCTTCTTTTTCAGTATAAGTGGTAACGGTATTTTTTAAGATATTATATTTTTTTAATCCATCTCCAAATGTGCCTACCCAAAGTATACTACTGTTGCTGTAAAGTGATTTTATTTTGTTAGATACAATTGGTATTTTATTAATTTCATCTGTTTTGGTGTTCAGTTTATATAAGCCTTTGTCATCTGTTCCAATCCAAATATTTTTTTTATCATCGATAGTTAAAGCTCTTATATTGTTGGATTGTAATTTTGAGTTTTTAGTGTTGTATTGTTTTAAAATGCCTCTGTTTTTATCAAATAATAAAACACCATGACGTTCTGTACATAACCAAGCTTGGTTGTTAGTTGTTTTAATAATACGCCAAATTGTAAAATCTGAAATTTCGGGGTAGTATTTATAGTTCCCGTTACTTTCAATAATATTTAGTCCGTATCCT
Organism: Algibacter pectinivorans; assembly: GCF_900112595.1. GTDB lineage: Bacteria > Bacteroidota > Bacteroidia > Flavobacteriales > Flavobacteriaceae > Algibacter_B > Algibacter_B pectinivorans. The sequence goes on along the minus strand of NZ_FOMI01000011.1, from coordinate 121,432 downwards.
TGATGCCCAATCCAGAAATTTTTATCTATAAAATTTAGGCTAATAATTCTGTTACTTGCCAAAGGAGTGTTAGCTGTTGTATAGGTTTTATAAGTGTCCGTTTTTAGGTTTACTACGGTTAAACCTTTACCCGAAGTTCCAATCCAGATGTTATCAAGACTATCCGTGGTTATAGATCTAACCATATTTACGTTTACGGTTTTTGGAACTTGGTTATTAGTTAAAATATTAAATTTTATTAAGTGCGTATCGTAATAACTAGCCCCTGTACCATCGGACCCAAACCAAATAATTCCTGTAGCATCTTCGTATAAACATAGCATATCGTTGTAATGAATTGCAAACGGATTGTTTTTATTAGCTTTAAAGTTTTTAATGGTATTCGTTTTAAAATCTATAAGATATACGCCGTTGCCGTAGGTAACAATCCATAGCCTATTTCTGCTATCAATTAATAAGTCTTCAATATTTAGGTTATTGGGAAGCTCTGGCGATGTATATTGGGTAAATGAGTCACTGTCTTTAGATTTAAAAAATAGACCTGAGCCAAAGGAACCCAGCCAAATGTCGTTCTTTTCGTTTGTTTTTAAAACGCTAAAGTTTGTAGATCGAGTGGTTGTAACCTTTATGTTGTTATAGGTGTTATCTTTATTTAATTTATATACACTACCAGAGGTGGCAACATATAAGCTGTTTTCATGCTCGAGGATGTTGTAAACGGTTTTGTGTACTTCTTCATTTTTAAAAACTTGAATGGTATCTTTAGTTTTTGCATCAATTTTATAAAGACCTTTATCATAAGAGCCAATAAATAAATTTAAGTCTTTATCTTGAAAAACGATACTCGCTTCAAATGGTAGTTTTATAGGTTTAAAATCGTCGGTTTTAGGTTGGTAAAGTTCTAATTTACCTGAGTGTGTAATAATCCAGAGTCTGTTTTGCTTGTCTATGTAAATTTTACCAAGCCTGCTAAATGTCGCTCTGGTAATATCTTCAAACTGTTTGTTGTAATGTTTAAAATCTCTACCATTGTATTTATTTAAACCATCTTGGGTAGCCATCCATAAATATCCAATACTATCTTGTGCGATACTTATAACGCTATTTTGTGATAAACCATTATTAATAGATAAGGTTTTAAACGAAAATTGCTTTTGAGGGTAAACAGGATCTATATAAGAGCTAATACTATCTTGTGCATTTAGAAAACAGTAGTAAAACAATAAATATACAAAGGGAATATAAAAGGTTTTATAATAACGACGTACCAAACTAGAGTTATAATTAGAATATTATTATATTATTTAAATTAAAACAAGGTAGTGATATTTTTTATCTAATTAAAATTCAGGGTTTTAAAATTTTGTTGTAAGGAAATCGTAGAATCAAGACTAAAAATCCTTAGTTTATTTAAATTTTTTTTAACTATTTTAGTGTTTATGAACGTTATTATTGACTCTACTTTAAAAACCCTTCAAAAATCTAGGATTTTATTAGATAACTTGTCTAATTTACAGCTCTGTGATGCTTCAGTACCACCTTATCATTCTAGTATAGGTACACATATTAGGCATATTTTAGATTTTTATGATTGTATTTTTAATGAAAATCCTGAAAACGGGATAGATTTAACATCAAGAAGTAGAAATAAATCTGTGGAGTCCGATTGTTGTTGTGCACGAGATTACCATAGTTTTATTGTTGATAAATTGAATACTATAGCTTTTAATATAACGGATAATGTTATTGTAATTGATGATTTAGGACTAGGAAAAACAGAAATAGCTTATACTTACGGCGCATTATTAGCACAAGCTAACAGCCATACTATACACCATTATGCTATTATAAACTATATTTTGGATAATTTAGGAATTGTTTTAAATGATAAGGATTTTGGATATAACCCAACAACCCCTAAACAGGAAACCTTGAAATAATTTATAGAAAAAGTATGTTTTTTAAACGTATTAATCCAAACCAGATTATAAATCGAGATTATTTCTTCTTGAACATACTGTTCATTATTAATTTGATGCCTTTAAAAATTAGAAAAATAGCAAAGGCACAAATTAAACACCCCACAATTAAAAGCGGCATGTAAAGTTTATCATCCGGTTTACTAAAAGCAAAACTTAGTAAAACAGGTCCCATAAGCAGACTTAATGCTGCAAACACTAATGTTTTTATTCCTTGAAACAATACGGTTTTATCTGTTTTATGCTCTTCCATCATTATAATATTTTACTGCGTTTCTTACGCTTTTATGTTCGTTTAATAGTTTTAAAGCTTCGGCTTTAGACACGTTAATTTCTTTCATAATCATTCTAGCACCTCTGTCCACAAGCTTGTTATTGCTTAGTTGCATATCTACCATTTTGTTGCCTTTTACATGACCTAATTGAATCATGGTTGAAGTGGTAATCATGTTAAGTACCAATTTTTGTGCTGTTCCGGCTTTCATTCTAGAACTGCCTGTTACAAATTCTGGACCGACAACCACATCTATAGGGAATTTTGAAACATTAGAAAGTGGACTATTTTTATTACAAGAAATACAACCAGTAATAATGTTGTTTTCATTACATTTTTCTAAAGCAGAAATAACATAGGGTGTTGTTCCTGAGGCAGCAATACCAATTACTACATCTTTAGAGTTTATTCGATGTTCCTGTAAATCTTTCCAACCTTGAGTTTTGGAATCTTCAGCAAATTCTACCGCTTTTCTTATTGCCAAATCGCCGCCAGCAATAAGCCCGATAACTAAGTCGTAAGGCACTCCAAATGTAGGAGGACATTCTGATGCATCAACAACCCCAAGTCTGCCACTTGTTCCGGCGCCCATATAGAATAAGCGTCCGCCATTTTTTAGTTTATCTACAATTTGAACAACAAGGGCTTCTATTTGCGGTAATGCTTGCTCAACAGCATACGGTACGGTTTTGTCTTCTTTGTTGATATTAATTAGCAATTCCGAAACACTCATTTTTTCTAAATGGTTGTGGTTGGAATCTTGCTCGGTGGTTTTTATGAAATTCATGGGTTAAAAATACATAAAAATTTAGTGGACTAAATAGGAAATGGTTATAGTTTTATACAAGGTTATTGAACAACGTAGTTGAATGTATCGACTCTTGAAACTCTAAAATAACCCAATGGATAGTTATCCGGATTGGTTTGATTTATGCAATTACCTCTTACAGTTGCAGGTTGGGTTTGAAAAGGATCTCCAGAATCATCATCGGTTTGTTGTAATAGTATATTAAAAAACTCGTAGGTACGTTGAGAAATACCGGAATTTCTAATAACAAGGGTATCCCCGGCTTTTAAATCTTCATTAGAATAAAAAGCGAAAATTTCATTACCATCTGTAAACTCGTCATCATAAACTTCAATAGACGCTGTTTCTCTATCTACAACAAAAAAGTCGAATAGGTAGTAGTTTTGTACCTCTGCCGGATCTTGATAATAGGCTTTTATTTCTATTTCTTCTCCAGAAAAACCACCATCGTTTTTTTGCTCTACATATTCAATAGGCACAACCGAGGTCATGGTTTCTGTGGCCGTGTAAGTTTCGTTGTTATAAAGGATGGTTAGGGTATAGTCTTCGTTTTCTTTGGGCGTAAATTCAATATTTATATATTTTCCAGTGGCGTCTTCTTCGGTAAAATTAAATACTTCATTGCTTGAATCTGTAACTGTTACTGTGGCTCCGGTTGCAGGAGGAATAGTGTCGCTAAAATAAGGCGCTGTTAGGCTAAGTTGTATTAACTGTGTACTTCCTGTTGTTTCAGTATTCCAGAGTATGGACGCATCAATTACTAATCTTGGGTCGGCTGTATTTAAATTAACATCAATTACATCTTCACAGGATGTAACTAGTAAACTAATAATGAATATTATAACTATTTTTCGCATATTCTTAAAGTTTAAAATTATATGATATTGATGGAACAATACCAAAAATGGATAATCTGGTTGCTTCATTAGCATTTGTAGTCTCGTTTTGTCCAAATGAAATGGAAGCCGCATTTCTTCGGTTATAAATATTATAAAAGCCAAATACCCATTCGCCTTGCCAACCTTTAGTTTTATTAGGTTTAGGTTTGTAATTTAGAGCTATATCAAGTCTGTGGTATGCCGGAAGACGATCTGAATTTCTGTTACTGTAATTGGGGATGCTTAATCCGTTGTAACTATATTGGCCATTCGGAAATGTTGCAGGCTGTCCTGTTTGAAACAGAAAATTACTACTTATTTTCCATTTTTCATTCCATTGATAATTACCAGTTATGGAAATATCATGGGTTTTATCAAAAGGTGTTTTGTACCAATTTCCGTTATTTATACCTATTTCGTTAGCTGTTCTTCCTGGAGTTTGTTGCTCAGACCTAGATAGTGTATAGGCCAACCAACCTTTAAATCGACCTTCGTTTTTTCTAAGTAAAAGTTCCAACCCGTAGGCTCTAGATTTTCCATTTAGTATAACCTGCTCAATAGCATTATTAGCTATTAAATTTGCGCCATCAATGTAGTCTATTCTATTTTTAACATCTTTATAGAAGCTTTCCAGTTCTAAAGAATAGGCGTTATCGTTAAAATTTTTAAAGTACCCAATGGCATATTGGTCAAGTAATTGCGGTTTTACATATTTACCACTTGGTGTCCAAATATCCAAAGGAGTAGGCGAGCTGGTGTTAGAAAGCAGGTGTATATATTGAGCCATACGGTTATAGCTCAGTTTTACCGAACTTTTAGTATTTAGTTGGTAGGATAAAGACCCTCTAGGTTCAAGATTATAGAAGCTTTCAATAACATCGCTACGTTCATAAGTTTCTGTTGCTATAGGTTCTGCTTTTTCATAAATTTTAAAATCGTCATTAAATAAAACAGCTTGGTCATTCTCGTATATATTTAATTCATCCTGTCCTAAACGCGTAAAACTACTAAGTCTTAGGCCGTATGATAGGGCTAATTTATCTGAAACCTTATGTTCGGCATCTAAATAAAGCGCATTTTCAAAGGCGTATTTGTCTGTTAGCTTAAAAGGATTAATTCCTGAAGATTCTACTGTTGGAGTAATTTCACCTGGATTAAAACGGTAATAAATACTGTTTAAACCATATTGTAGTTTAATTTTATTGCTTAGGTAATGCTTAAAATCATATTTTAAATTGAAATTCTGAATGCCAGAAACCCAATCGAATTCAACAAAATTCAATCTTAAATTATAGTCGTAATCCGAATAAATTAACGAAAGGTTTGAAAATAATTTATTAGAAAATAAATGATTCCAACGAAAGTTTATAACCGCATTACCGTATGTATTCTCAAAAGTATCTTCAATTTTAAAAACATCTCTTCCAAAGTATCCAGAAAGGTAAATGTTATTATTATCGTTTAATTTATAGCTAAGTTTTGTGTTAAGGTCATAAAAGTAGGCTTTGTTATCAATATCGAAAAGTGGTAAAAATAAGTGTGCGTAACTAGAGCGTCCGCCTAAAAGAAAGGAGCCTTTATCTTTTTCTATAGGACCTTCAACAAGTAATCTGCTAGATACAATACCAATACCACCGTTTGCATGAAACTCTTTGCTGTTACCTTCTTTTTGATAAATATCTAAAACCGATGAAACCCTACCGCCATAACGCGCAGGAATACCACCTTTATAAAGTTTTAAATCTTTAATAGCATCCGGATTAAAAACAGAAAAGAAGCCAAATAAATGGGAAGAGTTGTAAATGATAGCCTCGTCTAATAGAATTAAGTTTTGATCGGCTGCACCACCACGAACATTAAAGCCAGAGGCACCTTCGCCGGCAGAAGTAACTCCGGGTAGTAAGGTAATGGCTTTTATAATATCGGATTCGCCAAGAACAACTGGAATTTCTTTAATGGTACCAGAAGTGAGCTTGTTAACACTCATTTGTGGCGTTCTAATATTTAGTTTTTCAATGTTTTCTGTAATAACAATTTCGTCTAAGCTCTCTAAGGCATCAGCAAGATTAAAATTTTTAGTAATGTCTTCTGTTAAGGTTATGGTTTCAGATATTGTTGTATAGCCAAGGTAACTAATGACTATAGTGTAGGTACCTTCGGGAACGGTAATGGAGTAAAATCCATACTCGTTTGTGGTTGTTCCAGCAGAAATTTCGGGAAAAATAATATTTACACCAATTAGGGTTTCATTGCTTTTTTCTTCGGAAATGGTTCCGCTTAAGGTATATTTTGATTGCGCATTAAGAGGATTGATAGCTAAACTTAGTGCGCAAATACACCAACAAAAGAAGTATTTCATTTAACAGCTTTTTTTATAAAAGTATAAAAAAAGCTCCTAAAAGGAGCTTTTTTGAAATTTCATTAAGATTAAATTAACTTAAGATAGCATTAAATGTCTTGCTAGGTCTCATTACATTGTTAATTAAATCTTCATTTGGTTCGTAATAACCACCAATATCGGCAGGTTTACCTTGAATACCGTTTAGTTCTTTAACTATTGTATTTTCGTTTTCTACCAGTTGTTTAGCAATAGGTGTAAACTCAGCTTTTAAATCGGCATCATCGTTTTGATTTGCTAATTCTTGAGCCCAATACATCGCAATGTAAAAATGACTCCCTCTATTATCTAACTCGCCTGCCTTTCTTGATGGGCCTTTGCTGTTTTCTAATAATTTATCGGTAGCATCATCTAATGTTTTACCTAAAACTTTAGCTTTTGCGTTGTTGTTTACTAAACTAAAATGCTCTAAAGAAACGGCTAATGCTAAAAACTCCCCTAAAGAATCCCAACGTAAATGATTTTCTTCTACTAACTGTTGTACGTGTTTTGGAGCAGATCCACCAGCACCAGTTTCAAATAAACCACCACCATTCATTAAAGGCACAATAGATAACATTTTTGCACTAGTACCTACTTCTAATATTGGAAATAAATCTGTTAAGTAATCGCGTAATACGTTTCCAGAAACAGATATAGTATCTTGTCCTTTTATTAATCTTTCGCAAGTAAACTTAGTTGCTTCAATAGGTGTTAAGATTCTTAAATCTAAACCAGAAGTATCATGGTCTTTTAAGTATGTGTTTACTTTTTTAATAATTTCTGCATCATGAGCTCTTTTTTCGTCTAACCAAAATACAGCTGGAGTTTCAGAAGCTCTTGCACGAGTAACTGCTAATTTTACCCAGTCTTGAATTGGTGCATCTTTAGTTTGGCACATTCTCCAAATATCACCTTCTTCAACAGTATGTTCTAACAGAGTATTTCCAGAAGCATCAATTACTTTAACAGTTCCATTTGCTGGAATTTCGAAAGTTTTATCGTGAGAACCATATTCTTCGGCCTTTTGCGCCATAAGACCAACATTAGGAACAGTTCCCATGGTTGTAGGATCGAAAGCACCATTCTTTTTACAGAAATCTATAGTTGCCGAGTAAATACCAGCATAACTACTATCTGGGATTACAGCTTTGGTATCTTGAAGTTTACCATCGGCATTCCACATTTGCCCAGAAGTACGAATCATTGCCGGCATAGAGGCATCAATAATAACATCGCTAGGTACATGCAGGTTTGTTATACCTTTGTCTGAGTTAACCATGGCTAAATCTGCTCCATGATCTAAAGCATATCTTATATCTGTTCTTATTTCGTCGCGTTTATCTTCAGGTAAATCGCTTAATTTTTCAAGTAAGTTGCCAAAACCATTATTAACATCTACTCCAATTTCATCGAAAGTTTTTCCATGCTTTTCAAATAAATCCTTGAAGAAAACACGAACGGCATGACCAAAAATAATTGGATCACTAACCTTCATCATGGTTGCTTTCATGTGTAATGAAAACAATACACCTTTATCTAGAGCATCTTCTACTTGCTCTTCTAAAAAATTAAGTAATGCTTTTTTATTCATTACTGTTGCATCAATAATTTCTCCTTTTAGTAAGGTAAAACTATCTTTTAAAACAGTAGTGTTTCCTTTAGCATCGGTATGCTCTATAGTAATGCTAGTGGCATCGTTTAATGTAACCGACTTTTCGTTATGTGCAAAGTCACCTTCGCTCATAGTTGCAACATGGGTTTTAGAATCGCTGGTCCAAGCTCCCATAGAGTGTGGATTTCTTTTAGCGTAATTTTTTACAGCTTTAGGAGCACGCCTGTCACTATTACCCTCACGCAATACAGGGTTTACAGCACTTCCTTTAATTTTGTCGTAACGCGATTTAATATCCTTTTCTGCATCGGTATTAGCCTCGTTAGGATAATCAGGAATGTTAAATCCTTTATCTTGTAATTCTTTTATTGCTGCTTTTAATTGCGGGATAGACGCACTAATATTTGGTAATTTTATAATATTAGCCTCTGGTTTTTTGGCAAGATCGCCTAGTATGGCTAGATCGTCCGGAACACGCTGGTCTTCATTTAAAAAATCTGGAAACACAGCTAAAATTCGTGCTGCTAAAGAGATATCTTTAGTTTCAATATTAATACCCGAAGATTTAGCAAACGCTTGAACAATAGGTAATAAAGAGCGGGTTGCTAAAGCTGGAGCTTCATCAGTTTTTGTGTAAATGATTTTAGACATTGGTGTCGCTTTTTTTTGAATTATTATTTTAGTTAAGTCTCGAAAACGTCCTACGATAACGTTTTCGCGTGCGAATATACAAAAAATGACCTTTTAAAATGGTCAATTTTAAGTTGAAAAATAAAGAAAGTAATAACTTTTAGAGTAAAATCAATATAGCGTAGTGTGAGTGCTAATTTAATAAAAAACAAAAGCCATATCACTGCAGAAGTTAATCTCCTTTGATATGGCTTTTTAGAAATAACTTTATAAGTCCTATTAAGTATTACTACTTAAGTGTGTTTAAAATATTCATCTAAACCCCTTCGGTACAAATAATTGTTATTTCAATGAAACACAATTGTAATTTTCAAAATGTATTGATCTATTACTACTATGTTTCTGTAATTGTTTTCTTGATGCTATTAACCTATTCTTCACTTTCGTGTTAAATCTGCTATTAGCATTGCTTGCATTACAGTAATCACTTTCGGTTTTACTGCTTTTTAAGCTTTCCATTATACTAGTTTGCATCTGCTTGTACGAATGCCACTTTTTATAATGTCATGGTTTTTTTTACAGTCTCACGCATACACGTGGTATAATTAAACCTCAAAAACAATTTTATAAGAACGTTACCTTATTTAGAAAGTTATGCAAATTCGTTGTTGAAGCGAAACCAACCAAGGTTGTCATTTATTTCTGTAGTAAATATACCATCACAATGCAATAAAAACAAATTATTAAGGGTTTAGATATCAACTAGTTATCAACCGTAGTTATTAACAATAGTTAATAAAAAAAGCCTTGAGAGGTCTCAAGGCTTTTAAATACTGCTAATGCAGGTAAACTGTTATTAACGTCTACGCTCTGTAATTCTAGCTTTTTTACCTGTAAGGCCTCTAAAGTAGAATATACGTGCTCTACGTACTTTACCACGTTTGTTAACTTCTATTTTTTGTAATGCAGGTAAATTAACTGGGAAGATACGCTCTACACCAATAGATCCTGACATTTTTCTAATTGTAAAAGTTTCTGAACTTCCAGATCCTCTTCTTTGTATAACTGTTCCTCTAAAAAACTGAGTACGCGTTTTGCTACCCTCTTTAATTTCGTAGAATACCGTTATTGTATCACCAGCCGAAAATTCTGGTAAATCTTTTCTTGTTACAAACTCGTCTTGTACAAATTTTACTAAAGATTCCATATCTTTAAATTTAATTATAATTAATTCAGAACAACATTCACGATTCTCGCCAGAGGTTAACCCGAAATTGGGTGCAAAAATAACTATTAATTAGTAACCTGCAACGTTTTATTTATATTTTTTTTGGGGTGTTTCTTTTTGCTTCATAATAGGTGTAAACTTTATGTTTGGTAAAAGCAAAAAGTCAGGCTATCCGCTATATCTTTTGGTTTTTTAGTAAACCAAAAGGATGCCGCTACTATCCTTAACACAGTGTAGTACATAAAAAAAAAGCCTTTAGGTGCTTAGATAAGCCTGTCTGTACTCTGCTTAACAAAATGATTTAAAGCTAACAGTAATAAACCAACGCCAAAAATAAAAATAGAAAAGGCGTTAAAAAAATGCAGGGTAACTTGGGCATTAAGTATGGCTTCTGTTCCGTTTTGGGCGGCAATTGCATTATAAATGTATCCGCCAACAAAACCAATAATATTAAGTAAACTTCCAACACATAACAGTACCGTTGCTATACTCTTTTTTTTAACTAGTATAATTATGCTTGCTACTAGTATAATAAATTGTACAAGACCATTAATTATGCCTGCTATAGCAAATTGCGTTTGTATATTATCCATGGTTTCTGGTTGGTTTAATCGTCCAATAAATCTGGTCTGCGCTCCTTAGTTCTTAGGTAGGCTTGTTCTTCCCGCCATTTTTCAATTTTTGGTAAGTTACCGCCAAACAATAATTCGGGTACTTTCCAACCTTTATAGTCTCTAGGTTTTGTATAAATAGGTGGTGCTAATAATCCATCTTGAAACGAATCGGTTAGGGCAGAGGTTTCATTACCCAATACACCCGGTATTAAACGTATAATAGAATCGCACAATACAGCAGCTCCTAACTCGCCACCAGATAACACATAATCGCCTATAGAAATTTCGCGTGTTATAAAATGATCGCGCACGCGTTGGTCCACACCTTTATAATGACCACATAAAATAATTATGTTTTCTTTCATCGATAAATGGTTGGCAATACCTTGTTTTAAAGTTTCGCCATCTGGAGTCATATAAATCACTTCGTCGTAATGGCGTTCTGCTTGTAAAGCCGAAATACATTTATCAATAGGCTCCACCATCATTACCATACCAGCGCCACCACCAAATTGTGTGTCGTCTATAGATTTATAGTTGTCTGATGCGTAATCCCTTAAGTTGTGAAAATGGACTTCTACCAAACCAGCATCAATAGCACGTTTTAAAATAGAAGCTTCAAACGGACTTTTTAGTAATTCTGGTAAAACGGTTATAATATCTATGCGCATGTTTGCTTTTTAAAAAGGCAAAGATAATTTAATTGTTCTATACCTATTATAATTTGAATTGAGATTACTCGAAAAAGTACGTTTTATTGGGCTTTAGTTTACTCTAAAATTTCATAATCTATATCTAATTTTCGTAAAGCTCTTAACGCAGACCCCGAGTTTTTATCCTTCACCTCGATATCAACTGCGTCGCCTTCTAAAAGGATGTCTGTAAGTTCATGTGATAAAGACGCACCTATACTTAATGAAATCTCTTCAATACATTTGGCTATTGCTCTTTTATCTGGCCTTAGCGCATCGCATGACAGTAAGTTTAATTTCATAAGAATAGTTTATTTGTTAGTCTTTTATTTAGTATGAATCAGAGATTCTTACCACGTTTTTGTATAACATAATTTTAATTATTTAAAGGGAATGTAATCCCAAGAGCAAATGCTCCAACAAACTGTTTAACGTTTGGCTGAAAGTAGTATGTAAATCCTAAATCAACATTATTTTCTTTTCCTAACTCCAGTCCTATTGCAAAGGGGATGTGATAATCAATACCGCTTTTTTCAATATTATCAAAAGCTGTAAATGTTTCAAACTTCCCAATGGAAGCCCCCATTCCTAATTCAAAATATGGCGCTACCCATGGAATAGGAGCGCGTACTCTTACTTTTCCACCAAGTAAAAAGGCTTTTGTTTCTGCTTTTTCATTAGTAGGGTTGTTATTTAGGTCTTTTCCGTTTGAACTTGTAGAAATGAAACCTGCATAGGGTCTAATTTCAACCCACGATTTAATCTTTAGTACCAATTCTCCTTGCGCGAAAAAGCCATCATCAGCTATGTCGTCAATACTATTGTAGGGAACACTAATACCGTATCCAATTTGAGCATTTATTGATTTTTCTTTTATAAATTGTGCTTCAGCTAAGTTAGACGTTAAAACTAGTATTAATACTATAAGAGTATTTCTCATGCTTTGGTAATGTGTATTATGTGTTTGAAATGGCTTTGGGTTTTTTTATATTTCAGATTAAAGGATGGGATTGTTTCATTTTACAAAACCAAGTTATCCTATTATTTGATGGGTTTCAAAGCCACCAATTCTGCAATTTTACAAATCACTTCGGTTGCTTTTATCATACTTTCTACTGGTACATACTCAAAACGTCCATGAAAATTATGTCCGCCAGCAAAAATATTAGGACAAGGTAAACCCATATAACTTAGTTGAGAACCATCGGTACCACCACGAATGGCTTTAATTAAAGGCTCAATGTCTAGTTGTTTCATGGCTTCTTCGGCAATATCAACAATATGCATTACAGGTTCTACCTTTTCGCGCATATTAAAGTATTGGTCTTTAATTTCGGTAAAAATAACTTCTCTGCCATATTGGGTATTTAGCTCGGTGGTGAGTTTTACCATAACCTCTTTACGTGCCTCAAAATGTTCCATATCATGGTCGCGAATAATATAATGTAAGGTGGTTTCTTCAACATCACCTTCAATATTATGCAAATGGAAAAACCCTTGGTAGCCTTCGGTATGTTCTGGGGTTTCCAAGCGAGGTAAGGAATTTATAAACTCGGTAGCAATATACATGGAGTTTATCATTTTATCTTTGGCATAACCAGGATGCACAATTTTACCTTTTATTTTTACAACCGCTCCTGCGGCGTTAAAATTTTCGTATTCTAATTCACCAATTTGACTACCATCCATGGTGTAAGCCCAATCTGCGCCAAATTTTTCAACATCAAATTTATGTGCACCTCTACCAATTTCTTCATCTGGAGTAAAACCAACTTTAATGGTACCGTGTTTTATTTCTGGATGCTGAATTAAATATTCCATAGCCGAAACTATTTCGCAAATACCAGCTTTATCATCGGCACCCAATAGCGTAGTCCCATCGGTAGTTATTAAGGTTTGTCCTTTATATTGTAGTAAGTCTTCAAAATAATCTGGCGATAGTACTATATTTTCAGCTTCATTTAAAATAATATCTTTTCCATCATAAGTTTCAATAATCTGAGGGTTTACATTTGCCCCGGTAAAATCTGGCGACGTATCGAAATGAGAAATAAAACCAATTGTTGGCACATCGTGGTCTACATTACTTGGTAAAGTAGCCATTATATAGGCGTTCTCATCTATATTTACATCTTGCATGCCAATAGCCTTAAGCTCTTCGGCAAGTTTGTTTGCTAAATCCCATTGCTTTTCTGTGCTTGGTGTTGTTTGGGAATTTGGATCGGATTCTGTATCAATTGTAACGTAACTTATAAAACGTTTTATAATGTGTGCTTTCGAAATCATGTACATGAATTTTTTAGTAAGAAAAGAGTTGTTTTTCAAGCAACTAATTTACAATTATTACGGTTGATTAACTTCGTGTTGTCTAATTTTTTATTTAGAAGATTTCAACCTATTTTTGCATGAAATTATCTTGGTTTTTGTGTTTCTGCAAAAGGAAGATACCTTCAAATAAATACATTGATGTACAAATTATTACTTCGCCCTCTGTTTTTTGCTTTCGATCCAGAAAAAATTCATCATTTCACATTCGATTTAGTAAAGTTTACGTCTAAAATTCCGGGTTTTAAAAGTCTTTTTAGACGCTTATATGTGGTTGAAGACGAAAGATTAGAGCGAAAATTATTGGGACTTACTTTTAAAAATCCAGTAGGACTAGCAGCAGGATTCGATAAAAACGCAGTTTTGTACAACGAATTAGCCAATTTTGGTTTTGGTTTTATTGAAATTGGTACGGTAACCCCAAAAGGACAAGCCGGAAACCCGAAAAAACGATTATTTAGATTAAAAGACGATCAAGGTATTATAAACCGTATGGGTTTTAATAATGAAGGTCTTGATGCCGCTATTGTTCAGCTTAAAAAAAATAAAGGCAAGCTTATTATTGGAGGTAATATTGGTAAAAATACCGATACCAAACCAGAAGATTACACCAAAGATTACTTAACGTGTTTTAACGCCCTGCATCCTTATGTAGATTATTTTGTGTTGAATGTTAGTTGCCCAAATGTTGGCAGTCATGCTAAACTTAACGATAAAGATTATTTACTAGAGTTAATTGGTGCTGTGCAAAACGCAAATAAAACGTTTAGTAAACAAAAGCCAATTGTGTTAAAAATAGCTCCAGATTTAAATAATATTCAGCTAGACGAAATTATCGATTTAGTAAAAGAAACGAGTCTTGATGGTGTTATAGCAAGTAACACATCTACCGATAGAAGTGGGTTAAAAGCATCAAAAGAAAGATTAGATGAAATTGGAAACGGTGGTTTAAGTGGACAACCGGTAAAAGAAAAAAATACTCGAGTAATAAAATATCTTTCAGAAAAAAGTAATAAGGCTTTCCCAATTATAGGTGTTGGTGGTATTCATTCGGCAAAAGATGCGCTTGAAAAAATTGATGCTGGTGCAGATTTAGTTCAGGTTTATACAGGCTTTATCTACGAAGGACCAAGTCTTATTAAATCAATTAACAAAGCACTACTTAATAGATAATTATTTAATAAATCTTTTAATTACTCTAGATTTAGAATCCTCTAAAATTATCAAATAAGCTCCTGCAGCTAGTTCGTTTACATTAATGGCTTTATTAGACGTGATGCCCTTAGCAAGGATTTGTCCTTGATAATTACTAATTTGATATTGGAGTGCATTATCATTAAGAGCCCCTTTTATAAAAATAGAGCCGTTAGCCACTGGGTTTGGGTATAATGTAACTTCCGATAATGCATTTATAGTGGCATCGTTAACAGGGTTTAAATCTGTTATAGGTGTTGTAATTCTATCTTTAATAAGCTTGTAATAGGCATGCATTCTGGCAAATTGCTGTTCGGTAAAATGATTTCTGCAACCTCTTCGTGAATAGGACATAATGTTTCCCGTATCTGGTTTATAATAATCACCATTTGCATCGGTAAGGTTGCCGGTGTACTCACAAAAATTATTAATAGTGTTACTAGAGAGTTTTGGGTCTGCAGGTGTGTCGCATATACCATCGCCATCGGTATCACAGTTGCTACCATCCACTAATTCGGTAGTTTGTTTGCTATTACTAGTACCATGTGTATGCTCTAAAGAGAAAAAATGTCCCATTTCATGAGCCAAAGTAGAATTGTTGCTGGCACAACTGTTTTTAATAACAATTACGTTGTTTTTTCCAATACTATTGGTGTAACCACAAAGACTTTCTTCTATCTCGTTTTCAACATAGTCAATAAAATATATATTAATAATGTTAGAAACATAATTTGCTTCTATTAAGCTTTTCTCATTTTTCTTATTAAAATGTTCTAATGCATTGTTATTAATAAAATTAATGTCTTCATATAAATAGAACTGCATGTATGCTTTTGCATAGATGTTGTTAAGATTAGCAATTGTATTTTCAAGACTAGAACTATCTAGTCCGCCAGAACCATCAGAATTTCTAATAATATGGACTTTTATGGGAATTAAGTTTAAGAGCTCTTTTGAAGATTCTTTTTTACTTAATTTCTTTTGAATGAAATCTTGTTCTAATGCCTTTAGTTGAGGTTTTATACTGTTATAAAAGTTTATAGATTCTGTTGTAGAAACAGTTCCACATTGATTTTCTATCTCATTTTGAGTGTATGCAATAGACGTAAGCAGAACTATTGAAAGGAATACGAGGTAATTTCTATGGACTAAAAGTTTCATTGGGGCAAAACATTTAAATCAAATGTATGTGCTCCTTCCGTTACCAAAGAATAAAAACGGTGAACGCTAATTTATAATCGTTTAGGTTAATAAAAACTACAAAAGATATTAGTTAATTATCAATTTTCGAGTTGTATGGTTACCATTAATATTAGTTACTCGTACTAAATAGATACCTTTTTTTAAGTTTGATAAGTCGAATTCTAGTTTTGATGGACTATTTTCAACTGTCACGTTCTGTATTATACTTCCCAAAACACTGTAAATTTTTACCGTACTAATTTCTAAATTTTGAATATTAGAAATGGTGATTTTTCCTTTGGAAGGATTTGGGTATATTTTTATGTTTTCAGGTAAAGCTTTTTGTGTACTGCTTAAAGTGGATGTATTATATTGAAACGTTATACTAGCCATTCTATTACCATTAATAGGATAACCCGAAAGCATAGAGATTGGCTCTCTTGGGTTTGTAATGCTATTATTTGATGTGTATTCTGTTCCAGAATCGGTACCAGCATCGTAGGCAAAAACATCTAAGGTAAACGTGTCTTTCCAACCATTATTAATACTGTTGTTCCCAGAGCGCAAGTTTAAACTGTTAATAGCAATAAACCAATCGGGACTAGGTGCAACCATAGATGCTAAGGTAATTAACGGGAAATCTTCACTAATTTCAATATTACTTAAAGAAGCCGTACTAGTATTACCAGCAAAAGGAGCAAAAGCCTGTTCTATATATTGATTAGCATTTCCGGCGGAAATTAAGGTGTTTATTTCATTTTCAAAATTAGTGTTTACTCCAATTTCGGCAACATCTTTTATACCGTTTGTTGAAGGCGCAGGAATTCCAAACTCTATAATAGCATTGGGGTTTTTATGGGTAGCACCAACCAAAGGCGACCAATGCGCATTATTGGGTAATGTGGTATGTTCGGTAGTATTCCAAATGGTGGTTATGGAAATATTAAAATTTGCTACCGACTGCCCAAAGGCATCATGTAGGGTAATTAAAAAAGGTATTAGTAAGAGTATAGTATTTCTCATAAAATGAGATTTTAGTTGGTGTAACATAATATTGAGTCGTATTTATAGTTTAAAACTTGCATTCTTAAAAATAATAGTATTTTTAACCGTTGAATTCTGATAGTAAATAATGAAAAAACCAGTAAAAATAATTGAATGTCCTAGAGATGCTATGCAAGGTATAAAGCAATTTATACCCACAGCTAAAAAGGTGCAGTATATTCAATCGTTATTGCGAGTAGGTTTTGATACTATCGATTTTGGCAGTTTTGTTTCGCCAAAAGCCATTCCGCAAATGGTCGATACGGCTGAGGTTTTGGCACAATTAGATTTAAGTAAAACAACCAGTAAATTACTTTCAATTATAGCGAATACGCGTGGTGCTAATGATGCTTGTAAACATCCTGAAATCGACTTTTTAGGGTATCCGTTTTCCATTTCCGAAAATTTTCAGATGCGTAATACCCATAAAACCATTGCCGAATCTGTACATACGCTTCAAGAGATCTTAAACATTGCAGATGCTTCAAATAAGCAAGTGGTTGTGTATATTTCTATGGGATTTGGAAATCCTTATGGCGATCCATGGAATGTAGACATAGTAGGCGAGTGGACCGAAAAATTAGCAACTATGGGTGTTAAAATTTTGTCTTTAAGTGATACTGTTGGCACCTCTAACCCAGAAAGTATCGATTATTTATTCTCTAATTTAATTCCTAAATATCCAAACATAGAATTTGGGGCACACTTGCATACAACGCCAACAACATGGTTTGAAAAAGTTGATTCCGCCTACAATTCCGGTTGTTATCGTTTTGATGGTGCTGTGCAAGGGTTTGGTGGCTGCCCAATGGCAACCGATGAGTTAACTGGTAATATGCCAACCGAAAAACTACTTTCCTATTTTACGTCAAAACATAACAATAGTTTAAATGCTATGAGTTTTGAAAGTGCCTATAACGAAGCTTCTAAAATTTTCAAGAATTACCATTAATTAAAAAAAACATTACAAATAAGTTTAATTTACTGATAATTAGTAAGATACTTATAATTTTGAATTCTTATTTTAATTTATTCTAAATAAAATTTGATTAATTGTATTTTGAGATTTATATTTGCAGCTGTAAAATAAAATTATTTATAATTAGTCTAAATTAAATAGGACGATAAATTACATAAAATGAAAAAAGTATTATTAAGTCTATTTGTAGTGTCAGCTTTATTTCAATCATGCTCAAATGACGATGATGGAAATGTAGAAACTAAAGTAACAGCGCCTTCAACTTACGAGTTTACAAGAGAAGGTAATTCAACGGTAAGTTATAGTGGTCAAACTACTAGAATTAAAATGGCAGAAGAAGTAGTAACTGCATTAAAAGTAGAAACTAATACCGAAGCAACAATAGATGCTATGTTTGCTCACATTGAAAATGCAAACGATTTTAGCGATGCAGATTTAAACGCTTCAGATAAAAGTGTAAGAAGTAAAGTAGCAGCTTCAACCGATTATTTTTCAGCAAATACAACAGAGGCAAATGAAATTAAAGCCGATTTTGATACTTGGATTGAAGAACAAGTAAACGATGTTTTTCCTAGCTGGAGTGTAACTGCCGAAGTTGGAGTTGCAGGAGCTTTACAGCAATCAGGTGGTGGAACAGTACGTTATATAAATGCGAAAGGATTAGAATATAATCAAGCTTTTGCCAAAGGTTTAATAGGTGGTTTAATGATCGATCAAATAGTAAATAACTATTTAAGTCCAGCGGTTTTAGATGCAGGCTCGAATGTTGAAAATAATACTAATGGTGTTTTAGAGGAAGGTAAATCATACACCACAATGGAGCATAAGTGGGATGAAGCTTTTGGATATTTATATGGAGCTGAAGCCGTTGCAACAAACCCGGTTTTAGGTGTCGATCAATTTTTAAACGAATATTTAGATCGTGTTGAAGCCGATGAAGATTTTACAGGAATTGCATCTACTATTTACGACGCCTTTAAATTAGGTCGTGCTGCCATTGTTGCCGGAGAATATGATGTTCGTGATGCACAAGCAGAAATTATTAAAGGAAATATTTCGGTAATACCAGCTGTAAGAGCCGTGTATTACTTGCAATCTGGAAAAAATAAATTAGGTGTAGATGATGCTTCTGCATTTCACGCTTTATCTGAAGCTTACGGATTTATTTATAGCTTACAGTTTACAAGAAAACCAAATACAACTGTACCATATTTTACAAAAACAGAAGTAGATGCTTATTTAGCTCAACTTATGGAAGGTAACGGTTTTTGGGATATAACAGAGGAGACTTTAGATACCATGTCCGATGAGATTTCTGAAGCATTTGGATTTACAACAGAAGCAGCGGCTAATTAATATTCCTTATTTTTACAACCGTTTTTAATTTAAAGCAAAACAAAATGATTAAAAAACTTTTTTTAGCAACAGTAGTTCTTGCGCTTGTAGTAGCTTGTAGTTCATCGTCGTCTGATGATAGCCCTACGGTAACAGATAATTTTAATCGTGGTGCCTTATTAACCAATTTGGCCGATAATATTATTATTCCAGCGTTTCAAGACTTATCACTAAAACTAGAAACTTTAAAAACGGATAAAGATGCTTTTATAGCAGATGCAAATCAAACGAATCTGGATGAATTAAGAGCATCGTGGCTAGAGGCTTACAAAGTTTGGCAACATGTTGAAATGTTCAATATTGGTAAGGCTGAAGAGCTTTTGTATGGTTTTCAAATGAATATTTACCCAGTTTCAACAACCGATGTTGAAACCAATATTTCTAATGGCTCTTACGATTTAACACATGCTAATAATAATGATGCCGTAGGTTTCCCTGCAGTAGATTATATGATAAATGGTGTTGCCGGTAATGATGCAGATATTTTAGCTAAATATGAAGATGAAAAGTACAAAATGTATTTATCAGATTTAGTTAATCAAATGGAAAGCTTAACGAATATCGTTTTAACCGATTGGACGTCTACATATCGTTCAACCTTTATTAGTCAAACGTCTAATACAACAACAAGTGCTGTAAATAAGTTTGTTAACGATTTTATTTTTTATTTTGAAAAAGGACTAAGAGCTAATAAATTTGGAATTCCAGCAGGTGTATTTTCTACAGATCCTTTAGCGGAAAAAGTGGAGGCTTTTTATAATCAAGAGGTTTCAAAAACACTGGCTTTAGAAGCTTTATTGGCAACTCAAAATACATTTAATGGAACATACTATTCCTCAAGTGTAAAAGGTGAAAGCTTTAGCTCTTATTTAAATGAGTTAGATAGAAGTGATTTAGCCGCCCTAATAAATACTAGGTTTGATAATGCTAGAGAAAAAATTAATCTCTTAGATAATAATTTTTATAGTCAAGTTACTACAGATAACACTAAAATGACTGAAGCTTATGATGCACTTCAATTAGCAGTTGTATCTTTAAAGGTTGATATGCTGCAAGCATTTAACATTAGTGTTGATTACGTTGATGCCGATGGCGATTAAATAAAACATATACATTATTAAAAAGGTTGTCTATTAAAAAAGGCAACCTTTTTTTCTAATTTCATAACCTGTAAGGCTTCTAAAATCTTGTAGGCTTCATTTTATAAAAGCGTGTTAAACATAAAAACATATCTAAACAAAACTACAAATGCAGCTCCATTGGCTGTATTTCGTGTTTTATTTGGTGTTATGATGTGTTTTAGCATAATTCGTTTTTGGTATCATGGCTGGATAGAAACACTTTACATCCAACCAAAATTTCACTTTACGTATTATGGTTTCGAATGGGTTAAGCCACTAGGTTTTTACACTTATGTGGTTTTTATTATTTGTGGACTTTCGGCTTGTTTTGTGGCACTTGGTTTAAAGTATAGGTGGGCTATAATCACGTTTTTTTTGAGTTTTACTTATATCGAGTTAATGGATAAAACCACGTATCTAAATCACTATTACTTTATATCTTTATTAAGCTTTTTAATGATTTTTTTACCGGCCAATGCCTACTTTTCGGTAGATAGTTTGTTACGTAAAAAGAGCTATAACAATATCCCTAAATGGACAATTGATAGTATAAAACTCTTATTAGGCATAGTCTATTTTTATGCAGGTTTAGCCAAATTAAATAGCGATTGGTTGCTAAAAGCACAGCCTTTAAAAATCTGGTTGCCATCAAAATACGATTTACCTTTAATTGGCGATACTTTAATGCATCAAAATTGGTTTCATTATGCCATGAGTTGGAGTGGTGCTTTATACGATTTAAGTATTCCGTTTTTATTACTTTACAGAAAAACACGCGTTTTTGCCTTTGCTTTAGTGGTTATATTTCATGTGTTTACTCGGGTGTTATTTCCAATTGGCATGTTTCCGTTTATTATGATTGTGTCTACTTTAATTTTTTTCGATGCCGGTTTACATCGTAAAATTATCAGCTTTATAAAACGTATTGTGCCGTTTAAAAATTCTAAATATTCAATTGTACAACACAGTGTTTATAATTATAATTTCAGAAAACCCATAACTGCAGTTTTAGGTTTGTTTTTTATTGTGCAGTTAGTGCTCCCTTTTAGGTATGCGCTATACCCAAACGAATTGTTTTGGAGTGAGGAAGGCTATCGCTTTTCATGGCGTGTTATGCTTATGGAAAAAATGGGTATTTCAACATTTAAAATTGTAAACTCAGAAACGGGCGAGTCCTTCTACGTGAATAACAAAGATTTTTTAACTCCATTTCAAGAAAAGCAAATGAGTGCCCAACCCGATTTTATATTGGAGTACGCACACTACTTAGGCGATCATTTTACGGCGCAAGGGCATAAAAATGTACAGGTGTTTGTAGAAAGTTATGTGGCTTTAAATGGCAGATTAAGCGCGCCTTTAATAGATAAAATCGTAAATTTGTACGCCGAAAAAGAATCATTTAAACCAAAACATTGGATTTTACCATTTAAGGATGACATTAAAGGACTTTAAAATTATAATAGCACTACTTTTTAGTGTTTCTGTGTTTTCTCAACAAGAAGTTTCAGGAACGGTAATTTTTTCAGAAACAAAGCAACCCATTACCGATGTTAAGGTTTACGATAAGGCTTCAGGTGTGTTAGCAACAACCAATGCTTCAGGCTATTTTCAGTTTCAAACCAATAAAAAAGAATTAACTCTAGTGTTTTTTTCTTTTGAATATGAGGTTGAAGAAATTACAATTACTCCCGAAACCACTTCAGAATTACAAATAATATTAAAGGATTTAACCCAAAGTTTATCCGAAGTTGAAATTACTGCAAGAAAGCAACGTGTTTTCGAATTACAACGCTTAAAGGATGTTGAAGGAACGGCTATTTACGCAGGTAAAAAAACCGAGGTGGTTTTGGTAGAGCAATCTATGGCTAATTTGGCGGCAAATAATGCGCGACAAATATACAGTCAGGTAGCAGGTTTAAATATTTATCAAAACGACGATGCCGGTTTACAACTTAATATTGGTGGCCGTGGGTTGGATCCTAACCGAACTGCAAATTTTAATACCCGCCAAAATGGATACGATATTAGTGCCGATGTTTTAGGGTATCCAGAAAGTTATTATACACCAGCTTCTGAGGGGTTATCGGAAATTCAAGTTATTCGTGGTGCAGCATCTTTGCAATACGGTACCCAGTTTGGTGGCTTAATAAACTTTAAAATGAAATCGCCTAACCCAAACAAACCTTTAGAGGTTATTACCCGAAACACACTAGGGAGTTTTGGGTTGTACACTAATTTTACGAGCTTTAGTGGTACACAAGATAAATTGAGTTATTACGCCTTTGTTAATTATAAGAAAGGTGATGGTTTTAGACCTAATTCAGAATTCGAGTCGGTAAATACCTATGCGCATATTGGCTATCAATTTAACGAGAAAACAAAATTAGAAGGCGAAATTACTTATTTAGATTACTTAGCGCAGCAAGCAGGTGGTTTAACCGATGCTATGTTTAATGAAAATCCTTTACAAAGTAACCGCGAGCGTAATTGGTTTCAGGTAAATTGGCTACTTTATAATTTAAAATTTGCCCACGAATTCTCAGAACAAACAAACTTTACCTTTAACTTTTTTGGTTTAAATGCGTCTAGAGATGCATTAGGTTTTAGAACCAATAGAGTAAGTCAAGTAGATTCTGGTACCGAACGCGATTTAATAAAAGGCGATTTTAATAATTTTGGTTTCGAGTCTCGGTTACTTACCAAATACAAAGCGTTTAATAAGGATGCCACCTTTTTAATTGGTGCTAAATTTTACAAAGCCAACAACTATCAGCAGCAAGGTCCAGGAACAGATGGTAGTGATGCTAATTTTTCGTTTGCTTCAGATGAGTTTCCTAATTACCCAAGCCAATCGCAATTCGATTTACCTAACTTGAATACCTCTGTTTTTGGTGAAAACATTTTTTATGTAACCGATAAGTTTTCGGTAACCCCAGGTTTTAGATTCGAATATATAAAAACGCAAAGTGAAGGCTTTTATAAAAACATAAATACCGATGCGCCTGGCAATGTTATTTTTGAGGAAACGGTTGAAGATAATCAAAACTTCGAGCGTTCCTTTGTTTTATTAGGCCTAGGACTAAGCTACAAGCCTAATACCAATCTTGAAGTCTATGGTAACGTGTCTCAAAATTACCGTTCGGTAACCTTTTCAGATATAAACATTGATAATCCTGCATTTTTAATTAGTCCAGATATTACAGATGAAGAAGGGTTTACCGCAGATTTGGGCATTCGTGGAAACTATAAAAATACTGTGTCTTACGATTTGGGTGTTTTCGGACTTTTCTATAAACAAAGAATAGGTTTTGTAACTATTGTTGATACCGATGATAGGATAAAAAACGAGCGTGGTAATATTGGAGATGCTGTTATGTATGGTTTAGAATCTTTATTTGATTTTAATTTGAAGAAAATTATAGGTTTAAATAACCATTTTAAACTTAATTATTTTGTGAACACCTCGGTTATAAACTCGGAATATACAGCTTCAGAAAAAGGAGGCATTAAAGGAAATAAAGTAGAATTTGTTCCAGATTTAAATTTAAAAATGGGACTTAACGGTGGCTATAAAAATATCTTAGCCAATATTCAATACAGCTATTTAGGTAGCCAATTTACCGATGCTACAAACTCGGTAACGGCTAGTGAAAGTGGCGTAGTAGGCGAAATTCCAGAATACGATATTTTAGATGCATCGGTGTCTTACAGCTACAAAAATTTCAAACTAGAAACGGGAATAAATAACCTGTTAGATAATAGTTATTTTACAAGACGAGCAACCGGTTATCCAGGTCCTGGAATTATTCCTTCGGCACCAAGAAACTGGTATACTACTTTGCAAATAAAATTCTAAATCGCTTTAAGTTTTTTTTAACATAATTAAGGTTAAACCTTTACTTTCTGTTTTGGTCTAAAATTACTAACCATTACAACTAAACCAGCTTGAAGAATTTTTTAATTTTATCAGTATTATTCTTTTCCACCACTTTATTTGCTCAAAAATTTACGGCCGAAGGTATTGTTAAAGATCAATCGGACTATGTACTTGAGGGCGCAACCGTATACTTTCAAAGTATAAAAGATAGTGTGCCTATAGCTTATGGTATTACTAATAAAGACGAAAAGTTTTCCATAAATGTAAATACCTAAGAGGACACTAAAACAATTTTTAATATTGCATATTTAGGTTATAAACCCTATAAGACGGATATTAATGTTCCTACAGAAGATGCTTTAAATATGGCTATTAGAACTCTAGAAGATCAAGCCGAAAGTTTAAATGCCGTTTCCATAATTACACTTAAAAACAATAATAATTTTAGTTAAGAAAATGGTTAAACAGTACTCTTATTTTAAATAAAATTATAATTTTTAGTTGACATGTATTTGGAAGAAAGCGAGGTAATAAAGGGGGTAAAACGAGCTTGAAAAAACTCATGTAAAACTTAACATAATTTCTTATTATTTAGTCGTATATTTGCATGCAATTATAACTATAATTGCAACATGACTGCACACGAAAACAAAATTGTCGGAGAAGGTTTAACTTATGACGACGTACTATTAGTTCCAGCTTTTTCTGAAGTACTTCCAAGAGAAGTAAATATACAAGCAAAATTTACACGAAACATTACTATTAATGTACCAATTATATCGGCTGCTATGGATACAGTAACCGAAAGTAAAATGGCTATTGCTATGGCGCAAGAAGGTGGTATTGGTGTATTACATAAAAATATGTCTATTGAGGCTCAAGCACAAAAAGTTAGAAAAGTAAAGCGTGCAGAAAGCGGAATGATTATAGACCCTGTTACTTTACCGCTTACAGCAAAGGTAAAGCATGCCAAAAAGTATATGGCAGAATATAGTATTGGTGGTATTCCTATTGTGGATGAAGACGGGACTTTAAAAGGTATTGTTACCAATAGAGATTTACGTTTCGAGCACGATAACAAAAGACCAATTGTTGAGGTAATGACAAGTGAAAACTTAGTGACTGCATCCGTTGGGACTTCTTTACAAGATGCCGAATTAATTCTACAAAAACATAAAATTGAAAAGTTATTAATTGTCGACGATAGCTTTAAATTATCAGGTTTAATTACCTTTAGAGATATTACAAAATTAAGTCAGAAACCAAATGCTAATAAAGATCAATTTGGTCGTTTACGTGTTGCAGCAGCATTAGGTGTTACAGCAGATGCAGTTGAAAGAGCTGAAGCCTTAGTAAATGCAGGTGTAGATGCTGTTATTATCGATACAGCACACGGACATACCAAAGGTGTGGTTGATGTTTTAAAGGCCGTTAAAGCGAAGTTTCCTAAATTGGATGTTATAGTTGGAAATATAGCAACAGGTGCAGCAGCTAAATATTTAGTTGAAGCAGGTGCCGATGCGGTTAAAGTTGGTATTGGGCCAGGATCTATCTGTACAACTCGTGTAGTTGCAGGTGTTGGATTCCCGCAGTTTTCTGCAGTGTTAGAGGTTGCTGCAGCTATAAAAGGCAGTGGTGTTCCGGTAATTGCAGATGGAGGTATTCGTTATACAGGAGATATTCCTAAGGCTATTGCAGCGGGTGCAGATACCGTTATGTTAGGATCGTTATTAGCAGGAACAAAAGAATCTCCTGGAGAAACTATTATTTACGAAGGTAGAAAGTTTAAGTCGTATCGTGGAATGGGATCGGTTGAAGCTATGAAAAAAGGTAGTAAAGACCGTTATTTCCAAGATGTTGAAGATGATATTAAAAAACTAGTACCAGAAGGTATTGTAGGACGTGTACCTTATAAAGGTGAATTGAACGAAAGTATTCACCAATTTGTTGGCGGCTTACGTGCCGGAATGGGTTACTGTGGTGCAAAAGATATTGAAACTCTTAAAGAAAAAGGACAGTTTGTAAAAATTACTTCTAGTGGAATTAATGAAAGTCACCCGCACGACGTTACTATTACAAATGAATCGCCTAATTATTCTAGATAAGGTATTATATTTATATGAAAATAAAAAAAAGCTACAC
This sequence comes from Algibacter pectinivorans, assembly GCF_900112595.1. Classification (GTDB taxonomy): domain Bacteria; phylum Bacteroidota; class Bacteroidia; order Flavobacteriales; family Flavobacteriaceae; genus Algibacter_B; species Algibacter_B pectinivorans. Next base: position 95,078 of record NZ_FOMI01000011.1, on the reverse strand, counting down.
CAAATGGTGTAGCTTTTTTTTTGAAAAATGTTTTCTATTTATATAGAAATAGGAATCTGAATTTTACTCTACTGCGATGTTAAATACAGCTTGAATATCTGTTTCTCCTCCTGCATTTGTAATATCGCCATCACTAACGCCTGAAGCACTTTTATTAGGTTCGTGTCTTAAGGTAATAGTTAAGGTTCCTGTTCCTGGTGTTGCACTAGTTGTTAAAGTAAACGCTAAACCAACAGGGTTGCTATCTTCATCAAAATCTTCATAATCAAAGGTAGCAAGGCTATTAGTTGTTTCGAAGAAAAACTGGTGTTCTTCATCTTCTTCTTCAATTTCTTCAGTTATCGATTCGGCAGGAGATTCTGTCTCATTTAACAAAGCAAGTGTTCCGTTATAAGTAGTATTAACTGCAAAAGTTCCAGATACAGTTACCACAGGGGCGTTTGGTCCGTCGCCATCTAAATCTCTTGTTTGTAATGTAATAGTAGAACCATCTGTAGTTGGAACTAAAGTAGCTGTTAGGGTTGTTATTACCTCTTCTTCGTTTACTGGTTCTGGGTTGTCATCGTCGTTAGAACATGCAGTAAATACTAATACTGAGATAAATAATACTGATAAATTTTTTAAAGTTTTCATTCTTGTGTTTTTTAATTATTAATAATTTATTTTTAATTGTAACATAAAATTTCTTCCTAAATCATCGGCAAAATATCTTAATCTGTTAAGGTATTCTCTATAAGAAGTGTTAAAAATATTTGTAATATTAAGACCTATATTTAAATCTGTTTTCTCAGAAAGTTTTACTGTAATATCACTTTCAAAATGCATTAAATGATAGGTAGGAGGTGGTGTGCTTATATCTAATAATACAAATTCTTCGGTGGGTGGAATAAACACCTCAAAATTATTATCAGGATAATCGTTTTGCTTTAAAACCAACTCGCTTTGTAATTGGGCATTAAAATTCAGCCATTTTTTATTTGAGTAGCCTAGGGTATTAACCGTTTTAAAAGAAGGCATATCAATTAAGGCTTCTTTTTCGGTAACATCTCTACCTTTTATAAAAGCAGTTTTGTTATTTAAAAACCAGTCATCATTAAATTTATAATTAGCACTTACATCTAAGCCATATAACAAGGCATTAGTTTGTTCGTACTCCCAAACAGGAAAAGCACCTCTTATGGTTAACTCTGTGCCTGTAGGTTTTATAAAAATATAATCGTTAATTTGATTTAAATAGCTTTCTATATTTAAGGACAGTGTCTCATTTTTAAATAAATACGACGCACCAATACGGTTAGATGTTTCTTGTTTTACACGCAAGTCGCCTAATTCAATTCGTGCAGCAGAGTGGTGTAAACCATCGCTAAACAACTCGGAAGGGTTTGGCGCTCTGTTTGCTAATCCGTAATTAAAAATCACAGAGTTATTAGCATTAAATTGATGCGTAATTCCGGCGGAAGCCGAAACATTATGATACGTAAGCACAGGGTTTGCTAAGAGTTGTGTACCTAAATCGTCAATAACAATATCGGCAAAATCCTCATCGTAACCACGTTCTTCCCAACGGCTTGTTATGTAAAACTTTTTGGCGTCTATTTTACTAAAGTCGTAACGTAAGCCAAAATCTAAATTGGTATTATCGCCTAGTTTAAAATCTGTAATAGCATAAACTCCAAAATCATATTTGTCATAATCTGGGATTAATCGTCTCACACCAGTTTCTGGGTTTGCAAAGTTGTTTTGAAAACCAACGTTTATACCAAACTTATAAATAGCATTAGTGTTAGAATCTATTTTTAAATCAGATTTTAAGGTGTGCGTTTTTAACGTTAAATCTAAAGCAGCTTTATCTCTATCGTCGCCAACACGAATATCATACTCAAACCTTTGGTTGTTTTGGAAATCGTATTGCACCTCTAAGCGTCCAAATGTTTTGAAACGTTTAAAAAAATCAGCTTTAACAACCTGATGCGTTATCTCTTGTCTGGGTGCGCTAATAGCATAACTAAAATCGTCTTGAACTAGTGGTTGTTGGTTGTTTATAGCATTTACCAAATCTTCTACACTACCAATATGCGAGGCTCTTAAAATGCCTATTTCATTATTTAAGTAACTGTAAAAAATATTGAATCCTTTTTCGAAAGTTTTAAACCCTGTATTTAAGGATAACCCTTTTGAGTTCATACCTGTATTGGTTAAGTAATAATCTGGAGCTTTAAAATCGCCAAAGCGTTTGTACGATGCTTGCCCTGTTGCATACCATCCTTTTTTCCATGATTTAGTTAACGAGGAGGATACATTATAACCGCGACCATTACTTTGGGCGCCCAAAATTGTTTTTCCGAAAAGAGAATCTTTTAAACTAATGTTTTTAGGTTTTAGCACAATAACACCGCCAATAGCATCGCCACCATAGGCTAAAGCATTGGCGCCTTTAATAACGTTTATTTGTCCTGCCGAATTTAAATCGATGTTTGGTGCATGTTCAATACCCCATTCTTGATCTTGTAGGCGTACATTATTAGTCATAACAACAATGCGACTACTATGCAAACCATTAATAACGGGCTTTACAATGGTATTACCAGTATTAATAGACGATACACCACTTACTTGTTTTAAGGCATCACCAAGACTAAAAGCACTAAAGCGTTCAAGCGTTTTTGCTTTTAACTGTGTTTCTTGAGACGTTTTTGTTAACCTAGAGCTTCCACTGGCATCAATTTTAATTTCATTGAGTTCCTCAATATGGTGTTCCATATTAATTTCATATTGTGTATCGCCATTAATTTGAACCTCTATTCTTTTAGTTTCGCATCCAAGATGGGATATTTCGAGCGTTAAAATTCCGTTACAAAGATTGTCAATACTATAGTTCCCCTCAATATCAGATGTTGTATATCTGTCTAGGGTTTCAATATATATGGCAGCACCAGTTATTGCAGAACCATCATGGAAATCGTGCACGTTACCAGAAAGCTTGTAATTACAATTTTGACCATAAGCAATGCCGAATAAACAACAGGCTATAATCAGTATATAGTGTTTCATTACTAAATTTTAGTTTAAAATAAATGCTATCGCCATGTCTTATTTTATAAGTTTTTAAAATGAGACATGATATGATTTTTAAACTAAAGCTGGTGGACCTCTAAGGGAGAAAGATAAAGGCCGATAATTATTAAGAAATTTATATGTTACGTTGAAATTGCAAGTAGGAGTTAGCGTTTTAAAAAACTCAATAAATTCTACCGTTAATTTAAAGTGGTGGGTGATACTAAATTTTTGAAACTCACAATCTAAATCTACCTCATGAATGTGTGTGCTATTTTCACCTAAACAAACTTTGTGGTTATGGTGTTCAAAAACGTGAGCAAATTTTACAGCAGCCGGAATCAATAGCGTTAGTACCAACACAACGGTTAGTAATTTAAAAACGATATGTTCCTTAAAAAGTTTCATTAATCTACAAAACGTTTTAAGCCCAATCTGCGTAGCATTTTCTTTTCGAAATTCCAGAAAAATTTATACTGGCCAAACACCCAACCAAAAAATACAAGTAAAAATTGATAGACTATAAAAAGTAAAACAATACGAATAACCCAATAGCCAATGCTACCATAACTTTCGGTAGTTATATTAAGAAGGCTTAAAACGGGCTTGCCAATATAGGACGCTGTTGATCCGGTAATAGCAAATACACAAAAAATGACAACAACTTGCCAATTATGCTCAATACCCCAACGTTCTTTTAATTTTTCCAAGTTTGCAATTTTACGCAAAAATATTAAAACGGATTTAAATACGAGGAACAAATACGCCTAATCTTTGGTTATAGGTTAATTGAAAGTAAATAAAATAGTTATATAGCATGTAATTAACCTCGTAGCCGTAATCTATATTAGACTGATAATCGATTTGTAATTCGTATAGGCTAGTATCGAACCTTTGCGGCTGTGTTACGCGCTGGTTCCATTCTAATACATATTGGTAGTTGCGGGTTTCTAAATAGGTTTGTGAGTAGTACCCACGCTGTCTCGCTCTGCTAGCTAACCAAAAGTTAAATCCGGGTTCTATTATTATGATTTCGTATTCTATATCGTCGTTAGCAATTTTTACGGTATCGTTGGTTTTAAGGTTTTCCAAACGCTCGTCGGTATTTGAAGATGCAGTTTTAGAGCTGTTACAAGCGCAAACGAAAACGGTTGCTAGTAATACAAAGATTATATTTTTCATAATGGACACTTAGTTTTAATGATTAAAGTAAAAGTAGTACCGATTACTTTTTAATAAAAACCAGAATGAGTTAACACGAGGTTTCACATAGTATTATTGGTATTTAATATTATAAACTTACAAAAATGGATAAGGAGTAATGCAGGTTTTTTTACTATTTAACAAAAAAAGAGCCAAACATAAGGTTTGGCTCTTTTACTATTTTATATGTATTAGGAAACTTATTTTCCAAAAAGACCTCCTAAAAGACCTCCAATACCACCTTTTTTGCTGGCATTTCCAAGAACCATTCCTGCAACATCATCAACAACACTACCATCGCCATCTGCATCAAGAATTTTTTCTAAGAAACTTTGTTCTTGAGTCGCTGCGCTTCCGCCTAACATACCACCTAATAAATCGCCAATACCGTTTGAAGCACTTACGTTTTGTTGTTTGGCTTGGTTACCTAAAACACCCATTAAAATTGGTGCAGCAACTTTTAATATGTTAGCAACAGAACCTGCATCTAATCCGGATTTTTCACCTATTATTTTTTCTACACCTTGTTGTTTTGCTCCTAAAACGTGTCCTAATATTTTTTCGCCGTCTTGTTTAACGTTATCGTCAACTCCACCACCAAATAATCCACCTAGATTATTTAAAATACTACCATCGTGTTTTCCTTGAAGTGCCCCCATAAGTCCTGCTGCACCTTCTGGTGTAGAAGCATTACGTTCCATAGCTTTCATTAATACAGGCAACGCCATTGTTAATACACTACTTGTTTTACTTGAGTCGTTTCCTGTAGAACCCGCTACTCCGCTAATAATAGTTTTTCCTAGGTCGCTGTTTAATAAATCTAAAATTCCTGCCATGATGTTTTGTTATATTATGTTAATTGTTAATTCTGAATAAAAATTGGAAGCTTAATGTACAAAAAAAGTCCCAACTTATACAGTTAGGACTCTAATATTATGTTTTGGTCACAATTTGTTTATTACTAACCTAAGATGCTAATAATTTGTGAAGCTAATTCTGTACCAATTCTATCTTGAGCTTCGTTAGTTGCAGCACCAGTGTGTGGTGTTAACGATAACGCAGGATTCATTAATAATTGCATTTCTGGCTTTGGTTCTTTTTCAAAAACATCTAAAGCAGCTCTGGCAACTTTTCCGCTTTCAATAGCTTTTACTAATGCTACTTCATTAAGAACACCACCACGAGCAGCGTTAGCAATAATAACACCATCTTTCATCATGTTAAATTCTGCTTCGTCAATAACGTATTCTTTTTGAGCAGGCACGTGAAGTGTAATAAAGTCAGATTGTTTTAAAACTTCTTCTTTTGAAATGGTTTTAATTTCGAAACTTACTTTTTGTCCATCAAAGAACTCTAATTCTAAATCTGTTTTTTCTAAAAACGGATCGAAAGCTATAACTTTCATTCCAGCACCTAAAGCTACTTTTGCAGTAGCTTGACCAATACGACCAAAACCTAAAACACCTAAAGTTTTTCCTTTAAGTTCGGTTCCTTTAGCATAAGCTTTTTTAAGCCCTTTAAAGTTGTTATCTCCTTCTAGTGGCATATCTCTGTTAGAGTTATGTAAAAAACGTGATAAACCGTAAAGGTGTCCAAAAACTAATTCGGCAACAGAGTGAGAAGATGCTGCAGGCGTATTAATAACACTTAAACCTTTTTCGCGAGCATATTCAACATCAATATTATCCATACCAACACCACCACGACCAATAATTTTTAATCCTGGACATGCATCAATTAAATCTTTACGTACTGTTGTTGCACTACGTACTAATAATACAGCAATGTCTTTTTCGTTAATGTAGTTAATTAATTGTTCTTGCGCTACGGTTGTTGTAATCACTTCGTATCCACCTTTGGTTAAGGCATCGATACCGCTTTGTGAAATCCCGTCGTTTGCTAATACTTTCATTTATCTAAGTTAAAAGTTAAAAGTTAAAAATTAAAAGTTCTGTGAACAATTAATAAATCAACTTATAATTAAATTTTATGTTTTGGTTTGAGTAAGCACTTAAAACTGCTATTGCTTACTGCAAACTATCTTTAAGCCTTACTTTCTAATTCGCTCATTACTTCTACCAATGCTTTTACACTATCAATAGGCATAGCATTATACATAGAGGCTCTGTAACCACCAACACTTCTGTGTCCGTTTACACCACTAATACCAGCTTCTTTAAGCATTGTTTCGAAAGTGTCTTTTAAGTTTTCGTTTTCAAGCGTGAATGTTGCATTCATGTTAGAACGATCTTCTTTACTAGCAAAACCTTTAAATAATGGGTTTAAATCTATTTCAGAGTACATTAAACGTGCTTTCTTTTCGTTTTCCTTTTCGATAGCTTGAATACCACCTAAACCTTTTAACCACTCTAAAGTTAACATGGTTGTGTATATTGGAAATACAGGAGGTGTGTTAAACATACTTCCTTTATCAATATGTACTTTATAATCCATCATTGATGGTATTTTACGAGATACTTTTCCTAAAATATCTTCTCTAACAACAACTAAAGTAGTTCCAGAAGGGCCCATGTTTTTTTGCGCTCCAGCGTATATTAAACCAAATTGAGTAAAATCTAAAGTACGAGAAAAAATATCGCTACTCATGTCGCAAACTAAAGGAATATTAGCTTTTGGAAACGATTTCATTTGTGTACCATAGATGGTGTTGTTTGATGTACAATGGAAATAATCATAATCATCAGGTATTTCGTAACCTTTAGGTATATAATTGTAATTAGCCTCTTTAGAAGATCCTACTTCATAAACATCGTCGTAAATTTTTGCTTCTTTAATTGCTTTTGCTGCCCAAGCTCCAGAATTTAAATAACCCGCTCTTTTTTCTAAAAGATTCAAAGCGACCATTAAAAATTGTGTGCTTGCTCCACCTTGTAAAAACAAAGCTTTGTATCCTTTACCTTCTAAACCTAAAAGTTCTAAAACTAACGATCTAGCATTCTCCATAATATCAACAAAAGCTTTACTTCTGTGTGATATTTCTATTAAAGACAACCCGCTATTGTCTAAATCGACAACGGCTTGAGAAGCTTTAAGTAATACTTCTGGTGGTAAAATACTTGGTCCGGCACTAAAGTTATGTTTTTTCATTTTTTTTCTACCCCTAAACTTTCTTGTAATGGAAAGTGAATTTTCGGGCTAAATTTAATTAATACTCCGTTTTTACTATGAATCCTTATTTTTTAAAAAGGATGAAAATCATGTAATTTTTAAAGAAACAAAGGTGCTAATTAATTGGGTAAATTTTGTTAAATATTCAATAATTTTTTCGTCAAATTGCTAACAAAAATTCAACAGAATCAACGTCATCCGCATAATCCCAAAGTTGAGGTTTTTGAGTAGCTCCAAATGCGATTTCATTTTTATCAAATCCTTTTGAAACTATACATTGAATTTGATCTTTTTTAGAATCTAAATATGTTTTTAATTTTGAAGCGTCTTCGTAATATTCATAAAATAGTGTTGCAATAGGCGAAGCAAAACTTTCATCTTCTTTAATCATGAAGAATCCGTTTTCTAGCATATCAAACTCGCTCATTAAATAAACAGCCTTGTTATAGTCGTAATTGTTTGCATATTTTGCTTTCTCAATAATAGAATGCCAATGGTAAATAGACTCGAAAAAGCCTTTAAAATCGTAGTTTTTAGGTACAAATAGTTTAGAAACATTTCTGCAACCCAAACCGTAATATCTAAATATATCTTCCGAGAGGTTTTTTAGATCTTCTGGGGTTTCATTTCCTGTTAAAACCGCTATAGAGTTTCTGTTTTTTCTAATTATTGAAGGCTTATCTTTAAAATAAAACTCGAAATAGCGGGCCGTATTATTGCTTCCTGTAGCTATTACAGCATCGAAGTTTTCAATTTTAGCCTCTGTAAACGTTATGCTGCCTTTAAACTCAGGTTCTGCATACTCCAAATACTTCGCTAAATAAGGTAATAAGTGTTTATCGTTTGAAGACTGCTTAACTAAAACCTGATGCCCTGTTATTAAAACCGATAAAAAATCATGAAAGCCCACCAAAGGAATATTTCCCGCCATGATAATAGCCACTTGTTTTGGGGTCCTATTTTCAATTTTGTACGCCGATAGCCAAGTGGTTAGGTTCTCTGTGGTTAATGCATCAGACCACGATTTAATAGCGAAACTCATGTTTTCTTCGGTAAACCAGCCATTGTTTTCTTTGGCTAATTTTAGTTGATGCTTAAAACCATCAAAGAATAATTCGTTATGTTCAATATTTTCGGCTTTATGGAATACTTCATTAGAAAATTGTCTTAAAAAATCTCCTAACTTTACAAAAGCATTAATTCTTTCCTGTAATTGCATCCTTTATTTGGTTATGAATAGTTTTGGCTTTATTTTTGCAACTGCAAATTTAAGGAAACTCAAATAGAGTTCTTTAATTTTAAAAGATAAAAAATTACTATGGCAATTATAATAACAGACGAGTGTATAAATTGTGGAGCGTGTGAACCTGAATGTCCTAATACGGCAATTTATGAAGGTGCTGACGACTGGCGCTATAAAGACGGTACTAGTTTAGATGGTACAGTAGTTTTAACTAATGGAAAAGAGGTTGATGCTGATGAACCGCAAGAACCTATTAGCGATGAGCTTTACTACATTGTACCAGATAAGTGTACAGAATGTAAAGGATTTCATGATGAACCTCAGTGTGCTGCTGTTTGTCCGGTAGACTGTTGTGTACCTGATGAAGATGTTGTGGAAACTGAAGAAGAATTATTAGCGAAACAAAAATTTATGCATCCAGAAGGATAGAGTAATAAATTTCTAGATATATAAGAATCCTGAGCTTGATGTTTAGGATTTTTTTATGCTATTTTTTTTTGAGTTCAATTAAACCTTTACACAGTAGCTTAGTCCAACCCCATTAAAAAAAACAGATATGACAAGAAAATGGATGCGTATAATACATCGTTATTTAGGATTTTTTCTAATAGGAGTAATGATTGTATACTCATTAAGCGGCATTGTTTTAATTTTTAGAAATACCGACTTTTTAAAAAGTGAAACCGCAGTAGAAAAAACAATTAAACCAAATTTAAGTGGAGAAGCGCTTGGTCGTGCTTTAAAAATTAGACGTTTTAAAGCAGAAAAAACAGAAGGAGATCTAGTGTTGTTTAAAAACGGGCAATACAATAAAACGACTGGTTTAGCTAAATACACTACCAAGGAGTTGCCCTATGTATTGGATAGAATGACGCATTTACATAAAGCTACATCTGCCCAACCTTTATTTTATTTAAACGTGTTTTCTGGGGTGTCGTTATTTTTCTTTTCAATTTCTTCGTTTTGGATGTTTATGCCTAAAACCAAAATCTTTAAAAAAGGATTATATTTTACAGCATTTGGTTTGGTGTTAACCCTTATTATGTTGTTTATATAAAGGTGTGTTTTTTAAAGGAACTAAAAGTCCTTTAACTTTCCTATTTTTGTTTAGATGAATACAAAGCAAGTATGTTTATTTTTAAATGGAGAGCCGCCTAAGTGTATTCCAGATTTAAAAAGCTATAACACGGTTTGCGCCACAGATGGTGCGTACACCTTTTTAAAGGCTAATAATGTTGTACCTCATTTTATTAGCGGCGATTTCGATTCTATTAAAACCATACCAGATAGTATAGAGGTAATACATACTCCAAATCAAGATTTTACAGATTTTGATAAAATTTTACAAATTCTATTTGATCGAGGTTTTAGCGATATTCATGTTTATGGCGCTAGTGGGCAAGAGCAGGATCACTTTTTAGGTAATTTGCATACCGCGCTACAATGGAAAACAAAGTTGAATATTACTTTTTTTGATAATTATGGCTTTTATTTTCTTGCAGACACCAAGGTTACATTAACGGGTTGTTTAGGTAAACATGTGTCTTTATTTCCTTTTCCAGAGACCAATGGTATTATTACAAAAGGTTTGGAATATGGGCTTAATAATGAATCTTTATATTTTGGCGGACGTATTGGTACACGCAATAAGGCTATTGATGATACTATTGAAATTAGCTTTAAAACAGGTAATATGTTTCTGTTTATAAACGATTAGTTTTATTCGGCTTTAAAAGCTTTCATCTCTAAAGTAGGTTCTATAATTTGTTCGTTTTTCCAAAGGGTTTTTTCAAACTTATTTAGCTGTTGGTAGGGCACAACAGAATCTTGGGTGATGCTCTTAAATTCTTCCAAGTTTAACTTGCTATGCGATGTAAATAATAGTTCTTCCTTATTACTATTATTGCCTTCAATTTTAAAGCTAAAGTTTACTTTACTTTTTTGGTTACTGTTTTCAATAAATTTCACATCTCTTTTTACATAAAAATAGCTGCCGTAAGTTCGTTTTATATATTTGGGTAAGTATATATTGTTGCTGTCTTTTTCAAACAACAGGGTGCCTTCGCTAACATTTTCTATATATTTTACCCCTAAAACAAATTTTAAATTTACCTTTTGCCCATGTCTATTTTTATAATATTTATAATGCATTTGTGTAATGGCATAAGTGTTGTCGCTAATATACAATTGCCCCGTATATTTTGCTTTTCCTTTTTTTGGAGTAAATGAGATAATGTGTGTTAGTTCATTGGAGTTAAATACTGCGTCAATATAGTTGTATTCGTATAAGTTAAAATCTAAAAGGGTGTTTAAAAACGAATCTTCGAAAAATTGAGCATGCTTAACTAAAGAGCGTGTACTTTTATTAAGCGTAGCAATGTTATATTCTTGTTTGTGTTTTTCTTCTTGATCTCCATTTTTTAAAGACAAAGAATCTTCTATTTTAAATAGCCCAGATTTGAGTTTGTATGTTTTGGTAGTGTCTAGATATTTTAGAACAATATTTTGAGCTTTTTCCTGTATTTGCTCTAACGAAAAATCGTTTTTAGCGTCTAATAACGACGTTGCTTTTTGTACCACTAATTTGGTGCTGTCTTGGTTTAAGGTGTAAAAGGTGCCTTTAAAATCTCTAAAATTAACAATATCACTTTCTTTAATAGTTTTAGAGAGGATTTTAAAACTAGCGTTTGCCGATTCTAGGTTGCCTTTTTTAACATGCGATGCTTTTTCAATTTCGAAATCTAAATTTGTAAAATCTACATTATCGGTATCGCGTTTAAAAATATGGTGTTTATATAAGTTATTGCTGTAGTTGGTGTTTAATTGTTGCTTTACTTTATTAATAATGCTATCGGCATTAGGGTTTTTGTTACTAATATAAACCTCACCAAGTTGGTTTAAAGCTTCATGGAGTGCAATGGTATAGTTAAGTGCTTTTATGTCTTGCAGTGTAAGGTTTTTACTTTGGTAACCCATACAAGAAATGGTAAGATTTTGGCTTTTTGAGCTAATAGTAAAATAGCCTTCGTCGTTAGAAATCGTCCCAGAGTTATTGCCCGTTTTTATAGTAGCATAGGGTATTGGTGTCTTAGTGTTTTTATCTATTAGCTGTGCGGTAATATTTTGAGATATCGCATTTAAGCCTGCTAGTAAAATAATTAAAGTAATTTTTAATTGCATATATTACTGGTGTTATACAAAGTAAACGACTGAAATTAGAAATTGTAACAATACTATAAAGTTAATGACTTGTTATTTAACTTTTAATTAGCTGAAAAGTGCTGTAATTGTGAATGTTGCGTTAAATAATTTTGATGTTATTTTATCTTGTTGAATGAAATTTTAAATTATGAGTGGAGAGAAGAATTTAGAAAAGTTAGTAAGAAGCATGAGCCCAAAGCTGAATGAAGGCGAATATGTTTTTGTAACCGTGAAGCATTTTGGCGAAATTAAAAGAGAAGATACTATTTGTGAGTTTAAAGAAGCAGAGGGTATAACCCTTGTAATGGATAAAACAAAGGCCGATGGCTTAGGTCTTGCATATAGTTTTATAGCGAGTTGGATAACTTTAGAGGTGCATTCTGCTCTAGATGCGGTTGGTTTAACTGCGTTATTTGCCCAGGAGTTAACTAAACATAATATAAGTAGCAATATTATAGCTGGGTTTTACCACGATCATATTTTTGTTGATAAAAACGATGCGGAACAAGCCGTTAAAGCGTTAACCGCACTTTCTAAAAGTTATTAGTATTTTGCTTTTAAGATTCGCTTTTTTTTAGGGCATAAAAAAATCCTGATAATTGCCTATCAGGATTTTTAAATTATATAAGTTAATGTTATGCCTTACGCTCCAACAAAGCCATATAAAAACCATCGAATCCAGATTTATGAGACAGTAGTTTTTTGTCTTTTAATAATTCGAAGTTTGCTCCAGCTTCCGAAGCTAAAAAGGTTTTAACTTGATTTTGATTTTCTGAAGGTAATACAGAACAAGTAGCGTAAACTAGTTGCCCGCCTACTTTTACCATTCTAGAGTATTGTTGTAAAATATCTTGTTGAGTTTCTTTTATTTTATCTATAAACTCGGGTTGTAATTTCCATTTAGCATCTGGGTTACGGCGTAACACTCCTAAACCAGAACATGGCGCATCAATTAACACACGATCTGCTTTGTCGTATAACTTTTTAATTGGTTTTGTAGATTCTATAACGCGGTTTTCAATATTATGAGCACCGTTTCGCTTAGCACGACGTTTTAATTCGTTTAATTTATTGCCGTAAATATCCATGGCAATAATTTGTCCTTTGTTTTCCATTAAGGAGGCTAGGTGCAAGGTTTTTCCGCCGGCACCAGCACAGGTATCTACAACACGCATACCCGGTTGCACATTTAAAAATTCGGCTACTAACTGCGAGTTGGCATCTTGAACTTCAAAATGACCATTTTTAAAGTTTTCGGTAGCAAAAACATTTGCGCGTTCGCGTAATTTAAGTGCGCTTGGGTGACCGTCTATAAATTCGGTTTCAATATCTAGATCGAATAATTCGGTTTGTAATTTTTCTTTGGTTGTTTTAAGGGTGTTTACTCTTAAAATAACATCGGCTTGCTCGTTTAAGGCTGCTATTTCTTTACCCCAAACGGCATCGCCTAATTCTTTACGTGCAATCTCGTCCATCCAGTCTGGAATAGATTCTTTTAGGCGTCTCACTTTAGAAAGCTCGTCGTAACGTCCTTTAATTTTGCGTAGTGGTGTGCCTTCAAAATATTTCCAGTCTGGTAATTTTATTCCTTTTAAGGTTGCCCAAACGGCAAACATGCGCCATAGGTTATCACGATCAAAAGGCTCTTTTACTTCGGCAATTTCGGCATACAGGCGTTTCCAGCGTACCATGTCGTATGTGGTTTCGGCAACAAAGCCTCTATCGCGAGAGCCCCAACGTTTATCGCGTTTTAATAGTTGTTGTATAACTTTATCGGCGTATTTACCTTCGTTGAAGATTAATGTTAGGCCGTCTATAACTGCAAAGCAGAGGTTTCTATGTAATCGCATGGTATTTAAATAAGGCTGCAAAGGTACGTTTTTAAATGGTTAATTTTTAACTTGTTTACAGGTTTTAAAGTGCTTTGTTTTATACCATAGGTGTTTTTGTATTACATTTAGAAATTACGGCTATTTTTATATATGTTTTAAGGAGTTTATGGGAATGTTTTATGTTAAGCTTCTATGCATTTATGATTGAAGTGGAATGCTAAAAGATTGAATGAACGATGAATTATAATTCTTAACATCACTAAAGAAAGGCTTCTGATCTAACACTAAATAGGATGGTTATTAGCTATATATAGCTTTAAGTTTTTATATCACTCGACTTAATTAATAATCAGAAAGAACAAAAGTAAACACTAAGATTACTATATGTGTTGAAGTATTAGGCTCCGGAAACATAGATAATACGCTCTATGTTACTACTTAAACTTCGGTTGGTTTCCTACCTGTCGGGCGGAAGGTGTGAGATCTAGATCCCATTTTCAAGTTGTTTAAATATGAGTAGTATTGTTCTTTCCAAATTTCAAGTTGTTATGACTAAATATTTAAAAATTTACGGTATTTACATTAGTTAATCTGTGTTTACTATTTACAATCAAAGTAACGGAGATAATCAATTAATTAATGATGAAAAGGGGTTTAATAAACTACTAAAAAGGCTGTCAAAAGATGCTTAGGTAGTTATGTATACTAAAAGAGGTTGTTATTAAAGACTGTTACACTTTTTATATAAAAGTGTAGTGTTTTCTATTGTAAATCCATTATCAGTAAATTGTTTTATTCATATTTTTTAACATAGCTATTTGTTAATAATTTATAGGTGTTATACTATATAAGCGTAATGGGTTGTTATTTAAATAGCGAAATACTTTTGTTTTTTTTGAGTAAGTGTTATTGGGGGTGAAAATATAAGTTTTTTAGTGGTGCTTTTTAATAGCTAAATTTATTGTAGTGGTAATAAATTTATTCTTCAAATTTAGCGCTGTAATTTAGCGTTAAAGATGGATTTATATAAACAATTTATAAAGTGTAAAATTATTTATATTATGGATTGTGTTTATAAAGTTTACGATATAGAATTTTTTCTTAGCGTATAAAAAGAGGATTATTTATGATCCTCTTTTTTGCGTTTTTTATATTCTTCTAACATTTTCCTTTTAAAATCGGCTTCAGCTATTTTTAAAAGTATTATTTTTTTTGGCGATAATATTTTGGTAAGCTGTTTCGAGAATTCCATTTTGGCGTTGTGTTTATCTATTTCTGCCTTTTCAAGTCTCGCTAATAAGGTGTTCGCTTTTTTATCGTTTAGGGTATCTATGCTTTCTCGTATTTCTTTTCGAATTTCTTTAGATTCAATATATCTAATGGCATAATATTGCTTTTCGTAGGCATTATAAACTGGCCAAAATTGTTGTGCTTCCTGTTCGGTTAAATCTAATTTATCGGTAATAAAAGATACCTTTAAAGATTTTATTCGTTCTCTATTTTTATGTTGTGCAGATATGCTAAAGGACATAAAAAGCACTAGTATTAGTATTATTTTTTTCATTTTCGTTTTTCTTTTTTTTAATCTAAAATTAATGTCTCTATATCGACATTGTGTAATAGGTATTCTTCAATATTATCTTCATCAAAATTGTAATCAATAATATAGTCTTCATCTATTTGCTTATCGCTAAATAGTGCAGCAATTTCGTAGGTGCTTATGCTTTCGTCTTCTAAATAATTTTCAACGGTTTCAATATCTAAATTATCAAAAGTAGGTTTGCTGTCAAAAATAGATAGGTTGAATAATAACAAAATAGCGGCAGCAATACTGGATACGTAAATTAAATTTGTTCTGCTAAACAAAGAAATAACTTTTGTTTTCTCTTCGCTTATAGTTTTGTTTAATATACGCTCGTTTAAAGATTCAAAATAGTTGTCGGGTACTTTAAATCCAGGGGCATCGACACTGTCTAGAAGAGATTCGGTATTTAATTTACTGAAAATTTTTTCTTCAACAGAATCAAAATAATCATCAGGTGTTTTAAAACCTGTAGATTTAATATTATGTAATTCTTTATTATTCATTTTCTTTTAATTACTACTTATAAGACTAAATTAAAACGGAAAGGTTTAATTTTGAGTTAAGTAGGCTTCAATTTTTTTTACTGCTATATGGTATGATGCCTTTAAAGCGCCTTCGCTTGTTTCTAATATTTCAGACATATCTTTATATTTTAAATCTTCAAAATATTTCATATTAAAAACCAATTGTTGCTTTTCTGGTAAAGTTGCAATGGCTTTTTGAAGTTTTAGTTGAATGTCGTCTCCTTCAAAATAAATATCGGAAGTTAAATTGTTAATTGCAAGTTGCTGCACTTCTTCATTACTAATTTTTAAACGGTTTGCTTTCTTGTTTAAAAATGTAATGGACTCGTTGGTTGCAATACGGTACATCCATGAGAACAATTTACTATCACCTTTAAAATTATCGATGTTTTTAAAGATTTTTATAAAGGTGTTTTGAAGCACATCGTCTGCATCGTCATGCGATTTTACAATACCGCGTATGTGCCAATATAAGCGATCTTTGTATAGTTCCAATAGAACTTTAAAGGCTTTATTTTTTTGGGTTTTAGATTTTAATTGTTCTAATAGTTGTGCTTCTTCAATCACAAATATGGTTTATATATTGGACTATGAAATATACAAAAAGTTTAATCTGAATATTAATAATTTTTGCGAATATGTAAAAGGTTGGTTTTTAGGCTTTTGGTTAGTTTTTTATCGACGAACTGTTGTTAATAACCGATAAAATGCATTTTTTTCTTGTCAATTCGATTTGTCTGTTCTATATTTGTATCAGAAACCTACTTATGTTGTTAGTCGTCCCCAAGTCTAACAAAAACTAAAAAAGGATAGAAGCCCCCAAGTCTCTATCCTTTTTATATTTTAAAACAAGCTCTATTTTATTCGAAGCTTTGCATGTCTACTAGTTTTTTATAAATACCTTTTTTGTTTATAAGGTCGTCATGTTTACCTTGCTCTACAATCTCTCCTTTGTTTAAAACCACAATGTTATCTGCGTTTTGTATGGTAGAAAGCCTGTGAGCAATTACAATTGATGTTCTGTTTTTCATCATGTTCTCTAGCGCAACTTGCACAATACGTTCGCTTTCGGTATCGAGGGCTGAGGTAGCCTCATCTAAAATCATAATTGGAGGACTTTTTAAAACTGCTCTAGCAATACTTAATCGTTGTTTTTGTCCACCTGATAGTTTACCTCCAGAATCGCCAATATTTGTATGTATGCCTTCCGGTAAATCTTTAACAAATTCCCAAGCATTTGCAATTTTTAAGGCTTCAATAACCTCTTCTTCTGTTGCATCTTGTTTTCCTAGTTTTAGATTGCTAATAATAGAATCGTTAAATAAAATAGCGTCTTGGGTTACAATACCTAATTGTTGCCTAAGTGAGCTAGTGGTTAAATTATTAATGTTTATACCATCAATTAAAATATCACCTTCGTTAACATGATAAAAACGTGTTATAAGATTGGCAATGGTAGATTTACCGCTTCCTGATTGACCAACTAAAGCCACAGTCTGTCCCTTAGGAATTGTTAATGAGAAGTTTTTTAGAACATACTCGTCTTCATATTTAAACGAAATGTTTTTGAATTCAATTTGATTTTCAAACCCTTTTAAACTAGTAGCGTCTGGTATATCTTTAATAAGGTTTGGCGAATCTATAATTTCCTGAATACGCTCTGCTGCCGCATCACCTTGTTTTATATTGTAAAGCCCTCTAGAAATCGCTTTTGCAGGTACTAGAATGTTATAAGCAAGCCCCATATATGCAATAAAAGAACTGCCGTCTAGGGTTTTATCGACTAAAACTAATTGACCACCGTACCAAAGTAAAATAGAAATCACCAATATGCCCAAAAATTCACTTGCAGGTGAAGCTAAATTTTGACGGTTTAGTAATTTGTTGGAAAAGTGATAGAATTTGTTCGTAGAATCTGAGAATTTTTCATAAAACGTACCTTCAGCATTAAAACCTTTAATAATACGTAATCCGGTTAATGTTTCTTCTAAAGTTGAAAGAGTTATTCCTTGTTCTTTTTGAACACGGTCCGATTTTCGTTTTAAACTTTTACCAATTCTTGAAATAACTAAGCCTGAAAGTGGAATAAAAATAAAGACGAAAATCGTTAGTTTTACACTTATTAAAAGCATCATTATTATGGTGAAAATAATAGTAAGTGGTTCACGAACAATAAGTTCTAGCGCTGGAAGCATAGAGTATTGTAAGGTGGAAACATCGGCGGTAACCCGTGTCATGATATCGCCTTTTTTCTGTTCAGAGAAATACGAAAGCGGTAATTCAACTGTTTTTTTATACACCGTATTTCTAATGTCTCTAACTACGCCGTTGCGTAAAAACACCATAAAATAATTGGCTAAATAACCAAAAATGTTTTTTAAGAGAAACAAAACAATAATTAAGCTTACCACCATAAGAAGCGCTTTTTGCGGATCGTTATCTGTGTATAAGCTGACTTGATATGCTAAATAATCTTTATAGTAATCTTTTAAGTTAGAAAGGCCTTCGTAAACTGGTTCTACTAATGGTGTTATTTTGTCCTTTTTTTCAAACAAAATATCAAGCATTGGTATTAATGCTATAAAAGATAGTGCCCCAAATAACGCATAAAACACATTAGAAATAATGTGTCCTATTGCGAAATTTTTATATGGTTTTGCATACCGAAGTATGTTGTAAAAATGATTCATCTAAATGATGCTAATTATTTGTTTCATGAACCTTATATAAGGTTCATGCTTTTTAAAATATCTTCGGCTTTAGTATCAAGAGCAGCTTCGGTTGATTTGAATTTTTCAATTGCTGCTAATTTTGTGTTTACACTAACGTAGAATTTTATTTTTGGTTCTGTTCCACTTGGGCGTAATGCTACTTGGCTACCATCTTCAGTATAATAAATTAATACGTTAGATTTTGGTACATCAATCGTTATTTCTTCACCTGAAATCATGTTTTTTGAGATTGATAAATCGTAATCTTCAAATTTAACAACTTTAGAACCGTTAATAACTTTAAGTGTATTGTTACGCGCATCGGTCATCATTTGTTTGATTTCTTCGGCACCTTCAATACCTTTTTTAGTTAATGAAACTAATTTTTCTTTGTAGAAACCGTGTTCTGTGTAAAGTTTTATTAATTCATTAAAGAAAGAGCTTCCGTTAGCTTTTGAAATTGCTGCAATCTCGCAAGCTAATAGGGTAGAGGTTACAGCATCTTTATCGCGAACAAAATCGCCAACCATATAGCCAAAGCTTTCCTCTCCACCACCAATAAAATCTAATTCTGGGAAATCTTTTATAAGTTTAGCTATCCATTTAAATCCGGTTAAAACAATTTTGCTTTCAACACCGTAAGATTCTGCTAATTTTGTAAGCATTGGTGTAGATACAATGGTTGATGCAATAAATTCCTTTCCTTTTATTTTGCCTTCGGCCTTCCATTGTTTTAATAAGAAATCTGTCATCATTAACATGGTTTGATTTCCGTTTAAAAGCTGTAGTTCGCCATCGTTATTTCTAACTGCTACCCCTAATCTATCACAATCTGGGTCTGTACCAATTACAATATCTGCGTTTACTTTATCGGCTAATTCTAAAGCCATTTTTAGAGCCGCTGGTTCTTCAGGATTAGGTGATTTAACTGTAGGGAAGCCACCATCTGGTTTTTCTTGTTCTGCAACAATGTGAACATTTTTATAGCCAGCACGTTTTAATGTTTCTGGAACCGCTGTTATAGAAGTACCATGAAGTGACGTAAATACAATTGTTAAATCGTCTTTGGCATTTTGTGTAGCACCTACAGATCCATTTTTAACAGAGGCATCAATAAATACATCATCAACATCTTTACCTATATATGTAATAAGATCGTTGTTGGCTTCAAATTTAATATTAGCGTAATCTAAATCGTTAATTAAACTAATTACAGCACCATCATGTGGCGGAACTAACTGACCACCATCTTGCCAATACACTTTGTAACCGTTATATTCTGGCGGGTTATGAGACGCTGTTAAAACAATACCACAATGGCAATTTAAATGCTTAACTGCAAAGGATAACTCTGGAGTAGCACGTAAATCTTCAAATAAAAATACCTCAATTCCGTTTGCCGAAAACACATCTGCAACCACCTTAGCAAGGGTTTTACTATTGTGTCTACAATCATAAGCAATAACAGCCTTTGGCGTTTCGTTTGGAAATTGTTTATGTAAATAATTACTTAAACCTTGAGTGCTTTTTCCTAGTGTATATTTGTTTATACGATTAGTGCCAACGCCCATAATACCGCGCATTCCACCGGTACCAAATTCTAAATCTTTATAAAAACTCTCTTGAATATCTTTAGGGTTGTTTGCTATGCTATCTTTTATAGTAGCTTGAGTGTCTTCATCGAAAGATGGTGTTAACCATGCGTTAATTCGGTCTAAAATTTTTGGGTCAATATGTATCATATAGTTAGTTTTATAAAACAAAAATAAGAAATTCATTACTTTATAATGAATCCATATAGCTTAATTTGTTTGGTGTTAATTATATATTTAATTGGTCTTTAATGGTGTATCTTTTTTTGTCTGTTCTATTTCTTAAAATAAGCTCGCCTAAAAAGCCTGCTACAAAAAATTGCGTTCCTATAATCATGGTAGAAAGTGCAATATAAAACTGTGGTCGTTGTGTTATAAGTCTGCCAGCTCTATTAATAAATAGTTTGTCTATGCCTAAGTATAGCGCAAAACCAAAACCTATAGCGAACATAATAAATCCTAGGGCGCCAAATAAATGCATGGGGCGTTTGCCAAAGCGGGATAAAAACCAAATGGTAATTAGGTCTAGAAAGCCGTGTACAAAACGATCCATACCAAATTTTGTAACACCATACTTTCTGGCTTGATGTTGTACTACCTTTTCTCCAATATTTGAAAAACCAGCATTTTTTGATAGTACTGGAATATAGCGATGCATTTCGCCATTAACATCTATGTTTTTCACCACATCTTTATGGTACGCCTTTAAGCCACAGTTAAAATCGTGAAGTTTTACCCCCGATGTTTTTCTAGCTGCCCAATTAAATAGTTTCGACGGCAGGTTTTTTGCAATAATAGAATCATAGCGTTTCTTTTTCCAACCAGAAACTAAATCGTACCCATCTTTAACAATCATATTGTAAAGCTCTGGGATTTCATCTGGACTATCTTGTAAATCGGCATCCATTGTGATAATCACATCGCCTTTGGCTTTGTTAAAACCAGCATGAAGTGCTTGAGATTTTCCAAAATTTTTTAAAAAACGAATACCTTTTACCAATGGGTTTTTAAGAGAAAGCTTAGTTATTAAATTCCAAGAATCATCTGTACTACCATCATCAATAAAAATAATTTCGTAGGTATACGCTTCAGATTGCATAACTTTTGCAATCCAGTCGTGTAATTCGGTTAAAGATTCTTCTTCGTTTAGTAGTGGTATAACTACAGATATATGCATCTAGAATAGTTTCAAAATAAGTTTCAAAATTAAGGAATTTAAACGTCGTCTGGGTTATTTTTTTTCATTGCCGCTGCAACAATAAGTCCCACAACGCAAAAACCAACTATTTGAAATATTAAAGATTGAAAAACATTACCAATAGAAAACATATTGCCTTGCTCTTCCATCTTTTTCATGGTTTCATCTATAACTTCCACAGGCACGTTATAAGCTTCTAATCGCTCTATTTGCGAAACCATTACTTTTTCTTGGATTACAGTAGCCGCTTCAGGGTCTATAATGTTGAATATAATAATACTTATTACAGTGCTTATTATTAGTCCGATTAAAATGGTTATAAAATAGGACACAAAAGAGTTTTTAAAACTTAAAAAACCACCATTTGCAATTTTAGTTTTGTATACCGAAATAATACCAAAAACTATTATAAGCGCTAAAATTGTTAAACCAAACCAAATTTTGGTGTACAAATCTAAGCTAATAGTATAAGCTGTAACTGTTAATATTGCTAATGCGATACCCAAATATAGACCGTGGTTTATAGCAATGGACTTTAAAAATTTTTCCATAATAGTTTTATTTACCTAAGTTATTTTCTAGTTGGTATTCAAATATAGTAAAACGTTACATTTTTAATGGAAAAGAATTATATTTTGAATGGTAATTTTAGCTTCTTTTTTTATTTGAAAGCCAAGGGATTAAAAATTGAAATAAAAAAGGGAAAAAGTATTGCGCATTTATAAAAAATACCTAAATTTGCATTTCCAAAATTGAAAGTAATAAATAAAGCATTTAGCGATGAGAAAAGGTATACATCCAGAAAATTATAGAATTGTAGCATTTAAAGATATGTCTAATGACGATGTGTTTTTAACAAAGTCTACAGCAAATACTAATGAAACTCTTGAGGTTGATGGTGTTGAATATCCATTAGTAAAAATGGAGATTTCTAGAACATCTCATCCATTTTACACAGGTAAATCTAAATTAGTAGATACAGCTGGTCGTATTGACAAGTTCAAAAACAAATATGCTAAATTTAAAAAATAAGTTTAGTCTAAAATATATTTTTAAAAAGCCTTTCTGTAATGAGAGGCTTTTTTATTTTTACAACTTTAATTTTGTTACCTAACATGGGTAAAAAAGTAACAATGAACGAATTTAATAAGTTGAAATTAAGTTTGTTTGGTATAAATTGTAAGTTTGAAGGTAAAGCTTCTAACTTTTAACTAAAACTTTAAATGAATTACATTCTATTTGATGGTCCTTCACGTAACAATTTGTTACCGTTTACATTTACAAGACCAGTGGCCGATATTCGTGTTGGAATTTTAACCATTAGAGAAAAGTGGCAAATGTATTTAGGCACTGCAACAACAACGGTAACCGAAGATTATTTGTCTGAAAAATATCCAATGGTAGAACTGGAAGAAAACATTATGATTAACGCATCATGTCTTCCCAACCAAGAGTTAGTTGAAGCTATTACTAGTTTAAAAGAAAATCAAGCCATTTTTCAAGATGAAGAATTAATAGCATTTTTTGCTACTGAAGAGCAAGATGATATTAATTTTGATGATTTTGATTGTATAGAATACCAGCAGGATATTTTAAAAATAGAACATACTTGGGATATTTTCTCTAAAAATGATGAAGCTATTAAACAAGACTTTAGTTTATTAACAAAGGACAGAACTTCACAGGCTATTCCTGCTAGTAATAACATTATAGCTCCAGAAAACATATTTATAGAAGAAGGTGCACAATTAGAATTTACAACACTTAACGCTAGTAAAGGTCCAATATATATAGGAAAGAATGCCGAAATAATGGAAGGTGCCATTGTTAGAGGTCCATTAGCGCTTTGCGAAAACGCTGTTATTAAATTAGGAGCAAAAATTTATGGGGCAACAACTGTTGGGCCTTACAGTAAAGTTGGTGGCGAAATTAGTAATTCGGTTATTTTTGGGTACTCTAGTAAAGGTCATGATGGTTTTTTAGGAGATTCGGTATTAGGCGAATGGTGTAATTTAGGTGCCGATACTAATAATTCGAATTTAAAAAATAATTATGCCGAAGTACGTTTATGGGATTATCAATCACAAGGTTTTGCTAAAACGGGCTTACAGTTTTGTGGACTTATAATGGGCGATCATAGTAAATGTGGCATCAATACCATGTTTAATACAGGGACAGTTGTGGGTGTAAGTGCTAACATTTTTGGTAGTGGTTTTCCTAGAAACTTTATACCTAGCTTTAGTTGGGGTGGTAACGGTGGTTTTTCAACCTATTTAACAAAAAAGGCGTTTGAGGTGGCACCTATTGTTATGAAACGACGTAATGTTGAATTTACCCAACAGGACAAAGCGATCTTAGAGCATGTTTTTGAAGAAACAAAGCGCTTTAGACGTTATTAATAAGAATTATAAAAAACTATCTTTTTGGTTTTAACAAAAAAAAACCTACATTGCAGTAGTATATTTTTTTGAATGTTAAAGTTTAGTAAGGAAACAGTTGTTTTTTCTTTGTTGTTTATAATAGCCCTGATAATTGATATAATTATCAAAATTAATTGGGATGCTTCTGTGTTTCGTTATATTTCCAAAAGTTCGCTATCCATATTATTAATAGGCTATTATAGCTTCTTCCACAAAGAGACTTCAAGAGTAAAACAGTTTTTTATGACTGTAGCTTTATTATTTTTCTTTATAGGCGACATCTTTTTTATTTTATATCAAATAGAATTATATTACATTTTCGCTATTTTTTCTTTTGGCTTAGCTAAATTATTTTATGTATTTAGGTTTTCTAATCAAGGCGACTTTAGGGTAAAACAAATTACACCAGCACTTGTTTTTTGTTTCTTACTAATGATGCTGGTTATGTATTTAATTAATGATAATCTAGATAATTTTTTCTTTCCAACATTATTTTACTTTTTTATCTCTACGCTGTTTGTAGTATTCGCGTTTTTACGTCGAGATTATGTGGACACTCATAGTTACGCCCTAGTTATTGTTGGCGTATTTTTGGGTTTAGCGTCCGATACTTTAGCAGCGTTGGTTTCCTTTTATGATAGCGATATACCTTTTCAAAACATTGCGGTTATGCTTTTTTATGGTTTATCACAGCTTTTTATAGTGTTAGGTATAGTTAAAGAGACTAATTTTGAGCCTACTGCAGAGGATGTAATTAATGACAAGTCATAATAAAATTTGAAATACTTCCCAATCCTATATGTAGGACACTTTATTTGTAGTTTTTTCTTTAAAAAAAATAAATTTCTCTCTGCTTTTTACAATCCATAAGTTTAATGAAACTTTAACAGGATATACACTTGGCGTAAGAAGCTTTATTTTGTATATTGAGTACTTGTAGAATAATCAAAAAATAAATAAAATTTATGGCATTTGACATTGATATGATTAAAGGGGTTTACGCTAAAATGACAGAACGAGTTGATACAGCTCGTAATATTGTTGGGAAACCACTAACATTATCAGAAAAGATATTATACACACACCTATGGGATGGTTCACCTACCGAAGCATTTACCCGAGGTAAGGATTACGTAGATTTTTCACCCGATCGCATTGCATGTCAAGATGCAACAGCTCAAATGGCATTATTGCAGTTTATGCAAGCAGGAAAACCTAAAGTCGCTGTACCAACAACGGTACATTGCGATCATTTAATTCAAGCAAAAGAAGGTGCGGCAAAAGATTTAAAACATGCTAATAGCGTAAGTAGTGAAGTGTTTAACTTTTTAGAGTCGGTCTCTAATAAATACGGTATTGGTTTCTGGAGACCAGGAGCAGGTATTATTCATCAAGTCGTTTTAGAAAATTACGCATTTCCAGGAGGAATGATGATTGGTACAGATTCGCACACCGTAAATGCCGGTGGACTAGGAATGGTGGCCATTGGAGTAGGAGGCGCAGATGCCGTAGATGTTATGGCAGGTATGGCTTGGGAACTTAAATTTCCAAAATTAATTGGTGTTAGGTTAACAGGAAAACTTTCCGGTTGGACGGCGCCAAAAGATGTAATATTAAAAGTAGCCGAAATTCTTACCGTAAAAGGAGGTACAGGCGCTATTGTTGAATATTTTGGACCAGGAGCAACAGCTATGTCATGTACAGGAAAAGGAACTATTTGTAATATGGGAGCAGAAATTGGAGCTACCACATCTACATTTGGTTACGATGAGTCGATGGAACGCTATTTACGTGCTACAGATAGAGCAGATGTTGCCGATGCTGCAAATGAGGTTAAAGCACATTTAACTGCAGATCCTGAAGTGTATGCAAACCCACAGCAATATTTCGATCAAGTTATAGAAATCAATTTATCAGAGTTAGGGCCATTATTAAACGGACCATTCACTCCAGATTTATCTACAGAAGTAGGTACATCAATGACTGAAAAAGCAAAAGCTAACGATTGGCCAATAAAAGTAGAGTGGGGATTAATAGGGTCTTGTACAAATTCATCTTACGAAGATTTATCAAGAGCTTCATCAATCGCACAACAGGCCTTAGATAAAGGTTTAAAAATAAAAGCAGAATTAGGTATTAATCCAGGATCAGAGCAAGTACGCTACACCGCAGAACGCGATGGTATTCTTGGAATTTTCGAAAAGTTAGACGCCAAAATTTTCACCAATGCTTGTGGGCCATGTATTGGGCAATGGGCTAGATATAGCGACCCTAAAAACGCACCAAAAAATAGTATTGTACACTCTTTTAATAGAAACTTTGCTAAACGTGCCGACGGAAACCCTAACACCCATGCCTTTGTTGCATCCCCCGAAATAACAGCAGCTATTGCCGTAGCGGGACGCTTAGATTTTAATCCTTTAACCGATAAGTTAATTAACGAAAACGGCGAAGAGGTGATGTTCGATGAGCCAACGGGATGGGAGTTACCACCAAAAGGTTTCGAAGTTAAGGATAATGGGTATTTAGCGCCAGAAGCCGATGGTAGTCATGTTCAAATTTCTGTAAAAGAGGATTCAGAGCGTTTACAATTATTAACACCTTTTACACCACTAGGAAGCTCCATTACGGGTGCTAAACTTTTAATTAAAGCCTTTGGTAAATGTACTACCGATCATATTTCTATGGCAGGACCTTGGTTACGTTTCCGTGGGCATCTAGATAACATTGCAAACAATACTTTAATTGGAGCAGTAAATGCCTTTAACCAAAAAACAAACTTTGTTAAAAACCAATTAACTGGCGATTATGGCGGAGTACCAGATGTACAGCGCGAATATAAAAAAGCAGGTATAAAAACAGTAGTAGTTGGCGATCATAATTATGGCGAAGGGTCTTCTAGAGAGCATGCCGCAATGCAACCAAGACATTTAGGTGTCGCTGCAGTAATTGTAAAATCGTTTGCACGTATTCATGAAACAAACCTTAAAAAACAAGGTATGTTGGGCTTAACTTTTAATAATGAAGCCGATTACGATTTAATTCAGGAAAACGATACCTTTAATTTTATCGATTTAAATGAGTTTGCACCTAATAAACAATTAACCTTAGAGGCGGTTCATGAGGATGGATCTAAAGATCTTATTAAATTAAACCATACCTATAACGAAGCTCAAATTGCTTGGTATAACGAAGGTTCTGCACTTAATTTAATTAAAAAAGAAAATAATGCTTAATTAAGCAATAACAAATTATAATATTAATGCAAAAAGCCATTTCATTTAAGTAATGAAATGGCTTTTTTATTTCAGTCATGCTGTTATCTTAATTGGTAAATCGAGCAATAGCTTTCCGTATCACTACCAAGTATATCCACGTTAGGTAACGTAGATGTTATTCTAAATTCTATAGTATCAGTAGCAACTAAATCCACTGTCGTGCTAACATATCGTATAGGCGAAGATACCTGAACGCCCAAAACCACGATACTCGTAAAACGATGTTCAGCAATTAAAACATTGTTTTTATAAATACCTAAACCAAAGTCTGTACTTACGCCAATAACGGCATTTAGTTTTATTTGAGCGTTTATGGCGTATATGCCGTCTTGTTTAGCTGTAAAAGTATTGGTCGCGGGGTCAAACTCATTATTATTATCAACCTCTACATCATCAAACATTATTTTAGAGCTACCAATACTTAATAAGTGATTAATATTTCCTGTGCCTGTAAAAGAAGCCTTTACTACAGTAGGAAGGGCAACATTAATGATATCTGGAGCAGGAACGGTATTAACAGTACCTGTTTTAGATATTACTAAAATAGAGTCGTGTATAACACCTATATCAACCTCTTTAATAGTCGATCTAATTTTAAAGGTTCCATTAACATCTAAGGTTGCGGTTGGTGAAGTTGTGTTTATACCAATTTGCGCAAATATTCCATTTGTAATACAAAATAGAGGGATAAAAAGTAATACGTTCTTCATCATAATTAATTAAAAGTTTTTAAACTAAAACTATATATATGAGAGAATTATATTAGCAGTGCAAAATTACTATATCAGAATTAATATACAAAAAAATAATATAGAAACAAAAAGTTTTGTAGGTATATTCTAATTGTAGAGTGATATATTAAGGAGGTTTTATAACAAATTAGAACTTGAGTAGCAAACAGCCAGCAAATAAATCGTTTATAAAAAGTTTTTTCGAGGATCTAGCAATGTGGTTATCAATAATTATTTACTTTAAAGTTAAAATATAACCTACCATTTTTTTATGGGATGGCATTTAAATCCCTGAAGCAGGTATTATCTAGCTTTGATTTTGCAATATGAGTTGGATTTTCGTTGGAGTGGTTCGTTTATATTAAGTAGATATCAAAATCGTTTTAAAATTTTATATCCCACGTTAAACCAAGTTAATTGATTTTTCTAACGGAGTCAAGTATAAGTAAAATCACTAAAACTAATATAGAGCACATTATTTCTAATTTAAAAACATCAAAATTGTATTTTTGAAAAAACATCAAAAATGAATTCTAGAGCAAATCAATTAAAAGCATTCGATAGGTTATTAACCATAATGGACGAGTTACGAGCACAATGCCCGTGGGATAAAAAACAAACCATGGAAACCTTACGCCATCTTACCATTGAGGAAACTTACGAGCTTGGAGATGCCATTCTAGATAAAGACTTAGACGAAGTTAAAAAAGAGCTTGGAGATGTGTTATTACACATTGTATTTTATGCTAAAATAGGAAGCGAAACCAAAGATTTTGATATTGCCGATGTGTGTAATACCATTTGCGATAAACTAATACATAGACACCCACACATTTATAGCGATGTAAAAGTTGAAAATGAAGAAGATGTAAAACGCAACTGGGAAAACTTAAAACTTAAAGAAGGGAAATCTAGTGTTTTAGAAGGCGTTCCAAAAAGTTTACCAGCATTAGTAAAAGCCAACAGAATTCAAGAAAAAGTAGCAGGTGTTGGTTTCGATTGGGAAAAACCTGAGCAAGTCTGGGAAAAAGTAGAGGAGGAGTTAAACGAGTTTCAGGTAGAAGTAAAAGCTAAAGACGCCGATAAAATGGAAAGCGAGTTTGGCGATGTCATGTTTTCCTTAGTAAACTATGCGCGTTTTTTAAATATTAATCCAGAAAATGCTTTAGAGCGTACTAATAAAAAATTCTCTAAACGTTTTCAATATTTAGAGGAAAAAGCCAAAAATTTAAATAAACCCCTAAAAGACATGACACTTGCCGAAATGGATATTTTTTGGGAAGAAGCCAAAACAATGCAGTAACTATAACGTTTTAGTGTGTTTTGTTGGTATTATCTTAACACTATACATTTGATGGTTAGAGGCTATTTGTGTATTTTTGCACCATGGGAAAAGGAATACATGAAAAGCGAAATACACGAATCTTCAACTTTAATTTTCTGGTTTTTAGAAATCAGTCCGATAAATTCATTCCTCCTACTACGTAAGTAATCCTTAAACAGGAGTTTTACTAATTTCTTTAATATAACAAATTGCTAGAGCTGTTTTTACCTTAAAACTAGCCCTACGTCCTGTTATACTTTTTTACTGTAACATCTTTTTTTTTTAGATGTTAAAATACGGATTAAATGACTATTAAAACCTACGATGCCTTTACAAGGCTATCCTTTATGGATATTAATCGTATAACAAACTTTATACACGAAAATGCTGGTGAGTTTAAAGACTCTAAAAGTGCTATTACAAAGGCAATTAAGTACGCTGCCAAAGAAATACCTGGACTTGGTGGATATGTTTTTATTATGCAAGAAAACGATGATATACTTGGTGTTGTGGTAGTAAATAGAACCGGCATGAATGAGTATTTATCCGAAAATATTCTTGTGTATCTTGCTGTAAAACAAGGTTTCAGACAAAGCGGTATTGCTAAAGCATTAATTAAGCACACTATTGATTATTGTAGCGGAGAAATTTCAATACATATAAATATTAACGATCCTGTTATAAAATTATTCCAAAAACAAGGGTTCAAAGCCCGTAATATAGAATTACGATTGGATAGATTATCCTTTCTAAACAAATAAATCATTAAAAGTTAAACATGAAATTAATTCAAGTTAAGAGAGAAACAAAAGTAGAAAAAAGACACAGTATTAAAATGGGAGAACTCACCACTAAAGTAACATACGTTAAAAAATATTTGTTAGGCTTACCTATTAAAACCTTACATAAATACAGAGAAACTTACTACGGTGAAGTTAAAGACTGTAAGGACTGTTTCTTGTTTGTTTAATTTTTTTATCAACTAAATATATAAATAATGAAAGTACTAGTAATTGGAGCGGGTAACATGGGGCTTACTTATGCAGAAGGCATGTCGAAATCTAAACTCTTAAAAAAGAGAAACATTATGGTTTTAGATAAGTCTGAAGAGAAAATGGAAGCCTTAAACCAGATATCACACTTTGATGCCTTTAGCGAATTGGGTGATTGTGTTCCAAAGGCCGATATCATTTTTATAGCTGTAAAACCTTATCATGCCGAAACTGTTTTTAAAGCTATTAAGGGGTTTGTTAAGCCCGAGCAAATTATCATTTCTATAATGGCAGGTGTAACCATATCGACTATAAAAGATATAACGGGGTTAAATAAAGTTATTAGAGCTATGCCTAATTTACCAGCGCAAATTGGTAAGGGTTTAACCTCCTATGTAACATCGCCAGAGGTGTCTCGAATTGAAATGCTTACCGTTGAGAGTTTATTGGATACCACAGGAAAATCTGTTCGTGTATCTAATGAAAACTTGATTGATGCTTCTACAGGAATTTCAGGAAGTGGTCCAGCATATGTGTTTTACTTTATGCAAAGTATGATGGAAGCAGCAATGCAAATGGGATTTTCCAAAACCGATTCAACGGTGTTGGTAAGCCAAACGTTTACAGGTGCCGTAGAGCTGTTTAATCAATCTAATTTATCGCCAAACTCTTGGATGGAAAAAGTAGCGTCAAAAGGTGGAACAACACGAGCTGCATTAGATTCTATGGAAGATAATAATGTAAACGAATTAATTAAAGAAGCTGCTTTTGCGGCATTTAGTCGGGCAGTAGAATTAGGAAAAGAATACTAAAATGTATAAAGAAAAAATAGTTATAAAAGTTGGTACTAATGTAATGACCAACAGAGATAATAGAATAGTAAGACCTGTTTTAAGGCGTTTAGTAAAGCAAATAGCCGAATTACACGAAAGAGGTATTATGACTATTTTAGTGTCTTCGGGTTCTGTAATTGCAGGAAAGGAGGTTCTAGGTACATCAAACATAAAAGACAAAACACAACGTAGACAGGTGTATTCTGCTATCGGACAACCAAGAATGATGCGTTTGTATTATAATATTTTTCATGATTATGGTTTAAAGTGTGCCCAAGTGCTGCCTACAAAACGCGATTTTAGCCCTGGAGTACATCGACAAAATATGATTAATTGTTGTGAAGGCTTACTTGCAGAAGGTGTTATTCCTGTCGCTAATGAAGATGATGCGGTGTCTGTAACCATGTCTATGTTTTCTGATAATGATGAGCTAGCGAGTTTAATAGCGCAATTATTAAATGCCGATAAACTTATTATTTTAACCGATATAGATGGCCTTTACGATGGGCACCCAGAAGAAGATAACAGCGATTTAATTAAAAATGTAGATCCTACCGAAGATTTGGATAAGTATATAAAAGACTCCAATAAAAAAGATGGCGAAGGTAGAGGCGGCATGGGATCGAAACTCGATTATGCCCAACAAGCGGCGGCAAATAATATTCCAACCTTTATTGCCAACGGAAAAAAAGATAATGTTATAATTGATATTATGGACGGAAAAATGGTTGGTACCAAAGTATCATTGTAAAAAAAATATGAAAATGGAATTATTATCAGAAGATAAAAAAAATAAAGTTTTAACAAGTATGATTGCCCTTTTAGAGGAAAATCAAGATGCCTTATTAAAAGCGAATAAGAAAGATATTGAGGCTTTTAATAATGAGGATCAAGCCATGTACGATCGCCTTATTTTAAATAGTAAAAAGGTTGCAGGTATGATTACTGCAATTAAAGAGGTAAAAGCACAGGACGATCCTGTTAATAAAATTATAAGTAAAAATACCTTACAAAGTGGTTTGGAAGTAATTAATAAAACAGCACCTTTTGGTACTATTATGATTATTTATGAATCTCGACCAGATGTTACTGTTGAAGCTACAGTACTTGCTTTTAAAGCGAATAATAAAATTTTACTTAAAGGCGGAAAAGAGGCTGTACATAGTAATACAGCTATTGTAAAATTATGGCATAAAGCACTTGAAGATAATGGTTTAACTACAGATTATATTCAAATGTTAACCATGAATAGGCAAGAAACACAAGCCTTTTTAAAAGAGCCTACCCAACCTTTAGATTTAATTGTACCAAGAGGCGGTGAGCAGTTAATAAAATTTGTAAAGGAACATGCCAAATGTGCAGTTTTGGTTAGCGGACGCGGAAATAACTTTTTGTATGTGGATGAGCATGCCAATTGGAAACAGACCATAGCGGTTATTTTAAATGCTAAGACCGATAAAATTTCGGCTTGTAATGCTCTTGATAAGATATTAGTAAGTAGTAAGCTTCCGGATTATAGCAACAAAATAAAGGAACTAAACACCATCTTAAAGGCAAAACAAGTTCAGGTTTTAGTAGATGAGGTTACCAAAACGGTGTTACCTGAAGAACAAAGTATTGACAATACTCAAATTTGGTATCAGGAGTTTTTAGAAATGAAATGCTGTATTGGTACTGTAGATTCTATTACTGAAGTTATAGAGAAAATTAATGCCTTTTCTGGAAGGCATTCGGCTACTATAATGACCACAGAAAAAGCTCAAGCTAAAACCTTTATGGAACAGGTTGATTGTGCCGTTGTATATCAAAACGCATCGACCCGATTTACCGATGGCGGACAAATTGGTGTTGGAGCAGAATTGGCTATTAGTACAGATAAATTACACCATAGAGGGCCTTTAGGGCTTAAAGAATTGGTAACAAATAAGTATTATGTGTTTGGCGATGGCCACGTTCGTGTATAATAAAACAGTAAGAAGTAAAAAGCCTCATAATAATGATATTATGAGGCTTTTTTTGAATTTAAAAACGAATTTTAATACAATTCTTTTATTTTTCTAAGCTTCGATGTCCAAACTTTTAATTCTTCTTTATGCTTTTTTATATTGGTATGTACTTCTTTTACTAACGGGTTGTCGTCATCGACATTAGTAAAAAACTGCAAGTTGTTTTCCAATTGATTAATTTGCCCTTTTACTTCGTCTATTCTTTTTCTAATAAAATTACGTTCGTTATCTAAATTTCTGGTATCGTTCGGGTCAACTAAACTATCTAGTTTGTTTTCATATTTAATCATTTCGGCTTCAGTTTTGTCAACTTTTAATTTAGTTAACAAGCCATCAATAGATTTTTGAAATTTACCATCAATATAACGTTTATCGTTTGGTACGCGACCAATAGTTTGCCACTCTTTAATTTTCTCTTTAATAAGTTCGATGCCTTTTTCTTTATCTTCAGGTAATTCTAAGTCGTTTAAACTACTTATAAATTCGGTCTTTTTATTGTAGGCATCAACTTGTTCTTGGCTAGCGGCATTTCTGCTGGCATGAATTCTATCGAAATAATGATTACAAGCTGCTTTAAATTGTTTCCAGATTTTATCGCTGTTTTTTCTTGGTACATGACCAATTTTTTTCCAATCGCTTTGAATCTTTTTCATTAAAGGCGTAGTAGCTTCAAAATCTTCACTATCCTTATTATCCTCAGCAATTTTAATTAAATCTAGTTTTAACTGTAAGTTTTTATATTGATCTTTTTTAAGATTTTTATAAAATGCGTTTTTTTGTCGGTTAAACCTGCGAACAGCGTCTTTAAATTTTGCCCAGGTAGCCTCATTTACTTTTATTGGCACTTTCCCTGCATTAAAAAAGGCTTCTCTTAGCGCTTCGATGGCTTTAATTCTTTTTTGTAATGCATTATGAGAGTTATTTTCCTCTTTGGCAATCTCTTCTATTTTTGCAATAATCTCTAGTTTGTGTTCTAGATTTTTCTCGTAAATCTTATCTATTTCCTTATAATAAACCTGACGCTTATCGTTAATTGTTTTTGTTGCCGCTTTAAAACGCTCCCAAATACTTTCGCGATGTTCTCTAGATACTGGTCCAAGCTCTTCTTTCCACATTTTATGAAGTTCTTGTAACTCTCTAAAGGCACGCATAGCATCATCACTTTTGGCTAATTCTTCGGCACGCTCGATAATTAATAATTTCTTTTCTAGATTGTGTTTAAAATCTAAATCGCGTAAATCTCTATTAATATTTAAAAAATCGTAGAATATCTCGACATGGTGGTGGTAACTATTCCATGCATTATTGTATTTGTCTCTAGGAATAGGACCTGTATTTCTCCAGCGTTCTTGTAATTCTTTAAAGTGTTTGTAGGTGGTATTTATATTTTCTTCAACATTAATAAGCCCCTTTAATTCTTCAATAATTTCAAGTTTATCTGCTAGATTTTGCTTTAAGTTTTTTTCTAAACTTTTATAGTGGTCATTTACTTTTTTGCGGTATTGTCTGTATGCTTCCTTGAACCTTTTTTGAACAGGCGAGGAGTAGTAAAAATCTATCTCGTTTCCACCATCATTTATAAAGTCTTCTTTTTTCTCTTCAACTAAAGCCTCAAATTTTGTTTTAAATTCCGCATTAATACTATCAACATGTGTTTTAATAGCCTGAACCTTTTCATTTTTAATGAGTTTTTCTAATTCAATAGCTAAAGCTTCTAACGACATGGTATCGTATGCTTTTACCTCAATAGTATGGCGGTCTTTATTACCCTCGTCTTCGGCATCTTCAGCATTGGAGTCTTCAATTTCATTTAAGACCTCGTCATGATTTTCTCCATCATTTCGATCCGGGCCGGAAGTTTGAGCTTCAACTTCGGGTGTGTCAGAGGTTACTTCCTCGTTGGTATTATCGGTTATTGGAGTAGAATCGTCATTAGGTTTTAAAGCTTCGTTTCCGTCTACTTGTTCAGGTTTATTAATATCAGACATTATAAAAAATGTTAAGGTTCGTCAAAATTACTTTCGTCATTAAAGATACTAACAAGTATAGTATTTACAAAGCAGTATTAACTCTTTATTTAAGCCCCCAAATAGACCAAGATTTTTCGGCTTGTAGCCTAAGCATATTTAAACCATTAATTATGGTGGCCTTATTTTGTTTACCAAGGTTTAAGAACTTGGTTTCCTCTGGGTTATATATTAAATCGAAAAGAATGTGGTTTTTTGTAATGGCGTTATAAGGAATATTTGGGCACTCTTGAATGTTGGGAAAAGTGCCTAATGGTGTGCAATTTACTATAATTTGATGCTCTTCTATGTCTTGTTCTGTTAAGGTATCATAGGTAAACGTTACACCGTTTTTTAAACTTCTAGATACGTAATAATAAGAAATACCCATTTCATTTAACGAAAAAGCAACAGCTTTACTAGCACCTCCTGTACCTAAAATTAAAGCTTTTTTATGATGCGGTTTTATAAAAGGTTTAATGCTGTTTTTAAAACCAAAGCAATCTGTATTGTAACCAACTAACTTGCCTTTTTTTGTGATTTTTATGGTGTTTACGGCGCCAATAGTTTTTGCTTTTTTATTTATTTTATCTAGAAAAGGCATTACCTGTTCTTTGTAAGGAATGGTAACGTTCATGCCTTTTAGGCCTTCGGTTTCTTTAATTATCGAAGGAAATAAATCAATGTTTTTAATATCGAAATTTTCATATGAAGTATCCTTGATATTTTCATTTTCAAATTTCTTTTTAAAATATGTTCTCGAGAAGGAGTAAGATATGTTTTTACCTAATAAACCTAATTTATTCATGTTGCTTTTCTTGTTTTTTGTCCGTACCATTCCAATGCCAAAACTATTACTATTCCAAGGAAAATAAAACCAATAGCATAATAAGTTTCTGTTTTTAAACCAGGAATGAAACGTTGGTAATTTTCAATAACCTTTTCTTTTGCCGAATCTAATAAAAAATGTCCTGATTCGTCTAGTTTATAAATTGTTTTTTTCCAGGGCCATACTACACCTAAAGAGCCTATAATAAATCCTATTATGGCAGAAAGAGTAATGCTTTTGTAGTGTTTTAGGATATAACTTAGTATATGAGAAAAGGTTACTAAACCGGTTACCGAGCCTAAGGTAAAAACCACCAGCACTTTTAACATTCTAATGCGTTCTGTATTGTCAAGAAAGCTAAAGTCGCCGCTTATTATTTCTGTAAATGTATCGGATAATGCATTTACAGAATCTACTAAAAGCAATACATAATTTCCCAGAAGAATAAGAATGAAAGAGCCTGAGAATCCTGGTAAGGTCATTCCGGAAACGCTAATTATGCCGCAGAAAAAAACAAACCACAGGTTATCATTTTCTTTAGCTGGGTTTAAAAAGCTAATACCCACACCAAGCAATATGCCAATAGCTAAAGAGGTGTAAGTTTTAAAATTCCAATCTTTAAAATCTTTATTTATGTAATAAATGGAACCTATTATCATGCCAAAAAAGACACTCCAAATATAGAGTTCATAATGTTTTATTAGGTAGTCTAAAATTTTAGAGATACTAAAATAACTAACAACCATACCTAGAAAAAGCAGACTTAAAAAACGACCGTTAATATATTTATAAAAGCTTTTAAAACGTGCGTTAAATAATAACTTAAAGGCCGTTTTATTTACTTTTTTTAAGGAGTAGATAAACTCTTCGTAAAACCCAGCAACAAAAGCCACAACACCACCAGAAACTCCAGGAACTTTATTGGCAGCTCCCATACCTAACCCTTTTAAGATTAGAAAAATTTTATCTGTTAATGTTCTTGTACTTTGCATTATTTTTTAGAGCCCACGCGTTCAAGAATAAAAATAGTTAAAAAACCCAGAAGCATTAGTACTATGGCGTACATCATTTGATTTGGACCTTCAAAGGCTATTGGCGATACGCTTTCTTGTAACAAGGGCACTTCTATACCTTTAGAGTCTGTGTACCAGGATAATGTTTTTTTCCATGGCCAAACTTTATTTAGCGACCCGAAAATAAAGCCTGTTAATACCGCTAAAGTAATGTTATGATAATGTTTAAAGAGCCATTTTAAAACATGGCTAAAGCTTAATAAACCTATTACAGCTCCTGCAGCAAATATGACTATTTTTTTTAAATCTAGGTCGTGTATGGCATTACTAAGGGTTTTGTACGCACCAAGTATAATTAATATAAAAGAACCAGAAATACCTGGTAATATCATAGCACAAATAGCAATAGCTCCTGCTATAAATAAAAACCAAGGATTTTCGTTAGTGCCTAAAGACGGTAATTTACTTATATAAAAGGCTATGGCAGCACCAATAACTAGAGCGACTATAGTGCCTAAATTCCATTTTGTAATTTGTTTACCAACAAAATAAATACTGGCCACAATAAGTCCGAAAAAGAAGGACCATATTAAAACGGGATGGTACTCTAGTAAATATTTAGCCAGTTTCATAAAGGAAACAAAACTAATTATGATTCCTGTTAATAGTGCTAACAGAAAATTACCATTTGCCTGTTTCCAAAAGGCTTTTAAGCCATCTTTGAATAGGGTTTTAAAAAGTGCTGCGTTAACATTGCTGATGCTAGAAATGAGTTCTTCATAAATTCCAGAAATAAAAGCGATTGTGCCTCCTGAAACTCCAGGAACAGCATCTGCAGCGCCCATGGCTAATCCTTTAAAGGAGATAATAAGGTAATCTTTTAGGTTTCTTTGCATAATATTTTATAAGAAAACCAAAGGTATACAATTGGTCACTAAAAAAAAATTATTAGCACGAGATGAACCGCTTACTTTTCAATTTGTTTAAGGATATTTTTAACCAACAATTTGTTGGATACCTTAGGGAAAAGCTCGTCAATTATAAAAGCATAATCTTTATTATGTTTTAACGCGTTTTTAAGATGAAAAATACCTTTGTCGTTTTCCATTAAAAGAAAAAATAAACCTGCTAGGCGGTATTCTAGTTCGGCGTTTTCAGGATAAAACTCTATGGCTTGTTCAAAATTTAGTATTGCAGCTTGTGGCTCACCTAATTGAATTAATAAGTCGCCACGAGATAACCAGGTATTAAGTTCGTAGTTTCCAAGCTCGATCGTTTTTTTATAACCGCGTTCTGCTTCTTCATAAAAACTTAAACGGTGGTTTATTTGAGAATATAACTTCCAGTAGGTTACATTTTCAGAATCTATATTTATAGCCTTATTAATAAAGAAAAGCGCTTTTTGATAGTTTCCTTTTTTATTATAAAACTTTGTAATAGCAATCCAGCCTTTGTCCAGTAGTGGGTCTTCATGAACCGTTCTGTCATAATACTGAATGGCTAAATCGTCTTTATTTAATTTTTCATAGCAGCTACCAATACGAAGTAAAGCGAAAGAGGTAGGATCGTCTAAATTTAAAGTAATAGTATAGTTTGCTATAGCCTCATCATAACGTTTTAACTCTTCTAACACTTTACCAAGTTCTAGGTATGCCCCAACAAAAGTATCATCTGAAATAATAGCAAAATCGAATGCCGTTAATGCTTTTTCAAATTCTTTTAAGGTTACATATTGCTTACCTAGTTGATGCCAACCAACTTCACAATAAGGATTTTCGTTTAAAAAATCATTTAAGTAAGAAATAGCATCTTCGTTTTGGTTTAAAAACTCAAAGCAATAAATAACATTGTACAGTGCCGAGTAATCATTTGGATCGGTTTTTAAACATTTCATGAAATAGGTTTTAGCCTCTTCATAGTTGTCTAAAAATAAATACTCCATACCAATTAAAGAATATAAATCTACCAAATCGTCTGCTAATTTAGCAGCTTCCTTAAGTATTTTTATGGCCTGTTCATGGTCATCTTTTTTCGAGAAAATATTTGCTTTTTGAATGTATATTTCTTCGTTGCTAGGATCTATACTATATAATTCGTTTAGCAGATCGTCAGCTTCTTGAAGCTTGTCTTCAAAAACGTAAATTTCTACTTTAAAAAGTCTTAAATTAATAGATGTTGGGTGCTGACCTAGGCCAAGTTTAATTGCCTTTTTAGCTAAAGCAATTTTACCTTGATTTAAGTAATGGTGAATAATATTTTCAAATTCTTCAGAGTCAAAAAACAAAACATGGTTTGTTTTTAACATCGATTCAAACTTGGTGATTGGCAAATTGTTGTTGTCATCATGACTAAACTCCATAAGCACATTTAAAAATTACTAGTATTATAAATTTAAGCTACTATTTCTTGATATAGGCCAGATTGCATAAATGTTTTTAACAAAGTAATGAACATTTATAGGATTTACGAGTGGTTTTTTAGTTTACTCTTTGATAATCAGAGTGTTATTTTGAGGTTGTTGTTTGTTGAATTTCATCTAAAACACCTAGTATTATTTGGCAACCTTCTTTAATTTCATCCTTCGAAATAGTTAGTGGAGGCGTTATTCTTACCGCTTTGGGTTCAAATAAAAGCCAAAATAGTATTAAACCAAGTTTTTCACATTTTAGAATTAAAGCGTTTGTAATTTCGGCAGAAGGTGTTAAAAACGCTAGCATTAGTCCTTTTCCTCTTACCTCTTTAATTAATGGGTGAGCCAGCAGCTCTCTAAACAACTTTTCTTTTTCAAGGGTTTCTTCTATTAAATTACTTTCTGTAATTTCTTTAAGCGTGGCTAGGGCAGAAGCAGCAATAACAGGATGTCCACCAAAAGTGGTAATATGTCCTAGTTTTGGATTATCTTGAAGTAAGTCCATAAGTTTTCCCGATGCCGTAAACGCTCCAATAGGTAAGCCTCCGCCTAAACCTTTACCTGTAACTAGAATGTCTGGGACGCAATTATAATTTTCGAAACCAAAGAGTCTACCTGTACGACCAATTCCTGGTTGTATTTCGTCTAAAATTAACAAAGCACCAACTTGAGCGCAACGTGCTTTAACTTTTTCTAAGTAGTTAGGGGTAGGTTCAATAAACCCAGCGCCACCTTGTATGCTTTCTAAAATTACACCAGCTGTTTTTGTGGTTATTTTATTTAAATGGGCTTCGTTATTAAAGTCTATAAATTTTACATCTGGTAGTAGCGGTCTAAAGGCTTGTTTGCGTTCTTCGAAACCCATAACACTCATAGCTCCCATAGTGTTACCGTGATAGGCTTTATTAGCTGCTATAATTTCGCTACGCCCAGTAGCACGTTTTGCTAGTTTTAAAGCGCCTTCAATGGCTTCGGTTCCTGAGTTTGTTAAATAGGTTTTTTCTAAGTTTTCGGGTAAATGCTCTGAAAGAAGTTTTGTAAGTTCTACAGCAGGTTTTTGTATGTATTCACCATAAACCATAACATGCATATAGCTGTCCAATTGCTTTTTAATAGCTTTAACTACTTTAGGATGATTATGCCCTAAAGGACAAGCAGAAACACCAGCAACAAAGTCTAAATAAGCTTTATTGTTGGTATCGTAAATATAAGAACCGTTGGCATGTGAGATTTCCATAGCCAAAGGATGTGGTGAGGTTTGGGCTTGGTATTTTTTGAAATCTGCCTGCATGTTATTGTTTGTGAGAAACTGTTTTTTTTAGAAGGTTGTAAAAGTTATTTTTTGTTGTTATCTTTTTTTGGTTGGGATATTGATACCTGATCTTTAGGTATTTTAATTAGTGTTGCTCCCCAAGAATAGACGGTGTCGCCTTCAACAATATTACTAATTGCACACCTTATTTTATGGCCGTCATTTTCTTTTGTGGCATTAATTTCATATAACTTCCAATTGGTTGTTAGATTAACATCTAATTTATTGTATACGGTAAAGTCGCCGTACATTTCTTGAAGGTTGATTTTAACGTGGCCTTGTCCTTTTAGCCAAATAGAATATTTAAAACTTCCATTGGTTTCATTAATAGATTGTGTAATAAATCCAACCTTTTTAGAGGTGTTTTTTATTTGGTCTGCCTCCATATTACCATTTGGTGCATATTCTGTATTTTTTATTACTGTAATATTGTTTTTAATCCATTTTAGGTTGTCGAAATCATTTGGGTAAAGCAATAAGCTTTTTTGTTTTTTTGGATTGATTTTATAAATACGTTTAGAAGCATTAATACGGTCGTTTAATGACTGGTCAAAGAAATCGTCTTGAGGAATGTAATCTTCTAATCCTTTTATAACGGCTAATTTTAATGGCGGATCGTCTTTAAATAAATCTTCAACACTACGCGGACGCTCATCGTCTCGCCAATCGAAACCTTTTAAGAATTTTTCTTTTTCAGGGAATTTAGATTCTGGAAATAAATTTCCATCAATTTGATTAAATCGTGTATATTCATCTATATCGCCATCAGTAAACAAAATAGAAATGCTTCCAGATTTAGATTTATCGATACCTATAAGTTCTTGTTTATCGTTTCTAGCGTAGAAAATAGACTGGGCATTTTTAGTAACATCTACTTTGTTTAATTCATTTTTGTCATTAAATAAACCTACTAATCGCTTTCCGTTAATTTGATTATATCCGTTTTGGCTTAGCGTGTCTTTACTTATAACAAAGGCGTTTTCGAATACTAGTAGAGAATCTATTTTTTCTGATTCAGGGTTTGAAATTAAATGAATCGTGTCGCCCGTCATTTGATTTTCTAAATTCCAAAGAATAGGTTTTCGTACTACTGAAAATTTATCGCCTTTAGAGAGACGCGGAATATTTATTAATTTGGTGATGCCTGTTTTCTCATCGGAATGAATAGAGTCTGCTTTTCCACTAAGGTCCGTTTTAAAAATTCTTGCGTTGTAGTATGCATTAATAATGCGATGTTCTGGTTTTCCGGTAACCATTATTTTATCGGCATGAATATAAATAGAATCGTTTTCTTGAACGGTAATGGCCAGTGCTCGCTTTGTTATAAATAAAGAATCCTTTTCCTTAAATACTTCGGCATAATGTCCTTTAACAATACTGTTATTTATAGTATCTGTAATTTTTATATTATTGGAAGCCGAAGCAAAACTTTTATTATTATCAAAAAACAAACTATCACCTTCAATGATTCTATCATCATAATCGATTCTAGCTTTTTTAAGAGCATATCCTATTTTGTTTTCGGTATCGTAGAATCCTTTTTCACAATAGGTTTTACTTTCTTCAGTGGTAATGGTTGATGGTCCAAAAAGGTAAGCATAACCGGTGTCTGAATAAAAATCGAAGTAATTTGAATTTATGGTTGATTCTTCACTCACCAAAACAACATCTTCGACAAATTGATACTTTTTTTGATCCATATAATACCTTCCAATTTTACTGGTAATAGTACCCGATGAATCTTTTACAACCGTTCCGCCGCTTCTGTAAAATGCCTGTTGTCTTGTGCGATCCATATAAAGCGTATCTGATGTAATGGTGGAATTTGGGTCTGTCATAACCACATCGCCACTTGCAAACGCTAATTCGGTAATCCCGCTGTACTCAATATACTTAGAAGTCATATTTATAGTATCGCCTTGTTTTAACTTTACATTACCATAAGCTTCAATAAAGTTGTCTTTACTGTAATGTATAGCCTTGTCGCACCACATGTTAGCACCGCCATGTTCTATATGTACTTGTTGAGCATCATCTCGTGTTAAAATTTTAGCGCCGGGGTAATTTTCATTGTCAATGGTTAGTTTACCAGCATATTCTATTTTAATTTTCTTTTGTTCTTGAGCACTTGTTATGGAACTTATACCAATAATAAGTGTAAAAAGTAAAAGCTGTAGTTTGTTCACAGTTTAAATAATTTATAGCAAAAATAACGATAAATATGATGTATAATTGTTTTGATACAAAAAACGCTCCAAATTGTTTTGGAGCGTTTTTTT
The DNA here is from genome assembly GCF_900112595.1 of Algibacter pectinivorans. Lineage (GTDB taxonomy): Bacteria > Bacteroidota > Bacteroidia > Flavobacteriales > Flavobacteriaceae > Algibacter_B > Algibacter_B pectinivorans. Next base: position 52,373 of record NZ_FOMI01000011.1, on the reverse strand, counting down.
GTAACTAGTATGTTGGTGAAAATTATTTTCTAAAAATAGTTTGTTTTCTATCTGGTCCAACCGAAACTATAGTAATAGGAATTTCTAATTCTTTTTCTAAGAATTCAATATACTCGTTTAGTGCTTTAGGCATTTGTGAAGCTTCAGACATTTCTGTTAAGTCTTCGTTCCATCCGCTAAAATCAGTATATATAGGTTCAACATTTTCAGGTTCAATATTATATGGTAAGTGTTCAATTACTTCACCTTTATATTTATAAGCGGTACACACTTTTAAGGTTTTAAAACCAGAAAGTACATCGCCTTTCATCATCATAAGTTGTGTAACTCCATTTACTTGACAAGCATATTTTAGGGCTACTAAATCTAACCATCCGCAACGTCTTGGGCGTCCTGTTGTAGCTCCAAACTCGTTACCAACTTTAGCCATAGTTGCACCATCTTCATCAAATAACTCGGTAGGGAAAGGGCCCGAACCTACACGTGTAGTGTAAGCTTTAAAAATACCAAACACTTCGCCTATTTGATTAGGTGCTACACCTAAACCAGTACAAGCACCTGCCGCAGTGGTGTTACTTGAGGTAACAAATGGGTAAGTTCCAAAATCGATATCTAGTAAAGAGCCTTGAGCACCTTCAGCTAAAATGGTTTGTCCAGATTTTTGTGCTTGATAAATATATTCCTCAGAATCTATAAACTTTAAAGATTTTAAAACTTCGACAGCTTTAAAAAACTCGGTTTCTAATTCTTTTAGATCGTATTCAATTTCAACATTATAAAAAGAAATCATAGACTCATGCTTATCTGCCAATGCTCTATAACGTTCTTTCCAATCGCTTAATTCTAAATCGCCAACACGAATTCCGTTTCTACCGGTTTTATCCATATATGTTGGGCCAATACCTTTTAAAGTAGAGCCAATTTTAGCTTTTCCTTTAGAAGTTTCACTGGCAGCATCAAGTAGTCTGTGTGTTGGTAAAATGATGTGTGCCTTTCTAGAAATCATAAGTGATTTTCTATAATCAACATTTTGTTCTTCTAATTTATCTAGTTCACCTTTAAAAATTACAGGATCTATAACAACACCGTTACCAACAAGGTTGGTTGCATCGTCATGAAAAATTCCTGAAGGAATGGTGTGTAATACATGCTTTTTACCGTTAAATACTAAAGTGTGTCCTGCATTTGGTCCACCTTGAAAACGGGCAATAATATTGTAGTTAGAGGTAAGTACGTCAACAATTTTTCCTTTGCCTTCGTCTCCCCATTGTAGTCCAAGTAGTAAATCTACTGCCATCTTAAAATATTAGTTATTAGTTGTTGATTTTCTATTTCCGTAAAAATAGAGCGAGTGGTTATTAATTTCAATATCGAAAACCTCTTCGATAGTTTTTTTTATAGATTGTATTCTAGGATCACAAAACTCAATAACTTCACCAGTATCGGTAAGTATAACATGATCATGTTGTCTATCAAAATAAGATTTCTCGTAGTGTGCTTGGTTTTTGCCAAATTGATGTTTTCTAACCAATTTACACTCTAAAAGTAATTCGATAGTATTGTATAGTGTAGCACGAGACACACGATACTTTTTATTTTTCATGTTAAGATATAGAGATTCTATATCAAAATGTTCTTTGTTATTGTAAATTTCTTGAAGTATGGCATAGCGTTCAGGTGTTTTGCGATGCCCGTTTGTTTCTAAAAAGCTAGTAAATACGCTTTTAACAATCTCTTGATTTTTCGAATCTATATTTTCATCCATAATTCGTTGCAAATTTACACTTTTTTTATAGACTGTTTAGAATATGTTATTGTAATTTATTAACTAATTTTTTAGGATTACAATCTCATAAACACAAGTGCGACATGGAAATGTGTTAAACTATTAACAATATTTAATTAAAAAGTGTTTGAGCAAAAATAGATGTTTTTAATTAAACTCTCCTAACTTTGTCTATGCCGTTAATTTTTTTAAGTTTTTCAATAAGTTTTCTAATAATGGTGTTATTTTTAACAACAACATTAATTTTTCCTGAAAATAGACCTGCATTAGTTTCAAAACTAATACTTCTCATGTTTACGTGCATGTTAGCAGATACAATTTTAGTAATGTCGTTTACAAGTCCAATGTGATCTATACCTGTTAATTCTATTTTAACTAAAAACTCTTGCTGAGAGGAGTCTATCCACTTAGCCTCCATGATTCTGTAGGAGTAATTGGATTGTAAACTTACGGCATTAGGGCAATTTTTTTTGTGCACTTTTATGCCTTCCTTAACGGTTAAGAAGCCAAAAACGCGATCACCAGGGATTGGATTACAACAGTTTGATAGTTTATAATCCAGGGTTTCTTCATTTTTTCCAAAAACAATAGAATCGTATTTTAATGTTATTTCCTGTTTTTCTAAGTCATCTTTGGAGATGGTTGTCTTTCTAGAAATTTTATTTTTTATAAAACTCATTAAAGCGTTACTTCTTGATGAAGCGTAGCTTTTTAGCATAGTATTATCTATGGAGCCAAGACCAATTCTGTAAAATAAGTCGAGACTGGTTTTGAGCTTAAAATAACTGACCATTTCGTTAACGGAAGATTCATCTAGCGTAATTTTTAACTGTTTTAATTTACGACGTAGTATTTCTTTTCCGTCTTCAGCAATTATTTTTTTGTCTTCTTTTAGTGCCGATTTAATTTTACTTCTAGCTCTTGCCGTTGTGGCATAATCTAACCAGTTAGGGTTGGGTTTTACATTATCGGAAGTTAAAATATCGACTTGGTCGCCACTTTTTAAAATATGACTTAAAGGTTCTAGTTTACCATTTACCTTAGCGCCACGAGTTTTCATTCCTACTTCGGTATGTATGCTAAAGGCAAAGTCTAGAGCAGTTGCTCCTTTAGGTAGTGACTTTAAATCTCCACCAGGTGTAAATACAAATATTTCTTTGGAGTATAGGTTGAGTTTAAATTGTTCAACAAAATCTACAGCATTCATGTCTGGATTTTCTAAGGCTTCTTGTAACCTGTTAATCCAGCTTTCTAAGTTGTCTTCTTTTTCGTTACCTTGTTTGTATTTGTAATGAGCCGCATAACCTTTTTCGGCTATTTCGTGCATACGTTCACTACGTATTTGTACTTCTACCCAACGTCCTTTTGGCCCCATTACAGTAATATGTAGGGCTTCGTATCCAGTTGATTTTGGCGATGAAATCCAATCACGCAGACGTATAGGGTTAGGTCTAAAATGGTCTGTTACTATGGAGTATATTTTCCAAGCAATAAACTTTTCATTCTGCGGGTCTGCGTCACACTTGTAAATTATTCTAATAGCAAATTTGTCGTATACTTCATCAAAGGTAACACCTTGATTTGTCATTTTCTTTCTAATAGAAAAAATAGACTTAGGTCTTCCTTTAATGTTATATCGTAAATTTTCCTTATCGAGCGAATTTTTTATAACATCGCTAAACTGAGTAATATACTCGTCTTGTTCTTCTTTGCTTTCCTTTATTTTATTAAGAATGTCGTTGTAAACTTCGGGCTCGGTATATTTTAGTCCTAAATCTTCAAGCTCGGTTTTAATGTTATACAAACCAATTCTATGTGCTAGTGGTGCATAAATGTATAGGGTTTCAGATGCAATTTTTATTTGTTTATCTGGACGCATAGAGTCCATGGTTTGCATATTATGAAGCCTATCTGCAATTTTTATAATTATAACTCTTACGTCATCATTTAGAGTTAAGAGCATTTTACGGAAATTCTCAGCTTGCAAGGATACATCCATATCCTTTTCTTTACTTAAGGAAGATATTTTTGTAAGACCATCGACAATAGTTGCAATGGTTTTTCCAAACTTTTTTTCAATGTCCTTAATTTCATAATCAGGACTATCTTCAACCACATCATGAAGTAAAGCCGCGGCAATAGAAGTTGCATCTAGTCCAATTTCTTGCGCCACAATTTTTGCCACAGCAATAGGGTGGAAAATATAAGCTTCTCCAGATTTTCTTCGTTGGTCCTTATGGCCATCTAAAGCTACTTCAAAAGCACTACGAATTAGTTTTTTGTCGTCGTTAGAAAGCGTGGTATAACTAACTTTTAATAATTCTTTGTAGGCTTTGGCAATAGTGGCATTCTCTTTTTCTATAGCTTCCTCTGTCATAAATTAAAAGTAAGATAAAGAAAATTAATAGCCAACATCGAAATTACTTTTTTTGCTATTTTTTTTCTTTTAGAAGTTTTAAAAACTGGACCAATTTAGTAACAGCTTTTCCGCGGTGTCCAATGCTGTTTTTTGTGGATAAATCCATTTCGGCAAACGTAATGTTATAGTTGTTTGGTTTAAATATGGGGTCGTATCCAAAACCCTTATCGCCATGTTTAGAGCTTGTTATACTACCTTTGCATATTCCCGTAAACGTTTGTGTTTTATTATTAATATTTAGTGCTACTACGGTTTTAAATTGCGCATTTTTATTAGTTTCGTTTTGCAAGGCTTCTAGCAATTTATTCATGTTGTCGTTAGCATCCTTTTGTTCGCCCGCATATCGAGCGGAGTAAACTCCAGGAGCACCGTTTAGAGTTTCTACCTCTAGACCTGTGTCATCGGCAAAACAATCATAACCGTAATGGGTTTTTATATATTCGGCTTTTTGAATGGCATTACCTTCTATAGTGTTTTGCGTTTCAGGAATATCCTCAAAACATTCTATATCTTTTAAACTAAGTATTTTTATTTCAGAAGGTATTAAAGCCTGTACTTCTTTAACCTTATTTAGGTTGTTGGTTGCGAAAACGAGTTGCATAAATTTTTTTTTATACCATCAAAAGTACTATTTCTTGATTTTAAATAACAACAGGAGCCTTTATTTTTCTAAATAAAATTTTAGCACCATTTTATGATTTTTGTTTCTTTTTCTTATGTAAAAAACCTGTATATTGGGGTAATAATTAAACATTAAAAGACAAGGACTATGACAGTAAATTTTCAGTACGTAGGCGTGGATGTAAGTGAGACACTTTCATCATTCACAAAGGAGAAGTTAGAAAAATTGTTTAACAGATATGAGTTTTTAATAAATGCTGCGGTACATTTTAAGCAAGATGAAAAAGACCACGATAAAGGTAAAATTTGTAATATTGAATTAAGCTTACCAGGACCTCGAATTTTTGCCACGTCTAACGAACATAATTTTGAAGTTGCGGTAAGGGAAACAGTAAGCGATTTAGAGCGACAGCTTAAAAAGCGCAAAGAGATATATAAAACACATTAGCGTTTAGTAGGAAGACCTTAAAACCGAAGAAAAAGATGGCTACAACATTATGTTTAGTCATCTTTTTTTGTTTAAAAGGAGTATTATAAGCCTGAGTAACTACCGAATACTCAAAACTGAATACTGAGACTGTAAATTTACCTATGGTGGTAAGGTTCATTCTTTAGGATAGTGAAGCCTCTGTACAATTGCTCTATAAAAAACAAGCGAATCATTTGGTGCGAAAACGTCATTTTAGATAAGGATAGTTTGCCGTTTGATTGTTTATAAATGGTTTCGGAAAACCCATAAGGGCCTCCAATAACAAACACAAGGCGTTTTATTCCAGAATTCATATATTTTTGTAGGTAGGTTGAAAGGGCTACAGAATCTAACTGTTTACCGTTTTCATCTAACAATATTACGGTGTCTGTAGGTTTAATTTTATTTAAAACTAATTCACCTTCTTTTTCTTTTTGCTGGGTTTGGCTTAAGTTTTTAGCGTTTTTTATATCCGGTATAACCTCCAAATTAAATTTAATATAGTGTGTTAAGCGTTTTGTGTATTCCGTTATTAAGGCTACAAGGTTTTTATTGTCGGTTTTACCAATTGTAATTAATGTAATAGTCATTTATTAGAAATAAATAGGTTTTGGGCGTAATTGAATATATTCAATTACATTTAGCATTTAGTAAATAGCAAAATAAGTATATTTTAAGTTAGTATCATAATCCACTTATAGTTTAAGCCTAAATAGTTAAAGACAATGATTTTTAAATGATTAGTTGTTTTAAAATGAAAAAAAAGTAGTTTAAATTTAGGAATAATATATTTTAGTTAGAAAAAAAATATAAAATTCGTAATTGTAAAATATAATTTAGTTAATCTATTTCTTATTTTTGCTTGTATTAATTTATAAGTATTATGATAACACAAGAGCAGTTTGACACAGAAGTTAAGATGATTATTGAAAATGCTATCCGAGAAGATGTTGGAGATGGCGATCATAGTTCTTTGGCTTGTATTCCGGCAAATGCCAGAGGAAAAGCTAAGCTTTTAGTTAAAGATAAAGGGGTTATTGGTGGTGTTAATTTTGCAAAAAAGGTGTTTGCTTATGTTGATAAAAATTTAAAATTAGATGTGCGTTTAGAAGATGGTACCGAAGTTACATACGGCGATGTTGTAATGTACGTTGAAGGACCATCGCAATCTATTTTAAAAGCAGAGCGTACCGTGTTAAACGCTATGCAACGTATGAGTGCTATTGCTACTAAAACTAGAATGTTTGTTGATTTAGTTAAAGGTACTAAAACTAGAATTTTAGATACTAGAAAAACGACACCGGGAATTCGCGTGTTAGAAAAATGGGCCGTAAAAATTGGTGGGGGCGAAAACCATAGGTTTGCTTTATACGATATGATTATGCTTAAAGACAACCACATTGATTTTGCAGGAGGTATTACAAAGGCCATAGAAATGACTAAAGATTATTTGAAGGAAACGAAAAGGGATCTTCAAATTATGGTCGAGGCTAGGGATTTATTAGAGGTTCAAGAAATACTGAATAACGAAGGGGTATATCGAATTTTGTTAGATAATTTTGACTATGAAGATACTAGAAAAGCCGTGAAGTTAATTGGCGATAAATGTCTTACCGAATCTTCGGGAAATATAAACGAAAGTACCATTAGGCACTATGCAGAATGTGGTGTAAATTATATTTCTTGTGGTGCTTTAACGCATTCTGTACACAATATGGATTTAAGTTTAAAAGCTATTAAGTAATTAACCTTTTTTAAATCTGTTTTTACTTTTTAATTTTAATAACTTTGTTATATACACAATTATAACATAAATTATTAATGTCCAGAAGTCTTGAGGAAAAACTAGATAAAATACCCGTAGTTAATGTCTTGGTTCGTTTTTTTAAGCAAATAAAGCTTCCAGGGCTTGAGGGACTCTCATTTTACGATTTACTTGAGTTGTATATAACGGGTATTGTAAAAGGCGCTTTAACCACTAGGGCTAGTGCCATAGCTTTTAGTTTTTTTACTGCAATTTTTCCTTTTTTACTATTTGTTTTAATTATAATACCATACGTGCCTATTGATGATTTTAAAATTGAATTTTTACAATTTCTAGAATCGTTTTTACCTCCAAGTACCTCAGATTTTTTCTTTGAAAATATTTTCGAAAATATAGACCAATCGCAACGTGGTGGGTTATTATCTTCCGTTTTTGTGTTGTCGGTAGCGTTAATGGCAAATGGTGTAAACGCTGTTTTTTCTGGATTCGAAAATTCTTATCACGAGCAATTAACGCGTAACGTATTTAAGCAATATATGTATGCCTTAGGTATAGCTTTAATATTAGCTTTTTTACTTATTTTTACCATTATCGTACTTGGGTATATTCAAATATACGTAGTGCAAGAGTTAATAACGGTTTTCGAGGATAGAGGTTATCATGTAGATTCCGAAGGGGTTTTTTGGACCAATGTGGTGCAATATCTGTTTTTTGTAGTTATGGTGTATATGGCAACAGCTACCTTGTATTATTTTGGAACAAGAGAAGGGCGAGAGTCTAAATTCTTTTCTATAGGTGCTATATTTACAACGTTGCTTATTATATTAACGTCTTATTTGTTTGGTATTTACATTGAAAATTTTGGACAATACAACAAACTGTATGGTTCTATTGGCGCGTTATTAATTTTATTATTTTACCTGTGGCTTAACTCTAATATTTTATTGTTGGGTTACGAATTGAATGCCTCATTAAATAAACTTAGAAAAAGCTTTTAGTTATGAAGAATTATATGTGTTTTATAGTGTTATATTGTTTGTTGCTAACGGTGCAATCTCAAGGTGTTTTAGGACAATGGAAAACGGTTGATGATGAAACAGGCGCACATAAATGTATTGTAGATATTTATGAAGAAAACGGTAAGATTTTTGGCAAGGTTATAGAAATACTAGAGCCGTTTGATAAAAATACTTTGTGTCAAAACTGTGAAGGTGATAAAAAAGATAAACCAATTTTAGGTATGGTTATTATTAATGAGCTGGAAAAGCAAGACGAATATTATAAAAACGGAACTATTTTCGATGCTGAAAATGGAAAAGAATATAAGTGCAGAATAAAGTTAATGGAGGATACAGGAAAGCTTCAAGTACGTGGCTATATTTCTTTTTTATACCTTACACAATATTGGATTCGCCATCAATAATTCTTTTTATAATATTAAATCTTAAGCCGTTTGCACTTTATAGACGTTATAATTCCTATACCGCTTCAAAAGCTATTTACGTATAGCATAACTGCTGCCGAAGCCAATTTTTTAAAAGTTGGTATGCGCGTTGCTGTGCCTTTTGGAAAATCTAAAATATATACCGGTGTTGTTTTTAACATACATGAGAATGCACCTGCAGCTTATGAGGCGAAAGACATTGAACAAATATTAGATGAATCGCCTGTAGTAAATGAGTACCAGTTAAAACTTTGGCATTGGATCTCGGAGTATTATATGTGTACTATGGGAGATGTAATGCGGGCTGCATTGCCAAGTGCTTTTATTTTAGAAAGCGAAACTGTAATTACTAAAAACAATGTTAATACTATTGATGAGTCTATATTAAAAGATGATGAGTTTTTGGTTTACGAAGCGTTGCACCATCAATCCTCTTTAAAGATTCATGATATTGCTAGTATTTTAGATAAAAAGAATGTTCTTCCTGTTATTAAAAGGCTTATTGAGAAAGAGGCTATTACTGTAGAGGAAGAGGTTTATGAAAAGTATAAACCAAAATTGGTGCGTTATGTTAAGTTAGATCCGCATTACACGGCCGAGGTAGAGCTTCATAAATTGTTGGATGATTTGAGTAGAGCACCAAAACAACGCGATGTTGTTATGACGTTGTTTTCTATTTCTGCCAAAACAAAAAAGCCTGTAAAGGTTAGCGATTTAACTACCGAAAGTGGTGCCTCTAGCTCGATCATAAAATCTTTAATTAATAAAGGTGTTCTTAAAGAATATTATATTCAAAGGGATAGGGTAGAGTATTCTGGCGAAGAAACCGAAGCTTCAAAACGACTTAATGAGTATCAACAGGCAGCCTTAACAGAAATAAAAGCGTCTTTTGAAAAACATCACGTTACCTTATTACATGGTGTAACATCATCAGGTAAAACCGAGGTGTATGTAAAACTTATAGAAGATGTAATCCAACAAGGAAAGCAGGTTTTATATTTACTTCCAGAAATAGCTTTAACCACACAATTGGTTACAAGATTACAAAATTACTTTGGCGAGCAGGTTGCTGTTTTTCACTCTAAATACTCAACGCACGAGCGTGTTGAGGTGTGGAATAATGTACTGCACAATTCCGCGAAAGCGAAAATAATACTAGGCGCACGCTCGTCTATATTTTTACCTTTCGATAATTTAGGCTTAATTATAGTGGATGAGGAGCACGAACAATCGTTTAAGCAATTTGATCCTGCACCGCGTTACCATGCGCGCGATACTGCTGTAGTTTTAGCGCACATGCACAAGGCTAAAACGCTCTTGGGTTCTGCTACTCCAAGTCTAGAAAGTTACTTTAATGCGCAACAAGATAAATATGGGTTTGTTGAAATTACAAAGCGTTATAACGACGTTTTAATGCCCGATATTGAGTTGGTTGATATTAAGGATAAGCTAAAAAGGAAGCGCATGAAAGGGCATTTTAGCGATAGGTTAATTGAGGAAATGCAAGAAACCCTAAGTGAAGGCCATCAAGTAATATTATTCCAAAACCGACGAGGATTCTCCCCAATTGTGGAGTGTAATACATGTGGGCACTCGCCGCAATGTCCTAATTGCGATGTGAGTTTAACTTACCACCAATATAGAAATCAATTGCGCTGTCACTATTGCGGTTATAATTCTGCTATGAAGCAAAATTGTGAAGCCTGTGGCGGTCAAGATTTAGACAGTAAAGGTTTTGGAACAGAGCAAATAGAAGGGGAAGTAAAATTGCTTTTCCCGGAGCACAAAGTAGCGCGAATGGATTTAGATACCACGCGCGGCAAATATGGTTACGAGAAAATAATTACTGCATTAGAGCAACAAGAAATTGATATTCTGGTAGGCACCCAAATGCTAACTAAAGGTTTAGATTTTAGAAACGTAAAGCTGGTTGGTATTATGAATGCCGATAATATGCTTAATTTTCCAGATTTTAGAGCGCACGAGCGTAGTTTTCAGCTTATGCAGCAAGTATCTGGTAGGGCAGGACGTACCGAAGAGCGTGGTAAGGTTTTAATACAAACGTATAATCCATACCATAATATTTTGCAACAAGTATCTACTAATAATTATATAGATATGTTTAAGGAGCAAATGGATGATAGGTATAATTTTAAATATCCGCCGGTTTACAAGCAGATAAAAATTACTTTAAAACATAAGGATTATAATAAGGTAGAAACCGCTTCTATATGGTATGCAAAGTCGCTTAGGCAGGTGTTTAAAGATTATGTGTTGGGGCCGGAGTCGCCACCAGTGGCCAGAATAAGGAATCAGTTTCATAAAAACATTTTGGTTAAAATTCCAAAACAACAATCGTTAGCAAAAACAAAAGAAGCCATTATGAAAATTAATAACAGCTTTATGAGTGTTAAAGATTTTAGGTCGGTAAGGGTTGTTCTAAATGTCGATAATTTCTAGTTGTCTCCTTGCTAATTTGTTTGTTATTAGTCTGAGATTAAAAATAAAAGAAGCTATTATTAAAATGTAATAATAGCTTCTTGATTATAAAAGATTTTCCGTTTGTTAGGGTAATTCTAAATGACGATAACTTTTAATGATATATAAATTTATAAACAAATTTTATAAATGATTCGGTCCAGACTTATGTAAGGAGTTTATCATAATTTTTTTAAAGTCCTTAAATATTGTTTAAGGCATCAACCAATTGGGTCTTTTTATTTCTACTTAACGGAATTTCGTATGCGCCAACTTCAACATTTTTACTGTTAAATCTGTCAATCTTATCTAGATTCACAATATAAGATTTATGAATTCTTAAAAATTTCCCTTCGGGTAATTCGGCTTCAAAAGATTTCATTGTAGAAAGTACTACTAAGCTGTTTTCTTCAGTAACAAGTTTTACATAATCACCAAGGGCTTCAATCCATTTAATATCCTTAATATATACTTTACGTTTTTTAAGGTTGCTTTTTACAAAAATGTGCTCGCCTTCCTCTTCATTAAAGTCTAAAGTCAACCTATGTTGCTCTAGCGCTTTATCTACAGAGGTATTAAAACGTTCTCTTGTAATTGGTTTATGTAAATAATCGGTAGCATCATAGTTAAATGCTTTAAAAGCATATTCAGTTTTACCGGTTACAAAAATAATTTGAGGTTTGTTGTTTAATACGTCTAATAGTTCAAATCCATTTAACACTGGCATTTCAATGTCTAAAAAAATTAGGTCTACTTGATGCGTATTTAAACCATTTTTAGTTTCTAAAGCGCTACTGTATTCTGCTATTAAGTTAAGAGAAGGGTGGTTCTCGACCAACTTAACAATAGACAGACGTTGTATCGCTGAATCATCTACTACTACACAGTTTAAAGTCATAACATTTATATTATTTCGGTTAAGATATCGACAATAGTACGATTTTTTCGGTTAAAAACCAAAAATCATCGTTTAAATACGTTATTTAACATTTCATTAACAAATAAAATGTAGCTGTTAAACTTTTTAAAATAGGAAGAAATAATATTGTGTAATATACAGAATTTAATTATTTTTGCAGCCAATTTTTAACAATAAAAATAGATTTTTATGAATCATTATGAAACTGTTTTCATCTTAAATCCCGTTTTATCTGAAGACCAGATAAAGGAAACAGTAAAGAAATACGAAGATTTTCTTGTTTCTAACGGCGCTAAGATGGTATCAAAAGAAGATTGGGGGCTTAAAAAATTAGCTTACCCAATTCAAAACAAGAAAAGTGGCTTCTACCATTTATTTGAGTACACTGTACCAGGAGAAGTTATTACACCTTTAGAAGTTGAGTTTAGACGTGATGAGCGTTTTATGCGTTATTTAACAGTAGCGTTAGATAAACATGCTATTTCTTGGGCTGAAAGAAGAAGAGTTAAACTTAAACAAAAAGCTTAATTATGTCATCAATAGAACAACAATCAAAAGGAAAAAAGGACGGTGAAATTAGATATTTAACACCGCTTAATATTGATACAAGCAAGACTAAGAAATATTGTATGTTTCAAAAGTCTGGAATTAAGTATGTAGATTACAAAGATCCAGATTTTTTAATGCGTTTTATTAACGAACAAGGTAAAATTTTACCTCGTCGTTTAACAGGAACATCATTAAAGTATCAAAGAAAAGTGGCTGTAGCTGTAAAAAGAGCACGTCATTTAGCATTAATGCCTTACGTAGGAGATTTATTAAAATAAAATACCGATAACAATGGAACTTATATTAAAACAAGACGTTGAAAATTTAGGATTTAAAGACGATGTTGTAACAGTTAAGAACGGTTATGGTAGAAACTTTTTAATTCCTCAAGGACAAGCGATTCTAGCTACAGTTTCTGCAAAGAAAGTGTTAGCAGAAAATTTAAAGCAACGTGCTTTTAAAGAAAAGAAAATAGTTGATGATGCTAATACAACTGCAGAAGCACTTAAAGCATTAGAAATTAAAATACCTGCAAAAGTTGGTACTGGAGACAAATTATTTGGATCTATTAACAATATTGATGTTGCTGCAGCTTTAGAAAAAGAAGGACAGTCAATAGATAAAAAATTCATAACTGTTACTACGGTTAAACGTTTAGGTAAATATACAGCAGTTGTACGTTTACATAGAGAAGTATCTGTAGATTTAGAATTTGAAGTTATTGCTCAAGCTTAATTAATTAATTAATTAATTAACAAAAAGTTAATAAAAGCTTAAAATAAAGATAAGCCACTCTTACGAGTGGCTTTTTTTTGTGCTATTTTTGTTTTGAAAAATTATTATGTACGCATAATATGTATCGACTAACTCAAATAACGTATTCAAAATGAAAAAAACAACCCTTACCTTTTTTTTAATATGTTTTAGTGTTCTTGCCTTCTCGCAGGTAACAACTTCTAATATTAAAGGATTGATTTTAGACGAAACTTCCCAGCCACTTCCTGGGGCTAATATTGTTGCAATTCATACCCCAACAGGGACTAAATATGGTGCTGCATCTAATATTGATGGTAGATTTAACTTGTTAAATTTAAGAGTTGGAGGGCCTTACTCCATTACAATTACTTTTGTGGGTTACAAGGAGCAATCTTATAATGATGTGTTTTTAACTTTAGGAAAAACACAAAATATAGATGTTGTTATGCAAGATGATAGCGAACAACTCGATGCCGTGGTTATTCAAGCAGGACAAGGTACTGGTACTTTTGGTAGCGATAGAACGGGAGCCGAAACTAGTGTAGGAAGACGCGAATTATCCCGTTTACCAACTATTTCTAGATCGGCATCAGATTTTACAAGGTTAGAACCTACTGCAAGTGGAAACTCATTTGGAGGTAGAAACGACCAGTTTAATAATTTCTCTTTAGATGGTGCTATTTTCAATAACCCATTTGGATTGGATGCTGCGACACCGGGTGGACAAACAGATTCGCAACCCGTATCACTAGATGCTATAGATCAAATTCAAGTATCTACAGCACCTTACGATGTTACACAATCCGGATTTACAGGTGCTTCTGTAAATGCGGTTACTAAAAGTGGAACTAACGAGTTTCATGGAACCGTTTATGGATTTACAAGAAATGAATCTTTAACTGGTAATAAAATAAAAGGTGAAGAAGTTGCAAGGCCAGATTTGAATCAAACACAATATGGCGTTAGTATTGGAGGGCCAATAGTAAAAAATAAATTATTCTTTTTTGCGAACTTCGAAAAAGATGAACGTGATGATTTAGGGACTAATGGCTGGACACCAAACACAGGTTCTGGTGGTATTAGCGAATCTAGAGTTTTAGAAAGCGATTTAATTGCAGTTAGAGATGCATTATTAGCTGTAGGATACGATCCTGGTGCTTACCAAGGGTTTACACATTCGGCAAGATCTACAAAAGGTATTTTTAAATTAGATTGGAATATTAATGATAATAACCGTTTAGCTGTTATTTATAATTTCTTAAATGCTTCAAAAGAAAAGCCAGCGCACCCAACGGCTATTACATTTAGAGGGCCTAATGCAAATACCCTGCAATTTCAAAACTCTGGTTACGAAATTAATAACGAACTTAAGTCTGTACAATTAGAGTTAAATTCTACACTTTCAGAATCTTCAACAAATAAATTGCAAGTGGGGTACACGCACTTTAACGATTTTAGAAATCCGTTCTCTACACCGGCGCCTTCCATTAATATTACAAAAGATGGCTCAAACTATATAATTGCTGGTCACGAACCATTTTCTGTACATAATAGATTGGACCAAAAAGTATTTCAATTTTCAAATAATTTAAACTTTTTTCAAGGCGATCACACGTTTACTGTAGGCTTCTCATTTGAAAAATTTGAATTCGATAACTCATTTAATTTAACAAGTTACGGATTTGATCTTTTTGGCTCTGTTGATATTAATGATTTTGATGCTACGAGTTATGATTTTGATTCGCCACAAAACACATTTAATGCTAATAATTCAGTGCCAGATGGCGAAGGTTGGGCATTAGCCGAAACTAATGTAGGGCAGTTATCCTTCTACATGCAAGATGAGTGGAACGTTACCGAAAAATTAAAATTAACCTATGGCTTACGTTTTGATAAGCCTATGTTTTTTGATTCTGCACAAAAAGCGCAAGATGTTATTGATAGAGGGTTTGTATTACCAGATGTACAATACGAAGACCCAAGTACAGGAGAATCTGTTACTATAGACAATACACAAATGCCAAATAGCGATTGGTTAGTATCTCCAAGAATCGGGTTTAATTACGATGTACACGGCGACGATACGGTTCAACTTCGTGGAGGTTCAGGGTTATTTACAGGACGTTTTCCTTTTGTTTGGTTAGGTAACCAAATTGCGGCACCAGATGCTTTCTTTTTACAAGCTGTAGATCCAGATTATAAATATCCACAGGTTTGGCGTACTAACATTGGTGCAGATAAAAAACTAGAAAATGGTTTAATTTTAACCGCCGATGTATCGTATACTAAAGATATAAATGGAGCTCATGTACAACATTGGGGGCTATCAACACCGTCTGGAACTTTACAAGGTGTAGATAACAGACCTATTTATACAGCTGCCGATATCCTTACTTTTGATGGAAATCCTGCCGATGGTGCATTTGTTTTTACAAATTCTGATAAAGGTAGAATATGGAATGCTTCGTTAAAAGCACAAAAAACATTTGAAGGTGGTTTCTATACCATGTTAGCTTATAGCTACTTAAACTCTAAAGATGTAAATTCTATTGAAGCAGAAATTACTAGCGATGCGTTTGCCGGTAATCCAGCTTTAGGAAATGTAAATAACGATGTGTTATCGTATTCTAAATATGGCGATACACACCGTTTTATTGGTGTTGCTAGTAAAAAATGGAATTACGGAAATGATAAATGGGCAACAACTATTTCTACCTTTTTTGAATATGCACAAGGAGGACGATTTAACTATACTTATGGCGGAGACATAAATGGTGATGGTTCTGGAATTAACGATTTAATTTACATTCCAACAGCCAGCGAAATTGGGCAAATGCAATTTGCAAGTACCGGAGATGCTGCAGCACTAGAAAGCTATATTCAACAAGATGATTATTTAAACGGAAGACGTGGGCAATATGCAGAACGTTATGGCGCTTTAGCACCTTGGAGAGGACGTTGGGATATTAAGTTTTTACAAGATTATAATATTACGGTAGCTGGCGATAAAACCAATACTATTCAATTTAGTATTGATATCTTGAATTTTGGTAACTTATTAAGTTCAGATTGGGGTATTATCCAACAACCAAACAATGTACAACCAATTGGTGTGAGTGTAGATGGTTCTGGAGTACCAACTTATACCTTTAATGGCGATGAAAATTCTACAACATTTGGTTTTGACTCTAGTTTAGCTTCTAGATGGCAAGCTCAAGTAGGTTTACGCTATATTTTCTAAGAAAATAGCATATATATTCTTAAATTTGCGCTCCTAATTAAGGGGCGCATTTTTTTTTATTATGAAGTATCGTAGACTTACAAAAGAACAATTTGAAGAATTACACCAAGAATTCATCAACTTTTTAGCAACACAATCTATAACAGCAGATGAGTGGGCAAACTTAAAAACCAATAAGCCGGAATTGGCAGAAATGGAATTAGATGTATTTAGCGATTTAATTTGGGAAGGTGCTTTAAATAAAGCAGAATACCTAGAGCATTTTGCACCGCAACACATGTACTTGTTTCATTTAAAAGAAGACAAAATGCATGCTATTGTAGTTAACCTAAAAAATGATGTAGATATTACAACCCAAGAAGGCTATGATTGGTTGCGTGAAAACTTAATGGACGATAATGTCGAGTTTTTACAAGCAGACAAAGCATACTCCGATGATAAAAATGTAGATAAGTTTAAAATGATTGAGCAAGGCGCTTCTATTACTAAAGGCGAATTGTATAACTATTTTTATAAGCTTATAAATTAGCTGTAATTCAAATTCAGTTTTTATTTAAGAGATTGCCAAGTTTTTTTTCTGAGGAAAAAACACGTAATGACAATTGATTAATTATTTTTGTTATTCCTGCTTAGGCCGGAATCTACATTATAAATAAAATTTAGTAATTATTAAAAAGTTACCTGCTTTTGCAGGCATTAATATGGCTCAAAAACCAAGCATCCCAAAAGGAACCAGAGATTTTAATCCAGAACAAGTAGCAAAACGAAACTATATTTTTAACACCATTCGTGGTGCTTTTGAAACTTTTGGATTTCAACCTATTGAAACACCAAGTTTTGAAAACTCGGAGACCTTAATGGGTAAATATGGCGATGAAGGCGATAGACTTATTTTTAAAATTTTAAATTCTGGAGATTATTTAGCCAAAGCAAATGAGCAGGCTTATGCTGAAAAAGATGCGTTAAAATTAACGTCTTCAATTTCGGAAAAAGCATTGCGTTACGACCTTACTGTGCCTTTTGCACGTTACGTTGTGCAACACCAAAACGACATAGAATTTCCGTTTAAACGTTACCAAATACAACCAGTTTGGAGAGCAGATAGACCTCAAAAAGGTCGTTTTAGAGAGTTTTTTCAATGTGATGCCGATGTGGCTGGAAGTAAGTCGTTATGGCAAGAGGTGGAGTTTATTCAATTATACGACACGGTTTTTTCGGCATTAAAATTAGAAGGTGTTACCATAAAAATTAATAACAGAAAAATATTATCTGGCATAGCCGAAGTTATTGGCGCTAGCGATAAACTTATCGATTTTACGGTTGCTTTAGATAAGTTGGATAAAATAGGCGAGGAGAAGGTAAAAGAAGAAATGCGTGCTAAAGGTATTTCAGATGAAGGGATCAGTAAACTGCAACCTTTATTTACGTTGTCTGGTTCTTTTGAAACACAAATGGAAAGTTTAAAAGGTATTTTAAATACCTCTGAAGAAGGAAAGAAAGGTATTGAAGAATTAGCCTTTATAAATACAGCAATTACAGAGTTAGGTTTAACAACAGCGGTATTACAACTAGATGTAACGCTTGCTCGTGGTTTAAATTATTACACGGGTGCTATTTTTGAAGTTTCTGCTCCGGCTCAAGTAAAAATGGGCTCTATAGGTGGTGGTGGTCGTTACGACGATTTAACGGGTATTTTCGGGATGAAAGATGTAAGTGGTGTAGGTATAAGTTTTGGTTTAGATCGTATTTATTTAGTGCTTGAAGAATTAAAATTATTTCCGGAAACGGTAAATAAAAATGTTGATGTTTTATTTATAAACTTTGGCGATAAAGAAGCATTGTTCAGCTTAAAAGCGATTAAACAATTGCGTTCTCAAGGTATTAATGCGGAGCTTTATCCGGATGCTGCTAAAATGAAAAAACAAATGAATCATGCTAATAAGCGTGCCATTCCTTTTGTGGTTTTAGTGGGCGATCAGGAAATAGAATCCAATACCTATACTTTAAAAAATATGGTTTCTGGAGAGCAAGATAAGGTGTCTTTAGAAACGCTAATAGTTCAAACTAAAAAGTAAAAAGTCCTGAATTTTTATTCAGGACTTTAAATAAGTTAAGTTACAGATTTATAAATACTAACTTAAAATTTTGAATATAAACTCAACTTATTACTTGATAAACACTTTTTTAGATACACTTCCGTATTCCGAATCTATCTTTAAAATGTAATTACCTGGTGTTATTTGTTGGGTATTATATTCAAGATGATTTTGTGTAGTGTTAGCATGATATTTAAAAAGAGTTTGCCCTAAAAGGTTAAACATTTCAACCTTTTCAATTTGTTTAGATTTTGGGTTGTTTATAACAATGTTTGCATTTTCGTTTGAATAGTAAACCTCAATTTGATCCATACTATTTTCTACAATATCTAATGTTTGGCCTTTTTGGAAAGTAAGCTCAAATCTATCTAAATGCTCGCCAGCTTCTAGGTAAGTTTCAAATTTACCTTGGGTTAAATCATGATAAACACCTAATGCTTTGTCATGTAAGTACAAGTCGAAATCTACTTGAGGATTTTTTATTTCATCTATCTGTATACTATTATAACCATCGGTTTTCGTGTGTATTCCTAAAGGAAAAGCCAATTGTTTTGAAAACTCATTAACACCTTGTATGGTATATTTTTGATTGTCTATTAACCAATACATATCATCGGCTTGGGTATCAATGTATTTTGAGTCGTAACCCCAATCGTATCCTGTAGAGGCATTTTCATCTACAGTTACTAAAAGTTGACGCTGTAAGCCTCCCACAGAGTTAAAACCAAGGCGTAGTTTGGTTCTAGGATCGTCATTGTTTTCTGTTACATTTTTTGAAGACGTGCTTTTGCTTGCCGTATTACTGTTAGTATAATAAGCACGTTGGCTATTGTTAAATGTAATTTTCCCATTGGTTTCTGCGGTAGCATAAAACCCTTGCCCAACAGGAATATATCTGCTTGGAAGTTCTGTTTGTGTGCCTCCAGTAGAAAAAATACTTTCATCTTCCATTTTTCCTGCCGCTGGTACAGCTCCAGAAAGTGAATATGTAGCATAACCACCTTGATATTCGCTTGCTAAATGAGAACCACCGCCCCAATGTTTCCAGAAATAAAGCGTGCCATCTGTTGCACCTTCTCCATTAATAACCGATTTGTTATCTTGAATAAACTTAACAGCATCAATAGCCGAAGGGTAGGGGTTACCAATTAAATAATCGTTGCCGGCATATACAGGTAGGCTAATTTCTCCATTATTTGGTTTTCCTTGTAGCACATAATCTTGCGATTCACTTATTGTTCCGGTACCTGGGCCTTTCATTGTAAAGCCTTCACCTGGTAAAATCTCGCCAGAGCTACGTACTTGTTGCCATGTGGAATATTTATCGCTTAGCATATTGTTATATTTCCAAATCCAATAATCTGCAATCGACAATGGTGAGATAATACCATTGTATCCAGTGCTTATAAAGGTGATATCTTTAAATATATCTTTTACAGTATATGGGTTGTTTATGGAGTGGTTGTTTGTTTTTCCTACTGGCGATGACCAATAATTATAAGTATATGTATCGGCTGTACCTTGAATGTTTCTTTGTAATATACCGGAGCTAGTTGGGTTTAATGTACTAGTTGATGTTTGAATAAGTTGAGAGTTGTTTTCTAAATCTAAAACGCCATCAAGTGCTAAATACCACGTGTTAATTAAGGCCGAATTATTAATTATTTTCAACGTTTTGTTATTGTCAATTATTAATCCTGTAGTTTCAACACTGGTGTCAATTTCCAAATCGCCTTTTATTTTAATAATAGCGTGGCTTGGTATTTTGGTGCTTATATCCAAATGAGAGCCATTTTCCCAGTTTTCTTTATTTTTCCAGTTTCCTTGACTTGTTTTTGTGGTTACATAAGGCAAGGGCGCAGTAAAATCTTGTCTGGTTTGGTCGGGTTGAATATTGTTAATTTTACCATCTCTACCATGGCTAGATAAATCTGTAACATTTCCGTTTTCTGTATTTGACATGTTATAATAGAGGAGGAGGTCGCTCCATAACAAGCCTTCAATATCTTTTGGGATTATAATGCCTCTAACATGGCCATCGTTGTTCTCAATTTCTTGATTTATCTGTTGGTGCAATTGGTTTTCGTTTAAAGCGGTTTTGAAAACCTTCGATTCGTAAATAGAGCCTTCAAAATAATCGTTTTTAGTTTCTGGGTTTCTACCTATTTCAAAATCATAAACATGCCCTTCGGTATTGGCGGCAATACTATTATGTATTAAATTATCATTGCTGTAGGTCCAAATAGCATTTCCATTAAGGTATAATATGGCGGTACCTGAATTACTATCAAATTTTAGAGCCACATGGTACCATAGGTTTTCTTGTAAAGAATACTCCGATAAATCTGGAGATTTAATTGGTGTGCCTTCATTAGTCTTAATATGTGCCCGTATTTTTTTGTTTGAGTCTATAGCCATATTAAAATTAGGTTGCCCCATAATATAACCACCATCAGATTTTTTGTCTAGTTTTATCCAAGACATCATGGTAACTTCCTTTTTGTCGTTAATAAAAGGAGATGTACTAATATAATCGTCTTTACCATCAAAATCTATGATTTGAGGCATACAAAAGTTAAAACTTCCTAGTCCTGTTGCATGTGGTAGGTTATTGTTGCAGGTATCGCAATCTTCCCATAAAAAAGAAACACTTTTAATATAGTTAGGGGTGGTGTAGTTAACACCAATTATGGCATTATCTCCAGATATTTTGTTTGTAAGTGCATTTACAATACCGGTATTGCTATCGGACTCGTAGGAAGGCGAACTAGAATGTGTAAACTCAGGGTAAAGGGTGTTTCCGTTTACATCTTTACCTGTAAAGGTATATTTGTCACCATTAGTGTTCCATTTATTTATATGATGAATATCGAAAGAAAATGCATAAACAGGTTTGCTAAATGTTATAGTGCATGTAATACCTGGGCCCGAAAACCCATTGGATAGTAAATCTATTCCTTTATATAAATAACTGGATTGCGATCCTACTTTAGGTGTGTTGCCATACCAAAAACCTAAAGTGTTTGTTTCTCCAGTAAAGGAAATCGTAATATCGGTACCGGAGTTATTTACATTTTTATAGGTGTTTGATAATTTTCCTGGTGGCCAAAAATTTTCGTTGGCCATGTTTGTAGACCAATTTAAGTTGTAATTCTGTGCGCAATTAGGTATAGAATGTACTTGGGCATATGTTTTTTTAATACCAATAATGAGGGATAACACTACAGATATTATTATAACAAAGTGCTTCATGGTTAGGTTTTTGTTTAGGCCTTGAAAATAGAATTTACTTACTAAGCCGGTTTAGAATTAATTAATTTTTTGTGTAAAACACACGAGTATTTTACAAGTGTTTTAAACTAGCCCTAGGTTTTTAGGGCTAGTTTTAAGGGTTAATCCACCAGTATTTTTTTTGAGATTTTATTGTTATCAGTCGTTAGATTGATAATGTATACTCCAGAAAGAATTTGCTTAACTTTAAATTCAAGATAGCTTTCATTAAGTTTATCGTTTTCTGCGTTTAGCTTGAAAACAGACTGACTTAATATATTATGCATTTCTACAGCTTTAATATTTAGTAATTTTGGGTTGTTTATTATCAAGCTTTCTTTATTATTTGAAAAATATACATCTAGGTCTATTTCTTCAATACTTTCAACACTTAACGACGCTTGGTTAGCGAATGTAATTTCGAAACGATTTGTGTATTCTCCTGGGCTTAGCTCGACGGTATACGCACCATCTTGTAAATTGTGATACGTGTTTAGTTCTAAATCATGAACATAAATGTTTTTGCTAGTGTCTAGGTTTTCTAAATTATCAATTCTTACAGTAGCTAAACCTTTTTTAGTTATTTTCATACCAAACGGAATGTTTTGAGTATCATCAAAATTATTTACCGCTTGGGTTATTAATTTAGAATCTCCTAGACTCCAATACATATCTTCTTGATTGTCTTCAATAAGTACAGCGTCGTACCCTAAATCGAATCCATTAGTTGTGTTTTGGTCTACACCAGTTAATAACTGACGGTGATATCCACTTGGAGAATCGAACATTAATCTAATTTTTTCTCTTGTATCTCCTACAGCGTTCGAATTGCTTTTAGATTTTTTAGAGCCTTTAAAGAAAACAGAACCTGAATTACTTCCAGATACGGTTTCTTTTTGAAAAACACGTTGTCCGTTTTTAAAGTTAATATCGCCATCTATTATAGGTTGTGTTAATCCTGTTAGTCCACCATCGTCTGATGATACAAAGAATCCTTGTCCTACACCAATATAGCGCTCAGGTAGTTTAGTTCCAGAAGCATATGTGGCATTAATTCTTGAATCTGTAGATATAGCTACTGTACCTCCCATAAGAGTGTAAACTGCATATCCACCTTGATAACTTGATAAATTATGACTATCTACGGCAAAATGATCCCAAAAATATAAAGCTCCATTAATAACATTTCTGTCGTTATTACCACCATCGGCAGTATGGAGGTTATCTCTAATAAATTGATCTGCGTCCATAGCCGAAGGATATGGGTTACCAACTAAGTAGGCGTTTCCTTCGTTAATAGATGTTGTGAAATCACCATTGTTTGGCTGCCCTACAAAAACGTAATTTTGGTCTGGTGTTGCAGTTCCTGGGCCTTTCATGGTAAAGCCTTCTCCTATTGCTAGAGATCCTGTGCTTCTTACATGTTGCCATTCAGAATAGTTGTTACTAGGTCTGTTAGTGTATTTCCAAATCCAGTAATCTGCAATTTGAACTGGAGAACTAGTACCATCATATCCCGATGTTAAGAATCCTACGTTATCTAATACATCTCCAACGGTATAATTTGCGTTGCTAGTAGTAGAAACAGGTGAAGACCAATAGTTATATAAATAAGTGCTAGCATACCCTTGTTGGTCGCGCTCTAATAATCCTGTACTAGAAGCATCAAACTCACTACGATCTGTTTGTACTAATTGCGACTCGCCTTCTAAATCGATGGTTCCGTCTAGCTTTAAGTAATGCGTTACAGTTAAACCAATACCGTCGTTAGAGGCTGTACTTCCGTTAACTTGTAAGTTTCCGTTAGTATTAATTATTAATCCTTCTACAATACAATCTCTACTTCTTACATCCGCTGGTGTCGTACTTGTACCTAAATACACATCATGATTTATTTCAACTATATTCCAATCAATAGGGGTAGTACCATCAATAATAGAAAAGGCATTAGGTAAAGTTTGTACCGTATTGTTTAACCAAGTAGCATCTGCATCCCACAAGCCTGTAGCTTGAGTTTGGTATGGTAGCGGTGCTGTTTGATAGTCTACGGTATTTAGGTTTCTTAATGCCCCTTGGTTACCGTTACCAGACATATCGTCTGTATTAGTATAGGTATAAACAGTCATTGGGTAGTATCCTGCTAAATCTGTCCAAGGAATCGAGTTTATTTCATTTTTTGTAATTGTTGTAGGAATAACATCTCCATGTTCCAGAGCTAGAGATACATCGTCCATGATTTCTTGATTCATAATGTATCTTAATTGAACAGGAGTAAGTGCTGTATTCCATACTCTAACTTCGTCTATATTACCTCCAAAATAATCGGTGGTATTAGGGTCCCATCCATCTGCTGCTGCAATTAAGAATTTTTGAGATGTAGGGGTTGGAGCAGTTAAAGAATTTGCAACTGTATCCGGAACACCGTCAATATATAACGTGGCAGTTCCGTTATCATAAATTACAGCTACTTGATGCCATTCGTTTTCTGGAATGGCAACCGATGATGTTAAGGATTCTGAACCACCATTCCATGTCATTTCTACATGTCCTGTTGCATTAATTCTTAAGTCGTAACCTTCAGAAAATGCTGAATTTCTTTTTGAAACAATAGAAGCATTTACGGTTCCTGGGTCTCTTTTTATCCAAGCAGATATTGTAAACGCATTGGCGTCTAGATTGATTTTGTTATCAACATCAATATAATCTGTAATACCATTAAAGTAAATAGAACGTTCAACTATTATTTGTGGTGCATATCCAAAAGTTATGTATTTGGTGCCATTAAAATCATAATTCGTTTCTAAATTACCATTACCATCGCTAGTCATGACTCTATAATCGGCAGTTGGATCGAAAACATTGCTATCTGAGATAAACATATAGAAATGACCAGGAGGGGTTATGTTTCTTATGGTGTTTTCTGGTATTCGTATTTTACAAGAAGGGATATCTCCGCGGTTTTCTACTACTTTCCATACACGTTGCATAGCTGTAAATGTAACAGGTGTACTTAATCCTGCTATACCAGAGCTCATATCTACAGCAATAGAAGAAGAGGCAAGGTTAATGTCTGCTCCGTTATTACCCCAAATTAAATACTCTCTATCGTTTAAAGTGGTAGCGTTGGAAGCTATATTTTCGTTATTTGTGTCATAAACATCAGAAAGACCAATGGTTAAGAATCCATTTGTTAAGGTTGGACCATAAGCATCTGTTCCATCTGATTCTATATTTTGACTCTTCGATTGTTTTTGGTTTAATTGTGAGGCGTCGTCACGACCAATACCTGCTATATCAAAGTTATGACCAGCGTTGGCACTTGCATCCCAAATAACTGTGCCTTGAGAGTCAACATAATCTGTATCACATTCGTAATCGAATGGATCTTTGGATGTTCCAAATTCTTTTAATGTTACCCCGTATTTAATAGCTAGGTAACTTTGTATTTTCTTTTGGTCTGGAGTAGAATTAGGACTAGAATAACTTGCCACCTCTGTTATTTTTCCATCCAAATAAGAGCTTAATGCATGCCCATTTATTGAGAATTGACCTGCTCCTAAGATGTATCTTAAATTCTCGAATTCATCATGTATAAGAGGTGTTCCAGTACCAGTAGAACCATTGGTTCCTGCGTGGTTATCTATACGTTTTCCATTATAATAGATTTCACTTCTAGCCGGTGATACCGCGGTATTAGATTTTACATTAAGTATCATTACATCCGTCCCAATATTATTAGTTGAGCTAGGAGCATAAGATCTTCCGTAGGAGTTTAAGCCTGGTACATCTGTTCGCTTATAAGTACTTAGTGTGTGTGATATAAGATTATCACTGTTAAATCTAGAAGATATTCTACCAAAACCTAATCCAGTACCATCAACATCAAATCCAATTTTAGTAAATTTTCCTGATATTGGAGATTGAGTATTTGATGTTGTTTTGTCGAAAGTGTCATTAGTTTTTACTACTATCCAATAATCTTGAGTCCAATATCCACCTTTACCTTTAAGGATATTACCGTTGTTTTTATCAAAATCAATAACAGGGTTAAAGTTTATGTTATCTGAGGCGTTGTCTTTATATACAGGGCTTTGAGTTCCAAAGGCATGAGCATCATTACTATATGCTTGATCTCCCCAAGAGGTAATAGCTGTATTATCAGTTGTTGTACTTGTTCCAACATCAGATTTTAACCATAATTTTAAATTATTATTTGCGTTTCCAGGACCGTAAGTTGGGTCTAATGGAGGCGTTATATAGTCTCCTTTTATAAAAACATTATCTATAGCAACACCTAAATCGGTTGTTCCACCATCACTAGCAAAAAGCACTCTAAACCAAACAGTTGCTTGGTTGTCTAGGGCTGCACTGGATATAGAAGCTTCCATAAACTTATTGTTTGAGTCAGTCCCGTTTTCAGCATTTAAACCAGTCCATCCGTGCTCATTAGTATTAATGGCACTAACATCGTTATCGTTATACCAATTTGTTCCGGCACCATCATCTCCTAATCTTGTCCAACCAAAAATTCCTAAAGGGTCTGTGGTGTATTGTACTTGAACACCATCATCAATATCAGAACTTGTGTCGTGTCTAATATCCATGTAAAAGGTAACATTAAAAAAGCCAGTAGTTGAAATTGCCGTTGGGCTGGTTAAGTATGTTGTATAATTATTTCCATAATTATTAAAACTGTTCACTCTCCAATAATTTCCTTCTGAAACTAAGGTTGGAGATGTTTCGTAAACCCAAGACCCATTTCTAAAAGGTGCGGTACTTGAATTCCAACCACCATCATTTTCATCAAAATTTTCATAAAAGATGGTATGGCTTTGTTGATCTCCTATTACACCTGTACCTTGAATATTGAATGTGTATGATGCTTCATCGCCATCATTATTTAATATAGTTAGTGTTGCACTTCTAATACCTGTATTTGTAGGTGTAAATCGAATATCAAAAGTTGTAAATGAACTTCCATTAATTATGGCGTTTGGGTTTTCAATAATGGAATAGTCTGATGCATGCGCTCCTGTTATAGTTACGTAAGGAGATGCTCCCGTTAAATTTAAAGGTGCTGGTCCTAAATTTCTAATAGTGAATGTTGTTGTGTTAGTACCTCCAATATTTGTTGTGCCGTAATCTGTGTCATCAAGTAAACTTGGTGTGGTATCTCCATTTGCAATACTAAGACCATTACCTTCAATATCAATTTCTGGGTCTCCAGGAATAGCAGAACCTTGAACAACAAAAGTATAAGGGTTTTCGTCGCTATCGTTATTATCAATAGAAATTGTTGCTTGGGCATTTGTTAAAACAGTAGTTGGAGCAAATCTTACTACAAAAGTAAGGCTACCGCCACTATTTATGTTATTTGAGGTAGGTTGAGTTAGTATAGAAAAAGCTGTGTTTCCGCTAATATCAACTATTGGACTACCACCGGTTAAACTTAAAACAGATGTACCCGTATTTTGAATGGTAAACGTATGGTCAATAAATGTTGTAACTGCAGTTGTACCAAACTCGGTATCGTCTCCAATAGCAGGAGTTGTGTCTCCATTAGATATACTTGATCCGTTACCGGTAATATTAATTTCTGGAGAGGGTACAAAACCATTACCAGTAATATTGAAGTTGTAAGTGGCTTCATCGGAGTCGTTACTTGCAATATTTATAACTGCCGATTTTGCTCCTAGAGATGATGGGCTAAACTTAACGGTAAATGTAATTGCGTTACCCGCGCTAATTGTAACTGGAACAAACGGTGATGGTACTGTTGAAAATTCACTTGCATCGACTCCGGTAATTAGTATTGAATATATATCTAAATCTGTAGAACCGTTATTTTGTATAGTAAAAACTCTATCAAGATCGCTAGAAATATTAACGTTTCCATAATCTGTATGATCTGCAGTTGATGGTGTTGTATCTTCATCAGAAATTGAAAGGCTGTTACCTTGTACATTAATTTCTGGACCAGAAGTAAAAGAAGACCCTTGAATAACAAATGTATATGGGTTTTCGTCACTATCGTTATTATCAATAGAAATTGTTGCTTGTGCATTTGTAAGGTCTGTAATAGGGGCAAACCTAACCGTAAAAGTAAGGTCTGTACCACCGCTAGCTATACTGTTAGCACTAGGTTGAGTTAAAATAGAAAAGGCAGCATTACCACTAATATCAACTAGAGGAATACCTCCTGTTAAGTTTAAAACATCGGTTCCTGTATTTTGAATAGTAAAGGTACGGTCTAATGTGGTTGCGTTTGCAATAGTACCAAATTCGGTATCATCGGTTATAGATGGTGTTGTATCTCCATCTACAATTGTAACAGCATTACCTTGAACATTAATTTCAGGTTGTGCCATTGGCGTTAATGATATATCATCGATAGCCATATCACCTCGGTAATCATTCCCCGTTTCACCTCTAAAACGTATCCTTACAACTTGTCCAAAATAGGCGCTTAAATCAATATTAGCTTCATTCCATGCTTGACCACTACTAGTTTGGTCTTGTCCCAATTGACTCCATAGTAAATTTGGATAGGTTTCACCATTGTCGGTACTTAATTCAACAAATAGATCTCCCATACCAAAACCATACATATGATAAAAGAATGAAAACTCCATTGATGATTGAGCGGTAAGGTCTATACATGGGCTATTTAAAATGAACGTATCATTAAAGTTAGGGTTACTAGATTCTGTAAATAAGTAGCGCGTGCCTTGGTTAGCGCCTGAAGGACCGGTATTAAGTGATGGAGTTCCGCCATTTTGTCTAGTCCAATTGTTATCATCGCTGACTGATTGAGTCCAAAGACCTAACCCAGATTCAAAGCCCTCATTATAAGGAAAGCTGTCTATTGTGTTGCTGCAACCATTACCTATAATCTCTATATTGTCGTAAAAGTTGTATTCATTATCGTTATTACCATTACCAGAAAATCGAAACCTTGAAGAATCAGAAAATGTATAACTAGCAGAGTTTAGTGTGTAGTTAAGGGTATAAGTGGCTGCCCCTGTTCCTGTAAAATCGATGCCTCTTAGGTAGGTTTCAACAAGGTGCCAAGTAGTACCATCAAAGTATTCTAAATCGAAACCTTCACCATTTTCAAGTTCATAATTTTGATTACACCATTCCATAGTAATAGTACTATATGGTGTAAAATCATAGGTTGGAGACGTCATTCTGTTATTTCCAAGTTGATCGTCCTTACTGTAGATAGAATAATCTCCTGCACATGCCCAATCTGAATTAAAAAATAATCCGGCATCATTACCTCCATCAGTCCAGTTTTCTAAATTCCCAGATTCAAAATCATGGTAGGCAATGGTTGTTTGTGCAAATAATGAATTGCTGCCAAGTGAAATTAAGGACAGCAAAATTATACTGAAAGTGTAAAGTTTTTTCATGAGAGGTTAAATTTTTTAGCTTGGGACTAATTAATATGGGACAAAATTAGATTAAAACTCCATGAAATACAAATTTAATCGATGAAATACATTGTGTAAATGTAATTAGTTGGTTTTAAGGTATTTGTGTATGGGTATAATTTGTGTATAAAGTATTTGTTAATAAAGAATCCTTTTTATTTTTATTGATTATTTGATTACTTTATAAAAAAGAGGCTGAATTTTATATAAAATTCAGCCTCTTTTTATCTAAAAAAAACTATGGTTAGTACTTTATCAATCTTTTGTAAATTGTTTCTCCTGAATTTAAATCCGCGATTTTGAACACATAAAGCGCTTGATCGAGTTTACTTAAGCCAACAACTTTTACTTGTCCATTTTTAGAAGAAAATTTTCTATCATATACAAGCCTTCCATTTAAATCAAATACCTTAATATTAAAATCGCTGTTATTTAGGCTTGAAGGTAACTGGATGTTCACATTATCTTTGAATGGATTTGGTGTAACAGCAATAAGATTTATCTCTTGAGTGCTGTTATCCAATGTTGTTTGATCTGAACCATCACAATCTTGATCAATACCATCGTTTGTAACTTCTGGAGCTCCAGGGTAAATGGTGTTATCTGTATCATCGCAGTCTGTTGTTGGCATTACCGTAGTTGTATAGCCAACGCCTGGAGATGAACAAGCCGTTATCGAAGAGTCTGCATAGTTATCGTTATCTGCGTCTAGGTACCAAGTTGTAGCTGGCGTTACTGTTAAGTTAAGCACTTGATCTGCAGTACAACCATCGTTAGTAATGGTTAACCCAGATTGACTAGTAGTATATGTTGTGCCG
Organism: Algibacter pectinivorans; assembly: GCF_900112595.1. Taxonomy (GTDB): domain Bacteria; phylum Bacteroidota; class Bacteroidia; order Flavobacteriales; family Flavobacteriaceae; genus Algibacter_B; species Algibacter_B pectinivorans. The sequence continues at coordinate 22,306 of NZ_FOMI01000011.1, read as the reverse complement.
TTAGCACTCCAAGTGTAAGATTCACCAGAACAAATCGT
>NZ_FOMI01000011.1:0-20328 GCF_900112595.1 Algibacter pectinivorans | reverse complement strand
GTTAGCACTCCACGTGTAAGACTCACCAGAACAAATAGTTTCATTAGTAACATCATCGGCAGGCTTATTAGCAGTTACTGTTACAACTGCAACACAAGAATTTGTATTACCAGAATCACTTGGGTCTGTAGCTGTTAATGTTACATTATTTGTTCCTAGATTTGCACATGTGAAAGTAGAAATGTCTATAGATAAATCACCAACACTACTTCCATCATTTAAATCAGACGCTGTAATTGTTACGTTCCCTGTTCCGTCTAATGTTGCATTTATATTTTGACAAGATGCTACTGGTGTAAATCCAGAAACAACATCTGCTGTAATATTAATATTGTCGATTGCCATGTCACTTGTGAAATTCGCACCAGTCAATCCTATAAAACGGAATTTTATAGTTTCTCCATCATAGGTCGATAAATCTATCGTTTCTGTAATCCAAGCACTAGCGTTAGCGGTTTGATTACCGTTGGTCGTTTTATCTCTACTAAATAAAGAAATATAAGATGCACCGTTATTTGTACTAACCTCTAAAGATAATTTTCCCATGTCTGCCCCGAACATGTGGAAATCAAACTCTAATTGTGCATTTTCATATCCTGAAAAATCAAAACATGGTGATTCTAAAATTGCTTCTTTATTTGGAAAACCGGTTCCATTACCTGATGCTTCTGTAAATATAAAGTAGTCCCCTTCGGAAGAAGTTGATGGCCCTGTACCCCCTGATGGAGTTGAATCTCCATCGTTTTCTTTAAGTTTTCGGGTCCAGTTTATATCGTCATCACTAGAATTTTCTAGCCAAAGTGTAAAATAACTTTCGAAACCTTCGTTAAAAGGAAATGTGTTAACTATAGCTTCACCACAATAAGTTTCAGTGATTTCAAATGATCTTGTTACACTCTCAGCAGGATTATAAGTAGCATTTCCTGTCTGACTTGCCTCTACGACAACAGTTCCTTCGGTACCATTAAGAGAAATCGTATTGCCACTTATTGTTGCAGGTCCAGAAAGTATGGTATACGTAATTGATAATCCTGAGTTAGATGTTGCTGAAACATTAAAATCTGAGCTTATTGTAAGCTTATCTGAAATAGGTTCAAATGTTATAGCTTGCGGTAAATTATCGTTAAAACTAATAACCTTAAAATCATCAAATGTAAAACCATCAAAATTTGTTGGGTAACCATCAGCTCTATTTGAATTGTCTGAATTAAGTAAAAATCTAAATTGAACATTGCTAGCGCCAAATAAAGCACTATTTTCTGTGGCATCAATAAGGATTTCTTCCATAACCCATTTATCCATGGTGTCAGCATCGTAAATAGATTCGCCAGTAGGTTGGTTATTTTGGTCGGCAGTAGATTTTCCTGTTCCGTTGTTAGAACTATTGGCACTACTATATCGATTAGTTGATATACTAGACCCTGGTTTTGTATATTTTCCATTTAAAGGAATCCAAGTAGATCCATTTGTAGAACCTTGAATTTGGACATAATCGAAATTACGTTCCAAATCCCATTTAGCATAAAATTGTACTACTGCGCTTGATGAAGTAGATAAATCAACCGAGGTATTATATGTTAAGGTTTTATTTTGATTGTTAGAATAAGAGCCCGAAGGTGAATCTGTAATTGCTGCTGTTGAATTATTAAAAACATCTGTAGTGTTAATAGTTCCCCAAGCACCACCAGAACTTGTCCATTTAGAAATACCAGTAACATCCGGATTATCTTGTGTTAATATTGTGGGGTTAAAATACTTAACAATATTGGCTCTATACATAAGGTAGCCATCATCATTAGTAACAGAAATTTGAAATTCAATTTTATCATTTGGTTGAATTCCCGCATCTAAGGTGTAAGCTGCAGTAACAGTACGTTGTTCTAATTTACTCCATCCGGATTGTGTTGCTGGTGGGGTAATAGAAGTAATGTTTGAAGAAACAGGGGTTACATTAAGTGTAATGTCTCCTAAAGTTTGTCCTAAATACTCCAGTCCAAATTCCAAGTTACCCGATGTTGCTGCAATGTTACTTGGATTTAAATCGTGAAACTGAGCAAATTTACCACTATGATAAGCGTTAACCAAATTCATTCTTACTGCACGTTGTGCAATTTCAACTATTTTAGTTGCACTAGGCCAAAATCCACCTTCGTTATCGCTGCCTACCCACGAGCCATTTTCTGGAGCAAGGGCTAAAATACCTTGACCCGAACCGTTAGAACCGTTTAAATCGGTAGCACCTCCTAACATCCAATCACTCATATCACCATTAGCAATGGTAAGAATATCTGGAGCTTCACCATAAATATATCTGTTATATCTTGTCATATCATGACAAAATTTATGATATTCAGCCTCTCTACCAGATCCTGGAGAGTCTGGATATCCGTTATAAGCATGAGGAATTAAGTTAGAACTAGCATGATGATTCATAGCTGTTTTAAACTCTCTGGTAGCGGAAAAGTTTCTTACAATTTGTGTTTCAGGTTCAGAAAAAGCAGATGGTCCACGATAAGTTTGGTCAGGAGAATTGGGAGAAGAACCTGTAGTACCTTTTGCATAATCATCATGTCCACCCCAAAAATAGTTGTAGTTTCTATTTAAATCAACACCTCTTGATTGGTGATCACCTGTGTTGTAAGGTCCAAGGTTTTTACGTTGTAAACCATTCCCATTAGGCGAGGTTTGTTCGTTCCACATTAATCCGTCTGGGTTAGCAACAGGAATAAAATACATTTCATGGTTGTCCACTAAATTTTTAATTCCTGGATCAGAGTCATAATTTTCTAATATATACCACATGTAATAAATTAAATTCATCATACTAGAAACTTCTCTAGAATGCGTCATTCCAGAATATAAAGATTCTGGTTCATTACTTTCGTCGGTATCCGGGTTGTCTGATATCCTTACATAATAAATAGGTTGTCCTTCCCACTTATCATAAACACCATTATTGGTGTAAGAATTTCCGTGAGTAACCGCACCTGGAGAGGCATCGGTTTTTACAGAAATTAGGTTGGGGTATAAAGCTCTCATTTGATCAAGCTCTGCCAATACTTCATTATAGGTTAAACAACCTAGCATACTTCCTAAATTGAAATTTTGGGGTACAGCCCAATCTACTTCACTTTCGCCTTCATATTGTATAAAGTTGTTAATGGAGGTCGATTTAGTACTTAAAGACTTTCTAGCTTTAGTCTTGGCCTTCATTTCTTTTAACTGTGCCTTAGCTAAAGGTAATTCAGTTTCAGATCGCCTTTTAGCCTCTTCCATTAAATCATCAACAAGAACGGTATAGGATATTCCTTTTTCAGTTAAGGCATTTAATTCGTATTCACCTATTTCTAAAATTACATTATTATCTATATATAAAGCACCACACGTAAGGTCTATACCTGTTTCTTTAATCTTTATTAGTTCGGCTCTAGTTGGATTGCTAATTTTTACTCTTTTAGCAATTATGTTTTGAGAGAATGTAAGTTGTGCCAATAATAATAGAATAGCACATAGCAAAGTAATTTTTTTCATCAGATTTAGGGATTGAATGAATTTATGGGGCGAATATAGGATAATAATTGAATTATCATCCATGAAATGCTAAAAAAATCGATGAAATACATTTTTTTGTTCAATTCGAGGAATAAATTGCTACTCTTATGGCATGAATTATTAAAATTGAATGCATGATTTGTAATCTCTTTATAAATGGATAAAACGGGCGTGTTTTGATTTAATAATTGCTGTATTTTGAATTTATATCACTATAGATCAGAATAAGAATCTTTAACGGGTGCTTGTTTGGCTAGTGCTATGTTTATTGAAGGTATAGTAGTTTTATATAGTGTTGTGAGTATCTCATTTTGTATGTCTTTAATGTTCCCAACTATCATAGCCACTGTTGGTTGTACATTTTACCTAAGTTACAAGGTGTGACTATCGATGCCAGTGGTAGTGGAGAGGTAGATATTAAAATAATAGGTGTTTCCGAAATTAATTTCTCATTTGTATTTTCATTTATTATGATCTGTATAAATAAGCGTGGTAAGGTTTTCGTGTAGGTAGTAGACATGAAGAAAAAGCCGTTTAAGAATTTAAAAATAGCATTATGGAAAAGTATTGTTTTAGATTTATTGGCTTTCTCTTTTAACCGGGTTTTAATTGGTGAATTGGGTAATAATTACCCGATTGGGTAAATAAGTCTCAAAATATTATTTTGCCTAAATTTTTATTTATTCGTTAAGCATTTGGAATCGCGGGGTCTAATAATAAATAGAAATGAGCTTCAAATTGGGCATAAGCTTTGATTTTATGTATATCTGTGTTTTGTAAAATGGTATAATCACTTTAAAAATAAAACTTTCAGAAAACAACAATGAGTAAAAGAAAGGCAATTGTAGAAAAGGCAAATCGGAATTTAAGAATCACAAAATATGTCGTTTATAAGGAAACAGCTCTTGATATTCGCGAGCAATTTTGGTCTTTTTTAGGGGCGTTTATTGGTATAGGTTTTATTGCTTTTATTCAATCTCAACAGTTTACGAGGTTAGAAAATATCCTTTTAATTGGTTCTTTTGGTGCTACTAGTGTTTTGGTGTTTGGTGCCATTCAGAGTCCACTAGCTCAACCTCGAAATCTTATTGGAGGTCAATTACTATCTGCTATAATAGGTGTTTCGGTTTATAAATATTTGCCCAATGTAATTTGGTTGTCGGCACCATTAGCAGTAGCCTTATCTATTGTAGTAATGCAAGTAACCCGTACCTTACATCCTCCTGGAGGTGCAACAGCGCTTATTGCTGTTATAGGTACAGAAAAAATAACAGCTTTGGGATATTTATATGTATTAACCCCAGTTTTAAGCGGAACCATAATATTATTTGTTGTAGCACTTATTTTTAATAATTTAACACAATATAGAAGCTACCCAACAAATAGCAGATTAACACGAGTTTTTAGAACTAAAAAAAGAAATGAGTAAAGAAACTGAAGATGCATTAAAAGAGCGTATAAAGGAGCTAACATGCCTTTATGAGATATCTTCTATTATAGAAGGTGCAGAACTGGAGTCTATAGAAAATGTCTTAAAAGCATTTGCTTTTAGTTTAAAAAAGGCCTTTTTATATCCAGAGGCAACTAACATAGAGCTAAGTAACGGCACATTAGTTATTAACACTAGTCCCATTATAGAAACAGATCCTAAAATTGAATCTAATATTCGGGTTTTTAACGAGCCAAAAGGTAAAATAATAGCAAGTTTAAGCGGAGCCCATTTAACCCAAGACGATTTTTTAAAGGAAGAGCAGCAATTACTCGATAATGTGGCATTAAAGGTCGGGAATTTACTAGAACGCATCGAAATTCAAAAAAGCGAAGCTTCATTAAAACGGCAAATGGAACATGCCGATCGTTTAAGTATATTAGGTGAAATTACGGCGGGAATTGCTCATGAGCTTAATACGCCTTTGGCAAATATATTAGGGTTTGCAGAGTTATTGAAATCGGATTTGGAAGCTGATAAAAAAATAGCTTCGGATTTAAACAAAATTATTGATAATGCCATTTTTTCAAGAGAAGTTTTAAAAAAACTATTGTTCTTTTCTTGTAAAATGCCTCAAGAAAAAAAGCAGGTTAACTTGGTGCCCAATATAACGAGTGCCATCAACTTACTAGATGCAACTTTCAGAAAAGAAAACGTTAAGTATGTTATTAAAATTAGTGAGGAAGAATTATGGCTAAAAGCAGATCCAATTCAGCTTACACAAATAATTTTTAATTTGTTAATTAATGCTATTTATTTTTCGCCAAAAGAAGGGGTAGTAACTATTGAAGCGTTTCAAAATAAAACCAATGTGGTTTTAAAGATTTCCGATGAAGGCAAAGGACTTACACCAGACGATTTAGAAAAAATATTTCAACCCTTTTTTACAACCAAACCAATGGAAGATGGTTCTGGTCTAGGTTTAAGTGTCGTGCATGGTATAGTTGCATCGCATAAAGGCTCTATAATAGCAGAAAATAATCCAGATAAAGGTGCGGTGTTTACAGTGGCCTTACCAAAAATTTAAATTATGCAATTACGAAAAGAGAACATACTTATTGTAGATGATGATATCGATATTTTAGAATTATTACAGCGTCATTTACAATCCTGGAATTATCATTCTTATAAAGCGGTTTCGGTAAAAGAAGCGGTTGCTATTTTACGCGACACTAAAATAGATTTACTTATTACCGATTTAAAAATGCCCGAAATTGATGGTTTCGAGCTTATAAAATTTGTTTCAGAGCATTACCCTAAGTTACCAAAATTGGTGGTTACCGGCTATCCATCGGTTCAAGATTCCCTTTCGGTAATTAAATCTGGAGCGGTCGATTATCTTACCAAACCATTCACCAAAAATGAGCTTAAGGAGGCTATAGATAATTCTTTATCAATCACCGAAGAAAAACGAGATAAAGCTATTGTGCCTTCACAAGAAAAAAACAAAGCTTATGGCGAAATTATTGGTAATTCAGAAAAAATAAATGATGTCATTCAAATTATTGAACGCATTAAAAATAACAAGGCTACGGTATTAATTAAAGGGGAAAGTGGTACAGGTAAAGAGCTAGTGGCGCGTGCTATACATTATCAGGGCAAATTTGCTAGAGCTCCATTTATTGCTGTAAACTGCGGTGCCATACCCGAAAACTTGCTAGAAGCCGAATTGTTTGGTTATTTAAAAGGGGCGTTTACAGGAGCAGATGCCAATAGAAATGGGTTTTTTCAGGCGGCTAACGGTGGAACCATTTTTTTAGATGAAATAGGAAATGCATCCTTAGCAGTACAAGCCAGACTTTTGCGTGTTTTACAAGAAAAAGAAGTGGTTAAAGTAGGCGCGCAAAAGCCAGAGAAAATAGATATTCGAATTATTGCTGCCACAAATAGCGATTTACGAGAAATGATTAGTAACCAGACCTTTAGAGAAGATCTATTTTACAGGCTAACCGTTATAGAAATTAATATTGCGCCATTACAAGAGCGTAAGGAAGATATACCTTTGCTAGTCGATAAATTCTTGTTTAAATACGGTGTAGAATATAAAGACCGTTTTGTTAAAATTACCCCCGATGCCTTAGAGGTTTTAAAGCGTTATAACTGGCCAGGGAATATTAGGGAACTGGAAAACATTATACAGCGGGCAGTAATTATGTGCGATAAGCTTATTGCTGTCGAGCATTTACCCGAGCATATTAAATATACCTTAGAGTTTTCAGACGACACTTTAGAGCCGTTAAAAGTCGTTGAGAAAAAATACATAGAAAAAGTACTTCGTGCCGCCGGAAATAATAAAACCAAGGCTGCAAAAATTCTTCAAATAGATAGGAAAACACTGCGTCAAAAACTATCTAACTAACAGTTTTAGTGGTGGTACAATTTTCTTCAATCGGGAAATTTTGTACCACTATTGTTTTTTAAGTTACGGCTTGTAATGCTCTGTGAACCCTTTTAAATAAAGGGTTTTTCGTTTTAGTTCATTTTTAATTTGTTTTTGGGCACACCAATTGCCCTTAGTATTAAAGTTTGGTTAGTGTAAAAAAGGTTTTAGTACAATAGTTAAAAACCTTTTTAGGCTAGCATTAATTTAATTAAAGTCTAATTTTTAAAAACAAGTTATTTATGAGAAAGTATGTTTTAGCAACAGTTATTAGTTTAGGTGTTTTAACTATGAATGCCCAGGATGTTAACAGCAAATCCGTGGCAGTTAAAAAAGGGGATGTTATTGAAATAGGTAGCCCTTCTACAGCAAAGTATAAACATATTAAATTTCCAAGAGCTAATTTTATTATTAAAAGAGGCGGAATTGCCAATTATAAAGGCGCTTTAGGAGAAGAAGTTGTTGTAACTAATGTTGGTAATACCGAAAATGGAGTTACTAAAATAGACGTAAAACGTAAAGATGGTAAACGTTTTTTTAATACAGTAAGTACGGTTACAATTAATTTTGAAGAGGCCTTAGCTGCAAACGAAATTAAATTATAAGTTATAATAGGATGAAGCTCTAAAATCCCCAAAACTTTTAGGTTTTGGGGACTTTTACAAGGCAAGTATGTGTTTGTTAATTTTTTTTAAAGATGAGGTACGGCAGTTTAATATTAGAGAAAAAAGAGTTTGTTTATGTAAAGCAGATTCTTAATATCACTAGATATTCATGCGATTTTGAAACCAAAAAATCATTGCAAAAACTTAGTGAAGAACTTAAGGAAGCACATATTATTGACGATGCCGAAATGCCAATGGATGTTATTCGCTTAAACAGTAGAGTTACATTAGTTTTTAATAACGGGCTAGAAAAAACATTTCAGGTCGTGGCCCCAAAGCATAAAGATGTAGCCCAAAATAAAATATCGGTTTTAGCAACCATGGGAGCAGCTTTACTAGGCTATTCCGAAGGCGATATTATTGTATGGGATTTTCCCACCGGAAGGCAAAAACTAAAAATTGTAAAAGTAGAGCAAGAAGAGCGTTCTAAAAATTTAAATCCAGTTATCTAAGATCTATATTATGAAAATAGAAAGAGAAAAAATATTTAAAGATGATTCTGATGTGGATATAGCACACAAGATTAATACTATGGAATTGGATAACTGGATTAATCATTTAACCTACATAGAAAAAGAACTTACTAATCTTATTGGAATATATGGCATACGGTTAAACGAAAAGTTAGATGGCGATCGTATTTTAAATCGATTAGTTAAAAAACAAGCGGAAAATAAAAAACTACTAGATGCGCTAAACGGATATGCTGTAAAGCGAAGTAAAATAATAGAATGCGATGATATGCAATGCGATATGGCATATATAACAGAACACGAAACTTACCGCCGCAGTTATCTCTATCATTTAGACAAATACAGAAGGGTGAAAGACGAATTTTTTAAAGAAATACACGACGAGTTTTCACTTTTAAAACCAACTTAAGGCCAAATTTTGAGCTCCGTTTTATTACATAAAATAGATAATCAAAGGCGACTTTGTATCCAAAAAGATTTAAAAGAATTAAATCTGTGGATGTATACTTTAGAGGAATTTAATAATGAACTAGATAGTTGCCACATTTTAGAAAAACAGCTTATACATAATGCTTCGGTGTCTAACTTAATTAAAGCATTGCGGCGCAAAAATGTTTTAAGCATGGCTTTATTATGTAAATACAATCAGGAATTAAAAGACGAATGGGAATATGGAAAAACAGATTACGATGCTACTCGTGCCAAAGTGCACGAAAAGAAACGTGAGCAGTACAGGCTTTTAATAGAGGAATACAACGCGTTTAAAAAACACATTTATAAATTGTTGATGCAATATCAACGTAAATAATTTAAAGCCATGAAAAAGATTTTAATTCCAACAGATTTCTCTAAAAATAGTTGTCAAGTTATTGATTATACTATGAAACTCTTTAAAAATGAAACATGTGCTTTTTATTTTTTAAATACCTATTTGTACGATTCAAATGGTTTAAGTGCTATCGAAATGCTTCAGGCTGAAGATGATTGGTTTGAGAAACCTAAAGAAGAGTCTTTGCAGCATTTAGGTGAGTTGTTAGAGCGGTTTACAGGCGACAAGGGTAACATAAAACATAGCTATCATGTTATTTCTGAGTATGCTAGTTTGGTTGAAGGTCTTGAAAAACAAGTTAAAGAAATAGGTATAGATTTAATTGTACTTAAGGGCGAAATTATAGTTAGTAAACAAGTTAAGGTAATAATTGATAAGGTAAGAGCATGCCCCATTTTAATAGTACCATCGGCCGCATCAATTTATAAAAAATTAAATTTAACCATAACGTCAACTTTTAAGCAAGTGCTTAGAACAATAGAGGTAGATGCATTTTTAAATATTTTAAGTAATACTAATTGCGATATAAATATTTTGGTTTTAGAGAAAGAAGAAACCGCAACGGCCGAGGTAAAAAACAACTTAAAACAGTTTGTTAGTCACCTAGAGAAGTTTCCCAACAGCGCAGTTCAAGTAGAGTATATGAAAGCCTCAAGAAGTTTAAAGGATTATGCCATAACACACCTTAATAGTATTATGTGCATAACAGATAAAAAACCTGGTTTACTACGTAAAATTGGGTTAACACAATCTAAGGCTATTTCGGTTTTAGAGAAAATAAGTAAAAATCCTGTTTTAGCCATTCACCAATAATCCAAATATGAGGTATTGGTATTTATAGGAGTGAATAAATTTAGTTAATTTTTTTTAGTTGTATTGAAACTTGATTCTTATGTTATGTTTCAAGAAAGCACCCAAGAGGTTGAGTCTTGGGTGTTTTATTTTTTATGGCTCTAACTAAACTGGCTACTAATTGTGGATTAGCGATTAAGTTATGTTGTAGTAATGCGTTGTAAAAATCTCCGTTGTAGTGTTAGTTTAAAGCCTATTTAGAGACTATAGTTTCCAAATTGAATCTGAAAAGAAGTGTAAACAATGTTACAATTGGTACATTTACAATTTGTAATTTTATGGTTTTGAAGTAAAATTCAATTCTAAAGTTAAATAATGATAAATTAAATAATGAGGAACCTATTTTTATTTTTCGCACTATTAACTGTCTTTGTAGGGCGTTCGCAAGTTTTAGAACCAGTAAAATGGTCTACTTCGGTCGAAAAAATAGCAGATACAGAATATGTGTTAATATCGAAAGCAACTATAGATTCTGGTTGGCATTTATATTCGCAAAACGTACCACAAGATGGTCCGATACCAACAACATTTACTTTTGATGATAGCGAAGGGCAAATTCAGTTAATAGGTAACACCTCAGAAGGAAAAGGACATACCGTTAACGATCCTGTTTTCGAAATGACTATTAAGTTTTTTGAAAACACGGCAATCTTCAAACAAAAAATTAATGTAAAAGGAGATGTTTCAACAGTGCAAGCTTTTGTAGAGTTTATGGTTTGTGATGATGCACGATGTTTACCACCAACCGAGGTCGATTTAGAATTTAAGCTTTCCGAAGCTACCGCAGGAGTAGATACTCTTACTGCCAACACTACCGAAAAGGTACAAAAAGAGGTGTCTCAAGCAATCGATTCTAGTTCAGAAAAAGGCATTTGGTCTATCTTTTTTATTGCGTTTCTTTCGGGATTTGCAGCCTTATTAACGCCATGTGTTTTTCCTATGATTCCTATGACGGTGAGCTTTTTTACAAAGCAAAGTAAAAATAAAGCAGTAGGTATTAGAAATGCTATTATTTATGGTATTTCAATTATTGCAATTTATGTGTTACTAGGCATATTGGTAAGTTTAATTTTTGGTGCCGATGCACTAAATGCCTTATCTACCAACGTTTGGTTTAATATTATTTTCTTTGTTTTATTAATAATATTTGCTGTGTCATTTTTAGGAGCCTTCGAAATTATGTTGCCAAATTCTTGGGCTAATAAAGTGGATTCTCAAGCAGATAGAGGTGGCTTAATTGGCATCTTTTTTATGGCATTGGCCTTAGCTATCGTGTCTTTTTCGTGCACAGGACCAATTGTAGGTACTTTGCTGGTTGAAGCTGCTTCTGGCGGAAGCCAAATAGGACCAATTGTAGGTATGCTTGGTTTTTCGTTAGCTATAGCTTTGCCTTTTGCCTTATTTGCAGCCTTTCCGGGTTGGTTAAACTCGTTACCAAAATCTGGTGGTTGGTTAAATACGGTAAAAGTGGTTTTAGGGTTTTTAGAATTGGCATTAGCGTTTAAATTTTTATCCAATGCCGATTTAGTTTTACAATTACATTGGTTGGAGCGCGAAGTGTTTATAGCCATTTGGATTGCCATATTTGGAGCTTTAGCATTTTACCTTTTTGGTAAAATACAGCTACCGCACGATTCGCCATTATCGCATATTTCGGTAGGGCGTTTAAGTTTAGGACTTATTGTTTTAGCATTTACTATTTATATGATTCCTGGGCTTTGGGGTGCGCCGCTTAATTTAATAAGTGCATTTCCACCACCACAGCATTATAGCGAGTCGCCTTACGGTGTTGGTGGAGCGTCTGCCGGTGCTCATGGCGATATTCCTGATGGTGCCCACCTCATGCCACCGCATAATATTTTAGCGTTTAACGATTACGATAAAGGTTTGGCTTATGCTAAAAAAGTAGGAAAGCCGGTTATGATTGATTTTACGGGTCATGCTTGTGTAAATTGCCGAAAAATGGAACAAAATGTTTGGGTAAAGCCTAATGTTTTAGAAAAGTTGAAAAACGATGTGGTTCTTATTTCGCTTTATGTAGATGATAAGAGACAGTTGGGTGCCGATGATGTTGTGGAGTCTAAAATAAAACCAGGGAAAAAACTAAAATATATTGGTCAGAAATGGAGTGAATTGCAAACCATTAAATATAAAACGAATTCGCAACCATTTTATGTGTTAATGGATCATTCTGAAAATAATTTAATAGATCCTGTGGCATATACTCCAGATGCTAAGGTGTATAATAAATGGCTAGAAACAGGTATTTCTAACTTTAAAAAGTAGAATATTTTAGTTTTAAATGCGTTTTCTAGTAATTAAGTAAATCTAAATTTTATAGCTATGGAAATTTATGAGCTAGTAACAGTAACCGATAAAATTCTTAATGCCTTTAAAAGCTTAATACCCCAACTTTCTTCAAGTTGCGTTTTACCAGAAAAAGAAGATTTAAAGGCTATTATTAAATCTAAAAACACGGTGCTTTTTGTTGCCGAAGAGGAGGGTGAAATATTAGGTACATTAACCTTAGTATTTACTAAAATTCCAACAGGAAATAAGGTTTGGATTGAAGATGTTGTTGTAGATAGTGCAGCAAGAGGTAAAGGTGTTGGTAAGGCATTAACCGAATTTGCTATAGATTATACGTTCGATAAAAATATAAATAGTGTTAATTTAACATCTAGTCCAGAGCGTGTAGCAGCCAATAAATTATACCAAAAAATAGGTTTTGTAAAAAGAGAAACCAATGTGTATAGATTAACAAAGCGTTAGTTTTAAAAACCAATGTTGTTGTGGTAAACTATGTTTTATAACAGCACTAAGTCTTGGTTCTTAATTCTAAAAGCGAAGCGATCTTTGTTCTAATTAGGCTATTGTTTTAAACTTTTCTCAAGCGCTTTTAGCTCGACTCCCAATTCATTAAACATACCTAAAATACTGCTTATTTTTAATTCTTCTTCGGTGTATTCTTGAGTGTTAATACTACAAGTAAACTCCCAAATTTCTAGAACCTCATTAATAGGTACGCTATAGCCATTATAGGTTTTGTTGTCTGATATTAAAAATAACTCGCCGTTAAAATCAATGTTGTTTATAACGCGTTTGTAAACCATACCGTCATTTAAAGTAACAAGCACGTAGGTTTTCCCGCTTTGTATTTCACTTCTGTTTTCAACAAAACGGCCAATAACAAACGAGCCATCTTTCATGGGTAACATAGAGTCGCCTTTAATAGGAAATGCACGGTGTTTTCCTGTAGGTAAAAAAGGCAGTTTTATTTTTTGAAGTTGTTCAATATACTCAGGATCATCATAACCAGATAAATATCCCGCCGATGCTTTTACAGGAACAACTTCTATTAGGTTTTCATTGTCGCTATCAACAGCTATTGGGAATAAAACACGCTGGTTATTTAATTCTATAAACGAAAAGTCTTTGGCTTTAGTTAAATCATTTCTTAGTAAAATATCAATAGGTATTTTAAAATAATCTGATAATTTAATTAGAAACTCTATAGTTGGTGCCGAACGGCTTTCTTCGTAAGAACCTATACGCGAACGACTAACCTTTAACTCTTCCGAAAGGCCTTCTTGAGATAGCTTTTTAAGCCCTCTTAAATGTTTAATGTTTTTTGATATAAAACTCATAATACTACAAATATAAGCAATAATTACTTAAATATGTAGTTAATTTTGTGGTGTGAAAAAAAATATTTTACATCTGGATTTAGACACCTTTTTTGTGTCATGCGAACGCCTAATTGATAGCCGATTACAAAAACGCCCGTTATTAGTTGGTGGTACAGGCGATAGAGGTGTGGTGGCAGCATGCAGTTACGAAACTAGGCGTTTTGGAGTGCATTCTGGTATGCCTATGCGTATGGCAAAACGTTTGTGTCCGGAGGCAGTTGTAATACGTGGTAACTCATCAATTTACACCAAGCATTCGCATTTGGTTACCGAAATAATTAAAGAAAAAGCACCTGTTTTTGAAAAAGCGAGTATCGATGAGTTTTATGCCGATTTAAGTGGTATGGATAAGTTTTTTGGGAGTTACAAATATGCTTCAGAATTAAGACACACCATTATAAAAGAAACCGGTTTGCCTATTTCGTTTGGCTTATCGGCTAATAAAATAGTATCGAAAGTAGCTACAGGAGAAGCTAAGCCCAACAATCAATTACGAATAGACCATGGTTTTGAAAAATCATTTTTAGCACCATTATCTATAAAAAAAATACCATCGGTAGGCGATAAAACGTATCAAATTCTGCGAAACTTGGGTATTGATAAAGTACGTGTTATACAGCAAATGCCTGTAGAGATGTTACGCAGTGTATTAGGTGTAAATGGTGTTACCATCTGGAAACGCGCTCATGGTATAGATAACCCTCCTTTAATTCCTTACCATGAGCGAAAATCGATATCTATAGAGCGCACCTTTACTAAAGATACTATTGATATGGTTAAGCTGCGCACCACCATTTTTGCTATGGCCGAAAACCTAGCATACCAATTACGACAAGGCAATAAGTTGGCTGCATGTATTAGCGTTAAAATTAGATATTCGGATTTTAACACCTATTCTAAGCAGGTTAATATTCCTTATACCAGTGCCGACCATGTTATTATTCCTAGAGTATTAGAGTTGTTTAATAAACTATACCAACGGCGTTTGTTAATTCGTCTTGTTGGTGTAAAAATGAGCAATTTGGTTAGTGGTAATTACCAAATTAATTTATTTGATGACACCGAAGAGATGCTTAGTCTTTATAATGCTCTAGATACTATTCGTGGTCGTTATGGCGCCTTAAGTATTCAAAAAGCAGCATCTATTGGCGCTAAATCGGTGGCAAGCTCTCAAAATCCATTTAATGGCGATCCGCCTATAATATTAGCGCACCGTAAACAATAATGTATACCAATTGTCATTCATATTATTCGTTGCGCTATGGCACATTCTCTGAAGTCGAGTTGTTAAAACTCGCTAAAGAAAACGGTGTTACTACATTGGCATTAACAGATATTAATAATACATCGGCATGTTTAAATTTTGTTAGGCAATCTCAAGCGTTTAACATAAAACCTGTAATTGGTATCGATTTTAGAAATGGCGCTAAGCAATTGTATGTGGGTTTAGCAGGTACCAATTTAGGGTTTCAAGAATTAAATAGCTTTTTGTCGGGGTATGAGCATAGTAAAATGGAGTTGCCAGAACTAGCTCCTGTTTTAAAGGATACTTATTTTATTTATCCTTTGGAGCGCGTTATGCAACTAGAAAAAGAAGAGTTTCAGGATAATGAGTTTATTGGTGTTTCGGTGGCCGAACTTAAAAAATTGCCGTTTTCAAATTATAAGTCGTACACCAATAAATTAGTCATTCAGCAGCAAGTTACCATAAGAAATAAACGCGATTTTAATGCGCATCGTTTATTGCGTGCCATAGATAATAATACACTTTTAAGTAAGTTACAAAAAACCGAAGAGTGTGGCGAACACGATGTTATGCTTAGTGAAAACGATTTGCGAAACCTATATACGGAATATCCGCATATCATTTCAAATACAGAAAAACTATTAGATAGCTGCCATATTAATTTTGCCTTTGGAAAAGATCGCGTGTCTCAAAACCAAAGTATATATCTTAACTCGAAAGAAGAAGATTATCAGTTTTTAGTAAAACTCTGTAACGATAATTTGCATAAACGCTATAGTAAACCAGATGCTAAAGTAAAAACCAGGTTAGAAACAGAATTAAAAACGATAAGGCAAATGGATTTTGTGTCTTACTTTTTAATTAATTACGATATTGTTAGCTACTCAAAAAGTAAAGGCTATGTGCATGTAGGGCGAGGTAGTGGCGCTAATAGTATTGTAGCTTATATTATAGGAATAACCGATGTGGACCCCATAGAATTAGACTTATATTTCGAGCGATTTATAAATCCATTTCGAGCATCGCCACCAGATTTTGATATTGATTTTTCGTGGAAAGAGCGCGAAGATGTTACCAATTATATTTTTAAACGATTTAAAAACGTATCGCTATTAGCAACCTATAACACGTTTAAGTATAGAGCGGTAGTTAGAGAGTTAGGAAAGGTATTTGGACTGCCAAAAGAAGAAATTGATAAGCTAAGTGCAGATAAACACGGGCAGAATAAATTAGATGACATTTCGCAGCTTGTTTTAAAATATGGCGATTTAATAAAAGGGTTTCCCAATCATTTAAGTGTGCACTCTTGTGGTGTGTTAATTTTAGATAAACCCATACATTATTATTCGGCTACCAATTTGCCGCCAAAAGGTTTTCCAACGGTACAGTTTGATATGATTATTGCCGAAGATGTTGGCGTTTTTAAATTCGATATTTTAGGACAACGAGGTTTGGCAAAAATTAAAGACACCATAGATATTGTAAAATATAACAGACCAGAATTGCCATCTATAGATATTACCCAGGTTGAAAAATTTAAAAACGATCCTAATATTAATGCGCTTTTAAAACAGGGTAAAGCCATTGGCGCATATTATGTAGAATCTCCAGCAATGCGTGGTTTAATGCAAAAACTGCAAACCCAAGATTATATTGGTTTGGTTGCGGCTAGCTCTATAATACGACCAGGTGTTTCTGGTTCGGGCATGAAAAAGGAGTTTATTATTAGGCAACGTTATCCTGAAAAACGCAAAGAAGCAAACCCCATACTTTTAGAAATTATGCCCGAAACCTATGGTATTATGGTGTATCAAGAAGATGTGCTAAAAGTAGCTAATAAATTTGCAGGTTTAGATTTAGGTGAAGCCGATGTATTAAGGCGTGGTATGAGTGGCAAATTTAGGTCGAGAGCAGAATTTACAGCCGTAGAAGAAAAATTTATTAATAATTGTAAAGCTAGAGGCTATCCAGATGCGCTTACTTTCGAGGTTTGGAATCAAATAAAAAGTTTTGCGGGTTATGCTTTTGCTAAAGGACATTCGGCATCTTACGCGGTTGAAAGTTACCAAAGTTTATACCTTAAATGTTATTTTCCTTTGGAGTTTATGGTGGCTGTTTTAAATAACGGAGGCGGCTTTTATAGTCCCGAACATTATATACACGAAGCAAGAATGTGTGGTGGTATTATTGAGGCACCTTGTATTAATAAAAGCGAACATGCAAATACTATAAGCGGCAAAACTATTTATTTGGGTTTTGGCTACTTAAAAAGCTTAGAAATGCTAACCATAAAACGGTTATTAACAGAACGGCAATTTAATGGTCGTTTTAAATCGTTAGACGATTTTATAGATAGAGTACCTATTAGCATCGAGCAGTTAACTATACTTATTAGAATTGATGCTTTTAGGTTTACAAAACAACCTAAAACCGAGTTGTTGTGGCAGGCTATTTTTAAATTAAATGCCCATAAAGCTAAAACAACACAATCAAAACTATTTAAGCCAAAACATAAACAGTTTAATTTACCGAGTTTAAAAACCACTTGGGTTGAAGATGCTTATGATCAAATGGAACTACTCGGTTTTCCGCTTTGTAATTATTTCGATTTAGTAAGCGATACTTTTTATAATCATATTAAAGCCAAAACCATGAATCTGTACGTTAATAAAATAGTATTGCTATATGGTGTACTTGTAAACACAAGGTTTCATAAAGGATCCAACGGCAAACGTATGCGCTTTTGTACGTTTGTAGATCAAGAAGGTAATTATTTTGATACCGTACATTTTTATAATGTAGTAGAAAAATATCCTATAAACGGTTTGGGTGTGTACGCCTGTTGCGGTAAAATATCAGAAGAGTTTGGTTTTTGCAGCGTAGATATTCAATGGACAAAAAAACTATCGTTATTACCCGATCCTAGAGCTGAGACTTAAAAATAAGATTTATAGCAGTAATCGTTTCCTTAGCACGCGCCAAACATCGGCATTATCTTGTTGTGGTATTAAATAAGCTTCAAGTTCTGTTTCGTTAGTTATTTGCGCTGTGTTTTCAACAAAGCCGTAGCCTAAATACACACCGTTTTTAATAAGCACAAAGGCATTTTCTTCTGGATGGCGCCCTTTTTCTTTAATCACTTTGTTTTGAGACGTTTCTATGGCGTGTTGTATCGCGTTTTTTACACGTTGGTTGTATGTGTTAACAGGTTCGTTATCAAAACAAATACCTTTACAAGTTTTAATTGCAAAATGCGAACATTGGCTAACGCCTTCTTGTAGGTGGCAGTATTTAGGGCATAACTCAAACTGCATACATAAACGCTCTAAAAACTGTCGGCACTCGGTAATATTATAAAAAATAAGCAAAGGGTTGGGTGTTGCTTTTAAAGTATTGTATGCTAAATGGGTAATGCCTTTACGGTCCTCGAAACTAAAAATGGCGTAGGCTTTAGGTTTTCTTTTCGAGGCTTGGTTGTACTCGGGGTAGTAATGTTTAATTGCGGCATCTTCCATTAAAAGAGCAATAAGTTCGCTACCCGATAATTCAAAATCAATATCGGCGGTTTCTCGGCAAAGGTTTAATTCTTTTTCCGATTTGTTATAAAAATGCCCCAACACACGTTTTTTTAAATCTTTAGCTTTGCCTACATAAATAACTTTTCCTTTTTTGTTTTTAAAATAATAAATACCAGGGCTGTTTGGTATAGCGTTAAACACGGCGCTTGGTAAATGTGGAGGTAAAGTCCCTTCTTTAGACGATTTTTTAAGGAAGCTATTAAAAACGGTTTCGGCATTTTCAGCTTTTAGTAACATTTCAAAAAGAATAACGGTAGCTTCGGCATCACCACGAGCACGGTGCCTGCCATTAATAGGTATGCCCAAATCGGTACAAATTTTACCTAGACTATACGATTTATGCCCCGGAATCAACTTCCGCGAAAGCCTAACTGTACATAGTTTTTTTCGGTTAAAATCCATACCAATCGCTTTAAATTCATTACGAATGGCGTTATAATCGAAGTTTACGTTGTGTGCAACAAAAATAGTATTCTCGGTAATTTTTATAATATCTTCGGCAAGCTCTGTAAAAGTAGGAGCATGGGCAACCATACCATTATCTATACCCGTTAATGCTGTAATATAGTCTGGAATATAGGCCTCTGGGTTTATTAAAGATGTAAATTCATCTATAATTTTAGTTCCATCAAATTTAAAAATAGATATTTCGGTAAGTTTATTGCCTTGACCCGTAGTTTCAACATCTATAATGGTGTACATAATTTTTGCGCAATTTATTAAGGGTGTAAGTTATTAAACTTATTGTTGGTTATAAACCAAGAAACTTTAAAAACCCAAAATAAAGCTAAAGGCTTAAACTATAAATAATAAAATAATAAGAAATGATATGTGCTCTATGTTTTTAATTAGGTGAAAAGTAGGGAGTGCTAACCAATAGATAGTGTAAGCTCTATAGTCGAAGGTGTTTTTTGGTGACAAAGAATAGAGATGTTCTAACGTTTATTTCTTTTTAAAAGAAATAAAGCTTGTACTTTTAAAATTGTTTTATTATAGTTTTTTTACACAAAACTTGTAACTAGCAAGTTATATAAAGAGTCACAACCGTATTGTTCTAGTTTCTTAATTTTGGCGCTTTTAAGTGTTTTTTTAAGGTGTATTAATAATAGTTTTAAAGTACTAGACTCCCCATGTGTCGATGTTGTTTCCTTTTATAAAAGGTAGTTGTATTATATAGATGCATTTTCTAATTATGATAAAGCTTAGAAAAAGGAATGTACTTTTTTTTTTGTCTTTTAAGTTTGAGAGTTAATTTTCTTTATATGTTGTGTTTAAACAGGAAGTCAGCACAGTACAGGATGTGTGTTATTTATTAAACAACTAATTTTGTGTCTTAAAAGACTGTTTTCTAATGTGTTTTTAAACAAATTAGATAGTGTTATTTGTGTTTTATAAAGTAAAATGCTTTTTTAAAAATTTAAGCTTTACAGCATAAATCAATGTTTATATTTTAGAAAAATGATTTGATTTAACATTTATAAAACAAATAAAAAATTAAACCATTAAACACATTTTCAGAATGGCAAATACAGAGTATTTTAAAGGCATAGGAAACATTAAATTCGAGGGTAAAGA
>NZ_FOMI01000013.1 GCF_900112595.1 Algibacter pectinivorans | reverse complement strand
TTTAATTCCGATATTTTCTTTTCATTACACGAAAAAAAGAAGGTCAGAAGTATTAAAATTAATCCGAAGTTAGTTTTTTTCATATTGTTGGCAACGTCGCGTATAATTATAGTTGCGTTGTTAAGAAACTAAATTAGCAAATAAAAACTTGCCAGAGGAAAATCCGCAGGATTTTCCGAGTAAGAAATAACGGAGCAATTATTTTTATACATTGTTGCAAACAGGTTTCTGTATCCTTAAAGTTCCGCAATACTTTTTTTTCTTTTTGTGTAGCCTTTTTTAGGTTTGAGTAAGTTCCGCTGTTTTTCTAATTCAGCACTCTTTAAATTCCGATTTACTGATGAGTGATAATCAGTCGTTTTTGTACAAAGTCAGACTACGTAAACTATTAATAAATCCGTATTATTTACGTTTCGCTTTTTCTCTTAACTACTTGTTTGCAACGGTTACGTATAAGAATAGTGCGGTTTTGTGTGCGAGGATTTTCCGAAGGAAAATCAGATGTAACAAAAATGCAATAACCTTTGATTAAGCACTAATTACCGCATTATTTTTATACAATGTTGGCAATAGTTATTTTTTCTTGTTTTTATAAAATGCTCTTCTTTTATTTAAATATTCATTCAGTCTCGTTAATGGAATTGCTTTAGTTTCTCCATCAATATCACTTTTGAAATAAAAATCACAGGCAATAATCTCTTCCGCAAAGATTCTTTCTCCAATCAAATAGTCAATTGTCATAAGTCCGTAATCGTTCATAAATTTTCTATCGACATTCATTGCTTTTTCAAAAACAATAAATTCCATTCCTAATCCTTTTTCCGTTTCGTGAGGAACAAAAGCCATTGCTTTTATTAGCAATTCCTTTCCATCGTAATCAAAACCTACATAATCAGGATTTGCTTGTCGTAAAGCAGTAAAAGTGAAAATTTCACTTTTGTAAGCAGAACTTATTATTTTGTCAACTAAAGGGAATAACTCTTCTTTCCCATTTGCAGAAATGACAATGTCAGTTGGTAGTTCTTTGTTTTCATTAATTGAAAATTCAATTAAAAGTTCAGCAGAAACCTTTTTGACCATTTTATTAAGTCTGTCTAATTTCTTTTCGGTTGTAAGTTTACTTATTTCAGTTTCGTTTGCTTTTAATTCCTTCCAAAAGGATTTAATCTTGCCTTGTCCAAAAGAGTTTGAAAATATTGATAACATTAAAATCAGAGTTAAAGTTTTATTCATTTAGTTCGGGTTTTCATAATTATTGCCAACGTTTATGTATATGAAATGTTGCGTGTTTGTGTGCGAGGATTTTCCGAAGGAAAATCAGCAGCTAACAAACGAGCAACAAACTTTGGTTTAGGTAAAACTAGCAATTTTTTATATACTTTGTTGTGCATAGTATTTTAATTAAATTTCACTTTTTTTTGTTCAATTAAATCAGCATTTCTAGTTGATTGGTCATTCATTGATAAATAATGAATTGCTAAAATTAATTGAATATTCGGGTCATTTATATTGAAAGACTTTTTGTCTTTAAGGACTTCCCAATATTGTATATCTAGACTGCCAAAAGATCCAGACGCTTGAATTCTTTCAGCATATTTAGCTATTCTAGGATTTGTTTTTCCTAATTCAGATAAGTATTTCTGATATTTTCCAGTAGATACAGCACAAATATCTTTGGCTTTAGTTTCACTCGGATAATAAGTGGATTCGCAAAACATCCAAATTTCATTAAAAGTTGATTTTGAAATTTGGGCATAGAGTTTTTTTTGCTCTTCAAAATCTATGTTTGTCCAAAATCCATTGCCTGTAGCTAGTAAATATTCGTGTGGTGTTCGTTCGTAACAAGTTTTGAAGTCAGTATCTAAATGTAAACACATTTCTGTCTTGAAAAATTCCGTTATTTTATTCAAATCAGCTATTTGTTCAGTTGTAAAAATTTTGTTCAATTCAGTCACGGAATATTGCGACTTACAAGAGAGATTCAACTGTAAAATCATAACTCCAAATATCAATATCAGCGATTTTCTCATATTATGCACAACGTTTACGTATAAGAATAGTTGCGGTTTTGTGTGCGAGGATTTTCCGTAGGAAAATCAGACGTAACAAAACTGCAACGACCTTTGGTCAAGCACTAATCTAGCAATTATTTTTATACTGTGTTGTGTACAGTATTTTTATATTGTCAGTCGTGGTGTTTTTGTTATTTTTAAAATTTCTCCTCTTTTGGGATTTTGGGACTTTCTAACGATAAAATATATAAATGATGATATTATTAAGGTTCCAACGATTAATGTACCTATTGTCCCAAGCATTTCTGCAATAGTAGCAATTATTTGTTTTAACCATGCTTTGTTTCCTGAAATCCTTATGCTTTCTCCCTTTTCTAATTCCATGGCAGAAATATAAGTAACAACGATTAGAATAACAGAAAAGCCTAAACTTATCAGTTGAGGAAGAATTTGTTTAAAAACAGAATAATCTTTTATTTCAATCCCTTTTAGTTGGGATTTTAAATAAGATTTAATTTCCGAGTATATAATTTTATCTATTTTATGAATTTCTTCAGGTGTTTTGTCATCTTTAAATCTAAAATCAACCGTGTAGTCTGTATCAATAAATACAATTTCTTTCAAATCTTCGTATCGGATGCTTTTAATGGTTCCTAATTTTTTTGTGTCAATTAGTTCATTAATATCTGCATCTTTGTTTTGGTCAGTTAACCAAATAGATTTTTCAGTTGGGATTAAATATTTATCTTTAAAATCAGCCTCTGAAATTTTCCAATTTCTCATATTTAGTTCGGTTTTTTATATTGTACACAACGTTGTTGTATAAGATTAGTTGCGTGTTTTAAGCACTAAAGTTAGCAAATAAATCACAGATAGAAAGTCCGCGAGGACTTTCGTAAGTAGGCTAAAACCAGCAATTAATTTTATACGGTGTTGTGTGCAGTTATTTTTAGTTCCTCAATAATAATTCATTACTGAAACTTTTATGTATTTCGATTATTAAATTTATCAAATTATTTAATTCAGATTGTTTTTGGTCTAATTCTTTCAGTTTTTGGAATGGAATCTCAATATGAACTTCATATCCAAATGAAATGTCAAATTGATTTTTACCTGAACCTATTACTGAATTTTCCCAATCACATTGTTTTTTCCAATCGTAATTTAAACTTTCATCAAATAATGACGATAATTGTTCCCATTGATTTCCTCTTTTTTTACGTCCAGTATATTTGTTGAAATTAGCTTTGGTATAAAGTGGTTTTTTTAAATCAGTTTCTGAAAACCAAAGTCCTTGAAAATATTTTTGAAAACTCGTTAATTTAATGTGATAGCTGTATTTAGTTTTGTATTCATTTCCTAAAATATTTAGCTTTTCACTAAATTTTGGATTATTTTCAAATAGACTATATCCTTGACCTTTTGTATTTCCTGGATATATGCTAACACCTAAATTTCCTTTATCATTAATACTGAAAAGAATTTCTTTCGCCCAATTTCTATAAAATTCAAGACCTAATCTATCATTGTAATTTAATTTACTTATTTCCGTAGTTTTTGCAACTTCCTCAATAGCTGATTCAAATCTTCTTAAAATTGCACGTTTATTTGTTGGTTGTAGTGCTGAAATTGAAGGTTCTGGTAACCATCTGAAATTATGTTGTTTTACTAAAGATATGAAGTCAGATAAAAATCTGTTTTGACTATTCATAGTTTTTTCAAAGCTTGAAACTTTAACTGCAATTGCCATAAGTCTTGGCCAATTAAAGTCAAAAGGTGTAACTATTTCTCCATAATTTTCTTTATTGAAATCTTGTGGTTCATTTTCTGTATTTGTAATGTTCAATATTTGGTTATAAAGTTGAGCAGTACAATTAACATTATCTCGTTTTGCCTCAAAAACGAGTACGATATTGTTAATTTGAATTACTAAATCACAGATTGGGTCATAATTCTTGTTGTAATTTTGCTCCCAAAAATCTGAAATTTCAGATTCACTTAATGAAATAGCAAAAATATGGTCAAAGTTAGATATTTGACTTGCTCTTTTTTGAATATTTATATTGACATTAGTTTCACTTTCTAAAGATTCAAAAAGTTGATTATAAAAATTGGTGCCTTTTAATATTTCTTTAAAAACTTCGTGAAAAAATAGAGAATCTTCTTGAAGCGATATTGCTAAAGCTCTCGTTAAATCATTTTCTAATTGATATGTTCGGTTTGTATTCGTGTAGGACTTAAAAATGTTTAAATGACTATTCATATTTAGTTCAATTTCTCGCAGTCAAAATAAGAACTTGAAGCAAATTGCTTTATATCTTGTCCGTATTTACTTTTAATTGCTTCTCTAATTTTGTCTTTTCCTTTTGATGTTCCTAAAGGATTGTTGTTATCAATAATTTCAACGCTCATTCCTTTTTCGAGTTTAATTCCTCCGCTAAATGAGCCACTTTTTTTTGATGTAATTTTAAATAATGCCATAATTTTCGTTTTTAGATGGATGTTCGTTTTAATTGCACACAACGGTCTTGTATATGTCTCGTAGCGTGTAAATTAGCGATTATTTTCGGATTAAGCACAAGCCAGATTTTTAAATTTTACTATTTATCTTTTTTATTGGAAATCGTCAATTTTAAAAATTTGGCGACTTTCCAAATATGCCTTAACTTCGTTTAATCAACTAATTAGCTATGAGCTATATACGTTGTTGTAGGCAGTTTTTTATATTGTTGTAATTGAATTTGCTAATCTCTTTTCGTTTCCAATTGGTGTTGTATAATATCGCTGTTCAATTCCGTACATTAATTGCTTTAAATTTTCCTCCGAACCAATATTAAAATTTCTGTCTTCGTCTGAAAATTCAAGGTCATTGCAATATTCCTTTATATAGTCATAGATAGAATTTCTTTGTTGAGGATTAAAAGCATTAAATGTGTCCATAGCCATAGCAATTCTTTTTCTATTCGCCTTTTTTACTTTTGATGCATCATAATCGTCTGTTAAGTTAATGAATTCGTTCTCAAGGAATTGTTCAGTGTCTTCTTGTGTTGCTTCTCGATATAAAGTTCCGATTCCAGAAAATATTGTTGTGATTGACGTCAGTTTTTTGAAGTAGAGTATATCTTCTTCGCTGTCATAAATCGCATCTGGTAATTCTTTCAAAATAATTATCGGATTGTCATTTTGAATTTCTGGTTGGTTAGATATTGTAAACCATTTCCGTCTAATAGTTTGGCTTCTCGATAACTTTTGAAAGTAGTAATATTGGTTATCTTGATAAGAGCATAAATATTTAAGTCTATTATAATCCGCAAGAGCAATTTGATTATATTCCGCTGAATTAAAGTCCGTTGTTAGTATATCGATACAGAAATCAGTTTCGGAAAAATCTTCTATTCCAAACCATTCATCATCTTCAAGCTTATAATCAGTATCGTATTCGTGTGGATTGTCCAAGTCGTCTGGTAAGTTAAAAATATCCTCATCGGATATCATTTTGACGTATTCTCCATTACGTCCTGTTTTTTTTGCAAGTAAATGGTTCATATTATTTTTTTATGTCGATAAACGTGAAATTATTTATTCTTCTTAATTGTTCTATTTTGATACTTTTTGGGTCTTTTAACTCTTTTCTTGTTATTACAAAAAGTTGAACATTATTGGTAGTATTCAGGTAGTAGAAGTGATATCTAAACACTAAAAAAAGAGGATTGAAATATAAAGTTTGGGATAAAAATGTAAAAATAAATAATATCGCAAACACAAATATTAGTGTTTCAACGTAGGGAACACTTAATGCTACAAAAAAGTATCCTAAATAACTCGGTAAAAAGGCGTTATTGGCTTGTTCAATACTTATAATTGAAGCTTCTTGAATATTATCTTTACTTAAAAATCTTGCAATCAAAAGGCTGAAATAAGTCAGTCCAACAGGAATAAGAAAGTAAATGATGTACGATACGTAATTGGGTAAGTTGATTAATCGGCAGTCTATTTCATTAATTAGAACTTGCTCTTTGACTAAAAAAACAACGATTATCAATGATGTTGCATTGAAAGTTAGTAGTAATCTGTATAAAAAGTTCATTCAGTCATTTGGTTGTTAGTCCGTTTCTTAAATTGCCTACAACGGGTTTGTATAAGATTAGTGGCGTGTTTAAGCACCTAATTTAGCAAATAAACACCAGATAGAAAATCTGCGAGGATTTTCGTAAGTAGGCGATAACTAGCCATTAATTTTATACGGTGTTGTGCTTAGTGTTTTTCTATCGAGGTCTGTTAGTAAATCCGAAATATACTTTAAAAGAGATATTACTTTCAAGCTATTAATTTCAGTTCCATAATCAGCATTAATTCCGTGTAAAATTTCGTGTCGGTTTAAATGACAAGGGAATTTTGAAATATCTTTTTCTTGAACCATAATTGGTGTTTGATTTTGCAAAGGTGACAAATATAAATCCAAGAAATTTCCAGCCGATTTTTCCAATTCGGAAGTAACTTGTGGCAAGTATTTATTTTTTCTTTCCTTTATGAAAAATTTTCTTTTGGTAAAGTCAAAGCAAATTCCGTCAACTTGTGTTAATACACTTGGAATTAGTAAACTATGACTTCCGTTTTTATAAGCATTCAATATTTGACTTAAAATTTCTTTTCTGTTTGGATGTCGTTTAATTAAACTTTGAAATATCTGCTCAAGATTTTCTTTATAATACTCAATTAATAATTCGTTAGCAGTTTCTAATTCACCATCTTGTAATTCATACGCAACTCTCGATGGTAAATTTAACTCACTCTCTAAGTCAATGAACCACCCGTGTTGTGCAATTAGCAAGAAATATTCAGGTGTTCTTTCCGCATATTCTTTGAGCTTTTCTCCAATTTCTTTGAAAGTGTCCAAATGTTCCAAAATCGGATTTTCAAATTTTGGAATCGAAGCGTATATTTTGTTTATGTGCTCAAATGATTTTTGGAAATTTAATAGAGGTTGTTCTAATGATTTCTGCATTGCTAAAGCTGGTTCAACTGCTTTTTGCATTGCTAAAGTTGATGCGGATAATTGCTTTTGCATTTTCCTAATCGGTTCAGTCATCTTTTCGATTTCCCGATAAGGTTTCATCATTCTTTCTATATGTTTTGTTAGGTTTTCCAATGTTTTTTTACATTAAGCACAACGGTCTCGTATAATGATAGTGCGGAGTTTGTGTGCGGCGATTTTCCGAAGGAAAATCAGAAGCAAGCAAACAAGCACAGGCTTATAAATTTCGTACTAAAATACGCATTATTTTTATACAATGTTAGGTGGCGGTTTTGTATTTGTAACAGAATTCTTGCTCTTTTTTATTCGCAACCGTGGCTTCTCTTTTTACGCGCAAAGATTGGTTCTTTTTTTATTGAGTCGGGCGCTGGTCAGCTGTTTTTTATGTCATCCGTTTGTTGTATTTTTTTTTTTTTTTTTTTTTTTTTTTTTTTTTTTTTTTTTTTTTTTTTTTTTTTTTTTTTTTTTTTTTTTGAGTTCCGCCGTTAGTTTTTTTCATTGATTGGAGTTAGATTTGAATTTTTTTTACTGACACCTAACGTTGTTGTGTATGGTTAGTTGCGTGTTTAAGCAACTAATTTAATAAACAAAAACGAACGCGAGAAAATTCCGAAGGAATTTTCCAAATAAGCACTTGCCAAAGCAATTAATTATACACGTTGTTGTGGTGTCGTTTTTATTACATACCTCTCCAAATAGTCGCTCTAAATGAATCGTCAAACCTTAAAATTGAAAACCAAGGATTTGAAGCCCATTGAGATTTGTCTTTATCAGTATTTCGATAACTATTATAATCCGAATAAATTTTAAAAAAATTGTCTAAATCATCTTTTTCTAAAAAATTTATTTGAATAGGATTTGGTTTTTCGGTATCCGTAAAAAACTCAATTAAAGAATTACCGTAATTAAATGAGAACATTTCTCTTTTTTTTCCATTGAAGTCAACTTTTTTTGTTTCGATACTTGAACATTTATTGTTTTTCTTAAGACTTTTAATTAGGTCTTTAGTAGATAATATATTTTGGTTATCTACAATCTCGATTGGAATGTACTTTGTTAGTGATGTTGTCTCGATACCATTGTGGTCTATTAGCTGTTGATTGTCAATAAAAATATAATCGAACGCATCTTCTACATAATTCAATTCGGTACTTTGTTTAACCACAAAATTGTCATAATAGGTCTTATGCTGACCATAAGAAATTAATCCTATTTTATTAAAGTTTGATATATTCCATTCGCTTTCGAGTGTTAATACACCATTTATGTAAACTTTGGTACTTGCTGATTTTGTTGATTTTTGTTGATTATCTAAAACGATTTTCACTACGTTCGTTGATTGCAATTTGGGTGTTTTAGAAGAGCCATTAAGTGTAAAACCTCCTTCTGAATAGGAATTTGAGAGTTTACTTAAATATGAAATATCTTTCTGAATGATTAGATAAACCGATTCAAATTCTTTAGAGTTCATATCATTGATAAAAGCTAATCCAGCACCTCCATTTTCTAAATCTTCTTGAGTTATATTGAAATCGAATGATATTTCAGAATAGGCTCTATTTGGCAGATTTTTAATGTTTTCCGCATCAAAATATACCCAAATATCATCAAGTCGGTTTTCAATAAGTAATTTTCCATTATCTATTTTACAGAGCCATTTATTGGTGTCAGTAATTCCCCAATCATTCTTGTCATTATCAAATCTATCTATATGAACTATTTGAGTTTCTTGGCTGATTCCTTTGAAATAAATTAATAGAATAAGTATTGTAAATTTTTTAATCATCACATTTTATTTTTAAATATCTGCATGCGAGTTCAACACCATTTGCACAAGCGATTTTGAATTCTGAACAGGCAGAATTACTCTTTTTATTTTCTAGATAACATTTGCCTAGATGAAAATTTGCAAAAGGGTCATTATTTAATTCAAGATATAACTGAAAACTTTTTATTGCTTCTTTAGTCTTTCCGGTTTCCTCTTGTAATCTAGCAGTTAAGTATAAGAAATCTTCATTGATTTCGTTTTGGGTCAAATCCAATTTACGCCAATCTGTAAGTGACTGTTCCAAAAGTGTATAATTTTTTGAGCCTAATAGAGCAACAGAATAAGTATTGTAACAAGATTTAAAAATTGAATTTACTTGGTTGTTATTAAGATATTCCGATGTTTTTATTAAATCTAAAGCATTTTTAGAAATTTCCACAGATTGCTCAAATTCACTTTGGGTATTGAGGAAATAACTGTAATTGCTATAAAAATGAATTAACTCATATTTATTAATTTCTTCTTTGTCGCTTTCTTCGATTGTGGTTAATAGGCTATTAAATATTTTTTTAGCACTTTCTGTTTTACCTGTATTTAGGTAGTAGTTAGCTAGAATTGTTCTGTAGGTCAAACCTTCAACAGAAGTAGAAACAATATTACTTAAGATAGTTTCTATTTCATTTGGTATTGATTGTTCCAATTTATTGTAATTTTCATAAAGCAATAAGGCTGTATAACTATTTGGGTTTTGTATTTCATTCAGTATTTGGATTGATGATTTTGAATCATCATTCAATTTGTGTAAATAGGACAATTCTATGAAAGGTATATTACCAAATAAATTTTTATTAATTAGTTCTTCATAAAATCTTCTTGAAGAATCAAAAAACTCCATATTTCCCGTTTTAGCATATTTATAATATAATGACCTCGCCAAGTTTAGTGTATTTATTTTTTCTGCATTTTTTATTTTTTCAGTAATTTCAGTTTCAAATTTTTGCAGAATTTCTTGCTCTTTTAATTCGGCATTGTTAAATCCACTTTCGGCGATAAATATCCTGTCTTTTAGTATAGGATGTGTTCCTATGTTTTCGTTAGGATGAGGAATATTGTTAAGAACATCTGTAATATCTTGAATTGAACCATCTAATTTTTTTAGCACAAAGCCTGCAAAATAATCTGCTTCTAATTCTTGCTTTCTTGATGTCGAATTATCGCTACTTTTTAAAGTATGACCATTTAGATGGTGTCCAATTTCGTGGGCAAGTATAAAAAGGTAAAAAGAACTATTTGTAGAATTATTTAGTTTGGATAAATAATTTTCATCAATCAAAAGTTCTCTTTCTCCATCAATTATAACCGCTACCGCATTTTTAATTGAATTACAAGTTTTCATAGTAAAATTGCTTTGTGAAAGTCCAATTTCAGACACTATTTCACTTAATCCTAAAGTCAAGGAAGCTGATGATTCAATTGAGGTATAATCGTTTACACATAAGTAAAGGTCTAATTCTTGTTGACTTAATTTGCAAACAGATTGCGCAGAAATGCAATATGGTATAAATAGGGTAAATACTGTTAAGATGTATTTCATTGGCAAAATTCTTTTTGGTTGGCACGATGTTTCTCAAATGCACCACAACGTTTTTGTATATTGAAAGTAAAGGATTGATTGCCAGTACTTTTCGAGTTGTGATTAATTAATTTTTGTACCGAAATTGTAGGCTATCGGCTGCGCCTTTATTGATTATATACTTTGTTACCCACAGTAATTTTATTTTACTTTCTACTTATTTAATTTCGATGTAAGTTAATTCTTTTTTCTATCTTGTTCAAAATTTATAGCTTATGTCCGATAATCTTATTAAAAGTACTACTTGTAAAGAGTTATTAAAAACTGTAGATAAAGAAAAATCAGAGATTATAGATAAAATTGATTTGTTTTATGAAGAAAATAAGTCCGATGAAAATTTAAGAGAATTACTGTATGATAAATTTAATAATGTTATTTTAAACTTTCATAGAAAATACTATAAAATTAATCTCGCTACTGTAAATGAAACAGAACAAGTAACAAATCTTCATTTTAAATGCAGTAATAAAATCACAGAAAGAGTAACCTCTTTAGAGAGCTACATAGATAGTATTGCTCCACTTGATTAATCGTCGTCTTCTTTTATAAACATTCCACCACAATGTTCAAATAAGTAGTATAGTTTAGGGTCATTATAAGTTGCTTTCCAATCTAAATCTATTGGAATATTATTTATTTTAATAATCTTATCTACTGATAATAATAAATCTCTTACTAAAGCACATTCCTGTATTAACCTTATCCTTTCTTCTTTCTTATTCATTTTCTATTTAATTTTTCGTGCGTTATATTCCGCACAGTTATTAATTTAATTCTTTTTATTTTATATTCCATTGCTTTAATTTTAAAATTTATATTATGACAGAAGATTTGAATATTGATGAAAGTTTAAAATATTTAGATGATGTTTTAAGGTACTTAATTCATAACACCTCTGACTATTCTGTTACTTTTAATTCTTTTTACGCTTATAAATTTGGACGTAATTTTGAAAAAGATAATAAAGAATTTAAAATAGGTATGGTCAGGACTTTAAATAATGATTTTGACAATTTCTCTATTTCTGATAATACTAAAGCACAGGCTGAGAAATTAATTCAAGCACTATATTTTTTAAAATCTAAAAACCTTGTCTATATTGATACATCTTGGAATATTAAAATAACTTTTGATGGAATTATCGAATATGGTAAAGGTGGTTTTGTAGCTAAGCTTAAAGAAGAGAGATACAAGACTTTTTTAGACTCTTTCAACGTTTATGTAACCATCGCCATATCGTTGGCATCGTTGCTTGTTGGTGCTCTTGTCGTCCACTATTCTTAAGTGTCCAGTAATGCCAAAAATTAATTCCTATTTGAAATCCAATTAGTATTCCTATTGGCAACATCAATAAGTAGGTTCCTACTATGCCTGATATGCTCATGAGTTATTCATTTGTTTTTTACAACAACTCTTATATACGTATTAGTTACTTTTTTAATTGTGGGTAACGTTTAGGTATATGGAAAGTTGCGTGTTTGTGTGCGAGGATTTTCCGAAGGAAAATCAGAAGCTAGCAAACAAAGCAACTAACATTGGTTAGGGTAAAACTAGCAATTTTTTATATACATTGTTAGCAATAGTTTATTTCAGTTTATTAAATTCTTCATGTCCAATTTTATTATCTAGCATAGAAAATTGAGCCACTCCATATGGTTTTGATACGTCTATTCCGCATCGTACATAATACTCTTGTCCTTTTTTTATATCTAAAGAGAATTCTTTCTTCTGTCCTTTCTGATTAATTGCAGTAAAAGTATGATGCCCAAAGTCCTCTATTTTATAGGCTAGTTTATTTCCATTTTTTAAATTGGTAATTAAAATGTTATTATCCATATAAATATCAAACTTTACGACCATTCCAGCGATGGCTTTTGGTCTGTATAGGTATAACATTGCATATTCCGAATCTTTGTCAATTTTTGAAGCCATTCGTGATTTATTATACTCTTTTATTCTGGATATTAGGTTTGAATCAAAGCTTTTGTATAATTTGACTTTTAGTTTGTAACAATTATCTAAAGATGTTGGTTTTTTTAAGTCATAAATACTGATAATATTAGCACCTAATTGCTTCGATTGTTCTTTTATATCATTTATGATTTCAGTATATCCGCATCCTTTTAATTCCGCTTTGGGTGGGGTGTAAAATTTTTCAAATGGACCTTTAATTTCGCCAATTAAAGAAGCTCCGTCCAAATTTATGTTAGATTCTTTATTCAGGACTAGAATTTCACGTTGACTATCTAATGGTTGTTCTTTCTTTTCTTGAAGAAGAAGTTTATATCTTGGAGAACAACTTGTTATTATCAATAAGAGTAGGATTATTTTTATTCTCATATTTTGGGTAATTATTGCTAACGGGTTCGTGTAAGGATAGTTGCGTGATTAAGCAACTAACTTAACAAAAATGGAACGAACCAGAGGAAAATCCGCAGGATTTTCCGAGTAGGCAAGAACCAAGCAATTATTTTTACACTTTGTTAGGCAAAGTATTTTTTCATTCATTTGACCTTAAATATTCATATTTAACTAAATCGTCTTTATCCATTATTTCAATTTTTTCTGCATCTTTTAAAACGAAATTTTTATCTGTAATTTCAAGAACGTCGTTATAATAATGGTCAGTCAAGATTATTCCTTTTGATTTTTTGAGTTCAAGTAATAAATTCTTAATCACATCTTTATAAATCGGCTCAATCATTGAAAAAGGTTCGTCCAGCATTAAGAACTTATGATTTAGATTTCCAATAATCAGTAACTCAAGATAGCGTAATTGTCCTAAAGATAATTTTCCAACTTTAATTTTTTCAAAACTCGATACTTGTGGCGCGTAAAAAATTTTGTCTTGGTCGTCTCCATTTGGATAAAACAAAGGAATTATTTCTCGTACTTTCCGTTCTTTAGGCAAAAAAGTGTCTTGTGGTAGATAACCTATTTTTTTTGATGAAATCACTTTTTTTTGAGGAATGATTTCTGAATTTATTTCTATTAGAATGGTGTCAGCTTTTACCGTCCCAAAGATTAATTTTAATAAAGTTGATTTTCCAGTTCCGTTGCGACCAAATATTCCAATTATTTCTCCGACTTTACAATCAAGGTCAATGTTCTTTAAAATAGTTTTCTTTCCGTAAGATTTGTTAATGTCAGTTACTTTTAAAAAATCCATTTACTTTAATATTAAATAGATTAGAAACAATAAAATTGAAATAGAGGTATTAAGTAACCACACTCTTTTTAAAAGGTCAGTTTTTGTAAATCCGAGGTTGTAATATCCATAATATTCATTCTTTTTGAAAGTCTGATAGCCAATAGAACCTATCAAAATACCAAATGATGAAAAAATAACTATACTCCATAAAATACCTGAAGTAAAAGCAAAAATCAACGAAAAAGGAACATTGAAAATATTAATGTCCAAAAAGTATTTTGAAATGGTTTTACTGTGCATAGTTTGCAATAAATTTCATTTTGGAGATGGGTTTCATATTTTGCCTAACGGTTAGGTATAATATTAGTGGCGCGTTTAAGCACTAATTTAGTAAATAGAAACTTGCCAGCGGAAAATTCCGCAGGAATTTTCCAAGTAAGCTAGAACTAGCCATTAATTTTATGCTTTGTTGCCAACAGTACTTATTTCCACTTTTTTATTAATTCTATCACACCTTTTTTAATTCCGCTATAAAATTCTCCGTTTTTAAATTCAGGTATTATTTTTTCGTCAATTACTTTTTTACAAACTTCGTCAGTCAAAATCAATTCGGTTCCATTTCCAGTTGCAATTCCGATTTGTCTGCAAGGATTACAAACTACTATTGTCAATCCGTTATTTTTTTCGGCAGTTCCAACTCCCCAAGTTTGTCCTAAATCCATTGCATATTTTTGGATGTCGTTATAAGGTTTTATACTGTCAATTGTTACTACTACAATTTGTCTTGAAGTTTCAATATCGTAATCATAAAGTATTTTGGATAATTCAGTCCGTTGCGATTCCGTAAAGACTTGTCCGTAATCATTTATAATTCCAATTGGTTTCGGAATATAATCTTTTTCAATTTCCGAAAATTCAATTTCAGATGATGGATTTTTAGTTTCTGTTTCTTGAGCAACTCCTTTGCAAGAGAGCAAATTTAAAGTCAAAAAAAGAATTGATATTTTAGTTCCGATTTTCATTTTCGTATTGTTGGCAACGTTGTTGTGTATGATTAGTTGCGTGATTTAAGCACTAAAGTTAGTGAAAAAAACACAGATAGAAAGTCCGCGAGGACTTTCGTAAATTGGCTAAAACCAAGCAATTAATTATACATGGTGTTGGCAATAGTTATTTTTTCATTCTGTTTCTAATACCTAAAATTCCACCAGCTATAATCGAAGTTATAATTCCTCCTGTTATAGATATATAAAAATCGTTTTGTCTTAAAAAACTATAAATTGGTTCAGATAAATTTTCATCGTACTTACCTTTTCCGATTACCGTTAATAGAATTGTTAATGAAGTAATTATCAAAGCTATTATTCCAAATAATTCAGATGTTCTTTTGGTTTTTCTTTTTAAATCATTAATTTTCTGTTCATTTCTTTCAGAAATTATCTTCTTTATTTTTTCTTCAATATTTTTTTCAGATATTTTTCCATCTTTATCTGTTCTCGTATCCTTTTCAAGTTCATCAATGCTTCCTAAAATTTTACTTTTAGTATAAACATTTTTCAGTTCTTTTAAAATACTATCTTTTATTTCATTATCGAGTAAAGGATTAGATATTGAGTCTGATACTAAATCCTCAACTATTTCATTCACACTAATTTTTTCGGTGTTAATTTTATTTTCTCTTGCTTTTGAATTTATAACTGTCTGAATCTCAAAAGTTGTTAACTCTCTTCTATCTCCTATTTGATGAGATAAAATTCGTACTATTTCTCTTTTTGTTTTGTCTACATTATTTTCTTTACTTTTAATGTATAGATAAATTGATAATGGAACTGAACCTACAGAAGCAATTGTTCCAATAATTGATAATATGTCATTCATTCAGTTCAGTTTTTAATTATTGCCAACGGTTGTGTATAAGGATAGTGCGGTTTTGTGTCCGAGGATTTTCCGCAGGAAAATCAGAGTGACCAAATGCGCACTAACCTTTTGATTTAGGAATAAATTTAAGCATTATTTTTATACAATGTTGTGCCCAGTTTTTATTTTATTCAAATTAGGTTCATTATTCAAAGGTGATTTATATACTTTTTTATAATTCAAATTATATTTGTTTTTCACTTTTTCTACTAATTCCACAAACCAATCGTCTGCTTCAGGTGAAACATATATTTTTTGGACTAATGTTATTAGATTTAAATTAATCCAATAACCGTTTTCGGTTTTTTCAAAAGTTTTTTCAAAATTTTCCTCTGAACTGTCAAAAATTGCTCTTAATTCTCTTTCGTGTTCAAAAGACAAACGCTTGTAAATAAATGGATAATAATTATCTGACTCTGGAATCCAGTCTTTATCATAATTTATATATTTAACTTTTCCGAATTTTATTCTTTCAGGTAACGATTTTTCTAGCTTACCAAATGTGGTTTGAATACAAATAGATTCATTTGTTTGAGAATAAAGTTTCCACATTCCTGCAGACTCGAAGTCATTCATATGCCAACAATTAATGTTGATAAAAGGTCTTAATTCTTTAATTTCTTCTATTTGTTCTTGAAGTTTGTTTTCTCCTTTTGATCTGCTAAAAACAAAACTTCTCATTTTAAAATTCCCTCTGGAATAAGAACCTTCATATGGGTCTTTAAAGCATTCTACATTCGGAAAGAACAACCCTCCTTTTTCCAACATATAGACAAACTTTGTAAAGTCCATATATCTCCAGATTTTAGTATTTGAATCTGGTTTCTCAAATAAAGTCTGACCAGAATCATCTAATAATTTGATTATTTTTTCACGATGTTTAATTGCAAGCTCTTTTGCTTCATTTTCACCATATGTTTTTGTAGAAAATCTTTTTGTTCTTTGTTTGCCATTTTCTGTCCAAATTGCCTGCCAATAGGCTACTTTTACTCCATTTCTGCGCGTTGCTACTGTTCTGTTTATTCCAGGTATTTTACTTTTTTTAAATCGTTTTTTAAGGTCAATATTATTATCTTTTACCAGTTTATCTCTATATGAAATTGCCTTTTTAAGTGCTTCTTTTTTCGAACCATATTTCCTAAATGAGAAATTTTTCGTTTTTGGTTTTTTATCTATACTGATTTGAACCATCCAATGATGTGAATACTCTGATATATAATAATTTTCTGGTATGTCTATTATGTAGTTACTCATTTTTCAAATTGGGCACAACGTGTTTGTGTATGGTTAGTTGCGTGTTTTAAGCACTAAAGTTAGCAAATAAAACACAGATAGAAAGTCCGCGAGGACTTTCGTAAATTGGCTAAAACCAAGCAATTAATTATACACGGTGTTGCCATTAGTATTTTTCTGTTAATCTTTCAAATCCGTTCATTAAATCGACTAATTTTTGCCTTTCTTCAGAACCTGGATATTCATTTTCAATATAGACTTTCGGTTCGTAACTTCCATAAGCGATATAATTCTTTCCTTGACAGATTTGAAAGTGATAATTTGCTCCATCACTTATTGAAATACTTTGAACAGTTCCCTCTTCTTTTCCATCTTTTTGGGTAATGTTTAATTTCGATTTATCTATTTTCAATTTATTTTCAGTTACGGATTCTTTCAAATAATTCCAGTAATATTTAAAATATTTCTTCCGAATTTTTTTGCGTTTAACTTTTGTTTTCAATTCAGTTGAATTTGGTTGATAAACAACAAATCTTTTCACTTTTCCGTCATTTTGGTAAACTATAAATTCCAAATTTTGTCCTTTTATCCAATAAGATGAATATCCAATTTTAACAATTAATGAATTTCTATCTTTCAATTTTAGTAAATCAACGTAATTATTTTCCGTTTCAGTTTTTCCTTCCCAATCAATTTCAGGAATTTGCCAATTTTGCGAGAAACTAATTAAAGGAACTAAAATTAGTAAGAAGACAATGACTTTTTTCATATTAATGGCAACGTGTTTGGCTATGGTTTCGTTGCGTGAAAATCCGCGAGGATTTTCCGCCGTAAACCAAAGATAGCAAATTTGCGAGGACTTTCCGAGAGGAAAGTCAGAAGCAATGAACTATAGCCGTTGTTGCCTGTAGTTATTTTGTTCAACTCATTGTTATAATTCCGATGGAACCTATTGATTCCCATTTTCCATTTTTTAATTCATAAACATCAATTCCATCATAAGCACATAGCAAACCACAGTAAAAACTTGTGTCGAAAAAAGCATATTTTTTGTTTCTCGAAAATAATGGAATTGTCAAATTATAAATTCCGTAATAGTCAAACTCTTTTTTATTTGTTTTATCCTCGCTTTGAAGATAGTCAGATACATTTTTTATTATATTATCGGGAACATTGTCAAGTTTTAGTTTATTAAAATCTAAAACCAATTTTTTTTGAGTTGAATGTTGACTAAAAATATAATCTATGTCAGATTTGGTTAAAATTTCAGACATTTTTTCGTCTGTACTTTGCTCAATAAGAGGTGTTAGAATTTCAGTCCAATAGTCCGAATTGTTTTTTAAATCAGGATATTCTAATGTTTTACTTTCAATAATCGTCTTGTCTTCTAAAACATCGTTTAAGAATTTGTAATAGTCTGATTCGGCTATTTCAATTATAGGTTCTTCTATTAATTCTCTCGAGGAAGTTAAATCTTTTTCTTTTTCAGTTTCGTTTTTTTGCTTGCACGAAACTAAAATTAAAAGACAAAGTATTAATGGAAGTAGATTTTTCATAATTACAGGCAACGTGTTTGTATATGATTAGTGGCGTGTGTAAGCAACTAATTTAGCAAATAAAAACCAGATAGAAAATTCGGAAGAATTTTCGTAAGCAAGCTTGAACCAGCCATTAATTATATACGGTGTTAGCTTTTAGTGCTTTATTTATAAAGTTATTAATTCTGTTTTAATTTTTTACTTTTTCCAATAAATAAATATAAAAGTGCACCTAAAATAGGGAGTAATATAACAATTAAAGTCCAAGTAATTTTTTCATTTTTCTGAAACTGATTTCTTATAATATCTATTAAACAAAAAATCCAAAGACCAAGGGAAATTAATATCAAGGCTTGCCAAAAAAATAAACCTAAAGAAAATTCCGTAATTGTTTCATCCATAATATTGTTATTTACACATTTTTAATTCCTCAACTTTGCAAATCCCGATTGAGTGATTTCGTTTTGCGCAAACGAGCTAAAAGATCTACAAAGTATTACATTTTGCAATTGAGTGAGAAGTTAAAATAATTTTTAAAAAACCACAATATAGTTTTTCGTTTTCTTCTCCTTAAATATCAAAAAAAAACAGGGATTAAAACCATGCTTTTTTTATTTCCGCAAACTTGCTTAAGCATTAAAGCTAACGTGTTTGTATATGGTTTGTTGCGTGATTCAGCACCTAAGTTAGCAAATAAAAACCGAATAGAAAATCCGCGAGGGTTTTCGTAAGCAGGCTAGAACTAGCAATAAATTATATACGGTGTTGTGCGTAGGCTTTTGTTTCATTCAGTTCTACAACTTTCATTAATATATTGTCAAAATGTCGAGTTGATATTTTTCTTTTAAATTCGTTTTCCATTTTGTTTTTTTGAGCAAAACATTTATAAAAAAAGGAAGCATATTCTTTGTCTGCATTTTCCGAATTAATTTGTTCTTTGTAATTATATTGAAATTTTGTTTTTAAAAGTCCAATTGCTTTTACAGCTCTTGTGTCATAAATAAAAAATAAGTTCGGAAGATGAAAATGCAAATATTTTGAAGAAAATGACCTTTTGTTTTGTTCAGTTAATTCCTTAATTAATTCAGTTAAATAACAATGAACTTTTAATATTACTGGAATATTTTTTTCGTTCAGTTCTGTTTCATATTTTAAATTTTCTATATAAAAATCCAATTTTGATTTTTTAAATTTAGGCGCAACTTTCTCAATGTAAAAATTATCGTTTTGTTCTTCTTCGGTTTTATTTTTCCGTCTTTCAATTGCAGCTGCATAAGTTCGACCAATTAAAACAGTTTTTCCAATAATTTTGTCCGTTTGCGTGTGAGTGAAATTTTCTCTGCACATTGAATAAAGAATTTCGTTACTAAAATCCCAATCAGAATGTTCGGTTTTGTCAATAAATTCTTTGTTAATCATAATAATTTAGTCGAATTATTTGATGTGAAACGTGCTGTTTTTAGCTTACGCACAACGTTGTTGTATATGGTTTGTTGCGTGTTTAAGCACCTAATTTAGCAAATAAAAACCGAATAGAAAATCCGCGAGGATTTTCGTAAGTAGGCTAGAACTAGCAATAAATTATATACGGTGTTGTGCGTTCGTTATTTTTCAAACGGTATTTTTTGTTTAAATTCAGGATTCTGTTTATCCCAATTCGTTTTTTCTATTAAATAATACTTTTTAAATTCCGATAGCATTTTTTCATAATCAGCTTTTGAGAATTCAAATCCGTTTATTTTTTCAAACCATTCAGCTTTTGAGCCAACTTTTTTAGCGTTATATTCTGTGGTTTTATCAATTCCTAATTTGTTCCACTTTACTGTTTTTTCGCAATTTTCAATTTCCGCTAAAATTATCGTGCAGGAAAAATCGTTATCGTCTGGACACATTAGAATTGGGCAAATTGTTATTTCTCCAATTTTCGGTAAAATTCTATTCCAAACAACTTTTCGTTCTTGTTCTATTTCCATCCAAAAAAGTAGAGTAGGATAAAGTCCTCTATACATATTGTTCGGATAAAGCTCTTCGAGTTTTTCGTCAAGCCAAAATTCGTCAATTTTCAGATTCGGAAAGTCATCAGTTCCGTAGTCACTTTTATCTATTTCTGCTTTTATCGTATTCATTGGTTTTAATGACGCACAACGGTCTTGTATAAGATTAGTTGCGTGGTTAAGCACCTAATTTAGCAAATAAAAACCGAATAGAAAATCCGCAAGGATTTTCGTAAGTAGGCTAGAACCAATCAATTAATTTTATACGGTGTTGTAGGTAGTTATTTTTCATTTAGCAATTCATAATAATTCTTTCTTAGATATTCATTGTAATCCTCAATTATGATTTCTCCATTTTTTAGATGAAAATAAACTGAGTCACTTTCACTTTTTTTATATACAGAATCTCCGATTTGAATTCTATAATAAGTATTGTTTTCAACACGTTCCTCGTGATAATTGTCTAAAATAACAAATCTACCAGCTCTCGTATAATCTCCTTCTTGTCTTTTTTTAATTACGATTCCGTTAAATTTAGTATTCCGACTTTCTAAATATTTTTCTTTGTTATGCTCCAAAGAGTTTGATTGGTAATTCGCAATAATGAAAATCATAATGGCAATCGGTACAAATACAAGAAATAGATTTTTTCTGATTTCAGATTCTTGTTTTTCTAATTCTTCTTTGTTTTCCGTATTCATTTTTTTAATTACCTACAACGGTTTTGTGTATGATTTCGTTGCGTGTTTAAGCACTAAAGTTAGCAAATAAATAACAGATAGAAAGTCCGCGAGGACTTTCGTAAGCAGGCTATAACTAGCAATGAATTATACACGGTGTTCTACGCAGTTTTTATTCAGAATTCAGTTTTATTCAGTTCAGGAATTGTCAGATAAACAGTTCTTTTTTCTTGTTTAATATTTCCGTCATTCCATTGTCTTACAAATGTGATTTGTATTTTTTTATAGTCAGAAACATTACTTATTTGCTTTAATACAAATTTCGCTACTTCTTTTGCTGATTTCGTTGCTACTTCTTCGTTCTGATAGTCAGTCAGATTTTTTGAATTCAACAACACAGTTTGCAACCACATTCGTTCATTTATTTGTTCTTTAGTTTCTTTGTCATATTGGTGAATATGATAAGTTCCGATTTTAGACTCTTCTGCGGAAAACAATTCTATAACTTTAAATTCAGCTGATTCTTTGGATTCATTAAACTTTGGTTCAATTACATAACTGTAATCCGCTGGTGGCATATTCTTTAATTCATTCAGAGCTTTATATACTTTTTGATTACAAGAAAATAAAGTCAGAATTATGATACTTAAAAATGTCAGTTTAATATTTTTCATAGGTTTTTCTCAAATTGCGTAGAACGGTCTCGTATAATGATAGTGCGGAGTTTGTGTGCGGCGATTTTCCGAAGGAAAATCAGAAGCAAGCAAACAAGCACAGGCTTATAAATTTCGTACTAAAATACGCATTATTTTTATACAATGTTAGGTGGCGGTTTTGTATTTGTAACAGAATTCTTGCTCTTTTTTATTCGCAACCGTGGCTTCTCTTTTTACGCGCAAAGATTGGTTCTTTTTTTATTGAGTCGGGCGCTGGTCAGCTGTTTTTTATGTCATCCGTTTGTTGTGTTTTTTTTTTTTTTGAGTTCCGCCGTTAGTTTTTTTTCATTGATTGGAGTTAGATTTGAAATTTTTTTACTGACACCTAACGTTTATGTGTAAGGAACGTTGCATGTTTGTGTGCGAGGATTTTCCGAAGGAAAATCAGAAGCTAGCAAACAAAGCAACGACCAAACGGTTAAACTAAAATAAGCAATGTTTTTTACACGGTGTTAGCATACGTTTTTTATTTCTTATGGAACTACGTCAAATTTTGTCGTTCCGTTTTTGTTGAATATTTTGGTCATTATTTCTGTTCCAATTTCAGTCGCTTTGTATTTGTCCGCATTTAATTCAAATTTATAAACTGGTGCTTCTTTTAAATCAGAGTAATGAGGTTTATTTCCGTAAGTCGTTTTGACTAAATTATAATTATTCTTATTCGCAAAACTTGTAATTTTTTCGACATAAGGTTTTTGGTCGTTTGTCATAACCTCAAATTCGATGTTTATTTTTCCGTTGTTATCTGCAAAATAAATACAATCAATTCCGTCAGATGTTATTCCGAAAAAGTCATATTCCATTTTTCCATCTAACAATTGAGTCATTACAGATTCCAATTCCGCAAGTTGAATTTGTTTAGCAACTTGTATATTTTTATTTGTTCCACTTTTATTTCTTGAGACGAAATATATAATTCCGATTACTACTAAAATTCCAATTATTATTCCTGTTTTCATTCGCTGTTCGGTTTTTTTTAAATGTATGCTAACGGTCTAGTATAATGATAGTGCGGAGTTTGTGTGCGGCGATTTTCCGAAGGAAAATCAGAAGCAAGCAAACAAGCACAGGCTTATAAATTTCGTACTAAAATACGCATTATTTTTATACAATGTTAGGTGGCGGTTTTGTATTTGTAACAGAATTCTTGCTCTTTTTTATTCGCAACCGTGGCTTCTCTTTTTACGCGCAAAGATTGGTTCTTTTTTTATTGAGTCGGGCGCTGGTCAGCTGTTTTTTATGTCATCCGTTTGTTGTTTTTTTTTTTTTTTTTTTTGAGTTCCGCCGTTAGTTTTTTTTCATTGATTGGAGTTAGATTTGATTTTTTTTTACTGACACCTAACGTTGTTGTATATGGAAAGTTGCGTGTTTGTATGCGAGGATTTTCCGAAGGAAAATCAGAAGCTAGCAAACGAGCAACTAACATTGGTTAAGCATAAAATAGCAATTTTTTATATACTGTGTTGGGCATAGTATTTATTCATCAATAAATTTAAGTTCTCCATTATTCTGAATCTGCAATTTTAAATTACCCATTCCCCATGTTTTTATTTCCCCGGCAAGTTCTCTTCCATTCATTTCGTAAGAAGAGTTAAATGTGCCAGTGTCAATTTGTTGGTAGTCAGTCGTTTCATTAGGTCTTATATTTCCATAGTCAAGACTACCAATTTTGAGATTTACAATTTCATAAGTTCTTAAGTTTT
The DNA here is from genome assembly GCF_900112595.1 of Algibacter pectinivorans. Classification (GTDB taxonomy): domain Bacteria; phylum Bacteroidota; class Bacteroidia; order Flavobacteriales; family Flavobacteriaceae; genus Algibacter_B; species Algibacter_B pectinivorans. The sequence continues at coordinate 11,794 of NZ_FOMI01000013.1, read as the reverse complement.
CTACTCTTAGAAAAACATCTCCATCTTTTTCACATGAAATTAAAAAAAACAGAGCGAAAAATACATTGATGAATATTATTGTTTTCTTTTTTAAATTCTTGTTTTTTCTTATCATATATTTGTGTTAAATCATTGTATTTGGGTTTTAGCCTTATATTATGCCCAACGTGTTTGTATAAGATTAGTTGCGTGATTTAAGCACTAAAGTTAGCAAATAAATCACAGATAGAAAGTCCGCGAGGACTTTCGTAAACTGGCTAAAACCAGCAATTAATTTTATACGGTGTTGGCAAATCGTTAAATTTTTAACTTCCATACTTTTTCATAACTCAATTTAGCTAAAGCAGTTGTTCTTTCTCCAATATTTTTATCAGACCATTCTTCTTTGTCAGAATTATGTTTTATAAATTCATTAACCATTATAAAGCTAGAATTACTGTATTTAATAATTTTATCTTTCAGAGGTTCGTCTCCACAGTTTGAATTGATGTTTTTAGAAAGAGGAAGTAAATTTCCTATTCTAGCTGTGTTTTCTGTTCCGTCATCATTTGCAATGTGCTCAATTGTTAAATTATTAATAGCAAATTCATCGGTATTTTGTTTATAATATTCTATTTTTTGTAAAATATAGTTTACTATTGATCTATTTACTTTCAAATCCTTATTCTTATTTGAAAATCCTTTAACTAAGAAATTTCGTTTGAAAGTATTATAATTCGGTTTTATTGAGTTTAACTCTTCAACTAATTCATAAATTATTTTTTTAGAAAAATTATTCCTAATTAAAGGTGCGTACTTATGATATATTTTTTCAACTTTATTCGCTGGTGTTGAACATATTGCTGTGTAGATAAAATGGAAATGTTCTAATATTTCTAAGTATTTAGTAATTTCTTTTTCAGAAATTAAATTTTTGTTATAAACTGAAAATAATGATAATGCAATTGGTCTTATTTGTGAAGTTCTAAATGTAATTAAGCTACTTAAAACAAAATCTAGTTTTGAATTTATTTTTTTTCTATTTGCTGTAGCAATTCTATTATAATCTAATGCACTTTCTTGAAGTTCTTTCAAAAAATTTGGCATTTCACTTTGACTAACTTCTGTCTTGAAATAATGATAAATTTCGTCTTCATCTTTGAGTTTTTCATATTTTGAAATCCAAAAATGTTTAATAAAATTTGAAAAATTATTGTCAGATTTAGAAATAGGTTCTATACTTTCTCTAATTTTATTCCATTTTGATTTAGCAGTGTCTGTAGGAAATTGTTTCGGTAATCTTTTTAAAATCCAATTTTTCATTCGATCACCTAATTCTAATTGTTTTCCTTTAGCATTTAATATTTCGAATATTGTATAAGCATCAATTTGATTCCCAACTGTAATTTCTATAATTTTTAAATTTAATAATTGAGATCTAAAAGCCTTTAAATAATCAATTTCGTGTTCTTCAAATTCTGCAATTTTTGATTTTAAGTTAGTGTAAAAGAAAGAATAACATTCAGATATTCTTTTTTCTTGCTCGCTTATTGGAACTATATCATTTTCATCTATAGGTTTGTTTAATATAACTTCTGAATAATATGGTTCAAGAGCATTATTTTCAATCACAAAATAATCATCACCATCATCATCTTTTTTTAATAAATAGGAATAAATACCTTCTAATAATTTCGTTTGATTATTCTCTTCAAAGAGATCATAAATCACCGAAAGAATAATTGTTATTGTTGTAAGTCTCTGTTGACCATCTACTATACTTTTTATATTTTTCTTTTTAGTATCAGATAAAACGCAACTACCAATGAAATAATCATTCAGAATTATTTCTCCATTTTCATCAAAACTAATTGAAGTATAAATGTCAACTAATAATTCTTTCCATTGTTTTGTTTCCCAAACATAATCTCTTTGATTTCGTGGAATAGTATATTTTATTTCTTTTTTTTCAAGAATATTCCTAATGTTTCTTTCTTCTGCTTTAAATATATCCATTCAATTTTTTATAATGTTTGCCAACGTGTTTGTATATGGTTTGTTGCGTGTTTAAGCAACTAAGTTAACAAATAAAAACCGAATAGAAAATCCGCGAGGATTTTCGTAAGTAGGCTAGAACCAGCAATAAATTATATACGGTGTTGGCAACTGGCTTTTATTTTTCTATTATTCCGCTAAATGTTTTCGATTCGCTATAAACCTTTATTCCGAAAAGATTCCATTTCAAAATTCCATCAGCAATAAATTCCGCTTTTTCATTCGGTTTATAATTGTTCGTTTGAATCGACTTAAATTCCCAAACATAACCACTAACAAATCCTGTCAAAAAACTATTACTTTCAATTGGGATAAATTCATTTTTTTCAACAGAATATTTTACGTGCATATTTATGTCGAAAGTCAAGTTGTCTTCGAGTATTACTTTTTTAACTTTTGAATTATTCTGTTTATTATAATCTTCATTTATCGTAATTCTATTTGTATTTTTTTCCGAGTTAGAGGCAGAAATTATTTGTACAATTCCAATTACCATTATAAAAATTGAGATAACTTTAAATTGAGGTTTAAAAATTCGTTTTCCTTTAGCTATAAATCCGACAATTAGATATAGAAAGTACAAAACAATCATTCCGTTTATTATTGACCAAATTAAATGTATCATAGGTTTCAGTTTTTTCAGCTTGTTGCCAACGTTTACGTATAAGAATAGTTGCGTGTTTGTGTGCGAGGATTTTCCGCAGGAAAATCAGAAGTAACAAATAAGCAACGACCTTTGGTTGAGCACTAAACTAGTAATTATTTTTATACATTGTTGTGCTTTCGTTGTTTTTTCTTTCAGTTTGAATTCAGTTGCTATTTCTTTTTTTTTAGCGTTTGAGTGAATTCAGTCAGCTTTATATTCCGCAATATTTTTCAATTCCGTTTGAGTGAGCAATTCCGCAATCTGTTCAGTTTTTCGTTTTTAAATTCCGATTCTATAAAACTTGCTAAAATTCAGATGCGATTTTCATTGCGCTTTTGAGTGAGAAATCAGCGTAATTTATTCAGCGTAAAATTTGTAAAAAGTCAGATGTTCTTAAATTGCTTGTTTCCGTTCTGAGTGCGTTCCGCAATGAAGCACAACGTCTCGGCTATGAGTAGTTGCGTGGGTTAACACTTAACTTTGCAAGTATACACCAAACTGAAAATCCGCGAGGATTTTCAGAAGTAGGCGAGAACAAGCAATTACTTATAGCCATTGTTATGTGCAGACTTTATTCCGATTTTTTTAATTGTCCAACTTTCTCTGAATTCGAGTCAATATCCATACTTATTCTTATGAATAGTTTACCATTTTCGGTATTGTAGGTAGTTCCACTTTTCGGACTTCCGTTTATTTCTTCGGGCTTTAGTTTATGCATTGCTCCAGTTATCGGGTCAATTATAATACCAATTAGTCCACCGAAAGCAATATTTCCAATATACCAAGCATTGAATTTTCTCTCCAGTTTTGTTTCATAGGTTTCATATCCGTCTAATTTGAGTACCAAATTATATTCTTGATTTCTTTTTAGATTTTGTTGAACAGGTGTATTTCCGACTTCAATTTCATTAATATAAACTTTTGCAGAAGTTGGTTCTGAAGCGATTTCCACATTTTGTCTTGAGCCAGAAATTATCGTGGCGCAACTTGTTAAAAATAGGGCAGACGAAAGTAAAATGGTTTTAAAAATAATTCTCATTGATTTGATTTTAAAATTTAGTCAAGTTTTAATTCATATTGTGGTAATGATGAAACATCTCCATCATATTTATAAAGTTCAATTTTTAATCTGTGGCAACTGCTCCATAAATCGGGCTTTTTTTTGTCAACCACTTTAACAATATTCGCTCCGTTTTTTCTTGCCTCAATTCTTGCTTGATTCATTAAGCTGTTGAAACTGCAATCTGTTGAAAATCCAGAATCTTGAAATCTTAACTCTCCAACTTTAGTTAAATTTTCAGGTAATTCGTGTTCGATATCCAAAAGTGCTACTTTTTCATCAATTGATAGTTTGGGTTGTGGATTAGTAAAATTTGATGTGATTTTAGGACTACAACTTGTAATTCCGATTACTGTTATTAATAACAGCATTTTAGTCATTTGTTTCATAGGTTATTTAATTCTCGATTTTTGTTTCAGTTTGCACATAACGTGTTTGTGTATGATTAGTTGCGTGTTTTAAGCACGGAATTTAGTAAATAAAAACTACATTTGAAGTCTGCGAGAATTTTCGTAAGTAGTTAATAGACAAGCAATTAATTATACACGGTGTTGTAAGTAGTGCTTTTTTCATTCAGTTCATTTTTCGGATGTTTGTCATTTATTTCAAATGTGAGCGTTGGCAAGACATACTTTTTTGCAATTTTGGGCTTGTTTCTTGGCTGAAGCGAATTGCAAATATGTATGGCTTTAAGCGTTGGCATTATTTAGTTCAAATTTCTATTTATTTCCTTTTGCTCTATTGTGAGTTTTACATAACATTTCACAATTATTTAAGTCCGTTTTTCCTCCTTTGCTCCAAGCTGTTACGTGGTCAGCATCCATTTCTTTTAATTTGTATATTCTTGATTTATTAGAATTACTACCAATAGCACAAAGAGGACAATTAGAAATTTCTTTTTTCTCGGCTTCTTGCGTTTGCTTTGAATAGGTTGCTTTTTTTGTTGCGTCATCAAATATTCTAACATCTATTAGTTTTGTGTCAGTTAAGCCTCCCAAAATATATTCAAAAATTCCTTTTCGGTTCTTAACATATGGGTCTGAGTACAACTCTTTAACTTGTTCAGAAACTTTATTAGGATTATAAGATTTGTTATGATATTCCTCGTATAATTTACCCCATTCTAAACCACACATTTCACTTTCAACATCTTTGAAAACGCTCGAAACCCAATCTATTACAGAAGTAAAGTATGTTTTAACTTCATTAATATTATTGTCATTTCTATGTTTACTCATATACTCGCCAATGTTGTTTTTGCTAACCCATTCTAAAGCTCTTTCTAAAAACTCTTGTCTGTCCACATTACCTCTTACATAAGCACTCCATTTTTGAATATTTGAATTTTGCGAATTACTAAATTCTTGTTTTAATAAAGTAACAAATGGTCCAGAATAAACTGCGTTTAATAATTCTTGACTATTAAGAGGAACACCTGCAATGTTAATTGTTTTAAACCATTCTTTTATTTCGCTTTCTTCTCCTTCGCATTCGTAAATTAGTAATTGCGTGTTTAAGATTTTTTCTTGTTTGTCTTTAGCAATACCACCAAAATATTGCTCCATTCCATTCTCATCTTTAACAGCGAATTTATTTGTAACAAAACGACCTAAACTTGTAATTCTTTGTTGACCATCAAGAACTTCTAAATTATTATCAGTTACTTTATTAAAATAAATTAAGCCTAATGGATAGCCTTTTAAAACCGACTCAATTACTGCAACATCTCTTTTACCATCTGCATAAATGTAATTTCTTTGATATTCAGGCTGTATCGTCAATTTACCAGATAATCCAAATAATCCTTTTCCCTCAAGTTCATTGTAAACAAAGCCATCGCAAATGTCAGCAACAGTTATATTTGTTTTTAAAGTTGTAATCATTTTTTATGTTTAATAAATATTCTTTGGTATTTTGATTGTACAATTCTACCATCTTTGTTTATGAAATAGTTTTTACGACCATCGTTTCCTTCCACATTAGCATTACCATTTGTTTTTCCACCAGAAGAACCTGTTTTCTCTCCACTTTGTTTAACTTCCCAATAATCATTATATGTTTTTGTATCAGGAACAGCATCGTGACAACCTCTTTGAGTTAATCCTACAATCTCAAACTGTTCTGGATTATATTTGGTTAAAAAACTAATAGGAACACCCATTATACCATCGTAATCGCTGGGAATTGCATCCGTAAAAGGAATTTCAATTGCATCGTAATTGTCATACTTGACGTATTCTTTACCTCTAACCTCTTTATGTTTACTAAATTTTATATTATCATCCATAGTCATTAATGACAATGGTTGGTGTCTTCTTCCGTGTTCAAGATTTGTGTACCATCCAGTTCCTGCTACACTTATCATTTTTTTCCCTTTGTCGTCAACATTTACTTCTGTTCCGCTTAATTTATAATCATCAGGCACATAGAAAGTCATATTTTTACCATTAATTCTTCTATTAAACCTGTTGCCTGTCCACATTTTGTTTGCCATTATCAAAGGAAATACTTCTTTGTATGATATTGCATTCATATTTCCAATAATCACAAATTGTTTATTTGCTTCAACTATCCAAGCTAAAAACTCTCTAAAAAGAGAAAATGGTGGATTTGTAATTATTATATCAGATTCGTCTCTTATTTTTTTGATTTCATCACTTCTAAAGTCTCCATCTCCTTTTAAATAATTCCATTCCAAATCATTGACATCAATTACACCATCTCCAGTTTTATCTCGTGTAAGTGTAAATATTTTGCCTTTAATTCTTGTTTTTTGTTCGTCAAATTGTGGATTGTTAATTTCAAAAAGAGTTGGTTGATAATTTGACTTATAGTTTTTACTCTCAACTGCATAACTGGTACTTATTAATTTTTTAAGACCAAATCTTTCAAAGTTTTGAGCAAAGAATTTAGTGAAATTACTCCATTCTGGGTCATCACAAGGTAAGAGTACTATTTTGCCACGAAAAGTATTTTCGTCAAATTCCAAGTATGCCGACATTTCTTTTTCAACGTCAAGATATTGAGTGTAAAATTCATCCTTTTTCGCATTTTGTGCGTTAGTCATTGTTGGAATTGGCATCTTCTATTTATATTTTATTTTCAGTTTTCAATTTAAGATTATTTTCTGCGTTGGCAAGAAACAGCTCTTTTATTTTTTTCAGGATTGGCTTTTCGCGTTGGCAAAAAATAAATGTGCTGTTTGCGCGTTGGCTTTTTTAGTTCAAATATTCAATTTTAGCACGATTTTCGCATTACTTACAACGGTCTCGGCTATGAGTAGTTGCGTGGTTTAGCACTTAACTTTGCAAGTACACACCAAACTGAAAATCCGCGAGGATTTTCAGAAGTAGGTGAGAACGAGCAATTACTTATAGCCATTGTTGTGCGTTCGTTTTTTATTCAATTATTTTTTCAATTTCAGAGTCAGTCAAGTTCTTAACATTCTTTGTAATTTTCTCAATATCCCAATTCCACCATTGAGTCTTTAAAAGTTTTGTGATTATTTCTTTAGAAAATCTCTTCTTAATTTCTTTTGCTGGATTTCCACCAACAATTGAATAAGGTTCAACATCTTTAATTACGGTCGAGTTCGTGGCAATAATTGCTCCATCTCCAATTGTCACTCCTGCCATAATAGTTGCATTGTAACCTATCCAAACATCGTTACCAATATTAATATTTCCTTTTTGGGGATAACTCTTTCCATCCATTGCATTTTCCCAACCATTTCCGAAAATTGCAAAAGGATAAGTCGATAATGAGTCAGTCAAATGATTTGCACCGTTCATTATGAATTTAACATCGGAAGCAATCATACAGAATTTTCCAATTATTAATTTATCATCAATAAAGTCAAAATGATATTTTACATTTTTCTCAAAATTCTCTACATTTTCAAAATCATCATAGTATGTGTAGTCTCCAATGATTATATTAGGGTTCTTTACAATGTTTTTTAAGAAACAAAGTCTGTCGTAATTCTCAAGTGGGAATTTTACTTTTTTGTCTGGTCCTATCATTCAGTTTTGATATTTTCGTTTTTGTGATGTTAAATGACGCACAACGTTGTTGTATATTGTTTGTTGCGTGTTTAAAGCACCTAATTTAGCAAATAAAAACCAAATAGAAAATACGCGAGTATTTTCGTAAATAGGTAAATAGCCAGCAATAAATTATATACGGTGTTGTAACACGTTATTTTTTATTATTCAACGGAAATGTAATTCCGACCGCAAATGCTCCAGCGAACTGTTCAATTGATGGCTGAAAATAATAGGAAAATCCTAAATCAACATTATTATTTTTCCCTAATTCAAGTCCAAATGAGAATGGAATATGGTAAATAATTCCGCTCTTGTCTATGTTATCAAATGCTGTAAATGTTTCAAATTTACCAATTGAAGTTCCAATTCCAATTTCCACATAAGGTGCTACCCAAGGAATTGGTGCTCTAACTCTTACTTTTCCTCCAAGTAAAAATGCTTTTGTTTCCGCTTTTTCAATAGTAGGATTACCATTAAGGTCTTCTCCATTTGAACTTGTCAGGATAAAACCTGCATATGGTCTGAATTCAATCCACGATTTTACTTTAAGGACTAATTCTCCTTGTGCAAAAAATCCATCATCTACAACTTCATCAACGCTATTATATGGTGCGCTCAGTCCATATCCAATTTGAGCATTTATTGATTTTTCTTTAATGAATTGCGCTTCAACTAAATTTGAAGTCATAGCGATTATTAATAATATCAGAGTTTTTTTCATAATGTGTTACAACGGTTTTGTATAAGATTAGTGCGGTTTTGCGTGCGAGGATTTTCCGAAGGAAAATCAGACGTAACAAAACAGGAATAATCGCTGGTTTAAGTAAAGACCCAAGCATTAATTTTATACTTTGTTGGGCACAGTTATTTTAATCTACGTAAAGTTCAGTCGCTTTTCCTAATTCAGTTCCGTTGACTATGAACTTTATTTCTTTTTTTGATTTCGGAACTTGAACAATTAAAAAAGGTGATAATTCCTTGTCGTCATTTTCTGTATTTGAATTCACAAGATTATATTCTACAACAAGTTTTTTGTCATTTTCCTTAATTGCGATTAGTTCAATTTTGTCAAATCCCTTTTTGTTTTTGTCAGATTGGAAAATCTCGACCAACATTTTCTTTTTATATAGCGTTTTATCGTCAAGATAATATTTTTTTCTAAAATCCGCAGGTAAATAGTCTTTGTTAAAATACTTATTAAAACAAACAATTTGTAAGTCAGGAATTGGCGAGTCAGTTCCTTCTGCGATAGTTTTGAATTCAGTTTTTGTCAGATCTTCATCTTGAGAATAAGCTCTATTGAATGAGATAAATCCTAAGAAAAAACATAATAATAATATTCTACTTTTCATTTTCACGGTTTTTGTTTAATTGTGCCCAACGTTGTTGTGTATGATTAGTGGCGTGTTTTAAGCACCTAATTTAGCAAATAATTACTAAATAGAAAATCCGCGAGGATTTTCGTAAGTAGGCGAGAACCAGCCATTAATTATACACGGTGTTGTAGGTAGTGCTTTAGAAGCTTTCATTTAATTCTCTAAACATTTGAATAGTATCAATATGTCTAACATTAAATTGATTACATACTTCAGGTATTTTTATTCTATTTTTTCTTTCTGGTTGACTCTTTTCATAAGTTACAATAGTCCAATTATTACTCATAGCAAAAGCTATCAACCAAGGGTCTGCAAGGTCAGTTTCAAGAAACTCTTGTATGGCATTTGGTGTAAAATGATGAGACATTGAATTTGTCCAGTTTACAATTGAAATATAATTTTGAAGAACAATATCAGTATTAATAAAAAAATCGTTTGGTAAATTAGCATCACACCATACTTTAAGTTCATCTTCGTGAGAAGAATTGTCATAAATTTCTTTTTTTACCTTATCTATACTTACTATCGTACCATTTTGAGATAGAGTATTAACTTTTAACCAAAAACTTTGGACAACATCAAGAGGGTAAATTGAGCGATGAGCTTGTATGAAGAAGTTTGAGTCTACGATATATTTATTCATACTTGGAATAGATATTCGTTAATAAACTTGTCGTACGTATTTCCTTTTAAGCTAGTTAATTTATATGCATCTCTATATAAAAGATTGTTTTCATTTACTGCATTATTCACATAGCTAGCAAATCTTAAACTAATTCTCTTTTTAGCGGTTGCGTAAAAATTCCCTCCAGAACTTTGGTTTTCCTTTTTGTTTTTAAATTCTGCTATATAATTGTTGTAGAATTCAAAAAAAGAAGGTTTAGATATTAAGTCTAAATCTAATGCTCTTCTTGCAATTACAATTGGACTAACTTTAAAAACTCTACTTAAATATTTTATGTTTTGACTGCTATTCCATTTTTCTCTAAAGAATGTTTCAGGCACTAAAAATTCAGCAGCAACTTTATCACATAATAATTCCGTTGGGTCATCAGCTGGAAGCATTTGTTTGTTGTCAAAACCAGCACTTTCGCCTAGCCAAATATGAGCAATTTCGTGAATTAAGGTAAACATTTGTGCAGCTTTTGCATCTGCAGAATTTATAAATAGAAAAGGTGCTTTGTTATTTACTAAAACAAAGCCTCTACATTCTTCAACTAATATTTTTCTTCTAGTGTTGTTTCCTACAACTCCATTAAAATTGACAATTATTCCAATTTCCTCAATTTGTAATGTAAGATAATCTAAAGCTTGTTCCCAAGTACCAAGTTTACTTGCCCAATTTAAAGGAAGTCCTAAAGTATTTCTAATATCATTTGCAATTTCCTTATAATTAGAGTTTTCATTATATTTACCTACAAAGTCTAAATCAGAATATTCGCTTTCTTGTAAATAATTAGTCAACCAATTCTGTCTGTCCTTTATAATTTGGATAGTATGATAGACATTTAAAGAAACTTTATCTCTAGGTGCTGCTCCAGTTCTAAAAAATGGTATAGGTATTTCCTCTTTAGGTGGCTCATTCATAAACATATATCCAAAAGGAACGTGAACTTTATGAGTGAAGTTTTCTAATTGTTTTAAAGTAGGTTTCTTATTTCCTTCTATCCAATCTAAAACATCAGGATTATTCGCATAAAATTCTTCTAGATTATTACCTGCTCGAGTAATTGCCCAGTTTATAATATTAGAATTTATATTTTCAATCCTTGTTGCCATTAGGCAAATATAATTTAATTAATTATAATTAGCTGTTTTATCTTTAGTTGGTTTTTTTTCGCATTACCTACAACGGTTTTGTGTATGGTTAGTTGCGTGTTTAAGCAACTAAATTAGTAAACAAAAACGAGCGCGAGAAAATTCCGAAGGAATTTTCCAAATAAGCAACGACCAAAGCAATTAATTATACACGTTGTTGTGCTTTCGTTTTTTTACGATTTTGTGATTGTTATATATTCATATATTTTGGCTTCTCTCTCGTCGTGGTTTTTTAAAATTATAAAATGCCATTTTCTACTTTGGTCTGAAACTTGAAATATTTCATCTTTTTTATGTTCTCTAATTGCATTTTCAAACCTTTCAATCATGCGACCTTCAGGAAACCAACCTAAATCACCATCTTTACTTCCAGGATCCATTGAGTATTTATTGGCAACTTCACTAAAAGTTTTGCCTTTTTTCAATTCTTTATAAGCTTTCTTTTGAATTTTCTTAATTTCCTTTTCGTTAAGGTTTTTTCCATTAATGAATATGTATTTTACTTTGAATTCTTTTATGTCTTTTTGGGATAATAGTTTAATTGCGTCAATGCTGTCTGCGTTAATTTCTTTTTCTTCGAGTAAGAAAACTTTTTTATTAATGTTTTTATCTCCAGTAGATAAAGAGTGTTTTTTGATGGATAGATTAGGATATAAAAATTTCAGACTATCAATTTGACTTTGACTTTCAACATTTTCTAAAATGTCAGTTAAGTTAATATCATTCTGAGCTTTTGCATAATGAAAGCAAATTATTGTTATAAACATGAAGATTTTTTTCATTAATCTGTCATTTTGTTAAATGAAGCACAACG
>NZ_FOMI01000015.1 GCF_900112595.1 Algibacter pectinivorans | reverse complement strand
GCAATTATCGTTTACTGTTGGAGGAGTAGGCTCTACAGCATCATCTAAATTATCAACCGTTTCAAAACCATTAGCAGGTAAGATAAAGGCTGTAAGTTCAATGTTGTAAGTGTATGTATATACGGCTTCGTTTCCTGCACAATCCGTATACGTAAAGGTGTATATTTTTTGACCTTCGCACTCAGGGTCTGCATTTTCAGTAACTACAGGAGTAATATCATCACCACAAGCATTAGTTAATTGTGGAGCTTCAGGTAGGGTAGCATCAGCAATACATTGTACATCTGTAACAACATTTTCTGGAACGCTAGGCGCAGTTGTAACATTTATAATATAGGTGTATGTGTAAACGGTTTCGTTTCCTGAACAATCTGTGTAAGTAAAAGTGTATATTTTTTCACCTTCACATTCAGGATCTACACTTTCAGTAATTACAGGTGTTATATCGTTTCCACAGGCATCTGTTACTTCTGGTGCTGTTGGTGGTGTTACATTTGCAAGACATTCTACAGTAGTTGTTACACTTCGAGATACAACAGAAACTATAGTTGTATCTATATTATAAGTGAATGTATATACGGCTTCGTTTCCTGCACAATCTGTATAGGTGAAAGTGTATATTTTTTGCCCTTCACATTCAGGATCTGCACTTTCAGTAATTACAGGTACGATAGTATTTCCACAAGCATCCAATACTTCTGGAGTTTCAGGTTGAGTTGCATCAGTAAGACATTCTACAGTTGTAGATTCATTTTCAGGAACTACAGGCAGCGTTGTTACATCGATAGTATAGGTATGTTCCCAAATACCGGTGTTTCCAGCACAATCTGTGTATGTAAAGGTGTAAATTAAATCACCTTCACATTCAGGAGCAGTACTAGTAGTCATTACAGGAATAATTTCATCGCCATTAGCATCGTTAACCGTTGGAGGTGTTGGAGGGATAGCTTCTGAAATACATTCTACCGTTGAAGTTTCGCTTTCAGGCACTGTAAAAGGTGCTAATTCTATAGTGTAAGTGTACGTCCAATTGGCTGTGTTGTTTGCACAATCGGTATAAGTATAAGTATAAACAACTGAGCCTTGACAATCTGGAGTTTCAGATTTTACAGGTTCAGACGGTGTAATTGGATTATTGCAATTATCGTTTACTGTTGGAGGAGTAGGCTCTACAGCATCATCTAAATTATCAACCGTTTCAAAACCGTTAGCTGGCAAAATAAAGGAGGCGTTTAACTCAATGGTATAAACAAATGCCCACTCATCAGAATTACCCGCACAATCGGTAAATGTATATGTATAAGTTCTAGTGCCTTCACAAGTAATAGGATTAGGAGAATCTGTAATAACAGGAGCCGAGGCCGTTAATTCGTTACCACAACCATCTTCAACAGTAGGTAAAATAACGGCAGTACCGTCGGCATCATCAATACACTCAACAGTTAGCTCTCCATCGGCATCAGGAATTGTGAAAGTTGGGACGTTTATTGTATACACATAAGACCACTGGTAAGAATTATTGGAGCAATCTATAAAGGTATACGTATAGGTTTTGGTACCTGCACATTCCAAAGGATTTAGATCCTCTGTAACAACAGGAGCTGAAGGGGGTAATAGATTTCCACAAGGATCTGTTATTTCTGGAATTGTGAACGTTTCAGTAGCATTGGCTAAACAATTAACAGTTTCTGCCCCATCATCTGGAATCATTATAGGTGATGAGCTTTCAATTGTAATGATTTGAGTAAATTCTTTTGTCGTGTTACTACATTCATCTGTAAAGGACCATGTATTTGTATATGTACCAGTATCTGGACAATTATTATCTGCTACAAAAGAACCTTTTACTTCATTTATAGTAAAATTACAAGCCGTATCAACTTCTGGAGCCAAAGCTTGAACAGCAGATAGTGCATTTGCATCATTACATTCAATCGTTCTATTTAAAGAATCTTCTGGGGTTTGCCAATCTGCAGTTGGTTTAATAACGTTAACAATGGTTCTCTCGTTATTACCAACGCCACATTCGACCTCCGATGAACTGGTTGTTGTTTGGGGATCTGGGTTTAAAACACCTCTGTAAGTAGTACTAAATTGTAAACCAAATTCTGTGTCGCAGTCTTCTGTTAAAAAATAGCATTCATCTTTAATAATTAAATCAAAATCCACATTTAGAGGAAGTGATTTAGATGTAACATAAGAATCTTCAACTGTAAATTCTAAGTATCTTCTTGTAGAGTCATAAACAGCACTAACTCCATCAGGTAAATTCGATACGGGGAAACCTACAGTAAGTTGAGGAGGTAGCGTAGTAAATATTTTAACCTCTCTAGCATCGTCGTTACCTTTGTTTTCTACCACAAAATTTCCTGTAATAGTTGCTCCTGGATTTTGAGCTGTACTAGCTACATCGGTAGTAACTTCAATAGGACCTAATTTTGGTTCAAAAACTTCAACAGATAGACCTAATAGATACAAACCATATGACTCATTATTTGTGGTTAATCTTATGGTTGTTGAAGTTTGATCATTTCCTATTAAAGAATTACCTGTATTATTTAATTTAAAAATACCAGCATCAAATCCTAAGGTATTTGTACTTGCTGGGTTTCTATCTATAAAATTATCATTATTAATAGTTATTCGACTGTTAAAAAAATTATCAACATTTCTTAATGGTAAAATGGTACTAGTTGTTAAATTTTCAAAATCATTAGCATTTCCTGCTGTTCCAGGAGGAAGAATTTGCATGTTATCACCTATAAAAGTTCTATCTCCTTCTATAGCCCCAAAAAGTATATTTACATTTACATCTTGAGGTTCTGGTACTGTTAAAAATCCATCTATTTCGATATCAATAGATGGATTTCTAGATACAATATGCCCATAGCCATCAAAAATAGTTACGTTTTTTAAAGGTAAAGTAGGGCTTTCATAGACAAAAACAATTTGCCAACCACCAGCGCCATTAGCTGTATTTGTTAAACCGTGTTCGTTAAAACGGTCTATAGTAGCTTCAATATTTGCAACTTGGTAAGTATCAAAAGGAGAAATATTTTTGTTAATTAATTCTTCTTGAATTAAATCTGTAATATCTTTAACACAAGTGTAAGGGTCAAAACTAAAGTGGTCGTCTGGAATGCCATCTCCATTATCGTCTCGACCACGGTATATAATTTGATCGGCGGTTAAATCTCTATAATTTGTCTCTCCAGGTAGCATTAGTTTTACGTCATTAAAATCCCAATCTGGTCGATTCTCCGTTGCTTCTGGCGTACCACCTGGTTCATGATCTACAGCACTCCAATATAAAAAGGCTTTTTTAATAGTTAAACATTTAAAGTCTTCAATTGGTGAAATAAAGGTGGCACTACTAGAGCTAAAAGTATCATCGTCATTATCAATATCGACATATTCTAGCCTAAAATAGCTGTTATTATTTAATGGTCCGTTATAGGACCTCGTAGGGTGATCAGAAACGGAATTGTTTGCAATCATTGCAAAATCACCGTTAATAGCTCCTTCATATCGAGGTGAGAAATTAGTCTTTAATTGCCCATAGGAGCAGAAACTAAATAGAAATATGAAGGCGAAAATTAATTGATGGCGTTTATTATATAGGGTAGACGTTATCATAAGCCTTTAAATATTATGTTTTTTGAAAAGTTGCATTTTTTACTTTAAAATAAATTAGAGTACTTTCTTAACAGTAGATGAAAATTTAACATTTTCGTAAATTTTTTAGATTTAAGTTATTTGTTTTTTTGTTAAAACCGTTTAATAAAACATACACATAAATTATAAAGGCTGTTTTAGTTTTCATGATTTTAAGTTTTAGAAACACTTAAATTTAATAGAACCAAATTTTACTTTTGATTATATTTAGGTTTAATAGAAATATATTTTGAGGTATATCTTCTAGTAGGGAAGGAGTTATATTTCTTTCAATAAAAAATATATTTGTTAAGAGTAGATTTAAGGCCATATAATTAACTTTTTATAATAGTAGGTATAACAAAAAAAGGGATATGGTCTTAGTTAGTCAAATATTCATGGCAAATCACTAATAAATTCGATTAAAAGACATTATGCTTTTAAAGTTGGTCCGTTATAGGACGTGTTTTTTTTATATATATCGTTAATAAATAAAGGTTTATTTATTTTTTTACAATGTAAAAATAAGATCGGCGATTTGTTTGGTGTTCTTCTTCCGTACATTTAACGCCGTTAGAACATTTGTTTAGTAGTTGACTTTCCCCAAAACCAATAGCACTTTCTATTCTATAAGTTGAAATACCTCTAGAAAAGATATAATCTCTTGTGGCTTTTGCTCTCTTATCTGATAATTTCATGTTGTATGCATCTCGTCCACGACTATCTGTATGTGCTTCAATTTTAATTATCATATTAGGATTTACTCTTAAAACATCTACAATATTCTCTAGTTCATATTGCGCATCTGTTCTAATATCCCATTTATTAAAATCAAAATAGATGGGATTAATAACAATTTGATTCCCTTGTATTAGAGATTGTAAATATAAATCTTGCTCAATAATATTACGGTCTTCATCATTTGTGTTTATTGTAACCTGATCTCCCGAGAAAGCAATGAGTTTAGCTGTTATTGTGTATTTCTTTTGACATTTTAATGGAAATTGGTATTCGCCATTTTGAGTTGTAATTAGTTCATCAATAGTCTTTCCTGTTTCGTCAATAAGTTTTATAGTAACGTTAGCTAGTGGCTTATTATCGTTTCTATTTCTTGCAATGCCCTTTACAAGTTGCGAACAGGTTTTAGTATAAACGGTGTAAATATCGTCATTACCTTTACCCCCAGGTCTGTTAGAAGAGAAATAGCTGCGTTTATTTGGGCTATCAGTATCGATAAAATATGCGAAGTCATCAAAACCACTATTATAAGGCGCCCCAATGTTTTGCGGTTCTGCAATACTATCTTTAATAATGTTAGATTTAAAAATATCTAAAAGGCCTAAGTTTAATCTACCATCAGAGGAAAAATATAAAGTACTGTCTTTACTAATAAAAGGAAACATTTCTCTTCCTTCTGTATTAATTTTTGGTCCTAAATTTTTAGGTTCACTAAATTCATTATTAGGTAAAATATCGACCTCGTAAATATCTGTAGCTCCAAATCCTCCTTCTCTATCTGAAACAAAATATAATTTTTTATTATCTGGACTTAGAGCAGGATGTCCAGTGGAATATATATCATCATTAATACTAAGTTCTACAATATTTCCCCATCGCTTTCCTGTTAATGAAGCTTTGTATATTTTTAAGTGGGTAGTTCCCTTTTTATCAAAGTTTAATTTGTTTTTTTTGGTAACATTATCTCTAGTAAAGTATATAGTTTTTCCGTCGTTAGTAATGGTTACATTAGATTCATGATAGTCGGAATTTATGTTTTCAGAATCTATTAAAATGGGTTTAGAAAATTCCAAATCATATTCTTTTTCTTTTACGGAAACTTGATAGATGTCTAAAAAAGGCTCTTTATTCCATCCATATTTTTTTGATTCTGCAATATTTCTAGCGGAAGCAAAATAAAATTCATTTTTATAAATAAATGTTCCAAAATCGGAGTTTTCTGAATTTATACTTAAGTTTTTAATTTTTATAGATAAAGAATCTTCTATTTTATTTAGTTCGTCATATTTTAGGAGATTTCCAATTTCATAATTTTTTAAACGACTATCATCATTCTGAATTTCAATAAATCTTTTCATCCACTTATTTGCTTCGGCATATTTACCTAAACTTTTTAAAGACTGTATATATCTAAATATATGTTCGGCGTCTAAGTCGTACTGTTTTGCTGCTTTTTCATACCAATAAATAGCTTCTTTTGAGCTAGAGTTGTTGTAGTAGCAGTCTCCTAAACGTGTTAGATTGTGTTGGGTATCGTCACCGTTTTCTATTGCTTTATTATAAAGTTCGGCTGCTTTTACAAAGCCATAGTTACTGTAAAACTTATCGGCAAGTTTTGTTTGAGCAAAAATGGTACTTGTAAAGATTAACAAATAGATTATTAAATAATTGGTTTTCATAGTGATATGTTTTAGAAGTACCTTGGGGATTTAATACGTTTACTTTTAAATAATTCGTACATGAATAATATCTCGTGTGTACCACTAGTATAAGGTCTAATGTCTGAAATAGGGTATTCGTAAGCATAGCCTAATCGAATTTGTTTAGATACTTGAAAATCAGCAATAGCTCCTAGAGCTGCGGCAGACTCGTTTGCGCGGTATGCTGCACCAAACCAAAAGGTTTCATTAAATAAAAAGTTAGCTGTAAAATCAAATGAAAGCGGTGCCCCATTTGTAGCTTTAAATAACATGGCCGGTTTAAACTTTGTAGATTCGCTTAAATTAAATACATAGCCTCCAGTAAAATAGTAACTAATTCGCTCTAATGCTATGTAGTCTAGGGCGCCTTGTCTTCCCTTATTGTAATCCGTATTTAGAATTCGCGGGGCAGAGAAGCCTAAATACCACTTGTTGGAGTGAAAATATAATCCTAAACCTATATTGGGGCTCCACCTGTTTGATACGTCATCAAAAAACGGATCATTCACTGCGTTATTTAGTCTTGGATCACTAGAATCATTCAGAAGCTCTTCATCTAAACTATATTGTGTAAACCCTCCTTTAATTCCAAATGCTAGTTTATGTTTTTCACCTATAGGTAGTGTATAAGAGAAGTCTCCATATAGGTATGTGAAATTTTCATAACCAAGTTGGTCATTAATAAAAGATATACCGGCACCAATTCTGTCATTTCTCAATGGAGAATGAACTGAAAGCGTTTGAGTAGTTGGTCCTCCATCTAATCCAACCCATTGGCTTCTATGCAAACCAACAACGCTTAATGTTTCTCTACTTCCGGCGTATGCAGGATTAATAGAAATAGTGTTATACATATACTGCGTAAATTGTGGTAGTTGTTGAGAAAACCCAATCCAGCAATTGGCTAGTATAAAAATAAATATATTTAAGTTTAATGACTTCATGGTTTGTTTTAGATTTATTTAGTCCCTACATAAAATGCTTTAGCAAAAGGCTCTAACCCACTATTTTTTAAATTTACTATATAGAAATACGTACCGTTAGGAACTTTTTCGGCTTTACCAACAGATGAGTTATGGGTAAATCCATTCCAATTATTTTGGTAGTCTGAATTTTCATAAATTTTGGCTCCCCAACGATTAAATATTTGAACTTCTATAACAAAATCACATCCATCAATTGTGCTAACTGAAAAGAATTCGTTGAATTCATCTCCATTAGGGGTTATTACTTTTGAAATTCTTACTTGGTTTCTATCGCTACATGGAAGTACTATACATTCATCATGGATTTCTATACTAAGTTCTATAGAGTTGAAACACCCGCTATCTATATATGTATAGTTGAATTTATAATTTCCTAAATCTACATTTTCAGGGTCAAATATATTGGAGTTTAAATTAGTATTTCCTTCAATAACAGTCCATTCTCCACCCAAATCTGAACTGTTTAAATAACTATTTAAATCTATTGTTCCATCATCCGAACAAGCTCTATCTTCAATTACTGTAACGAAATCTACTAGGGAAACATTAATTGTTTGCGTATATTTTTGTTCGTTGTTACAAGTATCTGAAACGACCCATGTTCTTATGATTTGATAGTTAGAAGTTGTGTTATCGTCTATTGTACTTATTTCATTATATTGAACATCGGCAACGGATGAACAATTGTCTACAAATTCGACTTCAGGTACTTCCGGAATACTATCGCAATTAATAGAAATGGTAGTGGCTATCTCTGTTGTTGGTTTTGGTGCTGTAGTATCTTCAATTGTTATAATTTGTAAGTGTTCTGCAGTTAAACCATTTTGATCTGTTGCCACCCATCTGCGTTCTAAAGTATAATTACCATCACAATTTCCGTCTATTCTTGTTTCAGTAAAGTTTACTTCTACGCTGCCACAGTTATCGTTTCCTGTTAGAATAGCAGGAGCAGGAATGCTATCACATTCAAAGGTCCCATTTTCAGGTAAAGACTCAACAAATGTAGGGTCTGTATTATCAATAACAGTAACCGTTTGCTCACAAGTAGCAGTATTACCAGAACCATCGGTTACGGTCCAAGTTACAATAGTATCACCAAGCGGGAATGTCTCAGGCGCATCGTTAGTAATAGTGGTTTCAGAACAGTTATCATTTACTGTAGGGGCACCTAAATCAATATCATTAATAGAGGTATCACAACCGCTGGTATTCATATTAACAGAAATAGGGGCAGCACATTCAACAAATGTAGGGTCTGTATTATCAATAACAGTAACCGTTTGCTCACAAGTAGCAGTATTACCAGAACCATCG
>NZ_FOMI01000016.1 GCF_900112595.1 Algibacter pectinivorans | reverse complement strand
TTGGAGTTAGATTTGAATTTTTTTTACTGACACCTAACGTGATTGTATAAGATTAGTTGCGTGACTAATAATTAACTTTAAAATAAGCAATACAAAAGAATCACGCAATTAGTTTCCAAAGTGGAAACAACAAGCAATTAATTTTATACGGTGTTGTGTGGCGTTTTTATGTCAGATGTTTCGCTTACAATTTCATTCGGCTTAAATTCCAAAAATAAAAAAAGAATTAATGAGTGTATTAATTTTCAATTCGTTGATGAAAAAGGTAATGATATTTTCACTAGCCTAACAAAAGAACAATTACTTTGTAATTTTACCGAAAAATTTCGTTAAATATACTTTGTATTTCTCTTTTAATATCTTCGTCTTGTAAATGTTTTGAGAAGTTAAAATTTGGATTCCAATTCACATATACAATTGTGCTTGATTCCATTATAGATTGCCTTTGTTTTGGGTGTTTATTAGACAATTCCGACAATCTTAATCTAAATTTTTCAATTCGTTCTAAATTTTCATTCATAGTTTATTTTTTTCACAATATTCTTTTATGCGTAAATATAATTATGTCAGATTTTATTTCAAACAACACAGTTTTAAAAAACGGAAAGGATTATAGTGAAATATCTAAAATGTTAGATAAATATCCCGAATTGACCTTTGTCCGTAAATCAGCACTTCTTTTAGAACTTTCTTCTTTTATTGGTTTCAATGAAGATGATGTTCAAAAAAGAGCAGTTCATTATTCTAAGGCTTACTTTGATTCCACAAATCAAGTAGCTCAATAGAAACGTTCTTTAAGTCGGATTTCCAATGAGAAAATTCAGTATTCGTAGTAACGTAAACAGTTCCGTTTTCAGAGTTTATTCTCTCTATTAAAGTTGGAAATCCGCCTAAATATATTGCATTGTTTACTAATGTTCTTATTTTAGGATTTGAATTTATTTGATTGGTGTTATATTCATTAATTCCATCAAATACAATTATATTGTTAATTGGTAATTTTTCAGATTCTTTCATTATATTTAGTTTAAATGATTAACGTGTCTTAAATGACACACAACGGTCTAGTATAAGAAAAGTAGGGCAGTTGTAAGCGATACTTTTCGGATTAAACTAAAGCCGAATTTTTAAATTTTGTTATTTATCTTTTCTCGTTTTAAATATACCAAATTTAAAAATTTGGTGACTTAGCAAATACGCACAGACCTTTCGATTAAACACTTTTTGCCCTATTTTTTTTATACATTGTTAGCCATTGGCTTTTTTCCGTTTGCTTATTTTCTTTACGTATTTTTTCAAGTTAGTATCGTCATAAAAAACTTTTTTGTCAAAACGCTCCATTATTCTATTTAGTCGATTGATATTTATATGTGCTCTTCTTCTAATATGTTTTTTTACTTTCTTTACTTTTCCCTTTTTTACAGTCATAAAATCGAGTCTAATAAAGTATGATTCATAAATACTGTAAAGAGATAAAAAGTATAAATAAGGTAAGAACAAAAATGTCAGTATTATTGGTAAAATAAAAGAGTGTAATGTTCCTAATTTGAAAAAGTCAGAATATCCATTAGCCATTTGATAAATGGAATAAATTAATAATCCGAAACCAAATATTGCCATAAAATTCGTTAATAATTTTGCGACTTGTGTATTCTTCGAGTCTAATCCAGCAACTGCTTGTAACATTACGATAAAGATTAAAACAGGAAGTAATATTAACTCTGTTACTAAACTGAAATTGTAAAAGTTGATTACAAATTCTAATATCGCAATCACTTTTATAGTGTCAATAAGAATTACTCTAAAATATTTACTGTCTTTAGCTTTATTTAGGCTAAAAACCAAAACGAATGCAACTGAAAAAAGCCAAAATATAGAATCTTTTAAGTCCGCTGATGTCCAAAGTCTAATTGCTTTTAAAAGGCTGAATATTCCATATAAATAAACACCTAAAGTCAAATAGATTGCAAGAAAATATTTACCGAATAGTAATTTCACAACATCCATCAATGAATTCCGCATTGACTTTTGTGTGAGAACAAATATTATGAAAACTCCAAGCCATATTAATAATGAAATTTCTCTATTGCTAAATATTTCTTGTAGTCTGCTCAAATATTAATAATGTGTAAGAATGGTTTTTAAAACTTGATTGGCATTTCTGAAATTTTCTTCTTGTTGGTCAATTTGCATAAAATCTTTTAATCCGTGGAATAGATTATTTCTGAACCGAAAGACTATAATTGTTAGTGCTAAAACTTTGGCAGAAGTTACATTTTCATTTCCTAAAAGTACATTTGAAACAAACTCTTTTCTGTCTCCATTTCGAAAGTTCAGATGTTCAAATCGAACGTTTGTTGTTCCATTTTCGGTATATCTATTTTGAAAATACTCAAAGTTTTCTTGGAAGTCAGCAATTTGAAATTCGATAGGATTTAGTCTTTCGTCTAAACGGTTTACATTGCAACGATTACCACAAACAAGGTTTTCAAATATGTTCCAAAGAAGTGAGAAATCTTTAACATTTATCAATTGCTCTTCGGTAAATTCTGTTCCGAATTTTTCATTTATCCATTCAATCATTGTAGTTCGGATTTTTTTTCAGCTTGTGGCTAACGTCTCCGTATATGAAACGTAGCGTGTAAAAAGACACTATCGTTTCGGATTATACACGAGCCAAATTTTTAAATTTTTCTTTTTATCTTTATTTATCTAAAAGCCAAATTTAAAAATTTGGCGTTCTTCACAAACACACACAAACCTCTCGGAAAGCCTGTAATAGCTATGTTTTATATACATTGTTACCACCAGTTATTTATTCATCAGTTGTATCATAATTCCAAATATTCCGATTGTCAAACACAAAGGGGCAAACCATTTTGAATCAGCTTTCGCAAATTCAGTATTCTTTATTTTTTTAAAAAATCCTACATATTTAAAATCTCCAATTGCTCTTAAAATAAAAATAGAAGGAATTATCCAATAACCGTATTTAATTACCAAATTTGGAATTTGAAAATTTATAAGTCCAGATTTTACAAGATAAATCAGACCAAATAGAAGTAAAACCAAAGCTACGATTAGAGTTGCAAATTTAGGAATTGAAAGCGTACTTGTCTGATTCTCTTTTGTTGGAATTACCTTTTTCAATCCCCATTTTCCACCAAAAAGCCAATAAAAATGTATTAAACCTAGTGCAGTAAAAATGGCTGATAAAATAATTGATAATATTATCATATTTCTGCAAGTTGAAAAATTTGTTCATTCTGTTTTCTATTAACTGAAGTAGGCGTTAAGCGTAACATTTGATTACGTAAACCAATTAATATAGGATTTTTAAGATGTGCCATTTTTCCAACAAGCCAACTTGCTCTAACTACTTGATGTGCTTTTGGTAATCTTAATTTTTGATATTCCGAAAATGCTTTGGTAATTTCATATTTGTGTAAACATTCTGAAAGCACAAAAGCATCTTCGATAGCCTGACAAGCACCTTGTCCCATATTTGGGGTTGTTGCGTGTGCTGAATCTCCGATTAAACATACATTTTCTTTAAACCAAATGTTTGTTGGTTTTAAGTCTGAAATTTCGGCAGTATTTATATGTTCTTTTTTCGTTGATTTTATGATGTCTTTAATTATTGAACTATAATCGCCAAAATATTGCTCTAAATTATTAATAGAAAATTCATTCGAGTTTTTTTTGAACGATTTTAAAGCATACCAATAGATTTTATTTTCTGCAATTTGAACAAAACCAAAACGTTCGGATTTTCCCCAAGCCTCGTTCAATTCATTTCTAAATTTTATCGGTAATTCACATTCCGTAATTCCTCTCCAGCATATTTGATTTGCATTTCTTATGCTATTATTTGGGAATATGTTTTGTCGAACAATAGAGTTCAGTCCATCGGCTCCCAAAACGGTTGAGGATTGAATTTGTTCTCCATTTAGGAATTTTAGAAAATATCCATTTGTGTTTTCAACGATTGAGGTAAGTTTATGGTCGAGATTAATTTCGGTTGATTTTAATTTTTCAATTAATATCTGTTGTAATGTTCCTCTATGAATTGCAATGTTTTTGGTTTTATGCTTTTGCTCAAAATAGGTCAAGTCAATTTTTGAAAGTGGATTTAGGTTTGGTTTGGTAATATTCATTGATGATATCGGATTTCCATTTTCCTCAATTTCTTTTCGCAAGCCTAACTTTTCATAAACTTGCATTGCATTGTTGGCTAATATAATTCCTGCTCCAACTGGTTTTATCTGTTCCGCCTGTTCAAAAATTCTTGTTTTAATTCCTTTTTGCTCAAGTGCAATCGCAGTAGTTAATCCTCCTATTCCTGCTCCAATAATATCTATGTTCATTATGTTTGTTCTAATTGGTGGTAACGGTTTTGCATAAGAAAAGTTGCGTGTTTGTGCGCGGCGATTTTCCGTAGGAAAATCAGATGCAAACAAGCAAAGCAACGACCACTATGCAAGCCCAAAATAGGAATTTTTTTTATGCGTTGTTAGCTTTTAGTGCGTTTTTCACGTTTCTATTTTATTTTTCAGTCGGCTTTTTAATTCCGCTTTTTATGTTTTATTCAGCTTGATTTTCATTCCGTAAACTTGCTCAAATTCCGTGATTTTTTTAAGTCATATTTGGAGTAAGTAATTCCGTTTTTCAATTCAGATATCAATTCCGCAAACGAGCTATAAAGTCAGACGTAATTCAATTCAGAGTTTGAGTTTGAATTCAGCGTGTTTTTTAAAATTCGGCAACATAGTTTTTCGGTTTTTACTTTCTTAAAACTCAAAAAAAACAGAAAAATAAACTAGCTTTTTTAATTCCGCAAACTTGCTCGAGCATTAAAGCTAACGTGTTTGTATATGGTTTGTTGCGTGTTTAAGCACATAATTTAGTAAATAAAAACCGAATAGAAAATCCGCAAGGATTTTCGTAAGTAGGCTAGAAGTAGCAATAAATTATATACGGTGTTGGCGGTAGTAATTATTTTCCAAGTATTTCATTGATATAAATTGAACGATATTTTTCAGAATATTCAACTTGTACTCCGTGTGTTCCGTTTTCAAATAAAAACCATTTTTTAGATGGCGCAATAAGTGAATCAAAATACGCTTTTGCTACTGACGTTTCGGTAAAATGGTCATTGTCTCCTTGTAATATATAAACTGGCACTTTCAATTCAGGAATATCACGCATTAAATTCATATTGATTGCAGTAGGTTGTAAAATTTTAG
Source organism: Algibacter pectinivorans (assembly GCF_900112595.1). Classification (GTDB taxonomy): domain Bacteria; phylum Bacteroidota; class Bacteroidia; order Flavobacteriales; family Flavobacteriaceae; genus Algibacter_B; species Algibacter_B pectinivorans. The sequence goes on along the minus strand of NZ_FOMI01000016.1, from coordinate 1,681 downwards.
CTGCAGGATAGTAGGATTCAGGACTATTTATCATATCAGTAAATTTTTCCCTAAACGTTAATCCATTATCTAAAAACATACTTTTAATAAAATTAAAACCGGTTTTTAATTTTATCGGTGCATACTTCATTACAATCTTTCGTTCTATTTCAAAGGCTTCAGTTACTGAATTTTTTGAGTTTTTAACATAAGGTGGTCTTCCAATTTGTTTTAATTGATTGATTGAAATGGTATCATTGTGTTTTTGGGATTCTGACATTGCAAATTCATAAGATAATTCTTCTGAAAGTGATAGATTCGCCATAAGACCACTACCAATATAGGCGTGATATAATTCTGGCTGTTTTTGAACCATATAAGCTGCTACCGCTGTTCCCCACGATAAACCTTCAATGTAAATTTTGTCTTTTTTGAACGTCTTTTTTAAATGATTGGATAGTTCCAAACCATCATCAACTATATGTGATAAGGTAATGGATGAATCAGGTATGCTATCATTAAAAGCTAGCCCAGAGCCTCTTTGCTCCCAGTAACAAACCGTAAAAATATCTTCCAAATCAGTTCTTGTCAATTTGTAAATTACAGGTAAAATTGGTGCGCCTGGTCCTCCGTGAACTATTAGTAGTACGGGATTATTCTTGTCTTTTCCTCTTATGGTAATCCTTTGAGGTACTCCATTGATTGTCATATCCTCGTGCATAGCGATACTATTCGGAAGAACATTACCGTTTTCGTCTAAAAAAGGTTCTTCGTTTCCAGAACTATTGATTCGAATTATTAGTAATACAACTAAAATAAACGCAACAATTGCTCCCAGTAAAATCAAAAACCACTTTCCTATTTTCTTTAATATTTTCATATGTTATTAATTTGTTCTATGGTTTTTTCTTATTACCGCCAACGGTTTTGTGTATGGTTAGTTGCGTGTTTAAGCAACTAAATTAGTAAACAAAAACGAGCGCGAGAAAATTCCGAAGGAATTTTCCAAATAAGCAACGACCAAAGCAATTAATTATACACGTTGTTGTGCTTTCGTTTTTTTACGATTTTGTGATTGTTATATATTCATATATTTTGGCTTCTCTCTCGTCGTGGTTTTTTAAAATTATAAAATGCCATTTTCTACTTTGGTCTGAAACTTGAAATATTTCATCTTTTTTATGTTCTCTAATTGCATTTTCAAACCTTTCAATCATGCGACCTTCAGGAAACCAACCTAAATCACCATCTTTACTTCCAGGATCCATTGAGTATTTATTGGCAACTTCACTAAAAGTTTTGCCTTTTTTCAATTCTTTATAAGCTTTCTTTTGAATTTTCTTAATTTCCTTTTCGTTAAGGTTTTTTCCATTAATGAATATGTATTTTACTTTGAATTCTTTTATGTCTTTTTGGGATAATAGTTTAATTGCGTCAATGCTGTCTGCGTTAATTTCTTTTTCTTCGAGTAAGAAAACTTTTTTATTAATGTTTTTATCTCCAGTAGATAAAGAGTGTTTTTTGATGGATAGATTAGGATATAAAAATTTCAGACTATCAATTTGACTTTGACTTTCAACATTTTCTAAAATGTCAGTTAAGTTAATATCATTCTGAGCTTTTGCATAATGAAAGCAAATTATTGTTATAAACATGAAGATTTTTTTCATTAATCTGTCATTTTGTTAAATGAAGCACAACG
>NZ_FOMI01000018.1 GCF_900112595.1 Algibacter pectinivorans | reverse complement strand
TAGAAAATAAATCTCCACTTACTGGAGTATCTTCGTTTGTACTTACTGTTTCATTAGCATCTACAATAGCATCCGTTACGGGATCTACATTAATAGTAACTACTGCTGTAGTACAATCTCCATCAGCATCACAAATCTCATAAGTTAATTGATCTGAACCGCTGTAATTAGCATTAGGTGTATAATCAATAGTGTCGTCCGTTGGATCATTCGGTGTAGTTCCATCATTTACCGTTGCAATTCCGTTGGTTGGACCACTCGTTATTGTAACTGCACTACTACTTGGTCCATTATCTCCAAAATCATCGTTACTTAAAATATTAATAGCTATTAATTCGTCTTCATTTACACTTACTGTATCAGCAACAGCCACAGGCGTGTCGTCAGAAAAACAAAAACTAATATCTTGAATAGCAGAACCATGAACAGTCCCAGCATTACAAGCTGTACATTCATCCCAAACTAAAGTAATGGAGTTTATACCATTTAAACTTGAAAAAGACACACCAACTTCATCATTATCTCCAAAAGTACTATTATCATTGGAATCAATAAAACCAAAGTTATTAGTAGTATATGATGGATTAGCAGATTCGGTAAACAATGGAAAAAGTGTACTTCCTCCGACTTCAGAGGCTGAAATCGTATAAGCGTCTCCGTTGGGACCAGCACCATTAATATGCGACAAATCAAATTCAACTTCATTTACAGGTTGAGAAAAAGCAATTGTAATTGTTATTCCTGAGGCGTCAAATCCACTAGTAAAAAACTGTAAAGCTTCAATACCATTATCTACATTTACTTCAGGTGTATTACCCGTACCAAAATTCCACGCTGATAATGTAGAAGTATCTCCTGTAAATGTAATGGTAGAATTTAAGCCTGTTCCCGAAATATCATTAAACGTATTTGATAAAGCGCCATCAGGCGTCCAATCAAATTCACTATTGCTTGTTGGTGCTGTTTCCCACACCAACGTTCCCGAAATCCCTCCTAAACAAGGATCTACTAATGTAATTCCTAGAGTGGCTTGATCGGAACTAACACCTAAATCATCCTCTACCGAAAATAAAATAGATGCATCACCAACATAGTCCTTTTCAGGAGTAAAGACTATACCTCCACTATTATCAACAGTATAAACACCTACTCCACTAACAACTAATGGACTACCCACAACACCTTGATTACTTGGATCATTAGGATCAATCAGTCTAACTGTAGTTGGGTCTAAATTACCATCTGAATCACCTGAACCTGTTAGCACGTTACCAGTAAACAAGTTATTAGAACTTATAACATTTCCATTATTATCCATAACAAATGGCGGCTCGTTTACATTTGTAGTGTTTTCAACATCAAAAGTAACCTCACCAAGAAACGTCATAGAATTCTGTCTATTATTACTATTATTAGAACTTCCATTTCTAAAATTAATAGTACTAATATTAGTATAATTAACCCTTACCGCGAATTGAGTATCTCCTGGACTAATACCTGGAGCAAAATCAGTATCACTTTGAAACCTAGTCCAAACTCCATTTTGAGAAACAACCAATTCTGTAGCAGGCGTATTACCTCCTTCTATCGTGTATGAATCTGTAATTATTACTTCAAAATATTCAAAACCATCAACATCAATAGCCTCTACAGCAAAACTTTCCAATCTAGCCCTTACACCTACATCATTTGCATCAGTAACAGTACCATCTAACACAAACTCTATTTGCCACTCTACATAGCCATCACCAGCTCCAGTATTTACTGTAGGCTCAAATCTGTCATCTACTCCAAGTGTTGAATCGACGGTAAAAGAATCCGCATTTGGCTCATCTACATTAACTTTATCAACAATTGTTACAATAGCATCTATTAAAATACCATCCGCAGAAAACTCTATATCTTGGTAAATGTATTTTGCACCTATTTGCTCATCTGCAGCTCCATTAGCTAATAACGTAGGACCTTGAGATAAATTAAATGTCGGTTGCGTTTGACCAAACGTATTTAAACTATTTAAAAGAAAACAACCTATAACTAAAAGAAATAAATTTAATTTTAAGGCAGTGGAGTATCGAGTAAAATTTACCATATTATAAGGGGGTGAATTATAAAAATCTTTTTATTAGGTTTACAAAATAATCATACAAAAGCAAGTCTTTAAAACTATAGTTTTAAGAAAAATACTATACAAAATAATACTAGCGCTAAATTAAAAAAAAATTAACACTATTTAACAATTAAAAAATTATTAATTAAAATCTTTAAAAGATTATAAATAATAACATAAACTAATAATATAGACACAAAAAAAATATCAAAGTCACAAAAATACTTTATAAGAAGTATATTTGCCAAAATTTAATTTTATGTCTTTTTTAAAAGAAATACAACGCAGACGAACTTTCGGAATTATCTCACATCCAGATGCAGGTAAAACGACTCTAACCGAAAAGCTATTATTGTTTGGAGGCGCCATACAAGAAGCTGGTGCCGTAAAGAGTAATAAAATAAAAAAGGGAGCCACTAGTGATTTTATGGAAATAGAACGCCAACGTGGAATATCGGTAGCTACATCGGTATTGGCTTTTGAATATAATGGCATTAAAATTAATATACTAGATACACCGGGACATAAGGACTTCGCTGAAGACACATTTAGAACATTAACCGCTGTAGATAGTGTTATTGTTGTTATTGACGTTGCAAAAGGTGTAGAGGAACAAACCGAAAAACTGGTTGAAGTTTGCCGCATGCGTAACATACCAATGATTGTATTCATTAATAAAATGGATAGAGAGGGAAAAGATGCTTTTGATTTATTAGACGAGGTTGAGCAAAAACTCGGTTTAAAGGTAACACCCCTTAGTTTTCCTATTGGTATGGGCTACGACTTTAAAGGGATTTATAATATATGGGAGAAAAACGTAAATCTTTTTAGTGGTGATAGTAGAAAGGATATAGAAGAAACTGTTGAGATTTCAGATTTATCTTCGCTAGAATTAGATAAACTAGTTGGACAAGAAGCCGCTAATACTTTAAGAGAAGAAATAGAATTAGTAGAAGGTATTTATCCTTCCTTTAATAAAGAAGATTATTTAAATGGCCAACAGCAACCTGTCTTTTTTGGTTCGGCATTAAATAATTTTGGAGTTAGAGAACTATTAGACTGTTTTGTTGAGATTGCCCCAAAACCAAGACCAAAACAAAGCGAAGAACGCCTAGTAAAACCAGACGAAAATAAATTTAGTGGTTTTGTTTTTAAAATTCATGCCAATATGGATCCTAACCACCGCAATAGGCTAGCTTTTATAAAAATTGTTTCTGGTGAGTTTAAGAGAAACACTCCGTACTTACATGTGCGTCATAACAAAAAAGTGAAATTCTCAAGTCCAAATGCTTTTTTTGCTGAGAAAAAAGAAATAGTAGATATCTCGTATCCTGGCGATATTGTTGGCCTACAAGATACCGGAACATTTAAAATAGGCGATACATTAACAGAAGGCGAAGTATTAAATTACAAAGGTGTACCTAGCTTTTCTCCAGAACATTTTAGATACATAAATAATGCCGACCCTTTAAAATCTAAACAACTATATAAAGGTATAGACCAGTTAATGGACGAAGGTGTTGCTCAATTATTTACATTAGAGCTAAACGGTAGAAAGGTAATTGGAACGGTTGGCGCTTTGCAGTACGAAGTAATACAGTATAGGCTAGAACACGAATATGGTGCAAAATGTACCTATGAAAACTTAAATGTTTATAAAGCATGTTGGGTAGATCCTAAAAATGCAAAAACAGATGAATACAAGGAATTTGTTAGAATTAAACAACGTTTTTTAGCCAAAGACAAGCAAAACCAGTTAGTGTTTCTTGCAGATTCTGCATTTTCGTTACAAATGACGCAGCAGAAATATCCAAATATTAAACTGCACTTTACTTCAGAATTCGAATAATATTAAAATAAATAAACAATAAAACCATTTTAACAAAAAGGCTAATAACCAATAAGGCACTTAACGTAATAGTCAATCCCAAATTGATAGAAAAATGAAAATTGAGTCTAAAAAATTTAAAACACAAGACCTTACAGTAACTTACGACCCTGGAATATGTAAACTATCTGGAATTTGTTCAAAAGACCTTTCGGAAGTATTTAGCGATAGTATAATCCCTTGGATAAATTTAGAACATACCGATACAGATAAAATAATTAAGCAAATAAAAAAATGTCCTTCTGGTGCATTAAAGTTTCGATTAAAAGAAAAAGCTACCTATTAAATTTTTAATCTATTTCTTTAAAAATTTATCCAAAAATCAGATAAAATCAAAATAAAACGATTTAAGAGTATTTTACAGACCAATACAACCTCATACATGTAAAATTCTTTTAAATAGCTTAAACATACATTTATGAAGGGCGGTTTTTTGTGAACTATAATTTAAATTTATTAAAAATAATTTTTACATAATAAATTATTATTTTGAAGAAAGAATTATAAATACCTTCCAAAAATCAAAAAAAAAGCAGGACGTATAAAAATATATGTCCTGCTTTTTTATTTCTAAAAAACCTAATACCTTAAAAAAAAAAATTATATTTCTCAATGAAATTTAAAATAGCAAGTTGGTCCAAAATTTAATGACATTGGTGGTTTCTCATAAAGAATTATTTTGAGCACCACTATTAATAAAAATAGATACAATTAAATTACCTAAGATTATGCTTG
>NZ_FOMI01000020.1 GCF_900112595.1 Algibacter pectinivorans | reverse complement strand
ATCAATGAAGCAGTAAATTCCGAAAATTTTAATTATTACTCGAAATAGGTCAGTTTTGGTCATTTGGTTAGTTTTTTCATAATGTTGGGTAACGTTGTTGTATAAGCTTTGTTACGTTGTTTAAGCAGTGAATTTAATAAATAAAACACGAACGGCGAAATTCCGAAGGAATTTCCCAAGTGAGCTAAAACCAGCAATAAAGTTTATACGATGTTGGCTGTAGTTTTTATATTTTTTCAGCAAGTTCTTTGGGTAATAATTTATCTAAAATAATTTTCGAACCTTTTTCAAGTACTAAAAATTTCCAATTAGATTTTCCATTTTTAGAAATGCCATATACTTTTTTTTCAGAATATATTTTAAAAAACTCCGTTTTCTCATTGTATTCAACATTTTCAGAGCCAAAAGTACTTTCTAATGATAATTTTGTCAAATTTATTCTTGTAGTTTTCTCGTCTTTAGTTTCTTCAGATTCTCCGTCAATTTTCATATTCATTTGATTTGAGTATGTGAGAAGTGAATAATATTTGCTTTCAATTTCCTCTTTATCTTTAATTCCTATAATTTTGGGGTTTGTAATTTCAATTTCTACACCTGGATTATTAAAAGCCTGTTTCATAACTTTTATCATTTGTGATTTAGGGATAATTTCAAAAAATTCAGGAACAATATATTCCATAGATTTTTCAAACTCCATATTTACAATTGTGCTCAAATAATCGTTAAATTCCTTCTTTAGTTCATTTTTATAATCTTGAGCAATTCCTATTGTTGAGATTGTCAGAAATAGAATTGTAAATAATTTTTGTTTTAATTTCATATGTTAATTCTGATTTCGGTTTTTAATTACAGCCAACGGTCTCGTATAACAGTCAGTTACGGGTTTATATGCGTTAATTTTTGGTTTAGCACTGACTTTAGCAATTCCGAGTGGATTCGGACGTAGTCGAATCCGCCGTAATTGCGGTTATACATTGTTGTAGCCAGTTTTTTTGTTTTTAATTTTTCCCCAAGCCAAAACTTTTACTCCTTTCGAATAATGAGTTTTGCTTGGTCGTTCGTTTATTAATTTTTCAAATCTCTGATAATTCAATTCCAATTTTTGTATGTCAATTTCGTTAATCGACCATTCCAAATGATGGATTTCAAATTCGTTTATCGAATCGTCTGTGTCTTGAAAAAGAGCATATCTTTCTGTTAACCATTTGTCTAATTCCATTTTCTCGGTCAGTTCGTTTCCAATTTTAAACTCAATATTTAATTTGTCTTTAAATTCAGAGTTTTGGGATTGATATTTTATGTCAGTCCGTTCAATATTTGAAAATCTATAAGGAAGTTCAGAAATGCCTTTTGCGACTTTACAAGACAAGCTTTTTCCTCCTTCAATGCTCAAGAAGTAAACACCGGTTTTATTTTTTGACTTAACATAAGTCCGAATATTTATTTCATCAAAATCTGATATTGGCGAGAAGGAAGGCAAGTTTTTTGGTCTTATTTTTTCCATTGTAAACGCAACAACAGAAATCCAAGGTTTTTCCTCAAAAAGGTCGATTTCCAATTCTTGTGGAACGAATTTTTTCAATTCAGTCAATTCGACTTGATAATGAAGAAATATTGCATTATTCCACTCTTGGTAAAATTTCCAATTATCAGTCGGAATTTTCCAAGGTCTATGTTTTGTGGTGTTTAATATCTCTCGGATTGTCATTTTCTCAAATTGGCTACAACGGTCTCGTATAATGATAGTGCGGAGTTTGTGTGCGGCGATTTTCCGAAGGAAAATCAGAAGCAAGCAAACAAGCACAGGCTTATAAATTTCGTACTAAAATACGCATTATTTTTATACAATGTTAGGTGGCGGTTTTGTATTTGTAACAGAATTCTTGCTCTTTTTTATTCGCAACCGTGGCTTCTCTTTTTACGCGCAAAGATTGGTTCTTTTTTTATTGAGTCGGGCGCTGGTCAGCTGTTTTTTATGTCATCCGTTTGTTGTATTTTTTTTTTTTTTTGAGTTCCGCCGTTAGTTTTTTTTCATTGATTGGAGTTAGATTTGAATTTTTTTTACTGACACCTAACGGTTGGTATAAGAATAGTGCGTAGTTTGAGTGCG
>NZ_FOMI01000021.1 GCF_900112595.1 Algibacter pectinivorans | reverse complement strand
ATCAATGAAGCAGTAAATTCCGAAAATTTTAATTATTACTCGAAATAGGTCAGTTTTGGTCATTTGGTTAGTTTTTTCATAATGTTGGGTAACGTTGTTGTATAAGCTTTGTTACGTTGTTTAAGCAGTGAATTTAATAAATAAAACACGAACGGCGAAATTCCGAAGGAATTTCCCAAGTGAGCTAAAACCAGCAATAAAGTTTATACGATGTTGGCTGTAGTTTTTATATTTTTTCAGCAAGTTCTTTGGGTAATAATTTATCTAAAATAATTTTCGAACCTTTTTCAAGTACTAAAAATTTCCAATTAGATTTTCCATTTTTAGAAATGCCATATACTTTTTTTTCAGAATATATTTTAAAAAACTCCGTTTTCTCATTGTATTCAACATTTTCAGAGCCAAAAGTACTTTCTAATGATAATTTTGTCAAATTTATTCTTGTAGTTTTCTCGTCTTTAGTTTCTTCAGATTCTCCGTCAATTTTCATATTCATTTGATTTGAGTATGTGAGAAGTGAATAATATTTGCTTTCAATTTCCTCTTTATCTTTAATTCCTATAATTTTGGGGTTTGTAATTTCAATTTCTACACCTGGATTATTAAAAGCCTGTTTCATAACTTTTATCATTTGTGATTTAGGGATAATTTCAAAAAATTCAGGAACAATATATTCCATAGATTTTTCAAACTCCATATTTACAATTGTGCTCAAATAATCGTTAAATTCCTTCTTTAGTTCATTTTTATAATCTTGAGCAATTCCTATTGTTGAGATTGTCAGAAATAGAATTGTAAATAATTTTTGTTTTAATTTCATATGTTAATTCTGATTTCGGTTTTTAATTACAGCCAACGGTCTCGTATAACAGTCAGTTACGGGTTTATATGCGTTAATTTTTGGTTTAGCACTGACTTTAGCAATTCCGAGTGGATTCGGACGTAGTCGAATCCGCCGTAATTGCGGTTATACATTGTTGTAGCCAGTTTTTTTGTTTTTAATTTTTCCCCAAGCCAAAACTTTTACTCCTTTCGAATAATGAGTTTTGCTTGGTCGTTCGTTTATTAATTTTTCAAATCTCTGATAATTCAATTCCAATTTTTGTATGTCAATTTCGTTAATCGACCATTCCAAATGATGGATTTCAAATTCGTTTATCGAATCGTCTGTGTCTTGAAAAAGAGCATATCTTTCTGTTAACCATTTGTCTAATTCCATTTTCTCGGTCAGTTCGTTTCCAATTTTAAACTCAATATTTAATTTGTCTTTAAATTCAGAGTTTTGGGATTGATATTTTATGTCAGTCCGTTCAATATTTGAAAATCTATAAGGAAGTTCAGAAATGCCTTTTGCGACTTTACAAGACAAGCTTTTTCCTCCTTCAATGCTCAAGAAGTAAACACCGGTTTTATTTTTTGACTTAACATAAGTCCGAATATTTATTTCATCAAAATCTGATATTGGCGAGAAGGAAGGCAAGTTTTTTGGTCTTATTTTTTCCATTGTAAACGCAACAACAGAAATCCAAGGTTTTTCCTCAAAAAGGTCGATTTCCAATTCTTGTGGAACGAATTTTTTCAATTCAGTCAATTCGACTTGATAATGAAGAAATATTGCATTATTCCACTCTTGGTAAAATTTCCAATTATCAGTCGGAATTTTCCAAGGTCTATGTTTTGTGGTGTTTAATATCTCTCGGATTGTCATTTTCTCAAATTGGCTACAACGGTCTCGTATAATGATAGTGCGGAGTTTGTGTGCGGCGATTTTCCGAAGGAAAATCAGAAGCAAGCAAACAAGCACAGGCTTATAAATTT